>NZ_JBVIZY010000014.1:0-184410 GCF_055591085.1 Streptomyces sp. NPDC041713
CACCGCCACCGCTACGAGGTGAACAACGCCTACCGCGCGGACCTGGAGAAGAAGGCCGGCATCCAGTTCTCCGGCGTCTCCCCGGACGGCAAGCTTGTGGAGTACGTCGAGTACCCGCGCGAGGTGCACCCCTACCTGGTCGCCACCCAGGCCCACCCGGAGCTGCGGTCCCGTCCGACCCGCCCGCACCCGCTCTTCGCCGGCCTCGTGAAGGCGGCCGTCGAGCGTCAGCAGGCCGGGGCCAAGCAGGGCGGCAAGTCCGGAAAGTAACACCGGAGCGATACGGTTGCCGGGGTGTGCGTCTCACGGGACGCGCACCCCGGTTTGTCGTTTGCACGTGTGGGAGGACAGGGCATGACGATCAAGGACACCGCCGAGGAGTGGCAGGTCACGGCGACGAAGACCCCCTTCGTCGGCAACAAGACCTCCGTCCGCACCGACGACGTGGTCATGCCCGACGGATCCGTCGTCCACCGCGACTACCAGGTCCACCCGGGCTCGGTCGCCGTCCTCGCGCTCGACGACGAGGGCCGCGTCCTGGTCATCCGCCAGTACCGCCACCCCGTACGCCACAAGCTCTGGGAGATCCCCGCAGGCCTCCTCGACGTCCCCGGCGAGAACCCCCTGCACGCCGCCCAGCGCGAGCTGTACGAGGAGGCGCACGTCAAGGCCGAGGACTGGCGGGTCCTCACCGACGTCTACACCACCCCCGGCGGCTGCGACGAGGCCGTGCGGGTCTTCCTCGCCCGTGACCTCTCGGAGGCCGAGGGCGAGCGGTTCGAGGTCGAGGAGGAGGAGTCCGACATGGAGCTCGCCCGGGTGCCCCTCGACGAGCTCGTCCGCGGCGTGCTCGCCGGCGACCTGCACAACAACTGCCTCGTCGTCGGCGCCCTCTCGCTGCAGGCGGTCCTGAACGGCGACGGCGTGGACGCGCTGCGCCCCGCCGAGGCCCCCTGGCCCGCCCGCCCCTTCGAGGCCTGAGACCCCCTCGAGCCGTCCGGTGTGACGATCTACTGATCCGATCGGGCGACTTGTGCGTGCTGCGTGCCCGGGAGGGGCGCAGGGCCTGAACTAGGCTCTGAAAGCGTCCCGCCCGGAGCCCCGGCGGGTTCGTGCGCAGGCGGACGGGAGCGTGGCCCGTGACGGATCAGGCAGTCGACACGGACGGTGCGACGGCGGGTGGCGCGGTGCCCTCACCCGCACGCGCCTCGCTGGAGTCGACACGGGCTCAGTTCGTCGGCAGACGCCGGGAGTTGAAAGAGCTCCGCGCCGACGTCGACCGCGCGGGCCTCGACACCCTCTCCGGCCGCAAGGCACCCCGCGCACGCGTCCTGCTCGTCGCGGGCCGCCCCGGCTCGGGCCGCACCGCACTCGCCGAGGAACTCGTCCGGCAGCTCGCCGACGACTACCCCGACGGGGTGCTGCGCGCCCACCTCACCGACCCCGACGGCGCCCCCGTACCCACCGAGCGCACCGCCCGCGACCTGCTGGACGCGCTGGCCGTGCCCGCCCCGCCCGGAGCCGCCGAGGACGACCTCGCCGAGACGCTCCGCGCGGCCCTCGCCGACCGTAGGGCGCTGCTGCTCCTCGACGACGCGGCCGACGCCGGACAGGTCGACGCGCTCCTCCCGGACACCCCCGACTGCCTGGTCGTCGCGGTCGCCGAGGGCCCGCTCACCGGCATCCCCGACGTCCGGCCCTGCACCCTCGGCGGCCTGGACAAGGAGGCCGCCGTCGAACTCCTCGCGCGCGCCGCGGGCCCCGTCCGCATCACCGTCGACCCGGGCTCGGCGGAGTCCCTGGTCGAGGTGTGCGCGGCCCACCCCGCGGCGCTCGTGCTGGCCGGCGGCTGGCTCGCGGTGCGACCCAAGGCCGCCGTTGCCGACCTCGCCAAACGGGTGCGCGCACTGCCCGACGAGGGCTCGGCCCTCGCGCGTGTCTTCGGCCACACCTACGCCTCGCTGCCCTCGCCCGCCGCGCGGATACTGCGACTGCTCTGCCTCGCCCCGGCCGGCCACGTCGACCCGCACACCGCCTCCGCGCTCGCGGGCTGCTCGGTCTCCGGGGCCAAGACCACACTGGACGACTTCGTCCAGCTCGGACTCCTCCGGGCCGTCCCGTCCTCCCTTCCGCAGTACGAGGTGCCCGGCTGCCTGGTGCCGCTGCTGCGGGCCCGTACCGAGAGCCAGGACAAGCCGGGCGAGATCCAGCTGGCCAGGGCCCGGATGCTGGAGCGGACCGTGCGGCTCCTGCAGTCCTGCCGCGCCGTCACCGAGCCCGAGGACTCCACCGCCCGCGGGAAGGCCGCGGGACTGCCGCGCGCCCTGCGCTTCCCCAGCCGCCAGGCAGCCGCCGAGTGGCTGTCGGTGCGGCAGCCCGCGCTGCTCGCCGCCGCCCGGCTCGCGGTCGCCGACGGCGAGCTGGACACGCTGGCGCGCAGGCTGATGGCGGCCCTGGCCCGGGCGCTCGTCGCGCACCGCGGCACCGAGGCCGCCGCCCCCGAGCTGTACGGCATCCACCAGCTGGTCCTGGGCGTCGCCGAGCGGCGGAACCTGCCGCGCGAACAGGCCGCGGCGCTGCTGAACCTCGCGGATCTGGACGCGCAGACCGGCCGCACGCGCGACGCGCTGGCCCGCTACCGTGCGGCGCTCGACGCGGGCCGGGCCGCGAACGACCCGTACGCCAC
The DNA here is from genome assembly GCF_055591085.1 of Streptomyces sp. NPDC041713. NCBI lineage: Bacteria > Bacillati > Actinomycetota > Actinomycetes > Kitasatosporales > Streptomycetaceae > Streptomyces > Streptomyces sp. NPDC041713. The sequence continues at coordinate 2,687 of NZ_JBVIZY010000014.1, forward strand.
CGGCCGCGCGATGGAATCCGTAGGCGGCGCCTACCAGGAGCTGGGGGACTGGTCGCGGGCCTGCGACTGGTTCGGTCGCGCGCTGGCCCATCGGCTCGCCCGCGACGAGCGCGCGGACGCGGCCCGCCTGTACGGACGGATCGGCACGGTGCACACGTACGCGGGGCGGTACGGCGAGGCGCTGCGGAACTGGAGTTCGGCGGTGACCGGGCACCGCAGGAACGGCGATGTCACCGCCCAGGCGCGGGCGTTGAGCGAGATGGCCCGGGTGCAGGAGTACGCGGGCCGGCCCGAGGAGTCGCTGCGCACCTGCCAGGAAGCGGTCGAGTGGGCGCGGCGGGCCGAGGACGTCCGGCTGCAGGCGGCGCTGCAGCTCCGGCTCGCGGACACCCTGGAGCGGCTCGGCGACCCGGCCGCGGCCCGGCTGCACCGGAGCGCCGCCGAGCGCATGCTGGGAGAGGAGCTTCCGCAGGTCGCCAGGCTGGAAAGGAATGGTGGAGCGGAGCCTTCCGCCTACGAAATCCGTAGTGCATCCGCAGAAGATTGAAGCATTGGAAGGCTAGACAGCGAGAAATCCTTCATTAGACTGGCTCCGCCGCATACCTCTGCGGTGTCTCCCGCTGCGCCCCCACGTGCACCGGTATGCGTTGCATTGCCCGAGAAATCCCCTGAGCCAAGGACCGTGATCGACGATGAAGGTCGGCATCCCCCGCGAGGTCAAGAACAACGAGTTCCGGGTGGCCATCACCCCCGCCGGTGTGCACGAGCTGGTGCGCCACGGCCACCAGGTCGTCATCGAGCGGAACGCCGGCGTCGGCTCCTCGATCACGGACGCCGAGTACGTCTCGGCGGGCGCGAAGATCCTGGACACCGCCGACGAGGTCTGGGCCACCGCCGACCTGCTCCTGAAGGTCAAGGAGCCCATCGCGGAGGAGTACCACCGCCTCCGCAAGGACCAGACGCTCTTCACCTACCTGCACCTGGCCGCGTCCAAGGAGTGCACGGACGCGCTCCTGGAGTCGGGCACGACCGCCATCGCGTACGAGACGGTGGAGACCGCGGGCCGCGCGCTGCCGCTGCTCGCCCCGATGTCCGAGGTCGCGGGCCGGCTGGCCCCGCAGGTCGGCGCCTACCACCTGATGGCCGCCAACGGCGGCCGCGGCGTGCTGCCGGGCGGTGTCCCGGGCGTGGCCGCGGGCAAGGCCGTCGTCATCGGCGGCGGCGTCTCCGGCTGGAACGCCGCGCAGATCGCCATCGGCATGGGCTTCCACGTGACCCTGCTCGACAAGGACATCAACAAGCTCAAGGAAGCCGACAAGATCTTCGGCACGAAGATCCAGACCGTCGTCTCCAACGCCTTCGAGCTGGAGAAGGCCTGCCTGGAGGCCGACCTCGTCATCGGTGCCGTCCTCATCCCCGGCGCCAAGGCCCCGAAGCTGGTCACCAACGAGCTCGTCTCCCGCATGAAGCCGGGAAGTGTCCTTGTCGACATCGCGATCGACCAGGGCGGCTGCTTCGAGGACTCGCACCCGACCACGCACGCCGAGCCGACCTTCCCGGTCCACAACTCGGTCTTCTACTGCGTCGCCAACATGCCGGGCGCGGTGCCGAACACCTCCACCTACGCGCTGACCAACGCGACCATGCCGTACATCGTCGAGCTGGCGAACCGCGGCTGGGTCGAGGCCCTGCGCCGCGACCCGGCGCTCGCCCTGGGCCTCAACACCCATGACGGCAAGGTCGTTTACAAGGAGGTCGCGGAGTCCCACGGCCTGGAGCACGTGGAGCTGGAGACGCTCCTCGGCTGAACCGGATGACCGACTCCGGTCGGTCCGACGACACTTTCGTCAACGAAAGTCGTCAATCTCACGCCAGCGGCCGGACCTTGAGAGGGGTCCGGCCGTATGCGTATCTGTGTCGACACGCTCAACTGGCCTTGAACGTAACCCTTTAACCGTTTCGCCCACCCTCGAAACGCGGCGATGACGAGCCGTACGCCCTTGACACAAGGGTGTTCCGTTGCCGACACATCGGGCCGGGTCCGGTGGATTGTGTTGCTGTGGAGCGGTGACACGCCATAGAGTCGCCAACCGTCGGCATGGTGCCACGCTGACCTATCGAGAAATTTCCTGGTCACCAAGGAGGTAAGACGACTTGTGAATGAGTCGACATTTGCTCCCGGGGGTGGTCAACCAGGAACGTCTGTGCGGGACCAGGGTCCCGTGGGGCTCGAGGCCGTCGGCTCGGTCGCTGTCCGCACCTTCGAAGCCCGGCAGAGCCCCCAGCCGACACAGTCAGCACCCCAGAGCATGGATGGCCATCACGTGAACGCCATGGCCGGCGACCGGAGTGGCGATAACACCCACACCCACCTCGCCGACTACGAGGAACTGCCCCAGGGGCACTTCTACGACCCCGACGCCGAGTACGAGCCCGATCCGGAGTACGCGGCCACGCTCGCGCCGGACGCGGCCCGTCAGCGCCGCGAGCGCATCGGCCCCACGGGACGCCCGCTGCCGTACTTCCCGATCCCGGGCCCGCTGACCGACCACGGTCCGGCCAAGATCATCGCGATGTGCAACCAGAAGGGCGGCGTCGGCAAGACGACGTCGACCATCAACCTGGGCGCGGCCCTCGCGGAGTACGGACGCCGGGTCCTGCTCGTCGACTTCGACCCGCAGGGCGCCCTCTCGGTGGGCCTCGGGGTGAACCCGATGGAGCTGGACCTGACGGTCTACAACCTCCTCATGGAGCGCGGCATGTCCGCGGACGAGGTGCTCCTGAAGACGGCGGTCCCCAACATGGACCTGCTGCCCAGCAACATCGACCTGTCCGCCGCCGAGGTGCAGTTGGTGAGCGAGGTCGCGCGCGAGTCGACGCTGCAGCGCGCCCTGAAGCCGCTCATGCAGGACTACGACTACATCGTGATCGACTGTCAGCCCTCGCTCGGCCTGCTCACCGTGAACGCCCTGACGGCGGCTCACAAGGTGATCGTGCCGCTCGAGTGCGAGTTCTTCGCGCTGCGCGGCGTGGCCCTGCTGACCGAGACCATCGAGAAGGTCCAGGAGCGGCTCAACCCCGACCTGGAGCTCGACGGCATCCTCGCGACCATGTACGACTCCCGCACGGTGCACAGCCGTGAGGTGCTCGCGCGCGTGGTCGAGGCCTTCGACGACCACGTCTACCACACGGTCATCGGCCGCACGGTCCGCTTCCCGGAGACCACGGTCGCCGGTGAGCCGATCACGACGTACGCCTCGAACTCGGTCGGCGCGGCCGCCTATCGCCAGCTCGCCAGGGAGGTGCTCGCCCGGTGTCACGCCGAGTGAGTCTGCCGGGGGCCGACGAACTGTTCCGCACGACCGGGGGGATGGCGCTGCAGTCGTCCTCGCCGCGGCGCGGCACCAACGGCGAGGCCAGGGTGCCCGCTCCGGCGGGCGAGAGCGACGAGACGGCGGCATCGGCCGAGGAGACCGCGCAGGGCGACGGCGGTGAACCCGCCGAACACGCGGCCACGGACGCGGAGTCCGGGGCCGAGTCGCGCAGCAGGGCGGCCGCCGAGGGCGAGAAGAACGCGGGGCGCCGCTCCGCCGAGCCGGCGCAGGAAGGTTCGGCCGCCCAGGGCGGCGGCAAGTCCGCCGGGGCCTCGACCGCGCAGGCGCGGCGCCGCGCCCGGGCGGCCAACCGGCGGCCCAGCGGGCGTGAGCGGCACGACGAGAAGATCACCGTGTACGTCTCCGCCGAGGAGCTGATGGACCTCGAACACGCGCGCCTGGTGCTGCGCGGCGAGCACGGCCTCGCGGTCGACCGCGGGCGCATCGTGCGCGAGGCGGTCGCCGTCGTCCTCGCCGACCTGGAGTCGCGCGGGGACGCGAGCATCCTCGTACGCCGGCTTCGCGGGCGGTAGGGGTAGCGTTTCTGGCCTCATGGCCTCGAACAGTGAACCCGTACCGTCCGCCGCTCGGCGCCGCACCCTGGGGCGCGGCCCAGGGGCGTCCTCCGCGCAGGGGGCGACCCCCGGCGGGACGCCCGCCCACGACGCGGACGCCGAGCCGGAACCTTCCCACGAGCCCGACGACGGGCGGTTCAAGGTCAGGCTCGCCAACTTCGAGGGCCCCTTCGACCTGCTGCTCCAGCTGATCTCCAAGCACAAGCTGGACGTCACCGAGGTCGCCCTGTCCAAGGTGACCGACGAGTTCATGGCGCACATCCGGGCCATGGGCGCCGACTGGGACCTGGACCAGACGACGGAGTTCCTGGTCGTCGCCGCCACCCTGCTCGACCTCAAGGCGGCGCGGCTGCTGCCCGCCGCCGAGGTGGAGGACGAGGCCGACCTCGCGCTCCTCGAGGCGCGCGACCTGCTCTTCGCCCGGCTGCTGCAGTACCGCGCGTACAAGGAGATCGCGGACATCTTCAGCGGGCGGCTGGAAGCAGAGGCGCGGCGCTACCCGCGGACCGTGGGCCTCGAACCGCACCACGCCGAGCTGCTGCCGGAAGTCGTCATCAGCATCGGCGCGGAAGGGTTCGCCAAGCTGGCCGTGAAGGCCATGCAGCCACGCGCGAAGCCGCAGGTGTACGTGGAGCACATCCACGCCCCGCTGGTCTCCGTACGGGAACAGGCCGGGCTGGTCGTCGCCCGGCTGCGGGAGCACGGCGAGACCAGTTTCCGGGTCCTTGTCGAGGACGCGGGGGACACCCTCACGGTCGTCGCGCGCTTCCTGGCCCTCCTTGAGCTCTACCGCGAGAAGGCCGTCGCCCTGGACCAGGAGGATCCCCTGGGGGAGCTGATGGTCCGCTGGACGGGCGGCGACGGCGCCGGGGAGCCGACCGTGACCGACGAGTTCGACCGGGCCCCCGAGCCGATGGAGGAGAAGGCGTGAGCGAGCACCCCGCGGGCGCGGAGACGGTCGCGGACCTGGAGCTGCGGCCCGCCCTGGAGGCCGTCCTGATGGTCGTCGACGAACCGGCCACCGAGGACCACCTGGCGAAGATCCTGCGGCGGCCCCGGCGCGAGGTCGCCGACGCGCTGCGCGAGCTGGCCGACGAGTACACCGTGCAGCGGCGCGGCTTCGAGCTGCGGCTCGTGGCGGGCGGCTGGCGGTTCTACACCCGGCCCGAGTACGCCGCCGCCGTGGAGGGCTTCGTCCTCGACGGGCAGCAGGCCCGGCTCACCCAGGCGGCTCTGGAGACCCTCGCGGTCGTCGCGTACCGCCAGCCGGTCAGCCGCTCGCGGGTCTCCGCGGTGCGCGGGGTGAACTGCGACGGCGTGATGCGCACCCTCCTCCAGCGCGGTCTGGTGGAGGAGGCGGGCGCGGAACCCGAAACAGGTGCGATCCTGTACAGGACGACGAACTACTTTCTGGAGCGGATGGGCCTGCGCGGCCTGGACGAGCTCCCCGAGCTCGCGCCCTTCCTCCCCGAGGCGGACGCGATCGAGGGCGAGACGCTGGAGGGGGTTCCGTCGTTCGACCCGGACGCACCCGATGCGCCGGGGTACGGGTACACCCAGGACACAGCCGATTAGACGGAACTTTTGATGCGAAGCAGCAGCGGCAGGAACAGCAGCGGAAACAACGGCGGGAGCCGTGGTGGCAACAGCGGCGGCCGCGGCGGGAACGGCGGCGGCCGCGGCAACCCCCGCGGGGCCGGCGGCAACCGCGACGACAAGCAGGGCGGCAGCGGCCGTCCGAAGAGGCCGCGTCCGGAGGAGCGGCGCTACGACGTAGGGCCCGGCGGCACGCAGGAGGGTCCGAAGTCGGGCCGCGGCGCCTCGGCGCGCGGCGGCGCCAAGGGCGGGCCCAAGCAGGGCCAGGCCGCCGGACGCGGGCGGTGGGCCCCGGCCACCTCCCGTGAGTACGACGCGCGGGCCGAGGAGCGCAACCGCGAGCGGTACGCGGGCAAGCCGAAGGTGAGCCCGCCCAAGACCTTCCCGGGCGCCGAGCAGGAGGGCGAGCGGCTGCAGAAGATCCTCGCCCGCGCGGGCTACGGCTCGCGCCGCGCCTGTGAGGAGCTGGTCGACGAGGCCCGCGTCGAGGTCAACGGCGAGATCGTCCTGGAGCAGGGGCTGCGCGTCGACCCCGAGAAGGACGAGATCAAGGTCGACGGCCTGACCGTGGCCACCCAGTCGTACCAGTTCTTCGCGCTGAACAAGCCCGCCGGCGTCGTCTCCACCATGGAGGACAACGAGGGCCGGCAGTGCCTCGGCGACTACGTGACCAACCGCGAGACGCGGCTGTTCCACGTGGGGCGGCTCGACACCGAGACCGAGGGCGTCATCCTGCTCACCAACCACGGCGAGCTGGCGCACCGGCTGACCCACCCCAAGTACGGCGTGAAGAAGGTCTACCTCGCGCACATCGTGGGCCCGATCCCGCGTGACCTGGGCAAGCAGCTCAAGGACGGCATCCAGCTGGAGGACGGGTACGCCCGCGCGGACCACTTCCGCGTCGTCGAGCAGACCGGCAAGAACTACCTGGTCGAGGTGACCCTGCACGAGGGGCGCAAGCACATCGTGCGGCGCATGCTCGCCGAGGCCGGGTTCCCGGTCGACAAGCTGGTGCGGGTCGCCTTCGGGCCGATCACGCTCGGTGACCAGAAGTCCGGCTGGCTGCGGCGTCTGTCGAACACCGAGGTCGGGATGCTGATGCAGGAGGTCGACCTGTAGGTCGCGAAAACCCTTGCCCGAACCACCCCCTCTCTTTATAGTCCTCTTGACTATAAAGAGAGGGGGTGGTCGTGCATGCAGGGCTACGACAAGCACGCCTTCGAGCCGTTCGCCGTCACCGTGGACCTCGCGGTGTTCACCGTCAGGGACGGCGCGCTGCACGTGCTGCTCGTCGAGCGCGGCCAGGAGCCGTACGCGGGGCGCTGGGCGCTGCCCGGCGGCTTCGTGCTGCCCGACGAGTCGGCCGAGGAGGCCGCGGGGCGGGAGCTCGCCGAGGAGACCGGCATCGCGGACGTCGCACGGCTGCACCTGGAGCAGGTGCGCACCTACAGCGACCCGGACCGCGACCCGCGCATGCGGGTCGTCTCCGTCGCCTTCGCCGCGCTCGTCCCCGACCCGCCGCAGGTGAGCGGGGGAGGCGACGCGGCCCGCGCGGCCTGGCTGCCGTACACCCCGGCGACGTACCGGCCGCTCGCCTTCGACCACGACCGGATCCTCGCCGACGCGCACGACCGGGTCGGCGCCAAGCTGGAGTACACCGGCCTCGCCACCGCCTTCTGCCCGCGCGAGTTCACCCTCGGCGAGCTGCGCCAGGTCTACGAGGCCGTGTGGGGCGCCGAGCTCGACCCGGCCAACTTCCGCCGCAAGGTGGTCGGCACGGCGGGCCTCGTCGAAGCCGTTCCCGGCGGGGCCCGGCTGACCGGTGGCCGGGGCAAACCCGCCGCGCTCTTCCGGGCCGGCACCGCCACGGCCCTGCACCCGCCCCTGCTCCGCCCCGCCCCGGAAGGACAGCCCTCGTGACCGCCCCCATGAAACGTGCCGCCACCGGAGCCCTCATGGGGCTCGCCCTCGGTGACGCCCTCGGCTTTCCGACCGAGTTCGACGACGTTCCCTCGATCCTCGCCAAGTGCGGGCCTTGGCGGGAGATGGAGCTGCCGACGCCCGCGATCGTCACCGACGACACCCAGATGACGCTCGCGCTCGCCCGCGGCCTGCGCACCGCCATGGAGCGGGGGAGCCTCGGCCCGAAGCGGCTGGAGCGACCGGTGCGCGAGGAGTTCGTGGACTGGTACCAGTCGCCGGAGAACAACCGCGCGCCCGGCAACACCTGTCTGAAGGCCTGCCACCTCCTCAAGAGCGGCAAGCCCTGGGACGAGGCCAGTCAGCTGCACTCCAAGGGCTGCGGCGCCAACATGCGCGTCGCACCCCTCGGCCTCGTGCCCGGGCTGAGCGACGAACAGCGGGCGGGCGCCGCCCAGTTGCAGTCCGCGCTCACCCACGGCCACCCGACGGCGCTCGCCGCCTCCGACCTCACCGCGCACGCGGTCCGGCTGCTCGCCGAGGGCGCCGAGCCGACCGGACTCGTCGGACTGCTTCGCTCCTACGCGTACGAGAACCGCGAGACCTACCACGAGCGCTGGCTCGGCGAGCTGTGGACGCGGAGCGGGGCGCCCACGCCGCGCGCCTTCATCACGTCCGGCTGGGACGAGTGCCTCGCCGTGCTCGAACGCCTGGAGGCCGCGCTGCGGCACGCCAACCCGGAGACCGACCCGTGCCTGGCCACCGGCGCCGGGTGGATCGCCGAAGAGGCCCTCGCCACCGCCCTGCTGTGCTTCCTGCAGTGCGTCGACGAGCCGGTCACCGCGCTGCGCCGGGCCGCCTGCACGTCCGGCGACTCCGACTCGATCGCCTGCCTCGCCGGCGCCTTCGCGGGCGCGCACGTCGGCGCGGACGCCTGGCCCGCCGAGTGGACGGAACGGATCGAGTACCGGGCCGAGCTCCTCGCCTTCGGGGCGCTCTGGGACGCTTGAGGGAGGACCGTGGACCGACGTGCAGCGGCTGCACGTCGTCCTCGACGCGGCGCAGGCGGACTCAGTGCTGCCCGGTGTCCACTCCGCCCACGACTCCCTGCACGACTTCGTCGTCCGGGTGCGCCTGAAAGGTGCGCAGGGCTGACGCCCGGCGGGTGCGGACCAGGAAGTCCTCGATCCGCTCCCGGTCGGGGCCGGCCGGGAGCGGGCTGTGCGGCGCCGCCTCCTCGGCCTCGGCCGCCAGCCGGTTCATCCAGGTCTCGACCTCGGACCAGGAGCGCTCTCCGCGCTTGACCGCGAGCAGCGGCTCGCGCTCCTCGCCGACGTCGAGCGTCAGCTCACCGGTGCGCAGCAGGTCGCGGCAGGAGGCAAGCAGCCGCAGCAGGTGCATGGCGTGCTTCCAGCGCGGGGCGCCGTGGGTGCGGACGTCCGCCTCCAGCTTCTTGCGCTGGCCCAGCGCGTAGCGGGCGAACGTCTCGTGGGTCTGCCGGGAGAGGAACGCGCCGCGCAGGGCCAGCAGCTCGCGGCCGGTGTCCGTGACGTGCTCCACGAGCGGCGAGTGCAGACACTCCAGGACGTTCGGGTTGGCGCGCAGGGCGAGCTCGCAGAAGCGCTCCAGCTCCCAGCTGAACTGCTCCTCGGCCGGCCCGTCCAGATGCGTCGGAGGCTTCTCGAACCGCCAGAACAGCGGGGTGGGGGCCAGGAAGATCCCCCTGCGGTCGGTGTCGCTCTCCTCGGTGGCCAGGCCGAACGCGCGCGAGCCCATCACGCAGGAGTAGACCGTGTGGTCGCGTACGAGGGCGAGGTTCCCGGGGAGCATGGGGTGAGGGTACGGGCCCGTGGCGCGCCGGTGTCCGGGCGGCCCCGCCCGTCTCGGCAACCGGGCGCCCCGCGCCGCCGTACGGGACGCTGGATAGGCTTGAGGCCCCGGCTGTGGGCCACAGCCATGGCGTACGCCACCGTCGAACCCGACCGGCCACGCTCCGAGACCGCACCCGTGCACCTCGGCGCCGCGGCCGCACTCCGCAAGGACACCGCCCAGTGAGAACCGCCCTCGTCATCGGCACCGGTCTGATCGGCACCTCGGCAGCCCTGGCCCTCGCCTCCCGGGGCGTCGCCGTGCACCTCGCCGACCACGACCCGGCGCAGGCCCGCACCGCCGCCGCGCTCGGCGCCGGCACCGACGAGGAGCCCGCGGGGCCCGTCGACCTCTGCGTCGTCGCCGTGCCGCCCTCGTACGTCGCCGCCACTCTGGCCGACGTCATGCGGCGCGGGGCCGCGCGCGGCTACCTCGACGTGGCGAGCGTCAAGGGCGGCCCGCGCCGCGAGCTGGAGGAGCTCGGCCTCGACCTGACCGCGTACATCGGCACGCACCCCATGTCGGGGCGCGAGCGCAGCGGCCCGCTGGCCGCCACCGCCGACCTCTTCGAGGGCCGGCCCTGGGTGCTGACCCCGACCCGGGACACCGACACCGAGGTGCTCAACCTCGCCCTTGAGCTGGTGGCGCTCTGCCGCGCGGTGCCCGTCGTCATGGAGGCCGACGCCCACGACCGCGCGGTCGCCCTCGTCTCGCACATGCCGCACCTGGTCTCCAGCATGGTCGCGGCCCGCCTGGAGCACGCCGAGGAGAGCGCCGTACGCCTCTGCGGCCAGGGCATCCGCGACGTCACCCGGATCGCGGCGTCCGACCCGCGGATGTGGATCGACATCCTCGCCGCCAACCCCGGGCCCGTCGCCGACCTGCTCGCCTCGGTCGCCGCCGACCTCGACGAGACGGTGACGGCGCTGCGCTCGCTGCAGTCCGCCGACGCCGACAAGCGCTCCGAGGGCGCGGCCGGGGTGGAGAACGTGCTGCGGCGCGGCAACGCGGGCCGGACCCGGGTGCCCGGCAAGCACGGGGCGGCCCCGGCGGCGTACGAGATCGTCGCGGTGCTCATCGACGACAAGGCGGGCCAGCTGGCCCGGATCTTCGCCGACGCGGACCAGGCGGGCGTCAACATCGAGGACGTGCGCATCGAGCACGCGACCGGGCAGCAGGCGGGTCTGGTGCAGCTCATGGTCGAGCCGAGCGCGGCGCCGGTGCTGAGCGCGGCGCTGCGGGAGCGGGGCTGGTCGATCCGGCAGTAGCGGTCCGCGCCGGGGCGCCCCGGGACGGCCCGGACAGGGGCTGTCGGGGCAGGGCGTGCGAGCCAGTAACCTTGTGCGGGGCGTCTTCGCGCCCCGCCTCCCCGCCCCGAGTACTGCGAAAGGTGCCCGCCCCCCGTGGAAACCGCAGCAACCGCCTCCCCGGCAGCCGTGATCGTCGCCATCGACGGTCCCTCCGGCACGGGCAAGTCGAGCACCTCGAAGGCCGTCGCCGCCCAGCTCGGACTCAGCTACCTGGACACCGGCGCCCAGTACCGGGCGATCACCTGGTGGATGGTGCACAACGGCATCGACCTCACCGACCCCACGGCGATCGCCGCCGTCGCGGGCAAGCCCGAGATCGTCTCCGGCACCGACCCGCTCGCCCCGGCCATCTCGGTCGACGGCACGGACGTCGCGGGCCCGATCCGCACCGCCGAGGTCACCTCCAAGGTCAGCGCCGTCAGCGCCGTCCCCGAGGTGCGCACCCGCATCACCGAGCTGCAGCGCTCCATCGCCGCCTCGGCCGAGAAGGGCATAGTCGTCGAGGGCCGCGACATCGGCACCACCGTGCTGCCCGACGCCGACCTGAAGATCTTCCTCACCGCCTCGCCCGAGGCCCGTGCCGCCCGCCGCTCCGGCGAGCTCAAGGGCGCCGACGTCAAGGCGACCCAGGAGGCCCTGATCAAGCGGGACGCGGCCGACTCCAGCCGCAAGACGTCCCCGCTGGCCAAGGCCGACGACGCCGTCGAGGTCGACACCACCGAGCTCACGCTCCAGCAGGTCATCGAGTGCGTCGTCACCCTCGTCGAGGAGAAGCGGGCCGCGAAGTGAGCGAGGCTCCCGCCGGCCGCGGGACCACCGCGGCGGGCGCCTCCGAGCGGGGCGCCGAGGTCGGCCGCCGCATCGGCGTCGGCCTCATGTACGGCCTGTTCAAGCCGCGGGTCCTCGGCTCCTGGCGGGTGCCCGCCACGGGTCCCGTGATCCTGGCCGTCAACCACGCGCACAACGTCGACGGCCCGATGGTCATGGGCGTCGCGCCCCGGCCCACGCACTTCCTGATCAAGAAGGAAGCGTTCGTCGGGCCGCTCGGCCCCTTCCTGGACGGCATCGGCCAGGTGAAGGTCGACCGCTCCGGCGCCGACCGCACGGCCATCACCCGGGCGCTCGGCGTCCTGGACCAGGGCGGCGTCCTCGGGATCTTCCCCGAGGGCACCCGGGGCGAGGGTGACTTCGCGTCGCTGCGCGCCGGGCTCGCCTACTTCGCGGTGCGCTCGGGCGCCCCGATCGTCCCGGTGGCGGTGCTGGGAAGCACCGACCGGCGCGGACGGCTGATCAAGCAGCTGCCCCCGCTGCGCAGCCGGGTCGACGTGGTCTTCGGCGACCCCTTCGACGCGGGCGACGGCACCGGGCGGCGTACGCGCAAGGCGCTCGACGAGGCGACCGTGCGCATCCAGGGGCGGCTCGCCGCCCACCTGGAAAACGCCAGGCGCCTGACCGGGCGCTGAGCGAGACTTATCCAGTAGTGCCCCGGTCCGACGCACGGGCCGCTGCACCGATCACCACGATGAACGACGAGGTACGGACTTCATGAACGACCAGATCCAGCCCGAGGGCGACGGCTTTGCCGACCACGACCACGGGGCGCTCGGCGACGCCGAGTACGCACAGTTCATGGAGCTCGCCGCCGAGGAGGGCTTCGACGTCGAGGACGTCGAGGGCGCCATCGAGGAGGCGGGCCACGGCCCGCTGCCCGTCCTCGCCGTCATCGGCCGCCCCAATGTCGGCAAGTCGACCCTGGTGAACCGCATCATCGGCCGCCGCGAGGCCGTCGTGGAGGACCGTCCGGGCGTGACCCGCGACCGCGTCACCTACGAGGCCGAGTGGTCAGGACGCCGCTTCAAGCTCGTCGACACCGGCGGCTGGGAGCAGGACGTCCTGGGCATCGACGCCTCCGTCGCCGCCCAGGCGGAGTACGCCATCGAGGCCGCCGACGCCGTGGTCTTCGTCGTCGACGCCACGGTGGGTGCCACCGACACCGACGAGGCCGTCGTGCGCCTGCTCCGCAAGGCCGGCAAGCCCGTCGTGCTCTGCGCCAACAAGGTCGACGGCCCCTCCGGCGAGGCCGACGCCACCGCCCTGTGGGCCCTCGGCCTCGGCGAACCGCACCCCGTCTCCGCGCTGCACGGCCGCGGCACCGGCGACATGCTGGACGCCGTCCTCGAGGCGCTGCCCGAGGCGCCCGCGCAGACCTTCGGCGCGGCCATCGGCGGCCCCCGCCGCATCGCCCTCATCGGCCGCCCGAACGTGGGCAAGTCCTCGCTGCTCAACAAGGTGGCGAACGAGGACCGCGTGGTCGTCAACGAACTGGCGGGCACCACCCGCGACCCGGTCGACGAGCTCATCGAGCTCGGCGGCGTGACCTGGAAGTTCGTCGACACGGCGGGCATCCGCAAGCGCGTCCACCTCCAGCAGGGCGCCGACTACTACGCCTCGCTGCGCACCGCCGCCGCCGTCGAGAAGGCGGAGGTCGCGGTGATCCTCATCGACGCCTCCGAGTCCATCTCGGTGCAGGACCAGCGCATCGTGACGATGGCCGTCGAGGCGGGCCGCGCGATCGTCGTCGCGTACAACAAGTGGGACACCCTCGACGAGGAGCGCCGCTACTACCTGGAGCGGGAGATCGAGACCGAGCTCGCCCAGGTCGCGTGGGCGCCGCGGGTCAACGTGTCGGCGGCCACCGGGCGCCACATGGAGAAGCTCGTCCCGGCGATCGAGGCGGCGCTCGACGGCTGGGAGACGCGCGTGCCCACCGGCCGCCTGAACGCCTTCCTCGGCGAGATCGTCGCCTCCCACCCGCACCCGGTGCGCGGCGGCAAGCAGCCCCGCATCCTCTTCGGCACCCAGGCGGGCACCAAGCCGCCGCGGTTCGTCTTCTTCGCCTCCGGCTTCATCGAGGCGGGCTACCGCCGCTTCCTGGAGCGCCGGCTGCGCGAGGAGTTCGGCTTCGAGGGGACGCCGATCCACATCTCGGTGCGGGTGCGCGAGAAGCGCGGCCGCAAGAAGTAGCGCGCGGCAGCACGTACGCGCATGCCCGGCCCCCCCTCGCGGGGAGGCCGGGCATTCGGCTGTCCGGGGTGCGCGCTCAGTGCTCGCGGCGCGGGCCCGGCGGCAGGGCCGCGGGGAACTGGTGGTGGCCCGTGTGGTGGTCGTGCTGGCCGTAGCGGGCCACGTGGAACTGGCCGTACGCGCTGCGCTGGTCGTGCCGTCCGTCGAAGCGGTGCTGGTAGCCGTACGGCCCCGTCCCGAAGCCGACGAACCCCAGGTCCTCCTCGCCCGTCCGGTCGCCCGGCAGGGCCCTGAACGCCCTGAGGTACTCCGAGTACAGCGTGTCGTAGATGGGTGTGGCCGAGTGGCTGCCCGTCGGCTCCTGCGCCGAACGCATGGAAGGGATGGGGCTCTGGTACGCCGGCCGGGGGCGGGAGGGGTCGTATGTGTGCACGTCTGTGCCAACGAAACCGTCGCCCTGCGGATGCGGGGGCCGCGCCCCTTTCCCGGTCCGGCAATAGTGTGACCGGCGCTTTCGGGTGCCGGGCGCGGCTCCCGGCCGTGGTGGGCTCAGGTGCCGGCGAGCGGCATGGAGGCCGCGACGAGCCGCCCGTGCGTGGCGGCCTTGTCCAGCGCGTCCCGCAGCATGTCCTCGCGCGGCTGGCGGCCGATGGAGCCCGCGGGGGCCGCGAAGAGCAGCACGGTCTGCGTCTTGTTGGCCGCCGTGCGCCAGTCCTCGGTGACCTGCAGCGGGTGGTGCGCCTGCCACCAGGCGACGGGGGAGCCGCCGCCGGTGCCGGGCTGCAGGACGGCGTGCAGCTGGCCCATGGCGAGCAGCACCGACCAGCCGGGCAGCGGGGGCGGCACGGAGTCGAGCGAGGCGACCGGCAGGAAGCCCTGTTCGATCAGGAGCGGCAGGAAGTCGTCGCCGCCGCCGGGTGCGGCGCCGGGGCGGGCGATGGCGCCGGTGGGCTCGACGACGAGGGCCGGGCGCAGTTCGCCCTCGATGAGGACGAGGCCGCTGGTGACGCCGAGCACGGCCTGGTTGGGCGCGGCGTCGGCGGGCGCCTCGCCGTCGTCGCCGGTGATCGAGCGTACGGCGCCCTGCAGCTGCTCCTCGGAGACCGTGACGATCTGGGAGGGCAGGCAGGTGGCGTGGGCGAAGGCGAGCACGGCCGTCTCGTCACCGACGAACAGGACGGTGCTGGTGCGCTCCTGTTCGGCGTCGCCCGGGGTGCGGCACGACGTGCAGTCGTAGCTGCCCGGGGTGTTCTCGCCGGCGAGCAGCCGGTCGGCTTCTTCGTCGCCGATCTCGGCGCGTACGTCGTCGCTGACGTCGAGCATGCGCGGCACGGGTGGCTCCTCGGGATCGTCATCTGGGGTGCATGGGGAGGGTGTGACGAGCCGGGCCGTGCCCGGCTCATAAGGAGACAACGGCGGATCAGTGGTGCAGGTCACGCGCGAAGGAGAACGGAATCGAGCCATCGGCGGCGGCCAGGACGTGATCGTCCCGGGGTGGCGGCTCTCGGTGTGACTTACCGATAGTCCGACCGGGTGGGGTCGGTGCCGGGGCGGCGCGGCACGCCTCGGGCCCGTCACGGAGCTGCCTAGCGTGACCCGATGCATCCGAAGCTCACCCTGCGCGTCCACTCCGTGTCCCTGGTCGTCGGCGCGATCCTGGCGGCGACGGCGCTGCCCTCGGCCGCCGCTTCCGTGGCCCCGCCGCCGAAGCCGGGTGCCCCGTCCGCGCCGTACGGCTGCTCCACGAAGAAGGGGCCGTGGGAGTGCCTCGCCGAGTGCGAGAGCAACGGGCGGTGGGACACCAACACGGGCAACGGCTTCTACGGCGGGCTGCAGTTCTACCAGCCCACCTGGGAGCAGTACGGCGGGCTCAAGTACGCGCCGCGCGCCGATCTCGCCACCAAGAAGGAGCAGATCAAGGTGGCGGAGAAGGTGCTGCAGGCCCAGGGCTGGGGTGCCTGGCCGTCCTGCTCCAAGAAGGTGCGGGTGGAGCGGTCCGACGGCCGCGTCCACCGGGTGAAGGCGGGGGAGACGCTCAGTTCGATCGCCCGCCTGTACCACGTGAAGGGCGGCTGGCAGGCCCTGTACAAGGCGAACCGTGCAACGGTCGGGAGCCGTCCCGACCGGATCTCGGTGGGCGAGGTCCTGGTCATTCCCGGGCGTCCCGCGGCCGGGCAGGACTGACCTCGCCCGGCTCCCCGCTGAACACCACCGCGCCCCGGCGCAGTGCGTGCACGACCGCCGCCCGGCTCGCGCCCGCGCGCAGGGCGGACGGCAGTCGCTGTTCGGCGAGGACCACGCAGGCGCCCGTACCGGCGAGGAGTTGGTACGTGCGGGCCGCGACCGAGGGCGCCATGCCCTGTGTCGGCTCGTCGGCGAGGACCACCCGGGTGTCCGGGAGCAGGGCCCGGGACAGGGCGAGCATGCGCTGTTCGCCGCCGGAGAGGGTGCCCGCGCGGCGGGCGAGGAGCGGGCGCAGCTCGGGGTAGGCGTCCAGGGCCCGCGAGAGGCCGCCCGCGCCCGAGAGTTCGAGGTTCTCCGCGACGGTGAGGGAGGCGAACACCGCCTGCCGGTCCGGTACGAGGCACACGCCGTCGGCGGCTCGTGCGTGGGCCGGCCGATGGGTGATGTCCCGGCCGTCCAGGACGACCGCGCCCGCGGTCAGGGCGACCGTGCCCGCGAGTGCGCGCAGGGCCGTGGTGCGGCCGCTGCCGTTGCGGCCGATGAGCACGGTGAGCGCGGCGGCGGGCGCGGCCAGGGTGAGGCCGTGCAGGGCCTCCAGCGGGCCGTAGTGGACGCGGGCGTCGCGCAGTTCGATGCCGCGCATGTCAGCGGGCCTCGTGGAGGACCTGGTCGGCGGGGCCCGAGGTGACGATGCGGCCCGCCGTCATCACGTGCACGGTGTCGGCGAGTCCCGCCACGAGGCCGAGGTCGTGCTCGACCACCAGCAAGGCCGTGCCGTCCGCCGCGAGGGCCCGTAACAGCACGGCCAGATCCCGCACTTCGGCCTCGTCCAGACCGGCCGCGGGCTCGTCCAGGAGCAGGGTGCGCGGGTCGCCCGCGAGGGCCCTGGCCAGCTCGGTGCGGCGCAGGGCCCCGGTGGAGAGGCCGGCCGCGGGGCGGTCCCGCAGCCCGGTGAGGCCGAGGAGGCGCAGCGCCCGGCCGGTCGAACCGGGGGTGGGGCGCGCCGCCCGGTCCGCGCCCACCTGGACGTTCTCGGCGACGGTGAGTGAGGGGAAGACGGCCAGTTGCTGGAAGGTACGGGCCGCGCCGGCGCGGGTACGGGCGTGCGCGGGCAGGCCGGTGATGTCACGGGGGCCGAGGGTGATGCGGCCCGACGCGGGGCGCAGGGTGCCGGCCAGACAGTGGAAGAGGGTGCTCTTGCCCGCCCCGTTGGGGCCGACGACGGCGGTGACGCGGCCGGGCGGAACGGTGAGGCTGACGCCGTCGAGGGCGGTGAACCCGTCGTAGACGACGGTGAGGCGGTGGGCGGTCAGGGTGTGGTCGGGGGTGAGGTGGGCGGCTGGGGGGCGACCGTCCTCCGCGCGCGGGGTGGGGGTTTGTACGGCGGTGGCTTCGGTCCGGGTGGGCGGGGTGCCCCGGCTCGGTCGCAGCCCTGCGGTCGTGAGGCGGGCGCGGGCCGCTTCGCCCGTGTGTGTGAGGCGCGGGGTGCGGCGGAAGCGGTCGGTCGCCGCGCGCAGCGCCTCGTACGGGCCGCCGGGGAAGCGGCCGATCAGGACCGCCAGGAGGCCGATCAGGGCGGCCGCGACCCCGCCGCGCGTCCCCGCGTCCAGGCCGACGAGGAGGGCCGCCGCGGCCGACGCCCCGAGCACGCTGTCCGAGCCGAGGACCACGACGGCCGCGAACCAGAGCAGGCCCCGCACGGGGTCGTACGCCCCGGCGTCGAAGGCCCGTTGGCCGAGCGCGAGCATCCCGCCGCCGAGCCCGGCGAGTGCCGCCCCGGTGACGAACGCGGCGAGTTTGAGGGCCGGCACCGGCACCCCGGCGGCCGCCGCCCCCGCCTCGTGGTCCCGCATCGCCGCGAGCGCGCGGCCCGTACGCCCCCGGCGCAACGCGGTGACCAGGAGCACCGCCCCGCCCAGGAGGACGAGTTCGAGCAGGTAGTACGCCCGGTCGTCCGCGAAGCCCGCAGGGCGGCCGACGGTCAGGCTCGACGTCGCGTACGGCTGCGTGAAGACGAAGCGGCTGACGCCCACGCCGACCGCGAACGTCGCGAGGGCCAGGGCCAGGCCGTGCCGGCTGATGGCGGGCCATCCGGTCAGGAGCCCGAGCGGGGCCACCAGGAGGACGGCCACCAACAGGGCCGGCAGATGCGGGAGTTCGGGCAGGCCGGGGAAGCGGCCCGCCGCGAGGAGTGCCGTGAAGAGGGCGCCCAGGCCCGCGTACGCCGCCTGCCCGAGGGAGATCTGGCCGCCGCGGCCGGTGACGACGACGAGCGAGAGCAGGATCACCGCGAGCGCGGGGACCTGGACCGCCGTCGTCAGGTCGGTGCCCGCGAAGCCGAGCGGGATGAGGAAGAGCACCGTCGCCACGAGCCACGCGCCGGGCGGCGTCGGCACCCGGTGCTTCGCGGTGCGCGGGAGCGCGTCCTGCGTGCCGACCCCCGGCAGGATCAACGCCGCGACCAGCAGCGCGAGGACGAAGAGGTTCGCGCCCGCGGTCTGCAGGAGCTGTTCCGGCAGCCCTCCGGGGTGCAGCCGCGTCACCTGGCTCTGCGCCACCCCGAGGCCGAGCGCCACCCCCACCGCGACGGGCAGGCTGCGCATCCCGGCCGCCACCGCGACGGCCACCACCTCCATGACCAGCAGGGGCATCCCGTACGGGTCGAGGCGCACCAAGGGGGCGAGCAGGACACCGGTGAGGCCCGCCGTGAAGGAGCCGAACGCCCAGCCCGCGGCGGCCACCCGGTCCGCGTCGATTCCCGAGAGCACGGCGAGTTCGCGGTTGTCGACGACCGCGCGCAGCCGGCCGCCGAACCGGGTCCAGCGGGTCGTCGCCCCCACCGCAGCGGCGAGGGCGACGGCGGCGCCGAGCGGGGCCCACGGGTCGGCGGGGACGAGGGTGGGCGCGTCGTCGCGCGCGCCCGGCCCCCAGACGAGGGCCGCACCGCCGACCAGCAGGACGAAGACGCCGATCGAGGCGACCAGGGTCTGCGCCGGATCGCCGCCGAGCACTGCGAGCGGGCGGAAGACCGCGCGGTCCAGGAGGAGGCCGAGGCCGGGGGCGACCAGGAGCAGCGTCACGGCCGCGGCCACCGGGAGCGGCCAGTGCCACTCGGCCGTCAACTGGCGCAGCACATAGGCGCAGAGCATGGCGATCGCGCCGTGCGCGAAGTTGAGGACGCCGGTCGCGCGGTAGGTGACGATCAGTCCGATGCCGGTGAGGGCGGCGGCGCCGCCGACCGAGAGCCCGGCCAGCGTGAGGTCGTAGCTCAGGGACGCCACCGGGTCAGTGCTCCGGGGCCGGTACGGGGGTGTCCGGCGGGTCGCCGGGATCCGGCGGGCGCGGGGGTTCGCAGATCGGGCAGGGGGCCAGGGCACCGGCCGCCAGGGCCGTGGCGTCCGCGGGGGCCGCCGCCGGTTTGCCCGTGACCAGCGGGCAGTCCGCGCGGTGCCAGAGCGTGCCGCCCGGCACCATGAGCAGCGCGCCGCCGGCCGCGACCGGCGACGCGGGCCGGTCCTCCGAAGGCGCGGGTTCCGTCGCCACCAGGAGTCCGTACAACTCCTCGACGCGCGCCGCCGCCAGCGTGTTCCTGCCGTGCGTGAGCAGTACCGCGCCCGCGACGATCAGCGCGGCGCCCGGGATGGTGCAGGAGGCGAGGTAGGGCACCTGCCGCTCGGCGAACCGCTCCCCGGAGACGCCGTACCAGCCGAGCACGCAGAGCACCGCGCCGACGGCGAGCGCCGCGAGCGCCGCCCACAGCAGGGGAGCGGCGCCGCGTGCGCGAGCCGGGTCTGACGCACCGTCCGTCCTAGCTGTCCGCACCGCCCGCATCGAGACCCCCCTGGGACACGTCGTCGGTCACATCGGTCACGTCGGTGGGCTGTCCATGTCAGCCGATGGCTTGCACTATGCCCTCTGGAAGCCGACGCTGAAAGCTCCGGTCCTTCATGGTCCGGACCGACACCCGGTGGTGAGCCAGATGGTTCTCGGGAGCAGCCCCAGGCAGGGGACGTACCTCGGGCGGGGCAGGGTGCGCGGCGCGGCGCTGGCGGCCGCCGCGGTCCTGCTGATCGTCCCGGCCGCCGTGGCCTGCGGCGACGACAGCGGGGGCGGGGACGGCGACAAGCCCCCCGAGCCCTCCGTGCAGAAGTCGTCGGAGCCGGGCACGGACGACGCGTCCGCGCCCGCCGACGCGGCGGCCGCCGAGAAGGAGGTCCGTGCCAACTGGGAGAAGTTCTTCGACCCCGAGGTGTCCCTGAAGGACAAGGAGAGCGTCCTGGAGAACGGCCCGAAGATGCGCGCCGTCCTGAAGGGCTTCAGCGGCGACAAGCGGGGCGAGCAGGTCGCGGCGAAGGTCGAGAAGGTCGCCTTCGCCGCGGCCGACGAGGCCGAGGTGACATACGCGCTGACGCTGAAGGGCGCCACCGCGCTGCCCGACGCCTCCGGGACCGCCGTCGACGACGACGGCACCTGGAAGGTGTCCGTCAAGACCCTCTGCGCGCTGGTGAAGCTGAGCGGGAATGCGTCGCCGGGGCCGGGCTGCTGAGGCGCTGCTGGCCGTCGTCCTGCTGGTGGTGGGCACGGCCTGCGGGAGCAGGCTGCCCGAGAGCGACTTCGAGGGGCGCGGCACGGCGCCCGCCCCCGCGCGGGGAGCGCCCGTGCGGGTCGGCATCATCACCAGCGCGACCAGCCCGGTCGGCGGCTCCGCGTTCACCGGGCCGCGGGACGGCGCCCGGGCCTACTTCGACCGGCTGAACGCGCGCGGCGGCATCGCGGGACGCGAGGTCGAGGTGCGCACCTGCGACGACGGCGGCAGCGGTGTCGGCAACAACGACTGCGTGCACAAGCTGGTCGATGAGGAGAAGGTCGTCGCGCTGGTCGCCACCTCCGCCCTGGACTACGCGGGCGCCGCGCGGGTCTCCCGGGCGGGCGTGCCCGACATCGGCGGCCAGCCCATCGGACCGGCGTACGAGACGTATCCGCACCTGTACGGGATCTACGGCAGCCTCGCCCCGCGGAACGGGACGCCGGGGTGGGGCGGCACGCTGTACGGCGGGACCGAGGTCTACCGCTACTTCAAGCGGAAGCAGGGCGCGCGGACCGCCGCCGTCGTCTCCTACAACCAGGCCGCCTCCGCCGCGTACGCCCGGCTCGTCACCCGCGGCCTGCGGGCCGAGGGGTACGAGGTCGTCACCGAACAGCTCGACTTCGCGCTGCCCAACTTCCGTGCCGCGGCGGCCGACCTGAAGGAGCAGGGCGCCGACCTCGTCTTCGACGCGCTGGACACGCACGGCAACGCCCGGCTCTGCGCGGCGATGGACGACGTCGGCGCGAAGGTCACCGCCAAGGTCACCAACGTGCAGAACTGGACCTCGGCCGTCGGCGACGACTACAAGGACGCGCCGCGCTGCCGCAACGCCCTGTGGGCCACCGGTTCGAGCCGCAACTACGCGGACACCGGGCATCCGGCGGTGCGGGCGTTCCGCGCCGCGATGAAGAGGAAGGAGCTCTCCCAGTGGGAGCTGGAGGGGTGGGCGGCCGCCATGTGGTTCGATGACGCCGCGCGGTCCTGCCGGGGCGGCGGCATCACCCGCGCCTGTGTGGACCGGTACATGGAGCGCGACGAGCCGTACTCCGCGCGGGGGCTGCTCATACCCGTCACCTTCGAGCACCGTTCGGAGCCACCCACGTCGCGTCGGACGTGCATGTCGGTGGCCCGCTGGCAAGATGGGCGCGGCTGGGTCACCCAAGGCGGCGAAATGACCACGAACTGCTTTGACGTCCCCCAGCTCTCCTACCAGCCTTGATGCGTCGTTTCGCTAAAAGGTTCCCATTTCTGGCTACCGATCAGGCATCTGTTCGGGAACAGGATGGTGAGGAAACCCAACCTTTGGCCAGGAATCCCCGTCTAACCCTTCGGTAGGCGGACGAGGGGGACTGTCCGCATGGAAGCGCGGAATACGGGGACGCATGCACATCTCTTTCCTGATTCACAACGCGTACGGAATCGGAGGGACGATCCGGACGACGTACAACTTGGCGAACACGCTGGCCCAACAGCATGACGTCGAAGTTGTCTCCGTCTTCCGGCACCGGGACGAACCCGTCTTCGAGCCGGATGCGCGTGTCCGGCTCAGCCACCTCGTCGACCTGCGCAAGGACACCGCCGGCTATGAGGGCGACGACCCGGAGCACCTGACCCCTGCCCGGACGTTCCCCACCGCCGAAGGCCGCTACGACCAGTACAGCGCCCTGACCGACCGGCGCATCGCCGACCACCTCGCGCGCCTCGACGCGGACGTCGTCGTCGGCACCCGGCCCGGCCTCAACGTGCACATCGCACGGCAGACCGCGCGCGGCCCGCTGCGGGTGGGCCAGGAGCACCTCACGCTCGACAGCCACTCCAAGGAGCTCCGCCGCCAACTGCGCAGCGTGTACCCGCGCCTGGACGTCCTGACCACGACGACCGAGGCCGACGCCCGCGCGTACACCCGCAAGATGCGCCTGCCCGGCGTACACGTCCAGGCCGTGCCGAACCCGGTGCCCGCCCCCGGCATCGAGCCCGCCGACGGCTCCCACAAGTGGGTCGTCGCGGCCGGCCGCCTCGCCCCGGTGAAACGGTACGACCTGCTGATCAGGGCCTTCGACAAGGTGCGGCGCGAGCGGCCGGACTGGCGGCTGCGGATCTACGGCGGCGGCAAGCAGAAGGAGAAGCTGCGCGCCCTGATCGACGAACTGGGCCTCTACAACCACGTCTTCCTCATGGGCCCCGCCCACCCCATAGAGCCGGAGTGGGCCAAGGGCTCCATCGCCGCCGTCACCTCCAGCCTGGAGTCGTTCGGCATGACCATCGTCGAGGCGATGCGCTGCGGCCTCCCGGTGGTCGCCACCGACTGCCCGCACGGGCCGGGCGAGATCATCGACAACGGTGTCGACGGACGGCTCGTGGAGACCGGCAACGCCGACGCCATCGCCGGCGGACTGCTCGAACTCATCAACAACGACTCGCTGCGGCAGCGGATGGCGGGCGCGGCGCTCCAGGACTCCGAGCGCTTCGACCCGCAGCGCATCGCCGAGCGCTACGACGCGATGTTCTCCGGGATGCTCGCCCGCGGGGGCTCGCTGGGGGGCCGCGTGCGCGGCACCCTGCACCGCACCCGCGGCGCGCTGCTCGGGGGCGCGTACGCGGTGCGGGATCTCGGCCGGGTACAGACGAAGGGATCGACGGCATGACGGCCTTGGCCACCTCGCGGACGGCAGCGCGCGCCGAAGACGGGGAGGACGCGTCCACGGCACCGCGCGCCGACTGCATCGCCGACTCCGCCGGCGGACTGACCTTCGACGTCACCGACCCCGGCGAGCCGGGCGCGGAGGCGGTGCACCTGCTGCTCCGCCGGCGCGACGCCGAGTCCGCCGAGGACTACGTGCGGCTGCCGCTCTCCCCGTCGGCGGACGGCAGGCTGCGGGCCGCGCTGCCCAGCAGCGTCGAGCTGGCCGAGGGCCGCTGGAACGCCTACGTCGAGGTCCCCGGCGGCGAGCCGCGCCGCCTGATGCCGGGCGTCAACGACCTGCGCTCGCTGGTCGACCGGGCCCCCAGCGGCAGCCGCGGCCACGTCGCCGTGCGCATCCCCTACGCGACGAAGCAGGGCAACCTCTCGGTGCGCAGCTGGCTGCGCGCACCGCACGCCGAGTCCGGCGAGGTCGAGATCGCCGCGACCGCCGTGACGGTGCAGGGCCGGGTGTACGGCACCGAGCTCACCGCCGCCGCGTACGTCGAGGCCGTCCGGCGCGCCGAGCCCGGCCTCGTCCACCGCGCCGACGTCGCCGTCCAGGGCCCGGAGTTCGCCGTCGCCCTGGCGTACGGCCCGCTCGTCGAGGGCGGCACCGGGCCCTGGGACCTGTGGCTGCGCCCGGCCGGCGAGAGCGGCCCGCGGGTGCGGCTGGCCCGGCTCCTGGACGACGTCGCGGACAAGAAGGCGATCTTCACGTACCCGGTGACGGCCGTGGAGTCGAAGGCCGGTTGCAAGGCCGAGATCGGCCCGTACTACACCGTCGACAACGACCTGTCGCTGCGCGTGCGCGGCGAGGAGGAGACCGGGACCGGCGGCTGACACCACGGAAGACCGGGGCGGGGGCGGGCGGGGGCGGGCATCGCGGACCGCCGCTGTCCTCGGTCACCGGCACAATCACGTAGATGTTGGAGACCTCGGCACGACTGCTCCGCCTGCTCTCCCTGCTGCAGGCCCACCGGGAATGGTCCGGCGCGGACCTCGCGGGACGGCTCGGCGTCACCCCGCGCACCGTCCGGCGGGACGTGGACCGGCTGCGGGAGCTCGGCTATCCCGTGCACGCCAGTCCGGGCACCGGCGGCGGCTACCGGCTCGGCGCGGGCGCCGAACTGCCGCCGCTGCTCCTGGACGACGACGAGGCGGTCGCGGTCGCCGTCGGCCTGCGCACCGCCGCGGGGCAGGGCGTCGAGGGCATCGGGGAGAGCTCGGTCCGCGCGCTCTCCAAGCTCGAACAGGTGCTGCCTGGGACCTCGACCGCGAGGACTGGCGTACGTTCCGCGCGGACCGGATCGAACCCCGGCCGCCGCACGGCCCGCGGTTCGCGCCCCGCACCCCGCCGGCCGAGGACCTCGCGGCGTACGTCTCGCGCGGCGTCTCCACCCGCGCCTACGCCGTGCACGGTGTGGTCCGCCTCCACGTGCCGCTGGTGGAGGCGGCCCAGCGGATCGGTCCGGCCGACGGCACCCTTGAGGCCGAGACCGAGGAGACCTGCCTGCTGCGCACCGGGGCGGCGAGCCTGGACCTGATGGTCTTCCATGTGCTGTTCATGGGCATCGAGTTCGAGGTCGTCGAGCCCGCGGAGCTCGCCGACCGGGTCAGGTCGTCGAGGGACCTCCTGAGCCGGGCCCTGGACCGGGGTGGCGCAGACCGAACGCCGGGGGCCCCGAACGGATCCGGGGCAGGGTGACGGAGTTGTGCCGCCGCGGCGGGCAGGCCGTCGCCCACTCCGGGGAGCGGCCGAACCGTGCGTCGTTCCGGGGCATCGCGGACACGGCACGAGAGGGGCGGAATGGGGAATTCCTCCACGCGCCGTCACCTCCCGCGCGAGGGCGGGGATTCGGAATTGCGGAGGGTCCGTAAAGGTGTCGTGTCGTTATTCGGCGACATATTCTCCGCGGTTGTCGCGGACCGGTTGCGGGTCGGCCGAAAGTTTCCGCCAATTAAGCCGTTACGGGCACGGAACCGCCCATACGTGTGACGGAGTTCGAGCAAAACGCGCGTCGTGATCCTGTGACAGAAGCGTGACCGGAGAGGTACCGGTGACCCATGGTGTCCGGGCCCGGGCTTCCACGGGCGGGCCGCGCCGCCTACCGTGGCGGCCATGGCACCTATTCCGACCCCTCCCACAGAGCCCCAGGACAGCCCGGACGGCTATGTCGGTCTGCCGGCCGACGGCGCCGAGCGCCAGGCGCGCGAGCGCGGCTGGTCCACCGTCAGGTCGCTGCCGCCGGGCACGGTCATCACCATGGAGTACCTCGCGGGGCGCCTCAACTTCGAGGTGAAGGAAGGCGTCGTGACGCGCTGCTGGAAGGGCTGAGCGCCGCCTCCCGCCTCGTATCGCGAAGGCCCGCACCTACCGGGTCCCGGCAGCGCGAAGGCCCCGGCTCCTGAACGGAGCCGGGGCCTTCGCGGTGCGGGGGGTGGGTTGTGCGTACCGGCCCCCGCGTCTTCGGGTCAGCCGCCCGCCACCGGGCGCGGCGACGTGGTGCCGCGTGAGGTGCGGTCGGAGTGCGGCGGACGGCGGCTGCCCGCGGGGGTGACCGGGGTCCGCTCGGAGCGGGCGGTGTGCGGGCCGGGCGCGAGGTAGGCCGCGGGGCGTGCGGCGCGGGCGGCGCCGACCGGTTCGCGCGCGGGCGCCGTGTCGTCGACCGCGGGGCGCTGCGGGACCATCGCGGGGGCGCCGACCGGGGCGGGCTCGGGGCCGGGCACGGTGACGATGCCGGTGCGGCGGGCGCGCCAGGCCTCGCGGACGCGGAAGATGGCGGCCTCGACGCGGGCGATCAGGGGCTCGCACCAGGGCAGCGCGAGCAGGATGAGCAGCCCCGCGGCCCAGCCGAGGAGGACATCGCTCAGCCAGTGCGTACCGAGGTAGACGGTGGTGAGTCCGACGCTCAGGGAGACCACCGCGGAGAGGGCCGACAGATAGCGGCGGGTCCGCGGGGTGGAGGCGAGATAGGCCAGGATTCCCCAGGTCACGACGGCGTTGGCGGTGTGACCCGAGGGGAATATATCGCCGCCGAGCCACATCTCGTTCGAGCCGATCACGGTGGCGTAGTGCGGGCCGAGGCGGCCCATGCCGAGCTTGGCGGCGCCCACCGTGACGTTGAGCAGGAGCAGTGCGGCACCGAACATCAGGAGCGGGCGCAGCGAGTGCTGCCGCCAGGAGCGCCAGCCGAGCCAGGCCGCGACCATGACGGCCGTCGGGCCGCGCTGGCCGAGGACGACCCAATAGTCGAGGAAGGCGTGGATCTCCGGCCACTGCTGGTAGGGCCGGAAGAACATGACCTGCCAGTCGAACCGGACCAGCCACGAGGTGGCGAGCACGGCGACGACGATGGCCAGGTAGAAGGCCAGGGTCGCGCTGAAGAGCACGACCCTGTGCCGGCTCATCCTCGGCACATCGAGGTGGGTCGGTCGTTCCGGCTCACGGTCCAGCCGGGCGAAGACCCGATCCAGACGGGTGAGGTTTCGTTCGGTACGCACCCAATCGACGTTACAGCGAGTGAGTCTGGCACTAGGCCGAATCAGTGGCTTTGTGATGACGATGTGATGTGGGATTGATCTCAGGACGGGGTTTATTCCTGGGGATTCCTGAATGCGGACATCCGCCCTTACTCAATTCGTTGATCGTTCCCGGACCGGTTATATGGCCCTTATGAATTCGTTCACCGGGACCTCGGGTGGAATTTCCCGTCCGATCATCGGGAGCCCACGGAAATGATCATGACGTGATCGGTGGCGTCGGTGGCCGACCCGGGCGATTCGGCCGGAACGCGCCCCGGCGTCGAGGAGCCCGGGACGTGGCGCATGCCACACCCCATCCGTACAACCGTGAGAGGTCCACCACGCGCCCCCGGCGAGGACTCGCGTACGCTGACGGCTCACTCGCCCTAGTCTGCGCCGCCCGGAGCAGGGAGTTCGCATCCCGCCCGCCGCCGACGCGAGGGACCACTGGGAGGTACGCACATGTCCGGGACGACCACGGCCGCAGCACCGCAGAGCCGTCGGGGATCCGGGGCCGGTGCCGGGGCCAACCGCTGGGTGGTGCTGGTCGTCCTCTGCGTCAGCCTGCTGCTCGTCGCCGTCGACGCCACCGTGCTGCACGTCGCGGTGCCCGCGGTCACCGAGGACCTGAAGCCCGGCGCGATAGAACTGCTGTGGATCGTCGACATCTACCCGCTGGTCTGCGCCGCGCTCCTCATCCTCTTCGGCACGCTCGGCGACCGCGTCGGCCGCAGACGTGTCCTCCTGCTCGGATACGCCCTCTTCGGTGTCGCCTCGGCCGTCGCGGCCCTCGCCGACAACGCGCAGGTCCTCATCGGCGCGCGGGCCCTGCTCGGCGTCGGCGGCGCGATGATCATGCCCGCCACCCTGTCGATCCTGCGCCAGGTCTTCCCCGACCGGCGCGAGCGCGCCCTCGCCATCGGCATCTGGAGCGCGGTCGCCGCGGTGGGCGCCGCCGTCGGCCCGCTGCTCGGCGGTTTCCTCCTCGAACACTTCTGGTGGGGCTCGGTCTTCCTCATCAACATCCCGCTGATGCTGGTCAGCCTGCCCATCGGGCGCTGGCTGCTGCCCGAGTCGACCGGCGCGCGGAACGGGCCGTGGGACGTCGTCGGCGCGCTGATGGCGGCGGCCGGACTGTTCGGCGTCGTCCTCGGCGTGAAGCGGCTCGGCGGCGGGGAGTCGCCGCTCGGCCCGACGACCCTGACCGCGCTGGCCGTGGGCGCCGCGCTGCTCGTCGGCTTCGTGCGGCGCCAGCGCCGGCGCAGGTATCCACTGGTCGATTTGTCGATGTTCATGCGGCCCGCGTTCAGTACGTCGGTCGGCTGCATCGTCCTCGCCATGCTCGCCCTCGTGGGGCTCGAGCTGATCGCCGCGCAGTACCTCCAGCTGGTCCTCGGCCTCTCCCCGCTGGAGACCGGGCTGCGGCTCCTGCCCCTCACCGTCGCCGCGATGGCCGCGGGCCTCGCCGGATCGAAGCTGCTCGGTGGCCTCGGACCGCGCACGATGGTCTGCTCCGGCTTCTGCCTCACCGCGCTCGCCGTGCTCGTCCTCACCGGCATGGGCGGCCACGCCAACGACGGGCTGCTGCTCGCCGGCTTCGTCCTGCTCGGCTTCGGCCTGGAGACCACGCTCTTCGGCGCGTACGAGTCGATGCTCAGCGAGGCGCCGCCGGCCCAGGCGGGCGGCGCCGCGGCGATCGGCGAGACGTCCTACCAGCTCGGCGCGGGCATCGGCATCGCGCTGCTCGGCAGCGTCATGAACGCGGCGTACGCGCCGGGGCTCTCCTCGGTACGGGGGGTTCCGGCGGCGGACAGTGCGGCGGCGAGTCACTCGCTGGGGGAGGCGTACGAGGTCGCCGCGCGGCTCGGCGGGGGGCCGGGTGCGGCCCTGCGGGCCGCGGCGCGGGACTCCTTCGTGCACGGGCTGCATGTGACCTTGCTGGTCAGCGCCGGGCTGTTGCTGCTGGGCGCGGTGGCCGCGCTGCGGTTGCCGCGGGGGATGGAGTGCGGGGCGCCTGCGGCGCGGCTCGAACCGGGGGTGCCCGGGCCCCGGGACGCCACGCGGGTCGGCGCCGGTTCGTCCGTGGACGCCTGAGTCCGCTCGGGGCCGGGTGCTCAGGTGCGGGTTGCCTGTGGCTGGTCGCGCAGTTCCCCGCGCCCCTGGGTGGGGCACCGCCGCCGCCCGTACGCCCGGGAGCTCTGGACGTGGGGGAGACTGCGTCGTAACGTCGGCGCGAACCATCGCTAACTACCACCGCTAGTTTTGTGTCGCCGGAGGCCCGCATGTCCGCAAGTGCCCGCAGCCCGCTGCCGCCCTTCGACCCCGCCGATCCGCTCGGCATCGACGATCTGCTCGACCCCGAGGACCTCGCCGTCCGTGACACCGTCCGGACCTGGGCGGCCGACCGGGTGCTGCCGCACATCGCCGACTGGTACGAGAAGGGTGAGCTGCCCGACGTCCGAGGGCTGGCCCGGGAACTCGGGGGCATCGGTGCGCTCGGCATGTCCCTGGAGGGGTACGGGTGTGCCGGTGCCAGCGCCGTGCAGTACGGGCTCGCCTGTCTGGAGCTGGAGGCGGCCGACTCCGGGATCCGCTCCCTCGTCTCCGTGCAGGGCTCCCTCGCCATGTACGCCATCCACCGCTTCGGCTCCGAGGGGCAGAAGCAGCGCTGGCTGCCGGGGATGGCCGCCGGCGAGATCATCGGCTGCTTCGGGCTGACCGAACCGGACCACGGCTCCGACCCGGCGTCCATGCGCACGCACGCCAAGAAGGACGGCACGGACTGGATCCTCACCGGGCGCAAGATGTGGATCACCAACGGATCCGTGGCGGGCGTCGCCGTCGTCTGGGCCCAGACCGACGAGGGCGTCAGGGGATTCGTCGTACCCACCGACGCGCCGGGCTTCTCGGCGCCCGAGATCCGGCACAAGTGGTCGCTGCGCGCCAGTGTCACCAGTGAGCTGGTCCTCGACGAGGTGCGGCTGCCCGCGGACGCCGTGCTGCCCGAGGTCGTCGGCCTGAAGGGGCCGCTCAGCTGCCTCTCGCACGCGCGCTACGGCATCGTCTGGGGAGCCATGGGCGCGGCCCGCTCCTCCTTCGAGGCGGCCGTGCAGTACGCGAAGACCCGCGAGCAGTTCGGCCGGCCCATCGGCGGCTTCCAGCTCACCCAGGCCAAGCTCGCCGACATGGCCCTCGAACTGCACAAGGGCATCCTGCTCGCCCACCACCTGGGGCGGCGCCTGGACGCGGGCAGGCTCCGTCCCGAACAGATCAGCTTCGGCAAGCTCAACAACACGCGCGAGGCGATCGAGATCTGCCGCACGGCCAGGACGATCCTGGGCGCCAACGGGATCTCCCTGGAGTACCCCGTCATGCGGCACGCGACGAACCTCGAATCGGTGCTCACCTACGAGGGCACCGTCGAGATGCACCAGCTGGTTCTGGGCAAGGCGCTCACCGGTCTCGACGCCTTCCGGTGAGCGGCCCTGCCCCTAGCTCTGGTTGAAGAAGCCGTCCGACGGGCGGCTGGTGGCCTCGCCGTTCACGATCTGCGTGTCGGCGGGGGTGAGCAGGAAGACCCGCGTCGCCACGCGCTCGATCGATCCGCGCAGGCCGAAGGTGAGGCCGGCCGCGAAGTCGACCACGCGCTTGGCGTCGGTGGGCTCCATGGACGTGAGATTCATGATGACCGGGACACCGTCCCGGAAGAGCTCGCCGATGGCGCGGGCGTCCCGGAAGCTGTCCGGGGTCACGGTCCCGATCCGGCGCTCCTCGCCCTGGGCCTTCTCGGCCGCCACCCGCACCCGCGGGTCGGTGACCCAGGCCTCCGGCTGTTCGGGCCCCTCGTCCCGGTCGTCTTCGTAGCCGTCGTCGTAGTAACGCTCGTTGTGGTCGTCGTCGACGAGTCCAAGCCAAGCACTCGCCTTGCGCACCGATCCCATGGACGCCTCCTCTCACAGCGGTTTCCCTGGATTCCGCATCTCTATCGTCGTCCATGATGCGGATGATGCGCCAAGTGGATAGTCGCCGCGCGGGGTTTTCGTGACGGTACTGGTGCAGAGTCAACACGCCGGTGTGCGGTGCGCTTCAAGGGTCGTACTGTGTACGGCTGCTGACTGTGAGTGAAATATGATTCTTCGGGGCGTATGGGTGACGGCCGGTGCGTACGGGTGAACGAGGCGCTCGTTACGATGCGCGTTGTTGATCGCTTCGGGCCGCTCGGGGGAGTCGTCTTGTTCGGAATCGTCAGGCCTTGCAGCCATCGCCTCGGCGAAGGGCTCAAGACCCAGTGGATGGCGCACCTGTGCGGGCTCTGCCTCGCCCTGCGCGGCGACCACGGGCAGTTCGCCCGCGTCGTCACCAACTACGACGGCCTGATCATCTCGGTTCTGACGGAGGCTCAGGCCGAGCGCGCCACCGGGTGGCGGCGCACCGCGGGGCCCTGTCCCCTGCGGGGCATGCGGACCGCCTCGGTGGCCCGCGGGGAGGGCGCGCGGCTCGCCGCCGCCGTCTCGCTGGTGCTCGCGTCGGCGAAGGTCCGCGACCACGTCGTCGACGGCGACGGGCTGCTGGCGCGCAGGCCGGTGGCGGCCGCCGCCCGCCGGGTGGCCAGGGGCTGGGACCGGGCGGGCGCGCGGACCGGCGCCGATGTGGGGTTCGACACGGCGGTCCTGGTCGACGCCGTCGAACGGCAGGCCGGGATCGAGGCCTTGGCGGGACCCGGCACCTCCCTGCTCACGGTCACCGAACCGACTGAGACCGCGACCGCAGCGGCCTTCGCGCACACCGCCGCGCTCGCCGGGCGGCCCGGCAACGCGGAGCCGCTCGCCGAGGCGGGCCGGCTCTTCGGCAGGCTCGCCCATCTGCTCGACGCCGTGGAGGACAAGGAAGCTGACGCCGCGTCGGGCGCCTGGAACCCGCTCACCGCGACCGGCACCTCCCTGGCCGAGGCGCGCCGCCTGGCCGACGACGCGCTGCACGGCATCCGGCTCGCACTGCGCGAGGTCCAGTTCACCGACGGCAAGCTGGCGCATGTGCTCCTCGCACACGAGCTGACCAGGTCGGTCGACCGGGCCTTCGGGACCGAGGGCTGCGGCCACGCCCACGCCCACGTCCAGGGGCAGCCGGGCCAGGTGACGGCGCATCAGGGCGGCTCCGGCGCCTTCGGGCCGCCGCAGCAGGGCGGTGCGTACGGGGCTCCGCGGCAGGGCGGGCCGACCGGCTATCCCTCCGGAGGGCCGTACGACGGGCAGAACCCGTACGGGGGCGGCAACCCGTACGGAGGCGCGCCCGGTGGTCCCGGTGGTCCTGGGCAGGGCGGCCCGGGTGGGCCCGGCGGTCCGGGGTGGTTCGGTGACGGGCCCTCCTTCGATCCGCAGCCGCCCAAGCCCGGCAAGCGCGGCTTCTGGGCGGGGTGTGCCGTCGCCATCGGTCTCTGCTGCACCTGCAAGGTGTGCTGCGCCGATCACTACGAGGGCCCCTGGTCGGGCAAGAAGCGCGAGGGTTGCTGCAACGACTGCGGCGACTGTGACTGCAGTGGATGCGACGGCTGCTGTGACTGCTGCGAGTGCTGTGAGTGCTGCGACTGCGGGCTGTAGCGGCCCGCGGGGCGGGGTGGACGTGCGAGGGGAGGGGCGTCACCCGCGGCGGACGGGGTGACGGAGTGCGCGTGTGAAGGCCGGGCGACGGCGTGCGGGCGCACGGCCGTCGACGGGAGAGCGTGGGGTCAGCGGACCGGAGCGGGCCCGGACGTCCGGGAACGTACGGAGCGCGGCGGGCGCAGTACGTACGAACGCCCGGGCGTCGGCTCGGTCGGCTCAGGAGGGCATCAACAAGATGCCGACCACACTCGACCGAAGTCGATGTGGGAGCGCGTGACCAGCCACTGCTGCGGTTGCATGGGCCAAGTGGAACAGGCATCCGTTTTCGCGTCAACTGCCGTGAGACGCAAGGCTCATATCCTGGACAGCCTTGACAGCGCACGTGAGCGGCCCCGTAATCTCGGAAACGGATCGTGCTGAGGGGCTCGGTCCGCGTGAACGCGTGAAGGCGTCACCCGTGTTCGATCTTCGGTATCCACGGAGCCTTCCGCATGTCCTCCGCCACCCCTGGCAGGTCTTTCACCACCCCTGGCTTGTCGTCCGAGGCCCCTGCCGCATCGTCCGGCTCGCTCGTCCTCGTCGGGGCCGGGCCGCGCGCCACCGGGATTCTGGAGCGCATCGCCGCCAACGCGCCCGAGCTGTACGGGGGTTCGGGCCTCGACATCCATCTCGTCGATCCGTACCCGCCCGGCGCCGGGCGGATCTGGCGGCAGGACCAGTCGCCGCTGCTCTGGATGAACTCGCAGGCCCAGGACGTCACGCTGTTCACCGACGACACCGTGGAGATCGCAGGTCCGGTGGTGCCGGGGCCCGCCCTGCACGAGTGGTCGGGGCGCGCCGGGCGGGACTTCCCGGGACGTCGCGAGCAGGGCGCCTATCTGCGCTGGGTGTACGAGCGGGCGGTGGCCGCGCTGCCCGCGGGCGTCACCGTCCACCACCACTCGTGCCGGGCTCTGCGCGTCACCGGCGCCCGTGACGCCCGCCAGGAGGTCACCCTCGAAGGCGCCGCCGCCCCGCTCGCCGCCGACCTCGTCATCCTCACCCAGGGGCACCTGGACGCCGAACCCGACGCCGAACAGGCCGAGTTGGCCGCCCACGCCCGCCGCAATGGCCTCGTATACCTGCCGCCCGACTTCACCGCCGACAGTGACCTGTCCCGGCTCGCGCCCGGCGCACCCGTCCTCGTGCGCGGCTTCGGCCTCGCCTTCGTCGACCTGATGGTGCTGCTCACCGAGGGGCGCGGCGGACGGTTCGCGGGGGACACGTACCACCCGTCGGGGCGGGAGCCAATCCTCCACGTCGGCTCGCGGCGCGGCGTGCCCTACCGCGCGAAGATCGGCTACGACTGGACGGGCGAACGGCCGCCGCTCCCGCGCTTCCTGGGCCCGGCGCAGATCGACGAACTCCTCGGCCGGCCTGGCGGGTTCGACTTCGCGCGGGACGTGTGGCCGCTCGTCGAGAAGGAACTCGGCTTCGCCCACTACCACCGTCTTTTCGCCGCGCACCCCGACCGCACCCGCGCCGCCTGGACGGACTTCGACGAGAAGTACGCGGCCTGCGACCCCGGCAGCCCCGCACTGGACGCCCTCGTCGCCTCCGCCGTGCCCGACCCCGCCGACCGGCTCGACCTCACCGCGCTCGACCACCCGCTGTCCGGGGTGCGCCACACCTCGTACGCCGCGCTGCAGGACGGGCTGCGCGACCACATCGCCGCCGACATCGACCGCCGCCACGACCCCCGACACAGCCCCGACCTCGCCGTCTTCCTCGGACTGCTCTCGGTGTACGGGCAGGTGGTGCGGCTCGGCGACGTGGGGCCGTGGTGGCACGGCTTCTTCAGCTACCTCGCGTCCGGGCCGCCGGGCCCCCGGCTGCGGCAGCTCCTCGCCCTCTCCCGGGCCGGCGTCGTGCGCTTCCTCGGCGCGGACGTCCGGGTGACCGCGGCGGACGGGGTGTTCCGCGCCGCGAGTCCCACGCTGCCCGGCCGGGTCACCGAGGCCCGCGCCCTCGTCGAGGCACGGCTGCCGCAGCCCAGCCTCGCCCGCACCCGCGACCCGCTCCTGCGCGCCCTGTACGCCGAGGGGGCCGCGTCGACCGCCGCCGGGCTCCTCGCCGTCGACCCGGCCGACGGACGCGTACTCGACCGGGCGGGCGTGCCGCACCCGCGCCGCTTCGCGCTCGGCCCGCACACCGACGCGCGCGGCGCCGGAGCGTTCACCCGGCCGCGGACCAACAGCCCCACGTTCCGGCAGAACGACGCCACCGCACGCGCCGTACTGCGCTTCCTGCGCACCCCCTGAGCCAGCCCTCCCGAGCCACCCGCGTACTGCCCCGTACACAGACCCGTACACAGCCCCGTACACAGACCCGCGTACAGAAAGGTCCAGCCGATGTCCCACCGAGGAACCGGCAGTTGCCCCCTCCATCTCGCCGCGGCCATCGACCTCCCCGGCGCCCACGAAGCCGGCCCCTACACCGACCTCGCGCTGCTCGCCGAGGGCGGGGCGCTGGACTTCGTGACGCTCGGGGACTCCTTCGCCGGGCCCGGCCTCGACGCCCTCGCCGTCGCCGCCCGGATCGCGCCCCGCACCGGACGCGTCGGGCTCGTGCCGACCGTCACGACCACCCACACCGAGCCGTTCCACGTGCAGGCCGCCGTCGCGACCCTCGACTGGGTCAGCCACGGGCGGGCCGGCTGGACCGTCGACGTGTCGGCGACCGAGGCGGAGGCCCGGCTCTTCGGGCGCCGGCCCGCCGCGCCCCGCGAGGAGCTGTGGCGGGAGGCGGGCGAGGTCGCCGACGTCGCCGCCCGGCTGTGGGACAGCTGGGAGGACGACGCGGAGATACGGTCCGTGGCGACCGGCCGCTTCATCGACCGGGACAAGGTCCACCACGTCGACTTCGAGGGGCGCACCTTCTCGGTGCGGGGTCCGTCCATCGTGCCGCGACCACCCCAGGGCCACCCGGTGCGGGTCGTGGACGCGACCGCGTCACCGGCCCGTGAGACGGCCGCCCGGCATGCGGACGTCGCCCTGGTGCGCGCCTCGTCCGCCGCGCGGGCCGAGGTCGCACGGGCCGAACTCCGGGAGCTGGCGGCGCGGTTCGGGCGCGATCCGCGGACCCTGCGGGTGTTCGCGGCCCTCGACGTGGACCTCGGCGGCGGCGAACACGCCGCAGAACCGGGACACGGCGGGGGACCGCTGCCCACCGCCGCCGGATCCGTCTACCGGGGCGGGCCCGTGGACCTGGCCGACCTGATCGCCGACTGGCACCGCGCGGGCGCCGTCGACGGCTTCCACCTCACCCCCGTCGAACCCCGCCGCGACCTGGAGCGGCTCGTCAACGGCACCGTCGCGCTGCTCCAGCACCGCGGCCTGTTCCGCACCTTCTATCCGGGCAGCACGCTCCGCGAACACCTCGGCCTCGCCCGGCCCGCCAACCGCTACGCCGTCCTCGCGGGGGAGCCCTCATGACCCGACACGCCAAGCAGATCCACCTGGCCGCCCACTTCCCCGGCGTCAACAGCACCACCGTCTGGACCGACCCCGCCTCCGGCTCGCACATCGACTTCTCGTCCTTCGAGACGCTTGCCCGCACCGCGGAACGGGGCCTCTTCGACTTCTTCTTCCTCGCCGAGGGGCTGCGGCTGCGCGAGCACAAGGGCCGCATCCACGACCTGGACGTGGTCGGGCGGCCCGAGTCGCTGACCGTCCTGACCGCGCTCGCCGCCGTCACCGAACGGCTCGGCCTGGCCGGCACCGTCAACGCCACCTTCAACGAACCCTTCGAACTGGCCCGCAGGTTCGCCTCCCTCGACCATCTGAGCGCGGGCCGCGCCGCCTGGAACGTGGTCACCACGTCGGACGCCTTCACCGGCGAGAACTTCCGCCGCGGCGGCTACCTCGACCGGGCCGACCGGTACACCCGCGCCGCCGAGTTCCTGGCGACCGCGCGCGAACTCTGGGACTCCTGGACGCCGGAGGGCCGCCCCCGCCCCTTCGCGCACCGGGGGCGGCACTTCACGATCGAGGGCGAGTTCCCCGTGCCGCGCTCCCCGCAGGGGCACCCCGTCGTGATCCAGGCGGGGGACTCGCCCGAGGGCCGGGAGTTCGCCGCGTCGGCCGCCGACGTGGTCTTCACCCGGCACGGCACCCTGGAGGCGGGCCGCGCCTTCTACGCCGACGTCAAGGGCCGTCTCGCCGGGTACGGGCGGTCCGCCGACGACCTGAAGATCATGCCCGGGGTCAGCTACGTCCTGGGGGACACCGCCGCCGAGGCGCAGGAGAAGGCCGCCGAGATCCGGCGCAGCCAGGTCACCCCGCAGAACGCCCTCCTCGCCCTGGAGCAGGTGTGGGGCGTGGACCTCTCCGGGTACGACCCGGACGGGCCGCTCCCCGACTTCGATCCGGACCCCGCCTCCGAACTGGCCCAGGGGCGGGTGCCGATCGCCGACCGGCTCGCCGTCGCCGCGCGGTGGCGTGCCCTCGCCGAGGCCAAGGGGCTCTCCATCCGGCAGACCGTCATCGAGACCACGGCACGTCAGTCGTTCGTCGGCACCCCGGACGCGGTCGCGGCCGAGCTGACGGAGTTCGTGCGCACCGACGCCGCCGACGGCTTCATCCTCGTGCCGCACCTCACCCCCGGCGGGCTCGCCGACTTCGTCGACCGGGTGGTGCCGCTGCTCCAGGAACGCGGCGTGTATCGCACGGAATACCGGGGCGCGACGCTCCGCTCGCACCTCGGACTGCGGGAGCCGGTATGGAAGGGTTGATCACCATGAGCACCGAGAACGAAGAGATGTGGAAGCGCTGGCACGAGCAGCGCACGGAGACGGTGTCGGCCCCCTACGGGCCGCTCTCCCTCACCGGCACGCACTGGCTCGCCGACCATGCGGACGGACATCTTCCGGGGATCCCCGGGCACTGGGCCGAGGAGAGTGACGGGGTCGTCCTGACCGCGGGCCCCGATGACGAACTGACCGTCGACGGACGGCCGTTCAGCGGTGAGGTCCGGCTGGCCGCCGACACCGCGCCGATCCCCGACGCCCGCGTCGCGCACGGCGGCCGCCGCCTCGTCGTGCTGCGCCGCGAGGGCCTGTGGGCGGTCCGCGACTTCGACCCGGACGCCACCGCGCGCCGCGTCTTCCGGGGCATCGAGGCCACCGCGTACGACGCCCGCTGGGCGGTGCCCGGGCGCTTCACCCCGTACGGCGAGGACCGCACCGTCCTGGTCGGCAACGCGGACGGCAAGGAGCGCGGCCTCGGCCTCGACGGCGAACTCTCCTTCCGGCTCGGGGGAGTCGAGCACACCCTTCAGGTGAGTGTGGAGGGCGACGGCTCGCTGTGGGCCGTCTTCGCGGACGCCACCAGCGGCACGTCCAGCTACCGTTTCCGGTTCCTGCGGCCCGCCGCTCCCGACGCCGACGGCCTCACCACGGTCGACTTCAACCGCGCGCTGCTGCCGCCGTGCGCCTTCGCCGACCACTTCATCTGTCCCTTCCCGCCGCCCGGGAACACCCTGATCACCGAGATCGCGGCGGGGGAGCGGAACCTTCGCGACCACTGAGGCGTCCCAGTACCCGGGCGCGCACGAGCGCATCGACACGACCGGAACCCCGGTGGCGTACCACGGGTACGAGACCACCGGGGTCGGCCGACATGTATCGGTCGGCGGCCGAAAGGCGCCCTTGTGCGGCCGGTGCCCGCCCCCAATACTCCCGAGCAGCGCTTGTCAGGAGCACGCCTATCCGGAATCCGGGCTTGCTCTTTGGCTGCGCCTCACGGGTCTTCAACCCACAAAGACCCACTGACTTCCCTCGGGAGGAACAAACGTGAGGATCAAGCGCACCATCCCCCACAGCCGTACGGCGAGATCTGCCGGTCTGCTCGCCGTGGCCACCGGACTCGTCGCCGCAGGAGCGCTCGCCGTCCCCTCGGCCAGCGCGCAGGACACCGCGACGACGTTCAGCGCGGCGCAGCTGGAACAGGCCAGTGACGCCGTGCTCGGCGCGGACGTCGCGGGCACCGCCTGGGGCGTCGACGCCCGCACGAAGCAGGTCGTCGTCACCGCCGACAGCACGGTCTCCAAGTCCGAGATAGCCGAGATCAAGGCCGCGGCGGGCGCCAACGCCGACGCCCTGAAGATCCAGCGCACCCCCGGGAAATTCCAGAAGTACATATCCGGCGGCGACGCCATCTACGCGGACAGCTGGCGCTGTTCGCTCGGCTTCAACGTGCGCAACAGCGCGGGCGCCTACTACTTCCTGACCGCGGGTCACTGCACCGACGGCGCGGGCACCTGGTGGTCCAACTCCTCGAAGACCACGGTGCTCGGCACCACGTCGGGCTCCAGCTTCCCGACCAACGACTACGGCATCGTGCGCTACACGAACAACTCGGTCACCAAGTCCGGCACCGTGGGCAGCCAGGACATCACCCGGGCCGCCGACCCCACCGTCGGCCAGACGGTCACCCGGCGCGGCTCCACGACCGGCATCCACAGCGGCCGGGTCACCGCGCTGAACCAGACCGTCAACTACGGCGGCGGCGACGTCGTCTACGGCATGATCAAGACCACGGTCTGCGCCGAACCGGGCGACAGCGGCGGCCCCCTGTACGCGGGCTCCACCGCGCTGGGCCTGACCTCCGGCGGCAGCGGCAACTGCTCGTCGGGCGGCACGACGTTCTTCCAGCCGGTCACCGAGGCGCTGCGCGCGTACAACGTCAGCGTCTTCTGAGCGGCCTCCACCGGTTTCCCGAACGGCACCGGAGCCCCCGTCCGAGCAGCGGACGGGGGCTCACCCGTGTCCCGCCGCGCTCTCCCCTTGTGTCCGTGGCGGGGCTACCGTCGAAGGGAACACCCGACACGCCCGATTCGGACCCTGGGGGCCGGCATGGTCGAGGAGCTGGTGGCGGCGGGAGCGGCCCTCGGGGCCGTCGGAGCGGTGTACGTGATGGCGGCGGCGCGCGTCGTCAAGCAGTACGAGCGGGGTGTGGTGCTGCGGCTCGGAAAGCTCCAACACGCCGTACGGGGGCCCGGGTTCACCCTGGTCGTGCCGTTAGTCGACCGGCTCCGCAAAGTCAACATGCAGATCGTGACGATGCCGGTGCCGGCGCAGGACGGCATCACGCGCGACAACGTCACGGTCCGGGTGGACGCCGTCATCTACTTCAAGGTGGTCGACGCGGCCGAGGCGGTGGTGCAGGTGGAGGACTACCGGTTCGCGGTCTCACAGATGGCGCAGACCTCACTGCGCTCCATCATCGGCAAGAGCGACCTGGACGACCTGCTCTCCAACCGTGAAAAGCTCAACCAGGGGCTGGAGTTGATGATCGACTCACCGGCCATCGGCTGGGGCGTGCAGATCGACCGGGTCGAGATCAAGGATGTCTCGCTGCCCGAGACGATGAAGCGCTCCATGGCCCGCCAGGCGGAGGCCGACCGCGAACGCCGCGCCCGCGTCATCAACGCCGACGCCGAACTCCAGGCCTCCAAGAAGCTCGCCGAGGCCGCCCACGAGATGGCGGAGGAGCCGGCCGCGCTCCAACTCCGGCTCCTGCAGACCGTGGTGGCCGTCGCCGCCGAGAAGAACTCCACCCTCGTCCTGCCCTTCCCCGTCGAGCTCCTCCGCTTCCTGGAACGGGCCCAGCAGGCCCTGCCCCAGCAACCGGGATCCGGAGCCGGGCCCGCGGACACCGGAGAGCCCGGCCCCGCCGCAGGGGCGAAAACCGGACAGGACTAGTCCTCACAGGCTGACGATCGTTCCTCGCACGGGGTGTTTGCAGCGGGAACTGACGTGGTGGGACCTGGGCCGGCCGACGTGCCGGGGGTGCACGAACCTTTCGTACGCGCGTCCTGAAGCAGCCCTTGCGTGCGGCCGGACGGCGTCGGGATAGTAAGCGAGGCAATTGGCATGGACGCGCCGCTTCCGCTCGGGCGAATCCTTGTCGCGCAAGCCTTCCGGCCCGTCAGGCCCCCACGCCCGCCGGGTCGTTCCCCCCACAGGAGGTCGTGAGTCTTGAAGCACCGACGCATACCCAAGCGGCGTGCAGCCGTGGCGGGCGCGGGCATCGCCGCGCTGGTCGCCGCGGGAGTCACCTTCCAGAGTGCGAACGCGAGCGAGAACGACCCGGCCCCCACGCCGGACACCCTCTCGGTGGCGAAGGCCGGAAAGCTCGCCTCGTCCCTGGCCAAGGACCTCGGCGCGGACGCCGCGGGAACGTACTACGACGCCAAGGCCAAGGCCCTGGTCGTCAACGTGCTGGACAAGAGCGCGGCGCAGGCCGTCGAATCGGCGGGCGGCAAGGCGAGAATCGTCGAGAACTCCCTGGCTGAATTGAAGAGCGCCCGTGCGACGCTCGACGCCAAGGCCGCCGTGCCAGGCACCTCGTGGGCGATGGACCCGGCCACGAACAAGGTCGTCGTCACGGCGGACCGCACGGTCAAGGGCGCCAAGCTCGACAAGGTCGGCTCGATCGTGAAGAGCCTGGGCGGCAAGGCGGAGCTCAAGCGGAGCAAGGGCGAGTACAAGGCCCTCATCGCCGGCGGCGACGCGATCTGGGGGAGCGGTTCGCGCTGCTCGCTCGGCTTCAACGTCGTCAAGGGCGGTCAGCCCTACTTCCTGACGGCGGGCCACTGCGGCAACGCGGTCAAGAGCTGGTCCGACACGCAGGGCGGTTCGGAGATCGCCGCCACGGAGGAGTCGAGCTTCCCGGGCAACGACTACGCCCTGGTGAAGTACACGGCCGACACCCCGCACCCGAGCGAGGTGAACCTCTACGGCGGCACCCAGGCGATCAGCAAGGCCGGGGACGCCACCGTCGGCCAGAAGGTGACGCGCAGCGGCAGCACCACCCAGGTCCACGACGGCGAGGTCACCGCGCTCAACGCGACGGTGAACTACCAGGAGGGCCAGGTCGACGGTCTGATCCAGACCACCGTGTGCGCCGAGCCCGGTGACAGCGGCGGCGCGCTCTTCGCCGGCGACACCGCGCTCGGTCTCACCTCGGGCGGCAGCGGCGACTGCTCCTCGGGCGGGGAGACGTTCTTCCAGCCGGTCCCTGAGGCGCTTTCGGCCTACGGAGCGGAAATCGGCTGACCTCACGGAACGCTGGACGCCCCGCCCCCGTGAAAGTGGGGGCGGGGCTTTTCCGTATTTCTTGTGAAAGTTTTCACAAGCGCGCACGGGTCTAAGGTCACTTGAGAAACGTGCAGGTCAATGGGTGTTTCTGAGGTGCTTTCGATCCTCCTGAAGGACCTTATGCCTTGTGTATCGGGTCCTTTTCGGTGCCTGGCTTGAGGCGTACGGGTGTGGAATTGAGGTGCAGCGGAAAAGTCCCGACGAAGGAGTGCCGCCATGCAGGCCCACGAGATGGTGGACGGACTGGTCGAGAGGGCGCTGACCGCCCTCGGCCGGTTCGAGTCGTACGACCAGGAGCAGGTCGACCACATCGTCAAGAAGGCCTCCCTCGCCGCGCTCGGCCGGCACGGGGAGCTCGCCCGGCAGGCGGTCGAGGAGACCGGCCGCGGCCTCTTCGAGGACAAGGCGGTCAAAAACCTCTTCGCCTGCGAGCACGTCGTCAACTCGATGCGCGGCCTGCGGACCGCGGGCGTGATCGGCCGCGACGAGCTGAACGGCGTCACCGAGATCGCCGAACCCGTCGGCGTCGTCTGCGCGATGACCCCGGTCACCAACCCGACCTCCACCACGGTCTTCAAGGCGCTCATCGCCCTGAAGACCCGCAACCCGATCGTCTTCGCCTTCCACCCGAGCGCCCAGCGCTGCTCCGCCGAGGCGGCCCGCGTCGTGCGGGACGCCGCGGTCGAGGCGGGCGCCCCCGAGGACTGCGTGCAGTGGATCGAGGAGCCCTCGATGGAGGCCACCGGCCTTCTCATGCACCACGAAGGGGTCTCCACGATCCTCGCCACCGGCGGCAACGCGATGGTCCGGGCCGCCTACTCGTGCGGCAAGCCCGCGCTCGGCGTCGGCGCGGGGAACGTACCCGCCTACGTCACCCGAACCGGCAAGCTGCGCAGGGCCGTTCACGACATCGTGCTCTCCAAGGCCTTCGACCACGGCATGATCTGCGCCTCCGAGCAGGCGGTCATCCTCGACGCGGAGATCTACGACGAGGGGATGGCGGAGTTCGAGCGGCTCGGCGCGTACGTCGTCACGGCGGCCGAGAAGACCAAGCTGGAGGAGTTCGTCTTCGGCACCACCGCCTTCGCCAACACCTGCTCGGGCGCCAAGCTGAACGCGGCGGTGGTCGGCAGGTCCCCGCGGTGGATCGCCGAACAGGCCGGGTTCACCGTGCCCGAGGACACCTCGGTCCTGCTCGCCGAGTGCGCGGAGGCCGGCCCGAATGAGCCGCTCACCCGCGAGAAGCTCTCCCCGGTCCTCGCCGTCCTGAAGGCCGACACCACCGAGCACGGTCTCGAACTCGCGGCCCGGATGGTCGAGTTCGACGGACTCGGGCACAGCGCCGCCGTCCACACCGAGGACGAGGAGCTCGCCGAGGAGTTCGGCCGGCGGGTCAAGGCGGTCCGCGTCATCGTCAACGCACCTTCCACCTTCGGCGGCATCGGCGACGTCTACAACGCCTTCCTGCCCTCACTCACCCTCGGCTGCGGCTCGTACGGGCACAACTCGGTGTCGGACAACGTCTCCGCGGTCAACCTGATCAACGTCAAGCGGATCGGACGGCGCAACAACAACATGCAGTGGTTCAAGGTCCCGCCGAAGATCTACTTCGAGCGCAACGCGCTGCGGTACCTCGGTGAGATGGACGGCATCCGGCGCGTCTCGCTCGTCACCGACAGGACCATGTCGACGCTCGGCTTCGTGCGGCGGGTGACGGACATCCTCGCGGCCCGCCCCGAGCCGGTCACCGTCCAGGTCATCGACGACGTCGAGCCCAACCCGGAGCTCGCGACCGTGCGGGCCGGCGCCGCGCGGATGCGGGACTTCGGACCGGACACGATCATCGCGCTCGGCGGCGGCTCGCCGATGGACGCGGCCAAGATCATGTGGCTGATGTACGAGCACCCGGAGGTCGAGTTCGCGGACACCAAGGAGAAGTTCTTCGACATCCGCAAGCGGGCCTTCACGTTCCCCGGTCTCGGCGACAAGGCGCGTCTTGTGGCCGTCCCGACCACCTCGGGCACGGGCAGCGAGGTCACCCCCTTCGCCGTCATCTCCGACCCGGAGGCCGCGCAGAAGTACCCGCTCGCCGACTACGCGCTCACCCCGAACGTCGCCATCGTCGACCCGGTCCTGCCGATGGACCTCCCGGCGACCGTCACCGCCGACTCCGGCTTCGACGCGCTGACCCACGCCACCGAGGCGTACGTCTCCGTGTACGCGAACGACTACACCGACGGGCTCTGCCTCCAGGCGATCAAGCTCATCTTCGAGAACCTGGAGCGGTGCGTGGTGAACGGGGCGAAGGACCCCGAGGCGCGCGAGAAGATGCACAACGCCTCGACGGTCGCGGGCATGGCCTTCGCCAACGCCTTCCTCGGCCTGGTGCACGCCATGGCGCACACCCTCGGCAACACGTTCCACGTCGCCCACGGCCGCACCAACGCGCTGCTCCTGCCGCACGTCATCCGGCACAACGGCACGGTCTCCGGCAAGGCGACGCCCTGGCCGAAGGCGGAGGTCTACCGCGCCCCGGAGCGGTTCCAGGAGATCGCCCGAATGCTGGGCCTCGCGGCGGCTTCCCCGGAGCAGGGTGTCGAGTCCTATGCCCGCGCGGTCGAGGAGCTGCGTGCCAGGTGCGGGATTCCTGGCTCCTTCCAGGAGGAGGGGATCGATGAGGCCGCCTTCATCGAAGCCCTGCCGCAGCAGGCGATGAACGCCTACGCGGATCAGTGCGCGCCGGCCAATCCGCGGATGCCGATGCTCTCCGAGATGGAGGAGCTGATGCGGCGGGCGTATTACGGGGACGGGCCCCGTAGGGGCGCGGGGAACTGCGCGACCAGCCACTGATCACCCGCAGATCCCTCTTCACCGCTTCGGCCAGTACCACTGCGGCTCGTCCAGGAAGCTCTCCCGGCCCGTCACCGTCGTCCGGCCCGACTCCTTGGTCAGTTCTATGGAGTTCACGTCGACACGGTGGCGGGCCGCGCCCTTCGCCACCGCCTCGGCGAGCGGGCGGGCATGGGTCACCAGGACGATCTGCGTGTCCTTCGTCGCGGCCGCGATCAGGTCGGCCAGCGGGCGCAGCAGGTCCGGG
Organism: Streptomyces sp. NPDC041713; assembly: GCF_055591085.1. Classification (NCBI taxonomy): domain Bacteria; kingdom Bacillati; phylum Actinomycetota; class Actinomycetes; order Kitasatosporales; family Streptomycetaceae; genus Streptomyces; species Streptomyces sp. NPDC041713. The sequence goes on from NZ_JBVIZY010000014.1 coordinate 47,168, forward strand.
TGGAGGCTCGTCTCCGGTTCGTTCAGGACCAGGAGGGCCGGCGGACGCGGGGTGAGCAGCGCGGCGGTCCACAGCAGATAGCGCAATGTGCCGTCGGACAGCTCGGCGGGGCCCAGCGGGCGCAGCAGCCCGTGCTGGTGCAGCTGGAGCTCGAAGCGCCCGGCGTGGTCGACGACGCGGACCCGGCTGCCGGGGAAGGCGTCGTCCACCGCGTCGTCGAGCGCCCGGTCGTCGCCGGTCTCGCGGATGGTCTGCAGGGCGGCGGCCAGGTCCGCGCCGTCGTGGGCGAGCACGGGGGTGCGGGTGCCGATGCGGGCGGCGCGGGCGGGCGCGTCGGCGTCGGTGCGCACGTGGTCGTAGAACCGCCAGGAGCGGATCAGCTCGCGCAGCCGCAGCAGGTCGGGCGCCAGCTGCGGGTCGGCGAACTCGCTCAGCATGCTGTCGTACGGCCGGATGCCCTGGGAGCGGTGCCAGCCGCCGTCGGCCGTGCGGGTGCGCACGGCGGGGCCCGCGCGGTCGCAGAGCAGCGCGGCGGGGCGCAGGACGGGCCCCGCCCAGGTGGACTCGCGCTTGATCTCGGGGTCGAGGGCGAACAGGGAGGGGGCGCCGCCGGGGCCCGCGCCGCTGGACTGGGGGAGGCCGAAGTCGACCGCGTACCCGAACTCGTCGCCCGCGAAGCCCAGCTTCAGGCCCGCGGGCTCCGCCGTGCGCTCGCCCGCCCAGAGCGCGGAGGGCAGGCCGCCCTCCCGGGCCAGGGCCGCGACCGCGCCGCCGGTGGCCGAGTCGGCGAGCAGTCGCAGGGCGCGGTAGAGGCTGGACTTGCCCGTGCCGTTCGCGCCCGTGACCACGTTCAACCGGTCCAGCGGGACGATCAGCTTGCGCAGGGAACGGTAGTTCTCGACGGCGAGTGTGCGGATCATGCGTCCCAGCCTCGCACCGGAGTCTGACAACGCGACCCGCCCGCGAGGCCACCGCCGCTCACGTCACGCGAGCCTCACGCGATGCCCCGGTAGCGGGTGGCGCTGAGGTCGATCGAGCTGCTGTGCGGCGTCCTGCGGCGGGCGGAGAGGGCGAGGGTGACGACGACGCCGAGGACCGCCCAGGCGGAGAGGACGAGGAGCGCCCGGGTGATCGAGTTGCCCTCGAAGTACGCGATGGAGCGGGCCACCCAGGTGCCCGCGCCCGGCGGCAGCCAGGGCCCGATCGCTCGCCAGAAGGGCGGCAGCATCGGCAGCGGGAAGGCGCCGCCCGCGCTCGGGTTGCCCCCGATGACGATGAGGAGGACGGCCAGGCCGATGCCGACGATGCCGGTGAGCGCCTGCAGGGCGAGCGTGATCGCGCCGACCCCGAAGATCACCAGGGCGCCGAGGCCCCACAGGCCGAGGACGCTGCCGGGCAGCGCGCCGAGGATCGGCCCGATGATGACGGCGCCGCCGAGGCCGCCGACGATCGAGTAGAGCGCCATCGTGCCGAGCCTGATGACCGCGCGCGAGAGGTTGGCGGCCCGGGAGCCCGCGCTGATCGCCAGGATCGACGCGCACAGATAGCCGCCGACGCACCAGCCGACGACCAGGTAGAAGGACGACAGGCCGTTGAAGTCGTGGGCCGAGGCCGGGACCACGTCGTCCGTCGTGACCGTACGCTTCTGCTCCGCGTCGATCTTGCCGACGAGGTCGGTGAGGGTCCTGGAGAGCGCGGTGCCGCCGCCGGACGCGACCAGGAGGGTGTCGGTCGTCCCGCGCGGGTCGACGAGCAGGGCGCCGTCGATGTCGCGGTTCATGAGCTGGCGGCGGGCCGTGGCCTCGTCCTTGAGGACGCGGGGGTCGAGCGGTGCGCCGGGGAGCTTCTCCAGACGGTCGGCGGTCTGTTCGGCCGCGGGGCCCGGAGCGACGACCCCGAAGGCGACGTCCTTGGGTTTCGGGTCGTGCAGCGCCCCTACGTAGGAGGCGATGAACAGCAGCTGCAGGGCGAGGACGCCGATGACGAGCAGGGCTGCTCGCGGGGTGACGGCGCTCTTGAATTCGTCGGCGAAGCTCATGCGTCCACGCTCGGGGGACGCGGGCGTTCGCGCAGGTGGGATGGGCCGAACGGACGAGGGAACGGCGGCGGGGACGGGGTGGCGGCCGCCCCCGCTCCCTAATCGAACGTATGTGTCGTACGTAAGTTCGAAACTGGTCTATGGTGGAGAGCGGGGGATGTGAGGTCGGATCGGTTCAGGGTTCCAGGAGGTGCGTGTGCCAGGGTTCACGCATCTGCACACCGTCTCCGGGTTCTCCCTGCGGTACGGCGCCTCGCACCCGGAGCGGCTGGCCGAACGCGCCGCCGCACGGGGCATGGACGCCCTCGCGCTCACCGACCGGGACACCGTCGCGGGCACCGTCCGGTTCGCCAAGGCCTGCGCCAAGGCGGGCGTCCGGCCGCTCTTCGGGGCCGAACTCGCGGTGGGGGAGGCCGCCCCGGCCGCGGGCGAGCGGCGCCGGGCCCCCGTGCGCGGAGGTGCCTTCATCGACGAGTCGACCCCGCGCGTGACCTACCTCGCCCGGGACGGCGCCACCGGCTGGGCCGCGCTCTGCCGGCTGATCACCGCCGCGCACCGCACCGGCACCGCCGAAGGGCCGCCCGTCCTGCCCTGGCAGGAGAACCACGGCGACGGACTGACCGTGCTGCTCGGCCCGGCGTCCGACGTGGGCCGCGCGCTCGCCGCGGGCCGCCCCGACCGCGCCGCCCGCCTCCTCACCCCCTGGCGTGAGCGCTACGGCGACGCGCTGCGCCTGGAATGCGTCTGGCACGGCCGCGAGGGCACCGGGCCCGGCTCGCTGCGGCTCGCCGCCCGCACCCTCGGCTTCGCCGCCGAACAGGGCGTGCGCCCCGTCCTGAGCAACGCCGTGCGCTACGCCGACCCCGGCCAGGGCCCCGTCACCGACGTCCTCGACGCCGCGCGCCGCCTCGTCCCCGTCGACCCGACCAAGGGACTCGACAGCGGCGAACGGTGGCTCAAGGGCGCGGACGACATGCTGCGCGTCGCCGAACGCGTCGTCGAGGCCGCGGGCTTCCGCCGCGACACCGCCCACCGCCTGCTCGAACAGACCCGGGCGACCGCCGCCGAGTGCCTCGTCGACCCCGAGGACGACCTCGGCATGGGCTCCGTGCACTTCCCCGAGCCGCGCCTGGTCGGCGCCGGGCGCCGCACCGCGCAGCGCGTCCTCGCCTCCCGGGCGGCGGCCGGCATGATCCGGCGCGGCTACGACGCGCGGCGCGCGTACTGGGAGCGGATGCACCACGAGCTCGACATCATCGACCACCACGGCTACGCCTCGTACTTCCTGACCGTGGCCCAAGTCGTCGACGACGTACGGGACCTGGGCATCCGGGTCGCGGCGCGCGGCTCCGGCGCCGGGTCCCTGGTCAACCACCTCATCGGCATCGCGCACGCCGACCCCGTCGAACACGGGCTGCTCATGGAGCGGTTCCTGTCCAAGCGGCGGCACGTCCTGCCGGACATCGACATCGACGTCGAGTCGGCCCGCCGCCTGGAGGTCTACCGCGCGATCATCGGCCGCTTCGGCACCGAGCGGGTCGCGACCGTCGCCATGCCCGAGACCTACCGCGTCCGGCACGCCGTGCGCGACGTGGGCGCCGCCCTGTCCATGAACCCCGCCGAGATCGACAGGATCGCCAAGGCCTTCCCGCACATCCGTGCCCGCGACGCCCGCGCCGCGCTGGAGGAGCTGCCGGAGCTGCGGGAGGTGGCCGAGGAGTGGGGCGGCGATCAGCGGCTGTGGGAGCTGGTCGAGGGTCTTGACGCGCTGCCGCGCGGCGTCGCCATGCACCCGTGCGGGGTGCTGCTCTCCGACGCCTCGCTGCTCGCCCGTACGCCCGTCGTGCCGACCAGCGGCGAGGGCCTGCCCATGTCGCAGTTCGACAAGGAGGACGTGGAGGACCTCGGGCTGCTCAAACTGGACGTGCTCGGCGTGCGGATGCAGTCGGCGATGGCGCACGCGGTGGCGGAGGTCGAGCGGGCCACCGGCGACGTGGTGGACCTCGACGACCCGCGCCAGGTCGCGCCGGGCGACCCGGCGACGTACCGGCTCATCAAGTCCACCGAGACGCTCGGCTGCTTCCAGATCGAGTCGCCGGGCCAGCGCGATCTGGTCGGCAGGCTGCAGCCCGAGACCTTCCACGACCTGGTGGTCGACATCTCGCTGTTCCGGCCGGGGCCGGTCGCCGCGGACATGGTGCGGCCCTTCATCGAGTCCCGGCACGGCCGCGCACCCGTCCGCTATCCGCACCCGGACCTGATGGAGCCGCTGAAGGAGACGTACGGCGTCGTCGTCTTCCACGAGCAGATCATCGAGATCGTGAACATCATGACCGGCTGCGGGCGCGACGAGGCGGACCGGGTGCGGCGCGGGCTCTCCGACCCCGAGGCGCAGGGCCGGATCCGCTTCTGGTTCGCGCAGCAGGCGGCCGCCAAGGGGTACGACGCGGAGACGATCGGCCGCACCTGGGAGATCGTCGAGGCCTTCGGGTCGTACGGGTTCTGCAAGGCGCACGCGGTGGCCTTCGCCGTGCCGACGTACCAGTCGGCGTGGCTGAAGGCCCATCACCCCGCCGCCTTCTACGCGGGGCTGCTCACCCACGACCCCGGCATGTACCCGAAGCGGCTGCTGCTCGCGGACGCGCGGCGGCGGGGGGTGCCGATCCTCCCGCTGGACGTGAACCGGTCCGCGGTCGCTCACCGTATCGAACTGGTGTCCGAAGAGGCGGGGTCCCAGGAGGTCTGGGGGCTGCGGCTCGCCCTCTCCGACGTGCACGGCATCAGCGAGGCGGAGGCCGCGCGGATCGCCGAGGGGCAGCCCTACGCCTCGCTCGTCGACTTCTGGGAGCGGGCCCGGCCCTCCAAGCCGGTCGCGCAGCGGCTCGCGCAGGTCGGCGCGCTCGACGCGTTCGGCGCCAACCGCCGCGACCTGCAGCTGCACCTGGCCGAGCTGCGCCGGGGTGCGCGGGGCGCAGGGGGATCGGGAGGCGCGCGGGGCGGGGTCGGAGCCCAACTGCCGCTGGCCGACGGCCGGAAGACGGCCCCCGCCGGCCTGCCCGACCTGGACGACGCGGAGCGGCTCAGCGCCGAACTCGGCGTCCTCGGCATGGACTCCTCACGCCACCTCATGGGCGACCACCGGGGCTTCCTCGAGGAGCTCGGCGTGTTCAGCGCGCGGCGCCTTCGCGAGGCCGAACACGGCGCGACCGTGCTGGTCGCGGGCGCCAAGGCGGCCACCCAGACCCCGCCGATCCGCTCCGGCAAGCGCGTCATCTTCACCACCCTGGACGACGGTACGGGCCTGGTCGACCTGGCCTTCTTCGACGACGCCCACGAGCGGTGCGCGCACACCGTCTTCCACTCCTGGCTGCTGCTCGTACGCGGCGTGGTGCAGCGCCGCGGCCCCCGCAGCCTCAGCGTGGTGGGCGCGGCGGCGTGGAACCTGGCGGACCTGGTGGAGGTGCGCAAGGAGGGCGGCCTGGACGCGGTGGCGGCGCGCCTGGCGGAACCGGGGGCGGTTCCTGAGGAGGCCCGGGACGGGGCGGGCGGCCGCCGCATCCGCATGGCCAACGGATACGAGATGCACCCCTGGGCGGACCTGCGCCCAGCGGGCGAGGGATCGGCGGGCACGAACAGAAAGCTGTGGCACCAGAGTCCGGGGAGCGCGGGATGAACGACGGGATGACCGGAACGGGGGCCGCTGTGGGGGACGGGGGCGGGGACGGGGGCGCCACCCTCTACGTACGTTTTCTGTTGCCGTCCATGTACGAAGCCCTGTTGCCCCAACTGATCGCCCTGCTCGGGGAGTTCACCCCGCAGGTCGAGGCACTTCCGCCCGATGCCGCGCTCGTGGACGTGCGCGGGGCGCGGCGGTACTTCCGGCGGGATGCCGTCGAGCTGGCCGCGCTGATCCGGGTGCGGGCGCTCGCGCTGTACGGGGTGGAGTGCGCGGTCGGCGCCGGGCCCGGGCCGATGCTGGCGCGGATGGCCGCGCGCGGGGCCGCCCCCGGGGTGACGTGTGCGGTGCCCGAAGGTCCTGACGGAGTACGGGAGTTCCTCGCCGGACGGCCCGTCGGCGAGCTGCCCGGCATCGGCCGCGCCACCGCCCGTACGCTCTGCGAGTACGGCCTCGACACCTTGGAGAAGGTCGGCGCGGCACCCCTGTCCACCCTGCAGCGGCTCCTCGGCGCCCGCGCCGGCCGCGAACTGGGCGAGAAGGCGCGGGGCGTCGACCGCACCCGGGTCACACCGAACGCCGCCGCCCGCTCGCTGGCCGTCGAACGCCCCTTCCCGCGCGACGAGTTGGACCCCTTCCGGCACCGCCGCGCGCTGCTCTCCGGCGCCGAGGAACTGGGCGTCAGGATGCGCGGCGAGGACCAGGTGTGCCGCTCACTGGCGCTCACCGTGCGGTACGCGGACCGCACCGGGTACGCGACGATCACCCGGACCCGCACCCTGCCCGAGCCGACCGCCCACTCCGCCGCGCTCACCGCGGCCGCCTACCGCATGTACGAGTCGCTCGGCCTGCAACGGGCCCGGGTGCGTGCCGTGTCGTTGCGTGCGGAGGGCCTCGGCCCGGCCGAACACGCCACCCACCAGCTGACGTTCGACCCGACGGACGAGAAGGCCCGCCGGATCGAGGAGGTGGCGGACCGGGCGCGGAAGAAGTTCGGGCCCGGTGCGATCGTGCCGGGGACCTTGGCGGCGTGAGGCGCGGTGTGAGGTGTGGCGTGGTGTGAGGCGCGGCGCGGCCTCGCGCCGGTTTCGTGCGGTGACCGTGCCAGTGAACACTGGAACTTTTTGCCGACGCGCCGCTTCACTCTTCATCTACTCGCGCGTAATTTGACGTGAGCACGGCATCCTGTCGATCCGGGTCACAGGGCACCCCCACGCACTCCCACGCACCCCCACCCTCATCGCACCTTCCTCGCAACTCCCTTGAGCCGCAAGGAGATCACCCGATGCTGCCCTGGAGACGCGCGCTGCGCGCCCTCGCCGCCACCCTGCTCGTCACGGCCGCGGCCACCCTCGCCCCCGCGGCCACGGCGGCCGCCTCGCCCGAGACGTCCGCCTCGTCGAGCGGCTGGAACGACTACGGCTGCAAGCCGTCCGCCGCCCACCCCCGCCCCGTCGTCCTCGTGCACGGCACGTTCGGCAACTCCGTCGACAACTGGCTCGTCCTCGCGCCCTACCTCGTGAAGCGCGGCTACTGCGTCTTCTCCCTGGACTACGGCCAGTTGCCGGGCGTACCCCTCTTCAACGGGCTCGGCCCCATCGACAAGTCGGCCGGACAGCTCGACGCCTTCGTCGACAAGGTGCTCGCCGCGACGGGCGCGCGGAAGGCCGACCTCGTCGGCCACTCGCAGGGCGGCATGATGCCCCGCTACTACCTGAAGTTCCTCGGCGGTGCCGACAAGGTGAACGCCATGATCGGCCTCGCCCCCGACAACCACGGCACCACCCTCCTCGGCCTCACCAAGCTGCTGCCGTACTTCCCGGGCATCGAGGACCTGTTGACGACCAACACCCCGGCCCTCGCCGACCAGGTGGCCGGATCGCCCTTCCTGACCAAGCTCAACGCGGGCGGCGACACGGTGCCCGGCGTGCGCTACACCGTCATCGCCACCAAGTACGACGAGGTGGTCACCCCGTACCGCACCCAGTTCCTCGACGGACCCGGCGTGCGCAACGTGACGCTGCAGGATCTGTGCCCCGTCGACGCGTCGGAGCACGTGGCGATCGGCATCCTGGACCGCGTCGCCCACCACGAGGTGGCGAACGCGCTCGACCCGGCGCACGCGACGCCGAGCACCTGCCTGTCGTAGCCGCGACCCCTGAAGGGAGTGAAGGGCCGTGCTCCCGGGCGGGGAAGCACGGCCCTTCACTCATTCACTCACTCACTCACTACGGGTTCCACTCCTCACTCCTGCGCCACCGGCTCAGCGGCCGTGGCGCCCGCTCGCCGCGCGGCGGCGGGTCGTGGCGAACATCGCCGCGGCGCCGACGGCGAGGATGGCGGCACCGCCGACCGCGATGTACGGGGTGGTGCTGTCGCCACCGGTCTCGGCGAGGTGGTCGTCGGCCGTGGTGACCGGCTTCTCGGCGCCGCCGTTCACCTCGGGCCGGTTGTCGCCGACCGCGGGCTCGTCGGCGGCGGCGTCGGCGGCGGGCGCGGCCGAGGTGGCCTCCGCGCCGGTGTGGGCGTTGGCGTCCCCATGGCCGTGGTGCTCGACGGTCGACTTGTCGGCACCGGCCGCGATCTCCTGCTCGGAGGGGGCGGAGGCGGCCGGGGCGGGGGCGGAACCGCTGCCGCCGGTGTCCTTGCCGAAGACGACGTCGGAGCAGGTGTAGAAGGCCTCGGGGGAGTCCGAGCGCTGCCAGACCGAGTAGATCAGGTGGCGGCCCTGGCGGGCGGGGATCTTGCCGTCGAAGACGTAGTCGCCGTTCTCCATCTTCGGGTCGGCGACGTCGACGAAGGGCTTCTCCTCCAGGTCCGACCACTTCAGCGGCTTCGACGGGTCGTACGACTCCTTGGTGATGTACAGCTCGAAGGAGCCCTTGTGCGGGGCGGTGCCCTTGTAGCGGAAGGTGTGGTTGCCGGCCGTCAGCTTGCTGGACGGCCAGTCGGCGCGCGGCAGGTCGAGCCCCTTGTACTTGTCGTTGCCCGCGCTGCACAGCTTGCCGTCGGGGATGATCTCCTTCGACTTGCCGGCGGCGTTGGCGATGTTCACCGCGTTCCAGTCGTAGAACGCCTGCACGCCGCTGGCCTGCACGGCGGCCTTGCAGGCGGCCGACTTCGGCGACTCGGGGCCCTCCTGGAAGCACGCGGAGACCCGGCTGACCGGGTCCGTCATCGAGCCGTGCGCGGCGGCGGGCGAGACCGAGAGAGCGGTCAGGGCGAGCGGGGCCACACCGACGGCGGCGAGCGCGGCGACCTTGCGACGAGCGGACATACGGGTTCTCCTCAAACGGCGGTTCAGGGGGACACGGGGCGACGGCGAACGGGCGGCACAGCCCCCCGAGCACCAGCGGCACCGACGGTTCGTCATCGCCCCGGCGAGTCAGAAAACTAGCCCCTGAAAACCGCGAAATCCCCTGCTGGGCGCCGGTGATGGCGATCTTTATGGTGCGGTTAAGGAAGGGCTAACCAGCAGCTCAGACAACGGCCCGCACGAGGCGCACGAGGCCCCGTACGAGGGGCACGAGGTTCCCGTGACACGTGGGGACGGTGCGGGCGATGGGGACGAGATCGGCGTGATCCACTCTTGTCGCCCGGTCGGTCCGGCCGGAACGATGCGTGCGTGACCGAACAGAGGTGCGTCCACGAATTGCTGCCAGGACACTGCACGGAGTGCGCTCCGGTGCCGCAGGGGCTGACCGCCCACGTCTACACCACCGCCGGGGGCCAGGTCTTCCACCGCACGCCGTCCTGCGCGGGGCTGCTCGACGGACAGCGCCAGGCGGCCCGCCGAGGGGACGAGATCCACGACCCCGAGTCCAAGGCCCTCTCCCAGGTCCTGCACTCCAAGGCGGCCTGCCTCGTCTGCTTCCCCGGCTACCGGCCCGGCCGCCCGCGCCCCTGAGGCCCGCCGCTCACCCCACCCACCGATACCGCCGCTCCGGGCGGCCCGTCCCGCCGTACCGGAGTGTCACCTCCGCGCGTCCGGTGTCCGCGAAGAACTCCAGGTAGCGGCGTGCGCTCACCCGGGACAGGGTGCCCGCCCGCGCGCACTCCGTCGCCGAGAGGCCTTCCGGGTGGCCGCGCAGGGTCTGTTCCACCAGTTCCGCCGTGTGCGCGGCCAGGCCCTTCGGCAGCTCCCGGGAGCCTGGGGGCCGCGTGCCGAAGAGCTGGTCGACGTCCTCCTGGCGGGCCTCCCGCAGGCCGTCGAGGCGGGCCCGCAACGCCGCCACATGTCTCAACTGCTCATGCAGCGCCGTCTGGTTGAACGGTTTGATCAGATAGTGCAGGGCGCCCGCCCGCAGCGCGGCCCGGACGACCTCCGCGTCCCGCGCCGCCGTGATGAACAGGGCGTCGACCGGCCGGCGCCCCGGCTCGCGCTCCTCGGCCGCCCGCAGCTCGCGCAGTACGGCGATGCCGTCCATGTCGGGCAGGTACACGTCGAGCAGGACGAGATCGGGACGCAGCCGCCGTACCGCGTCGACCGCCTCGGCCCCGCTGTGCGCGGCCCCGACCACGGTGAACCCCTCCACCGCCGCGACGTAGCGACTGTGCAGCTTGGCGACCATGAAGTCGTCGTCCACGACCAGCACCCTTGTCATCGCCGCAGGCTATGGGCGCGACCACAACGACCACAACGTCCGTTGATTCCGGAAGAGAGACAGGTTGTTAACGCGCGGGCAACATGTGGGCCACCTCACACCCGACTACGTACCGACAGGTGGTGGCACACGTGCGCCTGCGCACACCCCTCGCCCTGTGCGGGGCCGCCCTCCTCGTACTCGTGGCGCCGCCGCTGCTCACCACGGGCGGCGGCGGCGACACCGGCACTCAGATCCCCGGGCTGCGCCTCATGGTCCCCAACACCCCCGGCGGCGGCTACGACATCACCGCGCGCACCGCGGCGAAGAACGCCGAGGACGCCGGACTCACCCACAACATCGAGGTGTTCAACCTGCCCGGCGCCGGCGGCACCGTCGGGCTTTCCCGGCTCGTCGGCGAGCACGGCAACGGCAAGCTCGCCATGTCCATGGGCCTCGGCGTCGTGGGCGCCGCCCGCTCCAACCACTCTCCGAAGACCCTCGGCGACACCACCCCCATCGCCCGGCTCACCGAGGAGCAGGACGTCGTCGTGGTCGCCGAGAACTCCCCGTACAAGACCATCGGGCAACTCGTCGACGCCTGGAAGAAGAACCCGGGCAAGGTCACCGTCGGCGGCGGGTCCTCGCCCGGCGGGCCCGACCACCTCGCCCCGATGCTGATGGCGCGCGCCGCCGGCATCGAGCCGAAGAAGGTCAACTACGTGCCCTTCGACGGCGGCGGCGAACTGCTCGCCTCGATCCTCGGCTCCAAGGTCGCCTTCGGGGTCTCCGGCGTCGGCGAATACCTCGACCAGATCAAGTCGGGCGAGCTGCGGCTGCTCGCCGTCACCGGGCCCGAGCGGGTCAAGGGCCTGGACGGGCCCACCCTCAAGGAGTCCGGCTACGACGTGGACTTCACCAACTGGCGCGGCATCGTCGCCCCGCCCGGACTCAGCGACGCCGAACGCAAGAAGCTCACCGGACTCGTCAGGAAGCTGCACGCCTCGCCCGAGTGGCAGAAGTCCCTCAAGACCAACGGCTGGGACGACGCCTTCCTCACCGGCGACGATTTCGGCGACTTCCTGGCCGCCCAGGACCGGCGCGTCGTCTCCGTACTGAAGGAGCTGGGACTGTGACCACCACCGAACCGACCGGGGGCGAGGCGCGGGACCGCCGCTCCTGGCTGCGCGAACACTCCGAACTCGGCGTCTGCGTCCTGCTGCTCGCCCTCGGCGCCCTCGTCCTCACCGACGCGCTCACCATGGACGTCGACCTCACCCAGCGCGGCCCCATCGGCCCCAGGACCGTGCCGATCGCGGTCGGCTCCGGGCTGCTCGTCGTCGCCGTCCTGCTCGCCGTCGACGTGCTGCGCGGCGGCCGCGGCGAGGCCGAGGGCGGCGAGGACATCGACCTCTCCGAACCCGCCGACTGGCGCACCGTGCTGCTCCTGGCCGGCGTCTTCCTCATGACCGCCGTCCTCATCGAACCCGCCGGCTTCCCGGTCGCCGGGGCGCTGCTCTTCTGGGGCGCCGCCTACGCGCTCGGCAGCCGCCACTTCGACCGCGACCCGCTGATCGCCGCCGTGCTCTCCGTCGTCACCTACGAGGTCTTCGACAACCTGCTCGGCGTGCCCCTGCCGGGCGGCCCCCTGATGGGAGTCCTGTGACATGAACGCCTTCAACTCCCTGATGGACGGCTTCGGCACGGCCCTCACCCCGATCAACCTCCTCTGGGCCGCCGTCGGCGTCCTCCTCGGCACCGCCATCGGCGTCCTGCCCGGCATCGGCCCCGCGATGGCGGTGGCTCTGCTGCTCCCGGTGACGTACGGGCTCGAACCGACCGGCGCCTTCATCATGTTCGCCGGCATCTACTACGGCGCGATGTTCGGCGGCTCGACCACCTCGATCCTGCTCAACACACCGGGCGAGAGCGCGGCCGTCGTCGCCGCCATGGAAGGCCACCCGATGGCCAGGTCCGGGCGCGGGGCGCAAGCCCTCGCGGCCGCCGCCGTCGGCCACTTCGCGGGCGGCATGATCGGCACGACGCTCCTGGTGGTCCTCGCGCCGACGGTCGCCGACCTCGCCGTCGACATCGGCGCGCCCGACTACTTCGCCATCATGGTGCTCGCGTTCATCGCGGTGACCTCCGTGCTCGGCGCGTCCCGCGTCCGCGGCCTCGCCTCGCTCCTCATCGGTCTGACCATCGGCCTCGTGGGCCTGGACCAGATGACCGGCCAGCAGCGCCTCACCTTCGGCTCGCTGCAACTCGCCGACGGCATCGACGTGGTGATCGTCGCGGTCGGCCTCTTCGCCATCGGCGAGGCTCTCTGGGTCGCCGCCCACCTGCGCCGCACCAGCGGCCGGGCGATTCCCGTCGGCCGCCCCTGGCTGGGCAAGGAGGACGTCAAGCGCACCTGGAAGTCCTGGCTGCGCGGCCCGCTCATCGGCTTCCCGTTCGGCGCGATCCCCGCCGGTGGCGCCGAGATCCCCACCTTCCTCTCCTACGTCACCGAGAAGCGGCTGTCCAAGCACAAGGAGGAGTGGGGCAAGGGCGCCATCGAGGGCGTCGCGGGCCCCGAGTCGGCCTCGTCCGCGTCGGCCGCCGGAACCCTCGTCTCCATGCTGACGCTGGGCCTGCCCACGACCGCCGTGGCCGCCGTGATGCTCGCCGCCTTCCAGCAGTACGGCATCCAGCCGGGACCGCTCCTCTTCGAACGCGAGGCGGACCTGGTCTGGGGCCTGATCGCCTCACTGTTCGTCGGCATGGTGCTCCTGCTCGCCCTCAACCTGCCCCTCGCGCCGGTCTGGGCGAAGCTCCTGCGCATCCCGCGGCCCTACCTCTACGCGGGCATCCTCTTCTTCGCGGCCGTCGGCGCCTACGCGGTCGGCGGCGAGTCGCTCGACCTGGTCATCCTGCTCGTCATCGGCCTGCTGGGCTTCGGGATGCGGCGGTACGGGCTGCCGATCCTGCCCGCGGTCATCGGCGTCATCCTCGGCCCCAACGCCGAGCAGCAGCTGCGCCGCGCCCTGCAGATCAGCGACGGCAGCGCCTCCGGCCTCGTCGACACGCCGTTCTCCGTGACCGTCTATGGCCTCATCGTCCTGATCGTGGTGTGGCCGTTGTTGCGCAAGGCGGTGGTGCGGGCGCGGCGACGTGGCGTAGACGTAGAGGCATGACCACGCCCGACGCCTTCGCGGACATCCGCCCCGCCACCGCCGCCGACGTGCCCGCCGTGCGGGCGGTCACGGACGCGGCGTACCACCGCTACATCGAACGCATCGGGCAGGTCCCCGTCCCGATGGAGGCCGACCACGCGGCCGATGTGGCGGCGGGGTTCGTGTACGTCACCGGGGACCCCGTGGTGGGTCTCCTCGTCCTCGTCCCGCGCCCGTACGAGGGGCGGCTCCTGCTGGAGTCGATCGCGGTCCACCCCGACGCCGCGGGGCAGGGGGTGGGCCGGCGGCTGCTCGCCTTCGTGGAGGCACACGCGCGGGCGCTGGGGCTCGTCGAGATCTGCCTCTACACCAACGCGCTGATGTGGGAGAACCAGAAGATCTATCCCCGGTACGGCTACGAGGTCGTCGAGCGGCGCATGGACGGCCCCTACGACCGCGTCCACTACCGCAAGCGGCTCGCGTCCGGCTGACGGGGCATCGCCCCTCTGCTCAACAGGGCATCATCCACCGGCTGAACAGGGCATCGCCCCCGGCTCAGCCGTCCGGCCACCACGTCCGCTGGATGTCCTTGCGGACCTCGGGCCTCTCGCGCGGCCGGACCTCCGCCTCCTGACGCTCCCGCACCCGGCGGCTGACGGACTTGCCCACGGGCTTGTGCGTGGTCACTCGACGCATGGCGGCCTCCCGGCTTCCCGACTCCCTGCCTTACCGATGTCCATTCCAGGCGCTCGGTAGACCTGTTGGGGCCCGCTTTCTGATCGAGGGCGGATTGTCAGTGGCGGCTGCGACGATCGGAACATGACGCGGAACAGGACGACGAGCAGGGTCAACGAGCCGGTCGGGCGGGCCGATCCGGTCGACTGGGACGCCATGGCGGCCACCTTCGACGAGGAGCCGGACCACGGCCTGCGGGACGAGGCGGTGCGGCGCGCCTGGGCGGACCGGCTGCGGGACTGGCTGCCGGAGGCCCGCGGCGACGTCCTCGACCTCGGCTGCGGCACGGGAAGCCTCGCCCTGCTCGTCGCGGGGCGCGGCCACCGGGTCACGGGGGTCGACCTGTCCCCGAAGATGCTGGAGCGGGCCCGCGCGAAACTGGCGTCCCACGACGCGGAGTTCCTGGTGGGCGACGTCCGCGAACCCCCGGTCGGCGGCCGGAAGTTCGACGTGGTGCTGGCACGCCACGTCCTGTGGATGATGCCGGACCCGGAGGCGACACTGCGGGACTGGTGCGCCTTGCTGCGCCCCGGCGGACGGCTGATCCTGATCGAAGGGGTATGGGGCACGGAGTCCCCCGCGGGCCTCCCGATGTCCCGCCTGGTAGCGGCCCTGACGCCCCTCGCCTTCCACGTCCACACCGAACGCCTGTCGGGCGACGCGGAGTTGTGGGGCAGACGGGTCGAGGACGAGCGGTACGCGGTGGTGGGCACGCTGCCCCGGAGGCCGGCGCGGCACGCCGAGATCGTCGACGTCCACCTGATGCTGCGCCACGGCGACGCCGTACTCCTGTCCCGCCGCACCGGCACGGGCTACGCCGACGGCCTGCTGCACCTGCCCTCGGGCCACGTGGAGCCCGGCGAGGACGTCCGGACGGCCATGATCCGTGAGGCCCACGAGGAGCTCGGCCTCGACCTCACCCCGGCGGACCTGCGCGCGGAACTCGTCCTCCAACACCGGGGCCCCGGCGAGACCCCACGCATCGGCTGGTTCTTCTCCGTGCGGTACGGGGCGGGCGGCACCCCGCGCAACACCGAGCCGGACAAGTGCGCGGAACTGTCCTGGCACCCCCTGTCCGCGCTGCCGCACGACATGGTGGCCTACTGCCACGCGGCCCTGACCGCCTGCCACTCGGGCGAACACTTCGCGCTCCACTGGCAGTCGGACGAGGAGGGGGTCGCGTACGACGACGGGGGGACGGGGACGGGGGCGGAGCCGCTGGCGGCCGCGCGCACGGGCGGGATCCACCACGTTGAGCTGTGGGTGCCCGACCTGGAGGCGGCGCAGGCCTCCTGGGGCTGGCTCCTGGAGGAGCTGGGTCACATGCCGTACCAGCGCTGGGCGCACGGCCGCAGCTGGCGACGGGACGGCGCGTATGTGGTTCTGGAGCAGTCGCCCGCCCTGCGGTCCGGCGGCCACGACCGGCACCGCCCCGGTCTGAACCACCTGGCGTTCCACGTGCGGGGGCGGGCCGAGCTCGACCGGCTCGTGGCCGCCGCGCCCGGGCACGGGTGGTCTCTGCTCTACCCGGATCGCCACCCGCATGCGGGTGGCGACGACCAGTACGCGGCCTACTTGGAGGACGCGTGGGGTTACGAAGTGGAGTTGGTCGCCGAATAGTCTCAGGGGAGGGGGCGGCCGTTGGTTCGGGTGAGGGATTCCAGGGTGTTCAGGGACTCCCTCGCTGATCTGGCCGCCTCGGGGTCCGTCGTGTGGAGGGCGCTTGCTTCGAACTCGTCCTCGTCCAGGCGCAGTACCGTGGCGCCGTCCGCCGAGCACCACAGGTCCAGGTCCAGGTCCTCGACCGTGAGGACCGTGTCGTCGCGTACCGCGGGGCGGGTCACGTCGCAGTACCAGCCCTTGAGCGTGCCGTCCGCCCCGTACACCTCCTTGACGGCGTACCAGCGGTCGCGCCAGTAGTGCTCGACGAAGACGTCGCCCGGCTCGAAGCGGACGAAGCCGAAGTCGCGGACGCCGGGCGCCGCCCATGGTGCGCGGACGGTCACGTGGGTGCCGTCGTCGGAGAGGAGCCGTGCGGGGTAGCGGATCTTGGTGCGGCCCGCCTTCGTGAGGACGATCTCCAGCGTGGTCGTGCCCGCTGGCCCGCCCTCCGCCGTGCTCTCCGTTCCGTCCTGCGCCGTTCCCTCCGTCGCGTCAGCCGAGTGTGCGGACATGACGGACCTCCGTTCCGCAGATCTCGTAACCGAACCATTCGTTGATCGCCAGCATCGGCTCGTTCCCGGCGTCGTTGCCGGTGAACGCCTCGGTGCAGCCGGCCGCGCGTGCCCGGTGCAGCGAGTCGTTCTTCGCAAGCTTGGCCAGGCCGCGGCCGCGGTGGCCGCGCGCCGTGCCCGTCATGCCGGAGGAGTAACGCCCCGCGCCGTCCGTGAGTGCCAGGCTGAACGCCGCCGGACGCCCGTCCACCAGCGCAACCGTGGTGAGCTCCCGGCTGGTCAGCGGGTGGTCCCAGGTCTCGGCGCGCCAGTGCTCGTAGTCCGTGAACTCGGCCGCCACGTCGCCCGGTTCGTCGGCCGCGGTCTCCGCGTCCAGCGCGAACAAGGGCCGTGCGTCCTGCGCATACACCGATCCGCTGACCAGCTCCACCCCGGCCGGCGGCTCCTGGCGGGGCGGCAGCGTGCCGTGCGCCAGGTCCAGGCGGAGGAAGTGCGCCGTACGGCGCGCGGCATAACCGTGGCGGGCGGCGAAGGCGAGGTTCGCGGGCTCGTCGAGCACCCACGTGTAGATGGATCGTGCGCCCGCGCTCGCCAAGTGCTCCTCGGCGGTGCGCAGGAGGAGCGTTCCGGCGCCCCTGCCGAGCCGCTCCGGGTGGACGTAGATGTTGGCGTAGCCCTGTCCCGGCTCGGGGCTGTCGTGGGCGATGCCCACCTGCGCCGTCCCGATGACCTCCCCGTCCGCCTCGGCGATCAACTGCCGGTAGGCGGCGTCCGGATGGGCGTGTGTCCGGTCGAAGGCGACCGCGGCGGGTGAGGTGAGCATGGACGGTACGCAGGCGCGGCGCACGGCGGCGAAGCCGGCGTCGCCTGCGGTGGCGGTGGTGGCGGTGGGGGCCGCGGGGGCGGCGGTGACGGTGGTGGCGGGGGTCGTGGTCGGGGCGCCGGTACCGAGGGCTCGGACGATCACAGTCATGGAGCCGCACGGTACGCGCGGGCCGGGCCGGAGTGCCTCCCCTTTTTCGCGGGCGCGGGCGGTCCGCTTCCGTCCCGGGTGTGCGGGACAATCACTCCGTGACGTTGAAGATCGACATCGATGAGGGCGCGGGCGACGCGCCGTACGAGCAGGTGCGGGCCCGGATCGCCGAGCAGGCGAGGTCGGGTGCGCTGCCGGTCGGCTACAAACTGCCCACGGTGCGCGGGCTCGCCGAGTCGCTCGGCCTCGCGGCCAATACGGTCGCCAAGGCCTACCGGGCGCTGGAGGCGGACGGGGTCATCGAGACGCGGGGGCGGAACGGGACGTTCGTCGCGGCGGCGGGGGACGCGGCGGCGCGGGTCGTCGCTACGGAGGCGCGGGCCTTTGCCGAGCGGGCTCGGCGGTTGGGTTTGGCCGAGGCGGATGCGTTGGGGGCGGTGCGGGATGCGGTGCGGGCGGTGTACGGGGGCGGGGGGTAGGCCTCGCCGGCCCACGAGTCCTTCTCGGGTCGCCCGGGGCGGGGGTGTCGGCCTTTGCTCGGTCCATCGCCGGGTGTGGGACCGCGCGAGTTGCGGTGCGCCTGCTGTCCGTTTGTGGGTGCGGGGCCGCGGGGGTATGTGCGTACTCGCCATCCACTGTTCGCCACGCCTCGCGGACAACGGGGCTACATTGCGCTCGATGCTCCGTGCGCACATACCCCCACGTCCCCTCCCGAGCGTTTGCGCCTGCGGCCCAGTGGGGCACTCGCGTGCGCCTGCGGCTCCGGCTGCGGCTGCGGCTCTGGATGCGCTGGCCGCTGTGCGGGGTGTGGTGCGGGTGGTGTACGGGGGGCGCGGGGAGGCCCCCGGCCGTGCTCGCCTGCGCTTGTTGCTCGGCCGTGGCCCCCGGCGGTCACGATCGCGTGCCCTAGAGATACAACCCCGCATCCGCTCCCTCCCGCTGGTCCGGTACCGAGGTCGGGGTCGTTCCGCGGCGTAGGGCGAAGAGTTCTGCGAGGGTCGCGCCCTCGCGGCCCACACCCTCGTCCGTGCCCAGCCACTCCATCGACTCGGTGCGGGTCAGGGGGCCGACCTCGATGCGGGCCAGACAGCGGCCGGGGCGGACCACCGCCGGGTGCAGGCGTTCCAGGTCCTCGTTGGTGGTGACGCCCACCAGCACGTTCCGTCCCTGGCCGAGCAGGCCGTCCGTGAGATTGAGCAGGCGCGAGAGCGCCTGACCCGCCGTGTGCTTCGCCTCGCCGCGGATCAGTTCGTCGCAGTCCTCGAGGAGCAGCAGCCGCCACCGCCCCTTCGCCGTCCCGTCGTCCTCGCCGATCGCGATGTCCATCAGATAGCCGACATCACTGAACAGCCGCTCCGGATCGAGGACGCAGTCCACCTGGCACCAGTCCCGCCACGAGCGCGCCAGCGTCCGCAGCGCCGACGTCTTGCCCGTGCCCGGCGGGCCGTGGAGCAGGAGCAGCCGGCCCGCGATGTCCTCGGGCGTGGTCTTCATCAGGGAGTCCATGGCGTCGGCGACCGGCGCCGTGTAGTTGGACCGCACCTCGTCCCACGTACCGGCCGAGATCTGCCGGGTGGTGCGGTGCGGGCCGCGCCGCGGGGAGACGTACCAGAAGCCCATGGTCACGTTCTCCGGGACGGGTTCGGGCTCGTCCTGCGCGCCGTCCGTGGCCTGGTCGAGGACCTTCTCGGCGAGCTCCGCGGTGGTCGCCGTCACCGTGACGTCCGCGCCGCGGTTCCAGCGGGAGACCAGCAGCGTCCACCCCTCGCCCTCGGCGAGCGTCGCGCTGCGGTCGTCGTCGCGGGCCGCGCGCAGCACCTTCGCCCCGGAGGGCAGCAGCGTGCAGCCCGACTTCACGCGGTCGATGTTCGCGCTGTGCGAGAACGGCTGCTCGCCGGTGGCGAAGCGGCCGAGGAAGAGCGCGTCCACGACATCCGCCGGGGAGTCGCTGTCGTCGACGTTGAGCCGGATCGGCAGGGCGTCCTGTGGGTTCGCAGACATGCCGACATGATCCGGCACGCGCACGCCGTCGTGCACCAGGTTTCCCCAGTGCGCCCCCAGAACCTGCCCCACGCCTGCCGCACACCCGTCCCACACCCGCCGCACCTGTCCCGCCCCCGACAGGCGCCGATACGCTTGTCCCTGATGGCACGTCATGGGTGGAATGCGAACGTACGGTGGTGGCGTCTCGTCGCCCTGCTCGGCGTCGGCCTGGTCCTGCTGGCCCTGGTGCTCACCCTCGTGGACACGGGGCCCGGGGACGGGGGCAAGAACGGCATCGGCGGCACCAGCCCCGACGGCGACAAGGTGCACGGCAACCCCGTCGTCCCACCCGGCGCCCCCGCCCCGCAGGTCGGCTGGGGCTTCACCCACACCCAGTACAGCGCCGACGACGGCGAGGACGCGGCCGTCGAACGCGTCCGCGCCGAACTCGCCGGCCAGGGCAGGCCCGTCCCGCAGATCCAGCACCTCATGGGCTGGGGCGCCGGCAACCCGGAACCGGTCAAGGGCCGGTACGCCTTCGCCGCGATGGACGACAGGATCGACTTCGTCCGGGCGAGCAAGGGCACCCCCGTCGTCACGCTGTGCTGCGCCCCCGACTGGATGAAGGGCGGCCGGCCCGGCGCGGACCACACCGACTGGAGCCAGGCCTCCCTGGAGAAGGCCCCGGAGCGCGCCCACTACGCGGACTTCGCGAGGCTCGCCGCGACCGTCGCCAAGCGCTATCCCGACGTACGGCACTTCCTCGTCTGGAACGAGTTCAAGGGCTTCTGGAACGACGCGGAGGCCCGCTGGGACTACGAGGGCTACACGGAGCTGTACAACCTCGTCTACAAGGAGCTCAAGAAGGTCGACGCGGACATCCAGGTCGGCGGCCCCTACCTGCCGATGAGCAGCCTGGACCCGCGCAGGACCGACGGCGCCTCGAAGGAGCTGACGGGCCCCTGGGGCAGCCTGGACCAGCGCGTCCTCGACGCCTTCGCGTACTGGAACCGGCACAAGGCGGGCGCCGACTTCGTGGTCGTCGACGGCGCCAGCTACACCGAGGACGACGCGATGCTCCCCGACGAGTTCCGGGCCACGGACAAGTTCACGGCCGTCGGCCGGTGGCTGCGCGAGCGGACCGGCGACCTGCCGCTGTGGTGGGCCGAGTACTACGTGGAACCGGGCGACAGCGAGGACGACCGCGACGGCTGGACCGAGCCGCACCGCGTCGCCGTCCACGCCGCCGGACTGATGGCGATGGCCGAGGGCGGCGCCACCAGCGGCTTCTACTGGAACCCGCAGAAGAAGGACGGCGACGCGTGCGCGGGCTGCCTGTGGACGTCCACGCGGCGCCCCGACGGCGGCGCCGCGCTGCCGATGCTGCGGCTCGTCGAACGCTTCGGCAAGGAGTTCGGCCCCGGCACGCGGTACGAGTCGGTGCCGGTGGACGCGGGCGCCCGGGACGACGTCCGGGTGCTCGCCGACGACGACGCGGTCCTGGTGGTCAACACCCGCGACCGGCACGTCGACGCGAAGATCGACGGGCGCCGGGTCGGCCTGCCGGCGTACGGCGTGCAGTGGCTGGAGCGCTGAGCCGGCCGACCGCCGACGCCACCGTCACGCGCCGTCCCGCGCACGCCACCCCGGCCAGGCACCTCACCCGCCCCCCCCTCACGCCATCGTCACGAACCGTTGGACCAGCGAGGCGAGGAACAGTGCCAGCAGCGGCAGCGCGAACCAGAAACTGCCCTGCAGCCACCGCTGTTGACGCATGCTCGGCGCCGCACCGACCCGTACCACCTCGCGCGCCCCGAGGATCAGGACGAGCAGGACGGCGGCGAGTCCGCCCGCCACCGACCAGGGCGTCCAGGTCACCTTCGGCCCGACGGGGCCCGGATCGGGCTCGGCGACGGGGCCGTCCGGGCGCTCGCGCAGCGTGTAGAGCGTCGCGTCGTCGTTGCCGAGCACCTTCGTCAGGTCCCCGCGCTCGTCGAGACGGCCGAGGAGCCGTGACGCCCACCCCGGCGGGTAGCCCGCGTCCAGCCGCAGATAGGTCGTCTGGCCCCGGTTGACCATCAGGTACGAGCGGGGGCCCGCGTCCTTGAGCGCCTTCACCAGGCCGGACACCAGCTCGGGGTCGGTTGGCGCGAGCGTGGGGACGTACTCCACCTTCTCCATGTCGCGGGCGCCCCACGGCATCGCGGGCGTCACGTCGTCGACCGGGTCGGCGGTCATCCAGAGCAGCCGCACCGTCGGGTCGTCGTGTGCGTACACGTACTCCATGGCCGCGACCTCGCCGGGACGGATCTGCTCGAAGGGCTCGTTGCCCCAACGGGCCACCAGGAAACCGCCCATCAGGACGAGCCCGGCGAGCAGCGCGGCCCACGGCGTGAGCCCCGCACGGTCCCGGCCGCGCTCGCGCGGCACGACGCGCTCCCGCGGCGTGACGCCCGCGCGCGGGAACAGCGCGAGGCCCGCGAGCAGCGCCGCGCCCGGCAGCGCGAACATGAAGACGCGCAATGCCATCTCGCCGCCGTACGACTGCATGCCGAAGCCGAGGAACGGCACGAACGTCAGGACGATCAGCGCACGTTCGCCGTACCCGTTGCGGCGCCGACGCCACCAGCCCCAGCAGGCCAGCGCCATGACGGCGCCGGCCATCGTGACGCGCGCGGACAGCACGAGCCGGTGGGCCGAACTGCCGCCCGCCATACGGCCGGTGACCGACGACGACACGTTGCCGCCCACCCCGCCGACCCCGCCGAACAGGTCGTCGAAATGACCCGACCAGTACGGCTCGGCGAGGAAGCCCAGCCACCCGACCACCAGCAGACCGCAGAGGAGCGGCAGGCCGCGCAGCTCACACCGGCCGGCCATGACCAGGACCGTGAGGACGCCGAGCATCATGAACGGCGTCAGCTGGTGCGCGGGAACCGTCGCCGCGAAGAGCCCGGTCAGGACGAGCAGGAGCACCACACGCTCCCGGCGGCCGACCGCTTCGACCTCCGCCTCACCGGGGCGCCGCCCGGCCCACAGCACGCGCGGCGCCCGGAACCACACCAGCAGGACCGCGACGAAGGCGAGGTACAGCAGATACGTGAAGCCCTGCGGGGAGAAGTAGTCCTGGCCGACCCAGCCGCTCAGGACGAAGACCCACAGCCCCGCCCACTTGGCGCGCCAGGACGCCCTCAGGGAGCGCACGAGCAGCAACATCGGTGCCAGGTAGAGGACTTGGACGGCCGTCGGCCACCAGCGGATCACCTCGGTCGGATCCGAGACGCCGCACGCCCGCGCGACGAAGGTGGCCACGGCGAAGAACCCCGGCCAGCTCCAGCGCGCGTCCAGGTCGGGCACCGCGGAGCCCGTCCGGTCGATGTACTCCAGGAAGCCCAGGTGCTGCCAGGCCGTCGCGAACCGCGGCTCGGTCTCGACGACCGCGGGCAGGGCGTGCAGCGACACCGCGGTGGCCAGCAGAGTCAGGAGCAGGAGGCCCCGGACCGGCCGGTCCATCCCGAGCAGCGCCGCGAACACGACGACGAGAAGGGCCGCGCCGAGCAGCGTGAGCGGCGGCAGGACGGAGACCAGGCCGAGCCCGCCCATGGCGTCGAGGTCCCGCTCGCCGAGACCGAGGACGGGCAGCCAGTACAGGGCGAGAGCGGTGGCCAAGAGCAGCGCCATGACCAGGATGTGGCGGCGGCGAGCAGACGGGGATGGGCCTGGCTTCTCGCGCACGGGCTCCCCGCCGGACGGTACGCCCAGGTCCGCCAGGTCCCCGTCCCGCGCCACCCTCTCTTCCCGTGTCATCCCGGCCGCCGGCTTCCCGGGCACGCCCCGCACCACCCCGTACAGCTTCGGCGCCGCGATGGCCACGATCACAGCGAGGCTGCAGACCTCCGCGACGCCCGCCCCGGCCAGCCCCATCCGCGGCAGCAGGAGCAGCGTCAGGCCGAGCACCAGGACGCACAACAGGCCCTGCAGCCAGGCGATCCCGGACGTTCTGTTCTGTGCGCGCCGCACCGCGAAGTACGTCTCCATGACGACCCGCAGCAGCGCCCCCACCGCGAACCAGCGCAGCAACGGCGTGGCCGCGTCCGCGTAGCCCCGCCCGAACAGGCGCAGGATCAGCGGCGCCGCGAGGAAGAGCACCCCGCACACCGGTAGCATGAGCAGCGCCATCCGGCGCAGCGCCGAGCGGGTGTTGGCGGCGAGCAGCGCCGGGTCGTGCGCACCCTCGACGGTCAGCGACGCGCCCATGTTGATGGCGAGCAGATTGACGGTGCCGCCGATGGTGGCGGCGATGTAGAAGTACGCGTTGTCGACCGAGCCGACCTGGGAGGCGACCAGCACCGGGACCAGGTAGACCACGGCGAGCGAGAAGAGCGAGCCGGTGTAGTCGCCGGCCAGGAAACGGCCGACCTCGCGCGCCGTCGGCGGCCGTGCCGTGCCGCCGGTGGCCCGCACGTGCCGGGGCACCAGACGCCGGAAGACCAGCCAGCCGAGCGGGACCACCGACACGAGGATGGCGGCGACCCAGGAGACGAAGACGCCGGCGGTGGGGACCGCCGCGGCCATCGCGATGAGCAGCCCGAGCTTGGCGACCGAGAAGACGGTGTTGCCGACGGGCACCCAGAGCGCGTTGCGCAGCCCCGTCAGCACACCGTCCTGGAGGGTCAGCACCGACCAGGCGACGACGGCGAGGACGAACCCGGTGCCGTGCGCCGGCCCGTGCAGGAAGCGGTACGAGGGTCCCCAGAAGCCGAGCGTGAGCAGGAAGGCGCAGGCGGCGAGCGCCACCGCCACCGAACTGGCCGCATACGTACGGAAGATGAGCCGGCCCACGCCGCGCCCGGCGACGGGGATGAACCGGGCGAGCGCACCGGTCAGCGTCAGCGCGGTGAGCCCGGCGAGGAGCTTCATGGCGGCGATCGCCGCGGACCCCTGGCCGACGGCCGGCTCCGAGTAGTAGCGGGCCGCGGCCAGCCAGTAGCCCACGCCGAGGACGCCGGAGATCCCGGTGTTGAGCATGAGCGCGTAGGCGTTGCGGAAGAGCGGGCTGGGGCCGCCGCCCCGGCCGGGCGGCGGTGTTCCGGGCCCGGTGACGCCGGTCTGGGCCGTGGTCGTGTCAGACACGTGAAGGGATGGCCTTCCGACGGACCTGTCGTGCTCTGCGGACCACGGCGTACCCCTTGGTCAGGGCGCGGTCCCCGGCGAAGGTGCGGACGAGCGACCGGCCCGTGACGAGCCGCTCGAACTCCTCGGGCCCGGTGGAGCGGCGCACGGTCACGCGCCGGAGCGCGTACGGGCCCTGGGCGCGCCGGGCCAGGTCGTTGCCGACGGCGAGCGCCTGGTCGAAGCCCGTCTCGCGCACGCGTGTGCGCACCCGGCGGCTGGAGTAGCCGTACGGGTACGCGAACGACACCGGCCGGGTGCCGACCTGGTCGGTGACGATGTCGCGGCAGCGCCGCAGCTCGAACGCGAGCGCGTCGTCGTCCAGCTGGTCGAGTTCGGGGTGGGTGTGGC
This sequence comes from Streptomyces sp. NPDC041713, assembly GCF_055591085.1. Taxonomy (NCBI): domain Bacteria; kingdom Bacillati; phylum Actinomycetota; class Actinomycetes; order Kitasatosporales; family Streptomycetaceae; genus Streptomyces; species Streptomyces sp. NPDC041713. The sequence goes on from NZ_JBVIZY010000014.1 coordinate 72,008, forward strand.
TGTGCCCCCCGATCTCCGCGCCCGCGGCGGCGAGTTCGCGCACCTGGTCCCAGTCGAGCATGCGGTCCGGGCCGCCCCCGGTGTCGTGCTCGCCGCGCAGCCAGCCGGTGGAGACGAACACGGTGGACGCGAAGCCGAGCCGGGCGAGGACGGGAAGCGCGTACCGGTGCACGCCTTCGTAGCCGTCGTCGAAGGTGATCAGGATCGGCCTTTCGGGGAGGCGGCCGCCGGACGTGCGCCAGACGGCGGCCAGTTGGGCGGTGGTGAGCGGGGTGAACCCGCGCTCGCCGAGCATCTCCATCTGGCGCGTGAAGGCGTCCGGCGCGACGGACAGGTCGTGCGTCGCCACGTTCGGCGCGGGGGCCACGGAGTGATACATCAGTATCGGCACCGCTTGCGTGCTCATGCCGCAGCTCCCTCCCCGCCCGCGGTCTCCCCGGTCTCCCCGGTCTCCCCGGTCTCCCCGATCTCCTCGTTCTCCTCGATCTCCTCGTTCTCCTCGATCTCCGAGATCTCTGCGATCTCCGCGACGGAGAACCCGGCGCCGCCCCTGCGCGCCCGGAGGCTGCCGAGCGCGTACCCGCCGGCCGCACTGAGCACCCCCGCCACGATGGCCCCGGCGCGGCCCGCGCCGCCGGGTCTGCCGAGGGCCGCGTCGCGCAGGCCCCGGCCGATGCCGGCGGGCAGGACCCGGGTGGTGTAGCGCCGCTCCGACGCCAGGCCCTGGCCGGCGCCGACGCTCCGGGACACCAGCGCCTTGGAGAGCCCCTCCGCGTAGGTCCTGGTACGGAAGTAACGGAACCGCTCCCGTGCGGCCGGCACCCGGTGGTGGATCACCGCGCGGTCGTCGATGAGCAGGACGGCGTCGGGTCTCGCGCGGGTGAGGCGGATGCAGAACTCCGTCTCCTCGCAGCCCAGCGGGCGTTTGCCGCCGTCCCGTCCGATGCCCGTGGCGAAGCCGCCCGCGGCGTCGAAGGCGGTGCGCCGGAACGCGGCGTTGCCGCCGAGGACGTTGCGCACCCGCACCCGCCCCGGCGGCAGCCCGCGGTAGGTGCAGCCGACGACCCAGTCGAACTCCTCGGGGAACCAGCCGGGCCGCCGCCCGGAGTCCCAGGCCGGCAGGGTGCGGCCGCCGACGGCGAGCACCCGCGGATCCGCGAACCCCTCGGCGAGGTGCCGCAGCCAGTCCCGCTCGGCGACGGCGTCGTCGTCGAGGAAGGCGACGAACTCACCGCGACAGGCGGCGATCCCGGTGTTGCGGCCGGCCGACAGGCCGCGGGGGCCCGCGTTCGCGAGCACCCGCACCCCCTCCGTCCCCCGGTACTCCCGGGCCAGCCGGCGCAGGAGCGCGGCGTTGTGGTCCACCACGAGAAGGGTCTCCAGGGCCGTGAGCGACTGGGCGCGCACCGAGGCGACGGCGGCGCGGATGTCCGCCCAGCGGTCCTCGGTGTACACGCAGACGACGACGGAGATCCGCGCGGTCACGACACCTCTCCCTGTCTCGGGCCGTAGGGGAGCACCCGAGCGCTCCTGCCGGCCCGCCGGGCCCACCGGGACCGGTGGGATCGCTCGCCGAGGATCACCTTGAGGACGCGGATGCCGTCCCGGACGGCCCTGAGATTGCTGACGCCGTGGATCCGCAGGTACTCGTGGCTCGGGATCTCCTGCACCTTGAGCCCTGCCTTGACGACTCGGATGTTCATCAGGGTCTCGACCTCGAAGCCGGTGCAGTCGAGCTCGATCTTGTCCAGGCAGTGCCGCCAGAAGGCGTTGTAGCCGTAGCAGAGGTCCGTGTAGCGGGCGCCGAACTTGGTGTTCACGACGGAGCACAGGACGTGGTTGCCGAGCTTGCGGATGGGCGTCATGTCGTCCGTGCCGCCGCCGTTGGCGAACCGCGAGCCCTTGGCGAAGTCCGCGCCGGAGACGAGGGCGGAGACGTAGGAGACGATCTCGTGGCCGTCGGCCGAGCCGTCGGCGTCGATCATCACGATGATGTCGCCGGTGCACGCGGCGAAGCCGGCGATCAGCGCGTCGCCCTTGCCCTTGCCGCGCTGGCGGACGACCTTCACGCCGGGCCACAGCTCACGGGCGACGGCCACCGTGTCGTCGGTGGAATTGCCGTCCACGAGAACGACTTCGTGGATCCATGCGGGCAGTGTCTTGAACACGTACGGCAGATTCTCCGCTTCGTTCATGGCGGGTATGACGACGCTGACCGGAGGCGCGATCGCCAGGTGCGTGGAGATCGGGCGGTAATTCCTGGCGCTCTGGTCCAGCGGGTCCTGGCCGGCGTCGGCCGGGCGTACGGAAGAAGACATTGAGTGCGGTGATCCCTCTCGTCCGGGGGCGGCCCAACCCGGGCCATCCGGTAATGGATCCATTGCGAACAATGGATCCGGTGCGAAAGGGGGGTGCTCATGCGGGCATGACGAAGAGAACTCCGTGCATGCCGAGTGAGCCGAAGATCGCGCGGGACGTGACCCGGCCGTCGAGCCGAGGCCGGTCACGACACCCCCCTGCCGCGCCTATTGCATCGACGTGAAATCGCTTTCCGCGCGTTTTCCGGACCGCATCCTGCCTATGGTCTTGAGCAGTCTGTCGGCCGGTTCGAACAATTCCGGTCTGGATTGCACGGTGTTCCGTATCGCCCGGACCGGAGCACGCCGCGCCCGGTGTCCGAGCGCGACCGGGTGGCGCAGCGCCACCCACCCCTCGGACACGGTGAGTTCGCGTGTCTTGAGGGAATCCTTGTAGGCCTTCTGACCGCGCCCCATGTCCAGGTACGCGATTCCGTCGGCGGCGGCCGCCTCGGCCATGCGCAGATGCAGCACGAGTCCGGGCGAGTACTTCGCGTACGCCGGGTCGTACGCGGGGAACCAGCAGGCGAGGATCCGCTCCGAACGCAGCCCGAAGTGCGCGGCGACCGGCACGTCCGCCACGTACAGGACCGACAGGATCCCGGCGAACGAGGCGGAGCGGGTGTGGAAGAGCCGGCGCACCAGGCCGGTGATCCACGGGCGCGCGAACCGGTCGCCGCGCCCCGTCCTGCGGTACTGCGCCGACTTCCACGCCATCAGCCGGGCGAGGACGGCGGGGTCGCGCTCGTCGTGCACGTAGCGCACCGCGCCGTGGTCCCGGCCGAGCCTGCGCTCCTTGGCCAGCGTCGTTCGGGTGAACTTCGGCGACCGCTCCCGGAGGCCGCCGAGATACTCGGCGTAGCCGCCGTCGACGTCGATCACCGGGGACGCGAAGGTGCCGGAAGCGCCCGCCGCGAACGACGGCTGACCGCCCACCAGGTGATCGAACTCCCACACCGCGAGCCCGCAGCCCCGCACCAGTTCCCGGGCGTCCCAGGTGAAGCCCGGCCGGTGCACGAGCCCCTGGCAGTCGGAGACGCCGATGCCGACGGCCCGGCCGACGCCCGCCACGGACCGCTGGAACGGCAGGAACGCCGCAGGGCCGTTCTCCTCGCGTACGACGGCGATCCGCACCCCGCGTCGTTGGTGCCCGGTGGCGACCGCGAACTCGGGGGAGAGGAAGGGGTTGGCGAGCTCGGGCGCTCCGTCGAGATGGGCCTTGGACTGCCAAGCGGTCCACGCCGCCCGGTCGGCGGAGGTGAGTTCGCCGGGGCGGTGCACGGTGATGTTCACGTCAGGAGGTCCACCTTCGTGCGGTGCGTCGGTGCGGTGCCTTCGTACGGTGCGTTCGTGCGGTCCCTTCGCACGGTGCGAGGGCGCGCCGCCGTACCACTGACGGCAGCAGGATGAGCGAGCTGAGCACGGCGACCGCGACGACACCGCCGCGCACCGACCACAGGTGCAGCGCCAACATCCCCTGCGCCACCAGCATGTCGAGCGCGACGGCCCCGGAGACGGAGGCGACGGCGCGCCCCCACGGCGTCAGTCCCCGCAGCGCCGCGCCGAGCGCGGCGGCCGGCGCGGCGAGGAGGAAGAAGAGGGTGAGGGGCCCGCGCAGCGGCGACTCCAGATCGGCGAGCGCCAGCGTCGCGCCCGCCCCGGCGACGGTGACGCCTGCCCCGGTGAGCAGCGGCGACAGGTCCGTCGTCGGAAGTTTGTTCCCTATGGACTGCATTGGCGACTTTGCCCCCCAGCGCGCCGGATGCCGGGCTTCAATGTCGCGCAGCCGAGATCGGCGCGTCAAGGTGCGGAGGGGGCGTGCAGATGTTCCCCGTCATCACCCGTGAGTGTTGGTGAACTCCCCATGTGGGCAAGTCAGTTGATGAGTGACTCATCGAGGAACTTATTGACATGGACACTATCGGCGACCCGTGCCGCGTGCTACCACGGTCGAGGCAGAAACCCTGCTAAGGGAGGTTCCATGAAATTGTCCCGCATCACGGCATACATGTCCTCGCTCCTCCTCGCGATCGCCTTCGCCCTCACCGGGGCGGCGGCGGCCCACGCGGACCAGTCGGCCGGTCAACGGGCCGCGGCCGGCGGCTATGTGGCCCTCGGCGACTCCTACTCCTCGGGCGTCGGCGCCGGCAACTACGACAGCGGAAGCGGCAACTGCAAGCGCAGCACCCGCGCCTACCCCGCCCTGTGGGCGGCGGCCCATTCACCCGCAAGCTTTAACTTCACCGCCTGCTCGGGTGCTCGTACGGGTGATGTTCTGGCGAACCAGCTCGGCCCGCTCGGCTCCGGCACCGGACTCGTCTCGATCTCCATCGGCGGCAACGACGCGGGATTCGCCGACGTCATGACGACCTGTGTGCTGCAGTCCGAGAGCAACTGCCTGGCGCGCATCGACACGGCCCGCAAGTACGTCGACTCCACCCTCCCCGGCAACCTCGACCGGGTCTACGACGCGATCAGCGCCAAGGCCCCCTCCGCCCACGTCGTCGTCCTCGGCTACCCCCGCTTCTACAAGCTGAGCGGCAGCTGTCTCGCGGGCCTCTCCGAGCGGGAGCGGTCCGCCATCAACAGCGCGTCCGACTACCTCAACGCCGCCACCGAGAAGCGCGCGGCCGACCACGGCTTCACCTTCGGCGACGTCACGTCCGCCTTCTCCGGCCACGAGATCTGTTCGAGCAACTCCTGGCTGCACAGCGTCAACTGGCTGAACATCAGCGAGTCCTACCACCCCACCGCCTCCGGCCAGTCCGGTGGCTACCTGCCCGTCTTCACCTCGGCCGCCTGACCCCCGCCCCCGCCTCACGGCGAGTAGGAGGCTCCGCCCGTCGGGGTCTCCTGCTCGCAGGCCACCGCGTACGCGACCGAGTTCGAGGTGGTCTGCACCGGGCGGCGCACCTGGACGCTGATCGCGTTCTCGTACGTGCCGCCGTCCGGGTCGTACGCCGTCTCGACGTGGTTGACCTGCCGCGTCCTGGCGCCCCCCGAGGGGAACGCGAGCGTCTTCCAGCCGGGATCGGCGGGCTCGCCGGACCGGGTGACCCAGCGGTACTCGACGGTGGCGGGGACGCGCCCCACCGTGAACGTCGCGGTGAACGAGGGCGCCTGACCGGGTGCCGGCGGGCACACCCCCGTATAGCGCGTGTGGGCGCCGGAGACGTACACCTTCACCGTCTGTGCGGGCGGCTTGGTGGTGCCGCTGTGCCCGCCGTTGTTGCCGCTGCCGTTGCCGCCGTTGTGCGTGGAGCCGCCGCCGTTCCCGTCCGAGTCGCCGGTCTTACCGCCCCCGTCCGAGCCGCCGCCCGCACTCGGCGACGCGCTGCTGTCCCCGCCCTGACCGCCCGTGGGCCGGTCGCCGCCGACCTGGGCACCGCCGTTGTCACTCCCGTCGTCGCCGTCGTCCCGGTCGACCAGGGCGTACGTGAGACCGCCCAGGGCGAGCGCCAGAGCGACCACCCCCGCGATCAGGGCCGCCCTCGCGCGACGGGACCGCCGGGGTTCTGCGCCCCCGGTGACGGTGGTGGTGGGCGGGTGCGGGGGAGGGGTGACGGGCAGGGGCGCGGGCGGGGTCGGTTCGTACGGGTGCTGCCCGGCGGTGGCCGTCGGCAGATAGGGGCCCGGGGCCTCCGCGCGCAGCGTGCCGCCCGAGGCGACGGTCCGCAGATCGCGCTCGGCGTCGGCGGCGGACATCCGCTCGTCGGGGTCCTTGCGCAGCAGCCCCTCGATGACCGGGGCGAGCGGCCCGGCGGCGCGGGCGGGCGGCAGCGGTTCGTCCACGACCGCGCGCAGTGTGCTCAGCGGGGTGTCCTGACGGAACGGTGAGCTGCCCTCCACCGCCGCGTACAGCAGGACGCCGAGCGACCACAGGTCCGAGGCGGGTCCTGGCCGGTGCCCCAACGCCCGCTCCGGGGCGAGGAATTCGGGCGACCCGACGACCTCGCCGGTCATCGTCAGCGCCGAACTGCCCTCCACCAGGGCGATGCCGAAGTCGCTGAGGACGACGCGGCCGTCGTTGGCGATCAGTACGTTGCCGGGCTTGACGTCGCGGTGCAGGACCCCGGCGCCGTGAGCGGCGCGCAGGGCGGCGAGGACCTCGGCGCCGATGTGGGCGGCCCGCAGCGGGGGCAGCGCGCCCTCGGCGTCCAGCACGTCGGAGAGCGAGAGGCCGCGCACCATCTCCATGACGATCCACGGGCGGCCGCTGTCGGTGGCGACGTCGTAGACCGTGACCACGTTGCGGTGCGGGATGCGGGCGGCGGCCCAGGCCTCGCGCTCCAGCCGGGCGTACAGCCGGTCGACGTCCCCCGCCGGAAGCCCCGCGGGGGCGCGCACCTCCTTGACGGCCACCTCGCGGCCGAGCACCTCGTCACGGGCCCGCCACACGGTGCCCATGCCGCCCTCGCCCAAGGGGGACAGGAGACGGTAGCGCCCGGCGATCACGCGCTCTGACTGGCTCACGGGTGCCCCCATCCGCAGCAGTGCGATTCTCCACAAAAGTAGCTCAACCGAGCGCGGTTGCGGCCCCCTTGGACATCAATCCACGCAGGCCGGATTCCCGCGTTGACCCCACCACGCCTCCGCGATTGCATGCAGGTGGCCGCTCGCGGGGAACGGGGGGCCTCCGCGAGCTCTCGCGCACCACTGGGGGGAACACGACCATGACCAAGCGCATGACCGGGCGCACGACCAGATCCGCGACGGTGGCCGTCGTGGCCTGTGCGGTCGTGGCGGTGTGGCCGGGCGCCACCGCCACCGCCACCGCCACCGCCTCGGCCGGACCCGCAGCTGGCGCCACCGGCCTCGGTGCCGGTGCCGGTGTCGAGCGGATCAGCGTCGCCACCGACGGCACGCAGGCCGACGACGCCTCCGCCGGCGCCTCGATCACGCCCGACGGACGTCACGTCGTCTTCGCGTCGTCGGCGAAGAACCTCACGTCCGACACGTCGACGGGCGGCGACAAGGTGTTCGTCCGCGACCGGCGGACCGGGCAGACGGGCCGGATCGGCTATCTGACCACGCTGCAGCCCCCGGTGATCAGCGGCGACGGGGAACACGTCGCGTACCCGGTGCAGTGGATGAACGACGTACGCATCCGTCAGTACCAGGTGAGCACCGGGCGGACGATTTCCGCCGACTGTTCCGCGCACAGCTGCAGCCAGCCCTCGCTCGGCGCGGACGGCCGCCACATCGCCCTCGCCATCCGCTTCAAGGCGCCGCTGTCCGGCCAGCGCGTCGAGGTGCAGGACTGGAACACCGGCGCCAAGCAGACCGTCGCCGACCTCTCCCACACCCTCCCGGCCCGGCCCTCCCTCAGCGGTGACGCCCGCCGCCTCGCCTACCAGGACGCTCAGGCGAAGGACGTGTTCGTGTGGGACCGGACCGGCGGCACCGCCTCCGGCCCGATCGAGGGCCCGGCCAAGGCGGCGTCGCTCGTGCAGCTCAGCGACGACGGCGGCAAGGTCGTCTACCTCTCCGGCCCCGACACCTACGTCCACGACATGAGTTCGGGCACCGCCCAGCAGGTGCCGGACGCGCGGGGCGTGGCCATCGACCCCACCGGCCGTTATCTGCTGTACGCCCCGCAGGCCGCGGGCGGGCCCTCGCTGGTCCTGCGCGACCTGCGGACCGGCACCGACGAGACGATCTCGGACCGGCCGGCCACCGCCGGGACCGACGCGGTCAGCGCCGACGGGCGCGACGTGGTCTTCCAGTCCGCGGCCGACGACATCGTGCCCGGCGACACCAACGGCACGTCGGACGTCTTCGTCCGCCACCTCTACTGACGGTACGTGAGATACCCCACGTCACAGCGCCGCCCCGGCGCCCGGAGGGGGGCGATACCGCCCCCCTCTCGCGCCGTATGTCCAACTCGCCCTGGAATCACTCGTATTCGGAGAGTAACCGTCAACCTCCTTGTGGGGAAGGTGAATCCTGCGACCGGGATACACGTGTGTCATGAGGGAGCGATAGGGTTAACCTGCCCTGGGCCGGGTGCCCTCGTACGGGTGGGGAGTGACATGGAACAGATAACGGTGCGCAGCAGGGCGCGTGTCCCTGCGATCACTTGTGGCAGCAGCGCGAGCAGTTCGCGTCTCGACCGTCATCTCTCGGTGCTGGGCGGCCCCGCCGTCCCGCAGCGCGAGTCGCACGAGGCGACGCTGCTGATGCGTGAGCTGACCTCACGTGACGCCGCGCACGCCCGCAGCAGCAGGGGTGTCCGAGTGAGCCGAGTCTCGCTCTTCGCGCCACTGCGCAGGCTGCGGCGCTCGCTGTTCGGCGGACGCTGACCGCGGGTGGTCCCCGGGACGGAACCGCCGCTCCGCGGCGGATCTTTCCCACCCACCCCGCTCCACCCCGTCACCTGTCACCACCAAACCCACAACCCCCCTGCCCCAAAGCTCCGTTGAAACCATCGGGTTTCAGCCACGCCGCAACCGACCGCCGGGCCCCTCGGCCCACACTCCCCCGAGAGGCCCGCGGTCGAGCCGACGCGACCGGAGTGACCGGCGGCCCGGCCGCCCCTCTCAGCGCTAGCCCCGGGCGTACCGGCGGACGGCGAGCGGCACACACAGCGCGAGCAGCGCGAGCGACCACATGACCGATCCCGCCACGGGGTGTGCGACCGGCCAGGCCGCGTCTGCCGGCACCGATGCGTTGCCGAACAGATCGCGGAGCGCCGTCGCCACCGCGCTGATCGGATTCCACTCCGCGACGAGGCGCAGCCAGGACGGCAGCCCGTCGGTCGGGAGGTACGCGCTCGACAGCAGCGGCAGCATGAACGTGGCGCTGCCCAGCTGACCCGCCGCCTCCTCGCTCCGCGAGACGAGCCCGAGCAGGATCCCGATCCAGGTCGTCGCGAACCGGAAGAGCGCCAGCAGCCCGAACGCACCGGCCGCGGCGACCGGCCCGCCCTCGATCCGCCATCCCATCGCGAGCCCCACGAGCACCAGCGGCACCAGCCCGGCCGTCGTGATCAGCAGATCGGCCAGCGCCTGCCCGAGCGGCACCGCCGCCCGGCTCATCGGCAGCGTCCGCAACCGGTCCGTCACCCCGCGGTGGGTGTCCTGGGCGGCGGTGAACATGCCGGTCATGACGCCATTGGCGGCGGTCGCGACGAGCATCCCGGGGACGAGGAACGCCCGGTAGTCGGCGCCGGGCATCGCCAGGGCGCCGCCGAGCACGTAGCCGAAGAAGAGCAGGAACACGACGGGCATCGTCTGCGTCATGATGGCGATCGCGGGCGCGTGCCGGGTGCGCCGCAGATGCCGCCCGAGCACGGCGGTGCCGTCGTACAGGATGGCGCTCATGGGTGGGACCTCCGGGAGTGAAGGGGGGATGAGGGAGTGGCCGGGGTGAGGGAGCGGGCGCCGGCGGGCCGGGCGGCCCGGGGCGTGCGGCTCAGGCGGTGAGCCGCAGGAAGACGTCGTCCAGTGAGGGCCGTCGCAGGCTCGCGTCCACGACGGGGACGCCCGCCGCGTCCAGTTCGCGGACGAGCCGGGGGAGCGTGAGGCCCGGATCGCGGGCGAGCACGCCGACGGTGCGGGCCGCCGCGTCGAGCACCGGCTCCGCCCCCGTCAGCCGGTCCAGCACCGCGGCGGCGGCGGACAGCGCAGCGTCCGGGGCGACGACGACCTCCGCGTAGTTCCCGATCTGCGCCTTCAGCTCGGCGGGCGTGCCCCGATGCGCCGCCCGGCCCTCGTCGATCAGCACGATGTCGTCGGCCAGTTGGTCGGCCTCCTCCAGGTACTGGGTGGTCAGGAGGACGGTCGTCCCCTCGGACGCGAGCTCGCGCACGGCTTCCCAGATACCGTTCCTGCTGTGCGGGTCGAGCCCGGTGGTGGGCTCGTCGAGGAAGAGCACGGCGGGCCGGGTGATCAGGCTCGCCGCGAGATCGAGCCGGCGCCGCATCCCGCCCGAGTACGTGCGGGCCGGGCGCCCGGCGGCCCCGGTGAGGCCGAACCGCTCCAGGAGCTCGTCGGCGCGCCCGCGCGGCGCGCGCAGGAGCCGGCCGAAGAGCCGCAGGTTCTCCCGGCCCGTCAGATCGCCGTCGACCGACGCGTACTGCCCGGTGACGCCGATGCTCCGGCGCACCGCCGCCGGCTCCCGCACCACGTCGTGCCCGGCGACCCGTGCGGTCCCCGCGTCCGGTGTCCGCAGGGTGGCGAGCACCCGGACCGCGGTGGTCTTGCCTGCGCCGTTCGGTCCGAGCAGCCCGCACACGGTGCCCTCGGCGACGGCGAGATCCAGGCCCCGCAACGCGTGCACGGGCGTCCGGCCCGAACCGAAGCGGCACTCCAGACCCTCACTAAGTACGGCGTACGTAAAAGTCATGGCCGCACGGTACCTCACTACGTACGCCGTACGTAACTAACATGGTGGGCGAGGTGATGATCCATGGCGGGCCGAGCGGCCACCCCCGAAGTGATCTGGGCGCGCCCCGAGCGTGCGGGCCGCGGCCCCAAGCCCGCGTACAGCAGGGCCGACATCGCGAAGGCGGCGGTCCGTATCGCCGACGCGGACGGCATCGACGCGGTCTCGATGCGGCGCGTGGCGGATGAGCTGGGCTGCGGGACCATGTCGCTGTACAACTACGTGCCGCGCAAGGAAGACCTCTACGAGCTGATGGTCGACGCGGTCAGCGGTGAGTACGACCTGTCGGACGAGGCCGTGGGCGGCGACTGGCACGCGGAGATGTTCGCCCTCGGACGCCAGACCCGGGGGCTCCTGCACCGTCACCCGTGGATGGTGCGCGTCATGTCCACCGTCCACGGCTTCAGCCCGAACGCGCTGCGCTACCTGGAGCATTGCCTCGGGATCCTGGAGGGCCTCGACGTGCCCTACGGCACGAAGATGGAGCTCATCGCGATGGTCAACGGCACGGCGCTGACGTCCGTGGCGAACGAGATCGCCGTCGCCGAGCGCACCCGGGGTCTGCCGTGGACGGCGGAGGAGGAGCGGGAGGTGCGATACGCCTATCTGGCCGGGCAGTTGGCGGACGGGACGTATCCGCGGCTTTCCGCGATGCTGACGGAGGGGCCGCCGCCCGGCGACGCGGCGGACAGCTTCGAGCGGGCGCTCGGCCGGCTGCTGGACTCGTACCGCCCGACCGGTTCACGGCCCGCCTGATCCCAGCAGAAGGGCCTCTGCCGAGAAGGCCCCTGATCCGGACAGCGGGCTCTAGAACACCGACCAGCCCGTCACCGTAGTGAAGTGGTCGAGTGCCGCCACGCCCGCTACGGAGTTGCCGTACGAGTCCAGGCTCGGGCTCCACACGCACAGGGTGCAGCGGCCCGGGATCACCGCGACGATGCCGCCGCCGACGCCGCTCTTGCCGGGGAGGCCGACCCGGTAGGCGAAGCTGCCCGCCGCGTCGTACGTCCCGCAGGTGAGCATCACCGCGTTGACCTGCTTCGCCTCGCGCGGGGGCAGCAGGCGCGTGCCGTTGCCGCGCAGCCCGTGCCGGGCCAGGAAGGCGGCCGCGAGGGCGAGGTCGCGGCAGCTCATCCGGATCGCGCACTGCCGGAAGTAGTGTTCGAGCACCGTGGCCACGGGGTTGTCGAGGTTGCCGTAGCTCGCCATGAAGTGTGCGAGGGCGGCGTTGCGGTCGCCGTGCTCGGCCTCGGACGCGGCCACCACCGGATCGAAGGCGAGGTCCGGGTTGCCGCTCTCGGCGCGCAGGAACTCCAGCATCGTGGTGCCGGCGTCCCCGGTGAGCGTCTGCAGCCGGTCCGTGACGACCAGCGCGCCGGCGTTGATGAAGGGATTGCGCGGGATGCCGTTCTCGTACTCGAGCTGGACGAGCGAGTTGAAGGGGTTGCCGGACGGTTCCGTGCCGACCCGGTCCCAGATCCGGTCGCCGCCCTCCGCGAGGACGAGCGCGAGGCTGAAGGCCTTGGAGATGGACTGCACGGAGAACGGCTCCTGCCAGTCCCCGACGCCGTACACCTCACCGTCGACGTCGGCGACCGCGATGCCGAAGCGCTCCGCGTCCACGTCCGCGAGCGCCGGGATGTACTGGGCCACCTGGCCGCGGCCCACCAGCGGCCGGGCGAAGGCGGCGACTTCTTCGAGTACGGCCTGGTAGTCCACAACCTGAGCTTCCTGTTCGTCCCACGCGGCCGTTGCGTCCCGAAAAGACGCTGGTCAGGGGATATGTCGCCGGCCGCGGCCACAGAATAACGCCCCGGCCACCCGCCGCCGTCGCACGGCCCGAGCGGGCCGCACGGGCCACCCACGCCCCTCAGAGCAGGGCGAACTGCCCCTCCGGCCCCTCTTCGCGGTGGTCCAGGACCGACGCGGGCCGGCGCGCGCCCTCAGGCACGGGCAGGACACCCGCCCGGCGCAGCCCGCCCTCGGTGAGGGGCGCGCCGAGCGCCGAACGCAGCTCCTCCTGGCGCGGGGCGAGCTCCGCCGCCAGCGCCAACACCGTGATGAGTTCGAGCAGTTCGGACGTCCACGGCTGGGGCCAGGTCGCCGGCCGGATCGCCTCCAGGGTGCCCGCGTCGGCCGCCTCGGTGCGCAGGGCGAACCACCGCTCGACGATCCGCACGCCGCTCACCTCGTACTCCCAGGCCTCCCTCGGCACCGGCGAGATGACGCCCTCGTCCCCGACCAGGAGCACCTCCTCGTCGGCGTCGTACGCGAGGGTGCGCGGACGGGCGGGGAGCGGCGAACGGACGTACGGCCTGCGTCCGCCCGGCAGTTTCGGCCGGTCGCCACTGCCGTTGCCGCGCAGCTGCAGCCGGAGCAGTTGCCGCCCGAGCTGCACGCCCCGCGCCCAGACGTCGGTGTCGTAGGTGAGCGGCACGCGGCAGCCGGCCGGTGAGCCGGTCCCGGCCGCCAGCACCCAGGCGAGCAGTGCGGGCGCCGTCACGTCCTGCCCGAGCGTGTCCGAGAGGTGCGCGAGCAGCCCGGGCGTCACATTGGGCTCAAGCCCACCGGGGCGGCGGAACAGCGGCCTGATGCGGCCCGGCCGCCCGGCCGGTGAGCGGCCGTCCGGCAGCACCGCGCAGGCGAGGACGGCGGGCCCCGCGGCGCCCGGGACATGGCCCTGTTCGACGGCGAAGAGCTGGCCCTCGCCCGCGACCCGCCACAGCTCGGGACGGGCGACGTCGAGGAGCCGGTGGTCGGGGATCAGCCACTGTTCGTCGTACGGGCCGTGCAGTACGCGCACGGGTTCGGGGCAGGGGCCGCTCTCGCGGGCCAGCCGGCCGGTGCCGCCGGGGTGGCCGGGGAGCTGGGCGACCGCGGTGTGCAGGGTGCGGGCGCGGGTGGGGCGGAACAGGGTCTCGCGGTCCTGGCCCGCCGCGCGCACGAGTGCGTCCCAACGGGCCTTCAGGGATGCGGAGTCCGGGCCCATCGGCCACCCGCGGCCCGGCCGGAGCGGTGCGACGGACCACGGCATGAGGTCCGCCAACAGCGGCGCTTCGTCGTGCGTCACGTCCGGCATCGTACGACGGGAGCGGCCGGCCCCGTCACGTCGCGTCGAGCGTGACCGAGAAGGAGAAGCGGTCGCCGCGGTAGTGGATGCGGGCCACGTCCAGGGTCCTGCCGTGCTCGTCGTAGGTGACGCCCGTGTAGTGCAGGATCGGGCTGAGCAGCGGCACTTCGAGCAGCCGTGCGGTCTCCGGGTCGGCGAGGGTGGCCTCGACGGTGTCGGTGATCCGGCTGATGCGGACGCCCACCACGTCGCGCAGCACCTTCGTCATCGGCCAGCGCACCAGGTCCTCGCCCTCGATGCGGGCGGCCAGTTCGGGACGGATGTAGTTGCGCGCGTGGTTGGTCGGCTCGCCCGTCTTCTCGTCGCGGCGCAGCCGGTGGTACGTCGCCACCTCCGCCGAGTCCGGGAAGTGCTCGGCGAGTTCGGCGGGGAGCGGGACCGTGCCGTGGTCGAGGAGCCGGGTGGTCATGCCCGACTGCTGGGCCACGATCGCGTCGACCGAGCCCAGCAGCCGGACCGGGGTGCCGCGCCGGGCGCTCGGCTCGATGAAGGTGCCGCGCCGCCGGTGCCGGGTGATCAGCCCCTCGTCCTCCAGCTCCTTGAGCGCCTGCCGCATGGTCAGCACGCTCACCCCGTAGTGCCCCGCCAACTGCTCCTCGGTGGGCAGCCGGAGCGGGGCGTCGGGGGAGCGCCCCAGTATCGAGGCGCGCAACGACTGCGACACCTGATACCAGAGCGGCAGCTTCCGATTCAGGACGATCGAGTCCGGGGCGAATGCGGTCACGGTCTCTCCGAGTCAGTCACGGAAGTGGCGCTCCAGACCCTGCCACACGTCGTCGTAGTCGCGCTGCAGGTGGGACGCGGTCGCCGCCTGCTCGGTCGCCGTCACCGGCCAGCGCGTCTCGAACATGAAGGCGAGGCCGTCGTCGATCTTCTGCGGGCGCAGCTCGGCCGCGGACGCCTTCTCGAAGGTCTCGCGGTCGGGGCCGTGCGCGGACATCATGTTGTGCAGCGAACCGCCGCCGGGCACGAAGCCCTCTGCCTTCGCGTCGTACGCGCCCTCGATCAGGCCCATGTACTCGCTCATCACGTTCCGGTGGAAGTACGGCGGCCGGAAGGTGTCCTCGCCCACCAGCCAGCGCGGCGCGAAGACGACGAAGTCGACGCCGGCGAGGCCGGGGGTGTCGGACGGCGAGGTGAGCACCGTGAAGATCGACGGGTCCGGGTGGTCGTAGCTGATCGAGCCGATGACGTTGAAGCGGTGCAAATCGTAGACGTACGGGACGTGGTTGCCGTGCCAGGCGACCACGTCGAGCGGCGAGTGGTCGTACGTCGCCCGCCAGAGGTTGCCGCAGAACTTGTTCACCACCTCCACCGGTTCCTCGACGTCCTCGTACGCGGCGACCGGCGCCCGGAAGTCCCGGGCGTTCGCCAGGCCGTTGGCGCCGATCGGGCCCAGGTCGGGGAGCTGGAAAGGCGCCCCGTAGTTCTCGCACACGTATCCCCGGGCGCTCGCGTCGAGGAGCTCCACGCGGAAGCGCACGCCGCGCGGGATCAGCGCGACCTCTCCGGGCTCCGCGTGCAGCAGGCCGAACTCGGTGCGCAGGAGCAGTCCGCCGTGCTCGGGCACGACGAGCAGTTCGCCGTCCGCGTCGCTGAACACCCGGCCCGTCATCGAGGAGTTGGCGTGGTAGAGGTGAATGCCCATGCCGGTGCGCTGGGTCGCGTCGCCGTTGCCGCCGAGCGTCCACAGGCCCGCGAGGAAGTCCGTGCCGGGGGCGGGCTCGGGGAGCGGGTTCCAGCGCAGCCGGTTGGGGTCGGGCACCGACTCGGCGAAGGGGGCGGTGCGCAGCGCGCCGTTGTCGACGCGCGTGAACCGGGGGTGCGCGGCCGAGGGGCGGATGCGGTAGAGCCAGGAGCGCCGGTTGTGCGCGCGGGGCTCGGTGAACGCCGAGCCGCTCAGCTGCTCGGCGTAGAGCCCGAGGGGGGCGCGCTGGGGGGAGTTGCGGCCGTGCGGCAGGGCGCCGGGCACGGCTTCGGAGCTGTGTTCGTTGCCGAAGCCGGAGAGGTAGGCCAGCCCCTCGGCGCTCTTGCGTGCGTCGCTCGCGTCCGCTCGGTCCGCGTTGCCTGCGTGGTCCCCGGTCATCGCACCGCTCCCTCATCAGTGATTCCTATGGGACACCGTAGGATTGACTTTTTCCTTCCGCAAGAGGAAGCGGGAAGGTGAGCGATGCTCTACTGTCCCGGAATGCCCCACCCGAACCCGCCCGAGGACCCGCGACCCGGCCCGCCGTCCCCGGCCTCCATGCGCCGCGTCCCCGTACAGGAACGCAGCGCCGAACGGCTGACCCGGATCCTCGACGCCTGCGCCGCCGTCCTGGACGAGGTCGGCTACGAGGGCCTCACCACCCGCGCCGTCGCCCGGCGCGCCGGCGTCCCGATCGGCTCGGTCTACCGCTTCTTCGGCAACAAGCGCGCCCTCGTCGACGCCCTCGCCCACCGCAACCTCGACGCCTACGCGCAGCGCGTGACCGAGCGCGTCGCCGCCGTCGGGCGCGGCGACTGGCGCGGCGCCGTCGACGCGGCCTTCGACGAGTACCTGGCGATGATGCGCACGGTCCCCGGCTTCGGCCTCGTCGACTTCGGCGTCCCCTGCGCGCCCGAGGCGATGCCCGACGCCAACGTCCAGGTCGCCGAACGGGTGGCGGCGCTGCTCGCCGTCCACCTGGACCGCCCGCTCGACGCGGAGTTGCGCCGCACGATGCTGGTCGGCGTCGAGGCGGTCGACGCGGTCCTCCAGCTGGCCTTCCGCGCCGCACCGTCGGGCGACGCGGCCCTCGTCGACGAGGCGCGGAAGCTGCTGCACGCGTACTTGGGGCGGTCCCTGGACTGAGTGGGCACCCGGCCGTGACCAGGAGTTTTGCGCTTATTGCTCGCGCGTCAACATCTTGTTAACGCCGGAGAGCGGGTCCTAACGTCGTCCGGACCGCCAGACCTGGTGGGAGTTCGATGGTGAACGTGAGGTAGCCCCCATGCTGACAATCCTCGGATTCGTCATGATCGCCACCTTCCTGGTGCTGATCATGATGAAGAAGATGTCGCCGATCGCGGCCCTGGTGCTGATCCCCGCACTCTTCTGCGTGTTCGTCGGGAAGGGGGCCCACCTCGGGGACTACGTCCTCGACGGCGTCGGCAATCTGGCGCCCACCGCGGCCATGCTCATGTTCGCCATCGTGTACTTCGGCGTCATGATCGACGTCGGCCTGTTCGACCCGATCGTCCGGGGCATCCTGCGCTTCTGCAAGGCCGACCCGGTGCGCATCGTGATCGGCACCGCCGTGCTCGCCGCGATCGTCTCGCTCGACGGCGACGGCTCGACCACCTTCATGATCACGGTGTCGGCGATGTATCCGCTCTACCGGCGCCTGAAGATGAGCCTCGTCGTGATGACCGGCGTCGCCGCGACCGCCAACGGCGTCATGAACACGCTGCCCTGGGGCGGCCCCACGGCCCGCGCCGCGACCGCGCTCAAGGTCGACGCGACCGACATCTTCGTCCCCATGATCCCGGCGCTCGCCGTGGGCCTGGTCGCGGTCTTCGTCCTCGCGTACGCCTTGGGTCTGCGCGAGCGCAGGCGGCTCGGCGTCCTGTCGCTCGACGAGGTCCTGGAGAAGGAGACCGCCGACGAGACGGTGCTGGTCGGCGCGGGCACCGCGGGCGGCGGCGAGGGGCGTACGTCGCTCACGAAGAAGCCCGCCGGGCTCGCCACGAAGCCCGCCACCGGCTCGGGCTCCGGCTCCGGCACCGACGCGGACGCCCCCGAGGGCCGGCCGGGCGCCGAGGACGGCGACGACGGGTTCCAGGGACTCGACCCGCACCGCGCCACGCTGCGCCCCAAGCTCTACTGGTTCAACGCCGCCCTCACCGTCCTGCTGCTCACCGCCATGATCATGGAGTGGCTGCCGATCCCGGTCCTCTTCCTGCTCGGCGCCGCGCTCGCCCTCACCGTCAACTACCCGCACATGCCCGACCAGAAGGCCCGGGTCGCCGCCCACGCGGAGAACGTCCTCAACGTCACCGGCATGGTCTTCGCCGCCGCCGTCTTCACCGGAGTGCTCACCGGCACCGGCATGGTCGACCACATGGCCGACTGGCTCGTCGGCGCCATCCCCGAGGGCATGGGCCCGCAGATGGGCCTGGTGACCGGCCTGCTCTCCATCCCGCTCACCTACTTCATGTCCAACGACGGCTTCTACTTCGGCGTCCTGCCGGTCCTCGCCGAGGCGGGCCAGGCCCACGGCGTCTCCACCCTGGAGATCGCCCGCGCCTCCATCGCCGGACAGGCGCTGCACATGTCGAGCCCGCTGGTGCCCGCCGTGTACGTCCTCGTCGGCATGGCCAAGGTCGAGTTCGGCGACCACACCAAGTTCACCGTCAAATGGGCCGTGCTCACCTCGCTGGTGGTCCTCGGCGCCGGAATCCTCTTCGGCATCATCTGATGCCGACCGCGTCATCCGGACCGGCTCCAGGCTCAGGGTCGGGGTCGGGGTCGGGGTCCGGGCCCGGTGCCAGGGGCTGGCTGCTGCGCCTCGTCATCGCCTTCGGCTTCGCGCAGGGGGCGGTGTCGATGGCGCGGCCCGCCGTCTCCTACCGGGCGCTCGCGCTGGGCGCCGACGAGCGGGCCGTCGGCGTCATCGCGGGCGTCTACGCCCTGCTGCCGCTCTTCGCCGCCGTACCGCTCGGCCGCCGGACGGACCACGGGCGGTGCGCGCCGCTGCTGCCGCTCGGCGTCGTCCTGATCGCCGGCGGCTGCGCCCTGAGCGGTACGGCGGGTTCGCTCGCCGCGATGGCCGCCTGGAGCGGCGTGATGGGCCTCGGTCACCTCTGCTTCGTGATCGGCGCCCAGTCGATCGTGGCCCGGCAGTCCGCGCCGGCCGAACAGGACCGCAACTTCGGCCACTTCACCATCGGCGCCTCCCTCGGCCAGCTGATCGGGCCGATCGCCGCGGGCGCCCTGATCGGTGCCGACACCGGCCGTACGAGCGCCCTCGCACTGGTCGTCGCGGCGGGGGTCGCGGCCGTCTCGCTCACCTCGCTGTGGCGCATCGAGCGGCGGCGGACGGGGCCCGCGCCGGAGCGGGCGGTGCGCGTCCCGGTCCTCGGCATCCTGCGCACCCGGGGCGTGCCCGCGGGCATCTTCATCAGCCTCGCCGTGCTCTCCGCCACGGACATCCTCACCGCCTACCTCCCGGTGGTCGGCGAACACCGCGGCATCGCCCCCGCCACGGTCGGCCTGCTGCTCTCGTTGCGGGCCGCCGCCACGATCGCCTGCCGGCTCGTGATGACGCCGATGATCCGCCGCCTCGGCCGCGGCGCACTGCTTGCCGGCACCTGTCTGCTCGGCGGGCTGCTGTGCGCGGCCATGGCGCTGCCCGTCCCGGTCTGGGGCCTGGCTGTGATGCTCGCCGCGCTCGGCTTCTGCCTCGGCGTCGGCCAGCCGCTCTCCATGACGACCGTCGTCCAGGCGGCCCCCGACGGCGCCCGCTCGACGGCCCTGGCCCTGCGCCTCACCGGCAACCGCCTCGGCCAGGTCGCGGCCCCCGCGTCGGCGGGCCTGGTGGCGGGGGTCGCCGGAGTGGCGGCACCGTTCGTGATGCTGGGCGGGCTGCTGCTGGTGGGGGCAGGGCTGGGTCTGCGCGGGCTTCCCGGGGGCGGGGGCGGTCCGCCGGGGGCGGGGGAGGACGGGGCCGGCCGAACGGGTCACCGAGACAAGCGAGTTGTCGGGCGTTCCTGAGTCGTGGGAGGCCAGTACGGACGCGGTTCGAGCCCGGTACGGCCCCGGTTCGAGCCCAGTACGGGCCCAGTACGGGCCCGGTTCGAGCCCGGTACGGGTCCACTACGAGCCCACTACGGGCCCGGTACGGGCCCACCACGGGCCTACCACGGGCCCAGTACGGACGCGGTTCGACCCGGTACGACCCGGTACGGAACCGATCGGCGCGCGGCATCACCCCCGCCCGGCCGCCGCCCCCGACCCCGACCCCGACCCTGACTCCGCCCCCGACTCTGACTCCGACCCCGACCCCGCCCCCGGCCCTGACTCCGCCCCCGACCCCGCCAGCGCCCGGGCGCCCGCCGCGCAGCCCTCCCGTACGTCCGCCAGTTCCGCGGCCGTCAGCTGCCTGCGCGCCGAGCCGCGGCGGCTGCCGTCGAGGTGGGCGCAGGCGCTGTCCAGCCACGAGGGGACCGGCTCGACCCCGACGAACGCCGCGAGGCGGGTCAGCTCCTCGCGTGGGGCGTCGAGCAGATCCTCGTAGGCGAGCGACATGCCCTGTCCGGCGGGCAGCCCGTCGAGGAAGTGGACGCCATCCCCGACCAGTTCGGACCAGAGGTCGGCGAAGCGGCGCAGGGGCAGATCGCGGTCGCGTACGAGGGCCGCGTCGAACCGCTCACCGAGCAGGGGTGCCAGATCCGGCGGCAGGGACCGCACCTGCTCGGCCGTCAGATCCGCCAGGTGCTCCACCCCCGTCCGCTCCGCGATCTCCCGCATCAGTGTGATCACGCGGTACCCGGGGTGGCGGCTCATGGACAGGGCGCAGTCCGGCCCGTCCCGGTGCAGGTGCACGAACCGCGCGTACGGGAAGGCGGCGCGCAGCCCCGGCGCCCAGCCCGTCGAGTACCCCGAGCGCTCCACCGTGACCGTGCGGCCGAACCGTTCGCCGAGCAGCGCGAAGAGCGCCTCGTGATGGCGCGGGGCGGTACGGACGGGCCACTCGACGACCGCCGCGCGGAGCTCGTCGAGGAGGGCGTCGGGATCGTCGGTGAGGTGGGGCAGCACCATCAGGGAGAGCGCGGGGATGCCGGTGGTCCCGGCCGCGTACCGCCCTGGCCTGCGGGTGTAGAGGAACTCCGGCATCAGCACCCCGCTGCGGAGCATGCCCGCGAAGTACGGGGTGGGCCGGAAGAGCGTCTCCCAGAACTCCGCGCCGGACAGCCGCCCCTCGGGGAAGGCCGCGTCGCCGACCGAGGCCATGTACTCGTTGAGGCTGAGCACGTCGGGGTGGGTGCTGAGGATGCGGGAGAGGGCGGTGGAGCCGCTGCGGCCCGTGCCGATGACGAAGGTCAAGCTGCGCACGATCACCCTCCGGGGCGGTGTCGCGGGTTTTGCGGGACGCTGTGCACCTCAGCACACGGGCGCGGGGGCGCACCAGATGGCACGGTACGCGGGCGTGGGGGCGCACCGGATGGCACGGAACATGGGCGTGAGGGAGCGCCGGATGGCACCGGCCGGCGCGGACCCCCCTGGTGTCCGAAAACTATCAGCGCTAGTTTGGGGGCGCCGACGACTAACTGGAGGAACGCGATGAAGGCCCACGAGGGGATGTACATCGACGGTGCCTGGCGCCCGGCCGCGGGCACCGACACCATCACGGTCCTGAACCCGGCCGACGAAGAGCCCGTGGGCCAGGTCCCGGCGGGCACCGCGGAGGACGTCGACGCCGCGGTGCGGGCCGCCCGCGCCGCCCTGCCCGGCTGGGCCGCCACGCCGCCCGCCGAGCGCGCCGCCCTGATCGGCGCCCTCCGGGACCGTCTGGTCGCCCGCAAGTACGAGATCGCCGAGACCGTCACCGCCGAGCTGGGCGCGCCCCTCGCCTTCTCCGAGGCCGTGCACGCCGGCGTGCCGATCCTGGTCTCCGGCTCGTACGCCGAGCTCGCCGCGACCCACCCCTTCCAGGAGCAGGTGGGCAACTCCACCGTCTATCTGGAGCCGGTCGGCGTGGTCGGCGCGATCACGCCCTGGAACTACCCGCTGCACCAGATCGTCAACAAGGTGGCGCCCGCCCTCGCCGCGGGCTGCACGGTGGTGCTCAAGCCCGCCGAGGACACCCCGCTCACCGCCCAGCTCTTCGCCGAGGCGGTGCACGAGGCGGGCGTGCCCGCGGGCGTCTTCAACCTGGTCACCGGGCTCGGTCCGGTCGCGGGCCAGGCGCTCGCGGAACACGAGGGCGTCGACCTCGTCTCGTTCACCGGCTCCACCGCCGTCGGCCGGCAGATCGGCGCCACCGCGGGCGCGGCCGTCAAGCGCGTCGCGCTGGAGCTCGGCGGCAAGTCCGCCAACGTCATCCTGCCGAGCGCCGACCTCGCCAAGGCCGTGAACGTCGGCGTCGCCAACGTCATGTCCAACTCCGGCCAGACGTGCAGCGCCTGGACCCGCATGCTGGTCCACACCGACCGCTACGAGGAGGCGGTCGAGCTCGCCGCCGCCGCGGCCGCCAAGTACGGCCCGCGCATCGGCCCCGTCGTCAACGCCAAGCAGCAGGCGCGCGTGCGCGGTTACATCGAGAAGGGCGTCGAGGAGGGCGCCCGGATCGTGGCCGGCGGCCCCGAAGCCCCGCAGGACAAGGGCTACTTCGTCCAGCCGACCGTCTTCGCCGACGTCACGCCCGAGATGACCATCGCCCAGGAGGAGATCTTCGGCCCGGTCGTCTCGATCATCCGGTACGAGGACGAGGACGACGCCCTGCGCATCGCCAACGGCACCGTGTACGGGCTCGCGGGCGCCGTGTGGGCGGCCGACGACGCGGAGGCCGTCGCCTTCGCGCGCCGCATGGACACCGGTCAGGTCGACATCAACGGCGGCAGCTTCAACCCCCTGGCCCCCTTCGGCGGTTACAAGCAGTCGGGCGTCGGCCGCGAACTGGGCGCGCACGGTCTGACCGAGTACCTGCAGACGAAGTCCCTGCAGTTCTGACCCGCACGACCGCACCTGGGTCCTGAGCCCCGCCCCAGCCCGCCAACTTCCCCAAGGAGTACGTGAACGTGGTCCGCGCCGCCATCCTCCCCGCCGTCGGCTCCCCGCTGGAGATCGCCGAGATCGACCTGCCGGAGCCGGGTCCCGGCCAGGTCCGGGTGCGCCTCGCCGCAGCCGGGGTCTGCCACTCCGACCTGTCCCTGACCAACGGCACGATGCGGGTCCCGGTGCCCGCCGTCCTCGGCCACGAGGGCGCCGGCACCGTGGTCTCCGTCGGGGAGGGCGTCACCCATGTCGCCCCCGGCGACGGCGTCGTCCTGAACTGGGCGCCGTCCTGCGGCAGTTGTCACGCCTGCACGCTCGGCGAGGTGTGGCTCTGCGGCAACGCGCTCGCGGGCGCCGCGGACGTCTACGCCCGGCGCTCCGACGGCACCGACCTCCACCCCGGCCTGAACGTCGCCGCGTTCGCCGAGGAGACGGTGGTCGCGGCGGGCTGCGTCCTGCCGGTGCCGGACGGCGTCCCGCTCACCGACGCGGCCCTGCTCGGCTGCGCCGTCCTGACCGGGTACGGCGCCGTGCACCACGCGGCGCGGGTCAGGGCGGGCGAGAGCGTGGCGGTCTTCGGCGTCGGCGGGGTGGGCCTCGCCACGCTGCAGGCGGCGCGGATCGCGGGGGCGGGGCCGATCGTCGCGGTCGACGTCTCCCCGGAGAAGGAGGAGCTGGCCCGCGCTGCGGGCGCCACGGAGTACGTGGTGGCCTCGGAGACGACGGCCAAGGACATCCGCAGGCTCACCGGCGGCCAGGGCGTCGACGTGGCCGTGGAGTGCGTGGGCCGTGCGGTGACGATCCGTACGGCCTGGGAGTCGACCCGGCGTGGCGGCCGCACCACCGTGGTCGGCATCGGCGGCAAGGAGCAGCAGGTCACCTTCAACGCCCTGGAGCTCTTCCACTGGGGCAGGACGCTCTCCGGCTGCGTGTACGGCAACTGCGACCCGGCGGTCGACCTGCCGATCCTCGCCGAACACGTCCGCGCGGGCCGGCTCGACCTCGGCGCCCTGGTGACCGACCGGATCGCTCTCGACGACATCCCGGCCGCCTTCGACAACATGGTCGCGGGCAAGGGCGGCCGGGCGCTGGTCGTCTTCTGACCGGATCTAGCCGGCCGGCGGTCAGCCCTCCGCCGCCGGCACGGTGAGCCGGGGGAAGGACCTGGCCGCCGCCAGGAACACGAGGGTCGTCAGCACGAACGGCCACGTGAAGGCGTGGCCGCCGGACGGCGCGGCGAACGCCGCCACCGCGGGGCCGAGCGCCGTCGCGGTGGCGGCGCCCACGAGCGCGTACGTGAGCGTCGCCGGCCGCGCGGGCAGGAAGACCCCGCACAAGGCGAGGGTCACGAGGACGGCGTTGTATCCCGACGTGCCGTCGGCGATCCGCGCCGCGGGCGCGCCCAGCGCCCAGCCCGTGGCGATGCCGACGGCGCTGCCCAGGCTCGCCACGGCGGCCACGCGGGGTCCTGCGACGAGGAAGCCGAGCAGCAGCAGGGCGCCCACGTACCACTGGGACATGAAGAAGATCTGGCCGAAGCCGGCGAGGAACCCCCGGCCGAGGTCGTCCGGTTGGAGGGAGGCCGGCCCCGACGCGGGCGCCGCGAGCGCGGCCAGGCCCTCGCCGTGGTGCCACACCCGCCGGAAACCGGGCGCCGCGACCGTGGTCGCGGAGGCGACCAGGCAGAACGGCAGGGTGAGCGAGGGCAGCCCCCAGACCCCGAACAGCCGCACCACGGCCGCCGTCACGACGGTGACGACCACACAGCCCGCGACCGCGAGCAGCGCGGTCGAGAGGTGCTCCGCGCCGAGGAAGACGGCGCAACCGAGCGCCGTCAGGCAGGCGTTGAAGCCTTCGAGGCCGACCGCGACGCGGTCGTGGTCCACGCCCAGGAGCCGTGCCGTGGCCGTGCCGACGGCGGCGCCGCCCAGGCCGTAGAGCCCGTACTCCCAGCCCGCCGCGAAGAGCGCGAGACAGAAGAGGGTGCCCGCCGCGGCGCTCGGCAGGAAGGTGACCTGCGCGTACCCGCGCAACACCTGCGCGGCGAAGGCGCGGGCATGCGGCATCCCGGCCACCCGTCCCGTGCCACCGGTCGAGCCCCCGGCGTCCAGCGCATCCGTAGCGTGCCCCACGGCCACCCCCGCGTTCTGTACTTGTATCCCCTACATCCGGCGTCCGGTATTAACGCATGCGGCCTCCGCGGCCCGGCATCCGACGGGACGGATGCAGGGTACATCTACCTGCTGGGGGTGGAGGCCTCCGGAACGTCGCCGGACCGGGCGCGGGGGCGGGATCGAGCCACCGCGACCCCCGCGAGGCAGAGCGCCCCGCCGCCCAGGGTGACCGCCCCCGGCACCTCGTCGAGCGCCAGCCACGACATCAGGACGACCAGGGCGGGCACGGCGTACGTCGTCGCGCCCATCCGGCTCGCGGTCGTCCTGGCCAGTGCGTACGCCCACGTGGTGAAGGCGAGCGCGGTGGGAAAGACGCCCAGATAGACCATGTTGAGGGTCGCGGAGGCCGGCGCGTGGCGCAGGTCGGTCACCAACTGCCCCGCGAACGGCAGACACAGGACCGCACCCGTCAGGCAGCCGAAAGTCGTCACCTGCAGCGCGCTCGCGCTGCCCAGCCCGGCTTCTGCGCGACGACGCCGGCGGCGTACCCCACGGCCGCCGTCAGGCAGAGCGCCACGCCGAGGAGTGAGGCGCGCCCCTCGCCGGACATCGAGAAGCCGACGGCGGCCGCGCCCGCGAACGAGACGGCCATGCCCGCGAGCAGCCGCGGCGGCAGCGGGTCGCCGAGCAGCCGCGAGCCGAGCAGGGCGACGAGGAGGGGGCCGATGTTCACGAGCAGCGCGGCGGTGCCCGCGTCGACCTGCTGCTCACCCCAGTTGAGGACGACCATGTACACCCCGAACCACAGGAGCCCGGAGACGGCGATCCCCGGCCAGGCGGCCCGTGGCGGCAGCCCCTCCCTGCGCACCGCCCAGACGGCCACCAACGTCACCGCCCCGGCGACGAGCCGCCCGAGCGCCAGCGCGCCGGGGGAGTACGCGGAGCCCGCACTGCGGATCGACACGAAGGCGGAGGCCCACATGACGACGGTGACCGTGGCGGCGACGGCGGCGAGGAGCTGGGGGCGCGGCGGCGGACGACGGGAGGGGGAGCCGGATGTCGCGCGGGCGGAATCCGGGGGACGGGCGGCGGGGACCGGACGGGAGAAAGCCATGCGCAGAGAACCCGAACGTTTCGGCACTCACCGCATGATTCCCGTCGACCCTTGTCCCTGTCTGCGGCTCATCGCGCGGCTGCGATTCACCCCTCCTGTAGTACTGCTACCGTAGTGGTCCCAACGTAGTACTGCAGATGGAGTGGTGGCAATGGTGCGCAGGAACGACGGTCGGCGGGCTGCCCTGGTCGACGCCGCCATCGAGGTGCTGGCCCGGGAGGGTGCCCGGGGGCTGACCTTCCGGGCCGTGGACGCCGAGGCCGCCGTGCCCACCGGCACCGCGTCCAACTACTTCGGCAACCGGGACGACCTGCTGACCCAGGCGGGTGCCCGGGTGTACGAGCGGCTCACGCCGGGCGCCGCCGAGATCGAGCGGCAGCGCACCGCCACGCCGGACAAGGAGACCTACGCCGAGCTGATGCGCGAGGTCGTCGGCCGGGTCAGCGGCTTCCGTACGGGATATCTGGCCCTGCTCGAACTCCGCCTGGAGGCGACCCGGCGCCCCGAACTGCGCGCCGTCCTCACCGAGCGCGTCCGCGCCGACCTCGACGCCAACCTCGCGTACCACGAGGCCTCCGGCCTTCCGGGCGACGCGATGGCGGTCAAGTTGCTGTACCTCACGTTCAATTGGCTGATCGTCGAGCAGCTCACCCTGCCGGACGTGCTCTCGGAGGCCGAGCGCGACGCGATCGTCGCGGCGGCGGTGGACCGCGTCATCACGGGCTGACACCTTCCGGTGGGGTCTGTGGGGTCTGTGGGTCGGTGCGATGGGCGACCCCGCCCTACAAGCCCTTGATCCCGAGGTGCGCCGCGAAGGCCCGCGTCCCGGACGGCGTGACCCGTACGGCGCGCTCCGAGCCGATCCGCTCGCACCAGCCCTCGGCCAGCGCGTGCCGGCACAGCGCGGCCCCGGCGAGCCCGGCCAGGTGCGGCCTGCGCTCCGTCCAGTCCAGGCAGGACCGGGCCAGCGGCCGCCGGCCGCCGGACGCGAGCGCGATGCCCAGCTCCCCGAACCAGGCCACGCCCCGGTCGGTCAGGGCGAACCCGGTGTCCTGCCGCAGCAGCCCGCGGTCCGTCATGGCGCCGGTGATCGTGGTGCCGAGGCGCCCCGCCAGGTGGTCGTAGCAGGTGCGGCCCCGCGCCATCGCGCCGGCCGCGCCCGCCTCGCGCAGCGTGCGGGGCGCGGTCCGCGCGCCCGGCGCCGCGTGGGCGGCGAGATCCTCGACGAGCTGGGCGACCCGCTCGTCGGCCAGCCGCAGATAGCGGTGCCGCCCCTGCCGCTCCTCGGCGAGCAGGCCACCGGCGACCAGCCGGCCCAGGTGCTCGCTGGCCGTCGACGGGGCGACGCCCGCGTGCCGGGCCAGCTCACCGGCCGTCCAGGCCCGCCCGTCGAGCAGCGCGAGCAGGCAGGCGGCCCGCGTCTCGTCCGCGAACAGGACGGCGAGGGAGGCGAGGACGGGGGCGACGGCGTTCTTCGAGGGGCCGGATCTCATACGTCCAGGATGGCGCAGGAACACTTCGGCCCACACCGAACGGTGACCCACGGACGGGGGCGGGGGACGGGGGATGGGGTCTGATCGGGCCCCCGCACCGAACGGTGACCCGCACCGAGCGGTGACCCGCACCGAACCGTGCCCCACGGACGGGACCCCGTCAGGCCCGCACCCGCACCTGCTCGTACTGCAGCGCGAGCCCGTCGAGCAGCGCCCGCAGGCCCGCCTCGAAGGCCCGCTCGTCGATGACCTGTTGGCGGTCGGCGAGGAGATGGGCCTGGCCCAGGTGCGGGTAATCGGCGGGGTCGTACGCCGCCTCGTCGTCCACGAAGCCCCCGGCGAACGAGCCGAGCGCGGAGCCCATGATGAAGTACCGCATCAGTGCGCCGATGGACGTGGCCTGCGCGGCGGGCCAGCCCGCGTCGACCATCGCCCCGAACACCGCGTCGGCGAGCCGCAGTCCGGCGGGCCGCCGCCCCGGCCCGCTCGCCAGCACCGGAACGATGTTCGGGTGCAGCGTGAGCGCGGCCCGGTAGGAGACCGCCCAGTCGTGCAGCGCCGTACGCCAGTCGCGTCCGTCGGACGGCTCGAACATCGACAGGTCGACCTGCGCGCTCACCGAGTCGGCGACCGCCTCGAGGATCTGGTCCTTGGTGCTGAAGTGGTTGTAGAGCGAGGGCCCGCTGACGCCGAGCTCGGCGGCGAGGCGGCGCGTGGAGACGGCCGCGAGTCCCTCGGAGTCCACGAGAGCGCGGGCCGTGTCGACGATGCGTTCGCGGCTGAGGAGGGGCTTGCGCGGTCGGGCCATGCGGCACATAGTAGGGCTGCCGCCACAAACTAGCAGTGCTAATTTAAAACTCGACGTCCGCGCGACGTCCGTTCGAGTAACCCGCCGTAACCCGACGTGAGAGGTGTCCGCCATGAACCTGGAGCTCAGCGACGAGCAGGCCGCCGTCCGCCGGCTTGCCGAGGATTTCGTGGCCCGCGAGATCACTCCGCACGTCGTGGAGTGGGACCGCGCCGAGAGCGTCGACCGGTCCCTCGTGAAGAAGCTCGGCGAGGTCGGCTTCCTGGGGCTCACCATCGACGAGGAGTACGGCGGCTCGGGCGGCGACCACCTCGCGTACTGCCTGGTCACCGAGGAGCTGGGGCGCGGCGACTCCTCGGTGCGCGGCATCGTCTCGGTCTCGCTCGGCCTGGTCGCCAAGACCGTCGCGCACTGGGGCAGCGAGGAGCAGAAGCGGCAGTGGCTGCCGGGGCTCACCTCCGGTGCGTACGTGGGGTGCTTCGGGCTCACCGAGCCGGGCACCGGCTCCGACGCGGGCAGCCTGACGACGAAGGCCGTGCGCGACGGCGACTCCTACGTCGTCAACGGCACCAAGATGTTCATCACCAACGGCACCTGGGCCGACGTCGTCCTGCTCTTCGCCCGCACCGGCGACGCCCCGGGCCACAAGGGCGTCACCGCCTTCCTGGTGCCCACCGACACGCCCGGCCTGACCCGCCGCACCCTGCACGGCAAGCTCGGCCTGCGCGGCCAGGCCACCGCCGAACTCGTCCTGGAGGACGTCCGCGTGCCGGCCTCGGCGATGCTGGCGCCCGAGGGCAAGGGCTTCTCCGTCGCCATGTCGGCCCTCGCCAAGGGGCGCATGTCGGTCGCCGCGGGCTGCGTGGGCATCGCGCAGGCCGCGCTCGACGCCGCGGTCCGCTACGCCGGTGAGCGCGAGCAGTTCGGCAAGAGCATCGCCCACCACCAGCTGGTCCAGGAGCTGCTCAGCGACATCGCGGTGGACGTGGACGCCGCGCGCCTGCTGACCTGGCGGGTCGCCGACCTCATCGACCGGGGCCTGCCCTTCGCCACGGAGTCCTCCAAGGCCAAGCTGTTCGCCTCGGAGGCCGCCGTGCGCGCCGCCAACAACGCCCTGCAGGTCTTCGGCGGCTACGGCTACATCGACGAGTACCCGGCGGGCAAACTGCTGCGTGACGCACGCGTGATGACCCTCTACGAAGGCACCAGCCAGATCCAGAAGCTCGTCATCGGCCGCGCGCTAACGGGGGTCTCCGCCTTCTGACGGCGGCAAGGCGCACGGGAGTCGGACGCGTGAGGTGCGCGCGTGAAGTGAGTGCTACAGCTGAGTACGTGAAGTGAGTACGACAGCTGAGTACGTGAGGTGAGTACGGCGACGGATGTGGCGCCGCCGCCGCCCGTACAGGCTGTGCCCATGAGCGAAACTCCGGTCAAGCAGCAGAACACCGCCGCCTACTACGGCCAGGCGATCGCGTCGTTCGCCTTCGCGCTCGCCGCGACGGCGATCGGCATCTACAGCCTCGACGTCAGCGGCTGGATCCGCGCCTTCCTCGCCGTCTCCGTCCTGTACCTGACGACCTCCGCGTTCACCCTGGCCAAGGTGGTCAGGGACCGGCAGGAGGCCGACCAGATCGTGAGCCGGGTCGACCAGGCCCGCCTGGAGAAGATCCTCGCCGACCACGACCCCTTCAAGCCCGTCGCCTGACCCGCTCCCCGCGCCCCCGCTCCCTAAGCGCTTGCTCACCCTGCGGGGTAAGGTGTCCATCCCGGGCAGACCGGGGTCAGGCACGAAGGAGTGGGCGATGAGCGCGGCGGAGGAGACCGGCGGCGAGGAGCAGCCGTGGGGCGAGGTGAGCCCCGACGCGGCCAGGCGGCTGCTGGTCGCCGCCGTCGAGGCCTTCGCCGAGCGCGGCTATCACGCGACGACCACCCGGGACATCGCGGGCCGCGCCGGCATGAGCCCCGCCGCGCTCTACATCCACTACAAGACGAAGGAAGAGCTGCTCCACCGCATCAGCCGGATCGGCCACGACAAGGCGCTGGCCATCCTGCGCACCGCGGCGGACGGCGAGGGCGACGCCGCCGGGCGGCTCGCGGCGGCGGTGCGGTCCTTCGTCGGCTGGCACGCCGCGCACCACATGACCGCGCGGGTCGTGCAGTACGAGCTGGACGCGCTCGGCGAGGAGCACCGCACGGAGATCGTCGCGCTGCGCCGCGAGTCGGACGCGGCCGTGCGCGAGATCATCAACGACGGTGTGCGGGCGGGGGAGTTCGACGTCCCCGACGTGCCGGGCACCACGCTGGCGGTGCTCTCGCTCTGCATCGACGTCGCCCGCTGGTTCAACGTGGCGGGCCACCGGACGCCCGACGAGGTCGGCGCGCTCTACGCCGACCTCGTGCTGCGGATGGTGGGCGCACGGCCCGCGGAGCCCCGGGCGTAGGACCGCCGGGCCCGCCGGGCCAGACCCCCCAGACCCCAGAGCCCTCAGACCCCTCAGACCCCTCAGAAGTAGTAGCGCGACACCGACTCGGCCACGCACGCCGGCTTGTCGGAGCCCTCGCGCTCCACGGTGACCTTCGCCGTCACCTGGACGCCGCCGTCCTTGGTCGGCGTGACGTCGGTGAGCTCCGCGGTCGCGCGCAGCCGCGAGCCGACCGGCACCGGAGAGGGGAAACGGACCTTGCCGGTGCCGTAGTTGATGCCCATCTTCATGTTCTCGACGCGCATGATCTGCGGCACCAGGCTCGGCAGCAGCGACAGGGTCAGATAGCCGTGCGCGATGGTCGTCCCGAAGGGGCCCTGCGCCGCCTTCTCCGCGTCCACGTGGATCCACTGGTGGTCGCCGGTGGCCTCGGCGAAGAGGTCGATCCGCTTCTGGTCGATCTCCAGCCAGTCGCTGTACCCGAGCTGCCCGCCGACCCCCGCGCGCAGTTCCTCGGCCGACGTGAAGATCTTCGGCTCCGCCATGTCCCTGGCCTCCTAGACGTATGCAGATGCTCATGCGGTCACGCATGCGGAAACGTACGCAGAGCCTACGCAGACTAAGCGCTTGCTCAGCATGCGGTGCGGGCCGACGCGTGTCAACGGACCAGCCAGTAGGTTTGGGGCGTGCCCCAGATCCCCGAGAAGGTCCACGAACTCACCGTCGGCCGGCTTGCCGACCGCAGCGGCGTCGCCGTCTCCGCCCTGCACTTCTACGAGTCCAAGGGCCTCATCACCAGCCGTCGCACCTCCGGCAACCAGCGCCGCTACCACCGGGACACGCTGCGCCGCGTCGCCTTCATCCGCGCCTCCCAGCGCGTGGGCATCCCGCTCGCCACGATCCGTGCGGCCCTCGACTCGCTGCCCGAGGAGCGCACGCCCACCCGCGAGGACTGGGCGCGCCTCTCGGAGGGCTGGCGCTCGGAGCTGGACAAGCGGATCAAGCAGCTGGGCCGGCTGCGCGACCACCTCACCGACTGCATCGGCTGCGGCTGCCTCTCCCTGGACACCTGCGTGCTCTCCAACCCCGACGACGTCTTCGGCGAGCGGCACAGCGGCTCCCGGCTCCTTGTGGAGCGCCGCCCCCGCAGCGGCTGACGCCGACCGGGGGCGGGACGGGGGCGGACACGGCGCGGGCGCCGGGGCGGATCACTCGTACTCCGTGCCGCCCTTGCGGGTCAGATAGGCCGGGCTGACCGCCTTCGCTATGGCCCGGCCGCCGGTCACCGGGCTGTACCGCTCCACGGCGGGCCGGATCACCACGCCCTCGCGCAGGTGCAGCTCCTGCCCGGAGACGGTCTCGCGGCCCGTCGCGAGCTCCAGGACGCGCGCGGTGTCGTAGGGGCCCTCGTACAGCCGGGGCACCAGGGGCAGTTCACCGTCGAGCAGCTCGTGGGCGTCGAGCCAGCGGACCTGGCCGCCGTCGATCTCCGCGCTGACGTCGAACACCGCGTACCCGAGCGTGTCGCGCCGGCCGTCCGCGCCGTAGCCGAGGTCCTGCACCCCCGCGCCGTACACCTCGCCGAAGACACCGACCCGGCGCGCCCCGAGCCGCTCCGCGAGCTTCGCCGCCACGGCCGCGACGCCGTGACCGTGGACCGCCCGCCAGTACAGGTTGCGCGGGTCCTCCTGCAGGGCGAGCGACTTGGCGCCGTGGCCCTTCGAGGAGACGTACACGCTCTCGCTCCCGGCGACGTAGGTGACCAGGCAGGCCGAGCCGTGCAGCTTCTCGGTGACGACGACCGGCTCGCCGGGCTCGAAGA
This sequence comes from Streptomyces sp. NPDC041713, assembly GCF_055591085.1. NCBI lineage: Bacteria > Bacillati > Actinomycetota > Actinomycetes > Kitasatosporales > Streptomycetaceae > Streptomyces > Streptomyces sp. NPDC041713. The sequence continues at coordinate 104,391 of NZ_JBVIZY010000014.1, forward strand.
CGTCCGGGTAGCGCTGGATGTTCTCGATGTCGACCCACGGCAGCAGGTCCGGCGCCGCCACCACCTCGCCGTTCATTGTCGGCGGCACCGGCGGCACCCACTTGGTGATCCCGAGGAGCTCCGCGAAGTCCGTGCCCTCGGCCGCCGCCCGCGCCAGGTCGACGTCGGCCAGCGCGGCCGGCCGGCACACGATGCCCTGGGACAGCTCACCGCGCAGCCGCACCGCCTTGACCCGGTCGTGGTTGCCGCCCGCAAGGCGCCCCGTGAGCCCGAGCTCCGCGATGAGTTCGGCAGGCAGCACCGACTGCTCGGGGATGTACACCGCGCTCTCACCGGTGCGGTAGACGCCCTTGGCGACGACCGCGCGGTACAGGCCCACCTGGGCCAGTTCGAGGGCGTCGGCGCCCGGATGCTCGTGGATCGTCAGTACCTCGGCGGTGACGCGCAGCGTCGACATGGACCGTTCTCCTCAGGGTTTCGCGGTGTCCGTCATCGCCGCACACTCTCGCCTGCCGCGAAATGGCATGACCACCGGATTTTCCCTGTGCTACGTCTAGCCGCGACCGTGGTCCGGGCCTCAACGTGTCCTGTAGGCAAGGGAGTTCGCGGAGCACGCCGACGCCGATCGGGGGAGAGGCCGATGTCCGTTGTCATCTGCTCGCTGCTGTGGGACGCCGCACGCCACGGCCGGCAGGCCGTCAAGTACGACAGCGACGGCTACCACCTGGTGCGCTTTCCGTACGGCGCGGGAGACGAGTCCTACGACCCGTGGCACATGCACGACCCGTCCCAGGGCGGCACCGCACAGGGCACCACCACGCCCTCCGCGTTCCCCGACGCCCGCTCGGGGCTGATCTGGCCCAGCCACGAGGGCTGGGGGCTGCTCTCGGCGATGGTCTTCTGGGAGCCGGACGCCAAGGCGACGGAGTTCCGCGCGCGCTACGTCAGGGACCCGCTGAACCTGTCCACCGGGTACGACTCGACCGCCACGACCGACGCGACACCGACCAGAGGTGGGCAGTACCGCACCTACCTCTGGCAGATGTTCGTGCACCCGGGCACGCCGCTCGGCCTGAAGGTCTCGGCACGCGGCGCGGGAGACGTGAAGCGTCCCACGCCGCTGATGCACGCCCAGTTCAAGCTGTCGATCCACACGGACGTGAAAACCCCCTGACCTCGATCGACGCCACGCCCCACCTCACGCCGACACCAGCGGCCGCAGCCGCCGCGCCTGGGCCTGCGCCACCGCGTCCGGGGTGAGGACGGGGGCGGGCACGACGATGCCGCAGCCCGTGCAGACCGCGCCCGAGGACGGCTCGTGCGCCAGGCCGTGCCGCCAGACCAGGTCGGTGTCCGCGCAGACCGGGCAGGCCGCGCCCGGCGCCCGCTCCAGCGCCGCGATGAGCCGGCGCAGGACCTCGGCGAGGGGCTGGTGCGGATGGATGTCGGGGTCGTCGCACCAGGCGATGCCGAACCCGCCCCAGGTGCAGCGGTGCCAGTCGTCGACACTGCCCGGCCGCCTGAGCCCGTCGTGCTTCTCCTTGCGGCGGCGCTCCGCGAAGCCCGCCTCGTAGGCGAGCCACACCGCCCGCGCCGCCTCCAGTTCGGTCAGCGCCGCCACGAGGCGCGCCGGGTCCGGGGACCTGTCCTGCGGCCCGAACCCCGCCCGGGTGCACAAGTGGTCCCAGGTGGCCCGGTGGCCATAGGGGGCGAACCTCTCCAGGCACTTGCGCAGCGAGTAGCGCCGCAGCGCCAGATCGCTCTGCGGATCACGCACCTGTCTCGCGAGACTCCGGAATCCGGCCATCGCCCTGCACCTCCGTCACACGTACTTCCGTACTGGTACCCGTGTTCCGCATTCGCCGGCGTCGATGTCGACCGATTCGAAACGACGTCGCCGAGTAGACGTATCGACACGCGATTCGGCTCCCTCATCGCGCGACTCTTTTTCGCCTGCCCTGGTGAGCTGGTGTGATGCCCACACAACGGGGGCGCGTTGTGGTGATTCGGAAAAGGCGACGTATGTTCATCTTTCCGCGCCGCCAACTCGCCAGTAGCCTCCGCCGCATCGGTCTTCCGCTGGATCCGTCAGGAGCACCCATGCGACGAGGCAACGTCAGGCTCAGAACTCTCACGGCGGGGGCGGTGCTCGCGCTCGGCGCCGCGCTCCTCGCGCCGCTGCCGGGGGCCGCCGCGGCACCGCGGGACCCGGCCCCGCGGGAGGAGGTCACCGACTACTGCGGGGGCCGGTGCGCGGACATCCTGCCGCCCGGCGCCAACGGCAACGCGACGCTCGCCGAGATCCTCGCCCACCGGCTCCTCGGCACCCAACCCGCGCACGCCGACGACCAGTTGGGCCCCTACGACGCGCTGTCCTCCGGCTATCCGTCGCTCAGCGACGACAAGCTGAGCGACTTCTTCGACGACGCGTCCTTCGGGGTCGGCGAGGGTCAGGCCGCCTCCGTGACCAGGCCGCGCGACGACGTGACGATCACCCGGGACAAGCAGCACGGCATCCCCCACATCAAGGGCACCACGCGCTACGGCACCGAGTTCGGCGCGGGCTTCGCCGCGGGCCAGGACCGGCTCTGGCTCATCGACCTGTTCCGGCACATCGGCCGCGGTCAGCTGACCTCGTTCGCGGGCGGCGCCCTCGCCAACCAGGGCCTGGAGCAGCAGTTCTGGCCGCAGGCCCCGTACACCGAGGAGGACCTGGAGAAGCAGGTCGAGTACATCAGGACGACCCAGGGCGAGCGCGGCAAGCAGGCCATGGAGGACGCGCAGGCCTACATCGACGGGCTCAACGCCTACCGGGTGAAGTCCAAGAACGGCCGCTACTTCCCCGGCGAGTACGTCCTCACCGGCAAGATCGACGCCATCACCAACGCCGGCGAGATCGAGCCCTTCAAGATCACCGACATGATCGCGCTGGCCTCCGTGGTCGGCGGGCTCTTCGGCAACGGCGGCGGCGGAGAGGTAGAGTCCGCGCTCTCCCTGCTGAAGTCCCAGCAGAAGTACGGCGTCGAGCAGGGCACGAAGGTCTGGGAGTCCTTCCGCGCCCGCAACGACCCCGAGGCCGTCCAGACCATCCACGACGGCACGAGCTTCCCGTACGCGGGCAAGCCCGAGAAGGCGCGCGGCACCGCCCTGCCCGACCCGGGCTCGGTCGAGCGCGAGCAGCTCGTGTACGACCGTACGGGCGGCGCGAAGAGCGGCGCCAAGGACCCGGTCACCGCCCCGAAGAAGCTGAAGCCGCTGCAGGGCATGTACGACAAGGGCGTCCTGCCGCCCGATCTCTTCCGGGCCGACGGCCACAAGAAGGGCATGTCGAACGCCCTGCTGGTCTCCGGCAAGCACACGGCAAGCGGCAACCCCGTCGCCGTCTTCGGGCCGCAGACCGGCTACTTCGCGCCGCAGCTCCTGATGCAGCAGGAGCTCCAGGGCCCCGGCATCAGCGCGCGCGGCGTCTCCTTCGCGGGCGTCGGCATGTACGTCCAGCTGGGCCGCGGCCAGGACTACGCCTGGTCGGCCACCTCCGCGGGCCAGGACATCACCGACACCTACGCCGTCGAACTGTGCGAGCCCGGCGGGGGCACCCCCACCAAGCAGTCGGCCGGCTACCTCTACCGGGGCACCTGCACCCCCATGGAGAAGATGGAGCGCAAGAACGCCTGGAAGCCGACGCTCGCCGACTCCACTGCCGCCGGCTCCTACCGCATGCAGGTCTTCCGCACGAAGTACGGCGTCGTCACGCACCGCGCGCACGTCGACGGCAAGCCCGTCGCCTACGTCTCGCTGCGCTCCACCTACCGCCACGAGGCCGACTCGATCATCGGCTTCCAGATGCTGAACGACCCGACGTACGTCAAGGACGCCGACACGTTCATGAAGGCGGCCCAGCACATCAGCTACGCGTTCAACTGGTTCTACGCCGACTCGCGCGACATCGCGTACTACAACAGCGGCGCCAACCCGCAGCGCGCGGACGGCATCGACCCAGCCCTGCCGGTCAGGGCCGGGCAGGAGTACGAGTGGCGTGACTTCGACCCGAAGGACAACACCTCGGCGCAGACCCCGCCCGCCGAACACCCGCACTCCGTCGACCAGGACTACTACATCTCCTGGAACAACAAGCAGGCCAAGGACTTCAGCACCGCGGGCTTCGGGGTGAGCGCCGTGCACCGCGGCGACCTGCTCGACGGCCGGGTCAAGAAGCTCACCGAGAAGGGCGGCGTCACCCGCGCCTCCCTCACCCGGGCCATGTCGGAGGCGGCCGTCACCGACCTGCGCGGCGAGCAGGTGCTGCCCGAACTCCTGCAGGTGCTCCGCAGCAAACCGGTGACCGACCCGCAACTGTCCCAGGCCATCGAGCAGTTGGACGCCTGGCGGAAGGCGGGTGCCCAGCGCAACCAGACCGCGGCGGGCTCGAAGGTCTACGCCCACCCCGACGCCGTACGGATCATGGATGCGTGGTGGCCCCGGCTCGTCGAGGCCGAGTTCAAGCCGGGCCTCGGCACGGAGCTCTACGAGGCGCTCACGTCCCAGCTGGCCACCGACGAGGCGCCGTCCGCGGGCCACGGCCCGACCGGGGCGCACGCCGGATCGGCCTTCCAGTATGGCTGGTGGGGGTACGCGGACAAGGATCTGCGCACGGTCCTCGGACAGCCGGTGAAGGGGCCGCTGGCCGAGACGTACTGCGGTGGCGGCAAGCTCGACGCCTGCCGCGACAGCCTGCTCGCCACCCTGGGAGAGGCCGTCGCGAAGCCCGCCACCGAGGTCTATCCCGGCGACGACGCCTGCAAGGCGGGCGACCAGTGGTGCGCGGACTCGGTCATCCACCGGGCGCTGGGCGGCATCACGCACAAGCCGATCCAGTGGCAGAACCGGCCCACGTACCAGCAGGTCGTCGAATTCCCCCGGCACCGCCCGTAGTTAGGGACAGTGCGAACCGGAGGTGTCAGGCGAGGGCGATCCGTCCCGCGGCGAACACGACACGCGCCAGCTCCTCGTGGCAGATGTCGCTGTGCGCGCCGGCGGGCGGGCCGCCCCGCCGCACCACCGAGGCCACGTCGATGCTCACGCACCCCTTGGCGGGCACCTGTTGGCCGAGCTCGATGCGCCGGGTGCCCGGCACGGCCCGGACGCCGTTGTAGCCGATGGCGCCCCAGCGCTCCCACAGGTTCAAGAAGCTCGTGGAGTCGCCGGCCAGCTTCGACGCCAGCGGATACAGCCGCCCCAGCGCGTCGTCGAAGTGCGAGTGACAGGCGACCAGCGGGCCGTCGACGCGGTGCTGCATGCCGTGCAGGGCGCCGCCGCGGAACTTGTCGTGCGGCAGCCGCTCGGCGAACGTGTAGTGCGAGAAAGCGCCTTGGAGCAGCGTCACCGACTTCACCGCACGCACGTCCGCCGGCATGCCGCGCAGCGCGTACGCGACGAGACGGGCGCCGAAGCTGTGCCCGATGAGGTGCACGCGGATGCCCGGCACATCCGCGGCGAGCAGCCCGATGGCCGGTCCGAGCCCCAACTGGCCCACCGCGCCCGCCCGTCGCTTCATCGCGTAGTACGTGCCCTGCCGCAGCAGTTCGTGGGCGCCGTCCCACAGCCGCTCCCGCAGCTCACCGAGGAGCGCGGGCTCCCCGGTGTCCAGGCGTGCGGCGGCGAACACCTCGCAGACCTGCACCGCGTCGTCGGTGAGCATGGCGGGCTCGCCCGCGCCGGTGTCCTGGCCGAAGTGCCGGGCCGGGTGCGTCTCGCGCAGGGACACCAGCTCGCGCACCCGCCGCCCGAACTCGTAGACGCGGGACGGCACCCGGGAGCGCTCGGCGAGCAGCTCGGCGATCCGGTCCAGCGTCGCGCCGTGGTCGGGGAAGGCGCGGTCGAGCGCCCGCCGGGTCGCCGGATCGAGGACCGGCTCGCCCGGCGGGGTGGCGGCGGCCGGGGCGGCCGACGGGTCGAAGTCGGGGATCGGTTCGTCGGGGAAGCGGATGGCCGGCCACAGCACCCCGACGTACCCGAGGCGCACCCCGGGCCCGCACAGGTCGTGGCAGGGTGACAGGAAGCGCCGGTACAGCCCCCGCGCGTCCTCCTGCTGGTTGTTCCAGCCGTGCGCGAAGACCAGCAGATCGGTGACGTGTTCACGTTCCGCGCCGGACAGCAGCCGCGCGCGCTGCTCGGTGTCGGCGTCGCCGTCGGCGTCGAAGGTCAATTCCCAGTAGGGCTCCACGCCCGGAGTGTCCTGCGCCCCGGGCCACCTGGCCAGATGCCGTGCACGACCTGCTGCCGGGGCCGGTTCCCACCCCCGCGGGAAACCGGCCCCGGCGCGGGCCGGGCACGAGTGGGAGTGGACCCGACCATTCCATGGGTACCGACAACACATCCAGTATTTTCCGGAAGAAATCCGTGGATAATCTGTGCTGAACTCCGGATCAGTTTCCCCCTGTGGTTATGCTGCATGGCCGCGCATGCGGAGGGATGCGGAGAGCGAGAGCGCGCACATGGAGTTATCAGGTCCGCTGCGATACCCCACGGATCTCCTCGACACCACGATGGACCAGCTGCGCACGCTGCTCGCGGTGCACGAGAGCGGCACGGCGCTCGCCGCGGCCCGGCTGCTCGGCCGCGAGCAGTCGAGCGTGCAGAAGCAACTGGACACGCTGAACCGCACGTTCGGGGCGCTGTGCGGCGAGGCGCTGGTCCTCAAGCGCGGCCGGGGCAAGGACGTCCTGTTCACGGCCACCGGCCAGGCCCTGGTCGACCTCGCGCGGCGCACCCTCGACCAGTGGACGGAGGGCATCCACGACGCGGGCCGCCGGCTCGGCAGGACCCTCTCGGTCGGCTCGACCCGCTACACGCTGGGCTTCCTCCTCGACGCCGTGGAGCGCGTCGGCGAGGCGTACGAACGGCGGGGCGTGGACCTGAAGGTGACCCATGTCCGCACCGGCGACCTCTTCGCCAAGCTGCAGGCCAAGGAGTTGGACCTGGTCTGCGGCAGCATCGTGGTCACCGAGGGCCAGGAGGCGGAGCTCGATCCGTACGAGATCATCGAGTGGCGCCGCAGCGGTCTCGCGCTGCTCACCAATCTGCCCGAGGACCGGCTGCCGGGCCCGTCCGTCACCGCGGGCCGGCTCCCCGGCCTGCCCCTGGTGATCTCCACGGGCGGCCTCATCGGCCGCTGCCTCACCGCCTGGTACGGCGCCGACTACCGTCAACAGCTGTCCGTGGCCGCCGAGATAGAGGCCGCGCACTACGGCTTCGAGCTGCTGCGCTCCGGGGTGGTCAGCGGGGCGATGCTGGTCACCCGGGGCATCGGGGACGCCGCGGAGAACGGCGGGCTTCCCGAGGCGGCCGGGCTGCGCCGCCTCGACGTCATCGGCGACGTCGGGCCGCGGACCGACGTGCTGGTGGGTGTCTTCGTCCGGCGCGGCGACCGGGCCGCGTACGGGCCGGGACATCCCCTGAATCTCCTGTGGGACGCCTTGTCCGGCGAGAATCAACGCTGGTGGCTCAACCGCTGAATTCCCCCACCGGAAATGCGGCGGGGGAATTCGGGGATGCCGCTCAGGCCAGTTCCCGGTCCCGGGTCTCGGGCAGCGCGAGGACGCAGAGGAGCGACACGACCGCCATCGCGCTGACGTACCAGCCCACCGACGAGGAGCCGAACGCCGACTGCAGCCGCGTCGCCACCAGCGGCGAGACCGCGCCGCCGAGGACCCCGCCCAGGTTGTAGGAGAGCGAGGCACCGGAGTAGCGCACGTTCGTGGCGAACAGCTCGGGCAGATAGGCGCCCATCGGGCCGTAGATCACCCCCATGCAGAACAGCGCCCCGCCGATCCCGAGGGCGATGAGCACGGGCTGCTCGGTGTCGAGGAGCGGGAAGAGCACGAGCCCCCACACCGCCGCGAGCCCCGTACCCGCGAGGACGAGGCGGCGCCGCCCCGCCCCGTCGGAGCGGGTGGCGGCGAGCCAGGTGCCGGCGGCGAGGAAGAGGCAGGCCACCAGGGAGAGGCCCAGCATGGTGTTGCGGGAGATGTGCAGGGTGCCGGTGGCGTAGGAGAGGCAGTAGGTCGTGGCGGTGTAGAAGAGGCCGTACGCGACGATCATCGCGCCCGCGCCGAGCAGGAGTTCGCGCGGATGGCGGCGGAGCACGTCGAGCGCGGGCGCCTTGCTCGCCTCGTGCGCCGCCATGGCCTTGGCGAAGACCGGCGTCTCGCTGATCCGCAGCCGTACGAACAGGCCGACGCCGACCAGCAGGAAGGAGAGCAGGAACGGCACCCGCCAGCCCCACGAGCGGAACGCCTCGTCGGAGAGGGCCGCCGAGAGCAGCCAGAAGACGCCGGTGGCCGCGAAGAACCCGACGGACGGGCCGAGTTGGGGGAAGGCCGCGTACAGCCCGCGTTTCTTGCGGGGCGCGTGTTCCACCGCGAGCAGCGCCGCGCCGCCCCACTCGCCGCCGAGCCCGATGCCCTGGAGGAACCGGAGCAGGATCAGCAGCAGCGGGGCCCAGATGCCCCACGTGCCGTAGCCCGGCAGCAGGCCGACCAGCGCGGTGGAGAGCCCCATCAGGAGCAGCGAGGCGACCAGGACGGACTTGCGGCCCACCCGGTCGCCGAAGTGCCCGAAGATCACCGAGCCGACGGGCCGCGCCGCGAACGCCACCGCGTACGTGGAGAACGACGCGAGCGTGGCGTTGACCGGGTCGAGGGTCGGGAAGAACGCCTCGTTCAGGACGAGGGCGGCCGCGGTGCCGTAGATGTAGAAGTCGTAGAACTCGATGGCCGTCCCGATGAAGGAGGCCACGGCCACCCGGCGCAGCCGCTCGGGACTCGCCTCCGCGCCCTGGACCTGGGGGTTCTCTGTTGCTGTCGCTTCGCTGTGCACGAGCGGCACTCTCTTGGTGGATGCAGGGGGCAGTCAATACCTGGGACGCAGTGTCTCGGAGCGTGAGACCGGGCGTGCGGGAGCGGTGTGCGCCCGCCGGATTCCGGTACCCCCCGACCCCCTTTCGCCTCGACATACCGACTGGTTAGTCTGCCGGGGAGGCCGAGCCGCTGGCGAAGGAGAACCATCGTGGAGACCCTGCAGGACAAGGGAGTCGTCGTCACCGGCGGCGGAGGCGGCATCGGTGCCGCGCTGGCCCGCCGGTTCGCCGCCGCGGGAGCGCGCGTCGCCGTCAACGACCTGGACGGCGCCAAGGCGAAATCCGTCGCCGACGAGGTGGGCGGCGTCGCCGTGCCGGGCGACGCGTCCACGATCGTGGAGCAGGCCCGCGAGGCGCTCGGCGGCACGATCGACGTGTACTGCGCCAACGCCGGGCTCGGCTCCGGCGGCAGCGAGGCCGCGCCCGAGGAGGTGTGGGCCGCGGCCTGGGACGTCAACGTGATGGCGCACGTACGGGCCGCGAACGCGCTGCTGCCCGCGTGGCTGGAGCGCGGCGAGGGCCGGTTCGTCTCGACGGTCTCCGCGGCCGGCCTGCTCACCATGATCGGCGCAGCCCCGTACAGCGTCACCAAGCACGGGGCGTACGCCTTCGCCGAGTGGCTCTCGCTCACCTACCGCCACCGCGGCGTCAAGGTCCACGCGATCTGCCCGCAGGGCGTGCGCACCGACATGCTCGCCGCCACCGGCACCGCGGGCGAGCTCGTGCTCACCCCCACCGCCATCGAGCCCGCCGACGTCGCCGACGCGCTCTTCGCGGGCATGGCCGACGACCGCTTCCTGATCCTGCCGCACCCCGAGGTCGACGCGTACTACCGGGCGCGCGCCGCCACCCCCGACACCTGGCTGACCGGCATGAACCACCTGCAGCAGAAGTGGGAGGCGACCCAGCGGTGAACGACGTCGCCCCCACCGGGTCCCCGTACGCGGCCAAGCCCTGGCTGGCCCGGCTCAACGACGCCCAGCGCGGCCCCGTGCACCCCCCCGCCTCCGTGCCCCACGCCTTCCGGGCGGCCGTCGCGCGGGCCCCCGAGCACACCGCGCTCGCCTACTTCGACGGCAGGCTCAGCTACCGCGAGACGGACGCGCTCTCGGACTCCGTCGCCGGACACCTGGCCGCGCGCGGCATCGCCCGCGGCGACCGCGTCGCGATCCTCCTGCAGAACACCCCGCACTTCGTCCTCGCGCTGCTCGGCGCCTGGAAGGCGGGCGCGACCGTCGTCCCCGTCAACCCCATGTACAAGACCGCGGAGGTCGGGCACGTCCTCGCGGACGCCGGGGTGAGCGCGCTGATCTGCGCCGACCGCGCCTGGGAGACGTATCTGCGCGACACGGCCGCAGGCTCCGCGGTGCGCGTCGTCCTGACCGCCTGCCAGCTCGACCTGCAGAGCCGCAACGACACCCGCGTCCTCGACCTCGAACGGCTGCCCGTCCCCGGCGACGCCGACGACCTCGTCGCCGTCGCCCGGCAGGGGCTCCCCGCCCCCGGCGACCGCGAGCTGGGCCCCGCGGACGTGGCGCTGATCAGCTACACCTCGGGCACCAGCGGCACCCCCAAGGGCGCCATGAACACCCACGGCAACATCACCTACAACGCCGAGCGCCAGCGCGTCGGCGCCGGGATCCCGGAGGGCGCCTGCTACTTCGCGATGGCGCCGCTCTTCCACATCACCGGCATGGTCGCCCAGGTCGCCGCGTGCATCGCCAACGCCGGCACCCTCGCGCTCGCCTACCGCTTCGAGGCCGGCGTGGTCCTCGACGCCTTCGCCGAGCACCGCCCCGCCTACACGGTCGGGCCCTCCACCGCGTTCATGGCGCTGGCCGCCCACCCGGCGGCGACCCGCGCGCACTTCGACTCGTTCGCGATGATCTCCTCGGGCGGCGCGCCGCTGCCGCCCGCCCTGGTGGAGAAGTTCCGCGCCGACTTCGGCCCCTACCTGCACAACGGGTACGGCCTCACCGAGTGCACCGCGCCCTGCGCCTCCGTGCCGCCGGGACAGGAGGCGCCGGTCGACCCGGTCTCCGGCACCCTCGCGGTCGGCGTCCCGGGTCCCGAGACGGTCGTACGCATCCTGGACGACGCCGGCCAGGAGGTGCCGTACGGGGAGCACGGCGAGATCGTCGTGCGCGGACCCCAGGTGGTGCCGGGCTACTGGCGGCGCGCCGAGGCCACCGCCGAGGCCTTCCCCGACGGCGAACTGCACACCGGCGACATCGGGTTCATGGACCCGGCCGGCTGGCTCTACGTCGTCGACCGGAAGAAGGACATGATCAACGCGTCCGGCTTCAAGGTCTGGCCGCGCGAGGTCGAGGACGTCCTCTACGGCCACCCCGCCGTGCGTGAGGCGGCCGTCGTCGGGATACCCGACAGCTACCGGGGCGAGAGCGTCAAGGCGTACGTCAGCCTGCGTCCGGGCACCGGCACGGGCCCCGAGGAGCTCACCGCGTACTGCAAGGAGCGGCTCGCCGCGTACAAATACCCGCGCGACGTGGAGATCCTGCCGGAGCTGCCGAAGACGACAAGTGGGAAGATCCTCCGGCGGGAACTGCGTTCCCGCGCATCGAACGACACGTGACGCGAAAGGCAGGTGGCGGCAGTGGCCAGAACGACGGACGGTGACGGCACGCCCGTCCCGCAGCGCCTGCTGGCCGCCGCCACCAGGCTCTTCGCCGACCGCGGCTACGACCGCACGTCGGTGCAGGAGATCGTGGAGGCCGCCGGCGTCACCAAGGGCGCGCTCTACCACTACTTCGGCTCCAAGGACGACCTCCTGCACGAGGTCTACGCCCGCATGCTCCGCGTCCAGCAGGAGCGGCTCGACGCCATCGCCGACGCGGACGCCCCCGTGGAGCGGCGGGTGCGCGACGCCGCCGCGGACGTCGTGGTCACCACCATCGACAACCTCGACGACGCGTCGATCTTCTTCCGCTCCATGCACCACCTCAGCCCGGAGAAGAACAAGCAGGTCCGCGCGGAGCGGCGGCGGTACCACGAGCGTTTCCGCGCCCTGATCGAGGAGGGCCAGGAGGCCGGGGTCTTCTCCACCGCGACCCCCGCGGACCTGGTGGTGGACTACCACTTCGGCTCCGTCCACCACCTGTCCACGTGGTACCGCCCGGAGGGCCCGCTCACCCCGCAACAGGTCGCGGACCACCTGGCGGACCTCCTCCTGAGGGCCCTGCGGGCGCCCTAAGGGGCGCGGGGAGCTGCGCGAGCGGCCCTCGACGAGCCGCACGCGCCGTGGAACCTGCCGCGGCAGACGCGACCGCGCCCCTTGAGGCCCTACACGTACCGCTTCAACTCGCGCCGTGCGAGGGAGCGTTGGTGCACCTCGTCCGGCCCGTCGGCGAGCCGCAGCGTCCGCGCCGCCGCCCACAGCTCGGCCAGCGGGAAGTCCTGGCTGACGCCGCCCGCGCCGTGCAGTTGCACCGCGCGGTCGAGGATGTCGACCACCGCGCGCGGCGTCGCGATCTTGATGGACTGGATCTCCGTGTGCGCACCCTTGTTGCCGACGGTGTCCATCAGCCAGGCCGTCTTGAGGACGAGCAGCCGCAGCTGCTCCACGGCGACCCGCGCGTCCGCGATCCACTCCTGCACGACGCCCTGCCGGGCCAGCGGCTTGCCGAACGCGGTACGGGCCACCGCCCGCTCGCACATCAGCTGGATGGCCCGCTCCGCCATGCCGATCAGCCGCATGCAGTGGTGGATGCGGCCGGGACCGAGCCGCGCCTGCGCGATGGCGAAGCCGCCGCCCTCCTCGCCGATGAGGTGCGACACCGGCACCCGGACCCGGTCGAAGACGACCTCCGCGTGACCGCCGTGGTAGTGGTCCTCGTACCCGTACACCCGCATGGCGCGGCGCACTTCGAGGCCCGGGGTGTCGCGCGGGACCAGGACCATGGACTGCTGGCGGCGGATGTCGGCGCCGTCCGGGTCGGTCTTGCCCATCACGATGAAGATCTCGCAGGCCGGGTTCATCGCCCCGGAGATGTACCACTTGCGGCCCGTGATGACGTAGTCGTCGCCGTCCCGCTCGATGCGGGTGGTGATGTTGGTGGCGTCGGACGAGGCCACCTCGGGCTCGGTCATCGCGAACGCCGAGCGGATCTCACCGGCGAGCAGCGGCTCCAGCCAGCGCTTTTGCTGTTCCGCGGAGCCGAACTGCGCGAGCACCTCCATGTTGCCGGTGTCGGGCGCCGCGCAGTTCAGCGCGGTGGGCGCCAATTGCGGGGAGCGGCCGGTGATCTCGGCGAGCGGCGCGTACTGCAGGTTGGTCAGACCGGCGCCGTGCCCCGCGTCGGGCAGGCTGTGCTCATCCACGAAGAACAGGTTCCACAGGCCCTGCCTGCGGGCCTCGGCCTTCAACTCCTCGACCACGGCCGGGGTGTCCCACGGCGAGGTCAGCTCGGCGCGCTGCGCGTCGGCGACGGCCTCGGCCGGGTACACGTGCTCGTCCATGAAGGCGAGCAGCTTGGCGCGCAGCTCTTCGGTGCGGGCGTCGAATGCGAAGTCCATGGCGCTGTCTCAGCCTTCCTGTCGTGCCTGGGGGGTCTGGCCCCGGAGCGTGGCGCGGCCGTGCTCGATGAACACCGGCACCAGCTCGCCGATCCGGTCGAATCCCGCGCCGACCGTCTGGCCGAGCGTGTAGCGGTAGTGGATGCCCTCCAGGATCACGGCGAGCTTGAACCACGCGAACGCCGTGTACCAGGAGACGGCCGACACGTCGCGCCCCGAGCGCGCGGCGTACCGCTCGATCAGCTCGGCCGGGTCGGGGTGCCCTGGCGCGCCCGCCGTGGTGCTGACGGGGGAGTCCGGCACCTCCAGCTTCGCGCTGTACATCACCAGCAGCCCCAGGTCGGTGAGCGGATCGCCGAGCGTGGACATCTCCCAGTCGAGGATGGCCTTGATCCGGTCGTCGTCGCCGATCAGGACGTTGTCCAGGCGGTAGTCGCCGTGCACGACCGTCGGCGCGGGGGAGGCGGGCAGGGCGCGGCCGAGGGCGGCGTGCAGCTCGTCGATGCCGGCGAGCTCGCGGTTGCGGGAGGCGTCCAGCTGCTTGCCCCAGCGGCGCAGCTGCCGGTCGAGGAAGCCTTCGGGGCGCCCGAAGTCGCCGAGCCCGACCGCCGCCGGGTCCACGGCGTGCAGGTCGACCAGGGTGTCGACGAGACCGAGCACCGCGTCCCGGGTGCGCTCGGGGCCGAGCGGCGCGAGCTCGTCGGCGGTGCGGTACGGGGTGCCGTCGACGAACTCCATCACGTAGAACGGCGATCCGATGACGGACTCGTCCTCGCAGAGCAGCACCGGCGCGGGCACCGGCACGTCCGTCGGGTGCAGCGCCTCGATCACCCGGTGCTCGCGCCTCATGTCGTGCGCGGTGGCCAGCACATGGCCCAGCGGGGGCCGCCGCACCACCCAGCGCGAGGCGCCGTCCGTCACCGCGTACGTGAGGTTCGACCGGCCGCCCTCGATCAGCCGGGCGGTGAGCGGCCCGCCGACCAGGCCGGGCCGCTCGCGGTCGAGGTGGCCGCGCACCTGGTCGAGGTCGAGGCCCGGCGGGTGGTCTGCGCTCATCGTCTGCTCCTGATCGGACGGGAGGTGGCGGTGTTCCCCCTCGTGGTCCCCTCATGATGCCGACCAGTCGGTATGTCGTCCAGAGGCTGCCGGGCGCGAAGCCCCCGGAAACGCGTGATCCCCCGCACCAGCCTGCCATCCGGCGCCGGTACGGGGGAACCACGGGACACGTGCGGGGGAGGGGTCAGTGGTCGTCCCAGTGTCCGTCGTGCGCCGCGTGCCGGTGCCCGTCGTGGAGGTAGTCGACGTGGTCCCCGTGCGTCACGGCGTCGTGGCCGCAGCCGTCCCCGTGCTGGTGGTCGTGGCTCTGGTGGGCGGTGTGACCGGTCGGCTCGCACTCGTCGTAGTGGTCGGAGTGCAGCCGGTGCAGGTGACCGTCGTGCGCGTAGTCGACGTGGTCGCCGTGCGGCACCTCGGGGTGGCCGCAGGCCGGGCCGTGGATGTGGTCGTGCACCGGGTGTTCGTGGTGGAGCGTGGTCATGACGCGCACCTTCTGTGACTGCCGGGGAGGGGTTGACCCTCTCAGGCTAGCCCTTGATGCCCCATTAATTCCGTTATGGAACCCTGGGCGGTGTTCCCTTTCCCGCGTTTTCCCGCGTTTCCCCGACCCCTGCGAAGGCGACCCGATGAAGGCGATCAGCTACCGCGGCTACGGCGGACCCGACGTCCTGGAGTACGGGGAGGTGCGCGACCCCAAGGTCGGCCCCGACTCCGTCCTGGTGAAGGTGCGCGCCGCGGCCGTGAACCCCGTCGACTGGAAGTGCCGCCAGGGGCACCTCGACGGGCTCATCGACCCCGTCTTCCCCGTGATCCCCGGCTGGGACGTCTCCGGTGTGGTGGTCCAACCGGGCGCTTCGGTACCGGAGTACGCGGTCGGGGACGAGGTCATCGGCTACGTCCGCGAGGACTTCCTCTCGCGCGGCACCTTCGCCGAGTACGTCGCGGCACCGGTGCGCACCCTCGCCCGCAAGCCGCGCAACCTCACCTTCGCGGAGGCCGCGGGGCTGCCGCTCGCCGGGCTCACCGCCTACCAGGTCATCGGCGACGCGCTGCGGGTGAGCGAGGGTGACGTCGTCCTCGTGCACGCGGCGGCGGGCGGCGTCGGCTCGATCGCGGTACAGCTCGCCCGGCACGCGGGCGCCCGCGTCATCGGCACCGCGAGCGAACGCAACCACGACTTCCTGCGCGAGCTCGGCGCCGAGCCGGTCACCTACGGGGACGGCCTCGTCGACCGGGTCCGCGCGCTCGCCCCGGACGGCGTCGACGCGGCCTTCGACACGGTCGGCGGCGCCACGCTCAAGGCCTCCGCCGAACTGCTCGCGCCGGGCGGCCGGTTGGCGTCCATCGCGGACGGCGGGGTGGTCGACCTGGGCGGCGTCTACTGCTTCGTACGCCCCGACGCCGCGGACCTCGGGCACCTCACCGAACTGGTGGAGCAGGACGTGGTGACCGTCCACGTCGACGCGACGTTCCCGCTGGAGCGCGCGGCCGAGGCGCACCGGCTGAGCGAGGAGGGCCGCACCCGCGGCAAGATCGTCGTCACGGTGGACTGGGACGACTGAGCCCCGGGAGCCGAGGCACCGGGACGCGCCGGGGGCCACCACAAGGGCCTTCAGACCACCATCGCCGCCGCGCACACGGCCAGCGCGAGTGTGCACAGCGCCGCCGTCCGCGCGGCCCGCAGCGTCATCGTCCGGGGCTCGCGCGTGGTCAGGGCCACCATCCTGCGGTGCGCGACGGCGAGGAAGCCCAGCCACAGGAGCAGACAGACCGCGCAGGCCAGCACGCCCGGCGCGGTGGCCCCGGAGTGCAGCACCGCGCGGGCGGCGAGCACCGCGGCGACCGTGGCCGACAGCGTCGTACGGCGCCAGGCGAGCCGGGTGCGCTCCGGCTGCAGCCCCGGGTCGCGGGCGTCGTCCTCACCGGCCGATGTCACCCCGCCCACCCGAAGAGCACGACGATCACCATGGCCAGCGCCACCACGGCGACCGCCAGGCTCAGCACCGTCGGGAAGCGGCCGGCCGGCAGGTCCTCGCCGCGCCGCATGGCCCGCTCGCAGCGCACCCAGTGGTCGACCGCGCGCAGTGAGCAGAGCACGCCGGCGGCGAGCAGCGCGAGGGCGAGCCCGATCCGCCAGCCCCAGCGCAGGTCCGGCAGGAACTGGTCCACGGCGAAGCCGCCGCCGATCAGCGCGAGGGCGGTGCGCAGCCAGGCCAGGAAGGTGCGTTCGTTGGCGAGCGAGAAGCGGTAGTCGGGGGTGTCGCCCTCCTCGCGGATGCGCTCGGGGGCGAACCACAGCCTCAGACTTTGTACGAAATTGCTCACGGCCGCACCATAAGCCGTGCCGCCCGGCCGGTACGGAAGGGGCCTTGCGGGGCCTGACGCGCCGGGCGTGCGACGGTCAGCCGCCCGCGCGGAACGCCTGCAGGCGACGGTGGGCGGCCAGCCCGTCGGGCACCCACTCCCACTCGGCCAGCCTCCGCTCCAGCTCCTCGTCGGTGAGGAACGTGTGCCAGGCGACCTCCTCGGCCTGCGGGTCCACCGGAAGGTCGCAACGGACCTCGTAGAGGTACGACCACCAGCTGTGCCCCGCGCCGTCGTCGTACAGGAACGTGAACAGCGGGGTGGGACGCGGCAGTCCGTGCACCCCGAGCTCCTCCTCGGCCTCGCGCAGGGCCGCATCGTCGCACGACTCGCCGGCGCCGACCACACCGCCGACGAACATGTCGTACATCGACGGATAGACCAGCTTGGTCGCGGTGCGGCGGTGCACGAAGAGGCGGCCCCACGCGTCACGGACCTGGATGAACACACAGCGGTGGCGCAGCCCGCGCGCGTATGCCTCCCCGCGCGGGGCCTCGCCGATCACCTGGTCGTTCTCGTCGACGATGGTCAGCATCTCTTCGCGGGGATCGGGCGCGGGCCCACGGGACGACGTCATGGGCCCATCCAACCGCACACCCGCATCACTTCGGCCTCACTGCCCCATGACGTACTGCACCGTGGGCCCGGCCGTCCAGCCGCCGTCGACGGCGAGCTCCGCGCCGGTCACGTAGGCCGCGGCGGGGGAGAGCAGGAAGACCACGGCGCCCGCGATCTCGTGCGCCTCGCCGACCCGGCCCATCGGGGTGTTGGGGTAGTTGCCCTCACCCTTCTCGATGCCGACCCGGGCGGTCATCGGGGTGTACGTCATGCCGGGGTGGACGGAGTTGACGCGGACCCGGGCCGTGCCGAGCTCCACGGCGCCGATCTTGGTGAGGCCGCGGACGCCCCACTTCGACGCGCCGTACCCGGCGGTGAGCGCGAGGCCTATCAGGCCCGCGGCGGAGGAGATGTTGACGATCGAGCCGCCGCCGGCCTCCTTCATGGCGGGCACGGCGGTCTTCATGCCGATGAACACGCCGGTGAGGTTGATGTCGAGGACCTTGCGGAAGTGCTCGACGGACTCCGACTCCAGGAACTGGCCGGTGGATATCCCGGCGTTGTTGACCAGGCCGTGCAGGTCGCCGAACTCGCGTACGGCGAAGTTGACGACGGCCCGCCAGTCCTCCTCGGAGGTCACGTCGTGACGGACGAACCGGGCACGCTCGCCGAGTTCGGCCGCGGTGGCCCGCCCTTCGTCGTCGAGCACGTCGGTGAGGACGACGTTCGCCCCCGCGGCGACGGCCTGGCGCGCGGCCTCGGCGCCGAGCCCGCGCGCGGCGCCGGTGATGACGACGGTCCGGCCGGTGAGGTCGTGCGGATGGGTCTCCTGCTGGCTCATGAGGTGTCTCCAGGTCCAGGGGTGGGATGCGGGGCCAGCAACAGCGCCGCGGTCGTCTCGACGAGGTCGGCGAGGAAGACGTCCTCGCCGGTCAGGGGGGTGGTGCCGGCCAGGTACTGGCGGGCGCGGTCGGCCAGGGCGGCGCCGATCAGGGTGAGGGCGAGGTCGAGCCGTTCGAGCCGCAACGGCTCCGGGAGGCCGGGCGCGACCCGGCCGACCCGCTCCTCGACGTGCCCGATCAGCATCCAGTAGAGGGTGCCGTCGAGGGTGGGATGTGGGGTGCGGGTGCGGACACCGCTCTCGTGGCTGAGCTGGGCGGAGATACGGAGGCAGCGGCGCCCCCGCTCGGTACGCAATTCGCTCGCCTCGGCGTTCACCAGGGCGGTGAGCAGTCCACGCAGATCGGCCCCGGTACCGCCGACCCGCTCCAACTCGACGCCGAGCACCCGCTCCGTACGACGCTGGCGCTCGGCCATGACGGCATCGAGCAACCCGGCCCGCGAGCCGAAGTGGTACTGCACGGCTGAGGGATTGCCCTGCCCGGCCAGCCGAACGATGTCCCGCAACTGGCCCCCGTCCACCCCTTGAGCGGCAAACACCTCCTCACCGGCACGCAGCAATTTCTCGCGGGTCGCGGAACCGAATGTAGGGGCCATGGGTACGAGTATAATGCTGGCCATTATTAAAAACGAGGCCTGACGAAGAACATCAGAGCCCGTCCGGCGTCTGAGGAGGAGCAAGGCGCAGCCGGCGACGGAGTTCAGAAGCCGGTCCGGCGTTTGAGGACGAACTCGGCGGAGCCGGCGATGGAGATAAAAGCCCGTCCGGCGTTTGAGGACGAGCCTGGCGCAGCCGGCGACGGAGTTCAGAAGCCGGTCCGGCGTTTGAGGACGAACTCGGCGGAGCCGGCGATGGAGATAAAAGCCCGTCCGGCGCTTGAGGACGAGCCAGGCGCAGCCGGCGACCCCGCGCCCCGAGCAACGCAGGGCCGAGCCCCTCACCGCCGGTGAAGCACCCCCACAGGCCCCCGGCCATGACCCGGCATGGCCGGATGCATCCCGAGCAGCACCACCCCCACCACCACGGAGGCCAGCCCCGCCGCCTCCCAGGCGAGCGCCCCCGTGTCGGTCCGCAGCCGGTCGCCGAGGAATCCGACGCCGCAGGCGATCCCGGCCAGCGGCTGCGCGGCGGTCAGCGCGGGCAGCGACATCCGCAGCGGCGCCGTCTCGAAGGCGCTCTGCACCAGGACGAGCCCCACGACGCCGAGGACGAGCACCCCGTACGGCTGCCAGCCGGTGAGCACCTCCACGAACCCGCCCTCGGCGAACCGGTCACCCGTCACCCGGGTCAGCGAGTCCTGCACCCCGTACAGCAGCCCCGCCGCGACCGCCAGCAGCGTGGGCGCCGCGCCGAGCCGGGACTTCTTCGCGTACGCCGTCAGGACCAGCGCCGCGCCCACCATCACCCCGACGATGAGCCAGTGCCGCAGCGGGCTGGTGACCGCGTCGCCGCCGCGCGGCTCGCCCGCCACGATGAACGCGGTGACCCCGCCAGCGAGCAGCACGAGCCCCGCCCACCCCTGCCGGCCGAGCGGCTGGCCGGTCTGGTGGCGGGAGAGCGCGAGGGCGAACAGCAGCTGGGTGGCGAGCAGCGGCTCGACGAAGGAGATCTCCCCGCGGCCCAGGGCGAGCGCGCCGAGCACCATCCCGCACACCATCAGCCCGATCCCGGCCAGCCAGCGCGGCACCCGTACCAGGTCCAGGAGGAGCCGCAGCGACAGGAAGTCGCTCAGCGGCGCCTGGCGGGCCACGTTCTGCTGGAGCACGAATCCGAGGCCGAGACAGCAGGCGGCACCGACGGCGAGGGCGAGGACCAGGACCGACACGTCACATACCTGAGGAGTGGGGGCGGAGGGGGCTGGAACCGGGAGGGAAGGGGTGAGTGGGACGGGAAGGGTCAAGCCGGGGTGGAAGGGGGAGACTTGGCCCGACGATAGCGGCGATCCGTGCGCGCCGCTCCCCGGATCTTGACGGGTTCCCCCTCTCTGTCGGTTGACGTGCGTCACTCGGCTCTCCAGGATTCGACCTGTCCGGGATCTGACCGGTCGGTAACCTGGCAAGGCCCTGTCGAGGAGGACGAGCGCCATGGCGTACGACGCAGATGTGATCGTGATCGGAGCGGGGCTCGCCGGACTGGCGGCGACCGCGGAGCTCGTGGACGCGGGGCGCCGCGTCATCCTCGTCGACCAGGAGCCCGAGCAGTCGCTCGGCGGGCAGGCGCACTGGTCCTTCGGCGGCCTCTTCTTCGTCGACTCGCCGGAGCAGCGGCGGCTGCGGATCAAGGACTCGCACGCGCTCGCGCTGCAGGACTGGATGGGGACGGCCGGGTTCGACCGTCCGGAGGACCACTGGCCGCGCCAGTGGGCCGAGGCGTACGTCGACTTCGCCGCGGGCGAGAAGCGGTCCTGGCTGCACGGGCAGGGCGTGCGCTTCTTCCCGGTGGTCGGCTGGGCCGAGCGCGGCGGCTACGACGCACAGGGCCACGGCAACTCCGTGCCGCGCTTCCACATCACCTGGGGGACCGGGCCGGGGCTGCTCGCGCCGTTCGTGCGGCGGGTGCGCGCCGGGGCGGCCCGCGGGCTCGTCCAGTTCCGGTTCCGGCACCGCGTCACGGGGCTCGGGCGCAGCGCGGGCGACATCGACACGGTCAGCGGCGAGATCCTGGAGCCGTCGTCCGTCGAGCGGGGTCAGGCCAGCGGCCGCGCGGTGACCGGGAACTTCGAGTTCCGGGCCCAGGCGGTGATCGTCACGTCGGGCGGCATCGGCGGCAACCACGACCTCGTCCGCGCGCACTGGCCCGAGCGGCTCGGCACCCCGCCGGAGAAGATGATCTCCGGGGTGCCCGCGCACGTGGACGGCAAGATGCTCGGCATCGCCGAGGAGGCCGGCGGCCGGCTCATCAACCGCGACCGGATGTGGCACTACACCGAGGGCATCGAGAACTGGAACCCCATCTGGGAGCGGCACGGCATCCGCATCCTGCCGGGGCCCTCGTCCCTGTGGCTGGACGCCCGCGGCGACCGGCTGCCCGTGCCGCTCTTCCCCGGCTTCGACACGCTCGGCACCCTCGACCACATCATGAAGACCGGGTACGACCACACCTGGTTCGTGCTCAACCAGCGCATCATCGGCAAGGAGTTCACCCTCAGCGGCTCCGAGCAGAATCCCGACCTGACGGGCAAGTCCGTGCGCGGCGTCATCGACCGGGCGCGCGCCGACGTGCCGGGGCCGGTCAAGGCGTTCATGGACCACGGCGTCGACTTCGTCGTCGAGAAGGACCTCGGCGCGCTGGCGCGCGGCATGAACGCGCTCACCAAGGAACCGCTCATCGACGAGGCCGCGCTGCGCCGCACCCTCGCCGCGCGCGACCGCGAGATCGCCAACCCCTTCACCAAGGACCTCCAGGTGACGGCCATCCGGGGCGCCCGCAAGTTCCTCGGCGACCGGCTCATCCGTGCCGTCGCCCCACACCGGATCCTCGACCCCGCGGCGGGCCCGCTGATCGCCGTGCGCCTGAACATCCTCACCCGCAAGACCCTCGGCGGCCTGGAGACGGACCTCTCCTCGCGCGTTCTGACCGAGGGCGGCGAGCCGCTGCGCGGGGTGTACGCGGCCGGCGAGGCCGCCGGGTTCGGCGGCGGCGGAGTGCACGGCTACCGCTCGCTGGAGGGCACCTTCCTCGGCGGCTGCCTCTTCTCCGGGCGCACGGCGGGCCGCGCCGCCGCCCGCGCGGTGAACTGACCGGGCGGACGACGTCGAGTGGGGCGAAGTCGGCGGATCGTGGGACGAGTTGGTGAAGGGGGTTGACTTCGGCGGGCCTTGACGCGGAGCCGTGCCTACCGGTTTGCTGTGCGTGATCATCCGTACGCAAACCGCGCCGGGGAGGACGTCCCGCGGTGTCACCACCCCCACCCCCACTGGGGCGTTCCCGCAGAAAAGCCGCAGGGCACGCCTTCGACGCCGCACTCGACGACATCGAACTCGCCACCGCCCGGACGGCGTTGGCGCAGGGCCGCTGGACGGAGGTCCGTGCGCTGCTCGCCGCGACCGGCGACGACTGGGACCGCAGGGGCCACCGCTTCGACGTCCTCGCGCAGGAGCCCACCACCACCGCGTGGGCCCGCGACTGGCGGCTCGCCGAACCCGAGAGCCACGACGCCGAGGTGCTGCTCGCCTTCGCCGCGGTGCACCGGGCGCTGCGCGGCAAGGAGCGCTCCGACCGGGCGAGGGAGCGGTGCCGCGCCGCCGCGGCCGGCGCCCCCGCCGACCCGACGCCCTGGCTCGCGCTGCTCGTCCTCGAACGCTCCCTCGGCCGCGAGGAGGACGTCGTACGCCTCTTCGACGAGGTGCGGCACCGCCACCCCGAGCACCACCACGCCCACCACCTGATGGTGGCCAGACTCGCCGAGCGGCGCCCCGGCGCGGGCCAGGACCCGCTGCACGAGGTGTACGACTTCGCCGCCTGGGCCGCCGAACAGGCGTCCGCCGACTCGCCGCTCGCGGTCCTGCCGGTCGTCGCGCACGCCGAGCGCTACCGCGTCCTCGCCGCCGCAGGCCTGGAGTCCGCCGACCCCGTCAGGTCCGGGCACTGGGCGGGGCGTCGCGCCCGCGGGGTCATGAAGGGCGCCTTCGACTGGTGGCTGGAGTGGCGGACGCCCGAGGGGCCGGGCCATCCCCGCTGCCTCGTCGACCTCAACTTCCTCGCGCACGCCAAGTCCGGCGAGGGCAGGGCCGCCGAGGCCGCCGCGCTCTTCCACCGCATCGGACGGCACGCGACCCCGGCCCCCTGGTCGTATCCGGACCGGGACCCCTACGCGGCGTTCCGCGCCGCCCGGGCCGCCGCGTTCGGCGCGGCCTGACCCCCCGCCCCCGACCCCCGATCCGTAACCCCTCAGTACTCCCTCAGTACCCCTGAAAGGACTACCGCGCCATGGCCGGGATCAGCACGTACAAGGGACAGGAGCGGGCGCTGCGCGCGGGCCGGCTCGGCACGGCGGGCCTGTTGCTCTCCGTGCTCGCCGCGACGGGCCCTCTGATGGTCGTCGCCGGCGTCATGCCCACCACCTTCGGCGTGATGGGCGTCGTCGGACAGCCCCTGCTCTTCCTCATCCTCGGCGTCGTCCTCGCGCTCTTCAGCTTCGGATACGCGGAGATGAGCCGGCACGTGCACAACGCCGGCGCCTTCTACGCGTACATATCCCGCGGCCTCGGCGGCACCGCGGGTGCGGGCGCCGCCGTGGTCGCGCTCGTCGCCTACAGCGTCCTGCAGGCCGGCCTGTACGGCATGCTCGGCTTCGAGGTGTCCGGGCTCCTGCGGACGTACGCCGACGTCGAGGTCGCCTGGTGGATCCCGGCCCTGTGCGCCGTCGCCGTCGTCGCGGTCCTCGCCTGGCTGAAGATCGACCTCAACGCGCGCGTGCTCGGCGTGCTGCTCCTCATCGAGGTGGCGCTCGTCGTCGTCTTCGACATCGCGGCCGTCGTCGACCCGGCCAAGGAGGGCCTGTCGCTGCACGCGTTCAACCCGGACACGCTCACCGGCGCGGGCGTCGCCACCTCCCTGTGCTTCTGCATCGCCGCCTTCACCGGCTTCGAGCAGGCCCCCGTGTACGCGGAGGAGACCAGCCGCCCGCAAGTCGTGGTCGCCCGCGTGATGTTCTTCGCGGTGGGCTTCGTCGCGGTCTTCTTCGCGCTCAGCTCGTGGGCGCTCACCGTCGCGGCGGGGCCCTCCGGCATCGTCCCCGCGGCGCGCGAACAGAGCGCGGGGCTGCTCTTCGGGCTCACCGAGTCACGGCTCGGCGGGACGTTCACCGACGTACTGCACGTCCTCTTCGTGACCGGCATGTTCGCGGCGATCCTCAGCTTCCACAACGTGGTCGCGCGGTACGCGTTCGCGATGGGGCGCGAGAAATTGCTGCCCGCCGCGTTCGGCCGCACCAACACCTCCACCGGCGCGCCCGGCACCGGCTCGCTCCTGCAGACCGTCGTCTCCGTGGTCGTCGTCGCGGCGTTCGCGGTCACCGACGACGGCGCGGCGGGCGACCCGACGGCGCCCGTCCTGCACCTGTTCACCTGGGGCGGGAACATCGGGGCGCTCGGCGTGATCCTGCTGATGGCCACCGCGTCCGTGGCCGTCATCGTCTTCTTCGCCCGGCGCGGCGCCGCGCGCGCCCAGGTCTGGCGGATCACCGCCTCCGCGCTCGCCACGGTGGGTCTCCTGGGCATCGCGGGTTACACGGTCAAGGACTTCGACGTCCTGGTCGGCGCGGGGGAGGGCTCCACGCTCAGCTGGGTGCTGCCCGGGGTGATCTTCGCGGCGGCGATCGTGGGCGTGGTGTACGGGAGGGTGCTGCGCTCCCGGGACCCCGAGGCGCATGCGCGGATCGGGTTGGGGAACGAGGCGTTCCAGCTGGAGAAGACGGCGGCGGCGTCGCCGGGGGCGTGACCGTCGCCGGGGGCGTGACGGGTGTACGGGGCTCGGTTGTGTCACCGGCTTCGCCGAGTTCGTCCTCAAGCGCCGGACGGGCTGAATAGGTCCGCCGTGCGCCGGGGTGGTGTCTCGGGTGCCGGTGGGCTGAATGGGTCCGCCGTGCGCCGGGGCGGTGGCCCGGTCGCCGGTCGCTGAATAGGTCCGCCGTGGCCGCGCTTTGACGATCAGCGCGGCCACGGCGGTTCGTATCTCGGAAGCTAGACGATCAGTGAGAGCAGGAGCACCAGGGCGCCCGCCACCACCGAGATGATCGTCTCCATCACCGACCACGTCTTGATCGTCTGGCCGACGTCGAGGCCGAAGTACTCCTTCACCAGCCAGAAGCCCGCGTCGTTGACGTGCGAGAAGAAGAGCGAACCCGCACCGATCGCGAGCACGAGCAGCGCCGTGTGCGCGGTCGACATGTCGGCGGCCAGCGGCGCCACCAGACCGGCCGCGGAGATCGTCGCGACCGTCGCCGAACCCGTCGCGAGCCGGATCGCCACAGCGATCAGCCAGGCAAGCAGCAGCGCAGGGATCGACCAGTTCTTGGAGAAGTCCAGGATCATCTGGCCCACGCCGATGTCGATGAGGGTCTGCTTGAAACCGCCGCCCGCGCCCACGATCATCAGCACGCCCGCGATCGGGGCGAGCGACTTCTCGACGGTGGTGGAGAGGCGGCCCTTGGTGAAGCCGGCCGCCCGGCCCAGCGTGAACATGGCCACGATCACCGCCGCGAGCAGGGCGATCAGCGGTGAGCCGATGACGTCGAAGACCCGCTGCACGGTGGTCTCGGGGTCGTCGACCACGATGTCCACCAGCGCCTTGGCCAGCATCAGGACGACGGGCAGCAGCACGGTGGCCACCGTCGCGCCGAAGCCGGGGCGCTTCTCCAGGTCCTCGGAGGGACGCTGCGGGATCATCTTCTCGGGGGCGGGGACGTCCACCCAGCGCGCCGCGACCTTGGAGAACAGCGGCCCGGCGACGATCACCGTCGGGATGGCGACGAGCACGCCGAAGGCGAGCGTCACGCCGAGGTTGGCCTTGACCGCGTCGATGGCGACGAGCGGGCCGGGGTGCGGCGGGATGAGCCCGTGCATCACGGAGAGACCGGCGAGCGCCGGGATGCCGATCCGCATCAGCGAGTAGTTGCCGCGCCGGGCGACCATCAGGACGACCGGGATCAGCAGCACGATGCCGACCTCGAAGAAGAGCGGCAGACCGATCACCGAGGCGATCAGGACCATCGCCCAGGGCATCGCGCGCCCGCCCGCCTTGGCGAGGATCGTGTCGACGATCTGGTCGGCGCCCCCGGAGTCGGCGAGCAGCTTGCCGAGGATCGCGCCGAGCGCGATGAGCACGCCGACGCCCGCGACGGTGTCGCCGAGCCCGCCGGTGAAGCTGGTGATGGTCTTGTCGAGCGGTGCGCCCGCGAACGCCCCGAGCGCCAGCGACCCGACGGTCAGCGCGAGGAACGCGTGCATCTTGAACTTGGTGATGAGCAGGACGATGACGGCGATGCCCGCGAGGACGGCGATCCCCAGCTGGGCGTGGCCCGCGGAGGTGATCGGCTCGACGGACTCCGCTGCCACCATCTCGACGCTGAGATGGGTCACGGTGGGTTCCTTGTACGTGGGTACGGGGGTGCGCCCCGGAAGGGGCGCGGGGCTGTTACATATGCGGCTCCGCCGCGTGGGCGCGACCAGCCATATGCGGCCCGCAGTCAGAGAACTACTGGCGGGAGCGCTCAGCCAAGACGACCGAGCGCCTCGACGGCCCGATCGGCAATCTCCTCGGGGGACCCGGCGACATCGACGCCGACGCCCGCCTCATCCGCCCCAAGAGGCTGAAGCGTGGCGAACTGGGAGTCGAGCAGCGCCGCAGGCATGAAGTGCCCCTGCCGGTGCGACATCCGGTCCTCGATGAGAGCCCGGTCACCGGTGAGGTGGACGAAGACGACGCCGGGTGCGGCCGCCCGCAGCCGGTCGCGATAGCCCCGCTTCAGCGCGGAGCTGCTGACCACGCCGCCGAGCCCGGCCCGCCCGTGCGCCCAGGCGCCGATCGCGTCGAGCCAGGGCCACCGGTCGTCATCGGTGAGCGGCGTACCGGACGACATCTTCCGGATGTTCTCCGGCGGGTGGAAGTCGTCGCCCTCGGCGTAGGGAACGCCGAGCCGGGCCGCGAGCAGGGGGCCGATCGTGGTCTTGCCGGTTCCTGCCACGCCCATGACTACGACGACGTGGGGGGTGCGCCGTTCCTGCATCGCGTCCTGCCTCGCTGTCCTCATCGACATCGGTCGGTTGTTCACGTCACTGAAACTCATTAGGTCCGACAAATTCAAGAGGCTGTGACATAAAAGTCTGACTTATTGTTCGGGCCTCCGGCCTCGTAGGCTTTCGGCATGACCGAACCGGCCCGAGGGCTGCACTCCCGCGTACTGGAAAGCCTCGGGCCCGCCATCACGGCCGGCGAGTACCCGCCGGGCAGTGTGCTGCGCACCGACGAGCTGGCCCAGCGCCTGGAGGTGTCCCGCTCCGTGATGCGCGAGGCGGTGCGGGTCCTGGAGTCCATGCACCTGGTCGCCTCCCGCCGCCGGGTGGGCGTGACCGTGCGGCCCGCCGAGGAGTGGAACGTCTACGATCCGCAGGTCATCCGCTGGCGCCTGGCCGGCCCGGACCAGCCCCGGCAACTGCGCTCGCTGACCGTGCTGCGCTCCGCCGTCGAACCGGTCGCCGCGGGGCTCGCCGCCCGGCACGCCACCGCCGCCCAGTGCGCGGAGCTCACCGAGTGCGCCCTCGGCATGGTCGCCCACTCGCGCGGCCACCAGCTGGAGGGCTACCTGAAGCACGACGTCGCCTTCCACCGGGTGATCCTCAACGCGTCCGGCAACGAGATGTTCGCCCGGCTCGGGGACGTCGTCGCCGAGGTCCTGACCGGCCGTACCGCCCACCAGGTCATGTTCGAGGACCCGGACCCGCCCGCCGTCACGCTGCACGTGAAGGTCGCGGAGGCGGTCAGGGAGGGCGACGCGGTCCGCGCGGAGGCGCTGACCAGGGAGATCGCGCTGGGCGCCCTGGAGGAACTGGACATCCTGGCTCCCTGATGGCCCCGGCGGGCTGCGGCACAGGCGTCCGGCACAGGCATCTGGCACAGGCCTCCGGCACCCGTGCACGCCTGCCTCCGCCGGTCGGCGACAATGGGCTCCATGCCCCGACGCGCCACCCGCCCCGCCGCCACGCCCTGCCCCTGCGGGCACCCCCTGCCGTACGAGAAGTGCTGCGGCCGGCTGCACCGGGGCGAGGCCGCCGCGACCACCCCCGAGGAGCTGATGCGCTCCCGCTACAGCGCCTTCGCCGTACGGGACGAGGGGTATCTGCTGCGCACCTGGCACCCCCGGACCCGGCCGCCCCGCGTCGAGTTCGACCCGGCGATGCGCTGGACCGGCCTGGAGATCCGGGCGACCTCCGAGGGCACCGCCTTCCACACCACCGGCACGGTCACCTTCCGGGCCCGCTACACCGACGGCGGCCGCCCGGACGCCCTGCACGAGAAGAGCCGCTTCGAACGGCTCGACGGCGCATGGGTGTACGTCGACGGCACCTTCATCGAGTAGGCGTTCGCAGCCGTCGGCGTCCCGGACCCGCACGTCCGCGGCCCGCGCCACGCCCACCCGTCGCGACCCGGCCACCGCGCACCCCGCTCGCGTGGGACTGCTGGGGAGCGTGCACGCACACGGGGTGTGAACGCCCCGCCGCACGTCGGCCCCCGTACACCCTTGACCGCCGCCCACAGGCCCAAATGTCCAGCCCCGCCCGCCTGTTCGAACCCGGGAACCCGCCCCGCACATAGGCGGGAACCGCCGCTGCGGGCCGCCGGTGCCGCCAGTAGCGTCTGCCTGCCCCCTGTCCCGTACGCACTCCCGCAAGCAGCCGTGCGAAGGAAGAGGCGCCCGATGGCCGACACCGGACAGCACCAGCAGAGTTACGAGCGCTACCTGGGCGGCAGTCCGGAGGCGGAGCGCCGGCTGTTCCAGCGCCTGGCTCTGGAACTGATGAAGGTGCAGGAGAAGAACCGCCGGGCGGTCAAGGGGGCCGGGATCGAGCGCGCCCTGCACGCCAAGGCCGCCCTCGGCGTGGAGAACGCCCGGCTGCGCTTCCACGACGACCTCCCCGAAGCCCTGCGCTGCGGCTTCGCCCGGCCCGGCGCCGCCTACCCGGCGACCGTGCGGCTCTCCAACGCGAGCGGCATCCGGCAGGCCGACGGCGCCCCCGACCTGCGCGGCATCGCCGTGCGCGTGGCCGTCACCGCGGACGAGAGCCACGACCTGCTGGCCACCGACCACCCGGTCTCGCACGCCCGCGACGCCCGCGAGTTCGTCGCCTTCGCCCGCGCCATGGCGGGCGCGACCACCCGGCGGAAGAAGGCCGTTGCTCTCTTCGTCAAGCTCCCGCTCGCCGTCGGCCCCAGCACGGCCACCCGGATGCGGCGCA
Source organism: Streptomyces sp. NPDC041713 (assembly GCF_055591085.1). Taxonomy (NCBI): domain Bacteria; kingdom Bacillati; phylum Actinomycetota; class Actinomycetes; order Kitasatosporales; family Streptomycetaceae; genus Streptomyces; species Streptomyces sp. NPDC041713. Next base: position 133,675 of record NZ_JBVIZY010000014.1, read on the forward strand.
ACGTCCGGGCCGCCACCCGGCACCCGGTCGACAGCCTCGCCGCGCAGACGTACTGGTCCCGCAGCGCCATCCTGTGGGGCCCCGCGGGACCGGTGCGCTATCTGCTGCGCCCCGCGGGCCCCGCCGGCCGCTCCCGGAACACCGGCGGCCGCCGCGACCCCCAGTACCTGCGCCGCGAACTGGAGACGCGGCTCGCCCGCCACGACATCGTCTTCGACCTGTGCGTCCAGCGGTACGTCGACGAACGCCGCACCCCCATCGAGGACGGTACGGCGGCGTGGCCGGAGAACGTCGCGCCCGCCGTGCCCGTCGCCACCCTCACCGTCCCCGGCCAGGACCTCGACACCGCCGAGGCGCGCGCCGCCGCGGGCCGCGTCGAGGCCATCGGCTTCAACCCCTGGTACACCACCGACGACTTCCGCCCGCTCGGCAACCTCAACCGGGCCCGCAAGTCCGCCTACGAGGCCGGCGCCGCACACCGCCACGGACTGCGCTTCGTCACCGGGGAACCGCTGCGCAACAAGGCGCTCGGCGCGCCCGTCGGCGTCGCGTTCCGCCTCCTCAACCGCCAAGTACCGTGGCACAAGCTGCCGTTGGCGGCGAGCCTGCTCAACCTCGTCTTCCTGCGCAAGGCACTGCGCCGCTTCAACCTCATCGACACCGACGTGCACGAGGCGCCGCCCCGGGCCGTGCCCGTGCCGGCCCCGTTCGACGAGCGGCTGCGCACCGCCCGCTCCTACGACGGCACATACAACGACCTTTCCCGGCCCACCATGGGCGCCGTCGGGGCGCCCTTCGGGCGCAACCTCGCCCCGGTCTACCGCCCCGACCTCTTCGACGTGCCGAACCCGGTCACGGTCAGCCGCCAACTGCTGCAGCGCGACACCTTCCTGCCCGCGACCTCGCTGAACGTGCTGGCCGCCGCCTGGATCCAGTTCCAGGTCCACGACTGGGTCAACCACCGGCGCCACAAGCCGGGCGGCAGGACCGTCGAGGTGCCGCTGCCACCCGGCACCGTCTGGCACAACACCCCGGGCGGGCCCGCCGAGAAGGTGATGCGCTTCGCCGAGAACGAGGCCATCGAAGTGCCCGGCGACCGGCCGCCGCTCCTCTTCGCCAATGCCGCGTCCCACTGGTGGGACGGCTCCGAGGTGTACGGCGAGAACGAACAGACCGCCATGTACCTGCGCGAGCCCGGCGGCGGAGCCCAACTCCGCCTGGACGAGGGCCACTTGCCCCTCGGCGCGGGCGGTATCCCGCTGACCGGCTTCGCCGAGAGCTGGTGGATGGGGCTCAGCGCCCTGCACACCCTCTTCGCCCGCGAGCACAACGCGGTCTGCGCCGCGCTGCGGCACGCCTACCCCTCGATGAGCGAGGAGAGCGTCTACCACACGGCGCGCCTGGTCGTCTCGGCCCTCATCGCCAAGATCCATACGGTGGAGTGGACCCCGGCGATCCTCGCCACCGAGGCGATCGACCTGGGCCTGCACACCAATTGGGACGGCCCGCCCGACAAGTGGCTGCAGAAGCTCGGCCTGTGGCTGCTCGAATCCCACTCGCTGACCGGCATCCCCAGGACCCTGCCCGACCATCACGGCGCCCCGTACTCCCTGACGGAGGAGTTCGTCACCGTCTACCGCATGCACCCGCTGATCCCCGACGACTTCGAGCTGCGCGAGCACCGCTTCGGGCAGCGCCTGGAGACGCTCGGCTTCCGCGACATCCAGGGCGGCGCCGCGGAGGCGGCCATCCGCAAGACGGGCCTCGCCGACACGCTCTACTCCTTCGGCATCTCCCACCCCGGTGCGATCACCCTGCACAACTTCCCGCGCGCGCTGCAGCAGTTCGAGCGCGACGGCGAGATCATCGACCTCTCCGTCGTCGACCTGGTCCGCACCCGCAGGCGCGGCGTGCCCCGCTACAACGACTTCCGTGCGGGCCTGCACAAGCAGCGCATCCGCCGCTTCGAGGACCTGTCGCAGGACCCCGAGACCGTCGCCCGGCTGAGGGACGTCTACCGGTCCGTCGACGAGATCGACACCGTGGTCGGCCTGTTCGCCGAGAACCCGCCGCACGGCTTCGGCTTCAGCGACACCGCGTTTCGCGTCTTCATCCTGATGGCCACCCGGCGGCTGCAGAGCGACCGCTTCCTGACGGTCGACTTCCGCCCCGAGATCTACACCCCGCTCGGCATCGACTGGGTCCAGAAGGGCGGCATGAACTCCGTCCTGCTGCGCCACTGCCCGGAACTGGCGGGTCTCCTGCCGCGCGGCGCCACAGCGTTCGCACCGTGGCGGCAGGTGCAGCCGGCGAACGACGGGAGTTGAAACGCAACCCCTCCGCGGTTTGAGGAGCGGGGTCCGGGGCGGAGCCCCGTGGCGGGGGTGCGTGGCGGGCGTACGGGCGTGCGCGCCGAGCAGCGATGCCCCATCAAGCCAGCGCCGCGACCTGCGCCGGCGCGACGAAGTCCAGTGGCGGGCCCGACCGGTCGAGGAGCCGCCGCGCCCGCGCACCGCCCCCGCCCACCGCCCCGAGCTCCAGGCCGAGGATCGCGTACGAACGGTTGGCGAAGACGACCGTCGTGACGTCGAGGCCCTCCCGAGGCCGTCGATCAGGATCTGCGCTCCGTTCGGCAGGGCGGTCCGCCTCTGCTCGGTGACGTGGGCGCACGGTGGGCGGCGGCGCCCGCCGGGTGGGGGAGGCCAGTCTTCACGGGGGCGGGGTCCGGGCCGCGGCGGCATCCGGGAACCGGCCAGCCCCCGCCGGGTCCGCGGGCCCCGCGGGGCCGAACCGCTGCCGGTAACCGGACGGGCTGAGCCCCGTCTCGCGGCGCAGCCTGGCCCGCAGATTGGCCGCGGTGCCCAGGCCGCTGCGGCGCGCGACCACGTCGAGGCGCTCCTCGCCGCGCTCGATGAGCCGGCAGGCCAGCGCCACCCGCTCGCCCGTCAGCCAGGCCAGCGGGGTGGTGCCGAGCTGGGCGCGGAACCGGCGGTGCAGGGTCGCGGGGCTGACCCCGGCGCGGGCCGCGAGGCCGGCCACCGTGAGGGAGTCGGCGAGCTGTCCCTGCGCCCAGGCGAGAAGCGGTGCGAGGGACTCGTCCGGCACCGTGGGCACGGGCCGCTCGATGAACTGCCGCTGCCCGCCGTCCCGGTGGGCGGCGAACACGAGCCGCCTGCTCACGGAGTTGGCGACCTCGGCGCCGAAGTCCTTGCGCACGAGGTGCAGGCCCAGGTCGAGTGCGGCGGAGCTGCCCGCCGCGGTGAGGATGTCGCCGTCGTCGACGAAGAGCACATCCGCCTCGAGCCGTACGGCCGGAAACCGCTCCCGGAAGGCGTCCGCCCACTGCCAGTGCGTGGAGGCGCGGCGCCCGTCGAGAATGCCCGACTCGGCGAGCGCGAAGGCGCCGGTGCAGAAGCTCACGATCCGGGCGCCGCGCGCGTGGGCCCGCCGGACGGCGGTCAGGACGTCCGGGGCGCGCGGCACGGTGTGGTCGGGCCGCCCCGGCATGATCAGGGTGTCCGCGGTGTCCGCCGCCTCGAGCCCCGGCACGCCGGTGAGGGTGAAGAAGCCGTGGTTCATGCGGACGTCCGGCCTCGTGGTGCACAGCACGATCTCGTACAGGGCGCCCGGCAGGCCGAGTTCGGGCCGCGGCAGTCCGAAGACCTCGGTGGCGACGCCGACTTCGAAGGGATTGGTGCCCTCGTCGACGACGACCACGACGCGATGCGCCCGTCGTCCGGCGGGCGGTTGCGAGGATCCTTGCGCCATGTGCGATTTCTAGCACTCGTGGCGGCGGCGGGTCACGTCGCAGGATCACTCCATGAACACCGAACCCACTGAACCCACTGAACCCATCGCTCTCGACCAGGCCCTCGCCTCCTTCGACGCCCTGTGGAGCCCCCGCATCGTCACCTCCGTCAACGACTACGACGTCCGCGTCGCCAAGGTCGAGGGCGAACACGTCTGGCACGTCCACGACGACACCGACGAGTTCTTCCTCGTACTCGGCGGCGAGCTCCACATCGACCTGCGCGAGCCGGCGGGGGAGCGCCGGGTCACGCTTCCGCGGGGCTCGGTCTTCACGGTGCCGCGCGGCACGGAGCACCGGCCGAGCGCCCCGGACGGCGCCCGCATCCTCCTCTTCGAGCCCACCGGCACGCCGACGGTCGGCGACCGCCACGACGAGGTCCCGGCCCACGTGGACGTGACGACGGGGCACGCGCTGACGTATGAGAGCCGTCAAGACGGCTGAACGCGCCGTATGGAGGGTGTCAACGACGGCTGTGGACGGCGAAAAGGGCGGTTACCTCGGACCGTCCGAGCACGTGCTGCACCGTCCACTTCCTCCAGGAGCTCACGATGGCCGACCTGGCCTTCGTCGTCACCACGATCGCGGTCTTCGCGCTGGTGGCATTCGTCGCCAAGGGGGTGACGAAGCTGTGACCGCCGAGAACATCGTCGGCCTCGTCGTGGCCGTCACCCTCCTTGGCTATCTCGTCCTCGCCCTCGTCTTCCCGGAGAGGTTCTGAGCACGAACATGAGCCCCGTTCTCGCTGGCGTGCTCCAGCTCCTCGCCCTGACCGCGGCGCTCGCCCTGGTCCACCGCCCACTGGGCGACTACATGGCCCGCGTCTACTCCTCGAAGAAGCACCTCCGCGTCGAGAAGTGGATATACAAGGCCATCGGCGCCGACCCCGACGCGCAGATGCGCTGGCCCGCGTACCTGCGCGGGGTCCTCGCCTTCTCCGCGGCCGGCGTCCTCTTCCTCTATCTGCTGCAGCGGCTGCAGGGCTCGCTGCCCGGCTCGCTCGGCTTCCGGTCCATCGACCCGGACCAGGCGTTCAACACCGCCGCGTCCTTCGTGGCCAACACCAACTGGCAGTCCTACTCCGGCGAACAGGCCATGGGCCACGTCGTGCAGACCGGCGGCCTCGCCGTGCAGAACTTCGTCTCGGCGGCCGTGGGGATCGCCGTGGCGGTCGCGCTCGTACGGGGCTTCGGCGCCGTACGAACAGGGGGGACCCCCACTCGTACCGGTGAACCCGGCCCCCTCCGCACCGGTGAACTCGGCAACTTCTGGGCCGACCTGGTGCGCGGCACCGTCCGCGTCCTGCTGCCCATCTCGGTCGTCGGCGCCCTCGTCCTGGTCGCCTGCGGGGCCCTGCAGAACTTCGCCGGCATCCACGAGGTCGGCCAGTTCATGGGCGGCACACAGCAGTGGAACGGCGGAGCGGTCGCCTCCCAGGAGGTCATCAAGGAGCTGGGCACCAACGGCGGCGGCTACTTCAACGCCAACTCCGCCCACCCCTTCGAGAACCCGAACCCGCTGTCCAACCTCTTCGAGATCTTCCTGATCCTCGTCATCCCCTTCGCGCTGACCCGCACCTTCGGCCGGATGGTCGGCTCGCTGCGGCAGGGCCATGCGATCCTCGCGACGATGGCGGCCATCTGGCTCGGCTTCACCGCGCTGATGATGTGGACCGAATTCCACCACGGCGGCCCGGCGTTCGACCTGGCCGGCGGGGCGATGGAGGGCAAGGAGACCCGGTTCGGGATCGGCGGGTCGTCGATCTTCGCGGTGGCCACCACGCTGACCTCCACCGGCGCCGTGAACTCCTTCCACTCCTCCTACACGGGCTTCGGCGGCGGCATCGAGATGCTCGGCATGCAACTCGGCGAGATCGCGCCGGGCGGCACCGGATCCGGCCTCTACGGCATGCTGATCATGGCGATCATCGCGGTGTTCATCGCCGGCCTGATGGTCGGGCGCACCCCGGAGTACCTGGGCAAGAAGATCGGCACCCGCGAGATCAAGCTGGCGGCCTGCTATCTCCTCATCACCCCCGCGCTGGTCCTCGGCTTCACGGCCGTCGCGATGGCGCTGCCCACCCCGGGCCACTCGATGACCAACTCCGGCGCGCACGGCTTCTCCGAGATCCTGTACGCGTACACGTCCGGCGCCAACAACAACGGCTCCGCCTTCGCGGGCCTGAACGCCGACACGCAGTGGTTCAACACCACCCTCGGCATCGCGATGCTGCTCGGCCGCTTCCTGCCGATGGTGTTCGTCCTCGCGCTCGCCGGATCGCTCGCCGGGCAGCGGCCGGTCCCGGTCACCGCGGGCACCCTGCGCACCGAAAAACCGCTGTTCACCGGGTTGCTGGTCGGCACCATCATGATCATCACCGGTCTCACCTATTTCCCCGCGCTCGCGCTGGGACCGCTTGCCGAGGGGCTGGCGTCATGAACACTCACACCACGAAGCACGAGCGGGACGACCGGCCCACGGACACGGTCGCCCCCCAGGATCCCGCAACCCACGATCCCGCTACCCAAGAACCCGCCACCCAGGATCCCGCCCCCCGACAGCCGGCACCCCCCGCCCACCAGAGCGCCGACGCGGGCAAGGTCGGCGCGGGTCTCTTCGACCCGGCCCAGCTCCTGAAGTCGCTGCCGGACGCCGTCCGCAAACTGGACCCGCGCGTGATGGTCAAGTCGCCCGTCATGTTCGTCGTCCTCATCGGCTCGGTGGTCACCACCGTCCTCGCCGTCAAGGACCCGGGGGACTGGTTCGGCTGGGCGATCACCGTCTGGCTCTGGCTGACCACCCTCTTCGCCAACCTCGCGGAGGCGGTCGCCGAGGGCCGCGGCAAGGCCCAGGCCGACACCCTGCGCAAGGCCAAGACCGACACCGTCGCCCGCCGTCTGACCGGCACCACGGAAGAGTCCGTGCCCGGCACCGACCTGCGCATCGGCGACCTCGTCGTCTGCGAGGCCGGCGACATCATCCCCGGCGACGGTGACGTCGTGGAGGGCGTGGCCTCCGTCGACGAGTCCGCGATCACCGGTGAATCGGCCCCCGTCATCAGGGAGTCCGGGGGCGACCGCTCGGCCGTCACCGGCGGGACGAGGGTGCTCTCCGACCGCGTCGTCATCAAGATCACGACGAAGCCCGGCGAGACGTTCATCGACCGCATGATCAACCTGGTCGAGGGCGCTGCCCGGCAGAAGACGCCCAACGAGATCGCGCTGAACATCCTCCTCGCCTCCCTCACCATCGTCTTCCTGCTCGCCGTCGTCACCCTCAAGCCCTTCGCGATCTACGCGGGCGCCGACGACCAGACCTCGATGATCGTCCTGACCGCGCTCCTGGTCTGTCTGATCCCGACGACCATCGGCGCCCTGCTCTCCGCGATCGGCATCGCCGGCATGGACCGACTGGTCCAGCGCAACGTCCTCGCCCTGTCCGGCAGGGCGGTCGAGGCCGCCGGCGACGTCTCGACCCTGCTGCTCGACAAGACCGGCACCATCACCCTCGGCAACCGCCGGGCGGCGGAGTTCGTTCCGGTGCGCGGCACCACCGCGGCCGAACTCGCGGACGCGGCCCAGCTCTCCTCGCTGGCCGACGAGACGCCCGAGGGCCGCTCCGTCGTCGTACTCGCCAAGGAGAAGTACGGGCTGCGCGAGCGGCACCGGGGGGAGCTGACCGGCGCCGCGTGGGTGCCGTTCACGGCGCAGACCCGGATGTCCGGCGTCGACGTGGACGGCCGCAAGGTGCGCAAGGGCGCCACCGGTTCGGTCATCGCCTGGGTCGAGGAGCGCGGGGGAGCCGTCGCCGAGGACGCGCGGGAACTCAACGACACGATCTCCCAGGCCGGCGGCACACCGCTGCTCGTGGCCGTGGAAGACGCCGACGGCGCCCGGGTCCTCGGGGTGATCCACCTCAAGGACGTCGTCAAGGAGGGCATGCGCGAACGCTTCGACGAGCTGCGCCGCATGGGTATCAAGACCGTCATGATCACCGGCGACAACCCGCTCACCGCCAGGGCCATCGCGGACGAGGCGGGCGTGGACGACTTCCTCGCCGAGGCCACGCCCGAGGACAAGATGGCGCTCATCAAGCGCGAGCAGGCCGGCGGCAAACTGGTCGCGATGACCGGCGACGGCACCAACGACGCCCCCGCGCTCGCCCAGGCCGACGTCGGCGTCGCGATGAACACGGGCACGTCGGCCGCCAAGGAGGCCGGCAACATGGTCGACCTCGACTCCGACCCCACCAAGCTCATCGAGATCGTCGAGATCGGCAAGCAGCTCCTCATCACCCGGGGCGCGCTCACGACCTTCTCGATCGCCAACGACGTCGCGAAGTACTTCGCGATCATCCCGGCCATGTTCGCCGTCGCCCACCCGAGCCTCGACAAGCTCAACATCATGAACCTGTCGTCGCCCGAGTCCGCGATCCTCTCCGCGGTCGTCTTCAACGCGCTGATCATCGTCGCGCTCGTCCCGCTCGCCCTGAAGGGCGTCCGGTACCGGCCCATGAGCGCGGACCGGATGCTCCGCCGCAACCTCGGCGTCTACGGCCTCGGCGGCCTCGTCGCCCCGTTCATCGGCATCAAGGTCATCGACGTACTCCTCTCTCTCCTCCCCGGCATTGGGTGACGTGCTCATGAACAACTCCGTACGAAGCTCCGCCCGGCTGCTCGGCGCGGGACTGCGCGCCCTGCTCGTCCTGACCGCACTCTGTGGCGTCCTCTACCCGCTCGCGGTGACCGGCGCCGCCCAGGCCCTCTTCCCCGACCGGGCCAACGGCTCCGAGGTGCGGGCCGACGGCCGGGTCGTCGGCTCCGAGCTCATCGGCCAGCGCTACGACCTGCCGCTGAAGAAGGGGCAGGAGACGGCCGCGCCGGACCTGAGGTGGTTCCAGCCCCGCCCCTCGAACGGCCTCGGCGAGAACAGCGTGAACACCCGTTACCAGCTGCTCCTGTCCGGCGCCACCAACCTCTCCGGCGACAGCAAGGAGCTGATCGAGCAGATCAAGGCCGCCAAGGCGGCCGTCGTCAGGGACAACTCCACCGCCGGCCACCGCGTCCGCCCCGCCGACGTGCCCGCCGACGCGGTCACCTCATCGGGCTCCGGCCTCGACCCGCACATCTCCCCGGCCTACGCCGACCTCCAGGTCCACCGCGTGGCCGCCAGGAACCACCTGCCGGTGGCGCGGGTCCAGAAACTGGTCGACGACCACACCGACGCCCGCGTCCTCGGCTTCGTGGGCGACCCCCGGGTCAACGTCCTGCGGCTCAACATCGCCCTGAAGGAACTGACCGGACAGGCCGGAATGGGGTGACACGCAAAAGGCCCCAGTCTTTCGACTGGGGCCTTGTTGGTGTCCGAGGGGGGACTTGAACCCCCACGCCCGATAAAGGGCACTAGCACCTCAAGCTAGCGCGTCTGCCATTCCGCCACCCGGACCAGGTGTCTGTCTTCGCGGGGCGTTGCCCGCGGCGACACAGAGAACATTACCAGGCTTCCAGGGGTACTCGATCACCCCCTGAGTCCGCTGTGAACGGCCGATGACGACCCCCGCCCGGCCTTGGGCGCACGGCCGCGGAGAGAGAGGATGAGGGGGACCACCAGCAGCGAATGCGGGAGGAACCAGCGTGAGCGGGTCCAGCACGGGCAAGGCCGTCACCGGTGAGGACGAGGTCGTCGACCTCTGTCGCGAACTGATCCAGATCGATACGAGCAACTACGGCGACCACTCGGGCCCGGGGGAGCGCAAGGCCGCCGAGTACGTGGCCGAGAAGCTCGCCGAGGTCGGGCTCGAACCGAAGATCTTCGAGTCCCACCCCGGCCGGGCCTCCACGGTCGCGAGGATCGAGGGCGAGGACCCGTCGCGGCCCGCGCTCCTCATCCACGGCCACACGGACGTCGTCCCCGCCAACGCCGTCGACTGGACGCACCACCCCTTCTCCGGGGAGATCGCGGAGGACTGCGTGTGGGGCCGGGGCGCCGTCGACATGAAGGACATGGACGCGATGACCCTCGCGGTCATCCGTGAGCGGATGCGCAGCGGCCGCAAGCCGCCGCGCGACATCGTCCTCGCCTTCCTCGCCGACGAGGAGGCCGGCGGCACCTACGGCGCCCGCTACCTCGTCGACAACCACCCCGAGCTCTTCGAGGGGTGCACGGAGGCGATCAGCGAGGTCGGCGGCTTCTCCTTCACGGTCAACGAGAACCTGCGGCTCTACCTCGTCGAGACCGCCCAGAAGGGCATGCACTGGATGAAGCTGACCGTGGACGGCACCGCGGGCCACGGTTCGATGATCCACAGGGACAACGCGATCACCGAGCTCTCCGAGGCCGTCGGGCGCCTCGGCCGGCACAAGTTCCCGGTGCGGGTCACCAAGACGCTGCGGCACTTCCTCGACGAGCTCGGCGACGCCCTCGGCACCGAGCTCGACCCGGAGAACATGGACGAGACGCTCGCCAAGCTCGGCGGCATCGCCAAGCTCATCGGCGCCTCCCTGCAGAACACCGCCAACCCGACGCAACTCGGCGCCGGCTACAAGGTCAACGTGATCCCCGGCCAGGCCACCGCGCACGTCGACGGCCGCTACCTGCCGGGGTACGAGGAGGAGTTCCTCGCCGACCTGGACCGGCTGCTCGGCCCGCACGTCCGGCGCGAGGACGTGCACGCCGACAAGGCGCTGGAGACCACCTTCGACGGCGCGCTCGTCGACGCCATGCAGACGGCGCTGCGCGCCGAGGACCCGATCGCCCGCGCCGTGCCCTACATGCTGTCGGCCGGCACGGACGCCAAGTCCTTCGACGACCTCGGCATCCGCGGCTTCGGCTTCGCGCCGCTGAAGCTGCCGCCGGAGCTGGACTTCGCGGGCATGTTCCACGGCGTCGACGAGCGGGTGCCGGTCGACGGCCTGAAGTTCGGCGTCCGGGTCCTGGACCGGTTCATCGACGCCTCCTGACGTGACGCGGCCGGGACCGATCGGAATCGGCCGCTTTGCGTGCTGAAACGACTCTCCAATAATCGCCAGCGCGTACGTACTTGACTGAAAAGAGTGAAAGCAACCCGAGGCTCGTAGCCCCCTCACTTCCCCCTCGTTACAGGTGTGCAGTCCGCGGCTGGGACTGCATTGCCAACAAGGAGGAATAATGATCAAGAAGATCGTCGCCGCTGTGGCTGCCACGGGTGGTCTCGTGCTCGCGGGCGCGGGTATCGCCGCCGCCGACGCCGGTGCCCAGGGTGCCGCCGTGAAGTCTCCCGGTGTCATCTCGGGCAATGTTGTCCAGGTTCCCGTCCACGTGCCGGTGAACGCCTGTGGCAACACGGTCTCCGTGATCGGCCTGCTGAACCCCGCCTTCGGCAATGCCTGCGTCAACAAGTGACGTTGTAGTGCCTCACCCCTTGAGGGTCTGAGTCCATCGGCCCCGGAGTGCGCGCCACGCACTCCGGGGCCGACGGGCATTCCCCGTCCGGGCACCCACGTCCGGGCGTCTTCCGTAGGGCAAAGACAGGAATCAGCTATGCGACAGGTCACGCGCAAAGGCCTGATCACCGTGGCGGCCGCGACCGGCGTTCTCGCCGCGTCCGGCGGCTACGCACACGCGGACTCGGGGGCCCGCGGCGGCAGTTCGGACTCGCCCGGCGCGCTGTCGGGCAACGCCGTCCAGCTTCCCGTGGACGCGCCGGTCAACGTGTGCGGCAACACCGTCAACGTGATCGGCGTCCTCAACCCGGCCATGGGCAACGGTTGCGCCAACGGCTCCCACGGCGGCGGTCACAAGGGTGGCGGTCACCAGGGTGGCGGTCACCAGGGTGGCGGCGGTGCTCAGGCCGGCGGTCACACCGGCGGCTCGCCCGGCGTCGGCTCGGGCAACGACATCCAGCTGCCGATCGACGCCCCGGTCAACATCTGCGGCAACAGCGTCACCATCGGCGGCCTCGGCAACCCGGCCATGGGCAACGACTGCGCCAACGAGTCCGGCCCCGCGGCGCCCCCGACCCACCCCGGGCACCCGGGCAAGCCGCACCACCCCGGAAAGCCGCACCACCCGGGCAAGCCGCACCACCCGCAGACTCCGGTCACGCCGGGCAGCTCGCAGGACCGGGCCATTCCGAACCACCCGGGCGCGCAGCAGGCCGCCGAGCCCAAGGGCACCTCGCGGCTCGTCGCGCCCGAGGTACCCACGCGAGTCGTGGAGCCGGCGGCGACGGCGCAGCTCGCCTCGACCGGCAGTGAGCTGCCGCTCGGCCTCGTCCTCCCGGCGGGCGCGGGCGCGCTGCTCGCGGGCGCCGTGCTCTACCGCAGGGCCCGGACGAACGTCTGAGCCGCCGCGTCGCGAGCACACTGAACGGAGCGGGTCCCCGCGGTCGCGGGGCCCGCTCCGTTCCGCGTCCGCGCCGCCGCGGGCCGTCACAGGGCACGGCGGAGCGCCGCGCGGCCCCATGGACAGCCCTCAGCAGGCAGCTCTCATCGAGCCGCCCTCACCAGGTGGCTCTCACCTGGCGGATGATCCGTCGCTTCAGCCGCACCCGGCGGCTGCCGTCGGGATGCAGCCTCAGGCGGTCCAACTCCCAGTGTCCGTACTCCGCGTGGTCCGTCAGCAGACGTGTGGCTTCCTTGCGGGTGACCCCGCGGGGCACGTACACGTCGACAAATTCGTATTCCGGCATCGCATCTATTGTGCGGGCATGGGCCCGGTACGGATAGCGTCTGCACTATGTCTGATGCTGCGCAGCCCACCGCTGCCGAGGTACGCGCCGCCGCCGAGGCGGTCAAGACCGCGCTCGACCGCCACCTGGCCGCGGTCGAACGCAGGTCGGGCGAGGACGATCCGGCCGTCTACGAAGCGTTCAACGAACTCGCCGCCGCGGCCGAGGAGTACGACGAGCTCCTCTACGACCGCTACGACGAGGTCACCCCCTTCGAGATCCCCGGCACGGACGACGCGCTGCCGCCGTACCAGGGCCCGGAGGAGGCGAACGCGCTGAGCGTGCTGATCCGCCGGGACTACACCGTGGTGGAGTCGCAGCGGCTGCTCGCCCAGGCCCAGCGGGTCGCCGACCTCGATGCGGGCGGCAGGGGCTCGGGCGGCTCGGCCGACACCGTGCACAGCGCGCTCGGCGTCCTCTTCGGGGAGTTCGAACCGGACGAAATCTCCTCCCGGCACAAGGAGTTCGGCCTGGAGGAGGGTGATTCGACGCTCTGGGTCACCGCGGTGGACGGCCCCGCCGAGCCCGGGGAGTGGCTCGACGCCCCCTTCGACCAGGCGGATCCGCACCGGGTGGTGTGCCGCTTCGACGTGAGCGTGGTCTTCGACGACGAACTGGACGACGAGGGACTCCACGGGCTCGACGGACTCGACGCGGACGTCGACATCGATCCGGACGTGGCGGTGCCCCTCGACGAGATCGACATCGACTCCGACGCCGACCCCGGGCCGGACTCCGACTCCGACGTCCGGGGCGTCGGGCGAGCCGGTCGCTGACCGCCGCGCGCGCCCGCCGCTCCCTCGGGGCGGCGGACGCGCGCTCGGCGGGTGAGCGGGCGGCTCAGGACGTCGCGGCGGGCACCTGCGGGCGCAGCAGCGTCTGCAGCCGCGTCGTACGGTCCTTCCAGAGGCGCTCCGCCACCGCGCGCGGCAGCGCCTGCTCCACGCCCTGCACGACCGACAGATGGCGCTCCCCGCGGCTGAACGCGGTGTAGACCCACGGCCGGGTCAGCAGCTGCGCCGCGTCGCCCGGCAGCACCACGACCACCGCGGGCCAGCGCAGCCCCGCCGCCTGGTGCGCGGTGAGCGCCCACGCGTGCCGCACCTCCCGCTCCACCCGCTCCTTCGGTACGACGACGGGGGAGCCGTCGCACTCCAGGTGCAGGCCCTCCGCGTCGGCGCGCACCACCCGGCCGAGCGTCGTCCGGCCGGCCGCCGGGACGTGCGCGACCCGGTCGGCGGGGTCGAAGCCGCCGAACCGGCCGGGGCCGGGATTCAGCCTTTCCTTCAACGCGGCGTTGAGCGCGCGGGTGCCGGCGGCGCCACCGTGTCCCGGCGTGATGACCTGCGTCTGGTCGGCGGGCACCCCGATCGCCCGCGGCACCGAGTCCGCGACGAGCTGCACGGTGCGGTGGATCGCCTCGGGGGCGTCGCGCACCGGGACGAGGACGACCTCTTTGCCGGGCGCCTCGACCTGGTTCAGCTCGCCGATCGCGATGCCGGACGTCAGCTCCCCGACGGGGCCCGGGTCCGGGGTGCGCGAGACGACCTGCGGGCAGCAGCGCGCGGCGACGAGGTCGGCGAAGACCCGGCCCGGACCGGCGGACCACAGCACCCCCGGGTCGCCGCTCAGCACCAGACGGGCCCCGTCCGGCAGCGACTCCACGAGCATCGCCGCGCTCTCCACGTCCAGCTGCGGCGCGTCCAGGACGATCAGGAGGTCGAGGGCGAACGCGCCGTCCGGGTCGCGGCCCGGACCCTGGTCGCCGGAGAGCAGCCCCGCCACCGTCGCCGCGGTCTCGTCCGAGCCGGTCGCGCGGGCGAGCCGGCGGCGGCCGTCGGCGCTGTGGGCCGCGGCGCACACCCGCAGGCCCAGCGACGCCGCGGCGGCCGCCAGCGCGGCGGGCTCGGCGCGCGCCTCCTCGCCGCCGGAGTGCAGCACGAGGCCGTGCCCGGCGACCGCGCGGATCAGCTCGGCGGTGGACCCCGACGCCTGCGCGGCGGCGGCCTCCCAGTCGTCGGCCACGGGGTCCGAACCGCTCTCCCCGGGGCGGGAGTTGACGATGCGGGCGAGGCCGTCGGCGAGGCTCTCCTCCGCGAGTGCGTACCGTTCGAGGCCGATCAGGACCCGGACCGGGCGCTCCGGCTCCTCGCCCTCCTCGTCCGCCGCGTCGTCGGCGGGCCCGCCGCGCGCCTCCTCCTGCGAGCGCTGGACCGGCACGTCGGCGCCTTCGACGGCGTCCTGGAAGACCAGCGCGTCGCCCTCGGCGAGGGCGTTCTGCACGGCCGCGTCCGGATCCGGCACCGCGCGCTGCCCCAGGGCGGCCGTCAGCGCCGCGGAGTCGAGCGCGGTGTGCCCCGCGACGGCGGCCTGCTCCAGGAGCCACACCGTGACCGCGCGGCCCCTGCGCTCGTCGTCCGGCCCGCACTCCGCGCCGAGCAGGGCCCGGGCGAACCCGTCGGCCTGCTCGGGACGCACACCGGAGACCCGCAGCAATTGCCAGGGATCGGCACGCAGGTCTTCCTCGGCGCCCTCGCCGAGCGCGGCGGCCGTCGGCTCGGCGAGCGCGGGCGGCGCGCCCCCTTCGGCGAGCACGGCGCGGATCGCCTCGACGGACTCCGTCGAGGGCGCCTGCGCCGCCGCGGGCTGCTGCGGACGCACGGGCTCGGGCGCGCGGGCCGGCGCGGGCCTGCGGGGCGCGGGGCCGGACTCCTGGAACGCGCTCGCGACGGGCTTCTCGCCGCTCTCCACGGCGCGCACGGCGGCCAGCAGGTCGGCGGCGGTGCCGCTCAGCTTCGTACCGGCCTCGATCGGCGCCTGCTTCGCCGCCTTCCGCTGCTCGATGCGCTCCCGCAGCGCGCGCTGCGCGGCGATCTCGGCCTCGGTCTCGGACAGCTGCTCGGAGCTCTCCCCCTCGGACGCGCCCTTGCCGTCGGCCTCGGTTTCGGCGGTCGTGTCAGCGTCGGCGTCAGCGGAGACGTCCGGATCGTCGGTGTCCTCGGTCTCATCGACCGGCGCGGTCTCGTCGACCGGTGCGGTCTCGTCCGGAGTGGGCTCGGAGTCGTCCGCGGCCCCGCCCTCCGGCGTCCCCGGCGTGGCGTCCTCCGTGGCGGCGGGTTCCGTACTCACAGCATGCTCCAGTCGTGATCGGGATAGCGGTGCACGGGCGCCGACACGTCGTCGAGCGCCCGGCAGATCTCGTCAGGAAGACTAAGGGTCTCCACTGACAACGCGGCCGTGAGCTGCTGCGCGTTGCGCGCGCCGACGATCGGGGCGCTCACTCCGGGGCGGTCGCGCACCCAGGCGAGGGCGACCTGCAGCGGGGTGGCCGCAAGCCCGTCGGCGGCCGTCGCGACCGCGTCGACGATGCGGCGCGCCGTGTCGTCGAGGTACGGCGCCACGAAGGGCGCCATCTGGTCGGAGCCGCCGCGCGAGTCGGCCGGGGTGGCGTGCCGGTACTTGCCGGTGAGCACGCCCCGGCCGAGCGGTGACGAGGGCAGCAGGCCCACGCCCAGGTCGACGGCGGCGGGCAGTACCTCGCGCTCGACGCCGCGCTGCAGCAGGGAGTACTCCATCTGCGTACCGGCCAGGCGGGTGCGGGTGCCCGGCTGGGCCAGCTGCCAGGTGGCGGCCTTGGCGAGCTGCCAGCCGCTGAAGTTGGAGACCCCCGCGTAGCGGGCCCGCCCGCTGGTCACCGCTATGTCGAGGGCCTGCAGGGTCTCTTCGAGCGGGGTGCCAGGGTCGAAGGCGTGCACCTGCCACAGGTCCACGTGATCCGTGCCGAGCCGGGTCAGCGACGCGTCGAGCGCGGCGAGCAGATGGCCGCGCGAGCCGTCGAAGCGCCGCTCGGGGTCCGGCACGCTGCCCGCCTTGGTCGCGATGACCAGGTCGCGCCGCGGCACGAGCCGCTCCATCAGGCGCCCGAGAAGATACTCGGCCTCCCCGTCGCCGTACACATCGGCCGTGTCGACGAGGGTGCCGCCCGCCTCCCAGAACACCTTCAACAGGTCGGCGGCGTCGTTCTCCTCGATGTGGCCCCAGGTGAGGGTCCCGAGTCCGATGCGGGACACGCGCAGGCCGGTGCGGCCGAGATGCCTCTGCTCCATGGGCGCTGAGATTACTGGCCGGGCCCCGGTGGTGGGCGGGGCTGTGGACAAGCCGGTGATTGTGGAGAACCGGCTCACCCGTTCCCTCCGGCACCGACGGGTGCGGCACTGACGGATCCGGCACCGCGCGCTACAGTCCCCGGCACAGGGACGTTACTCATGAGTACAGCGGTAAGGGGATCGGTCATGCAGCTCGGGATCAACCTCGGCTACTGGGGCGCCGGGATGGACGCGGACAATCTCGCCGTCGCCAAGGAGGCCGACAAGCTGGGCTATGCGGTCTGCTGGGCCGCCGAGGCGTACGGCTCGGACGCCGCGACGGTGCTGTCCTGGGTGGCGGCGCAGACCGAACGCATCGACATCGGGTCCGCGATCTTCCAGATCCCGGCGCGGCAGCCCGCGATGACGGCGATGACGGCCGCCACCCTCGACTCGCTCTCCGGCGGCCGGTTCCGGCTCGGCCTCGGCGTCTCGGGCCCGCAGGTCTCCGAGGGCTGGTACGGCGTGAAGTTCGACAAGCCGCTGGCGCGCACCCGGGAGTACGTGGAGATCGTCCGCAAGGCGATGACCCGCGAGCGCCTCAGCTACGAGGGCGAGCACTGGACGCTGCCGCTGCCCGGCGGTCCCGGCAAGCCCATCAAGCTGACCGTCCACCCGCAGCGCGAGCACATCCCGCTGTACGTCGCCGCGATCGGCCCGAAGAACCTGGAGCAGACCGGCGAGATCGCCGACGGCGCCCTGCTGATCTTCCCGGCCGCCGAGCACCTGGAGGACACCGCGGTCCGCCACCTGCGCGCCGGGCGCGAGAAGGCCGGCAAGACGATGGACGGCTTCGACGTCGTCCCGACGCTGCCGCTGGCCGTGGGCGAGGACTCCCAGGTCGACGCGCTCGCCGACATGTTCCGGCCGTACACCGCGCTCTATGTGGGCGGCATGGGCAGCCGCAAGCAGAACTTCTACAACCAGCTCGCGCAGCGCATGGGGTACGAGAAGGAGGCCGCAGAGATCCAGGACAAGTATCTGGGCGGCGACAAGGACGGGGCGGCCGCGGCCGTGCCGCGCCGGCTGATCGACTCCACCACGCTGCTCGGTTCCGTCGAGCGCATCGCCGACCGGATGCAGGCCTACGCGGCGGCCGGGGTCACCACGCTGACGCTGGCCCCGGCGGGCTTCACGCTGGAGGAGCGGCTCACCGCGCTGCGCGCGGGCACCGAGGCCCTGGAGCGCGCCGGTCTGGCCTAGCCGAAGGGGCTGGGGGAGGGGGAGAGAAGTCTGCGGCCGTGGTGGGGGCTCGGGGGGTCTTCCCCGCCACGGCCGTCACGGGGAACAACGCGTCACGGGGGCCGCGGTTACGGCCTCGTGGCGGCGGCATGTCCTTCGTTCGGCGGAGCCGACCACTACAGCTGTTGCCCGATGGGGCACCTCGGACTTGAGTGATCTCTGCGGAGGTTCCCGCCCAGGGCATGGAGGTGCCAGTGATGCTGTCGGCCAAGAGTGTCTTCGGGGAGATCCTCGACGACGACGAGTCGTTCCGGCTCTTCTGCTCCATCGCCGCCGGCGGCGAATCGCAGGGCGGCTGGGAGAACGGCCGCATCGCCGCCCTCGTACCGCCGGACGAGCGCGCGCTCGCCCCGAAGATCGCCCGGCACGGCGCCGACGAGGACAAGCACGGCAGGATCTTCCAGGCCCTCATGAAGAAGCGCGGGCTGCAGCCGGTCGACGTACCGCACGACACCGACTACACGATGCTCCTGGAGCAGCACGGCATCGGCCTCGCGCACGAGCGCCTGAAGACCGACGAGCCGCTCTCCGTGCAGGACATCGTCACCTACCTCGCCCACAGCAGGGTCACCGAGCAGCGCGCCTCCGAGCAGATGCGGCTGCTGCTCAAGTACTTCGCCGACCACCCGGACATCGGCCGCGCGGTGCGGATGATCTCGCACGACGAGGACAACCATCTGGCGTACTGCCACGAGGAGTTGCTCCGGTTCGCGCACGCCGGACACGGCCGCGCCATCCAGCGCACCCTGCACGCCTGCGCCCTCGCCGAGATCCGCATCTACCGCGACGTGAGCCTCGCCGTGATGGACCGGATGGGGCGCATCCTGCACTGGCCGCACGCCAAACGGCAGCTGCTCACCGCGGGCATCCACGCCCTGTACGGGTACGAGCGGGCCGGCGGCTGGCGGCGCATGGTCTCCCTGAAGATGCCGGCCCGGCGCGACGCCCTGGGCGGCCCGGCCGCACCGGCCCCCGAGTTCGCCTGACACCCGCACCGGCGACGGCGCTACAGCCAGCCGCGGCGCTTGAACATCCGGAACAGGACGACCTCCAGGACGGCCATCAGCAGGATCACCGCCGGGTACGTCCACCACCAGTGCAGCTCGGGCATGTGGTCGAAGTTCATGCCGTAGACGCCCGCGATCATCGTGGGCACCGCCGCCATCGCCGCCCACGCCGAGATCTTCCGCATGTCGTCGTTCTGCCGCACGCTCATCTGCGCCAGATGCGCGGACAGGATGTCGGACACCAGCCGGTCCAGGCCCTCCACCGACTCGTTGACGCGCGTCAGGTGGTCGTTGACGTCCCGGAAGAAGGGCTGCGCCGTCTCGTCCACGAAGGGCACGGACGGGGCGTACGGGCCCGCTCCGGAGAGGCGTGCCACGGGCAGCGCCAGCGGTCCGGTCGCCCTGCGGAACTCCAGGATCTGCCGCTTGAAGGTGTAGATCCGCGACGCCGTGTTCCGCGACGCGCTGCCGCCGTCCGGCGAGAAGACCTCCGCCTCCAGGACCTCCAGGTCGGCCTGCAGCTCGTCGGCGACCTCCAGGTAGTGGTCCACGGAGGCGTCGGCGATCGAGTACAGGACGGCCGTCGGGCCGTGCTTGAGCACGTCGGGGTCGGCTTCCAGGCGGTGCCGTACGACACCCAGCGGCGCGCCCTCGCCGTGCCGGACGGTCACCACGAACGAGTCGCCCATGAAGATCATGACCTCGCCGGAGGAGACCGTGTCGCTGTCCTGCTCGTACACGACCGGCTTGAGGACCATGAACATCGAGTCGTCGTAGACCTCCAGCTTCGGCCGCTGATGGGCCTTGAGGGCGTCCTCGACGGCCAGCGGATGCAGCCCGAACTCCTGACTGACCTTGGCGAACTCCTTCTCGGTCGGTTCGTGCAGCCCGATCCACACGAACGCGTTCTCCGCCGCCCGTGCCTCGTCCAGGGCGTCGGAGAAGTCCTCGGGGCCCTCGGTCCGGCGGCCCTCCCGGTAGATGGCGCAGTCGACGATCACATCGCGCATTCTCCCCAACCCGTCCGGGCGCC
This sequence comes from Streptomyces sp. NPDC041713, assembly GCF_055591085.1. Classification (NCBI taxonomy): domain Bacteria; kingdom Bacillati; phylum Actinomycetota; class Actinomycetes; order Kitasatosporales; family Streptomycetaceae; genus Streptomyces; species Streptomyces sp. NPDC041713. The sequence goes on from NZ_JBVIZY010000014.1 coordinate 153,616, forward strand.
GCACCCCCTCGGCCGCTTAGGCTGAACCGCATGCCCACGCTGATCCTCGTCCGGCACGGACGTTCCACGGCCAACACCGCCGGTCTGCTCGCCGGGTGGACCCCCGGCGTGGCCCTCGACGAGCGCGGCACCGCACAGGCCGCCGCGCTCCCGGAGCGGCTCGCCCCGCTGCCCATCGCCGAGGTCGTCACGAGCCCGCTGCAGCGCTGCCGGGAGACCGTCGCGCCGCTGCTCGCCGCCCGGCCCGGACTCCAGGCGCACCAGGAGGACCGCATCGGCGAGTGCGACTACGGCGACTGGTCCGGCCGCAAGCTCGCCGAACTCGCCGACGAGCCGCTGATGGAGGTCGTCCAGCGGCACCCGTCGGCCGCCGCGTTCCCCGGCGGCGAGTCCATGCGGGCCATGCAGACGCGGGCGGCCGAGGCGGTCCGCGAGTGGAACGCGCGCGTGGAGCGCGAGCACGGCGAGGACGCCGCCTACCTGATGTGCTCGCACGGCGACATCATCAAGTCCCTTGTCGCGGAGGCCCTCGGACTCCACCTCGACCTCTTCCAGCGCATCTCCGTGGAGCCCTGCTCCGTCACCGTGATCCGCTACACGCGGCTGCGCCCCTTCCTCGTACGCCTGGGGGACACCGGTGACTTCGCCTCGCTCGCGCCGCGCGAGGAGCCGCCGGGCGACGACGCGACGGTGGGGGGTGGTGCGGGCGCACCGTGATCGTCACGCGCAGTAGGGTGAACCGGGCTGGAACAGCCCTCCGTACTTTGCAGTCGATCAATGGAGACAGGACGTGTCCCGTCAGGTGTTCCTCTACGACCCGCCGGAGCGCTTCGTCGCGGGAACGGTCGGGCTGCCCGGACGGCGCACCTTCTTCCTCCAGGCCTCCGCGGGGATGCGGGTGACCAGCGTCGCCCTGGAGAAGACCCAGGTGGCCGCGCTCGCCGAGCGCATGGAGGAGCTCCTCGACGAGGTCGTGCGCCGCAGCGGGGGCAGCGCCGCGGTGCCGGCCGTCACCCCCTCCGAGGTCGCCGACAGCGCGCCGCTCGACTCGCCCGTCGAGGAGGAGTTCCGCGTCGGCACGATGGCGCTCGCCTGGGACGGCGAGGAGGAGCGGATGATCGTCGAGGCGCAGGCGCTCGTCGAGCTGGACGCGGACTCCGAGGACGACCTCGCCGAGGCGGAGGAAAGGCTTCTGCAGGACGAGGAGAACGGTCCGCCGATGCTCCGGGTCCGGCTCACCGGGGCGCAGGCCCGCGCCTTCGCCAAGCGCGCCCTCGACGTCGTCAACGCAGGCCGCCCGCCGTGCCCGCTGTGCAGCCTCCCGCTCGACCCGGAAGGACACGTATGCCCGCGCCAGAACGGATACCGGCGGGGAGCGTGAGCGCCGACGCCGTCCCGCTCCTCACCCACGGGGAGCTGACCGTGCGCGGGCGCATCCGGGAGGCCTCGAACGCCGTGCTGTACTGCACGGTCGCGTACGAGGGCCGGGAGGCCGCCTGCGTCTACAAGCCGGTGGCCGGGGAGCGCCCGCTGTGGGACTTCCCCGACGGCACGCTCGCGCAGCGCGAGGTCGCTGCGTACGAGGTGTCGCTGGCCACCGGCTGGGATCTGGTGCCGCCGACCGTGCTGCGGGAGGGGCCGCACGGCGAGGGCATGTGCCAGCTGTGGATCGAGGGCACCGACGACGTGGAGCTGCTCGCCCTGGTCGACGGCGATGAGCCGGGCGAGGGCTGGAAGGCGGTCGGTCTCGCGCAGGTCGACGAGGAGCGCACGGCGCTCCTGGTGCACGCGGATGACGCGCGGCTGCGCCGGCTCGCCGTCCTCGACGCCGTGATCAACAACAGCGACCGCAAGGGCGGCCACCTGCTGCCGTCCGGCGGCCACCTCTGGGGCATCGATCACGGGGTCACCTTCCACGCCGAGAACAAGCTGCGGACGCTGCTGTGGGGGTGGGCGGGGGAGCCCCTGACGGAGGAGGCGGTCGAGGTCCTCCAGGGCCTGCGGGACGGCCTCAAGGAGGGCGCCGCGCTCGCCGAGCGGCTGGCCGTGCTGATCACCGGGGCGGAGACCGAGGCCCTGCGCACCCGGGTGGCGGAGCTGCTGCGGTCGGGGCGTCATCCGGAGCCGACGGGGGACTGGCCGCCGATTCCGTGGCCGCCCGTATAGCCCCTCCGGCGGCCCCACTGGCCCCCGCACATCCGTCGCGCTCGCGCAAGAGTGACCAACCGGCCACCGTTTCGTTGATCCCCACTCGTATGCGGACGCCCCGTCCGGTTAGGCTCATGGCATGCATGCCTGGCCCGCTTCTGAGGTCCCCGCCCTTCCTGGCAAGGGCCGCGACCTCCGGATCCACGACACCGCGACCGGTGAGCTCGTCACCCTCGACCCCGGTCCCGTCGCCCGTATCTACGTCTGCGGCATCACCCCGTACGACGCGACCCATATGGGTCACGCGGCGACCTACAACGCGTTCGACCTCGTGCAGCGCGTGTGGCTCGACACCAAGCGGCAGGTTCACTACGTCCAGAACGTGACCGACGTGGACGACCCGCTCCTGGAACGCGCCAACCGCGACGGCAAGGACTGGGTGGAGCTCGCCGAGGGCGAGACCGCGCTCTTCCGTGAGGACATGACCGCGCTGCGGCTCCTGCCGCCGCAGCACTACATCGGAGCCGTCGAGGCGATACCCGGCATCGTGCCGCTCGTCGAACGGCTCCGCGACATGGGCGCCGCCTACGAGCTCGAGGGCGACGTCTACTTCTCCGTCGAGTCCGACCCCCACTTCGGGGAGGTGTCCGGGCTCGACACGGCCGCGATGAAGCTGCTCTCCGCCGAGCGCGGCGGCGACCCGGAACGACCGGGCAAGAAGAACCCGCTCGACCCGATGCTCTGGATGGCGGCCCGTGAGGGCGAGCCGAGCTGGGACGGCGCCAGCCTGGGCCGTGGCCGGCCCGGCTGGCACATCGAGTGTGTGGCCATCGCCCTCGAACACCTGGGGATGGGCTTCGACGTGCAGGGCGGGGGGTCGGATCTCGCCTTCCCGCACCACGAGATGGGCGCGTCCCACGCCCAGGCGCTGACCGGGGAGTTCCCCTTCGCCAAGGCGTACGTGCACGCGGGCATGGTCGCCCTGGACGGCGCGAAGATGTCGAAGTCCAAGGGCAACCTCGTCTTCGTCTCGCGGCTGCGGCGCGACGGGGTCGACCCGGCGGCGATCCGGCTCGCCCTGCTCGCGCACCACTACCGGGCGGACTGGGAGTGGACGGACGCGGTGCTCGACGAGGCCGTCGCACGGCTCGGGCGCTGGCGTGCGGCCGTGTCCCGTCCCGACGGGCCCGCCGCCGAGGGGCTCGTCGAGGAGATCCGCGAGGCCCTCGCGAACGACCTGGACGCGCCGGCCGCGCTCGCCGCGGTCGACCGCTGGGCCGCGGGGCAGGCTGCCGCCGGCGGGACGGACGAGGGGGCGCCCGGTGTGGTGTCGCGCGCCGTCGACGCGTTGCTTGGCGTGGCCTTGTAGCGGTTGGGCCTGCGCGTTGTCCTTGCCGTCGTCCTGCGCTGAGGTCTGTCGCCCTTCGGGCTCGTCCTCACGCGCCGGACGGGCTGAGAATGGGCCGGTGCCGGTGGGTCGCTCCGGAAGTCCAGGAGCGGCCCAGCAAAGTCCATGGCCCCGGGGCCCGTTCCCGCGCTAGACCTCCGCCATGAGATCTTCCACGCGCTTCAGATCGGTGGCCGCCGCCGCTTTCCTGGGCCTGCTCGCGGTCTTCGCGGGCCCCGGCGGCGGTTCCGCGCAGGCCGCCGACGAACCCGCGACCACCGTCGGCGACGTCACCGGATTCACCCACGAGGGGCCCGTCTACCGCCTGTCCGCGGGCAAGGCCGAGGCCCGCGTCAGCTTTGTCTCCGAGGAGACCTTCCGGCTCGAACTCGCACCCGACGGGCAGTTCACCGACCCCGCCGGCCAGGACATCGTCCTGCCGCAGGGCAAGGCGCCGCGCACCAAGTGGGCGGACAAGGGCGACCGTTACGAGCTGCGTACCTCCGCCGTGACCCTGCGCGCCTACAAGTCGCCGCTCCGGTTCGCGCTGTACCGCGCCGACGGGAGCCGGGTCTGGACCGAGTCCAAGGGGCTCTCCTGGACCAAGGACGCCACCACGCAGAGCCTCGCGCGCGGCGCCGACGAGCAGTTCTACGGCGCCGGGATGCAGAACGGCCGCGGCAACACCTCGCACCGCGGCAAGAAGGTCGAGGTCGGCGTCGACTACAACTGGGACGACGGCGGGCACCCCAACTCCGTGCCCTTCTACCTGTCTTCGGCCGGATACGGCGTCTTCCGGAACACCTACGCGCCCAACACCTATGACTTCGCCGAGCCCGTGACCGCCACCGCGAAGGAACAGCGCTTCGACGCCTACTACTTCGCGGGGCGCGGCGACGACGCGGCCAAGGATGTCATCGGGCAGTACACGAAGCTCACCGGCAAGCCCTTCATGCCGCCCGTCTACGGCATGGAGATCGGTGACGCCGACTGCTATCTGCACAACGCCAACCGCGGGGAACGCCACACCCTGGACGCGCTCAAGGTCGCCGACGGCTACGTCGAGAACGACATGCCCAACGGGTGGATGCTCGTCAACGACGGCTACGGCTGCGGCTACGAGAACCTCGCCGAGGTCTCCAAGGGCCTCGCCGAGCGCAAGATGAAGATGGGGCTGTGGACCGAGGACGGCCTCGACAAGATCGCCGAGCAGGTGAAGGCGGGCCAGCGCGTCGCCAAGCTGGACGTCGCCTGGGTCGGCGACGGCTACAAGAAGGCGCTCGACGGCTGCAAGGACGCGTACCAGGGCATCGAGGACAACAGCGACGCCCGCGGCTTCACCTGGGCGCCCGAGAGCTGGTCGGGCGCGCAGCGCTGCGGTGTGCAGTGGTCCGGCGACCAGAGCGGCAGCTGGGAGTACATCCGCTGGCAGATCCCCACGTACGCCGGGTCCACGATGTCCGGCATGGCGTACACGACCGGTGACGTCGACGGCATCTTCGGCGGCAGCCCCAAGACGTACGTACGCGATCTGCAGTGGAAGATGTTCCTGCCCGTCACGATGACGATGGACGGCTGGGCCGCCAGCGACAAGCAGCCCTTCCGCCAGGGCGAGCCCTACACCTCCATCAACCGCAAGTACTTGAAGCTGCACGAGTCGCTGCTGCCCTACCTCTACTCGTACGCCCATGAGGCGACCAAGACCGGTGTGGGCGCGGTGCGGCCGCTGGCCCTGGAGTACCCCGACGACCCGAAGGCGGCGACCGACGCCGCCAAGTACGAGTTCCTGACCGGCGAGGACTTCCTCGTCGCGCCCGTGTACAAGGACACCACCACGCGGGACGGCATCTATCTGCCCAAGGGCACCTGGACCGACTACTGGACCGGGCGGACCTACCAGGGGCCGACCACGATCGACGGCTACAGTGCGCCCCTCGACACCCTGCCGCTGTTCGTCAAGGGCGGCGCGAGCGTACCGATGTGGCCGGGCGGCATCCGCTCCCACCAGGACCGCGAGGCCGACTCGCCGCTCGCCTGGGACATCTACCCGCAGGGCCGGTCCTCCTTCGAGCTGTACGAGGACGACGGCGTGACCCGGCAGCACCGCGACGGCCGGTACGCCACGCAGCGCGCGGAGGTGCGGGCACCGCGCTCGGGCGCGGGTGACGTGAGCGTGCGGATCGGCGCGAGCAAGGGCCGGTTCCACGGGAAGCAGTCGAGCAGGCCCTACGCGTTCACGCTGCACACCGGGGACGCGCCGAGCCGGGTCCAGCTCGACGGACACCGGCTGCCGCGCCTCACGTCGAAGAGCGCGTACGACAAGGCCGCGCAGGGCTGGTTCTACGACCGGGACGACCGGGGCGGGGTCGTACAGGTGAAGACGGCCACCCGCCGCACCGACCGCTCCTTCGAGCTGACTCTCGACGACACCAGCGCCGTCGGCGGCGCGGTGCCCGGCGCCAGTGCCGCGGTGAGCGTCCCGGCCGGCCAGGAGCTCGGCGCGGGCACGCCCGGCAAGGTCACCGTCGACGTCACGGCGGGCACCAAGGACGCCACCGGCGTCGAGGTCACCCTCGACGCCCCGAAGGGGTGGACCGTCCAGGCGGCGAAGGCCGACCGCATCCGTGCGGGCGCCACGCGCCGCGTCGAGCTGGCCGTCACCCCCGCCAAGGACGCCGACCCCGGCGACCTGCCGCTCACCGCGCGCGCCCGCTACCGCTCGGCGGGCCAGGAACGCACCGCCACCGGACGGTTCGCGCTCGGCGTGATGCCCGAGGCGCCCGGCAAGGACACCTGGGCGAGCGACATGGTGTGGCTGAAGTCCACCAACGGCTACGGTCCCGCCGAACACGACCGCAGCAACGGCGAGTCGGCCGCGGGCGACGGCAAGACGCTGACCCTCGCCGGAAAGACGTACGAGAAGGGGATCGGCACGCACGCCGACTCCGAGATCGAGGTCTACGCGGGCGGCCGCTGCTCGACGTTCACCGCGGACGCCGGCATCGACGACGAGATCAACGGCTACGGAGAGGTGGCCTTCTCGGTCGAGGCCGACGGCAAGGTGCTGTGGACCTCGCCGAAGGTGACGGGCGCGTCGGCGACCGTGCCGGTCGATGTCGACGTGCGCGGGGCCCGGCACGTGCGGTTGAAGGTGAGTGACACCAACGGTTCCAAGAGCGGGGATCACGCGGACTGGGCGGCGGCCCGGTTCACCTGCGCGTAGCGCACGGGAGCACGAACAGGGGGCGGTACCGGTACGGGTGCCGCCCCCTTGTGCGATGTCTGGCCTCAGTCGTCCGAGGAATCCGCCGGACCTGACGGACCTGACGGACCAGAGGGGCCGGATGACGGTCCTGCGTCGTCGCCGTCGCTCTCGCCCTCGGCGCCCTGCCCCGGCCGCTGTGTCGGCTTCGGCTTCGGGGGCCGGGTGCGGTCGCTGGGGGCGTCCCGCAGATACGCCGCCCCGTCACCGCCCCCGCCGTCGCGCCGCCGCAGATAACGCTCGAACTCGCGGGCGATGGCCTCGCCCGACGCCTCGGGGAGCTCCGCGGTGTCCCGCGCCTCCTCGAGCGACTGCACGTACTCCGCGACCTCGCTGTCCTCGGCCGCCAGTTGGTCCACGCCCACCTGCCAGGCACGCGCGTCCTCGGCCAGCTCGCCCAGCGGGATGCGCACGCCGATGAGGTCTTCCAGGCGGTTGAGCAGTGCGAGCGTGGCCTTGGGGTTGGGCGGCTGCGACACGTAGTGCGGGACGGCGGCCCAGAGGCTGACGGCGGGGACGCCCGCGTGCGTGCACGCCTCCTGGAGGATGCCGACGATACCCGTCGGGCCCTCGTACTTCGTCTCCTCCAGGTCCATGGTGCGCGCCAGATCCGCGTCGGAGGTCACACCGCTGACCGGGACCGGGCGGGTGTGCGGGGTGTCGCCGAGCAGCGCGCCCATGATCACCACCAGCTCGACGCCCAGCTCGTGCGCGAAGCCGAGGATCTCGTTGCAGAACGACCGCCAGCGCATCGACGGCTCGATGCCCCGCACCAGGACGAGGTCGCGCGGCTTGTCGCCGCCGACGCGGACCACCGAGAGCCGGGTCGTCGGCCACGTGATCTTGCGCACCCCGCCGTCCAGCCAGACCGTCGGGCGGTTGACCTGGAAGTCGTAGTAGTCCTCGGCGTCGAGCGCCGCGAACACCTCGCCCTTCCACTCCTTGTCGAGATGCGCGACCGCGGCGGAGGCGGCGTCGCCGGCGTCGTTCCAGCCCTCGAACGCGGCCACCATGACCGGGTCGACCAGCTCGGGTACCCCCTCGAGCTCGATCACCCAGGCCTCCTTCCGACGTTCCCTTGCGTACGCCCCAACCTTACGGCGTCGACGGGGTCCGTCCGCAGCCCCCTTGCGTGGGGGAGTGCGTGATCACTGCCCACCTCCGGGGCCGGGAAACAGGGCCTTCACACACAGGAGCGGAGCGGTCTCACAGCGTCGAACGCAGCCACTGCTCCACGCTCGCGATGTGCACCGTCGCCCACGACCTGGCCGCCTCCGCGTCCCGGTCCCGCAGTGCGGCGAGGATCGCCCGGTGCTCGTGCAGCGTGCGGCTGACGGCGTCCTCCTGGGTCAGGCCGCGCCAGACGCGGGCCCGGGTGGTGGGGCCGGAGAGGCCGTCGAGCAGCGAGCACAGGACGGAGTTGCCGGACGACTGGACGATGCCGCGGTGGAACTCCAGGTCGCAGCCGACCAGCTCCTCCACGGACGGTGCCTCGCCCAGGGCGTCCAACTGCTCGCCCAGCGCGTCCAGTTCGGCGTCGGAGATATGGGCGCAGGCCATCGCCGTGGCGGCCGGTTCCAGGATGCGGCGCACCGCGAGGAACTCCAGGACCGTGTCGTCGCGGTGGAAGTCGACGACGAAACTCAGCGCCTCCAGGAGGAGTTGGGGGTCCAGGCTGGTGACGTACGTGCCGTCGCCCTGGCGTACGTCGAGGATGCGGATCAGCGCCAGGGCGCGCACCGCCTCGCGCAGCGAGTTGCGCGAAAGGCCGAGGCCTGCGGCGAGTTCGCTCTCCTTGGGCAGCCGGTCGCCGGGGCGCAGGGCGCCCGAGACGATCATGCCCTTGATCTTCTCGATGGCCTCGTCGGTGACAGCCATGGGAACCTCGCCTCGCCGGTCAGAAGTGTCGAAGTCGACGGTGTCGAAAAGACATCCGATGTGTCAGGCGATTATGGGCCCGTGGCGCGGCCTCGGTCAGCCGAAGCGCTCGATCCTGATCCGGTCCACCGGCTGGCCGCCGTCCACCAGCAGCCGCGAGGCGTGCTCCGCGAAGCCGTTGGAACCGCATATGTACGCCTCCCAGCCGCCCTCGGGCCGCCCGTCCGCCTCCAGCAGGCCCGCCAAGTGGCCCGCGTTCAGGCGGCCTTCGGAGCGGGTGAGGACCACGGTGGTCTCGTCGCCGTACTCGTCCGCGTAGATCAGATCCTGCGGCGTGCGCGCCGAGACGATCAGCCGCAGCGGGACGTCGAGCCCCGCCAGGCGGCGGTGGCGGACCATCGACATCAGCGGCACCACGCCCGAGCCGGCCCCGAGCAGCAGCGCGGGACGGTCGCCCGGCCAGGCGAAGAACCCGGCCAGCGGACCGCGCACCTCGACCGTGTCGCCGACGCGCGCCACGGTGTGCAGATGCCCCGACACCTCGCCGTCCCGCACATGGTCGAGGGTCAGCTCGATCTCGCCGCCGCCGTCCGGCGCGGAGGCGATCGAGTAGTGCCGCTGGGCGACGTAGCCGTCCTCGGCGGTGAGCCGCAGCATCAGGTGCTGACCCGGCACGTGCCCCTCCCACTCGGGCACCTTCAGCCGGAACGTCGAGACGAGCGGGGTCTCGCGCCGCACCCCGACGATGGTGGCCCGCTGCCACAGGGCGGCCGAGCGGCTGCTCACGTCGATGCGGCCGGGCACGGCGAACGCGGTCGGCGGCACGAACGGCGCCGCGCTGTGGGTGTACGAGGGGTCAGTCACCGCGGTAGCGCTCCTCGGCCCACGGGTCGCCCCGGTGGTGGTAGCCGTTCTGCTCCCAGAAGCCCGGCTCCTCGCGGTCGGTGAGGCGCAGCCCCGCGACCCACTTGGCGCTCTTCCAGAAGTACCGGTGGGGGACGATCAGCCGGGCCGGGCCGCCGTGTTCGGCGGGCAGCGGCGCGTCGCCGTACTCCCACACGATCCACGCCTTGCCGCCGGTCACGTCGGCCAGCGGCAGGTTCGAGGTGTAGCCGGTGTGGGAGTACGCGATGACGTGGCTCGCCGCGTCGAGCGGGCGGGCCTCGGCCAGGAACGAGTCCAGGCTCACCCCGCCGAACCGCACCCCGAACTTGGACCAGCCGGTCACACAGTGGATGTCGCCCCGGTACTCGGCGGCGGGCAGCGCGTGCGCCTCGTCCCAGCTCCAGGTGCGCGGGGCCGCGACCAGGCCGTCGACGCGGAACGTCCAGTCGGCGGCGGCCAGTTGCGGCGTCACCTCGGCGGACAGGACGGGCCAGCTGTCGCCCGCGTCGTACTGCCCGGGCGGCAGCCGCGGGTCGCGGTCGGCGGCGCGGGAGCGGCCGGTGAAGCCGCGGGTCGGTTCGAAGTCGGTGCCCGGGGTCATACCGCGCTCGTCTCCTGCCGGGCGGCCGCGGTCAGCTCCCGCAGCACGGCGGGCTCGTCGAGGGTCAGCAGGGCGCGGTCGCGCATCAGGACACGGCCGTCCACCACGGTGTCCCGGACATCGGCGGCCGACGCCGCGTACGCGAGCGTCGACCACGGGTCGTGGCGGGGCGCCAGGTGCGGCCGCGCCAGATCGAGGACGATCAGATCGGCGCGCTTGCCCGCCTCCAGCGACCCCAGCTGGTCGTCGAGGCCGAGGGCCCGCGCCGACTCGACGGTCGCCATCCGCACCGCCTGCTCGGCGCCGACCGCCGTCGGATCGCCGCCCGCCTTGTGCACGAGCGCGGCCACCTTCACCGCGCCCAGCAGGTCCAGTGTGTTGGAGCTCACGGCGCCGTCCGTGCCGAGGCCCACCGTGACGCCCGCGTCGAGCAGCTCGGGCACCCGCGCGATGCCGCAGCCCAGCTTCAGGTTGGACACCGGGCAGTGCGCGACGCCCGTGCCCGTGCGGGCCAGCGTCGCGATCTCCGCGTCGGTGAGGTCGACGGCGTGCGCGAGCAGCGTGTCCGGGCCGAGCACCCCCAGCGAGTCGAGCAGCTCCACCGGCCGCATGCCGTGCTGCTCGGTGACGACTCCCACCTCGCCCGCGTTCTCCGCGGCGTGCAGGTGGAGCAGCGCGCCGTGCTCACGCGCCAGCGCGGCGATCGCCGTCAGCTGCTCGGGCGCCAGGGTGTACGCGGAGTGCGCGAAGACGACCGGGCGGGTCCCCGGCGCCGGCGTGCGGGCGGCCAGGTCGGCCGTGGCCCAGCCGAGCCGCTCCGCGTAGGGGCGCCCGTCCGGCGGGCCCGGCACGTCCATGAAGGTGGGGCCGGTGAGCAGCCGCCACCCCGCCTCACGGGCCGCGACCTCGGCCGCCTCGTGGAACCAGTACATGTCCAGCGCGGTCGTGACACCGCCGCGCACGGACTCGGCGATCGCGCCGCGGATGCCCGCCGTCACCGTCTTGGGGGAGAGCAGCTCGGCCTCCCGCGGGATCACCCGGGCCAGGAAGCCCTGCAGCGTGACGTCGTCGGCGATGCCGCGCAGCAGCGTCATCGCGAGATGGGTGTGCGTGTTGATCAGGCCGGGCAGTACGAGACAGCCGCGCGCGTCGATCTCCTTGGCCGCCTCGTACGCCGTGCGCAGCCGCTCGGCGGGCCCCACCTCGACGACGCGGCCCTCGCGGACGGCGACCGCGCCGTCCGTCACGACGGTGCCCGCGGCGTCGACGGTCAGCACGTCGCCGCCGTGCACCAGCAGGTCGATGGAGCCGCCGCGGTCCTGGGCCGGCAGGTCGGTGGGGTGCATCGCTTCCGTTCCTTCGCCCGGGTCGTCCGGGGGCGCGGGTCGTTCGTACGGCGGGTCGTTCAGTGGCTGGTGGAGGCCAGCAGGCGCAGTGCGTCCAAGGTTATCCGGGCGCCGCGGTCGACCCCGGCGGCGACCACGTCGCGGTGCGGGTCGTAGGCGCCCGTCCCGTGTGCGGCCTCCTCGTCGACCAGCTCGTCGGCGTTGGCGCCGTCCACGACGAGCGCGCCGCCCGCGGTCAGCCCGTGCGTGGCGGCGAAGACGAGCAGCGCCGAGAGCTCCATCTCGATCGCGGCGATCCCGGCCCGCGCGTACGCCTCGCCGGGCAGCGGCAGGAAGCCCGGCTGGAACGCGGCCCGCGTCCACACCACGCCCCGGTGGTGCGGGGCGCCGGCCGCCCGCGCCGCGCGCTGCAGCGCGAGGACCGCCTCCGGCGCCGAGAACGCCGGGTACTCGGCGGGGATCAGCTGCTGGGTGACGCCGTCGTCGCGCACCGCGGCGTCCGCGATGACCAGGTCGCCGTCCCTGATCCCCGGCCGGATCGCGCCCGCCGTGCCGAGCCGCAGGATGGTCCTGACGCCGGCCTCGGCGAGCTCCTGGAAGAGCAGCAGCGCGCCGGGCGCGCCGACGCCGTGCGAGGCGACGACGACCTGCGTGCCCTGCCAGCCGCCCGTGAAGGTGCGGTACTCGCGGTGGTACGACACCTCCTTGGCGTCGGCGAGCAGGTCCGCGACGGCGACCGCCCGGCCCGGGTCGCCGACGACCACCGCGTGTGCGGGCAGGCCGGTGCGGGGGACACGGGTGACGGGCAGCGCGTCGGAGGGCGACGTCATGGGAGAGCTCACGCGGGTGATCGTACGCAGCGCCGGGCACGGGTGAGGGGCGGCCCCCGACGGGAGCCGCCCCTCAGCGCCTGTGTGACGTCCCCGGTCGCCGGGGTCAGGCCTTCTTGCCCAGCAGGTCCTCGACCTTGCTCCGCACGTCGTCCGTGGCCAGGCCGCGGATCGTCAGCGTCGTACGGCGGCGCAGCACGTCGTCCGCCGTCTCGGCCCACTCGTTGTCACGGGCGTAGACGACCTGGGCCCAGATCTCCGGGGCGTCCGGGTGGACGCGCTCGGCCAGCTCCGGGTTCTCGTTCGCCAGGCGGGCGATGTCGAAGGAGAGCGAGCCGTAGTGCGTCGCCAGGTGCTTGGCGGTGTCGGCGGCCATCCGCGGGCCGGGCGCGGGGCCGTCGACCAGGAGGCGGTGGGCGACGGCACGCGGGTTGGCGATGCCGGGCAGCGGCAGCTTCTTCGGCAGCTCGGAGATCGGCTCGTAGTCGTCGCCGAGCGGGTGCCCCGGCAGCGCCTCCAGCTTCTTCATCACCGTACGGCCGATGTGCCGGAACGTCGTCCACTTGCCGCCGGCCACCGACAGCATGCCGCCGGTGCCCTCGGTGACGACCGTTTCGCGCTTGGCCTTCGAGGTGTCGCCGGGGCCGCCGGGCAGCACCCGCAGACCCGCGAAGGAGTACGTGATCAGGTCGCGCGACAGCTGCTGGTCGCGGATGGAGAAGGCGGCCTCGTCCAGGATCTGGGCGGTGTCCTGCTCCGTGACGCGCACGTCCGCCGGGTCGCCCTCGAACTCCTCGTCCGTGGTGCCGAGCAGCAGCATGTCCTCCCAGGGGAGGGCGAAGGTGATGCGGTACTTGTCGATCGGGGTCGCCAGCGCGGCCTTCCAGGGGGCGGTGCGCTTGAGGACCAGGTGCGCGCCCTTGGAGAGGCGGATGGAGGGCGCCGCGTCGGGGTTCTCCATCTTGCGCAGGTGGTCGACCCAGGGGCCGGTCGCGTTCAGGACCAGACGGGCGTTGACGCCGAACTCGTCGCCGCTCATGCGGTCCTTGAGCTCCGCGCCGGTGACCCGGCCCTTGGTGAAGCGCAGGCCGGTGACCTCGGCGTGGTTGAGGACGGAGGCGCCCGCCTCGACGGCCGCGCGGACCGTCATCAGCGCCATGCGGGCGTCGTTCATCTGGTCGTCGCCGTAGACCGCGACGGCCTTCAGGTTGTCGGTGCGCAGCTCCGGCACGTCCTGCGCGGCCTTGGCCGGCGAGAGCAGGTGGCCGACGCCGTCACCGAAGGCGGAGAGCGCGCTGTACGCGAACACGCCCGCGCCCAGCTTGGCCGCACCGTGCGGGCCGCCCTTGTAGACCGGCAGGTAGAAGGTGAGCGGGTTCGCCAGGTGGGGGGCCACCTGGCGGGAGACCGCACGGCGCTCGAAGTGGTTCTCCGCCACCAGCTTCACGGCGCCGGTCTGCAGGTAGCGCAGGCCGCCGTGCAGCAGCTTGGAGGAGGCGGAGGAGGTGGCGCCGGCGAAGTCGCCGGCGTCCACCAGGGCCACCCGCAGTCCCGACTGCGCGGCATGCCAGGCGGTGGAGATGCCCAGGATCCCGCCGCCGATCACCAGGAGGTCGTACGTCGCCTTGGAAAGCTGCTCCCGGGTCTCGGCGCGGCTCTGGTGCGAACCGGCGGCCGGATGCGTCCCGAGGGCAGGGACGCTCTGCAGGGTGGTCATGTGTCTTACTCCTCGCCACTCTCGTCGAGCCAGCCCATGGACCGTTCCACGGCCTTGAGCCAGCTCTTGTACTCACGGTCGCGGGTGCCCGCGTCCATGTGGGGGGTCCATTCGGCGGCCCGGCGCCAGTTGGCGCGCAGCTCGTCGGTCGAGGACCAGAAGCCGACGGCGAGACCGGCGGCGTAGGCGGCGCCGAGGCAGGTGGTCTCGGCGACCATCGGACGCACCACGGGCGCGTCGAGGAAGTCCGAGATGGTCTGCATCAGCAGGTTGTTGGAGGTCATGCCGCCGTCGACCTTGAGGGCCGCGAGCTCGACGCCGGAGTCCTTCGTCATGGCGTCGGTGATCTCGCGGGTCTGCCAGGCCGTGGCCTCCAGGACGGCGCGCGCGATGTGCGCCTTGGTGACGTACCGGGTGAGACCGGCGATCACACCGCGGGCGTCGGAGCGCCAGTACGGGGCGAACAGGCCGGAGAAGGCCGGCACGAAGTAGGCGCCGCCGTTGTCCTCGACCGAGGACGCGAGCGTCTCGATCTCGGCGGCGGAGTTGATCAGGCCCATCTGGTCGCGCATCCACTGCACCAGCGAACCGGTGACGGCGATGGAGCCCTCCAGGGCGTAGACCGGCTTCTGGTCGCCGATCTGGTAGCCGACCGTGGTCAGCAGGCCCGAGTAGGAGTTGATGGCCTTGTCACCGGTGTTCAGGAGCATGAACGTGCCGGTGCCGTACGTGGACTTGGCCTCGCCCTCGGCGAAACAGGTCTGGCCGAAGAGGGCCGCCTGCTGGTCGCCGAGCGCGGAGGCGACCGGGATGCCGCCGAGCACGTCGCCGAGCGTGCCGCCGGTGACCTCGCCGTAGACCTCGGCGGAGGAGCGGATCTCGGGGAGCATCGCCGTGGGCACGCCGATGGACTCGCAGATCTTCTCGTCCCACTGCATCTTGTGCAGGTTCATCAGCATGGTGCGCGAGGCGTTGGTGACGTCGGTGACGTGCTTGCCGCCGTTGACGCCGCCGGTCAGGTTCCAGATGACCCAGGAGTCCATGGTGCCGAAGAGGATGTCGCCGGCCTCGGCGCGCTCGCGCAGGCCCTCGACGTGGTCGAGCAGCCAGCGGGCCTTGGGGCCCGCGAAGTAGGAGGCCAGCGGCAGGCCGGTCTCGCGGCGGAAGCGGTCCTGGCCGACGTTGCGGCCGAGCTCCCTGCAGAGCGCGTCGGTGCGGGTGTCCTGCCAGACGATGGCGTTGTGCACCGGCTCACCGGTGTTCTTGTCCCACAGCAGCGTCGTCTCGCGCTGGTTGGTGATGCCGATGGCCTTGATGTCGTCGCGGGTGATGCCGGCCTTGGACACGGCCCCGGCGACGACCTCCTGGACGTTGGTCCAGATCTCGGCGGCGTCGTGCTCGACCCAGCCCGGCTTCGGGAAGATCTGCTCGTGCTCCTTCTGGTCGACGGAGACGATCCGGCCGTCCTTGTCGAAGACGATGCAGCGGCTCGAGGTGGTGCCCTGGTCGATGGCCGCGATGAAGGGGCCTGCGGTGTGTGCGTCGGTCACGGTGTGCTCCAGAAATTCTTGGCTGTCGGTCTCAGGCGTCTGTGGCGGTCATCGGTCGCTGTCGCGGGTCTACTTGAACGCGACGTTGTAGAGACCGCCGGCGATGGCGCCGCCGATCAGTGGGCCGACGACCGGCACCCAGGCGTACGACCAGTCCGAGCTGCCCTTGTTCGGCAGCGGGAGCACGGAGTGGATGATGCGCGGACCGAGGTCACGGACGGGGTTGATCGCGTAGCCCGTGGGGCCACCGAGGGAGAGGCCGATGCCGACCACGACGAGCGCGGTGATCAGGGCGCCGAGGGTGCCGAGGCCGTTGCCGCCGTCGTTCAGGCCCTGGGTCAGGATGGCGAGGACCAGGACGACCGTGGCGATGATCTCCGTGAGCACGTTCTGGACGTAGTTGCGGATCTCCGGACCGGTCGAGAAGACGCCGAGCACCGGACCGGCCGACGGCGCGGCCTTCTGGTCGACCATGCCCTCCTCGACCGGCTGCGCCGCGAGGATCTCGGGGTCGGTCAGATGGGCCCTGAACTGGCCCAGGTAGGTGACCCACACCAGTACGGCGCCGATCATCGCGCCCAGCAGCTGCGAGGCCAGGTACAGCGGTACGTCGCTCCACTTGGTGCCGCCCTCGATGGCGAGACCGAGCGTGACCGCCGGGTTGAGGTGGGCGCCGGAGACGCCACCCGCGAGATAGGCGCCGGTCAGGACCGCGAAGCCCCACCCGAAGGTGACCGCGAGCCAGCCGGCGTCCTTGGCCTTTGAGCGCTTGAGCGTGACGGCGGCGCACACGCCACCGCCGAGCAGGATGAGCACGGCGGTACCGATGGTCTCGCCGATGAAGATGTCGGAGCTGGACACCCGCGACTCCTTTGTCCTTCGTCCAGGGGAAGGCGAACCCCGGGTCCCTCCGGTGGTCCGCGACCTCAGGTGAGGTCGTTGCCGGCCCTTGGCCTTGTCACACTCTAGCGCGTAATGCCGGTAGGTGTTCGACAATGCCGACCGATGGACGCGAGTCTCACCCCGGGGTTACTGGCACGTCAAGGGTTCTGTTATTGAAAACACGATCGTTATTGATCGTTCCGTCTTATGGGTCCACGCCACCACGGGACGGGCCCGCCCGCAGGCGGGGGAGGGCGTCAGAAGCGCCCGGCGCCCAGGTCCCGCGAGACGGCGCGCGCGCAGTCCCGTACGGCGGCGATCAGCTCGGGCCGCAGCTCCCCGTCCCGGCAGACCCGCTCGACGGCGCCGGTGACGCCGACCGCGCCGACCGGCATGCGGCGCCGGTCGTGGATCGGGGCGGCGACGGAGGCGATGCCCTCCCAGGTCTCCTCCACGTCGGCCGCGTACCCGCGCGCGCGGGTCAGGTCGAGGATGGACTCGAAGCCCTCGGGGTCGGTCACGGTGTGCGCCGTGAAGGAGTTGCGCTCGACCTCGACGGCTTCGTTGTGCGCGACCGGGTCGTACGCGGACAGCACCTTGCCCAGCGCCGTGGAGTGCAGCGGCTGCATGGCCCCCACCTCCAGGACCTGGCGGCTGTCGTCCGGGCGGAAGACGTGGTGGACGATGAGCACGCCCTGCTGGTGCAGGACGCCGAGGTGGACGCTCTCGCCGCTGGAGCGGGCCAGGTCGTCGGTCCACACCAGGGCCCGGGCCCGCAGCTCGTGCACGTCCAGATAGCTGTTGCCGAGGCGCAGCAGCTCGGCGCCCAGCTGGTAGCGGCCCGACGCGGAGTCCTGCTCGACGAAGCCCTCCGCCTGCAGGGTGCGCAGGATGCCGTGCGCCGTACCCTTGGCGAGGTCGAGGGAGGAGGCGATCTCCGAGAGGCCGAGCCGTCGCTCGCCGCCCGCGAGCAGCCGCAGCATCGCCGCGGCCCGTTCGAGCGACTGGATGTTGCGTGCCATCGCAGCCCCGACCTCCGTCCCCTCGCTCCATGTCGCCGCACCGGTGTCGGCGTTCGGCAATGCTGAACACTATCGGTCGTTGTCGACCTCTCGCTAATGCGTGGACGAGATGTCTTGTCCGCGATCTCGTGCCGAGCACGAGGACGAGGCACGACGCCGCACTAGTCCGTCTCGTGGACGCCTCCACCGCGGGACCTTGGTCCCGGCTACCCTGGCCGAGTGCGCCCTCCAGCCAGAAGGCGCAAAGCCGACAGCCGTCGCACTCCAGGGAGCTCTTTCATGGCCTCGTCGCCAACCCCGTCGTCGCAGCCCACGCCCGCATCGTCCGAGAGCAGGACCCGGGTCGACGCCCTCCGCGAGGCCCTGGCCACCCGCGTGGTGGTGGCCGACGGCGCGATGGGCACCATGCTCCAGGCGCAGGACCCCACGATGGACGACTTCCAGCAGCTCGAGGGCTGCAACGAAGTCCTGAACATCACCCGCCCCGACATCGTGCGCTCCGTCCACCAGGAGTACTTCGCGGTCGGCGTGGACTGCGTGGAGACCAACACCTTCGGCGCGAACTTCGCGGCTCTGAACGAGTACGACATCCCCGAGCGCAACTTCGAGCTCTCCGAGGCCGGCGCGCGCATCGCCCGCGAGGTCGCCGACGAGTTCACCCGGGACACCGGGCAGCAGCGCTGGGTGCTGGGCTCGATGGGCCCGGGCACCAAGCTGCCGACCCTCGGCCACGCCCCGTACGCCACCCTGCGCGACGCCTACCAGACGAACGCGGAAGGCATGATCGCCGGCGGCGCCGACGCGCTCCTGGTCGAGACCACCCAGGACCTCCTGCAGACCAAGGCCGCCATCCTCGGCGCCCGCCGCGCCCTGGACGCCACCGGCGCGAACCTCCCGGTGATCTGCTCGGTCACTGTCGAGACGACCGGCACCATGCTCCTGGGCTCCGAGATCGGCGCCGCGCTCACCGCCCTGGAGCCGCTGGGCATCGACATGATCGGCCTGAACTGCGCCACCGGCCCCGCCGAGATGAGCGAGCACCTGCGCTATCTCGCCCGTCACTCGCGCGTCCCGATCTCCTGCATGCCCAACGCCGGCCTGCCCGTCCTCGGCAAGGACGGTGCCCACTACCCCCTGACCGCCGCCGAGCTGGCCGACGCGCAGGAGAACTTCGTCCGCGACTACGGCCTGTCCCTGGTGGGCGGCTGCTGCGGTACGACGCCCGAACACCTGCGCCAGGTCGTGGAGCGGGTACGGGGCGTTGCGACCGCCGCCCGTGAGCCGCGCCCCGAGCCGGGTGCCGCGTCGCTGTACCAGACGGTTCCGTTCCGCCAGGACACCGCGTACATGGCGATCGGTGAGCGCACGAACGCCAACGGCTCGAAGAAGTTCCGCGAGGCGATGCTGGAGGGCCGCTGGGACGACTGCGTGGAGATGGCGCGCGATCAGATCCGTGAGGGCGCGCACATGCTGGACCTGTGCGTGGACTACGTGGGCCGCGACGGCGTCGCGGACATGGCCGAGCTCGCGGGCCGCTTCGCCACCGCCTCCACCCTGCCGATCGTCCTCGACTCCACCGAACTGCCCGTCCTGCAGGCCGGGTTGGAGAAGTTGGGCGGGCGCGCGGTCATCAACTCCGTCAACTACGAGGACGGCGACGGGCCCGAGTCGCGCTTCGCGAAGGTCACCGCGCTGGCCAAGGAGCACGGCGCCGCGCTGATCGCGCTGACCATCGACGAGGAGGGCCAGGCCCGCACCCCCGAGCACAAGGTCGCCATCGCCGAACGGCTCATCGAGGACCTCACCGGCACCTGGGGCATCCACGAGTCGGACATCCTCATCGACACCCTGACCTTCACCATCTGCACCGGCCAGGAGGAGTCCCGCAAGGACGGCATCGCCACCATCGAGGCGATCAGGGAGCTGAAGAAGCGCCACCCGGCCGTGCAGACGACGCTGGGCCTGTCGAACATCTCCTTCGGCCTCAACCCGGCCGCCCGGGTCCTGCTCAACTCCGTCTTCCTGGACGAGTGCGTCAAGGCCGGGCTCGACTCCGCGATCGTGCACGCCTCGAAGATCCTGCCGATCGCGCGGTTCGACGAGGAGCAGGTCACCACCGCGCTCGACCTGATCTACGACCGGCGCGCCGAGGGCTACGACCCGCTGCAGAAGCTGATGGAGCTCTTCGAGGGCGTCTCGACGAAGTCGATGAAGGCCGGCAAGGCCGAGGAGCTCCTCGCGCTGCCGCTGGACGAGCGCCTGCAGCGCCGCATCATCGACGGCGAGAAGAACGGCCTGGAGGCCGACCTGGACGAGGCCCTCCAGGACACCCCGGCCCTCGACATCGTCAACAACACCCTCCTGGAGGGCATGAAGGTCGTCGGCGAGCTCTTCGGCTCCGGCCAGATGCAGCTGCCCTTCGTGCTCCAGTCCGCCGAGGTGATGAAGACCGCCGTGGCCCACCTGGAGCCGCACATGGAGAAGACCGACGACGAGGGCAAGGGCACCATCGTGCTGGCCACCGTCCGCGGCGACGTCCACGACATCGGCAAGAACCTCGTCGACATCATCCTGTCCAACAACGGCTACAACGTCGTCAACCTCGGCATCAAGCAGCCCGTCGCCGCGATCCTGGACGCCGCCGCGGAGCACAAGGCCGATGTGATCGGCATGTCCGGGCTCCTGGTGAAATCCACGGTGATCATGAAGGAGAACCTGGAGGAGCTCAACCAGCGCAAGATGGCCGCCGACTTCCCCGTCATCCTCGGCGGCGCCGCCCTCACCCGCGCCTACGTCGAGCAGGACCTGCACGAGATCTACGAGGGCGAGGTCCGCTACGCCCGCGACGCCTTCGAGGGCCTGCGCCTGATGGACGCCCTCATCGCCGTCAAGCGGGGCGTGCCCGGGGCGACGCTGCCCGAGCTCAAGCAGCGCCGGGTGCCGAGCAAGGCCACCGCGGCCGTCCTCGAGGTCAATGAGGAAGAGCTGCCGACCCGCTCCGACGTGGCGGTGGACAACCCGATCCCGGAGCCGCCGTTCTGGGGCACCCGGGTGGTCAAGGGCATCCAGCTCAAGGAGTACGCGTCCTGGCTGGACGAGGGCGCGCTGTTCAAGGGCCAGTGGGGCCTCAAGCAGGCGCGGACCGGCGACGGACCCTCGTACGAGGAGCTGGTGGAGAGCGAGGGCAGGCCGCGGCTGCGCGGCTGGCTGGACCGGCTGCAGACCGACAACCTGCTGGAAGCCGCCGTCGTGCACGGCTACTTTCCGTGTGTCTCCAAGGGTGACGACCTGATCATCCTCGGTGAGGACGGCGCCGAGCGCACCCGCTTCACCTTCCCGCGCCAGCGCCGCGGCCGGCGGCTGTGCCTGGCGGACTTCTTCCGCCCCGAGGAGTCCGGCGAGACGGACGTGGTGGGCCTGCAGGTCGTCACCGTCGGCTCGAAGATCGGCGGGGCCACCGCCGAGCTCTTCGCCGCCGACTCCTACCGCGACTACCTCGAACTGCACGGCCTGTCCGTGCAGTTGGCCGAGGCCCTCGCCGAGTACTGGCACGCCCGGGTGCGCGCCGAGCTCGGCTTCGGGGGAGAGGACCCCGCGGACGTCGAGGACATGTTCGCGCTGAAGTACCGCGGCGCGCGCTTCTCGCTCGGCTACGGCGCCTGCCCCGACCTGGAGGACCGCGCGAAGATCGCGGAGCTGCTGGAGCCGGAGCGGATCGGCGTCCAGCTCTCCGAGGAGTTCCAGCTCCACCCCGAGCAGTCCACCGACGCGATCGTCATCCACCACCCCGAGGCGAAATATTTCAACGCGCGCTGATCCGGCGCAGTCGTACACTGGTCGGTCCAGTGCAGGCCGGTTGCCTTCCCGTCAGAAGGAGGCAGCCGGCCTTCTCGTCCCTCGAGGAAGGTGTGGTCGCATGACCAGTACGGTTCCCGCGCTCGGCACCCGAACGGCCGAAGGCTCCGCCCTGCAGGGTGTCCTGCTCGACATGGACGGAACCCTCGTGGACACCGAGGGCTTCTGGTGGGACGCCGAGGTCGCGGTCTTCGCCTCCCTCGGGCACGCGCTCGACGAGGCCTGGCGCGACGTCGTCGTCGGCGGCCCCATGACACGCAGCGCGGGCTTCCTCATCGAGGCCACCGGCGCCGACATCACCGTCCCCGAGCTCACCGTGCTGCTCAACGACGGCTTCGAGGAGCGCATCGCCGGCTCCCTGCCGCTGATGCCGGGCGCCACCCGGCTGCTCGCCGAACTCGGCGCGCACGGCGTGCCGATGGCCCTGGTCTCCGCCTCGCACCGCCGCATCATCGACCGCGTCCTCGGCTCGATCGGCGCCCACCACTTCGAACTCACCGTCGCCGGCGACGAGGTGGCCCGTACGAAGCCGCACCCCGACCCCTACCTCCTGGCCGCCCGGGGCCTCGGAGCGGACCCCGCCCGGTGTGCCGTCATCGAGGACACCGCGACCGGTGTCGCCGCCGCCGAGGCCGCGGGCTGCCGCGTCGTGGCCGTACCGTCGGTCGCACCCATCCCCGCCGCCGCCGGACGCACCGTCGTCGCCTCCCTCGAAGACGTCAACCTGCCTTTCCTGCAAGGGCTGATGACCCTCTGACAGTTCCCTCGGCAACCCCTTGAAGGGGTGTGACGTTTCCCACCCCCGAGGGGGTCGACAAGGGTGCCCGCGTGTGCCGCGCGCCCCGGGTGAGGGTGGGGCGACGTGCCGTTGTGTCCCGATTGGTGGGAGCGTGCACGAAACCTTCCGGTGTCGGGTTATCGGTGTGTCCACGCCCGGTTTCGCAGCGTGATGGAAGAGGGGCTCAGGCCCCCTCCGGCGCTCATCTGGTGCGGACTAATCTCGTCGCGAGAACATCGCCCCACCCCCCGTGCACCACCAACCCACACCCCGCGTTGCCGGATTCACGGGATTCAACAGCTCTGGAGAACGTCGAGCATGAACCGCAAGACTTTGGTGCTGCCGGCTGTCATAGGTCTGCTCGCCCCCGCGCTCGCCGCGTGCGGTGGCTCGGACGGGTCGGACGGCGACAAGCCGATCGCCGTCGGCACCACGGACGCGTTCGCCATCTCCAAGGAGGTCCCGGCGCCCTTCGACCCGGCGTACGCCTACGACGCCGGTTCCTGGAACCTCCTGCGCCAGACCGTCCAGACGCTGATGGCGATGCCGCGCGGCGGCGGCGACCCGCAGCCCGAGGCCGCCGAGCGGTGCGGCTTCACCGACACGGGCAACGAGCGCTACACCTGCACCCTGCGCAAGGGCCTTGAGTTCTCCGACGGCAAGCCGCTGACCGCCGCGGACGTGAAGTTCTCCATCGAGCGCGTCCGCGACATGAAGATCAAGAACGCGAGCGGTTCGGACGCCCTGGTGTCGAACGTCGACGAGATCGAGGTCCAGGGCGACCGCGACGTCGTGTTCCACCTCAAGAAGCCGGACGCCACGTTCCCGTTCAAGCTGGCCACGCCCACCGCGGGCATCGTCAGCAAGGACCAGTACAGCAAGAACAAGCTGCGGGACGGCTTCGAGGTGTCCGGCTCCGGCCCGTACACGGCGAAGCAGGAAGTGAAGGACGACCGTCTGGTCAAGACGGTGTTCACCAAGAACCCCACCTACAAGGGCGGGTTCAAGGTACAGAGCGACAAGGTCGAGCTGCGCAACTTCCCGGACGCCGACGCCATGGGCAAGGCGCTCGAGGACGGCGACATCGACCTGATGACGCGCACCATGTCGCCCAAGCAGGTCAGGGAGCTCGACGCCGGTTCGAGCAAGAAGATCGACCTGGTCGACATGCAGGGCCTGGAGATCCGCTACCTCGCCTTCAACACCGACGCCCCGACGGCCAAGAACAAGGCCGTCCGCCAGGCCATGGCGCAGCTCGTCGACCGCGGCGCGCTGGCCTCCTCGGTGTACGGCTCGACGGCCGACCCGCTGTACTCCCTGGTGCCGTCGACCATCACCGGCCACGCCAACTCGTTCTTCAACAAGTACGGCAACCCGAGCACGGCCAAGGCCCGCGCCCTGCTCAACCGGGCGAACGTCACCACCCCGGTGAAGATGACGCTGCACTACACCACGGACCATTACGGCCCGGGCACCAAGAAGGAGTTCGAGCTGCTGAAGAAGCAGCTGAACGCCTCCGGCCTGTTCGACGTGTCGGTCAAGGGCGTGCCGTGGAACACCTTCCGCGCCGCCGAGCGCGACGGCAAGTACGCGGCCTACGGCATGGGCTGGTTCCCCGACTTCCCGGACGCCGACAACTTCCTCGCGCCCTTCCTCGACAAGGACAACTTCCTCGGCTCGCCGTACGTGAACGACACGGTCAACGACCAGTTGATCCCCACGTCCCGTCGCGAGGCCGACCGGCTCGCCGCCTCCAAGAGCATCCGCAGGATCCAGGACATCGTCGCCGACGACGTGCCGGTGCTCCCGCTGTGGCAGGGCAAGCAGTACATCGCGGCGCGCGACGACATCACGGGCGTCGAGTGGGCGCTCAACTCCTCGTCCAACCTCCAGCTGTGGGAGCTCGGCCGCGGTGTGAGCGGCTGACCTTCGCGCACCGAGGGCACCCCGGCGTCCTCAAGTCCAGCGAACGACCTCAACACCAAAGGCACGTAAGTGAAATGTCGTAACCAGTGGCTGGCCCTTCCCCTCACGGGAGGGCTGGCCGCCGCCCTGCTGACCGGCTGCGGCACGGAATCGGGCGGTGCGGGGGACACGGGCGACGCGGTCGTGATGGGGATGTCCGACGACGTCCTCGCCACCGACCCCGCGTCCGGCTACGACCCCGGCTCCTGGCTCCTGTTCAACAACGTCTTCCAGTCGCTCCTGAGCTTCCCCAAGGGCGCCACCGAGCCGGAGCCGGAGGCCGCGAAGCGGTGCGGGTTCACGGACGCGGAGGCGAAGGTCTTCAAGTGTGAGCTGCGCGACGGCCTGAAGTTCAGCAACGGCGACGCGCTGACCGCCAAGGACGTCAAGTTCTCCTTCGACCGCATGCGGCACATCAAGGACGACGCCGGTCCGGCGATCATGTTCCCGATGCTCGACCGGGTGGAGACGCCGAACACCAAGACGGTGGTCTTCAAGCTGAAGTACTCCGACGCGACCTTCCCCAGCAAAATCGCCTCGGGTGCCGGCTCCATCGTGGACCACCGCGAGTACGACATGAACGGGCTGCGCGAGGACGGCAAGGCGGTCGGCTCGGGGCCGTACAAGCTGGACTCGTTCGACAAGGAGCAGGCGGTCTTCTCCGTCAACTCCGACTACCAGGGCACCGCCAAGGTCAAGAACGACGGCGTGGCCATCAAATTCTTCCACGGCGACCAGAAGGGCCTGAAGAAGGCGCTCCTGGGCGGCGAGATCGACCTGGCCTACCGAGGCCTCGCCGCCGCCGACATCGCGGACATCGAGCGGGACACCTCCAAGGAGGGCCAGGACGTCGACATCGTCGAGGGCACCAGCGCCGAGGTGCAGCACCTGGTCTTCAACATGAAGGACCCGGTCGCGGGCAAGCTCGGGGTGCGCAAGGCCATCGCGTACCTCCTGGACCGGGACGCCCTCGTCCAGGAGGTCTACAAGGACACCGCGACGCCCCTGTACTCGATCGTCCCGGCGGGCATCGGCGGCCACAACACGGCGTTCTTCGACACCTACGGCGCCCGTCCGCAGCGCGCGAAGGCCGCGTCCGCCCTGCGCGGCGCCGGCATCGACGGCAAGGCCAAGCTCACGCTCTGGTCGACGCCCTCGCGCTACGGCCCGGCCACGGACCAGGAGCTGAAGGCCATCGCCAAGCAGCTCAACGCGTCCGGCCTGTTCGACGCCGACGTGAAGTCCGTCGAGTTCGAGCAGTACGAGAAGGACATCGAGGCCGGCAAGTACGGCGTCTACGTCAAGGGCTGGGTGCCGGACTACCCGGACGCGGACAACTTCACCCAGCCGTTCTTCGGCAAGGGCAACGTCCTCGGCAACCACTTCGAGAACAGCGCCATCACCGGGAAGATCATCCCGGGCACCGCCACCGAGAGCGACCGCACCAAGACCGACAAGCAGTACGGCGAGCTGCAGGACATCGTGGCCGACCAGCTGCCCGTCCTGCCGGTGTGGCAGGCCAAGCAGTACGCCGTCGTCCGCGACAGCGTCTACGGCCTGGAGTCCTGCCTCGACGCGTCGACGGTCTTCCGCTTCTGGGAGATCAGCAAGGGCTGACCGGACGGCCGACGGAGCCCCGAGCGGCCGACCGAGCCCCGCCCACGTACGAGAAAGGTGGCCGCCCCCGTGGAGGGGGCGGCCACCTTCGTCGTTGCGGGCCCGGCGGAGCGGGCGGTCACTGCGCGCCGGGGCGCACCAACCCGCTCTCGTACGCGTACACCGCGGCCTGCACCCGGTCGCGCAGCCCGAGCTTGGTGAGCACATGGCCCACGTGCGTCTTCACGGTCGTCTCGCTCACGAAGAGGTCCGCGGCGATCTCGGCGTTCGACAGGCCGCGGGCGACCAGCTTCAGGACCTCGACCTCGCGGTCGGTCAGCGTGTGCAGGGTGTCCGGCACCGGCTCGTCGCCGGACGGCAGGTGCGCGGAGTACTTGTCGAGGAGGCGGCGGGTGATGCTCGGCGCGAGCATCGCCTCGCCGGCCGCGACCACCCGGATCGCCTGCACCAGCTCGTTGGCCGGGGCGTCCTTGAGGAGGAAGCCGCTGGCACCGGCGCGCAGCGCCTCCACCACGTACTCGTCGAGGTCGAAGGTGGTCAGGACCAGCACCTTCGCCGGACCGTCCCGGCCGGGGCCGGTGATCTGGCGGGTCGCCTCCACCCCGTCCATCCGCGGCATGCGGATGTCCATCAGGACGACGTCGGGCTGCAGCGCCCGCACCTGGTCGAGAGCCTGCAGGCCGTCGCCGGCCTCGCCGACGACCGCGATGTCCTGCTCGGCCTCCAGAATCATCCGGAAGCCGGTGCGCAACAGCGGCTGGTCATCGACCAGTAGGACGCGGATGGCCACGGTGTCTCTCCTTAGCTAGCCCGGGCCCATTCTGCCCTGCTCGCCCTCCGCCGACTCGGGCGCCCTCACAGGAAGCGGATACGGCGGGGGAGTCCCGCCGAATTCCGGGCATACCGCCCGATGGTCGCACCAGCCGCACAGTTTGGTCGGCCGCGGCCGCCAGTTCCCGGTCTCCGTCGCCAGCTCGATCGCCTCCCACAGCGCGAGCAGCTTGCGCTCGACCCGCTCCAGATCGGCGACCACCGGGTCGTACGTGATGACGTCGCCACTGCCCAGGTAGACGAGCTGGAGGCGGCGCGGCACGACGCCCTTCAGCCGCCACACCACCAGGGCGTAGAACTTCATCTGGAACAGGGCGCCCTCCGCGTACTCCGGACGCGGGGCCTTGCCCGTCTTGTAGTCGACGATGCGGACCTCGCCCGAAGGGGCCACGTCCACACGGTCGATGATGCCGCGCAGCCTCAGGCCCGACTCCAGCTCGGCCTGGACGAAGAGCTCCCGCTCGGCGGGCTCGAGCCGCGTCGGGTCCTCCAGCGTGAACCAGCGCTCCACCAGCCGCTCCGCGTCGGACAGCCAGCTCGCCATCCGCTCGCCCTCCGGGTCGTCCGCGAAGAGCTCCGTCAGCTCGGGCTTGGCCTCCCGCAGCCGGTCCCACTGGCCCGGGATGAGCGACTTGGCGCGCGGCGCGGTGCGCTCGCTCGCGGGCGCGTCGAAGAGCCGCTCAAGGACCGCGTGCACCAGCGTGCCCCGGGTCGCCGCCTCACTCGGCTTCTCGGGCAGCTTGTCGATCACCCGGAACCGGTAGAGCAGGGGGCACTGCATGAAATCGCCCGCGCGCGAGGGCGACAGGGACGCCGGGCGCACGGCCGCCACGACGCCGTCGGTGCTGGTTTCCATAGGGACAGACCCTACGACCCGCCACCGACAACAGCCGCATACCATCGACGGCAGACCCTCTCGCCCTGCATGATCGTGCGGGTAACCACGCCATACCGGGGCGAGGGACGCTTCGATCGAGGGGACATCGTGGACGAAAGCGGCGGGAGCGGCAGGCCGCGGTCCGACGGCGCCGAGGGCCTGCGGCCGGACGGTGCGCACGGCTCCCCGGAGCCGGCACGTCCGGTCGACACGGCCGACGAACCGGCGCGCCGGGCCGAGGCGGACCGGGACCCCGAGCGGCCGACGGACGCGTCCGGCGCCCCGGAGGCGCCGAGGCACCCGGCCGACGAACCGGCCCGGCCACGGGACGAGAACACGGACACCCCAGCCGGCACGGACACCTCCGCGTCCCCGGACACCCCACCCGGCACGGACACCTCCGCGTCCCCGGACGCCCCAGCCGGCACGGACGCCTCCGCGGCCGAGCCGCCGCGTGAGCAGAACCCCGGTGAGCAGAGCCCCGACAACCAGCGCCCTGACGAGCA
The DNA here is from genome assembly GCF_055591085.1 of Streptomyces sp. NPDC041713. Taxonomy (NCBI): domain Bacteria; kingdom Bacillati; phylum Actinomycetota; class Actinomycetes; order Kitasatosporales; family Streptomycetaceae; genus Streptomyces; species Streptomyces sp. NPDC041713. The sequence goes on from NZ_JBVIZY010000014.1 coordinate 181,553, forward strand.
GCGCCCCGACCTCACCAAAGCCACACCGCGGGAGCAGTCCGGCGGCAAGGGCACCCCCGCGCCGCCCGGCAACCGGAAGGGGCCCGGCGGCGGACTGCTCATGGGTAGGCCGTTCGGCGTGCCCGTCTACGTCGCGCCCAGCTGGTTCCTCGTCGCCGCCCTCATCACCTGGGTCTTCGGCGACCAGCTCGACCGCGTGCTGCCCGAACTCGGCGGCGCCCGCTACCTCGTCTCCCTCTTCTTCGCGGTGGCCTTCTACGCCTCCGTACTCGTCCACGAACTCGCCCACACCGTCGCGGCCCTCCGCTTCAAGCTGCCGGTGCGCCGCATCCAGCTGCAGTTCTTCGGCGGCGTCTCCGAGATCGAGAAGGAGTCCGAGACCCCCGGACGCGAGTTCGTCCTCGCCTTCGTCGGCCCGCTCCTCTCCCTCGTCCTCGCCGGGGTGTTCTACGCGGGGATGCAGGCCGTCGACCCGGGCACCGTGCCGGGCGTCCTGCTCGCGGGACTGATGATCTCCAACCTCATCGTCGCCGCCTTCAACCTCCTGCCCGGCCTGCCCCTGGACGGCGGCCGGATGCTCCGCGCCGTCGTCTGGAAGATCACCGGCAGGCCCATGAGCGGCACCGTGGCCGCCGCCTGGGTCGGCCGCGCCCTCGCCATCTCCGTCCTCATCGGGCTGCCGCTGCTCAACCAGTCCGGCGCCCTCGGCGGCGACGCCCAGGACATCGGCGGCATGGACACCGTCATGGACGCCCTGCTCGCCGCGATCCTCGCCGCGATCATCTGGACCGGCGCCGGCAACAGCCTCCGCATGGCCCGGCTGCGCGAACACCTGCCCGAGCTGCGCGCCCGCACCCTGACCCGCCGCGCCGTCCCCGTCGAGGGCGACACCCCGCTCTCCGAGGCGCTGCGCCGGGCCAACGACGCGGGCGCCCGTGCCCTCGTCGTCGTCGACGCGGACGGCGACCCGATGGCCGTGGTCCGCGAGGCGGCGATCGTCTCCGTGCCCCAGCACCGCCGCCCCTGGATCGACGTCGGCGGCCTCGCCCAGGACATCACCGAGGGCATGCGGGTCTCCGCCGAACTGGCGGGCGAGGAACTCCTCGACACCCTCCGCACCACACCCGCCACCGAGTACCTCGTCGTCGAGGAGTCCGGCGAGATCTACGGAGTGCTGTCCGCCGCGGACGTGGAACGCGCCTTCGTCAAGGCCATGGCCCGCCCCTCCTGACCGGGCCGGGACCGCCGACACCGTGGTCGGCGGCCCGCGCGGGGGCCGGTAGGCTGGTCACATGTCCGAACCGACCGGTGCCGCCCGCCGTCGCGGGCCCTTCAAGGTCGGGGACCAGGTCCAGCTCACCGACCCCAAGGGACGCCACTACACGTTCACGCTCGAGGCCGGGAAGAATTTCCACACCCACAAGGGTTCCTTCCCGCACGACGAGCTGATCGGCGCTCCCGAGGGCAGTGTTGTCCGTACCACGGGAAACGTCGCCTACCTGGCGCTGCGACCCCTGCTCCCCGACTACGTCCTGTCCATGCCCCGCGGCGCCGCCGTGGTCTACCCCAAGGACGCGGGGCAGATCCTGGCCTTCGCCGACATCTTCCCCGGCGCACGCGTCGTGGAGGCGGGCGTGGGCTCCGGCTCGCTCAGCAGCTTCCTGCTGCGCGCCATCGGCGACCAGGGAATGCTGCACTCCTACGAGCGCCGCGAGGACTTCGCCGAGATCGCCCAGCAGAACGTGGAGCGCTACTTCGGCGGCCCGCACCCGGCCTGGCAGCTGACCGTCGGCGACCTCCAGGACAACCTCAGCGACACCGAGGTCGACCGCGTCATCCTGGACATGCTCGCCCCCTGGGAGTGCCTGGAGGGCGTCTCCAAGGCGCTCGTCCCCGGCGGCATCCTGTGTTGCTACGTGGCCACCACCACCCAGCTCGCCAGGACCGTCGAGTCCATCCGCGAGATCGGCGGCTTCAACGAGCCGACGGCCTGGGAGTCGATGATCCGCAACTGGCACATCGAGGGCCTGGCCGTGCGCCCGGACCACCGTATGATCGGCCACACCGGATTCCTGCTCACCGCCCGCCGCCTCGCGGACGGTGTGGAGCCCCCGATGCGCCGCCGCCGCCCCGCCAAGGGCGCGTACGGCGAGGACTACTCCGGCCCGAACGCCGACGGCGGCGCCGGCCGCTGAGGCGGCCCGTCACCGCGTCCAAGGCACCGGCGCCGTGCCGGAGTTCCCGGATACCTATCGGAACTCCGCCACGGCGCCTTTCCGTTGCCGCCCCGGGTGAACCCTCACCCGACGCCGTTGACCTGCCGCGCGGACCGCACGGGCCCACGGCGCGGTGAGCGGGAGCCGGGCCCGCACAGGCTCGCTGACACAGCGGCAGGAACCGCAACCCCTCAGACTTCCCCGGCGCAGGACGTGCACACCCCGCCGTTCCCTCGCGGTGTGACGTGTGGCACCATGCTGGCCACCCCACCGGCACAGCCTCAGGAGACCCTCCTAGTGCAGTCTTCCGCCGTCCCGGAGCTCGCCCACACCCACACCCGTCCCATCCACTGGCTCGCCACCGCGACCGCCGTCGCGGGCGTCGTCGCCTTCTCCTCGGTCCTGCAGCCCGGCGCGGCGACGGCGGCCCAGCCGGCCGCTCCCGAGACCAAGAGCGCTCCGGCGCACATGACTCCGCCCGACCCGGCCGCGGTGACGTTCCCGATCGAGTGCGGCCCGGTGAAGGCCGTCGTGCAGAAGCGGGGCTCCGGCGACCTCGACGGCGACGGCCGCCCCGAGACGGCGGCCGCGGTCCACTGCGACGCCCCGATGGGCACCCCGCCCGACGGCGTCTACGTCCTG
>NZ_JBVIZY010000015.1:0-166104 GCF_055591085.1 Streptomyces sp. NPDC041713
ACAACTCCCACAGGCTGTCCGGCGCCATTCGCTCAACAAGTGCGGCCGTCACCATCCCAGAGTGCCGCAAGATCACGCCAAACGAAATGGCGTCTCAGTGCAACCTCGGAGGCTGGATCGGCAACTATCCGGCCGTGCTTGATCGTCCTTCAGGTATGCCACAGCCAAGACCCGAACCGGACCCAACTCCGCCTGCCTGGCCACACTGTGGCCACGGTGCCACCCAGGATGACCCTGTCGGCTGCCGAGGCATCCACATCCCCGGCCACACCGCATGCCTCGCCCACCTGGCTGGCGCCGAGCGCGATGTCTACCTGGGCACCCTGGGCCCGGGCGCCGACCTCGACCACCGCGGCACCCCCATCACCGAAGACCTTCTGAACCGGATACTTGACGCCCTGCGTGACCCAACCACGGGGCGCCCCCGCTTTGGCACGGCCTGGTTCGAATCAGCAACTTTTGAGGGCATGGTCCAGTTCGAGACGGTGACCTTCGAGGGCGCAGCAATGTTCGAGTCGGCAGTCTTCGAGGGCATCGTCAGGTTCCCAGCGGCGATCTTCAAGGGCACCGCCAGGTTCCACTCGGCAACCTTCAAGAAAGCCGCCTGGATCGGCTCGGCCACCTTCAAGGACACCGCCCAGTTCGAGTCGGCGGTATTCCATGGCGCCGCCGGGTTCCGGTCAGTTACCTTCGAGGGTGGCGCGGGGTTCAAGTCGGCGATGTTCCATGGCGATACCGAGTTCGAGTCGGCAACCTTCCAGGGATTGGCTCAGTTCGAGTTGGTGACCTTCGAGGGCGACGCCGGGTTCCGGCGGGCGATCTTCCAACGCTCCGTCAACTTCGAGTCGGCGAACTTCCGTAAGACCATTTGGTTCGCTTCAGCGACCTTCGCGGGCGCCGCCCAGTTCGCGTCGGTGACCTTCGAGGGCATCGCCCTGTTCAGCGATGCGACCTTCGAAAACTCCGCCCTGTTCATGTCAGCAACCTTCCAGCTCACCGCCGGGTTCCTATCGGTGACCTTCGACGGCACTGCCAGCTTCCAGTCAGTGACCTTCGAGAGCAGTGCCCTGTTCACGTCGGCAACCTTCCACAGCAACGCCGAGTTCCAGTGGGCGACCTTTCAGGACGACGCCCGATTCGAGTCGGCGACCATCTACGGCGATACGCTGCTCGAGCAGGCGGTTTTCGAACGGTCGGCCAACCTCGGGCCGTTGGTGTGCGCGGAGCGGGTGAAGTTGTCCGGGGCGCTGTTCGGCGGCCCGGTGACCCTCTCGTTCGCCGCGCGCCGACTGGAGTGTCGGCGGACCCACTGGTCATCAACGGCTGAGCTGCGTCTCCGCTACACCACAGTAAACTTCTCCCACGCCGTCTTCGAGTACCCCCTCACGATCGCCGCTGAGGCCACCCCCTTCGTTCGCCCCGACGGACAGACGGTGGCGGAACAGGCTGTTGCCGGCGCACCCGACGCCACGGTGCGGATGGCCTCGCTGCGTGGCGTGGACGCGGCCCATCTGGTCCTCGCCGACGTCGACTTGTCGGGGTGCCTGTTCACCGGGACCGTGCATCTGGACCAGGTCCGGCTGGAGGGCAACTGTTCCTTCGATCAAGTGCCGCCGCGCATGCAGTGGCGGCGCTGGCGCCCCATCTGGTTCGCCCAGCGCCGCACGCTTGCCGAAGAGCACCACTGGCGCGCGAGCCAGCCGACCGTAGTCCGGGGTTGGAATGTGGCGGTGCTCGGCACCGGACATGTCGGGCCGTTGCAACTGGCACCGGTGTACAGGGCGCTACGCAAAGCGTTCGAGGACGGCAAACACGAGCCTGGGGCAGCCGACTTCTACTACGGGGAGATGGAGATGCGCCGCCACGCCGACGACATCCCCCGAAGCGAGCGGAACCTCCTGACCGCCTACTGGGCGCTGTCCGGCTACGGCCTGCGTGCCTCTCGAGCCGTGGGCTGGCTCGCTGCCGCCATGCTCCTCACCATCATGCTGCTGATGGGCTTCGGGCTCCCGAAGGGCTCCCCGAAGCAGGAAGCGACCGGAACCGTGCCGCCCGGCGGCGGCAGGGTCACCTTCGAGATCGACAAAGCTGATCCCCAGAACCCCACCGGGGACAGGGTCACCGGCGAGCGCTTCGAGAAGGCCCTGAACGTCACGCTCAACTCGGTGGTGTTCCGCTCCTCCGGCCAGGACCTGACCACCACCGGCGCTTACATCGAGATGGCGTCCCGCGTGACCGAGCCGATCCTGTTGGGCTTGGCGGTCCTGGCCGTCCGCAACCGCGTCAAACGCTGACTCCAGCGCACCCACGCTCAGGGACGGCAGAGCGCCGCAGCCACCGGACACCGAAGCAACCAGTGCGCTCGGACAGCCATGAGTCGCCGCACGATTTCAGTGCACAGGTCACAGTCCGCCCACTGAAATCTTCCGTGCGGCCCGGCACTTACACCTGCGCTCGTCGGTTCGGACGGCGACGGCAGGTGGCGGCTATGCGGTCGTGGGGAGGATGCAGTGCTGTTCGGCATCGGTATCGAGACACCCGGGACATCGGAGAGCGCCCGCCGCAGGTTGGTGACGAGCTATCTGCTTGCCGAAGACCATGTCATCGGGCGGGACTGGGGGCCCTCGAGGGAGATGACAGTTTGGTCTCATCGATGCTGAGGGTGCTATCTATGGCAAGGCTGCCTGAAACCTGATCGCGTCCGATGACTTGACGACCCGAAGGAGCCCTCGCTAGCGGTGGCCTACCGCCACGGGGTCTGGGCGCGCTGGGCCTCTCGCTGTGCGGAGAGAGCGTCTGCTCGGGCCATGGACAGGAGGTGGACGAGCCGCCCGGCTGCGTTGGTGGTCCACCAGCAGCGGGCCTCGGGAGAGAACGCGGCCTTGGGGACATTGTCGATGGCCTCTTGGTAGACGGTTGGTGAGTCATGCCACTCAGTGTCGGCGATCACCCACAAAGAGCGAGTCGAGAGACCATCAAGGATGGTGAAGAGCTGAGGGAGGGCGGTCAGGCGGTGTCGGCTGTGGCTGGCTTGGCGGACACCGCCCGGGTATTGGGCCCAGAGGAGGTACTGGGCCGGCCAGGGCAGATCGATCACCTCGCGCCCGTCGTAGGCCACGACCACCGGCTCGGCCAGGGAAGCGGCAATGCCGGTCACCATTCCTCGCCCCGTGTCGTGCAGTTGATCGACCAGTCTGGTCACCCACGACTCATCGCGAAGGTCGCGCTTGATTCCGCGCTCCAAGGCATCGCGAGCGCGGGCCCATCGCGCCGCGACAGGCGAGGTGTGGTCGTGCTGCTCGGCAGGGGCGAGACGCATGAAGGCCCGGAGCCACCCCTCACACCATCGGTCGAATCCGTACTGGTAGTCATAGCGGGCCGGGCCCGACGAGGTGTCCTTCAGCTCTTGTGCGGCCAGGGCTCCCTCGCAGATCTCCTCCCACATCTCCTGCCAGGGGAGCCGGAACTTTCCAGGCCGACGGCGACGGAAGTCGGAGTCGAGGAGCGCGGCCGTTCCGATCAGCAGTAGCTCCTCCCTGGACTTCCCGTCTCGGTACGCGTCGACATGGCGTTTCGCCAACCGCTCCCGGGCGGCCTCAAGTGCCAGGAGCGGCTTGCGCAGCAGACGGTGGGCATCCTTGAGGTCGCTGCCTCCCGGGCCGTGCATGCCGAATGCGAGAACGTCGCAGTACGCCTCCAGGTCATGTCCGGAGTCGAGCCGATCAGCCAGCGCGCGCAGCGCTTCCATACGTGAGACCAGACGGCGGGCCTGTGTGTAGTAGTCAGGGAACGGGCTGGGACAACGCCGACAGCCGCCGGGCTCCGGAACGTCGGCCATGCTGCCGCGGTCCGGTACACGCAGGCTGACACCAGCCCGCTGCGCAGGGACGCGGAACGCCCCGCACTCCGCCGACAGGTGGAGCACTGAGCCGGTCGCTGCCTGCCACAGCGGTACGTCCATGCCTGCCAGGGGACCGAGTGGAACATCGCGTGCCGTTGGAAGAGGAACCTCGTCATCTGCTGCAACGCTCGGGGACATGCTCGTGAGCTCCTGGCTAGGGATGCCGAATGTGTGCCGCACCAGCCTGTCGTATGCCCAAAGGTCAAGACATGGCTTTCGCCGATCGGATGGAGGGTCACGTGTCACGTTCGTGTCACCAATACCGTCGACGCACCCGGACCACAAAGGCTCCAGCTGCGTGAACGGCGTCGATCTAGACCACGTAGACGCCATAAGACGGCTTCGCCCACCTGTGCCATGTGGTACCGAGGGAGGCACCCAGGATCAGCACGGGGGCGTCTTCGGGCCCGTCAAAGCGGTATTGCAGGGTGTTCTTCGGTGGCTCACTCACCCGCCAGACCCTCTCATCTGTCACGACAGCGCCTATGCGCGGGGTACTGGCTGTAGCTGTTTGACCAGGTGGAAGACCTCTCGGGCCGCGTAGCGTGAGCGGCAACGGACGATTTCGCGTCGGGTCTTGCCCTCCTTGATGCGGCGCTCGTAGCACGCCTGGGTGCGCCGGTCGATCCGCAGGCGGGTGAACACGATGCGGTGGAGCGCGGCATTGGCCTCCCGGCCACCGCCGCGGTTGAGACGGCGGACCTGCCGACGTCCCGAGGAACGCTCGACGGGGCTCACCCCGCACAAGGCAGCGAAGGACGCCTCACTGCCCAGCCGTTCTGGGTTGTCCCCCACCGTGATCAGCAGAGCGACAGCCGTGTCCGGGCCAACCCCCACCACATCGAGCAGCTGAGGGGCATGACATTCCACGAGCCGGGCCAGCCGAGCGTCCACCTCGCGGACTCCTCGGAGAGCTGGCCAATCCGAGATGCCAGCAGGCCCAGCGTGGTCCGGGTGGCCTGCAGCACCGACTCCTCGCCTGCCCCCTCGTGACTGGTCGCGTCGGTGAACCACGCACAGGTATGGAAGAGTTCGGCATTGCCCAGTCCGGCCAGCTCTTCCCGCAAGGCGGATCGGCGGTGACGATCACGGCCTTGAATTGGTTGATGGCCTGGGTGCAGGCTTTGACGGCCGACGCCTTCGTGAGCTTGTGCATCCTGGCGATCTGCACCGGCCCATCGCCCGATTTGGCCCGAGCACAGGCCCGCCCGCTCAGCACAGCTCGCGCCGCGTTCTGAGCATCGAGTGGATCCGAATTGCCGCGCCGACGGCGATCGGCCCGGTCCATCCAGTTCACGTCAAACACGCCCACGTCCTGGGCCAGCAGGTAGCGTGTCAAGGACGCCCCGTAGGAGCCGGTTCCTCCACTCCGGCCCGCCTCACGGCTCCCGACCTTCTGGCCCACTTCAGCAGAGCGCGGTAGCCGGCCGCGGTGGCCGGGAACTCATCGGTGGCAAGCACTGCCCCCGTCAAGGAGAGCGCCGAAGCCACATGCGCATCCCGGTGCGTGTCCACTCCTAGCACCACGTCCCCCGCCGGACGGCGAGGGCGGGCCTTCGGCGCAGGCAGCGCACTGGACATGGTCGCAGTCGCCATACCCGATCCATTCCCAGTCCTATGACGCGTCGCGTTGCCGGTACCGGGCCACGTCAGACGGTCAGAATCGGGAGGACGCCACAACAATCGGCAGGCCCCTATTGGGACACGCCCCGCCAGCCCGGCACCAGCAACGCACCATCCCCAGGCAACGGCCGACACTGTGTGACAGAGACATCCTGGTCAGAAAAATCATGAGTCAGACCTCAGACCCAGGACAGCACCCGCCCCTCCTTCCGCCCCTCCCGACACACGAACCCCGTGTGCTCAAACTCGACCGCTAACCGAAACCACGCAATAGCTGGCGTTCGTTGATGGCAGGGAATACATGAAGAGAGACACGGCAGTGACCTGCGTTACTGTGGCCCGTTCCTCTGCGGGGCGTCCTCCTGAAGTCCCCGACGTCCTGCCCCTGTGGCGCCAGTACGCCGCGATCCTGCGGACCTGGGGGTACTCGGCTTGGACCGGGATCTTGAACGCGGCCGACTACGGCGTGCCGCAGACCAGGAGGCGGGCGATCTGTTCGCCTCACGCACGCGCACCGCCGAACCGCCGCCACCCACCCACGCCAAATTCATCGAACCCGAGTCGCTGTTCGGTCCGGGCCGCGTCCGCTGGGCATCCATGACCGAAGCCCTCGGATGGGCGCCACCGACCGCCCCATACCCACCGTCTGCGCCGGAGGCGGCCCAGGCGGCGGACCCGAGCCGTTCCCCTCCGGCTCCCGCAAGACCCTCAGCGACACCCGCGACCGCGGCACCTGGAAGCCGCATCCGCCCGCCAACTCGACTGCCAGTGTGATGGGTAGCCGGGCAGAGAGATCCGTCCACGCCGAACACCCCGCCACACAAGCGACGCCCACGGTGTGGCGCTGGACCCTGCGCAGCAACAACCAGGCCAACGCCACCGTCCGCACGATCGCCGAGCCGGCCGGGACCCTGTTCTTCGGTCACCGTGCCAACGAGGGCGTATGGCAGGCCGAGTCAACCCCTTCCACGCCGCCAGGCACTGCCCCCGCCCCGGATCCGATCCGCATCACCGCCGCCGAGGCCGGCATCCTGCAGACCTTCCCCGCCGACTACCCCTGGCAGGGCAATGCTCCAGCGCATCAGCCACGATAAAACCAGCACATTCTCTTCTACCGCACCAACATCGACCAACTGATCGCGGTCCGCGCCAGAATCCGTCACCCGAAGGCGATCATCCTCTTCGGCCAGCTCGCTCTTCATCGCCACCACCGTGGCCGTACCACTCGGGGCACGGCTGACCGGGGCCTCGCTCCCTCCGTTCGGGTCGCGGTGAGGCGATATCACGCTCCTACGATCGCCGCACCAACGGCGAACATCCCTGCACCATCCGCACAAAAATCCGCAACCCACGAGATGGTAAAGACCCTGGAGGCCTCTGCCTTTTAGTCGCCTTTACCGAGCTTGAGGCGCTTTTCAAGCTCACCTACGGCACGGTCCGTAGAGCCGACCAGACTGTCGATGATGGATCCCGCAAAACCAGTGGAATGAATCTCGTCGCCATCGCATGTGACGACGATCAGCGTGCCACCACTCTCGACTGCAACACGAGCGATTGCTCGATAGGGAACGGTGTACGTCAGTAGAGGGTTGATGACGGTCGCAACGGAATCACTATGGACGATTCGAGAACCACAGATACGACGCGAAAGGGCTAACGCCGAACATGGGGCCGCTTTTAAGCCCATTCGTCAGGATGGATATCGCACCAACTGCGGCGGCTCCGAAGAGACCGGTGAAGGATCACGACATGACTCGGAAGGAGCCTCTTCTAAGTACTTTCACTTTGCCGCTTCGGCAAAGCTGTCCCTCCTCCAATTCTTGCTCACCCTGTGGAAGGTTCGGGGATGGACAGCACATACCGCTATCCATCCCCAGGTAGAACGCCTGCTAGCAGGATCCCGCGTAGGCCCCAAGGCTCGCGTTACCTGAACCACAGAATGCTGTATTGAATCCAGCGTTGCCGCCCATGTTCCCAGCCGTCACACTCCAGTTGATGGCACGCCTGGGGTCATCGGCCGTCACGTGTGATCTACGACCGCCGCCGACACCTCGGACTCCCGGACGGTCTGCGTCCCCTGGGCCTGACCGACGGCACGGCAGGCGATGCGGCCTGGGCCGCGGACCGCGGCATGTACGCCGACCATCAGCTACGCCCGTGCCCGCGCCCAACAGAGAGCCGCAGCCCGCGCCCAGTTACAGGCTCAGACCAGAGCTCGCGCCGCAGCCGAGCGAAAGACCCAGGCCGAATGCCGCAAGAAGGACGGCATCCTCGGCAACATCCGCAACGGAAACTTCGGCGCCGCCTGGGACAATGTCAAGAGCTCCGACGCAAGGCAATGGGTGGAAGACCATTGGGATGACATGAAGACCTACTCGTCAGCCGTCGGATTCGGCGTATGCATCGTGGCGTCAGCAGGCGTGTTCGTCGTAGCCAGTGCAGGGATAGCTGCTGCCAAGTTCTTAGGGGACGGGTTCGGTACAGGCAACTGGGATGTTAGCGCCTACTTCAAGGATCTTGCCTGGACCGTGGTTGGCGGCGGAGGCGCAACAGCCTTCGGCAGAGCTGTCGGCGGTGCTAGAACCTGGGGCCAGGCATATCGTGGCAACGCTATCGCCAGGCTGCCCAGGACCTACCGGACCAAGGTCCCGGGGTCGGACTTGGTCAGGGAGCTGTTGTGAGCGTAGGAGTAGGCGTTCATCTGGGCCGGGTCGTCAACGTCGTTGACTGGGTCGACGGAGAGGAAGCGGCCCAGGACCGGGTCATACTCGCGGGCGCCCAGGTGCACCAGGCCGGTGGGGTCGTCAGTGCCGCCGACGAAGCCACGGGTTCCCGGGATGGACTCGGACTGGCTGGATCGCTGTCCGCCGAAGGAGAGTTGCTCGCGGCGGGTGACGGCAAGGGTGCCCATCGCCACCGCCGCCATAGAGGCGCCCTGGTGAGCTGATCGCCGACAGGCCTCACCGGCAGCCAGCCGGTGAGGCCTGCAGAACGTGTCCCTAGTTACCGCCTCACACGTGCAGCTCTGTCTGCTTGCCAGTACACTGCCCGCCCGGCTGCTAGACAGGCATTCCCCCGAGGCTGCCTGTTTCGGCCCTGAGCCACGCGACGAGATGTCGGGAGGTCGTCATGATGGTGTAGAGCAGACTCAGCTACGCACACAGAGTGCCAATGTACGTCTTGCCCCGCCGGCGATAGCCGCCCTCGGCCGCACTCACGCTCTTCTTCAGATCCAGCGCACCAGGCCCTTGATGCCCCGGAGTGTCTTTGCGCGCCATGATGCATGCTCCAGCCAATGGTGGTCCCGCTCGATGCTCTCGCGGGTAACGCCTGCCCGACCGTTGCTGTCATGGGCCGGCACCAGGTTCTCCGTCATGAGGCGCCACACGACCCTCGCCACAGAGATACCGAGCAGCTGCGCCGCCTCTTGTTGGGAGACCCACTCGTCGTCCCGGCATGTGACTGGAGAGTTGCGCCAGTTTTTCGTTACCCGTGGGTACGACCGCTCACCCTTCAAGGCCGGTCCCTTCTTCATGCAGGAGGCCGCACCGGAGCGCATTCAATAGAGTGCTCATCAGAACAGCCAATCCTTCACAGTTCTGCCAATGTGACCAAATGCGGCCCGTGGTAGTCCTGTACGAGGTACTCCCTGCAGGGGAAAGCCGGCTTTGGGGCCCATAGCCACGCAACCGCCCACTCCTCTCCCGCACAGGCTACCGGCAAGAATCCCCATTCCCTCGGCCTTGGCGGTGCCCACTAGGTATTGGCTCATGCCCTCGCGTCTCTCTCGTCGCGACGAAGCGGCGTAGTGAGCCCCGAGGCCACCCGCATACAGACCCGCCGCACCTACAACGAAGAGGCCTGCTCCGCAGGGCGCTGCCAGGATGCACGCTGCCGTTCCAGTCGCTGCGAGGATTCCCACGCCCTTGTCGATCAGCCAGTGCTTGTCAGTGACCTTGTCCTTGGTGTTGTCCCAGGCGGCGCCCCAGTTGCCCTTCCTGATGTTACCGAAGATGCCGTCCTTCTTGCGGCGTTCTGCCTGGGCCTTCCTCTCCGCTTCGGCGCGGGCCTTGGCTCTGGCCTGTGCCTGCCATTTGGCGCGGTTGATGGCGGACTGACGGACACGGGCTCGGTAGTAGCTGTCGTCGATGAGGTAGTGGGAGGGGTTGGCGCGGTAGGCGCGGTAGCGCTGGCGGTAGATCTTGCCCTTGCGGGGGGTCTGCTTCCAGACCCATCTGCCGTTGCCCTTGTATTGGTAGCCGGCGTACATGCCGCGGTCTGCGGCCCAGGCCGCATCGCCTGCCGTGCTGTCGGTCGGGCCCAGGGGACGCAGACCGTCGGGGTCGGACTTGGTCAGGGGGCTGTTGTGAGCGTAGGAGTAAGCGTTCATCTGGACCGGGTCGTCAACGTCGTTGACTGGGTCGACGGAGAGGAAGCGGCCCAGGGCCGGGTCATACTCGCGGGCGCCCAGGTGCACCAGGCCGGTGGGGTCGTCAGTGCCGCCGACGAAGCCACGGGTTCCCGGGATGGACTCGGACTGGCTGGATCGCTGTCCACCGAAGGGGAGTTGCTTGCGGCGGGTGATGGCGAGGGTGCCCATGGCTATGGCAGCCATGGAGGTGCCCTGGTGGTCGGAGAGGAGGAAGGAGAAGCCCTTGCCGGTGCGGACGGCGACGGCTTCGCCCTCGTGAGTGTAGTAGCGGACGCCTTCCTTGGCTCCGGCCTTAGTGATCTTCAGTTCGTTGTCGCCGGGCAGGGTGAGGGTTTGGCTGCCGTCCGCTTCCTTGGTAATCATGCGGTCACCGTCGGCGTCGTAGAGGTAGCTGGTCTTCTTGCTGCCCTCGGTGAGGGTGGCGAGGTGCCCTTCATCGTCCCAGGTGAGGTCCTGAGCCCGGTTGCCGAGGGTGCGCTTGGTGGTGTTGCCGGCTTCGTCGTAACCGTAGGTGTTCTTCTGTCCGTCGTCGGGGCCGCCCTTGACGGTTGCTTCTTGTACGGCATGCGGCAGGCCGGTGTTGGGCTCGGGTTGGGTGTAGGTGGTGGTGGCTCCGGAGTTGTGGTCGGTCTGCTGGGTGCGGTTGCCGATGGCGTCGTACATGAAGGACTGCCAGTAGGCGTCCGGGCCACCGACGGTGCTTGCTGAGGGAGCGGTGCTGCAGTTGGTCTTGGTGGTCCAGGCCTCGGTGAGCTGCCCCAGTGCGTCGTTGGTGAAGCACTGGGTGTCGGTGGACTTGGTCTCGTCCTGGCCGCTGGCGGTGGTGATGCCGGTGACGTTGCCCGAGTCGTCGTAGGCGTAGGTGGTGTCGTCGATGCGCTGCGGGGCCAGGTCACGGTCGGTGGTCTGGCGGGTCATGCGGCCGGTGTGCTCGTCGTAGACCTGGGTCTTGTAGACCCTCTTCCCCAGCGTGCCGAACTCGGTGCGCACGGGGCGGGAGAACACGTCGTGTGACGTGGAGTTGACCAGGGTGACGGACCCTGTCGTGGTCTTTTGTGGCAGGTTGCCTTCACCGTAGATGGTGACCTGGCGTTCGCTGGGCAGGTTGCCGACCTCCGGCTGTTTCGTCCACTCCTGTTGGCCGGTGTACTTGTTGTAGCCGAAAGTCCAGGTGTAGGTGCCTGCCAGGTCGCCTACCCCGTCGGGGACGGTGACGGTGCTGGACAGGGGCTGGTAGTGGTCGTTGTAGCCGGTAGTGGCCGAGCGGTACTCCTGGCCGTCGATGTAGCGGGTGCTGCTAGCGGGTTGGCCCTTGGCGACGGTGTCGTAGGTCCACTTGGCCAGCAGGCCGGTGCCCTTCTTCAGCTCCGTTTTGCGGCCCAGCTCGTCATAGCCGGTGGTCAGCGTGACATCCCGTGCATCCGTCATGGAGGTCGGGTGGCCGAGCTTGTCGTACGTGGTGCGGGTGACGCCCTTGTCGGGGTCATCGGCGGTGGTCTGCTGGCCGCGCGCGTCGAAGCCGTAGGTCCAGGTGTTGCCGGCCGGGTCGGTGACCTTCTCCGGCTCATCGAACTTGCCGTACCCGTACGTCGTCCTCTGGGACTTGGCGCGCTCAGTGTCCGTGTACTGCAGGCGTTCGGTCGTCCGGCCGCGTGCGTCGGTGACCACCGTGCTCGCGGTGCCGCCCTTGGGCGGGATGACCGTGGTGCGGTCGCCCCCGTACAGCGTCTTGGTGCGCCACTGTTCGTCGCCGTACTTGCGGGAGATCGCGTCGGTGACCCGGCCCATGCCGTCGTAGAGGTTCTCCGTCATCGCAGGCACCTTGTTGTCCGCGCCCTGGGCCAGGGTCGTGGAGGGTGCACCGTCGGCGTAGTAGGCGGCGTACGACTTCCAGGCGAAGCCGCGGGTGTCGTACCGCGTCTCGGTGACGACGCGGTTTTTGGTTCCGATGGCTGGGGCCTGGGTCTCGCGTTCGCGCATCAGGCCGTCGTAGAGCTGGTAGCTGGTGGCGTACGAGCCGTCGTATTGCAGGGTCTTGGTGGCCACGGCGTTCGCGACCGTCTTGGAGACCGTGTAGGCGTACTCGGCGGAAGGCTGGGTGGCGTGGTCAGCCTTGGCCCAGCCGGGGTTCCACACCTTCACCGTGCGGCCCAGGCCGTCGTGGACGGCGTCGGTGCGCTTTCCGTTGGCGTCGACAGCAGCAGTGGTCACGCCGCGGGCCGGGTCGTAGGTGGTGGTTGTGGTGTGCTTGAGCGCGTTGGTCACGGTCGTAGAGGTGGGTGCCTCGACGGTCGTGGGAGTGTATGCGGTCGTCGTGGCGTTGCCGTCCGCGTCGGTTTCACTCAACTCGCGGCCGTGCTGATCGTAGTTGTGACGGGCGGTGGTGAGGTACCCGGTGCCCTTGTCGTCCTGCTCGTCCAGGCGCGTCACATCACCCATGGTGGGGGCGGTGTCCAGGCTGGTGGCATCGTCGTAGTAGTGCCGTTCGGTGGAGATCAGGTCAGCGGGCAGTGACGGCGTCTTGTCGCAGGCCACTGCCGTCTTCTTGACCTCCTTGACCAGGGTGAGGAGGTTCTTGTCGGTGTTGCGGGCGTATTTGGTGGTGGTGCACTCCTCGTCGCCGTTCCTGGCCACATCGCCGAGGTCGGATTCGGAGGTGGCGAGCCCGTACTCGTCGAGGGTGCGGTCCTTCTGTGTGGTGCGCCAGCCGCCCGCGACGGCTGTGCGGGTCGTCTCGCTCTTGCTGCCGGTGACGTACGCGGTCAGGGCTGGCAGGCCGCTGCGTGTATGGGTGGCTGTGGCCGCGCCGTGCCAGGGGGTGTAGCTGGTGGTGATCTCCAGCTTGCCGTCCGCTCCGTTGTAGGTGGCCTCTTCGCGGGTCATGCCGGCGAAGGCCTGGTGGTCAGTGACCGTGGGGCCTTCGTGGTCGGCGACCTTGGCGCCGTCGATGCCGCGGAAGTAGCGGTACTCCTTCAAGGTCTGCTTGCCCTCTGCGGGGGCGCCGGTGCGGACCTGGACACGGCCATATCCCTTGCGGTCGCCATAGGTGAGGTGCTTGGCCTTGGTGAACTCGTCCTCGTCCTTGGTCCACGCCATGCCGTCCAGATAGGCGTAGTCAGTCTGCTTGACAGGGGCGCCGCCGGTGTTGTCGGCTTCCAGGACCTGGGCGACCACGTAGGTGTGGAACCAGTCGAGGTAGGGCTCGTAGTCCTCGGCCGGGGCGTCCGGCGGTGACCACTTGACCGGGTAGCAGCGGCGCTTGTTCGCCGACGGGCTGGGGACGTCGCCGGCCTTGCAGTCGGGTGCGGAGTAGGTGACGCCGATGGTGCCGCCCGACTCGGTGTCGATGCCGTAGACGCGGTAGCGCACCAGCGGGGGCACCGGGTCGGGCCTGCCTCCGGTGGTGGCGCCCTCGACGCGGTTGGCGAGCTGCTGCCCCTCGAACGTGACCGCGGGCAGCGTCACATCACCGGTGCCGGTGTGGCCGGTGCGGGTGATCGAGGAGAGCCACAGGGCCGGATCGGTTCCGTCACCAGTGGCGGGGAACTGGTGCTTCAGCTCCCAGGAGTCGACCGGCTTGTAGGCGCCGCCGGTCAGGACCGAAGTGGAGATCTTTGTCAGCCGCTTCCGTGTCCAGAAGGAGGGCGAGTAGCGGTCCTTGCACTTCTCGTCCGCCTTGCAGTGCCGGTCGAAAGGCACATCGGGCCAGTTCTTCGCGTGATCCTTGTCGAAGGTGCCGCAGTCGCTCAGGCAGCGTTCGGCGACGTCGAAGTCGACCTTGCCCGCTGCCTTCTTGCCGTACATCGTGCTGGAGCGCAGGCCGTACTCGATCCGGTCCAGGTAGCCGCCCCGGTCGTACGACGTGGCGGTGGAGTCACCGGTGCTGGGGTTGACGTTGCGGCCGTAGTAGTTGGATTCGGTGTTCCAGTAGTAGGCCATCGCGTCCCCGTGCACGTCCACGACGTAGTCGAGGTTCCACCGCCAGGCCTGCCGGCACCACGAGTCCTTGAACGTGTCCGTGTGGCAGGGCTCGTCTTTGTGGTTGCCGAACACCGGCACCGTCCACGTGGAGTTGGTCTCCGCCTTGCCCTCGCTCCAGCCTGGCAGCCGGTTGTAGCCGAAGTAGTAGCGGGTCCCATCCGGGGTGGTGATCCGCCAGTACTCGCCGTTGTCGTCGCCGTTGCCGCGCTCCTTGCTGTCGAGCTTGACGGCCTTGGTGCCGTCGTCGCTCTCCAGGTGCCACTCACCGGTGTTGTCGTCCTTGACCAGGATGTTGGACTGTCCGCCCAGGTTCAGAACCGCGTTGTCCTTCTTCCAGCACTGGTCACCGCTCTTGTCGGTGCCGTTGCCGTCTTTGACGTCATCCGAGCAGGAGACGTAGCGGCGCTCGATGTAGCCCGGCTCCATGCTCCAGCCGTCACCGATCCAGTTCGCCTGGTTGTTGGTGGCGGCTGTACGGCCGTCCACCGACTGCGAGCTGTAGCTCAGGCTCAGCTCCGGCTCGGTGCCACCGGCGACTTCGGGGGTGTCGATGTCGTACGACCAGGAGAATCCGCCGTTCGAGCCGCCGGCCGACCAAGAGGCGGAAGGCGCAAGCGAACTGGCCCGAAAATCGCCCGAGGCGCCTGCCGCAGTGGCAGACGCGGCCAGCAGCACCGTGCCCTTCCTCATGGGCAGGCCATCTGCCGAACGGGTGCCCGCGGGAGCCTTGGCCGCCGGGGAGGTCGCCTTCTGCTCCTTGGTCTGCGCGGCAGGCAGCGTAATGGGCGCCGACAACGTGCTGTGCTTGGTGTCGTTGTCGCTCTTGAGCGGCTTTCCGGCGGCGCAGCCCTTCTTGCCCGGAGTGGTCAAGGCGCACTCCGGCAGCTGTCGCAGTGTCAGCCGTGAGGCCCAGTCGCCTCCGTAGGCATGCTCGAAGCTGGAGTAATCGACCCTGACGTCGACGGCACCCTTGGAACCCTGCAGCGGGCGCACCGCGAGCACCACCCCTGAGACGCCAAGCGACTTCGCTGCCTTCTGGTCCAGTACCTGGACTTGCGCCTGTTCGGGGCCTGCCGCCGGCGTCTTGGATCCTGTGGCTTTCGCGCGGCCGACACTGACCGGGAGCGTTCCGGGTTCGACCTTGGCCCGGCCCGTCTCGGGCACTGCGACGGTGGCGGAGCCCGCCTCGGGCCACACGGCCTTCGGAGCTCTCCTCCAGGCTTGCCGAGTGGTTTGGTCAGGCCGGGAGAGCTGTTGCTGCTTCACCGCGGAGGTCGGCACCGGCTCCGGGGTCTTCAGCTTCACCAGGCTCAGTTCGGCCGCGGCGGCCACCGGGCCCCCCAGCAGACCGGCCACGAGATACGCCACCAGCGACAGGGCGACCCATCGCACGGCTCTCAACCGTCTGCTCACCACACGATCAGGACGCCCGACCTCCCCCACCCGCAAACCGGACACCATCCCACCCCACAGAATTTTCACAACAATGAAGATCCACGGAAAGTTAACAGTTGTAAGTGAGGCAACGGTGACCAGCTTCGAGGATTTATTAATCCGTTACTTTCGCACGTCACGCATGTCCCAAATTTCTGCTTAGGGGTGGTCTAGGACAAAATCACCACGGCAACTACCAGGTGAATCAGCGCCTTTGAGTCAACATCAGAAATCGCTGCGTACATGTACAACCATGCAATGGGTTCGACTGTCGGGGCTGGTGACGCACACAATCGCCGTGCAGAATCTGTAAAGGACAAGTGATGAGATCCCATCAAAAACGCCTGCCGGGAGCCGGAATTCGCCGCCTCCCCATAGCCGCTGTCACAGCACTCGCACTGGCCGTGCCGCTCCTGGCCGCCGCGCCCGCTGCGGCCGGTGCCGCCCCATCAAACGCCGACGCTGCCCCGGCAACGCAGAGACAGGCAGCCGAGGAGAACAAGGCCCTCGCCAAAGCCGCTGACACCGGCGAACCGGTGGAAGTGCTCTCCCAGCGCACCGAGGCATCCCAGATCTTCGCCAACCCCTCGGGCACCTTCACCGAGGAGCGGTATGCCACCGCCCAGTGGGCCCGTCAGGGCAACAAGCTGGTCGACATCGACACCAGCCTGCACCGAGGCGAGGACGGGAACATCACCCCCAGGGCAGCCACCCTCGGGCTGGAGTTCTCCGGCGGGGGAAGCGGCCCACTGGCCACCATCACCCGCGACGGCCGCAGCATCTCCTTCACCTGGCCCAACGCCCTGCCCGCGCCCCGCGTCGCCGAGGACACCGTCACCTACCCCGACGTACTGCCCGACGTCGATCTGAAACTGCGGGCCGGAGCCTCAGGCTTCGCCCAACTCCTCGTGGTCAAGACCCCCGAGGCGGCGGCCAATCCGGACCTGAAGACCATCGCGTACGACATGTCGAGCAGTGGTGTGAAGGTCACCGCTGATGAACACGGCAACCTCAGCGCGCTCAACCCTGGCGGCCAGGAGCTGTTCACCGCTCCCACACCCCGCATGTGGGACAGCAGCTCCGGAGCGCCGGCAAGCCTGAAGTCCAAGGCCACCGCGGACGAGTTGGCAGAACCCCGGGCAACGGACGAATTCGAGCCGGGGCACGGCGCACAACAGGCCGCCATGCCTGTCCAGATCAAGGACGGCAGTCTCGAACTCACCCCGGACCCGGGGCTGATGGCCGGCGCGGACACCACCTACCCGGTCTACATCGACCCCTATGTAGAGGGCTCCCGCTACTCCTGGGCCCTCGCCTACAAAAAGTATCCCAACAGCTCCTTCTACAACGGGGCCGGCTGGGGCGGTTCGGGCAAGTCCACCTCCACCGCCCGCGTCGGGTACGAAAACGAGACCAACGGTCTGGGACGCTCGTACTTCCGCATGAACACCAAGAACCTGTGGAGTACCAAGAAGCAGGTCATCAAGTCCACCTTCAGGATCAAGAACACCTGGTCCTGGTCGTGCACCTCAAAGCCGGTCGACCTGTACCGCACGGCGACCATCGGCTCGTCGACCACCTGGAACAACCAGCCCGACAAGCGCGAGCAGCTGGACACGGTCAACGATTCCAAGGGCTGGGGCTCCAGCTGCCCGGCAGGCAACCTCGCGTTCGACACGACACGCGCCGCCAAGGACGCTGCGTCGGGCAAGTGGAACACGATCACCCTGCTGCTCCAAGCCGACAACGAGAAAGACGTGTACGGCTGGAAGAAGTTCTCCGCCAAATCCGCAGTGCTCTCCACCGAGTACAACACCGTCCCCAACGCACCCTCAAGCCTGGACACGATCCCCAGCACCAAGAACAGCAAGGGCTGCGGTGACGTCACTCCCTACGGAACCATCGGCAACACCGACGTCTACCTGACCGCCAAGGTCGGCGACAAGGACGGCGGCACCGTCAAGGCCCAGTTCCACCTGTGGGCTACCGGCCACCACGACGACGGCCCCAAGGTCTTCTTCGACAAGACCGTCTCCGCCACGTCCGGCACCGTCGCCAAGATCAAGGTCCCGAAAGCTACGCTCGCTCAGTACGTCTCCACCGCTGGCGGAAGCTTCTCCTGGAAGGCGCAGGCCGGCGACGGCAGAGCCAGTTCCGACTGGACCCCCAGCCTGGGCGCGGCAGGCTGCCGCTTCGTCTTCGACCCCACCCGCCCCAGCTCCCCGCCCGGCATCACCTCCAGCCAATTCCCCGACGGCAGCGACGGATGGCCCTCGACCACCAACAGCGTCCGCACCTCAGGCTCCTTCACCCTCTCCAGCGGCGGCGTGAAGGACGTGGCCACGTACGAGTACTGGACCGACACCGACCCCACCGTGCGGACCACCACCCCCAGCAGCACGGGCGGCAGCGTCACCGTCAAATACACCCCGACCACCGCCGGCGCCAACTACCTGTACGCCCGAAGCCTGGACAAGGCCGGCAACAAGTCCGACCAGCAGCCCTACCTCTTCTACGCCAACGGCCCCAAGGAAACCGATAAGCCGGGTGACATCAACGGCGACGGCCACCCCGACCTGTGGGCCATCGACAAGGACAGCACCCTGCACCGGTACTACGGCGCAGGCGACGGCACCGTCACCGACGCCACCTCCCCCGCATCCGACTTCACCTGGAGCGGAGTAAATATCTCCCACCGCGGCGACTGGACCGGGGACGCCTACGAGGACCTCATCGCCCTGCACCCCGATGCGGCAACAGGCGCCAGGCGTCTGTGGGTCCACCCCAACAACGGCTACGGTTTCGCCTGCACCAACTGCGAAGGCGACGACAGTGACCGCCGGGAACTCACCGTCTACGACGAGGCAAACAACCACTGGAGCAACGCCGAGCAGATCCTTGCCATCGGTGACGTCGACGGTCCGCTCGACCTCGACGACGACGGCAACCCGGACACCCCCAGTTACCCCGACCTTCTCGTCAAGCACGGCGACCTGCTCTGGCTGTACTTCGGAGCCGATGACAACCGGCTCGACACCCACCGTGAGCCCATCCTCATCGGCGCCGACGGCTGGAAGAACATGGACCTGTTCGCCCCCGGTGACACCAACGGCGACGGCCGCGTCGACCTCGGAGCCCGTGATCGCACCACCGGCGAGCTGTACATCTACCGCGGCACCGGTGACAACGGGGACGGTCTCGCCGACCAAACGGCCAAGATCCGAACCGGGGCCAACTTCGGGCCGGCCGGCGTGCCCCTGATCACCTCACCAGGTGACGCGGACGGCAGCGGTCGCGGCTTCGACCTGTGGCTCACCCGGAACGACAATGCCCTCTGGCGCTACACGGATGTCGCCAGCGGCAGTGCCGACCTGTCCAAGGTCAGCGACGGATGGACCGGCTACCAAGCCATCAGCTAACACGATGAACTGACCCACCAGGCTGCGTGGCCTGCCCACAGCGCACGTCACGCAGCCCGCACACCCAGGCAGCGGGCTCCGGGACAACGGTCGGGGGAGCCTCACGCAGTCAGCGCCGCCGTTTGTGATCCACGCGCAGCGCGTACCCGTCGGCTGCACGCGGCACAGGCCCACCGCCGCAGATGAATACGCGACAATCCGCCAGGCCCCAAGGCCGCGGATTGGGAGCCGGACGCGGCCCGCGCGCGCTGATCACCTACCGCTGCACGACGCTCGCTTGGCCGATAGACGATCGAGGCCGCGGCGTCCCCGGCGCCGCGCTCCTCCGCCCGGATGGCAAGAGCAACGTCTGCCATCAGCCGGGCCAGTGGGCTGGGGTGGTGCCGACCTGCCGTGCATGGGCATCAAGCCAGCGCGTGAGCAGGAAGGTGAAAGTTTCCCGCTCTCCTTCGTATCGTGCGACGTCGACCGTCTCGTTCATCACACGAGCGGCCTCGTCCGGGAGCAAGGAATGCTCAGGTGCGGGCTGATCCGCGCCTGTCGCGCCAAGCAGACTGCGGCCGGCTTCGGCGAGCGCCGCGCCCATAGCCGCACGATCCCTCAGGGCCTCATAGCGCGGCCACAGCCGCTCAGCCGCTCAGCCGCTCGCGCAATCCGATCCGCTCGATCTTCCCGTGTTCGTACAGCCACCGTTCGACCGCCGCAAAGGAGAACTGCGGGCTGGTGTCCGTACCGCCCACCGGCATCGGGAATGAGTCATGGCTGCGTCGCCAGTTACTTACCGCCGCTCGACCAACGCCCTCGAAGCGCGCGACTCCCGCCAAAGTAACGGGCGCATCGGTGGAGTCTGACAAGCGATTCTCCGAGCGGGAGGGCGACTTTCGGGCGGGTCTGGCACAGATGCCGACACCCTAGTTCAGCCCCCCACCAGGCAATCACTGAATGGGTCACCCGCCAGACCCTCTCATCTGTCACGACAGCGCCTTTGAGCGGGGTACTGGCTGTAGGTGTTCGACCAGGTGGAAGACCTCCCGGGCCGCGTGGCGTTTGCGGCAACGGAGTACGGCTGGGTGGGTACGGGGTGGACCCGCAGGCGGGTGGACACGATGCGGTGGAGCGCGGCATTGACGTGCCGGTCGGCGCCACCTGGAGACCGCCGCGCTCCGCAGCCCTGTTCATACCAGCGGTGGACCCTCGTTACGAGGGCCGTCCCGTCCCGTCGGCGTGCCCGTTCCCGCCGGGTGAAGCCCTTGCCCCTTCAACCCGAAAGGGAATTGTCAGGTTTCGACACCGATTAACTCCATGTTCCGTATACCCCTGTGGCTGCCAGAAGCATCAGAATCGGCAGCGGAAGAAATAGAAGGTCCGCCCAGGTGAAGTCAGGTGTTCGGCTCACCTGTGGCGCCTCCGCCGACATTCCGGGACGGGCAGGCTTCACCCTCCGCATTTTCCTGGCGGCTGATTCCGCTTGCCCTCGGTCCAGCAAAGACCGCGAGAACGCGAACACCGGAATGTCGTCCCCGTGGATGGTCTCGATCGTCATTCCCTCGTCAAGATTGATACGCCTGATCGTTGCGCCGGGAACCACGCAACGGTCCCAGAAGCCGATGACCAAAAGAGCGTCTGAATACACGGTGACGTGAGGACGTACTACGGCTCGCCACATGAACCGTAGGACTGCGACGAGGAGTGAAGCGAAGGCAGGTAGATCACCCGGATTGTTCTTGTCCCAGCCCAAGGCAATCAACCAGCCGCCGCCAAGCAATGTCGCGGTGATCACGATCATCCCACCGATGGGACCACTCTTGCGACGCAGTGTAGCCAGAGGTGTTCCCGAGGGTCGACAGGCCGGTTTCCAGCTGCTGATCATCCACAAACTCCTTGCCCACCGCTGAATCCACCTGCGCCGCAACCGGCCCAGCCCATGCCTCCATTGAGGCCCATGTTGCGGCCTGTTTGTCCCCAGTCCATTCCGCCCCTGGGCGCAGACGGCCTCGTTGTTCCACGCCACAGTGGGGCCCGCGGACCGGAGGGACCGCGCGTGAAGGCGCTTCCTCGCCAGCTGCCTGCGAGGTATCTGCCTGCCCCCGCACCAGCACCGAGCCAGAGCGACTGTGTACCGAGTTTGCGCCAGCTGAACTTGTTGTTGGCGTAGTCGGCACCATTGTCCGCCACGATGAGGGCACCGCCGGCCACTGCACACCACCCAGCGCTTGCTGCCACGCAGACGCCGAATGCTGCTCCCTGTGCGTATCCCCGCCAGTGCTCGCGGACGTGACTGACAACCTTGCCGCCAGTCTTGTTCCACGCCTTCTTGTACCAGGGTTGGGATGCCTTCTTGGCCTGGTCCACCTTGCGTCGTTGTTCGTCCGCGCGCTTCTGGGCAGCGCGGGCGGCCGCGTCGGCGCGGGCCTTGGCTTGCTGGCGTACATGGGCTCGGCGGCTCGATTCACGATAGGCGGACGTGGAATAGCTTGACCGCTTGCGTTGGGCGGACGTCTGCTTGTGGTAGGTGCGTCCGAACGGGGTGCGGGACCATGCGATGTAGCGGCGAACGGTCTTGACGAGGTGATTAATGGCCCGCGCAAATTTCTTGATGAAGCTGCCGAAGAACTTGCCGTCGGGGTCGGTGTGGATGACCGGATTGTTGTTGCCGTACGTGTAGCCGTGCATCTGTTGCGGATCGGCCGTGTCGATGACGGGGTCGACCGAGATGAACCGGCCGAGTGTGGGGTCGTATTCGCGGGCTCCGAGGTGGGTGAGTCCGGTGTTGTCGATCGTTCCACCGACGAAGCCTCGGGTGCCGGGCCAGTTGACGTTCTGTTCGCCGCGCGGTGTGCCGAAGATGTTCATCTTGCGGCGGGTGACCGCCTGGCCCCCGGCGAGGAGGATGGCTGCGGTGGCGGTGCCGGTGTGGTCGTTGAGGAGGATGCTGGTCCCGTTGCTCGCCTTGACCGCGACCGTGTCTCCCCCTGCCTCGTAGTGGCGGGTCGATGACTTCGTGCCGTTCGCTTCGGCGGTCAGTTCGTTGCCGCCCGGCAGGTAGAGCGTGTTGCGTGCCGGTGTCTTGGCGATCAGGCGGTTGCCGTCGGCGTCGTAGACATATTCCGTCTTCTGGCCCGACTTGGTCGCCGTCTCCAGGTGGCCTTCGTCGTCCCAGGTCATGTCCTGAGTGGTGCCCACGAGGGTGCGCTTGCTGGTGTTACCGGTCTTGTCGTATGTGTAGGTGTCGGTGGTCTTTTTGCCTGCTTCCTCGGTCGACACCCCCGTCAGCTGGCGCTTGGTCGCGCCGTTCTGGCCGTAGTGATACGTGTGGGTGATGTCGTTTGCCGTCAGCACGCTGCCTTCGACCTTGTGTTGCGTCTCGGTCCGGCGGTTGCCGATGGCGTCGTAGGTGTAGGAATGCCAGTAGGCGTCCGGGCCGCCGACCTTGGGTCGCTGGCCGCCGTCGTCGCCGTCAGCGTCGGGCTTGGCCTTGCAACTGTCCGTGGCGGTCCAGGCGTTGGTGATCCGGCGCAGCGCGTCCGTGGTGAAGCACTGCGTGTCCTTGGAGCGTGCCTCGTCCTGGCCGATGGCCGTGTCGAGCCGGGTGATGTTGCCCGCCAGGTCGAAGGTGTAGTGGATGTCGTCGATGCGCGACGGCCCGGTCTCGCGGTCCGTGGTGGTACGAGCCACGTTGCCCGTGTGCTCGTCGTACTCGTTCGTCTGCCACACCTTCTGGCCCTTGCGCCCATACTCGGTGCGCAGGACGTGGCCGTACGGGTCGTATGTCCTGTTGTTGATCAAGACAGAGGCGGTGGTGCCTGCGCCGACGAGCTGGTCCTGGGGACCGTAACGGTAGGTGAGGTTCTCGGATATCTGGCCGGGCAGGGCCGGTTGGCGGATCCAGTCCTGCAGGCCGGTCTGCGCGTTGTACCCGGAGCTGAAGGCATACGTGCCGGCCAGGGTGCCCTCGCGGGCGGGGATGGTGACCTTGGTGCCGGTCGGCTGGTAGCGGTCGTTGAATGCGGTGATCTCGTTGGTGTAGTCCTGGCCGCCCTCGTGGCGGACCGACTTCGTCAACTGGCCCTTCGCCACGGTGTCGTAGGTCCAGGTGACCCGGGTCGTATTGCCTTGCTTGAGGCTCGTCTTGCGGCCCAGTGCGTCGTAGCCCGTCGTCAGGGCCTTGCCGGCGGCGTCGGTGACGGTCGTGGGGCGGTCGAGGTTGTCGTAGCCGGTGGTGTAGGTGCCCTTGTCCGGATCCTCCACCTTGACCGCGCGGTCGCGGTGGTCGTAGTGATACGTCCACTTCGCGCCGGTCGGGTCGGTGACCGTCTTCTGTTTGCCCGAAGGCGTGTACGTGTACTTCGTCGACTGGGACTTGGTGCGGTCCGCGTTCGTGTACTGGATCAGCTCTGTCGTCTGGTCGCGTATGTCGGTCACGGTGGTGGCGGTGTCGCCCTTGGGCGGGATCACGGTGACCCGGTCGCCGCCGTACTGGGTCGTCGTGCGCGAGACCTCGTCCCCGTACTTCTCCTTGATCTGCGCCGTGGGCCGTCCCGCGCCGTCGTAGGTGGTGCGCGTAGCCTTCGGGGTCTTGGTGTCGTCGCCCGTCACCAGTTCGCCGGACGGATCCCCGTTGGCGTAGTAGCCGTCGTAGGACTTCCACTCCAGGCCGCGAGAGTCGTAGAGCTTCTCGGTGATGATCCGGCCCTGGCCGGTCGCCGCGGGTGCCTGGACCTCGCGTTCGCGGCCCAGGCCGTCGGCGAAGGCGTAGTCGGCACGGTAGCCGCCGTTGCGCTGCAGCGTCTTGGTCTCGGTGACGTTCGGGCCGGTCTTGGTCACCGCATAGGCGAACTGCCGGCTCGGAGTGTCAACGTGGTCCTTCTTGGGCCAGCCCGGCTCCCATACCTTCACGGTGCGGCCGAGACCGTCCAGGACGGCCTCGGTGCGTTTGCCGTTCGCGTCGACCGATGCCACCGGGGCAGCGCGGCCCGGGTCGTTCTCCGCCGTCTCGGTGTGGCCGAGCGGGTTGGTGGTCTCCTGCTTGGTCACCGCGTACAGGGTCGAGGGGGTGTACGCGGTAGTGGTCTTCTGGTCGGCGGCATCGAGGGTTTCGGTGACGCGGCCGTGCTGGTCGACCTTGTTCCTCTCCGTCGTGACGAATCCGGTTCCGGCGGCGTTCTGTTCGTCGACCCGGGTGACGTCGCCCTTGTCCGGGGCGGCTCCCAGGGCCTTGTTGTCAAAGTACGTGCGCGTGTCGGAGATCAGGTCGCCGGGGAGTTCGGGGTCGGTGCCGCACGCCTTGGCCACGGTCTTGGCCGCGGAGGTGAACTCCAGCATGTTCTTGGCCGTGTTGCGGGCGTAGTTGGTGAACGTGCAGGTCTCGTCACCGGACTTGGCGGTGTCGCCCAGGTCGGACTCGCGGGTGAGCATGCCGTAGGAGTCGAAGGTCCGCTCGAGCCTGGTGCGCTGCCAGGACGTGCCGACCTGGGTGCGTCCGGCCTCGATCCGGGCCTCCTGGACGTGGAACGCCTCAAGGTCCGGCAGACCGTTGCCGCGCTTGTGGGTGGCTGTGGCTGCCGACTTCCACGGGGTGGAGGCGGACGCCTCAATGATTTTGCTGTCGTTGAGGGTGGCCTCGTCGCGGGTCACGCCCGCGAAGGCCGGGTGATCGTCGACCTCGTTGCCCTCACTGTCGGCGACCTTCGCGCCGGGGATGCCGCGGAAGTAGCGGACCTCACTGACCTGCTTGGCTCCGTCCGTGCCGGTGCCGACGGAGGTCTTCACACGGGCGTAGCCACGGAAGTCCGAGTAGGTGCGGTACTTGGCCTCGGTGAAGGCGTCCTCGCTCTTGGCCCATGCCACGCCACCGGCGTAGTTGTAGTCGGTCTGCTTCGCGATGGCGCCGCCGACCTTGTCCTCCTCACGGACCTGGGTGACGGCGTAGGTGTGGAACCAGTCCTTGACCGGCTTGTAGTCGGCGCCGGGAGAGTCCGGCGAGGACCAGTACACCGGGTAGCAGCGCTTGGTGTTGCCCTGCTCGGACGGCAGGCTGCTGCGCGTGCACTCGGGGGCGCTGTAGGTCGCGGCGATGGTGCCGCCCATCTCGTTGTTGATCGCCTGTACCCGGTAGCGGATCAGCGGGGGAATGCCGTCCCCGGTCGCATCCACGCGGTTGGCCAGTTGCTTGCCGATGAACGTGATCGGCGGCAGCGCCGTTGCCGTGCCACCCGTGTAGCCGGTTCGTTTGATCGACTTCAGCCACAGGGCGGGGGAGGAGCCATCTCCGGTGGAGGGGAAGCTGTGCTCGAGGGCCCAGGTGTCGACCTTCTGGTACGTGCCGCCGACGCGAACCTCGCTGGTGATAGACGCGATGCGCTTGCGTGACCAGAACGAGGGGCTGTAGCGGTTCTTGCACTCCGTACCGGGCGCGCAATACTGGTCGAAGGGCACGTCCGGCCAGTGCTTGGCGTTGGCGGCGGTGAACTTGTCGGTCGCGCAGTCGAACGAGCCGGACTTCAGACACCGCTCCGCCGTGCTGAAGGTGACCTTCGCCGCGGGAGTGCCGGTGTAGAGGTTGTTGGAGCGCAGCCCGTATTCGATGCGCTTGAGGTAGCCGCCGCGCGTGTACGGGGTCGCCGTCGACTTGCCGGTGGAGAGCTGGACGTTGCGGCCGTAGTGGTTCTGCTCCTTGGACCAGTAGTAGGCCATCGCGTCGCCGTGCGGGTTCACTACGTAGTCCAGGTTCCAGCGCCAAGCCTGCTGGCACCATGCAGAGGTGAAGTCGGCCTTGTAGCAGGGTTCGCCGGAGTGGTTGCCGAACACCGGCACCGTCCAGGTGGAGCCGGTCACCTCTTTGCCGTCCGCGTAGCCGGGCAGCTTGTCGCGGCCGAAGAAGTACTGCACGCCCGCGGTGTCGGTGACCTTCCAGTACTCGCCGTCATTGTCGCCGTTGCCGAGGGAGGCGTTCTTGAGGTGTTCGACTTTGCTGCCGTCGTCCTGCTTGAGCTTCCAGGCGCCGGTCTTGTCGTCCTTCACCAGCTCGTTGGTCGAGCCGCCCAGCGAGAGGACGGCGTTGTCGCCGCTCCAGCACAGGTCGCCGTTCTTGGCCTTGTTGGTGCCGCCCGTCATGTCGGCGCTGCATGCCTTGTAGCGGCGCTCGATGAAGCCTGGCTCCAGAGTGAAGCCGTCACCGACGTTGTTGGCCTGGTTGTTGGTGGCCGCGGTGCGTCCGTCCACGGCGGTCGAGTTGTAGGCCAGTGACAGCTCCGGGCCCAGGTCGCCGGCGGTGTCGGGGGCTTCGATGTCGTAGGACCAGGTGAAGGCGCCCGAGGAGTCGCCTGCCTGCCAGTTGCCTGAGGGGGACAGCGAGGTCGCTGTGTAGTCGCCGCCTGAGCCCGCCGGCTTCGAGGTCACGGCGAAGAGGGACCGGGCCTTGAGGGGCTTGGACGCCGACTGGTCGGGTGTCGGCGGTTGGGACGCCGACTGCTTCTGCGACGGCTCTGCCTTATTGCCCGGCTCCTTGTCCGTCTCAGAGGCAGAGTCGCGCTCAAGGGCTACCCGGGCCGTCAGCTCGGACCGGTCGGCGTCGTTGTCGACTGCCTTGATCGGGGTTGGTGTGCAATCACCCTTGTCCTTGCCGCTCTTGGACATGGCGCATTCGGGCAGTTCCACGAGCGTCAGGCGGGAGGCCCAGTCACCGCCCATGACATTGCGGAACTCGCTGTAACCGATGGACAATTGGGCGTCGCCGCCGGTGGAATCGACGGCCACAAGCAGTCCGTCGATGCCGGCCTGTTCGGCGGCACTTCGATCCAGGACCTCGATGCCGATCTCCCCTGCCACGGTACCCGCATTCTCGGCGCTGCGCGGGGTGGGCACCTTCGATACGCGTACCGGAAGAGCACCGGCCTTCATGCTGACTTCCCTCTTGCCAGTCATGTTCGCCTTGGCGTGACCAGGATCGGGCCAAGCAGCGCTAGGGATGGACTTCCAGTCCTTGCGCGCAGTCTCGTCCTTGGCGGCTCCTGACGGCGCCCCCTTCGCCGTGCCGCCCACCTTCGTGACCGGCACTGGCGGAGTCTCCTGCAGATCCGGCAGCGCCAGCGGAGAGAAGGCCAGCGCTTCGGCAGAGACCAGCCCCACCAGAAGGGTTGCCGCGGTGAACGACGTGACCGTGCGTACCGCACCCTGACGCCACCACGCCCGTCTTGCGGGCTTGACTCTCGATGACGCGCCTGGCGGCTCGTCAACTTCCCCACAACCAGCAGAACGTGACACGGCGCAGACCTCTCCCCAAGGCGTAAGCAAATGAACCGCGCCGACATTACACAGGCTTTACCTGTTGATTGACCGATTCTAAGGGGGTTCTCACCCGTGAGGACTTTCGCCTGCCGGAAAGTTACCTAGGTCCTGAAAGCTGAGGACCAAAGTCACTTTTAGTATCCGAATGACGGTGCGGTGAATTGAATGTGACGGGTTTGCGGGTGTGGGGTACGTTCCGCTGTGCTGATCCCAGGCGTCACGCCCTGGTCGAATTCCTGTGAAGGGACCCCTGTTGAGAACAGGCCGTCAACCCCGAAACTCCCGGCGTACGTTGCCTCGTATATCGTTGGCCTGCGCTCTGGCCGCGGCCCTCGCCATTCCTGTACTGACCGTGTCGCAAGCCGTCGCGGAGCCAGGCTCAACCAGCCAGGAGTTGGCGAGCCAAGCGACAGTCGGCGCGGAACCGGAGACGGCCGCATCGCGCAAGGCCGCACAGACGGGCGAACGGGTCGAAGTGAACGCCCGTCGCACCCAGTTCGACACGGTCTTCGCCAACCCCGACGGCACCTTCACGGAGGAGACGGCGGCGGCGCCGGTCCGAGTGAAGCGGGACAAATCTCTGGTCGACGTCGACACCACCCTGCTGCTGCGGGATGGCGCGGTCCGTCCGAAGGCGGTCGACGTCGGCCTGGAGTTCTCCTCTGGCGGCGACGCTCCGTTGGTCACGATCACCCGCAACGGCCGATCTCTGACGGTCGATTGGCCGGGTCGACTGCCCACGCCCCGCCTGGAGGGTGACACCGCCGTCTACCCGGAGGTGGCGCCGGGCATCGACCTGCGCATGCAGGCGGGTGTGGACGGCTATCAGCAACTGCTCGTGGTCAAGACCCGCGAGGCCGCCGACACCCCCCTGCTCAAACAGGTCCGTTACGGTCTCGACGCCGACGGAGTGAGCGTCAGCACGGACCAGATCGGCAACCTCACCGCGGTGAACCCGGCCGGACAGGAGGTGTTCACCGCGCCGGCGCCCGAGATGTGGGACTCGGCCGGTGTCCCCGACACACAGCTGTCCACGGCCAAGACCAGGGCTGCCACGACCAAGGACGTCGCCGCCTTGCTGGACCAGCAGAGCGGCATGCCCGCCACGCGCGGTGAGGACGTCTTCGAGCCCCGTTACGGCGCCACCACCACCCATATGCCCCTCAAGGCGGGCAGTGATGAACTGGTCGTAACGCCTGATCAGAAGGTGCTGTCCGACCCGGACACCGTCTTCCCCGTCTACATCGACCCGACCGTCTCCAGTCCCCGCCTGGGCTGGACCGCGGTCAGCAAGAAGCACCCCAGCACCTCATACTGGAACCACTCCTCCAAGGTCGCCCGGGTCGGCCATGAGTCGGAGACCAGCGGCACCTGGCGCTCCTTCATCCAGTTCGACCCGCGCAAGCTGCACGGCAAACAGATCACCAAGTCCACCCTGCGCATCAAGAACACGCACTCCTGGTCCTGTGCCAAGAAGCCCGTCGAGGCGTGGCTGACCGGGGAGATCTCCTCGGCCACGACGTGGCACAAGCAGCCCAGTTGGTGGAAGAAGTACGCCACGGTCAATGACTCCAGGGGCTGGTCTTCCGCGTGCCCGGCCGGGAACCTGGAGTTCGACGTCAAGGGCGCCACCGTGGACGCCGCGGCCAAGAAGTGGAAGAAGATGGCCTTCGGGCTGCGCGCCAGCGAGAGCGACGTACACGCGTGGAAGAAGTTCGACGCCTCCACCGCTGTGCTGTCCACCGAGTACAACTCGATGCCGAACAAGCCCGCCGGCCTGGACACCGTGCCCAGCACCCGCGTCAACAACAGCTGTGGTGACAAGGGGACCCACGTCACGGTCGGCAACACCGATGTACAGCTGACCGCGAAGGTCTCCGATCCCGACGGTGGCAGCGTCACCGCGCGTTTCCACCTGTGGCCCACCGGCAAGCACGACACCAGCCCCGGCATCGTCGTCGACCGGGACGTCAAGGTCACCTCCGGCGGCATCGCCCGTACCACCGTGTCCAAGAGCCTGCTGACCAAGCACCTGGGCGCCGCGAACGGCAACTACTCGTGGAAGGTCCAGGCCCGCGACGGCAAGGCCAACTCCGACTGGAACCCGACCAGCGGAGCCCCCGGCTGCCGCTTCGCCTTCGACCCGAACCGGCCCAGCAATCCGCCCGGCATCACCTCCACCCAGTTCCCCGACGGACAGGACGGCTGGCCCGAGAACACGTCCCCCGCCCGCACCGAGGGCACTTTCACGCTGTCCTCCGCCGGCGTCAAGGACGTCGCCAAGTACGAGTATTGGACCGACTGGGATCCCAAGGTCCGCTCCGTCAGCGCGCCTTCCGCAGGCGGCAGTACGAGGGTTAGGCTCACTCCGCCCTCGACCGGCCCCCAGCGCGTCTTCGCCCGCTCTCTGGACAAGGCGAAGAACAAGTCCGACACCCGCACCTACCTCTTCTACGCCAACCCCACGGGCAAGACGGACGAGCCCGGCGACCTCAACGGCGACGGCAACCCCGACCTGCTCGCCCTGCGCGACACCGGACAACTGCGCATGTACGCGGGGCAGGGCAACGGCCGCATCGGCACCACCAGCGACGCCAGCACCCAGGACTTCACCGGCTCCCTGATCACCCGACGCGGTGACTGGACCGAAGACGGCTACGAAGACCTCATCGCCACCACTGGCGCCAAGGGCAGCCGACACCTGCACATCCACCCCAACAACGGCTTCGGCTACGCCTGCACCAGCTACGGCGAAGACGCGAACGGTTCCGCGTGCGGCGACGGGCGCCGGGACCTGAGCCTGTACGATCCCGCCAACGATCACTTCAAGAACGCCGACCAGGTCCTGGCCATCGGCGACGTCGACGGCCCCACCGACCTGGACGGCAACGGCAGAATCGACGAATGGGACCTTCCGTCCTTCCCCGACCTGCTGGTCAAGGAAGGAAACCACCTATGGCTCTATTTCGGCCACGCCACGGGCTACCTCGACGAATACGCCGAACCCGTCCTCGTCGGCGACGGCGACTGGTCCGGCTACGACCTCGCTGCCCCCGGCGACGTCACCAAGAACAACCACGTCGACCTGCTCGCGCGTAAGCGCAGCACCGGTGAACTGTTCACCTACGAAGGCACCGGCCCGAACGGCGAAGGGCTCGACTCCGGTGCACGCAAGCTGACGGCCACGGGTTTCACTCCCGCCGCTCGCCCCCTGCTCTCCTCGGCCACGGACGCCGACAACGACGGCATCCCTGACCTGTGGGCCACCACGAACAACACCAGCCAGGGGCTGCACTTCTACCCACGCCTGACGGCCGGTGGCCTCGGTGCTCCGGCCACGATCGGCTCCGGCGGCTGGGAGAAGATGACCGCCCTCGGCTGACGCCCGCGGTCTGCGTGCCTCTGCCGTCCGCTATACGACGCGCAACTCGCGTGACGGGGGGAGGCCCCGCGTTGGGCCTCCTCCCTCCTCGAACTGCGCGCCGAGCGCGTGACCTCATCCAGGCCAATGCCGACGACCTGCAGGCCGCCCTGGACCGCCTCGACGAGGTCATCGCCATCACGGACACGCACCCGTAGACGCGGTGGGAGCACAAGTGTCGGGTTGATCGGCGGGTTGGGCGTAGAGGCACTGTGACAAGTGCACACGACACCAAGGTCGGTCGAATTAGCGACATATCAAAGCGGTAGTTGGTGCGAAATGAATCAGATTGAACTCCCGTCTCGGTGGGGCGCAAGCGAATCCACTGAGCCAGCCCACCAGCGGGACCCCGTGCACGCAGAAAAATAGGTCACCAGCCACATGTATGTACCCGGACCACAAGGCCCTGAAAGGCACTTACACCCCTTTCCTGGACTACCTAGACACCACGAGATGCACTCGCCCACCTATGCCATGTGGTGCCGAGGGAGGCACCCAGGATCAGGGCGGAGGCGTCTTCGGGCCCGTCGAAGCGGTATCGCCGCGGGCGTTTGAGGCAACGGAGTGCGTCTGGGTGGGTACGGGGGTCGACCCGTAGGCGGGTGGACGCGATGCGGTGGAGCGCGGCATGGGCCTGGCGGTCGCCGCCACGGTTGAGGCGACGTACTGGGGCACGGTCGAAGTGGTCTTGCCTGATCCCCACAGCTCGGCCCCGTGCCTCGTGACCGGAATTCTCCCGCGCTCGATCTCGGACGTCACGTACGACGACCCCCACCGTGTTCGGACCACCCGGTCTGGGTGCCACTGCTCAGACTGGCTGAGTAGCAGAGCGCTACCCCGCGTCCCGCCCGGACGGATTTGATCGACGGCATGAAGTCGAAGATCGTGGTCCCCGTGGTCAGCGTCGCCCTCATAGCTCTCCTCGGGCTGACGGCCAAGGCGTGCGAGACGGTACAAGGCGGGCCCGTTCACAGTACCGAGGAGTTCCGCAATCATGTCCGGGCCACCAACCGGGCCGGCGAGGACACCTACCGTGCGCTGTCCCCGGCACCGACCAGAGAGCCGTACGCCTCCCGGGACGGCTCTTCCTCGTGCGTGGACGACTTCGGCTTCGACGAAAGCGACGTCAGTCGGGATGAGCCGATCCTCACCTGGGACCTGGACTTCGCCGGCGACGACGACTACCGCGCGGCGCTGGCATCCCTCCGGGCCACCTGGCGCAAGGACGGCCGCACCGTCGAGAAGGTCGACAACGGCATCACCACCCTCCTCGACGACGGCATCCGGGTCACCCTCCACCTCGGCTACTACGACGACGAGCCCGAACTGCGCGCCGAGGGCACCTGCATGCGCTACCGGCACAACTACAACGACGCATACAACTACTCGTACGACGACAACGGAGACGGGACGCTCGACGAGTACGAGCGGCCGAACGACGAGTACTAGCGGCCGAACTCCTCATGAGCGTCGGGCCGCACCCTGCCTGCCCCGCGAGGGCGCGGCCCGCCTCAGGAACTGTTCACTCGCGCCAGGAAGGTGTCAGCGATGAGCGACGAACGTCGGCCAGATGATGAGGATGAGCCGACATGGGATTCCTTCACCACTGGGGGAAAGGTCCTTGCCGGGGCCGGGTTCACCGGGCTGGGGCTCGCTGTCGCAGCCCTCGTCTTGCTGTTCCTGCTGCTTGTGGTTCTGGTGGTCACGGCTCTGTTCAGCGACCTGATCGAGTTCGATGGATGGAGCGCGCTGCTCTGGGCCGCACTGCTGTCTCTCCCCTGCGGGATCCTCGCCGGTCTCTTCACCGCTCCGGTACACCTGCTCTTGCGGCTCAGCGCGTTCACGGAGGGGGCCAAGCGGGCGGCGGAAGAGGGCACTTCGTGCCTGACGTTCGTGGCCGCCCTGTTCGTCCTTGAGTTCACTCCGGGGCTGCACGCCACGAACCCATGGCTTCCGGCGGCAGCGGCAACCGTGCTCGGGGTCGTGGCGAACCTGATTGTGAACCGAGTGGAGTCGCGCAAGAGGTAAGGCAATTGGCGGGGCGCCTACAAGCGGCTAAGCAGTGGCGCGGCATCGCCACCCGCTACGAGAAGACCGCGACCATCTACCTCGCCGGACTTCACATCGCGGGCATCTTCCTCTGGTCCACCCGCTGATCCGAACGCGACCGCCTAGGTCTTCTTGCCCTTCTTGATCCTGCGCTCACGCCAGATCCCGCCCAGTCCGGAGATAAGGACGATGACGACCAGGATGATTGCGCCGGTGGGCCAGAACGGTGTCGGCTTGTCTGCGGCAAAGTGCAGGAACTCCACAGCCTCACCTCCTCCGCGCGTCACAGGACTGGCATCGCCGCCGAGCCCTTCTCCCACCCACTACCCCGTTCCGGTCGCGGCAGTGCGCCTGTCAGGTGGCTTCGTGGTCGCCCTCGACGCGTAGTGGCGCACGCCCGGCCCCGCCACACCACGCGCTCTGCCTGCGGCAGAACACCGGCCGGACGGCGCTCGACGATCACTACAGTCCGGGCTCATGACGACGACTACGACTTCGACTTCGACTACGACGCGTACGGTCGAGTACCCGGCCGACGGTTTGACGATGATCGGGCACCTCGCACTCCCGGCCGGTGCCGGCCGCCGGCCCGCCGTGCTGCTCGGTCCGGAGGGCATGGGGCTCAGCGACGTCGAGCGCCGCCGGGCCGATGCTCTGGCCGAACTGGGGTACGTGGCGCTGGCCTTCGACCTGCACGGCGGGCGTTATCTGGGCGACCCCGAGGAGATGCTGGCCCGTTGCCTGCCGCTGCTCGCCGACCCCGACCGGATGCGGGGCATCGGCCACGCGGCGCTCGACGTGCTGCACACCGAGCCCCGGACCGACCCCGACCGTATCGCCGCCGTCGGCTACGGCACCGGGGGCGCCATCGCGCTGGAACTCGGGCGCGACGGCGTCGACCTGCGCGCGATCGGGACGGTCAACGCGACCACCACGGGCCGACCGGGCGAGGCGGCGCACATTCGCTGCCCGGTGTGGGCCGGGGTCGGATCGGAGGACCCGATCATGCCGCCCGCGCAGCGGGACGCCTTCACCACCGAGATGCAGGCCGCGGGCGTCGACTGGCGCCTCACGGTCTACGGCGGCGCCCTGCACGCCTTCCACCACCCGCCGGTCGACCACCCCGCGGTCCCCGGCGTCGGCCACCACCCACGACACGCGCGACGAGCCTGGCGCGACGTCGTCGACCTGCTCGCCGAGTGCCTGCCCCTGACGGAGGAGTGAGGGTCGGGCGGGGTCGCCGGCCCACTACCACCCCGACCCCGACCCCGACCGCTTGACGTATGCCCATATCGGAATATGATTTTGTCCATGGCACGAGCAGCGACGACGTCGGACGTCTTCAACGCGATCGCCGAGCCGCAGCGCCGGGAAATCCTGGTGCTGCTGCGGGCGGGCGAGCGGTCGGTGACCGAGGTGGCTGAGGGGTTGGGGATGACCCAGCCGGGGGCGTCCAAGCACCTGCGGGTCCTCCGGGAGGTCGGGCTGGTGCGCGACCGCAAGGCAGGCAAGCAGCGCCTGTACGGGCTCGACGCCGGCGGGCTGCGGCCCGTCCACGAGTGGACCGGCGGTTTCGAGCAGTTCTGGAACGAGAGCTTCGATCGACTGGACGCGTACGTACAGGACCTGAAGCGGACAAGGGAAGCGGAGTAGCTGATGAGCACGGCAGAACGAGGAACGCCGGGGCAGCCGCCTCTAGGAACCCCGGGGGCGCCTCACGGAACGCCGGCGCAGCCGCCTCAAGAAACGCCGGTGCAGTCCCCACAGGGGACGCCGGTGCAGCCGTCGACAGCCGACCGGGAGCTCGTCATCTCCCGGATCATCGACGCCCCACGGGAGCTGGTGTTCGAGGCGTTCACCGATGTCCGGCACCTGTCGCAATGGTGGGGACCGGAAGGGTTCACCACCACCACGCGGGCCTTCGAGTTCCGCGTCGGCGGAGTGTGGGACTTCGTGATGCACGCACCGGACGGGACGGACTACCAGGAGTGGATCACCTGGACCGAGCTCACCCCGCCGGAACGGATCGCGATGCTCCACGGTGAGACCCGCGACGACCCGAACGCCTTCGAGTCGGTCCTGACGTTCGAGACGCTCGATACGTCCGAGACATCTAAGACGCCCGAGCAGTCCGCGTCCGATGGCACGGCGACCCGGATCGGGATGCACACGGTGTTCCCCACCAAGGAGCAGCGCGACGAGGCGGTCGAGAAGTACCACGCGATCGAGGCGGGCCGGCAGACCCTGGACAACCTGGCCGCCTACGTCACCGAGATCGTCCAGAAGGGGGCGGAGGACTGATGGCCGGCAAGGTGTTCTTCAGCGTGTCGATGTCGCTGGACGGTTTCATCGCGCCCGAATCCTCCGAGGAGTTGATGGGGCAGCAGTGGATGGAGCTGCAACGGTGGGTTTTCCCGCAGCGGTTCTTCCGGGAGAACCTGAAGTTGGGCGGGGGCGGCGAGGAAGGGCGCGACAACGACATCGTGCGCGAGACGTTCGAGCGCACCGGCGCGAGCGTGATGGGCAAGCGCATGTTCGACGCCGGCGAGCAGATGTGGCCGGAGGAGGCGCCGTTCCACACGCCGGTCTTCGTCGTGACGCACGAGAAGCGAGACCCCTGGGAGCGGCCGGGCGGGACCACGTTCCACTTCGTCAACGACGGCATCGAGTCCGCCCTCGCCCAGGCCCGCGAGGCCGCCGGGGAACGGGACGTGCGCATCGCGGGCGGCGGTGCGACGATCCTGGAGTACGTGAACGCGGGCCTGATCGACGAGTTCTCGATCGCCCTCTCCCCCGTCCTGTTCGGCTCCGGAGTCCGCCTGTTCGAGGGCGTGGACGCGGGCCGCGTGGCCCTGAAACAGGTCCACGCGGAGCCTTCTTCGAGGGTGACGCATGTGACTTACGCGGTCAGGGAGCGGTGACTGTTCCGAGCTCAGCGCCCGCCCACCGCGGTTAGCGGCCCGCGGGCGGTCCGATCCGGCCCGTTGCCCACGAGAGACCCGGCAGCCCTGACGACGGCGGATGGCGATACGTGCCTCAACGGCACCCGCACCGTCACCGCGATGGTCGTCCGGCTCCGTGGTGGGCGACAATGACGCCGTGGAGCCGACCAGTCCGATCATTGTTGCCCTGGATTTCGACAGCCGTCGAGCGGCTGAAGAGGTCGTCGACCGGCTGGGTAACGAGTGCCGTTTCTACAAGGTAGGGCTGGAACTGCTCACCGCGGCCGGGCCCGACCTCGTCCAGCACCTGGTGGCCAGGGGCAAGGAGGTGTTCCTGGACCTGAAGCTCTTCGAGATTCCGAACTCCGTTGCCGGCGCGGTCCGTTCCGCGGGCGCACTTGGCGTGTCGATGGTGTCGGTGCACAGCATGGGAGGCACCAGCATCATGGCCGCAGCTGTTGCAGCGGCTCGCGACTTTCCACGCCTGCGTGTCCTTGCCTTGACCGTCGTCACCAGCATGACCAGCTCCGACCTCGCCGATGTCGGGGTCAACGTCTCGGCCGAGGAGCAAGTACGACGTCTGGGACGGCTGGCAGGCCGGGCCGGTTGCCATGGTGTGATCGCTTCGCCGCAGGAAGCCGCGCAGTTGCGCGACGTGCTGGGTCCGGGCTCCCTGATCGTCACACCGGGCGTCACGCTGCCCGGCGAGGACCGAGCCGAGCACGCCCGACCCGGTACCCCGCGTGCCGCCATCGCCGCGGGGGCGTCACACATCGTCGTGGGGAGATCGGTCACCCGGGCATCGGATCCCGCAGCCGCGCTACGGCTCGTCCGCACCGATTTGGGGCTGTGACCGCGGGCATCCACAGTGCTCGGTGGTCGGACCGCGGCCGCTGCTGGGGAGATCGGTCGTCCGCCCCTCCGAATTCCCTTCTCGCCGCGGCTCGGCCTCGTGGACCAGGTTCCCGTGACGGGTGGGAGCCTCACACCTTGTGGGGGGGGCCGGGTCTTCGATCGGGGGCGCCGTGCCGGTCGTGGGCTGTGGTGTGATCGTTTCGTGGGTGGCCTCCGCGCGGCGGGCCAGCGGGACGGTGCCCGCCGCTGCCACCGCGTAGATCAGGCCGATGATGAGCCAGCCTGGGGCGTTGAGCGTCGAGAGGGCCAGGGTGACCAGGAAGGGGCCGCAGGAGCGGATGAGGTGGGTTCCGACGCTCCACGCACCCTGGTACTCGCCGAGGCGTGCGGCGTCGGCCAGGTCGTAGGACAAGCCCCAGGAGCCCGCCGATTGCAAGAGTTCGGTGAGGGTGAGCAGCACGACAGCGGCGAACAGAACCGTCAGGCAGAGCAGAGGGGTGAGGGTCTCGGCGAGGGCGAAAAGGGCTGAGGCAATCAGCAGACAGTAGCCACCGTTGCGCAGAGCGCGGGACGCCGAGGACACGGTGGTGACGGAGCGTCCGACGCGCATCTGGAAGCCGATGGCCACCAGGACGTTGGTGAACAGCAGCACGGAAGTGGCCCAGACGGGCGCCCGGGTGTGGTGGGTGACCCAGAGCGGCATACCGATCTCCAGGAGCTCCATGTGCATGATCAGGACGCCGTTGAGGAGGGCGAGGGTCAGGTAGGGGCGGTCGCGCAGGACCCCCGGCTGCTTGGTCGCCTTCGGGCCTCTCTCGTTCGGGCTGGTCCCCTGCGGGCTGGCCCCCTGCGAGCTGGTCCTCTTCGGGCGTGCCGTGCCAGCGGGAGCGGGCCCGGCGATGACGGTTTCCGGCAGCCGGGTGGCGACCAGCGCGACGATCAGGACGCTGACCGCTCCCAGGCCGATCAGGGCACGGAAAGCCACAGGCGTGTCCAGCGCGAGGGCCACCCCAAGGGCGGGAGTGCTCAGCGTGGCACCGACGTTGCGCACGACGCGGTTGAACGCGAGCGTCCGCACACGGTTCTCCCGCGTGGTGATGGTGCCGAGATAGGCCTGACGTACGGGCGCTACCGCGCTTTCCGCGAAGCCCGCCAGGCACGCCGTCACCAAGAACGCCGGGTAGGAGTCGACCAGTTGGTATCCGGCGAGGATCAGGCCACGCAGCAGGCTGATGGCGATGAGCAGGCGGCGGTGTCCGACGCGGTCCCCCAGGCGGCCGGCCGGAACGGCCACGGCCAGTCCGGCGAGCGCGGCCAGGGACAGGCCGCTGCCGACCTCCACCGCGCCCAGGCGGACGACCTCGGTGAAGAACAGGACGCCGCCGGCAAGCATGATGCCGGGCACCAGCGAGTCGAAGAAGGTCAGGGTGGCATAGACCCGCAAAGGGCCGCGCGGAGGCAGGATCATGCCTCTCACTGAAACCGTCGTACCCGGGCGGGTGACAGAGATTTAGGCTGGAGCTAAATCCATGCGGTTCGACATCCAAAGGGGGGCGGGCGGCGGCGTGATCGAGATCGAACTCGGCGTGGAGGATCTGGCACGCGTGCGCTTCGCCATCTCCCCGCTGCAGGAGACGTGTCACAGTCTGTGGGCGCTGCGCGACCCCGGTCACTTCCCGCTGCACATGCGGTGGTTGCGCCTGGTGCGCGAGCAGTTGGCGGAGCTGGACGGCGGACTGCTGCTCGCCCTGGTGAGCGATCGCCGGTGGCTGCCGGACTTCATCACCCCGCGCCCCTTGTCGCGGGTGCCGGAGATGAGCGAGGAGTTGGCCACCGTCCGGGCCACCGCGCCGGCCGTCGTACGCGCGGACATCGAGACCGCCTACCAGGACCAGCGCACGCCCGCGGTGCTGCGCGGCGACCCCGTCGTCCTGCGAAACCGGATCGCCGACGCCCTGGAGGCCTACTGGCACGTGGCGTTGGAACCGCACTGGCGTCGGATGCGGGCGGTGCTTGAGGCCGACATCCTCCACCGGGCCCAACTGCTCACCGACGGCGGCGCGGAGGCCCTCTTCGCCGATCTGCACCCCAACGTGCGGTGGGAGGCCGGCGTCCTGCGGCTGCACCCCATGGGGACCCGCAGCCGGGTGCCGGCCGGGGGCGGGCTGACCCTGTGCCCGACGCTGTTCGGACGCAAGGCGACGGCGCCCATCGGCGAAGTGCCGCGCGTGGACTACCCCGCGCGCGGGGTCGCCACCCTGTGGGAAACCGTCGCGCCGCCGCCCGCCGACGCACTCGCCGCGCTGGTCGGACGCCCGAAGGCCGCCCTGCTCGCGGCCCTGGACACCCCGCAGACGACCGGGACCCTGGCCCGGACACTCGGCGTCACCCCCAGCGCGGTCTCCCAGCACCTGGCCGTCCTCGCGGCGTGCGGCCTCGTCAGCCGTGCACGGGCCGGACGCAGCGTCCTCTACGCCCGCAGTGAGCTGGGCGACCGGCTCGCTGCGGCGGGATGAGACGCGCGGGCGCAACTGGTACGCGGCGGTCCGCGCCACGGCCTCCCAACGAAGTGGCCCGTCGGCAGGTCCGCTACCCGTCTGGCTCGGGCTCG
Organism: Streptomyces sp. NPDC041713; assembly: GCF_055591085.1. NCBI lineage: Bacteria > Bacillati > Actinomycetota > Actinomycetes > Kitasatosporales > Streptomycetaceae > Streptomyces > Streptomyces sp. NPDC041713. The sequence continues at coordinate 38,955 of NZ_JBVIZY010000015.1, forward strand.
GCCCTGATGGCTCGGGAGCTCGGGTGGCAGCCCTCGAACGATCTGGATCGCCCACCGACGTTCGGCGAACTCCCGCTCCCACATTTCCTGCGCTCGTTGGGCCCGCGGCCTCGTGACTCAGACTGGGAGACGGATCTGCTCTGGACAACGACCTATGGCCTGTTTGCCAGCGCTCAGCTGACCGCAGGGAGTTGGCGAGCGAAGCGGCGTACGGCGTCAGTGAAGGCCTCTGGGTCGTCGAAGTTCGCGAGATGGCGTGCCCGCGGGACCAATTCCACGCGAGCGTGCGGATGCGCGCGGGCGAAGTCCGCCTCCCCGGCGCGGAAAACGGCGTCCTTTTCGCCGTTCAGGATGAGGACCGGAACCTTGACGTGCCGCATCGCATCCGCGTCGTAGCGTCCGAGTACTTCGTCCCAGGCTGCCGGCAAGGCATGGAAGGCGTACCCGGAACGGATGGTCTCCTCCACCACCTCCTGCGGGTAGAGCCGCCGCAGTAACCGGTCGTTCCACTGGGCCAGCCGATCCGCCGGCATACGGGAAACCAGCCTGGCGAGCCACCGATAGGGCACCGCTCGGAACCCGCGAGTGGAAGCGCTGGCGCCGGCCAGGACCACCCCTCGCAGTTGTTCCGGAAAGCGCCGCGCGAATTCCAGCGAGACGTATCCGCCGAGCGAGTGTCCGACGAGCAGAACCGGTCCGCGATCGAGCGAGTCCGCCGCGGTAGCGATGATCTCCGTCGCGGCGCTCAGGCTCCAGGGCTGGGCCGAGCGCTGCCCATGGCCGGGCAGGTCTATGGCCGCTACCGGGAACTCCTCGCGGAGTGCGGCAAGTTGCATGCTCCACTGTCCCGCGCTGAAGCGCGTCCCGTGAACGAAGACTATGGGCACTGCCTCCGCCGCTGCTGTCATCAGGCCCCCAGGTGACACCGTCCTCAACGCGACTCTACCGGCGGGATTTTCGGCACGATCAAGCGAGATACGGAGCCCACCCCCTGCCTCAACCCGCATGTCATCTTGCACCGTTTCACGCACGCTCTGTCGTTGCGAGGACTACCGTCCGTTGATGTCCTCACCTGAAAGGGCCTCCACGAGCCCCTCCCCCGCCTCGTTCCGCACCTCCTCCCTCTCCAGGAGTCCGACGTGAGTGGCCACCCCTCCTTCCCCGCGCCCAGGCCCGGCCCGGCCGAGGCCATGACGGCGCCTGAGGTCGACGCAGCCCTGTCCTCCCTGGCGCGGTGCTCAACCGTCCTCCTCGATCAATCACAAGCAGAGGAGCGGCGCATGGAGGAGTTGAACGACCTCAGCGAAGCCGGGATCGAGCAGCGCGCCGGCGACCGGAGAAAGCAGTACGACGCCGAGTACGCGCTGCTCTCTGTCCGCCTGAGGTTGGCCATCCGGAGTGCGAACGCGCACCGTGACGCGGCGCATCAATTCGTCTGCTGGTGGGTGGACGCGGCCATGACGGCGTGGAAAGCGGCGGTCCACGGAACGCCCATCCCGTACGCACGCCTTGGCGCGGCCGCGCCGGACACCTTGCTGCTCCCCGACGACATGGCAGTCCTGCCCGACGTGGACGAGCACACGCGCAAACTGGTGGAGCTGGGTGCCTTCCTCGGCACACCCCCGCCGGGGGCGGCGGCCCCCGACAGCGACGACGGGTTCGCCGCCATGACCACTGACCTGGCAGCCCGTTCCGGCCTGTCGATTCGGCCGAATGAAATGGGCGGCATCGATGTGGTGAACGACGTCGATCCGGAAGCTCGGCGCCGCCGTCTCTGGGGTGACTACTGGCTTGATTTCAGCATCCCGGCGCTTCCCTCCCCCGACGAACTCGCCGTCCTCCTCGTCAACATCCCCGGTGAATCCGCGAGTCGCCTCCTCAGCGCCTCCCGGGCTGTCGTCAGTGCGGCCATGGCCAAGCTGCGCCTCTCGGAGTTGGAGGACACGGAGACGCCGTGGACACCGGCGGAGGTGGACGAGTACGAGCAACTGTCCGATCAGCACGACGGTTTGACGCGCCTTCTCGCTGACTATGCGCAAGCGATCACGGATGGCCTTCCCGGAATCCGGGCCGCATCGAGGGATCGAAGCGGCTCCGGCGGTTCGGCGGCGGGCACTGAGGGGAGTTGAAGACGCCCGTCGGGCTGATGTGCTGATCAACGCCTGGCTTAGAGGTGACGCACGACGGGCCGCACGAGGGGGCCGCTCGCACCGGACCGCGAAAGGGGCGGCGCCCGTCGCGGACGCCGCCCCCTGCGTGACTGACCGGGAGTTACTTGACGTTGACGCCGGTCCAGGCGGCGGCCACGCGCTTGTACTCGGTGGAGTTCGCGCCGTACAGGTCCTTCGCGGCGCTCAGCGTGCCCTTACGGGCCGCCTTGTAGTTCGTGGTCGACGTGAAGTACGTCGACAGCGCCTTGTACCAGATCTTCTCGGCCTTGGCGCGTCCGATGCCCAGCACCTTGGAGCCGTCGGCGGTGGGCGAGTTGTAGTCGACGCCGTTGATCCGCTTCTTGCCACTGCCCTCGGACAGCAGGTAGAAGAAGTGGTTGGCGATGCCCGAGGAGTAGTGGACGTCCACGTTGCCGGCGTTGGCGCTCCACTTGTCCAGGGAGGCGCCGTCCTTGCTCGGCTTGTCCATGTACCGCAGCGGGGAGCCGTCGCCGTTGATGTCGATCTTCTCGCCGATGAGGTAGTCGCCGACGTCCTTGGAGTTCTTGGCCTTGAACTCCACGGCGGTGGCGAAGATGTCCGAGGTGGCCTCGTTCAGGCCGCCGGACTCACCGCTGTACTCCATGTTGCCGGTGGCCGAGGTGACGCCGTGCGACATCTCGTGGGCCGCCACGTCGATCGAGGTGAGGGGCTTCTTGTTGCCCTCGCCGTCGCCGTACGTCATGCAGAAGCAGCTGTCGTCCCAGAAGGCGTTGACGTAGTTGTTGCTGAAGTGGACCCGCGAGGTCGCGCCCTTGCCGTCGCCGTTGATGCCCTTGCGGCCGTGGACGGACTTGTAGTAGTCCCAGGTGACCTGGGCGCCGTAGGCGGCGTCGACGGCGGCGGTCTGCGCGCTGGTGGGCTTGCCGTTGCCCCAGACGTCGTTGGCGTCCTTGAACAGCTTGCCGGTGCCGCTCTCCGCGTGCTTCAGGTCGTACGTGCGGTGGCTGCCCCGCGCCTTGTCGGTCAGTTCGTACCCGCTCGTCACCTTCTTGGAGCCGACGGTGACCTTGCCGCTGTACTGGCTGTTGCCCGTGCCGTTCTCGATGGCCTGGTACTGGTACAGCTTCTTGCCGGTCGCGGCGTCCGTGATGACGTGGAGCCTGCTGGGCGTGCCGTCCTTCTGCACACCGGTGACGACCGTCTCGTACGCGAGGACCGGCTTGCCCTCGGCCGCCCAGATCACCTTGCGCGGCGCCTGCGCGTCGGCCCGCGCCGTCTTCGCCTTCGCGGCGGTGGACTCGGCCGACTTGGCGACGGAGGACGTGCCGAGCTTCGCGTCGGTGGCGGCGACCTTCACCGTGGCCTCGGTCGCCTTGGTGACACCCTTGAGTGCGCCGCTCCTGGCGGTGTGCACGACGAGGTCGCCGCCGAGGACGGGCAGGCCGTCGTAGGTGCGCTCGTAGCGGGTGTGGGTGGTGCCGTCGGCGTCCTTGATGACGTCACGGACGACGAGCTTCTCCTTGGCACCGAGGCCGATCCGTTCGGCGGTCGCCGATCTCTCGGCGCTCGCGTCCCGGAGGAGGTCCGCGCGGGCCGACACCGAGAGGGCGACGGGAGAGCCGGACGGCCCGTCGTCCCGGGTCGGCTGGGCGGAGGCGCCGGTGGTCAGTCCGGCGGTGAGCAGCGCTCCGGCGGCGACGGCGGTGGCGATCGCGAGCGTGGAACGCTTGCTGAATATGTCAGAGGTCACGCGGGCTCCATCTGTGGGGGTCCGGGAGGCCTGGAGAGCCCCCCGGAGCAGAGAAAGACGCGATGCGGGCGTGCAGCGTGGTGCTGTACGTGCAGCGTGTTGCGGGGAAGAGTGTCATTCCAACCAGGTACATGTCAGCATTTTGGTCGGATGTTGGCCGGATAAAGTCCGTTGAACGATGGTCGACATACGTAATGCGAACAGGTCATGGACGGGGGCGACATCGTCAACACGCCTACCAGGGAGCTGAGTTGCCGGATCGGGGCGACGCTGTGCCTCAGTGGGGCGGAACCAGGTCCGCCCCACCCCAGGCCGGAAGGTGGGTCCGCGGTCTACGGGGCCAGGCCCGCGAGCGCGTCCACCAGTGGTGCGGGGTCCAGTGGGCCGAGGTGCGAGGCGGTCGGGAAGTCGTGTACGTGGAAGGGGTTGCGGGGCGTGCGCGCGTCCGCCTCCGCGATCATCCGGTCCTGGAGCCGCGTGGCGATCGTACGGTCCCGGCCGAAGCGGAGGTACGTGCGCGGCAGGCGCCCCCAGGTGTGCGTGCGGTCCACGGCCCGCCCCGCGTACGCCGTGGTCGACTCGTCCGTCTGCATGCCGCCGAGGCGCTGCCGGAACACGTCCTCCGGATAGTCGGCGCACATCATCTTCCACAGCGCCGCGAGGTCGTCCGGGTCGCCGGTGCGCGGGTTGAGCCGCAGCACGCCGAGCCGCTCGGGGTCGCCGACGACCTGGCCGAGCGGGATGAGCGCGTCGGCGTTCTCCGGTGCCGCCGTGCACGCGTCGGGGGACGGCAGTACGGGGCTGGGGCAGAACGCCGCCATGTAGCAGATGTGGTGGAGGAGGCCCGGCACCGCGTCGGCCACCCGGCTGACCGTGGCGCCGCCCAGGCTGTGGCCGACGAGGACGACGGGACCGTGCGCCGCGGCCCGCCGCACGATGCGCGTGACGTGCCGTTCGTAGTCGTCGAGGCTCAGCGCCGCGACGGGTGAGGGCTCGGTGGCCAGCGCCGCCAGGTCCTGCCGCTGATACGACTCCGGTACGAAGGCCCGCGCGCCGTGCAGGGGGAGGTCCACGGCGACGACGCGGTGCCCGAGCAGGGTCAACTCCTGGGCGATCGGCAGCCAGTACGACCCTGCGCTGTGTGTGCCGTGCACGAGTACGTACGTACACACGCCGCGCGGGGCGCCGGGCCGGGACAGCGCGGAAGCCGCCGCCGGGGTGGCGGCGAGGGCCGCGGCCGTCGCCGCCGTACCGAGTCCCAGGAGGACGGCCCTGCGTGACGCGGTGTTCCTGTCTGGCGCCGTGTCGTCGCGTCGGGCGTGGTCTTCGTTGCGCTCTTCGCTCTGTGTCATGCCAAGGACGGTAGAAACGCCGGTCGCCGCGCGGAATGGGGCGGGACACCCGGTCGACGGTGTGCCCGGCACCCCTACGGGGAGGGGGGCCGAACCCCGTCGGGGGCCCTGCACGAGGGCGGACGTACGACGCCCCTCCCGCCCGCACGGCGAAACGTTGCTGCCTCGCCCGGTGCGCGTCCTACACCGGGTGCGCGATGACGGTGCGCGGGTCGGCGCTGCCCGTGAAGATCTCCACCATCATCAGCAGTTGCTCGACGATCGGTTCGGGCACCGCCACGGCGGCTCCGGAACCGGAGAAGTAGCACCAGACCGCCTTGCCGTACAGGCCCGGCGCCGTCCAGCCCCACACGTCGCCGGCCGCCTCCACGATGCGCAGCCCGACTCCCCTGGCGGAGAGGCGCGGTGTCGCCGTGCCGGGGTCGAAGACGGCGCAGGCGAGGTCGCGGCCGTCGCGGATCAGGCTCACCATGCCGACGCTCGGGGCGGGTTGGGCGCATATCGCCTGTTGGCCGTGGGTCAGGGCGTTGCCGACCAGTTCGTCGACGGTCGCGCGGACGCGCGGGAGCTGATCGAGCAGTTCCCACTTCTCCAGCGTCGACGTGACGAAGTCCAGCGATCCCTCACGGGACTTGATGTCGTCCACCAGTAAGCAGCAGGCGGAGTAGGCCAGAACGTCACAGTCAAGAGCCGGCGCGCCGACCCAACCCACGGTTTCTGTCATCTGAACTCCCACACCTGTGCCGGAACTTGGAGGAATGGGCCCCCACGCCCCATGGTGATGTGGCGCACTTACATCTGCAAGCACATCCGCAAGTACAATCGTAAGCACGCCTGCACGTGCAGATGTACTTGCATCCGGAATGGCCTCCCCCGCCAGGTGCGGGCTCGGGGCGAGGTCAGGGAGCCCTCATGCCACCTGAGAATGACCACGACACGGAATATGACAACGGCATTCCTGCTGTGAACATTCTCGGAGCCGGCTGGCGGAAAAGCGGCCGCAGCAATCCCAACGGCGAGTGCGTGGAACTCGCCGAACTGGCCGGGGAACAGGTCGCGATGCGCAACTCCCGCTTCCCCGCGGGGCCGGCACTCATCTACACCCGGGCGGAAATCGCGGCCTTCATCCAGGGCGCCAAGGACGGCGATTTCGACGACCTGCAGCCGCCCGCGAGCTGATCGGATCGCTGTACAGGCGGACCGGGCCGATGCCACACTGACGCGACGAACGAGCGGGTGACCAGGAGAGGGCGGGACGGCGCGATGTCCTCTGCAGCAGAAGGCGTTACGCCGAACGGCGAGTCCCTGGCCAACCGGCGGGGCGGCCCGACCGTGCTGCGCATCGTGCTCGGCACCCAGCTGCGCAAACTGCGCGAGAGCCGCGGTATCAGCAGGGAGGCCGCGGGCGAGGCCATCCGCGCCTCGCACGCGAAGATCAGCCGCCTGGAACTGGGGCGGGTGGCGCAGAAGGAACGGGACGTCGCCGACCTCCTGACCCTGTACGGCGTCACCGATCCCGAGGAGCGCGCCGGCTACATAGGTCTGGCGAAGCGCGCCGGAACGCCCGGCTGGTGGCAGCAGTACAGCGATGTGATGCCCAGCTGGCTGGAGACCATCCTCGGCCTGGAGGAAGCCGCGTCCGTCATACGCAGCTACCAGGTGCAGTTCGTCCCCGGCCTGCTGCAGACCGCCGAGTACGCGACCGCGGTGGCGAGCCTCGGCGAGGCGTCGGGTTCCCTGCGCGAGATCACCCGCAAGGTGGAACTGCGGCTGCGCCGCCAGGAGTTGATCACCCGCCCCGGCGGCCCGAAGCTGTGGTTCGTGGTGGACGAGGCGGCGCTGCTGCGCCCGATGGGCGGCCGCGCGGCGATGCGGGCGCAGATACAGCACCTCATCGACATGTCCCAGGTGCCCGACATCACCCTGCAGGTGGCCCCCCTGGAGGCGGGCGCGGCCACCGCCGTCGGCGGTCCGGTGACCATACTGCGCTTCCTCGAACCCGACCTGCCCGACATCGTCTACCTCGAACAGCTCACCAGCGCCCTGTACCTGGACAAGCGCTCGGACGTCGAGCACTACATGCTGGTGATGGACCGGGTGTGCACCGCCGCACCGAACGCGGAGGACAGCCTCGCCATCCTGGAGCGGCTGCGCGACTCGTACTGAGGTGCCACCGCCTCGGCGGGTCCCTCGTCGGGTCTCGGCCACAGTCGGCGGAGCGCACACCCGGCCGGCACCCGGCCCTCCGGACAAGGACCCGCATGAGCACACCGGCCCCCTCCCCCGCCGCCCCGCCCCACCTCGGCGCCGGCACGCTGGCCCGGCTCGTCCCGATGTCCGCCGCCGTGGACGCCCTGGAGGCGGTCCTGGCCGCCGGGCTCGCCCCCGCGACGGAGGCGCCCCGCTCCGTCGTCGACGTGCCCGGGGGCCAGCTGCTCCTGATGCCGTCGGCCACGGCGTCGTACACCGGCGTGAAGGTCGCCACGGTCACGCCGGGCAACGCGGAGCGTGGCCTGCCGCGCGTCCAGGGCCTCTACCTGCTCCTGGACGGCGTGACGCACGCACCCCTGGCCCTCCTGGACGGGATCGCGCTGACCTCCCTGCGCACCCCCGCGGTCTCCGGAGCGGCGATCCGGCACCTGGCGGTGCCCGACGCCGAACGGCTGGTCGTCTTCGGGACGGGTCCGCAGGCGTGGGGGCACGTCGAGGCGGTACGGGCGGTGCGTCCCGCCCTGCGCCACGTCGACGTGGTCGCGCGGAACGCCGACCGGGTCGCGGCCTTCGCCGACCGCTGCCGCGCCGCCGGACTCTCGGCCACCGCGGCCGACGCGGACGCGGTCGCGCGGGCCGACGTGATCTGCTGCTGCACCACGGCCCGCGAACCGCTCTTCGACGGCTCCCTGCCGCCCGACCACGCGACGATCGCCGCGGTCGGCTCCCACGAGCCGGACGCCCGCGAGGTGGACGCCCGGCTCGTGGCCCGCGCCACGGTCGTGGCGGAGTCCCGCGCGGTGGCGGAACGGGAGTGCGGCGACCTCCTCCTGGCAGCCGCCGAAGGCGCCTTCACCATGAACGAACTGCACACCCTCGATGCTTTGGTGCGCGGCGAGGCGAGACCGACGGAGGGACGCCCCCGCCTGTTCAAGTCGGCCGGAATGGCCTGGGAGGACCTGGCGGTGGCGGCTGCGGTGTATGAGCGGTGGGTGGCCGACGGGTCGTGAACCCCGCCGGCCGCCGCGGGTCCCGTTCCCGCGGTGCCTCGCTCAGGCCACCACGGTCACCGCGTGCCGTACCACCGCGTCGAAGAGGTAGCCCTGGGTGTTGGGGACCGTCGTCCTCGGCTGGGTTCGGGATGTGGAGTCCGTGGCGCGGGAGAGGAGTTCTGCGGGGCCCGGCTTGGTGGGGGTCCATGGGGTCGACCAGCGGGTCCAGGCTCCGCGGTGTGCGGGGTCGTGGAGGTGGGCCTGGCGCCAGGAGGCGCCGCCGTCCGTGCTGACCTCGACGCGGGTGATGCCGCCGTGGGCGGACCAGGCGCGGCCGGTGAGGCGGTGCCGGGTGTGCGCGGACAGGGGTGCGTTCCATGGGAGTTCGAAGGCCGATTTGAGGGTCTGGCGGGTGAGCGGGGCGCTGCCGCCGGGCGGGTACGCGTCGCCGTACAGCCGGTAGAAGTCGGTGTTCCAGGGCGAGTAGAGCGGCGTGGTCGACACCTCGATGTCGCCGAGCCACTTGATCGAGGAGATGCCGACCCAGGACGGGGCGAGCAGGCGGACCGGGTGTCCGTGGTCGGGAGGCAGGGGTGCGCCGTTCATCTCATACGCGAGGATGACGTCGTCCAGGGCCTTGGAGAGCGGCATCGGGCGGCGTACGCGGCCGTAGTTCGTGCCGTCGGGCGTGACGTACTCGTCGTCGAGGCCGCGCGGCATCACGTCGACCGCCTTGTGGGAGAGGCCGGCTTTGCGCAGGACGTCGGCGAGGCGGACGCCGCGCCAACGGGCCGTGCCGATCGCGCCCGTCGTCCAGGGAGTGCCCGAAGCCGGCTGGTTCTGCTGGGTCTTGAAGAAGTTGCGCGCGTTGCCCGCGCACTCGACGAACGCCGTACGGGTCACCGAGGGCAGGCTCTTCAGCTCCGCGAGTCCGAACTGCCGCTCCCCGCCCGTCAGTCCGTCGCCCCAGACGTTCAGCCGCCAGGTCGCGGCGTCCAGGCGCGGGGTCGTCGTGTGGTTGCGGACGAAGAAGTGCGAGACGGGGGTGAGGTATCCGGTGCCGGCGAGCGCCTCGAAGCGGGTCTCGGCGTTGGTGCCGTGCACGATGAACCGCTCCGGGGGCAGCGGTTTGACGATGCCCTCCCCCGCCGACACGGTCGTGCGCGACGGCGCCGTCGGCCCCGCCTTCCTCGCGCTCCCCGCCGCCGCGCTCGCCGTGGCCGCCGGCAGGGACGCCGGTACCGCCGCGCCGAGGCCCGCGGCGGCCAGGAGCCGCAGCATGTCGCGGCGCCCGACCCCCTCGGCGCGGGCCTCCCCGGCCAGCCACTGGTTCCGTCTACGCCGGTCGTAGGCCGTCTCTGCTTCCGGGATCCTGGTCATGGCCACACGCTAGGAGGCGGTACGGCGGCTCGCGGCGGAACGCCCGCATTCTTCACACGGACGCAAGCTTCCGGACATGAGCGGATCGCGGCGCCTTCGGGCCGTCAGGGTGTCTTCGGGCCGTCAGGAGGTCGTCGGGCCTCAGGGTGTCGTCGTCGACACCACGTAGACCATCGGATGCCGGGGGTTCGAGCGGTCCACGACCACGTCCTGCGTCGGCGTGGGGTTCTTCCGCGCGTGGGTGAGGCCCGACCAGGGGCCGGGGCCCGTGAACTCCCAGCCGACGACGTTGCGGTCGCGTGCGCTGATGGTGATGTCGTTCGGCTTGAGCTTGTCCTCGGTGGTGCCGATCTGCTTGAGGAACCGCTTCAGGCCCGCGTTGCTGGTGAGGAACTGGACGTAGAGACGGCTGGTGCGCCAGTTGTTCGTCTCGTAGTACGCGACCTCTTCGGAGTACGGCTGCACGGGCACGTCGTACAGGCGGCGCTGCACCTTGGAGGGCCAGCCGGCGGTGAGGCCGGTCGCCGAGTACTTGTCCTCCTTGTCGCGGCCGCTGTTGCGGCTCTGGTCCGCGGAGATCACCAGATAGCCGGCGGGCACGCCGATGAGCAGCACGATGATGATCGCCGTCAGCCAACGGCGGCGGATCATGTGGCTGTGGTCCTCCGTCGTGCCGGCCCTGCCGCCGTCGCGGTCCGGCGGTTCGTGGGCGCCGGGGCGGTCCGGGGGCGAGGGCTGGCGGGGCACGGTCATCTACTGGGTTCCCTGGGACGTGCGGTCATTGGTGCGGCGCGCCTCTGCGTAGCGCTCGTAACGTTCGTAGCGCTCCACGCGGCGGCGGTTGGCGCGGCGGAAGCGGCGGGCGACCAGGCGGGCCAGGTCGGCGGCGCCCACCATGCCGGCCTCGGGGCCGAGCTGCGCGCGGGCGATGCGGGCCTCGGGGCGGTAGCCGCGGCCGGTGAGGTGGCGGCGGAAGGCGTCGCGGGCCGGGCCGATCAGGAGGTCGTCGGCGGCGCTGACGCCGCCGCCGATGACGAAGCAGGAGGGGTCGAGGGCGGCGGCGAGGTTGGCGATGCCGACGCCGAGCCACTGGCCGATGTCCTGGAGGAGCTCGACGCACATCGCGTCGCCCTCGCGGGCGAGCTCGGTGATGAGCGGTCCCGTGATGTCGGGGACGTTGCCCTTGACGCGGTCGATGATGCCGTACGCGACCGGGGAGTCGGCGGCGGCGAGCTCGCGGGCCTCGCGGACCAGGGCGTTGCCGGAGCTGTACTGCTCCCAGCAGCCGCGGTTGCCGCAGGGGCAGCGGTGGCCGCCGGGGACGACCTGCATGTGGCCGAACTCGCCGGCGACGCCGAACTTGCCGCGCTTGACGGCGCCGTCCTCGAGGATCGCGCCGCCGATGCCGGTGCCGAGGGTGATCATGACGAGGTGGTCCTCGCCGCGGCCCGCGCCGAAGCGCCACTCCGCCCAGGCGGCGGTGTTGGCGTCGTTGTCGACCATGACGGGCACGGCGAGGCGGCCCGAGATGCGGTCCCGCAGGGGTTCGTTGCGCCAGGACAGGTGGGGGGCGAAGAGCACGCGGTTGCGGTCCGCGTCGACCCAGCCTGCGGCGCCGATGCCGACGGCGTGCACGTCGTGCCGGTCGGAGAGGTCGAGGACGAGCTCGATGATGGTGTCCTCGACGACGCGCGGGCTCTTGGACTTGTCCGGGGTCTCCGTGCGGAGGGTCTCCAGGATGTTGCCGTCCGGGTCGACGACACCCGCCATCACCTTGGTGCCGCCGATGTCGATGCCGACGGTGTTGACGCGGGGCGCCGTCAGATGGGATCGGCGTTCGCGGGTGCCCACGGTCCGCAGAACGGTGGCCCGTGCGGAGCCGCGGTGCGCGAGGTCGCGGTAGGTGCTCATTGCGGCGATTCTGCCTCACGCTCGCGGGGGCGCGCACAACGGGATACGGGGCTCGGCCCCCGTAGGGGGCGGGGTCCTCTCCCGGTGGCCCGGGGCCGGGTGGCCTCGGGGCGCGGGACCCCGGTGCCGGGACCGTGTCCCGATGGCCCTGGGCCGGGTGGCCTCAGGGGCGCGGGGAACTGCACGCCCCGCCCAGGAAAAGCCGCAGACGCGTCTGCCGAGACAGCACCCAGATGCGGCTGCGGGCCCGCCCTGGTCGCTCGCGCAGTTCCCCGCGCCCCTTACGGGGTGCACCCGGCGACGTTCCGCGGCCCCCGACGGGGCGTACCCGGCGACGTGCCGTCTTCGTGCGGGGCGCGACCGGCGACGTCGCCCCCCGCTAAGGGGCCCCGCCCTCCAGCTCATGGCGGAGGTCGTCCAGTTCCGTGCCGCCCGCCATTTGGCGGGTCAGCTCGTCCAGGGTGATCTCGTCGCGTGCGTACGAGCCGGACATCACGCCCCGCTTCAGGAGGACGAAGCGGTTGCCGACCAGGTACGCATGGTGCGGGTTGTGGGTGATCAGGACCACACCCAGGCCCTGGTCCCGCGCAGCGGCCACGTACTTCAGGACCACGCCAGACTGCTTCACGCCGAGCGCGGCGGTCGGCTCGTCGAGGACCAGGACCTTCGCGCCGAAGTGGACCGCGCGGGCGATCGCCACGCACTGGCGCTCGCCGCCCGACAACGTGCCGATCGGCTGGTCCACGTCGCGCAGGTCGATGCCCATGCGCAGCAGCTCCGCGCGGGTCGTCCTGCGCATGAGGTCGACGTCCATGCGGCGGAACGGGCCCGTGCCCTTCGTCGGCTCCGAGCCGAGGAAGAAGTTCCGCCAGACGGGCATCAGGGGGACCACGGCGAGGTCCTGGTAGACCGTGGCGATGCCCAGGTCCAGCGCCTCGCGCGGCGAGCCGAGCCGCGTCTCCTCGCCCTGGATGCGGAAGCCGCCCGCGTCATGCCGGTGCAGACCGGCGATGATCTTGATGAGGGTCGACTTGCCGGCGCCGTTGTCGCCGAGCACGCAGGAGATCTCCCCCGCGTGCACCTCCAGGGACACGCCTTCGAGGGCGCGGATGTTGCCGTAGTACTTGCTGACGTCGTCGAGCTCGACGAGCGGCGTACGCTCCTCGCCCTCCGGTGCCGCCTCCGGCTTCGTCATGTCCGTGGTCACTTCGTCGCCTCCGCGCGCTTGCGGACCCAGTGGTTGAGCAGCGTCGCAAGGAGCAGCATCACGCCGAGGAAGAACTTGAACCAGTCGGAGTTCCACTCGGCGAAGACGATGCCCTTGCTGACCATGCCGAAGATCAGCGCCCCGACGGCCGCGCCGACCGCGGAGCCGTAGCCGCCGGTGATGAGGCAGCCGCCGATGACGGCGGCGACGATGTAGATGAGCTCGTTGCCGACGCCCTCGCCGGACTGCACGGTGTCGTAGCTGAAGAGCAGGTGCTGGCCGGAGATCCAGGCGCCGAACGCGACGCCCATGTAAAGGCCGATCTTCGTCGCGGCGACCGGGACGCCGACCGCGCGGGCCGCGTCCTCGCCGCCGCCCACCGCGAAGATCCAGTTGCCGACGCGGGTGCGCAGCAGCACCCAGGTGGCGAGCGCGATCAGGGCGAGCCACCAGACGATGGTGATCTTGAAGTCGACGCCGCCGAGGGTGATGGTGGAGGCGAACACGTCCTTGGCGGACTCGAAGCCCTCCATGTCGGCGATCGACTTGGTGGAGACCGTACCGCTGATCAGCTTGGTGAAGCCGAGGTTCATGCCGGTCAGCATCAGGAACGTACCGAGCGTGATGATGAAGCTCGGCGGGTCCGTACGGGTCAGCATGACGCCGTTGAAGACGCCGACGGCGAGCGTGACGAGGAGCGAGACGCCGACGCCCACCCAGACGTTCGCCGTCATCTGGTAGCTGAACATCGACGACACGAGCGCGGACGTCGTCACGAGCACGCCCGCCGACAGGTCGAACTCGCCGCCGATCATGAGCAGGGCGACCGGCACCGCCATGATGCCGAGCGTCGACGCCGCGTACAGGACCGTCGCGAGGCTGGTGGCCTGCAGGAAGCTGTCGGCGACGATCGCGAAGAAGATGAAGACGGCGACGGCGCCGACGACCGAGCCGAGCTCGGGGCGGCCCATCAGCTTCTTCAGCGGCGAGGTCTTGACCAGGCGCTCGTCCGCCTTGGCGTCGGGGGCGGGCGCGGGTGCTGTGGCGGTCATCGGGTCCCTCGCTTCGCGTAGTCCTCCAGCTCGGAAGCCTGGTCCTTGGTGATGATCTGCGGTCCCGTGAGGACGGGGCGGCCGCCGCCGAGGACGTCGGCGTTGTACTTGTACAGCCAGAGCAGGTCGACGGCCTCGTATCCCTGGAGGTAGGGCTGCTGGTCGACGGCGAACCCGAGGGAGCCGGACTTCAGGCCTGCGGCGACCTTCTCGTTGAGGTCGAAGGTGTCGACCTCGGCCTCGCTGCCCGCGCTGTCCGCGGCCTTCACGGCGGTGTCCGCGAAGGGCGCCCCGAGCGTGACGACCGCGTCGACCGACTTGTCGGACTGCAGCTTGGCCTCGATGGAGGACTGCACGTCGGGCATGTTGGTGCCGGTCACGTACAGGTTCTGCATCGTGCCCTTGAACGTCTTCTTGGCGCCCGCGCAGCGCTGCTCGTGGCCGACGTTGCCCTGCTCGTGCAGGATGCAGAGCGCCTTCTTCTTGCCCCGCTTGTTGAGCTCCTCGCCGACGGCCTCGCCCGCGATCGTCTCGTCCTGGCCGATGTGTGTGAGGGCGCCGAACTTCTTGGACTCGGCGGATCCGGAGTTCACCGTGATCACCGGGATGCCGGCCTTCTGGGCGCGGGCCAGGGCGCCCTTCATCGCGTCCGGCTTGGCCAGCGTGACGATGATCCCGTCGACCTTCTTGTCGATGTAGGAGTCGACGAGCTGGGCCTCCTGCTGGGCCTCGTCGTCATGGGAGTACAGGAACTTGATGTTGTCCTTGACGGCGGCCTGCTTGGCGCCGCTCTGCACGATGTCCCAGAAGGTGTCGCCGTCGCCCGAGTGGGTGACCATGCCGAAGGTCCAGCGGGGCGTGTCGACCGCCGCCCTGCCCCCGGCGGCAGCGGCCTTGCGGGCGTCCTCCGCGCGCTTGCCGCCGGTGCTGCTGCATCCGGTCAGTCCCGCGGTGACGCCGAGCACCGCCACCAGCACGGCGCCCACCGTACGTACCCCTGTCTTCACCCTTGCCACGACGCCGTGCCCTTCTTGCTCTGCTGCTCTGTGCGACCGGTCCGGATCCCCGGCCCCAGCCGCCCAAGTATCGACCACGCGGATCACGCATGTGTTCATCGGGTACCGCGAGCGGTGTACTTCTCCAGCTTCGGCACGTCCTTCCCGGTGACGATCGCGGGCCCGGTGAGGACGGGCTTGCCGCCGCCGAGCACGTTGGCGTTGGTCCGGTACAGCCACAGCTCGTCGACCGAGAGGTACCCCTGCAGGTAGGGCTGCTGGTCGACGGCGAAGCCGACCTCCTTGGCCTTCAGCCGCCTCACCACCTCGGCGTTCAGGTCGAACGTGTCGACCTCGGCCTTGCTGCCCGCCTCGTCCTTGGCCTTCACCGAGTACGCGGCGATCGGCGCGCCGAGCGTGACGACGGCGTCGATGTCCTTGGTGGCCTGGAGCTTCGCGCTGATGGAGGACTGCGCGCCGGGCGCGTTGGTGCCCTCGACGTTCAGGTTCTCGACCGATCCGTCGAAGGTCTTCTTGACGCCCGCGCAGCGCTGTTCGAGGGAGACGTTGCCCTGTTCGTGGATCACGCAGAGGGCCTTCTTCTTGCCGCGCGTGTTCAGCTCCTCGCCGACCGCCTCGCCGGCCACGGACTCGTCCTGGCCGATGTGGCTGAGCGCGCCGAAGCGCGGGGAGAACTCCCCGCCGGAGTTGATCGTGACGACCGGGATCCCGGCGCTCTTCGCCTTGGCGAGGACGGCCCGCATCGCCTCGGGCTTGGCCAGGGTCACCACGAGCCCGTCGACCTTCTTGTCGACGAAGGACTGGACGAGTTCGGCCTGCCCCTTGGCCTCTTTGTCGTTGGCGTACAGGAAGTCGACGTTGTCCTTGCGGGCGGCCTGCTTGGCGCCGCTGCGGACGATGTCCCAGAAGGTGTCGCCCTCGCCGGAGTGCGTGACCATCGCGATCTTGAGGCGAGGCGTGTTCACGCCCTTGCCGCCCCCGCCCCCACCGTCTCCGGACCCGTCCTCGTCGTCCTTGCCGCCGGAGCTGCTGCAGCCGGCGGCGAGCGCGATCACCGCCAGACAGGCCGTGACGCCCCTCGCCGTACGGGATGTGCGCATGGTGGACCACCCCTTTGCCTTCCGGCCGCCTCGGTGCGGCTGGAGGAGTTCTAGCGGGGGGCGCCCGGGAGCGTCAATGGCTTTGTCAGAACATTCTGACGGCTGGCGCGGCGCCGGGTCGCTACGGCCGTACGAGGAGCTGGAACTCGAAGGAGTAGCGCGCGGCCCGGTAGACGTGCGAGCCGAACTCCACCGCCCGGCCCGTGTCGTCGAAGGTGGTGCGCCGCATCGTGAGCAGCGGGGCGCCGACGGGCTCGGCGAGCAGCTCGCCCTCCTCGGCGGTGGCGGCGCGGGCCCCGACGGACTGGCGCGCGCTGTGCAGGGTGTGGCCCGCGGCGCGCATCAGGCGGTAGAGGCCGGTGGCCTCCAGGCGCGCGGTGTCGAGGTCGACGAGCCCGGTCGGCAGGTGGTTGCGGAGCCGGGCCACGGGTTCGCCGTGGGCGAGTCGGAGCCGCTCCACGCGGTGCACCTCGTCGCCCTCGCCGATCCCGAGCGCCGCCGCGACCTCGGCGGAGGCGGGTTCGAGGGTGTTGTGCAGGACGCGGGTCTCGGGCCGCTGGCCCGCGGCCTCCAGGTCGTCGAAGAGGCTGCTGAGCTCCAGCGGGCGCTTCACCTGGCTGTGCACGACCTGGGTGCCGACGCCCCGGCGCCGCACCAGGAGCCCCTTGTCCACGAGGGACTGGATGGCCTGGCGGACGGTGGGCCGGGAGAGACCGAGCCGCCCGGCGAGCTCGATCTCGTTGCCCAGGAGGCTGCCCGGCGTCAGGGCGCCGCGCTCGATCGCCGCCTCCAGCTGCTGGGCGAGCTGGAAGTAGAGCGGGACGGGGCTGCTGCGGTCGACGCCGAGCCGGAGGTCCACCGTGGGGTCCCGGACCGGCTTGTCCTGAGCTGCTTTGGCGACTGGTTTGGACACGGGGCGAGCGTAGCCCCAGGAGAGGATGACGGGAAGTTCTTAAGTTCTGTTGTCCGGACAAAGGATTGACAGGAGGGTACGGCGTCGCGAGGGTGGAGCCATGCGCATCGGACTGATCGGAACGGGCCGCATCGGCACCTTTCACTCGACGGCCCTCGTCCGCAACGCGGAGGTGTCGTCCCTGGTGATCGCCGACGTGGACGCCGCCAGAGCGGCGGACCTCGCGGCGCGGACCGGCGCGACGGCCGTGTCCTCGGTGGACGAGGTCTTCGCGGCCGGGGTGGACGCCGTGGTGATCACGGCGGCGACGTCGGCGCACGCCGCGCTCATCGCGCGGGCCGCGCGGGCCGGGCTCCCGGTGTTCTGCGAGAAGCCCATCGCCCTCGACCTGCCGGGCACGCTGGCCGCCCTGGCCGAGGTCGAGGCCGCGGGGACGGTGCTGCAACTCGGCTTCCAGCGGCGCTTCGACGCGGGGTACACGGCGGCGCGCGAGGCGGTGCGGGCGGGCCGGCTCGGCCGGCTGCACACGGTACGGGCGGTCACCTCGGACCCGGCGCCGCCGCCGGCCGCGTACCTCCCGCTCTCCGGCGGCCTCTACCGCGACTGTCTGGTCCACGACTTCGACATCCTGCGCTGGGTCACCGGCCGCGAGGTCACGGAGGTGTACGCGACCGGCTCCGACCTCGGCCCCGTGATGTTCCGCGAGGCCGACGACGTCGACACGGCGGCCGCGGTCCTCACCCTGGACGACGGCACCCTCGCCACGGCGACCGCGACCCGCTGCAACGGCGCGGGCTACGACGTCCGGATGGAACTGGCCGGGGAACTGGACCAGTTGGGGGTCGGCACGGACGAGCGCACGCCGCTCACCTCGGCGGAGCCGACGGGCCCGGCCGCACCGGTCAAGCCCTGGCCCGGCTTCCTGGAGCGCTTCGCCCCGGCGTACGAGGCGGAGCTCGCGGCCTTCGTCGACGTCGTCCGCGGCGAGCGCACGAACCCCTGCGACGGGCGCGAGGCGCTGCACGCGCTGCGGATCGCGGAGGCGTGCGAACTCTCGCGCCGTGAGCGGCGGTTGGTGCGCATGACCGAGATCCCGGAGTCCCCGGCGGAGGAATAGGAGTTGGAGCAGGAGGAAGAGTCGGAGGAGGAGCAGGCCGCTCAGGCCGTGGAGAGCACCGTGCCCTGGGCGATCGCGCAGAGCGTCTCGGTCCCCTCGGCCGCCACGCCGTACAGCTCGCAGCGCACCGTCGCCTGGCGGCGCCCCGTGTGCACGACCACGGCGCGGGCGACGAGCCGGACGCCGGTGGCGGGGCGTACGTACTGGATGGAGAAGCCCGAGGTCAGCACGGCGGGGCCGAGGGTGGTGCCGGCCGCGAAGGTGATGCCGTTGTCGGCAGCGTAGGCGAGCACGCCCCCGTGCACGAACCCGTTCTGCTGCTGGAGTTCGGGCCGGACGTCGATCTCCAGCGTGGCCGCGCCCTCGCCGAAGCGGGTGATGCGGGCCTGCACGAGGCGGCTGAACGGCTGGGCGTCCAGGACCTTGCGGGCCATGGCCAGGTCGACGGGGTCGCCCACGGGGTCGACGGGCGAATCGCCCATCTGGAGCTGGTCAAGGGGCGGTTGGCCCGTCGGCGGCTCGGCTGCGGAGACCTGGTCCGCGGAGTGCTCGGTCATGACCGCCTGCGGGCGGGGCGAGGTCGAACGTCCATGGACCCACCGTACGCGGCCCGTTCCCGTCGCCGGGCGTCATTGCGCCGAGGGGTCGCGCGGCCACGGTGAACGCCCGGAGAGGAAGGACCGGACCGTCTCCCGCGTCGCCGTCGCGTCGAAGTCCGGGGCGCGCCACAGGGCCGAGCGCATCGCGCCCCGGTCGCGGTACGCGCGCATGATGCGCAGGTGGTCGGGGCGGGCCACGAAGCCCTTCAGGTCCTTCTCGTCCCGCCAGACCGAGACCGACCCCGAGCGGGGGCGGCGCGGGTCCGGGTCCACCCACAGCCAGAGCCCGACGGCGCCGGTGACCTCGCCCCAGGATCTGCGCAGGGTGATGCCGGTGAGGTTGACGCCCACCGCGGTCCAGGGCCGGTGCGGGGCGAACTCGGTGACGCTGACGAGCGCCGCACCCGTGACGTCCTCTTCGCGGGCGGCCTCCGCCGCGGGTCCCGGCGTCCATGGCGTGAACCAGATGGTGGACGGCATCGCGTTCCCCTCGTGAGCGCCGGAGCCCGTGGACCCGTGGACCCGTGGCCGAATTCCGAATTAACAGCACGGACGGTCGTGCTAATATACCACGTTCCTGTTGCCGCCGACCGAGGAGTACTGGACATGGGTCCCACAGAGACCGTCGTGAGTACGACCATCAATGCCGTCTCCCGCGTCTCGGGGCGGCTCGCCGGCGCCGGCGCCTACGCGCTGTTCCACATGCCGCTGGCCCGGAGCGCGATGCGGTCCAGCGAGCGCGAGTTGTTCGCGTCGGCGCACCGCGGGAGCATCCGCGTCAACGGCAAGTCCGCGGTGACCTACCGGTGGGGCACCGGCGAGCGCCCCGTGCTCCTGGTCCACGGCTGGCAGTCGCGCGGCTCGCGCTTCAGCGACTTCGTCCCCGGCCTGCTCGCCCTGGGCCACAGCGTCATCACCTTCGACGCCCCCGGCCACGGCGACGCCACGGGCCGCAGCACCACCATCCTGGAGTACCAGGCGATCCTCGCCGAACTGCACGACCAGTACGGCACGTTCGACGCCCTCGTCGCGCACTCCCTGGGCGCGCTCGGCTCCTTCCACGCGCTCACCAAGGGGGTGCGGGCGGAGCGGATCGTCGCCATCAGCGGGGTCTGCGACTTCGCGTACCTGGTCGACGCGTTCTGCTCGGAACTGAGGCTCCGGCCGTCCCTGAAGGGCGAGTTGACGGCCCGGATCG
The DNA here is from genome assembly GCF_055591085.1 of Streptomyces sp. NPDC041713. Classification (NCBI taxonomy): domain Bacteria; kingdom Bacillati; phylum Actinomycetota; class Actinomycetes; order Kitasatosporales; family Streptomycetaceae; genus Streptomyces; species Streptomyces sp. NPDC041713. The sequence continues at coordinate 58,906 of NZ_JBVIZY010000015.1, forward strand.
GCAAGAACCTCTTCCCCGGCGTGCCCGCCGACCGCATGCCCTTCTCCGTCTCGTACGCCGCCGAGGCGGTCACGGCGCCGGTCCTCGTGGTGCACGACGAGGACGACGGCCGGATCGGCCTGGACCAGGGCCGCGGGATCGCGGCCACCTTCGGCGACCGGGCGCGGATGATCACTACGCGAGGGCTCGGGCACCGCAGGATCCTCGGCGACCCCGACGTGGTGCGCGCCGTCCTGGAGTTCGTCGAGCACGGGACCACCGCCACCGCCACCACGAGCGCCGCCGCCGACCGTACGGAGACGCTGCCCGACGCGGTTCCCGTAACGGACTGAGCGTCGCCCTGAGTCAGCCTCGGAGCACGCACGGTCGTGCCATCACCACCCACCCACGCTGACCGCACGATCGTCCACTTACTCGGTACACTGGTCACCTATCGGGCACCGCGAGCACCCGGCCCAGGAGACAGGTAGGCACCACCATGGCAGCGACACACATCGACGGACGGGTCGCCCGCGGGAATCAGACCCGTCAGCTGGTCCTCAAGCGCGCCATGCAGGTCGCCTCGGTCGAAGGCCTCGAAGGCCTCTCCCTCGGCAGGCTCGCGGGCGAGCTGAAGCTCAGCAAGAGCGGTGTGTTCGCGCTGTTCGGCTCCAAGGAGGACCTGCAGCTGGCCACGGTGCGCGCGGCGATCAAGGTCTATCTGGAGCACGTGGTCCAGCCGGCCCGCGAACTCCCGCCGGGGATCACCCGGCTGTGGCGCGTGTGCACCAGCTGGCTCACGTACTCGCGCGAGCGCGTCTTCCCCGGCGGCTGCTTCTTCTACTCGACGTCGGCGGAGTACGACGCCCGTCCGGGCAAGGTGCACGACACCCTGGCGGCGGCCCGTACCAACTGGTCCACGTATCTGGAGCAGACCATCTGGGAGGCGCAGCAGACGGAGGAGATCGAGGAGGGTGTCGACGTCCCCCAACTCGCCTTCGAACTGGTCGCCTTCCTGGAGATGGCCAACGCCGAGTCCGTGCTGCACGACGAGTTCAGCTGCTACGACAAGGCGGCCACCGCCATCCTGAACCGGCTGCGCGGCGTGGCCACCGACCCGTCCCTGCTGCCCGAGGACATCGCGGAGCCGGCGGACGGCTAGGGCACGGGCCCCGTCGGGACGGACATGGGGGGGGCGCCGTGCGAAGGTCCGCCCGGGGGTGACGGGCCCTCGCACGGCGCGTTCTCGGGCGGGGCCGGGGCCCCGCGACCGCCGCGGGGTCAGGCCCCGATGGCGTGCACTCCGCCGTCGACGTGCACGATCTCGCCCGTGGTGCGCGGGAACCAGTCCGAGAGCAGCGCGACCACCGCGCGGGCCGCGGGCTCGGGGTCGGACAGGTCCCAGCCGATGGGCGCGCGCGTGCGCCACACCTCGCGGAACGTCTCGAAGCCGGGGATGGACTTGGCCGCCATCGTCTTGATCGGTCCCGCCGCGACGAGATTGCAGCGGATGCCGCGCGGCCCCAGGTCCCGCGCGACATAGCGCGAGGTGGACTCCAGCGCGGCCTTGGCCACGCCCATCCAGTCGTACGCGGGCCAGGCGGTCCGCGCGTCGAAGTCCAGGCCCACCACGGCACCACCCCGCTCCTCCATCAGCGGCAGGCAGGCCATGGCCAGTGCCTTGAGGGAGTACGCGGAGACCTCGACGGCGGTCGCCACGGAGTCCCAGCCGGTCTCCAGGAAGTTGCCGCCGAGCGCATCCTGCGGGGCGAAGGCGATGGAGTGCACCACGCCGTCCAGGCGCGCGTCCCCGCCGACGCTCTCCCTGACGCGGTCCGCGAGGCTGTCGAGGTGGCCCTTGTCCTGCACGTCGAGCTCGACCAGGGGCGCGGGGCGCGGCAGCCGCTTGGCGATGCGCTCGACCAGGCTCAGCCTGCCGTACCCGGTCAGGACCACCTCGGCGCCCTGCTCCTGGGCGATCTTTGCCGCGTGGAACGCGATCGAGGACTCCATGAGCACCCCGGTCACGAGCACGCGCTTGCCCGCGAGTATGCCGCTCATCCGGCCACCACCTCGGTCTTCCTGCCGGGCTCCAGGGCGCCGGCCGTGACGAACTCCGTTATTTCCGCGACCACTTGGGGTGCACCGAGGATGCGCAGGTGCCCGAACCGCCGCGTGGTGACCAGGCGCGCCCCGAAGAACTCGGCCATGCGTGCCCCCTGGCCGGCGTCGACCGCGCGATCGTCCTCGTCATGGACGACGAGGAGCGGCACGTGCAGCCCCGCGGTGCCGTGGAAGACGGAGAAGCGCGTCCACATGTCCCGCTCGCCCGGGTACACCTCACGCTCGATGCGGCCCCGCAGTTCCTGGTCGGCCGACTCGGACAGCCGCGCCGCACGGGAGAAGCTGTCGACCAGGTAGCCGAAGTCGGGGACCGGGCTGATCGCGACGACCCGGCCGGCGCGCACTCCGTGCTGCAGCGCCACGTAGGTCGCGATCACCCCGAAGGAGTGCCCGATGATCGCCTCGAAGTCGCCGTGCGCGCGGTGGAGTTCGACGATGATGTCGCGGTACTCCAGCAGGGTCGTGCCGTCCCCGGTGGCCTCGCCGTGCCCCGGCGCGTCGAAGGCGACCGGGCTGTAGCCGAGTTCGACGAGCCGGGCGACGGTCTTGGCGTAGCGCGAGGCGCGCGATTCCCAGCCGTGCACCAGGAGCACCGGCCGCTCGCCGTCGCCCCATCGGTAGACGACGGCGACCTTGCCGTCGACGGCCAGCTCCGAGATCCGTGCGCTCTCGATGACCGCCCGCTCGTCGGGCCGGGCCCTGCTGCGGCCCTGAGGGCGACGGAAGAGGTCGAACATCGCCTCGCCCCGGTCCCCCGGGGCAGCGTGTGCGGCTGCTGTAGCGGGATTCATCCCACGCCCTCCAGATGATCAGGAATGCCGGGATGTTAGCACGACCGTTCGCTCATATTGATTGCCGAGCGGGGAGAAGTAGCCTCGTACGAGAAAAGTGAACGGACGGTCGTGCTAACGTTCGGCCCGTCAGCTCTCCCCTGCTTGGAGGACGCCATGACGCTCCCGCACCACGTGACGCAGCGCTCCGCCGACGCGGACGCGACGGCAGGCAGCCGCCCGGGGCCGAACCAGTCGTTCAAGGACGACCTGGACCGCCTGATCGACTCGACTCTCCTGTCCGGCTGCGCCGAGTTCGCCGACCTCACCGACCAGCCAGGGAAGGGCCGAAATGACTGACGCAAGCGCCACGGAGCGCATAGGCATCGCCGTCGCGTCGGGGATGCTCAAGGGGGTCTACGGCCACGGCGTGCTGGCCGCGTTCGAGGAACGCGGGCTGCGCGGCGACGTCTACGGCACCGCCTCGTCCTCCGCCCTCTCCGGCGGGCTCGCAGCGGTCGGCCGGGCCCGGCGCACCGGCGTGGACTACTGGCTCAAGGCCGCCGCGGCTGCCACGGAGAAGGGCATGAGCACGGTCGTCCTGGACAGCATCGAGGAGTACGGCCCCATCCTGCGCGAGGGCCTCTTCCGGGCGGACGCGCCGGAGTTCCTGCTGGCCACCGGTAAGGTCACGAATCCCGCCGCCGCGGAGGTCACCCAGGGGCCCGGCGCGAAGGCGCTGGGCAGGGACCTGCTGCGCAACGTCTTCACCGGGGACCGGAGTTGGGTCGAGGAGAACCTCGCCACCGTCGTCTTCTCCTCGCGCGCCGAGCCCGGTGGCGCCGAGCCGCGGCTGACGCCGGAGAACTACGACGCCGTCTCCTACGCCTCGACGCGCATGCTGCACGCCTGGGCCGTCCCCGCGGAGATCGACGGAGAGGCGTACGTCGACGCCTCGTACACCTGCTCCTGTCCGGCGCGCGAGGTCGCCGCCAAGGGGGTGGACGTGGTCATCGCGATCGGCTGCGACCCCTTCCCCCTCTTCCGCGACCTCTACGCGTCCGAGGAGATCGTCGACGGTTCCGTCGTCGGGCAGGCCCGGGTCCTGGTGATCAAGCCGGCGGACGACCTCAAGAACCTCGGCGTCGACTACGCGTCGGCGACGGCGGACGGACTCGTCAAGGCCTACGAGCTCGGACTCGACGCGGGACACCGCTTCGTGGACGCCCACGGCGAACTGCTCCCGCCGGACGCCCCGGCAACGACCGCCGCCGGCACCGGAGTTCAGGGCGGCAGCGGAGTTCAGGAGGCGGGCGCGTGACACACGTGGTCACCGAGCAGTGCGTCCACTGCAAGTTCGCGGAGTGCATCACCTACTGTCCCGTCGCCTGCTTCCGCGAGGCCGGCACCTTCCTGGTGATCGACCCCGCGGAGTGCATCGACTGCGGCAACTGCGTCGAGGCCTGCCCGGCCGACGCGATCTACCCGGAGGACGAGCTGCCGCCCGAACTCGCGCCCGCGCTCGAATGGAACGCCCGGCTCGCCTCCGACCTCCCCCTGGCCACCACGCGCGTCGAGCCGCTGCCCGACGGCGAGCAGTGGCGGGACAGACCCGGCAAGTGGGGCACCCTCCCCCTGGAGCAGGCGCCCCGTGTCGGCTGTTCCTGATCCCGGTGGCTTCGAGGAATTCGGCTTCGCGCGTCTCCTGCACGAGCGGGCTCGGCAGGCACCCGACGTCGTCGCCCACCGGTTCGTGCACGAGGACGAGTCCGCCGAGGAGCTCACCCACGCCGCGCTCGACGCCCGCGCACGCGCCGTCGCGGCGGGGATCCTGGCGGCCACCGACGGGCGTCCGGAACCGGTGCTGCTCCTGTTCGCGCCGGGGCCCGACTACCTCGCCGCCCTGTTCGGCTGCTTCTACGCGGGCGTACCCGCGGTGCCCGCCTTCCCGCCGGACCCGGCCCGGCTCGCGCGCACCCTGCCCCGGCTCGCCGCCATCATCGAGGACGCCGGGGCGAGCACCGTCCTGACCACGTCGGACATCGCGCCGCTCATGGCGGACTGGCTCACCACCACTCTCGGCGGCCGGGCCCCGCGCCTGCTCGCCACCGACACGCTCGACCCGACGGGCCCGGGGGTGGCGCCGCTCGCGCCCCGGCCCGGCGTGCCCGCGCTGCTGCAGTACACCTCCGGTTCGACGGCGCTGCCGCGGGGCGTCCTGCTCGACCAGGCCAGACTGCGGGCCAACTGCGCGGAGATCGCCCGCGGTTTCGGGATCCACCCCGGCAGCTCCGGCGGGCTGTGGCTGCCGCCCTACCACGACATGGGCCTGGTCGGCGGCATCCTCACCCCGCTCGCCACCGGCATCCCGGTGACCCTCATGTCACCGGTGACGTTCCTGCGCCGCCCCTTGTCCTGGCTGCGGATGGTCTCCCGGTACCGCGCGACGATCATCGGCGCGCCGAACTTCGCGTACGACCTCTGTGTGCGCCGTGCGACGGACGCGGAGGTCGACGGGCTCGACCTGTCCGGGGTCGAACTCGCCTTCACCGGCGCGGAGCCCGTGCGGGCCGAGACGATGGAGCGGTTCGCGGCGCGCTTCGGGCCCGCCGGTTTCCGGGCCGCCTCGTTCCTGCCGTGTTACGGGCTGGCCGAGGCGACGCTGTACGTGACGGGCGGCAAACCACTCGGCGGCTGGCAGACGCTCTCGGTGGACCGCGAGGCACTGGAGACGCACGGCACGGCACGGCCCGCGCAGCCGGGGCAGCCGACGAGATCGCTGGTGAGCTGCGGCAGGCCGGGGCCCGGCACCCGGCTCCTGATCGCCGATCCGGCCACCCGCGAGCCCCTCGCGGACGGGACGGTCGGCGAGATCTGGGTCGACTCGCCGAGCGTCACCGACGGGTACTGGCGGCGTCCGGACGAGACCGCCGAGACGTTCGGCGCGCGGACCACGGCCGGCGAAGGCCCGTATCTGCGCACCGGCGATCTCGGCTTCGTCCTGGACGACGAACTCTTCGTCGCCGGGCGGCTCAAGGACCTCGTCGTCATCAACGGCCGCAATCTTTATCCGGTCGACGTCGAGCGGGTCTGCGAGGCCGCGGTCCCCGGCATCCGGCGCAACTGCGGCGCGGTGTTCGGGGTCGAGGACGCGGCGGGCGGTGCCGAGCGGCTCGTCGTGGTGTACGAGGCGGACGTCGCTGACGAAGAGTCGTACGCCGAGACCATCGACGGCATCCGCAGGGCCGTGTCGAGGGAGCTGAACATCAGGCCGGGCGCCGTCGTCCTGGTGCGGCCGCGGACCGTCCCCAAGACCTCCAGCGGAAAGGTCCAGCGCTGGCTGGCCCGCCGGCACTACCTCGCCGGCGAACTGGCGCAACTCGCAAGCACCGACGAAAGGGCCCGGCGATGATCGTCAAGGTCAGGGGCGTCCTGCTCCGCTTCACCGACTACGAGAACGAGATCGAGGTCGACGGCGCCACCGTGCGCGCCGGCCTCACCGGGCTGACCGAGCGCTACCCGCGGCTGAGCGAGGTGCTGCTCGACCGGGACGGGACCGTACGCCCGACCCACCTCATCGCCCTCAACGGCGAACGGCTCACCCAGGGCGAGCTGGACCGCGAGGCGGCCGAGGACGACCGGGTGGACATCGTCACCGCGATCTCCGGGGGCTAGCCGATGCCCCGTACCTCGACCTACGAGACCGTGCTCGACGCGGGCCAGTTCACGCCCACGCAGCTGGGCACCACCGCCGTCGGCAGGCTCGCCTTCCAGGCCGGCGCGCGCTGGCTGCGCGACCACGTGTGCAGCCACCGCGCCCTGGTGGCCGAGCATCGGGTCGGCTTCGTGCTGTGGTCCTGGCAGTTGGAGTACGCCTCGCCCTTCGGCTTCCTCGACGCCGACGCGGCGCTCGTGGACGTACGGGCACGGCTGCGCGGCCCCGCCTCCTCGCAGCTGGAGGTGGAGATGACGCTGCGTGGCCCCGCCGGTGTCGCGGTACGCACGCGGGGTGCCTCGGTGCCGCTGCGGCTCGGCGGCGACCAGGCGCTCTCCGGAACGCCCGCGCCGCTGCCCGGCGCGCTCGTCGCCGCCTTCGAGGACGACGAGTTCGAGCGCTCGCCGCACCGCTCCGCCGTCCGCGCGCTGCGCGCCCGGTTCGAGCGGGACGGGGAGCGGCTCGCCACCGGCACCACGTCGTACCGGGTACACCGCCACCACTGCGAGGTGGCCGACCAGTGGTACTGGGCCGAGACGCTCGGGTTCGCCGCGGGCGCCCGGGAGGAACTCGTGCTCCGGCACGGCCGTTCGGCGCCCGAGCTGCGCCGCGCACTGGCCGACGGGATCCGCAAGGTGGATGTGACCTGGTTGCGCTCGGGTCAGCTGTGGGACCTCCTGGAGATCCGCAGCACGGCGTACCGGCACGGCGGCGAGCTCGCCTTCGTCCACGAGATCGGGCTCGCCGAGGACGACGGCGGGCCCTGCGCCCTCGTGGTGGAGCGCATATGACCGCCGTCGGGGCCGGGGAAGAGACACGGCGCGCCGCGGGGTCCCCTCCCGTGGCTGCGGAGTCCTTTCCCGTCGCCGCGGAGTCCCCGTCCGTCGCCGGGGCCACGCCGTCCGCCTTCGAGGACGCGGCGCGCCTGGAGGCGGCGCTCGGCTGCCCGTTCGACCCCGGGAGTGGCATGTCGCTGGCCGGGGGCCTGCGCGCGGACGAACACGAGAGCGAGCCCACCGCCGCCTACGAGGCGGCCTGGGCGGCCGGTCTCCACCGGCACCTGGTGCCCGTCTCCGAGGGCGGCGCTCTCGCCTCGTTCGAGGCGTTCGCGGCGGTCGCGCGCGTGGTGTCCCGCCACGATCTGGCGGTCTCCGTGGGGTTCGGTTCGACGCTGCTCGCCGCGACACCGGTCTGGGTCTGGGGTACGGAGGAACAGCGGCGCCGCGTCGCCGACCTGGTGCTCGGGCGGGCCTGGGGAACGGCGGGCATCAGCGAGGAGGCGGCGGGCAGCGACCTGCTCGCCACCGCGACCCGCGCCGTCCCCGACGCCGGGGGGCATGCGCTGGACGGCACGAAGTGGCTGGTGGGCAACGGCAGCAGGTCCGCCTTCGCCACCGTGCTCGCCGCCTGCGACCCGTCGTACGGCCTGTTCCTGCTCGACTTCGAGGCCATCGGCGGCCACGGCGTGCGACGGCTGCCGAAGGTCCGCACGCACGGGCTGCGCGGGCACGACCTGAGCGGCTTCGAGTTGGACGGGTGCCGGGTCGGCGCCGACGCCGTGCTCGGGCGGCCGGGGCGCGGCATCGAGATGGTCTCGGGGATGCTGCAGTTCACCCGGACCCTGGTCGGCGCGAGCAGTCTCGGCGCGGCCGACACGGCCCTGCGCGTGGCGCTGCGGCACGCCCGCGACCGCGTCCTGTACGGGCAGCCCGCGCTCGCCCTGCCTCCGGTGCGTTCGCTGCTCGCCCGGGCCTTCACCGATCTGCTCATCGCCGAGTGCACGGAGCTGGCGGCCGCGCGCGGGCTGGATGTGGCGCGCCGCCGGATGGCGCTGTGGTCCGCGGTGGCGAAGTACGCGGTGCCGCGGCTGTGCGTGGACGCCGTGCACGCCTGCGGCGAAGTGCTCTCCGCGCGGGCCCATCTGCGCGAGGGCGTCGCGGGCGGCGCGTTCCAGAAGCTGCTGCGCGACGTGTCCGTCACGCCGGTCTTCGAGGGCACCGAACTCGTCCAACTCGACACGGTGCGCGCCCAGTTGACCGCCGCAGCACGACGTCCGCGCGGGTCCGCGCAGGTGCCGCTCCCGCTGCTCTTCGGGTTCGGCGATCCCGCGCCGTCCCCGGCCCCGCGCGAGCTGCGGCCCGCACTGGCCTTCGGCGGCGCCGACGAGGTCGTCGACTCCCTCGACGAGGCCGTGCACGAACTGGCCGACGACGCCGAACTCGGGTTCATGGCCCGTACGTTGCTGGCGGTCCGCGACGAGAACCGGGCGGCGTTCCGGGCTCTCGGCACCCGGCGCACGACCGACGCGTACGAGGCGGCCCGCACGCACTGTCTGGTGCACGCGGCCGCCTGTGTCCTGCACACCTGGCGCCTGCGCGGCGGGAGTCTCGGCGGGCTCGCCGCGGAGCGGCACTGGGTCTCGCTCGCTCTGCGCCGTGTCCTCGCCCGGCTCGGCCGCCCGGTCGCGCCCGACCCCGAGGCCGAGGATCTGCTGGTGCGCCATCTCGTCCAACTGGACGACGGGGACCGGGCGTTCTCGCTCGTACCGCTGCGGATCGCACCGCAGTACCGCGACTGAATTGCGACTGCACCGCGGCTGATCCGCGACTGCACCGCGGCTGACCCATGGCCGGCCGCCGGCCGGCGTCGGAACGAATCCTGGGAGTACGCCATCACCACGATCGACCATACGCACGTCCACGCCGAGTCCGCGGGGGCCTGGCTCCCGGCGCTGATCGGGGAGTTGCTCGGCATCGACGACGAACTGGCCGTCGACCGGCCGCTCGGCGAACTCGGCATCGACTCGCTCACCGCGGCCCAGCTCTCCGTGGAGGTCGAGGAGCGCACCGGCGCCGTCATCGCCCTCGACCGGTTCCTCGGCGACGAGTCCCTCGACGACCTGGTGCGCGCACTGGGCGCCGCCGCGGGCCCCGACGCTTCCGGCGGGGCGGCGTGACGCGCCGGGCCCACGCGGTGGACGTGATGAACCGCGGGGACCGCGCGCACGCCACGCTCGACGACGAGGTGGAGCGGGTCAGGCTGGAGGCGCGGCACCGGTTCGGGGGCTTCGTCCTGGACCGCGTCAACCCGGGCTCGTACTTCCTCAACCACCGGCGTGAACCCCTCGACCGGCGCCTGTTCGAGGAGGCGGGCGCCTCGGTCTGCTGCGCTTCTCGCTGCCGGTCGGGGCGGGCGGCGACGGCAGGGACAAGCTCGCCTGGGGCGTGGTGGTCGAGGAGGTGGCCCGGCTCTCGCGCGATCCCGGGTTCGCCGTGCTGCTCGACATCACCGTCGAGATCACCGAGTTGATCCTCTCCAGCGGCAGGCCGGAACTGATCGAGGCCTACGTCCCCGACCTGCTGGCCGGGCGGCGCTTCGGGGTGCAGGGCGCCTACGAGAACCGGGATCCGTACGACTACCGGTCCACCGCGCGTCTCGACGGCGACACATGGGTGCTGAACGGCGCCAAACGGTTCCTCGCCGGTGCCCGGTTCGCCGATCTGTTCATCCTGTTCCTGCGCGACGAGGCGTCCAACGACATGCTCGCCTTCGCCGTCGAGAAGGACGACCCGGGGGTGAGCGCCCTGCACATGGACACCATGGGCCTGCACACGATGGGTCTCGGCCAGGTCGTCCTGCACGACGTGCGGCTGCCCGCGTGGCGTCTGGTGTGGCGGGCCGACGCGCTCAGCGAGCTCAACACGTACGCCCGCATCCGCCGCACGATGAGCGCCTGCGGCGTGCTCGGCGCACTGGACGGGGTCGTCGACGCGTGCGTGGAGTCGCTCGCCTCGCGCAGGCGCGGCGGCCGTCCCGTGCTCGACCACAGCAACGTGGAACGGACGGTCGGCGAGATGCGCATGCTGCTGCAGAGCGCACGCGCGACCGTCCACCGCGCCCTCGACGGCACCCGCTCGCCCGGACGCGACCCGCACTTCGACGAGTTCGCGACCGTCGCCAAACACCGGACCGCGGAGTGCGCGCTGCGGGTGGGCCGGCTCGTGATGGGCCTGCAAGGCGGCGAGGCGTACATGTCCGCGTTCCCCTGGGAACGGTTCATGCGCGACGTCCTCGGGCTGGTCTCCGGGCAGGGTTCCCAGGAGACCCTCCTCATCCAGCTCGGGCAGCGCGCGATCGTCGACCTGGAGGGCAGGCGGGCCCGCGAGGACGCCGCCGAGCGTTCCGTCGCCCGGTGCGCCGACGCCTGGTGGGCGCTGCACGCGGTCGAACAGTGGTACGCGGCCGACACGTCGGGGGCCGGCACGTCGGGGATCGGGGCCTCGGGGATCGGCGCGTCGGGACAGGGAGCGCTCGCCGACGCGGTGCGCGAGGGGGTCGCCGCCGCGGGGCTCGGCGAGGACGTCGCGCCCGACCGGCTCGGCGCGCTGACCGCGCTGCTCGACCGCGCCCACACCCTCCTTGCCGCCGTGCGGTCCGGGCAGCGGCCCGACGCGCTGCCGGCGGGCCCCGCGGGCCTGTTCGAGGGGCGGCTCGCCGAGGTGGCGGAGCGGGCCTGGGCCCTGGTGGCGTGCACGGTGGCGTACGAGACGGGGCTCCTGAACCGCCTCGTACGGCCCGCGACGACCGAGGAGGCGGCCGAGGGCCTCCCGGAACACCTGACCGAAGACCTGACCGAAGCCCTGACCGAGGGGCTTCTGCGGGTCCTCGGCGACGCGTCGCTGACGCGCAGGGACGACGCGGGACGCCATGTCGTCGACCCCGGTCTGCGGCGGGTCCTCGTCGGCGGGCCGCGCGCCGCGGCGTTCGCGGCGCGGCTGCGGCGCACGGCCGTCGCGGGCGCCCGGCTGCGCGCCGGGACCCTGGATCCGGTGCGCACGATGGTGCCGGGCTGCGGCGGGGAGGCACCGGTACTCGTCGACGCGCTCGTCGACACGCTGCTCGGACGGCTCGAAGGGCTGCCCTGGACGCTGGACGCCCCCGGCGCGCGGGTGGGCTGCGCGGCCGGCGACGGGGGCCGCACCGCCGCGCATCTCGCCCGGCACATCCCGTTCGTGCCGGTGCTCGCGCTGGAGCCGGAACAGGTGGCGGTGGAGGTCGACTCACCGGCCCGGGGCGGTGCCCTCGCGCGGGTCGACGTACGGGCCGGGGAGGCCGGGGAGCGTGCGCGCTTCGCGGCGGACGACGGGCTCGCCCTGGCCTGGCTGCCCGCGGGCGGCCGTACGGCCGAAGGACTGCGACGGGAGGTGGCCGACGCCGCGCGGGCGCTCCTGCCGGGCGGCTGGCTCGTCGTGCCGTGCCCGCTCCCGCCCGGACGCCGGCTGGGGGCGGCTGCCGCGCGGCTCGAACTCGCCGTCCTGGGCGGCGCGTTGGCGCCCGAGATCGACGTCGAGGAGTCGCTGCGGGCCGCCGGGTTCGGTCAGGTCCGCGCGGAGTGGGCGGACGTGACGCTCGGGCTGCGCCTCGTCGTGGGACGCCGACCGTAGGCCGTACGCAGGTCGTACGCAGGTCGTACGTGAAGTGGGGCGGGACGAACCCCGCCTCATCCCGCCCCGCCCCGCCCCCTCTCAGCCCCGGCCGAAGAGCGTGCGGGCGAAGTACTGCGTGTCGAAGTACTCCCGCATGCTCGTGATCCGGCCGTCCTCCACCGTGAACTGGGCGGTGATGTCCAGGGCGTACGGCGCGCCGTCCCGGGTCGTGGCCCGGGTGACGCACTCGACCGACACCTCGCCGCCCTCGGCGATGACGTGGCGGACGTCGACCGTGTACTCCGCCGTCGGATCGAAGCGCTCCCCCATGGGCAGCAGGAACTTCTCGGCGATCTCCGCGAGCCCCTTCCAGGTGCCCGCCACCGGGTGGTCGCCCGGTATGCGGAAGACGGCGTCGGCGGCGATCAGCCGTGGCAGAGCCGCGGCGTCACGCTCGCGCAGGGCCGTGAGGTAGTCGCGTACGACGTCCTTGGCCCGGGCGGCGGCGGAATCGGGGTGGTGCATGGGTGCTCCCGTGGGTCGGTGGGTCATGCGTCGAGCAGTTGGGGGGTCAGGGCCCGCTGGAACGGCTTGAACAGCACGGACTGGGGGGCGCAGCGCAGATAGACGTCGCGGACGGCGCGCAGGGCGGGGTTCTCCAGCTGCTCGAAGGCGGCGAACTTGCGGGAGACCTCCACCATTTCCCTGGTGCGTTCGCGCCGCATCCGCTCGTACGCGCGCAGGGCCGCGACCGGGTCCTCGTCCTTGCGTGCGGCCAGGCACTGCGCGAGGACCACGGCGTCCTCGATGGCGGTGCTGCCGCCCTGGCCGAGGCTGGGCAGCATGGGGTGGGCGGCGTCCCCGAGGAGCGTCACGGGTCCGTCCCCCCAGTTCTCCAGGAACGGCCGGTCCTGCGCCGGTACGGCGACGATGTCCTCGGCCGGCGTGGTCCTGATCGCCTCGCGCACCTCGTCCGCCCAGCCCGCGTAGGCGCGCGTGATCCGCTCCTTGTCGCCGTCCCAGGTGCGGGCGGCCTCGGCCGGCATGTTCACGGTGCCCCACCAGTAGGCGCGGCCCTTGCCCACGTCGTGGATGCCGAACCTGCGGCCGAGCCCCCAGTAGTGGGCGTTGAACCCCTTGGTGATCCTCGGGTGGGAGAACGGCGTCACGGAGAGCCAGCACAGGAAGCCACCGTAGGTCGGAGTCTGCGCGCTCCCGGTGATCTGGGCGCGGATCGCGGAGTTGATGCCGTCGGCGCCGATCAGGACGGAGCCGGTGGCCTCCCTGCCGTCCTCGAAGGTGACGCGTACGCCGTCGCCCGTGGTGGTGTAGCCGGTGGCCACCGCGCCGGTCCGTACGGGCAGGCCACCGAGCGCGTCCAGCAGGGCCTCCTGGAGGTCGCCCCGGTACATGGCGACGCTCGGGGCGCCGAGCCGGTCGCCCGCCGTCTCGACCGGCAGCGAGCGGAGCGTGCGGCCCTTGTCGGTCATGATCCCGGTGTGCAGGATCGTCTGCCCGCGCTTCTCCAGGCCGAGGTCGATGTCCAGGGCGCGCAGAGCGGCCACCGCGTTGCTCATCACGGAGATTCCGAAGCCCGCGGGGCGCAGTTCGGGGGCGCGTTCGTAGACCTCCACCTCCATGCCCACGCGGCGCAGGGTCAGGGCGGTCGCGAGGCCGCCGATGCCGGCGCCGATCACGATGGCTCGGGGGGCGGTGCGTTCAGACACGGGGGTGTCCCTTCTCGGCGGTGCTTTGGGTGCTCTCGGTGCTCTCGGTGTTCTGACTGCTGTCGGTGGTGCTCGATCCGGCCAGTCCGCTCGGTCCGCTCGGGCCGCTCGGTCCGGCGATCGCTGCCGCCACATCGGCCACGTACGGCTCCTCCATGATCGAAAGGTGGTCGCCGGGTACGGGGACGACCTTCACGTGGCCGCTGGTCAGGGAGCGCCACCCGTTCACGGGGTCGGTGTGCTGCGTGCCGCCCGCGCCGTGCATCGCCCGCAGCACCTGAGGCAGCGGCTCAGTGGCTCGTACGAGGGTGATGTCGTCGGCGCCGGGGGTGGGCCGGTAGTCCTGGGTGGCGCGCCAGTTGGCCTCGTACACCCCGAACAGCCGGCCGACGAGCGAGCCGTCGCTGTCCGCGGGCAGGATGCCCTCGTCCGCGGCCGTCCTCGCGATGAAGTCGAACTTCTGCTTGAGCGTGGCGAGTTCGGCAGGGATGGCCTCCAGCGGCGAGTCGCCACCGCGGCCGAGCAGGAGCAGCTCCCAGAAGAACCAGCCGAGCAGCGCCTCGTCGGTGTACCCCTGCCGTTCCTCGACGGGGCCGAGGGCCACGGTGTCCAGGAGGATCGTCTCCGCCACCTCGTGGCCCGCGGCCCGCAGTTGGCGCGCCATCTCGAAGGCCACGAAGCCGCCGAAGGACCAGCCGCCGACGGTGTACGGGCCCTCGGGGCGCACCCTGCGCATCGCCTCGATGTAGCTCGCGGCGATGGCGGGGACGGAGCGCAGCGGCTCGGTGCCCGGGTCGCCGCCGGACGCCTGGAAGGCGAAGAGCGGCCGGCCGGCGGGCAGATGGCGGGCCAGCGGCAGGTAGCAGAGGACGTTGCCGCCCATGGGGTGGACGAGGAACAGCGGGTTTCCGTCGCCCTCGCCGCGGATCGGCACCAGGGGGTCGAAGGAGAGCCGGGCTCCCCCGGCCCGCAGGAGCTCCGCGAGCGCCGCCACGGTCGGCGCCGAGACGAACCGCGAGAGGGGGACGGAGACGCCGTACCGCTGCTCGATGAGGACCACGAGCCGCATGGTGGTGAGCGAGGTGGCGCCCAGCGCGAAGATGTCGTCGTGGAGCCCCACGCCGTCGACGCCGAGCAGGCCCTCGATCAGCTCCACCAGGGTCCGTTCGTACCCGTCCCTGGGCGCGGGCCGGTCGTCCGCCGCGCCGGTCCGGCCGAGGGGCAGGCTCCGCAGCGCCCTGTCGTCCCTCTTGCCGCTCGGTGTCAGCGGAAGCGCGGGCAGCCACGCGAAGTGCCGGGGCACCATGAACTCCGGCAGGAGCGCGCGCAACGAGCCGCCCAGCGCCGCCAGATCGGTGGCGGCGGGGTCGCCGACCAGGAAGGCCACGAGCTCGGTGGCCCCGTCCGCATCGGGTCGCGCGACCACGGCCGCTTCCTTGACGCCGGCGCCCGCGGGCCCGGACGCGAGCCGTACGAGGGCGAGTTCGGCCTCGGCCGGCTCGACGCGGTAGCCGCGGACCTTCACCTGAGCGTCGGCCCGGCCCGCGTACACGAGGGCGCCGCCGGGCAGCACGAACCCCAGGTCACCGGTCCGGTAGGCGCCGACATCGCCGCCGGGCCGCGCGAGGAGTACGAAACGTTCCTCGGTCAGCGCCGGTTCGCCGAGGTACCCGTCGGCGAGCGCGACACCCGTGAGGTACAGCTCGCCCTTCACCCCGGTCGCCACGGGGCGGCCCGACGGGTCGAGCACCAGCACGCCGGTGCCGGGGAGCGGCGTGCCGATCGGGACGATGGCCGGGAGGGCCGCCGGGTCGCCGGCCAGGGTGTGGGTGGACACCACGTGTGACTCGGTCGGTCCGTACTGGTTCTCCAGGATCGCCCCCGGCAGTGCGGCGAACAGCGTCCGGATGTCGTCGGTGACCCGCAACTGCTCCCCTGCGGAGCAGATCACCCGCAGCCCCCGCGGCACGAGACCGAGTGCGGCGGAGGCCTCGGCGAGCTGCTGCAGGACGACGTACGGCAGGAAGATCCGCGCCACGCCCTCGCGGTCGAGCAGCCTGATCAGCGCCGGCATGTCCCGCCGTTCCTCCTCCGGCACCAGGCACAGGGTGCCGCCCGAGCAGAGCGTGGAGTAGATCTCCTGGAAGGAGACGTCGAAGCTGAGCGGCGCGTACTGCGCGGTGGGCTCACCCGCGGCCGAACTGGCCGCCCGGATCTGCCACCCGATCAGGTTGGCGAGCGAACGGTGCGGCATCACCACGCCCTTAGGGCGGCCGGTGGAGCCGGAGGTGAACAGGATGTACGCGGGGCTGTCCGGGTCGAGGGGGTCGGCGGGAGGCGCCGCGCGGGAGTCTTCCGGGGTCTCGGGGGTCTCGGAGGTACCTTGGGTCTCTGGGGTCTCTGGCGCCTCCGGGGCCTCCGGGGTGGCGAGCGTCTCCGTGTCGAACAGTGACTCCGCCGTCAGCAACAGCGCGGGGTCGCCGAGCTGACCGG
The DNA here is from genome assembly GCF_055591085.1 of Streptomyces sp. NPDC041713. Lineage (NCBI taxonomy): Bacteria > Bacillati > Actinomycetota > Actinomycetes > Kitasatosporales > Streptomycetaceae > Streptomyces > Streptomyces sp. NPDC041713. Next base: position 75,140 of record NZ_JBVIZY010000015.1, read on the forward strand.
CGTCCGCCCGGTGGGCGATGATCCGCAGCGGCCGCGCCAGCTCCACCATGGCGGCGATCCTGGCCGCCGGGTAGCCGGTGTCCAGCGGCACGCACGCGGCACCGGCCATGGCGGTGCCGAGGATGGCGGCGATCGTCTCCGGGGAGCGGTCCATGGCGGTGGCGATACGGTCGCCGGGGCGGGCGCCGATGGCGACGAGCCGTCGCGCCACCCGTTCGGCGTGGTCCCTCAACTCGCGGTAGGTCCAGGTGGTTTCGCCGTCGGACAGGGCCGGCGTGCCAGGTGTGCGGTCGGCCTGCCGCCTGAAGAGACGCACCACGTCCTCGTCATAGGCGCCGGCGCCCACCGCGTCGTCGACCACCGCATCGTCACCCACCGCGTCGTCGCCCGTCACGCCGTCGCCCGTCACACCGGCACCTGTGCGCTCGGGCTCCGTAGCGAGTCCCTCGGTGAGGAAGCCGAAGTCGGGCCGCTCGTCAGGCTCGGTGACGATCCGGCGCAGCACCTCGGCGCAGGTGTCGCCGAAGAGCTGGGCCTGGGCCGGGGTGATGCCGCGCCCGTCGCCGTCGACGCGCAGGGTCACCGTGCCGTCGACCGGGTGCGTGAAGGCGTTGACGAGGAGCTGGAAGTCGGTCTCCTCCCAGGCCGTGAACTCCTTGAGGCGCAGGCCGGGCAGGCCCAGCACGTCGGAGAGGACGTGGAAGTGCACGTAGTTGAACGCCGTGTGCAGCACCGGGGCGCCGTGGTCCTCCTGGACGGCGCTGAGCGGGTAGCGCTGGTGGGGGTGGCCTACGCGCTCCTGCCGGAACAGCTCCCGTACGACATCGAGCCAACTGCCCCCGGACTCTTGCTCGGAGCCGACGGACGCGGGGCCGCCGACCCTGATGGGCACGGTGTTGAGGAAGAGCCCCGCCATCCGCTCGGCGCCCGCGCGCTCCGGTCTGTTGTGGGTGATCAGACCGGTGGTGAAGTCGGCCGCACCGGAGAACAGCCGCAGCGTCAGGGCGTACGCGGCGAACAGCAGGGACTTGAACGGCAGGGCCTGCTCCCTGGCGAGGGCGCGGGCGCCGTGGACGACCTCGTCGGGAAGGGGGACGAGCCGGATCACCGCCCCCTCCTCGCGCGGGGGTTCGGCGGGCCCGAAGCCGTCGAGCCGCAGCGCCTCGGCCCCCGCCGTCACCGCCTTCCAGTGCTCGCGCGCCGCGGTGTCGGCCAGCGCGTCGCGCTCGCCCCGCACGTGATGGGCGGCGGCGGGCGGAGCGTCGTCGGTGACGGGGCCGATGTTCCCGCCCAGCGCGTGCAGGTAGTCCTGGAGGAGTTCCCTGATGAGGCTCGCGACGCTGCCGCCGTCGAGCAGCGCGTGGTGGAAGCTCAGGACCAGGTCGACGCCGTCCTCGCGGACATGGGCCCGGAACAGATGGAGCGGCGCGTCCCCGAACTCGTAACGGTGGAAGCGGCGTTGCTCGACGTGCGCGAGGATCTCGGCCTCGGCCTCCCGCCCGGTGCGGCCACGCAGGTCGACCACCTCAAGGCCACCGGCCGCGCCCGACTCCGCGCCCGATTCCGCGCCCGCGTGCACGATCTGCAGGGGCTCGGTGAATCCGCCGAGGTCGAACGTGGAGCGCAGCGCGGGGTGCCGGGCGACGAGCCGCGCGAAGGCGGCGCGAAAGCGCGGCTCGTCCCAGGCCGTCGCCAGCTGGTAGCGGAAGACGTCGTGATAGACGGCGGACCGCTCGCTCTGCCGGCTGTGGTAGACGAGTCCCAGCTGGAGGCGGCTGAGGGGCCAGGCGTCGACGGCGTCCGCGAGGCGGGCCCGGTCCACGCGGGAGACGAGCGCGAAGGGCGGCAGCTCGGCGGCGGGCCCCGCGGGCCCCATGGTGGCGTGGGTGGCGAGGGCCGCGATCGTGGGGTGGCGCACGAGGTCGTTCAGCGCGAAGTGGACGCCCTGCCGCTCGGCGTCGGCGCGCAGGCGCAGCATCAGCAGCGAGTCGCCGCCGAGCGCGTGGTAGTCGTCGTGGATGCCGACCCGCGCCACGCCGAGCACGTCCGCCCAGATGCCGACGAGGACACGCTCGACCTCGGTGCGGGGCGCGGCACCCGGCTCGCGGTGGCCCGCGTCCGGCTCCGGCAGTGCGCGCCGGTCCAGCTTGCCGTTGGGGGTCAGGGGTATCGCGTCGATCCGCAGGAGGTGCGCGGGGAGCATGAAGTCCGGGAGTTCCCGGGCCAGTTGGCGCCTGGCCTCCGTCGCGTCAAGGTCGTGGTCGCCCGTGTAGTAACCCACGAGATGGGTGCCGCGCCGCTCCGACGTGCGGTCCACGACGGCGGCGTCCCGTACGCCGGTTATCCGGGCCAGGGCGTCCCGCACCTCGCCGGGCTCGACGCGGTTGCCGCGGATCTTCACCTGGCCGTCGATGCGGCCGAGGTACTCCAGGGTGCCGTCGGCGAGCCAGCGGGCGAGGTCGCCGGTGCGGTAGAGCCTGCCGCCCTCGACGAACGGCGCGGGGACGAACGCCTCCCGGGTCAGGTCGGGCCGCCCGAGGTAGCCGCGGGCGAGCCCGACGCCCGCGATGCACAGTTCGCCGGGTACGCCGACGGGCTGGGGCGCGCCGCCCGCGTCGACGACGTACAACTCCGTGTTGTCGATGGGGCGTCCGATGGGGACGCGGGTGACGGGCCGCTCCGGGTCGGCCGGGCAGGTGTGGGCGCTGACGTCGACGGTCGCCTCGGTCGGCCCGTACAGATTGCTCAGCGTCGGGGCCTGCGCGAGACCGGCGAAGACGCGGTTGAACCGGTCGACGCGGCCCGGGGGCAGTGCCTCTCCGCTGCAGACCACGTGGCGCAGCGAGCCCGCCAGGTCGCGGTGGTGGGGCGACTCCTCGATGAGGTCGAGGAAGGGGCCCAGCATGGAGGGCACGAAATGTACGACGCTGACGCGGTGCCGGGCGATGGTCCGCAGGAGCCGGCGCGGGTCCTTCTCCGCGCCGGGCGGCGGCAGCGCCACGCGGGCGCCCTCGATCGCCCACCAGAACAGTTCCCACACCGAGACGTCGAAGGAGATGGGGGTCTTCTGCAGGAGGACGTCGTCCGGGCCGATCGGCAGGGCGCGCTGCATCCAGGCGAGGCGGTTGACCACCGACCGGTGCTCGACCATCACGCCCTTGGGGCGGCCCGTCGAGCCGGAGGTGTAGATGACGTAGGCCAGGTCGCGGGGGCCCGACACGGGTTCCAGGCGGTCCGCGGGACCCCGCGTCAGGTCGTCGACGGGGCACACGGGCGTCCCCGCCGGCACCGGCAGGTCGGCGGGGGCGCCGGCGTCGGTGACGACGACCTTGGCGGCGCTGTCCCGCAGGATGTGCCCGATGCGCGCCGCGGGATGCCCTGGGTCGACGGGGACGTACGCGCCGCCGGATTTGAGGACGCCGAGGAGGGTCGCGAGCATCCGCGGGCCGCGTTCCATCAGCACGGCGACCCGGTCGTCCCGGCCCACGCCGCGTGCGCGCAGCGACCGGCCCACCTGGTTGGCGAGGGCGTCGAGTTCGGCGTAGTCGATGCTGTCCTGGCCGTCGGCGGCGAGCACGGCCGTACGGCCGGGGTGGCGGACCGCCCGTTCCTCGAAGAGGGCGTGCAGGGTCGTGTGGTCGGCGAACGGCACGCGCGGGCCCCGGGCGAAGCGCTGGAGGTCCTCCTGCTCGCGGGCGCCGAGCATGTGCAGCTCGTCCGCGGCCAGTTCGGGCTTGTCGAGCCCGTGCGCGATCAGTGCCGTCAGGTGCTCCACCAGCGAGGTGACGGACAGGTCGTCGTCGAACACGTCGGTGGCGTACCGCACTTCGACCCGCAGGTCCGAGCTGCCCCGGGCGCCGACGACGGCGACGGCGAGCGCCTCCTGGTCGTGCGGCGGAGCCGTGAAGGACACTCCCCCGCGCCGCACGCCGTCCAGCGGCAGCGGGTTGCGCAGCGTCATGTAGGAGAGGGTGACGTCGAAGAGCCTGCGCTCCTTGGACCCGTCCGCGGGCAGTTCCCGCAGCAGGTCACCGATCGGCAGCCGCTGGTGCTGCTGGAGTGCGTCCACCGACTCCTGGACGCTTGCGGCGACGCCCGCGAGCGGCTTCCCCTCCGGTATCTCGATGCGCAGCGGCAGAGTGTTGGCGTACTGCGCGACAGCCGTCAGCTCGGCCCGGGTGCGCCGGTTGAGCAGGGGTACGCCGATCACGGCCTGCGCGGACCGGTGCACGCGGGCGAGCCAGGTGCCGAGCGCGGCCGCGAGGTAGGCGAAGGGCGTGCTGCCGCTCTCCTTGATGCTCTCGACCACGGCGCCCGGCAGCGTGAAGGAGTGCAGCCCGAAGGAGGAGCCGCCCGGCGGGACGCGCCGGGCGAAGAAGTCCGGGTCCATCAGGGCCAGTTCGGCGCGGTGATGCGTCCGGTCGTCCGCGTACTCCTGGCCGGCGAAGTAGTCGTCGCGGCCGGTGACGGCGGCGAGCACGGACGGGGCGGGGCCGCGGTCCCGTGGCTGCTGCCCCCGGGCCCGGCGCGCGTAGTCCTCCACGAGTTCGGTGTGCAGGACCTCCGCGCCGCGCCCGTCGAGCAGCAGGTGGTGCCCCTTCAGGAAGAGCTGCACCGCGTCGTCCCCTTCGCGCAGCAGCGCCGCCCGGAACAGGCGCCGGCCGCGCAGCTCGAAGGGGGTGGCCATGGCCCGCTCGCGCCAGGCGCGGCAGGCCGCCTCGGGGTCGGGCTCCGCGGAGAGGTCGACGAGGTCGACCGCGGGTTCACCGTCGTCGGTCAGGGCGTCGGCGAGCCACTGGCACGGCACGCCGTCGGCGTCGTCGAACCGCAGCCGGAAGGTGTCGTGCCGCTCCAGGACGCGGGTGAAGCACGCGCGCAGGAGCTCACCGTCGACGGCCCCGGTGAACCGTTCGTAGACGGCACCGTTGAACTGCGGGCTGCCGGGCGCCCGGTACTCCGCGAACCAGATGTCACGCTGGTACGGGGACAGTTGAACTCTGTCGGTACTGATGAGCTTGTCCTGTTCGCCGGTTGGTGCCGTCTTGGTGCCGTCACGGAGGGTTCTCGGGAGTGCGGGGTCCTCTGCGCGAGTGCGGGGTCCTCTGCGCGAGTGCGGGTCCTCTGCGCGAGTGCGGGGTCCTCGGGAGCGCGGCGCTCCCGTCAAGAGGCCAGGGCGGCCGCCCGCTTGGCGCGGGACGCCCGGATGCCCTCGCGCCGGTCGGTGAAGGACGTGGCCTGGGCGTCCAGCTTCGCCAGGAAGGCGGCGAGCTCCTCGCGGGCCGCCTCGCCCGCCGGGCCGAGCCCGCCGCGCTCGAAGACGCGCAGCTTGCGCAGGATCGGCATGACCACGTTGTCGTGGTGCAGCCGCAGGTCGTAGATGCCCGCGATGGCGATCTCCGCCGACTTGCGCCCGAAGTCCTTGATCGTGGAGCCGGGCATCTCGAATCCGGTCACGACGTCCCTGACCACCTCCATGGCGGTGTCGGGCGCCAGCTCGAACGTGGCCTCGACGAGGTTGCGGTAGAAGACCATGTGGAGGTTCTCGTCCGCGGCGATCCGGGCGAGCAGGGCGTCGCAGACCGGATCGGTGCTCACGTGGCCGGTGTTGCGGTGCGAGATGCGGGTGGCGAGCTCCTGGAAGGCGGCGTACGCGATCGCGTGCACGGCGCTGAAGCCGTCGGGGCGGTCGTAACCCGCCTCCATGTGCGCCATCCGGGCCCGCTCCAGGGCACGCGGGTCGACGGCCCGGGTGACCAGGAGGTAGTCGCGCAGCGCGGTGCCGTGTCTGGCCTCCTCGGCCGTCCAGCGGTTGACCCAGGTGCCCCAGGCCCCGTCCCTGCCGAACTCGGCCACCGCGAAGTGGTAGCCGGGCAGGTTGTCCTCGGTCAGCAGGTTCACCACGAGCGAGGTGCGGGCGACCTCCGGCAGGGTGGCCTCCCGGGGCTCCCATGCCGCGCCCCCGAGCGGGCCCTCGAAGTCCCGGCCCTCGCTCCAGGGGATGTACTCGTGCGGGAACCACTCCTTGGCGACCCCGTGGTGGCGGTGCAGGTTCTCCTCCACCACCGGCTGCAGTTCGGCGAGGAGCGAGTGCTCCACGCGCGCGGCGGCTCGGTCGGACCGGTCGATGGGTGGCATGGCTCTCTCTTCACGTCGTCGTCGATCTGGACTGCGGGGATCGGGGGGCGGGCATCAGGGGGGGGAGGTACGGGCTTACGGGCTACGGGCTTACGGGGTACGGGGCGGGTGGCCGGCCCGCGAGGACCGGCCACCCGTACGCCTGACGCCTACTGCGCGCGGGCGCGGATCCAGGGGGTCGCCACCGCTGCCGCGACGGAGCCGACGGCGCAGGCGAGGAACACCTGCAGGTACCCGGTGTCGTCGAGGACGTCGTGGCCTTCGAGGATCACCGCGAGCGCCGCGATGCCGAGCGCGCCGCCGATCTGGCGGGTCGTCATCAGCAGGCCGGTGCCGGACGCGAAGCGGCGCGGTTCGAGCGAGGCGGTGGCGGCGTTGGAGATGGCGGTCAGCGCACCACCGATGCCGAGGCCGCCCAGGATCCCGATGGGGAGCCAGACGGCCGCGTACTGCCGCTCGGTGCCGAGCAGCAGGTACATCGCGGCGCAGGAGACACCGAAGAGCAGGGAGCCGCCGGCCACCGCGGCCCACTGCGAGCGCGCCCCGACCCTGCGGCCCACCACGATCGCGCCGAGCGCGGCACTGAAGGCGCCGGGCGTGACGGCGAGGCCCGCCTTCAGCTCGGAGTAGCCCCAGACGGCGTTGAGGAAGAGCAGCGAGCTGAGGAGGTAGGAGTACATCGCCGCGCCGAAGAGCAGCAAGGAGACGTTGGTGGCGGCGAAGGTGCGGTTGCGCCACAGGTCCAGCTCGATGGCGGGCTCGGCCCGGCGCGAGGAGAGCAGCAGCGCGAGGACGACGAGCACGAGGCCGCCGACGATCAGCGCGAGGACCCTGCCGCTGCCCCAGCCCCACTCGGTGCCCTGCGTGACGCCGAAGACGACACCGCCGATGCCGAGGGCCAGGGCCAGCGTGCCGACCGGGTCGGGCAGCTTGCGTCCGCTCGGCGTGTCACCGGCGAGGCGGGCGGAGATCGCCACGATGGCGAGGCCGATCGGCAGGTTGATCAGGAAGACGCTGCGCCATCCCCACACGTCCACGAGGAGTCCGCCGAGGCTCGGCCCGACGGCCGCGGCCATGGAGCCGACCGCGCCCCAGACGCCGACGGCGACCTGCCGGCGGGCCGGCGGGGTGTGCTGGAGGACCAGGCCGAGCGCCGAGGGGATCATGCCGGCGGCGCCGACGCCCTGCAGCGCCCGCGCCCCGACGAGCATCGGCACGCCGCCCGCGAACCCGCTGAGCACCGAGGCGAGGGTGAACAGGATCGTGGACCAGAGGAACAGCTGCTTGCGCCCGATGACGTCGGCGACGCGGCCCGCGACCGCGAGCAGCGCGGCGAACACGACGGTGTACGAGGTGACGACCCAGGTCAGCTGGGACAGGGAGGCGTCGGTGAAGTCGGCGCGCAGGTCGGAGAAGGCGATGTTGACGACCGTGGTGTCGAGCACGGCGAGGAAGGTGGCACCGGAGGCGACGAACAGCGCGAGCTTCGCGGACGCCGACGCGCCGGCCCCCGCCTCGTGCGCCTGCTCGTCGCCGACACCTGCGACGTCCCTCTGCCCTGCCCCGGGCGAGGGAGGTGAACTGGTGGTCATGGGTGGTCCCTTCGTGGTCGGATCCGCAGCCGCATCGGGTGCCAGGTAAAACTAAACGACCGTGCGTTCATTTAAAAGGGCGTACCGGCACGGACAGCGGTCGACCGGGCTACCGGGCTACCGGGCTACCGGGCTACCGGGCTACCGGGCTACCGGGCTACCGGGCGATGAACTCCAGGGCGGTGTCGACGATCGCCGGCTCGCCGAGGATCTTCCGGTGGCCGAGCCCGCTGGTGACCACCAGCTCCGCCCGGTCCCCGTGGGCCGCCTTCAGCGCGCGGGCCTGCGCCACCGGCACCATGTCGTCGTCCGTGTCATGGATGATCAGCATCGGCACGTCGATCTCCTCCGGCCGGCACGTGGCGTCGAACTCCTTCCAGGGATCGGTCACTTCGGCGAACAGACGGTGCTCGATGCGGTCGCACAGGTCCTCGCGCAGACCCTCGCCGAGCCCCAGGATCCGGGCGAACGCGTCGGGGAAGTGCCCGAAGTCCTTCACCGCGGCGACCGTGACCAGGCGCCCGGCCTTCACCTCGCCGCGCAGCGCGAGGAGCACGGCGGTGGCGCCGAGGGAGTGCGCGACGACCGAGTGGAACGCGCCGTACGTCCGCTGGAGCCGGCCGATGATCTCGCGGTATTCGAGGATCGTCGTGGCACGGCCGCCCGAACTCCCGTGCCCGGGGGCGTCGAAGGAGATCGGGGTGAGGCCGAGCGCCTCCAGGTACGGCACGAACGCGGCGTACCGCGAGGCCCTGGACTGCCAGCCGTGCACCAGGAGAACCGGGCGCTCGCCGGTGCCCCAGCGGTACACCCGCACCCGCTTGCCGTTGACCGTCAACTCCTCGGTTGTGGCGCGCTCGTGGACGGCGCGTTCGGCGGGCAGGACCTTGCCGCGCCGCACCGGAGTGCGGAACAGCGCGAAGGCCAGGCGGCCCGCGAGGGCGGGGGCCGGCCGCGCCACCGCGTTCAGCAGGGAGCCGACGAACAACTCGGCGCGGCTCACGCGGCCCCCTCCCCCGGCCGCGTCGAGGCGGCGGGTGCGGCCCGGCGCGTCGAGGCGGCGGGTGCGGCCGTCAGCCGCAGGGCCTCGTGCGCCAACTCGGCGGCGGCGCCCGTGTATCCGGCCGGATCCAGGAGCTCGTCGAGCCTCCCGCGATCGAAGCGCGCGGCGACCTCCGGCACCCCGGCCAGCACCTCGGACAGTGCGCGGCCGGAGGTGGCGCACTCGTGTGCGGCCCGGCTCATGACGTCCTTGGCGGCCGCCTTGCCGAGGACGGGCGCGAGTACGGCCGCGAGCCGCTCGGAGACGATCAGCCCACCGGTGATGCCTAGGTTTTCCCGCATCCGTTCGGGCCGCACCTCAAGACCCGCCACCAACTCGCGGCAGGTGTGCGCGGCGCCGCCGGCCAGCCGCAGACACTCGCGCAGCGGCTGCCATTCGGCGTGCCAGGCACCGGCCGAGCGCTCGTCCTCCGACAGCATCACGTGCGTCAGCACACCGGCGTACGCGGGGACTTGCAGGGCGGCCGAGCGGATCAGGGTGGCGAGCGCGGGGTTGCGCTTCTGCGGCATCGCCGACGAGACGCCCCGGCCCGCCGCGGCGGGCTCCGCGACCTCGGCGACCTCGGTGCGGGCCAGGGACTGCACATCCACCGCGATCTTCCCGAGGACCCCGGTGGCCAGGGCGAGTTCATGGGCCAGGGCCGCGACCGGCAGGCGGTTGCTGTGCCAGGGCAGGGCCGGGGCGCTCAGGCCGGTCTCCGCGGCGAACCGTTCGGTCAGGCGTCGCGCGTACCCCTCGCTCCCCTGTCCGCCGAGCCGCAGCCTCTCGTACTCGACGTAGCCCGCCAAGGTGCCCGCGGCGCCGCCCAGTTGGACGACGAGGCCGCCGTCGCGCAGCGCCCGCAGCCGGTCCGTCGCCTCGCGCACCGCGGTCAGCCAGCCCGCCGTCTTGAGGCCGAACGTCGTCGGCACCGCGTGCAGCGCGAGGGTGCGCCCGGCCATGAGGGCGCCCATGTGCTCCTCGGTCAGCGCGCGCAGCGACCCCGCGATGTGCTCCAGGTCCGCCACCAGGACGGCGAGGGTGCGGTCCGCGACCAGCATCAGGGCGGTGTCGAAGACGTCCTGGCTGGTGGAGCCGCGGTGCACGTGATCGGCGGCCGCCGGGTCCTTGTCGGCCACCAGCCGGGTGAACGCCTGCACCAGGGCGACCACCGGGTTGGCGGCGCCCCTGCCGAGCCGGGCGAGTTCGCGCAGGTCGAGGAGGTCGGCGCGGGCCAGCTCGGTGATGGTCCCGGCCGCCCGCACGGGGACGGTGCCCAGCGCGGCCTGGGCCCGGGCGAGGGCCGCCTCGGCGTCGAGCATGGCCTGCAGCCAGGCGCCGTCGGACGTCGCGGCCTCGGCGGGCGTACCCGCGCGGACGGGGCTGAGGAGCCCCGCGTCGATGATGGATGGGGTGCGGGTCACCGCGTCAGTTCTCCGATCATCTCGTCGTGCCGGTCGGCGTCCGGGACCAGGCCGAGTACGGCGAGGGCGACGGCGTCGGAGTCCTGCAGCGTCACGGAGTTCACGCCGGGCCGGATGCCCGCCGCGGTCGCCCAGTGCACGGACTCGGTGGGCACGCCGAAGGCGAAGCGCCGCGGGTGCGGTCTGCCGTCCGCGTCGATCAGGTGGAACGGCGCGTCGGTGACGGCGACTCCGCCCGTCTCGTACACGGATCCGTCGGGGTCCGTCACCTCGTGCGGGCGGCACTGGCGGTCCTGCGACAGCCGCAGCAGCAGCGGGTCGGCGGTCGTTCGCAGGTCGATCTCCGGCAGCCGTGCCTCGATCAGGGTGGTCGCCCGGGTCAGCGAGCCGGGCACGGCGGCCGACTCGACGGTGAACGCCCGCGTGGACTCGTCCGCCACCGCCCGGGTGTCGGGGCCGAGCACGCGGAGCACACCGGCCTCGATCAGGGCGATGGCCTCCTCGATGCGCCGGGCGGGCGGCCCGATGGAGAGGAAGGCGTTCAGCGGCGTGTACCAGGCGTCCAGGTCCTCGCGGTGCGAACGGCCCGTCAGGCCACCGTGGTCGATGATCATGCGGAGTTCGTTGCGCAGATCCCGCAGGACGTCGAGCGCGGCCTTGAGCGGCCCTGCCACGTTCCCCGCCCGAGCCGCCCGCAGATCCTCGCGGAGGTGGCCCATGAGCCACCGGGTGAACTCCTCGGGCGCGCCGAACTCCCGCCCCACGTAAGGCCGTTCGATACGATCCCAGTCCCAGCGGTCCGCCGCCGGGATGCCGTACGCGTCCAGGGCCTCCCGTTCCCGGTCGCTGTCCGGCCCGGCGGCCAGGTAGCGGTCGCGCAGCCGTGCGGCGTCGACGGGGCGGCCCTCGCCGGCGAGCAGGGCGGTGTAGTAGACGGTCTCGACCTCCTTGGCGACCAGCGGCCACAGCACCTCGCGGAAGTCGAGGCCGCCCTCCAGCCGGGACCGCGCGCACAGGTCCCCGATCACCTCGGGGGTCAGGACCGCGGGCTCGTGGCGGCCGTGCGCGCCCTTCTGGTTCTCGCCGCGCGAGTGGAAGGGCAGGCCCCGCCGGGACCCCGCGACCAGGCGCGGCTCGCGGCCCGAAGGGCGGTAGACGAGCCCGGCCCCGGGTTCCTCGCCGCGGCGCTCGAACCTGCCGCCCCTGCCGAGCGTCAGGAGCGCCATGTAGTCGAAGAAGTTCAGGCCGAGCCCGAGCAGCGCGACCGTCTCGCCCGGCCGTACGGGTGAGAGGTCCACGTCGGCGGGGTTGGCGGGCGCCACGTAACCGAGGCCGTGCGCCCGTGCGAAGCCGCCGAGTTCACGTTGGCGGGGTGAGCGGCGCACCGGCAGATGCCCCTGGGCGAGGACGACGGCGTCGAGCCCCTCGATCAGCGTGCCGTCGTCGAGCAGGACGCTCTGGGCGGCGCCGTCCGGCCCGTCCGCCGTGCCGGTCGCGTCGGACAGGGACACCGCACGGGCCTCGTGCACGACGGTGGTCAGCAGACCCGCGGCCGTCGTCGCCACGCGCTGGAAGACCCACTGCAGGTAGTGGCCGTAGAAGGCGCGGGAGGGGTAGGAGTCGGGTCCGAGCGCGCGGGCCTCGGCGAGCACGCGCTCGTCGTGGTGCCGGTCGTCCATCGGGCCGATGAGGACGAGGAAGCGCGCCCATTCGTACAGGCTGGGCCCCGGCGAGAGCTGCCCGCGGAGCTCCACGCTCTCGTCGGTGAACATCGTGACCTGGGAGGCCACCGTGTTCATCAGCAGGTGCTCGGACTGGTCACTGCGCCACACCTGTCCGGCACCGGGCGGGAACGGGTCGACCACGTGCACGGTGACCGCCGTCTGCGGCGCGGCCGACGCGGCGTTCGCACACAGCCGTTCGAGGACCGAGAGCCCGCGGGGCCCGGCCCCGATGAGGCAGACGTCGAGCCGTCGGCTGGTCATAGTCAGTCTCTCCCCTGCGTCGGAAGTCGTCTGGGCCCCGCCGCTCGGCCGGGCGTCGGCACGTCGGTCGCCGCCATCTCAGGTACCGGCCGCCACACCGGTAAGGCGCGGTTCGCCCGAGGCCACCCCCGGGATCAGGCCGCGTCCCCGCACCCCGCGCACCAGGGCCGAGGCCAGGTGCGCCCTGCTGCTGCCGTACCGCTCGGGCGGCACGGCGGGCGAGGCCGCGCCCATGTCCCGCAGCGCGTCCACGAGCGTGCCGAGGTCGAGGGCGACCTCGGCGAGGACCTCGGCGACCGCCGTGGCGTTCGAGCCGAGGATGTCGGTCCACAGCTCCGCGTCGCCGCCGGCGATCCGCGTCACGTCGCGCAGCCCCTGCCCGGCGAGCTGGAGCTGGGACGCGTCCCCGTCGAGGAGGCGGGCGGCCACCAGGCTCGCCACCACGTGCGGGGCGTGCGAGGTGAGGGCCACTGCCCTGTCGTGCGCGGCGTGCGCCATCACCAGGGGCCGCGCCCCGCAGAGCGCGGCCAGCTCCCGCACCCGCCGCACGGTCGGCTCACCGGTCTGCGCGGTCGGCGTGAGCACCCACGGCCTGCCGCGGAACAGGTCGCCCTGCGCCGCGAGCGGCCCGGACTGCTCCCGGCCCGCCATGGGGTGGCCGCCGAGGTAGCGGGTCAGGTCGCAGCCGAGCTCCGCCGCCTCCTCCTGCGGCCGCACCTTGACGCTCGCCACATCGGTGAAGTCCTGTGCCAGCTCCCGCAGTTGGTACTCGTGCAGGGTCGCCGCGACATGCTGCGGGGGTACGGCGATGACGGCGAGGTCCACCGGTGTGCGCGGGAAGCCGACCACGCCGGCCCCGAGGTCGGCTGCGACCGCCGCCACCTCGGGGTCGCGGTCGATGAGGTGGACGTGCACGCCCCGGCCCCGCAGGGCCAGGGCGACGGACGTACCGATCAGACCGGTTCCGACCACCGCGGCACTGCGCATCAGCGGCTGCTCCACAGCAAGGGCAGGTACTCGGGGTCGCTGTAGTCCGGCGTGCCCGCGGCGGTCCTGCGCACCAGCACGTCGTGGTTGTAGGCGACCTCGGCGCCGTCCGAGCGGCGGAACTCGCGGTAGCGGTTCTCGCCGTCCTGCAGGTGGAAGGAGATGGCGCGGCGCGGGCGGTCGCTGACGTTCGCGCCGCTGCCGTGGTAGGTGCGGCAGTGGTGGAAGTTGACGTGGCCCTTGGGGATGTTCACCGGGATCTTGCGGACCTCGACGCCGTTGTAGCGGGCGTTCTCCTCCAGCATGACCTCCAGTTCGCTGCGGTCGCGCTCGGCGAAGTGCAGCGACGTCGCGTCGTTCTCCGCGATCTCCTTCCACCGGTGGCTGCCGTCCACCATGGTGATCGTGCCCATCTCCTCGCCGCAGTCGTGGAAGGGGATGAACGCCGTCAGCATCCGCTCGGAGGTGCAGGTGGCCCAGTAGTGCCGGTCGAAGTGCCAGGGCACGATGTTCGACTGCTCCTCGGCCACCGGCGGCTTGAGGATCAGGGTGGACTGGAACACCCGGATCTGCTCGGCCTCGGCGATCCTCGCGGCCACCGCGCCGAGCAGCGGCTTGCGCAGGATGCGGCCGATCGTGTCGTCCTCGTAGTGGATGTAGTCGTTGTGGCGCTGGACCGGGCCGTGCTCCGGCTCCCAGTACGCCAGCTTGGGCGGGCGCACCGGCAGGGTGCGGTCGCGGTGGCCGGCGTAGAAGTTCTCGCTCGCCGACTCCAGGAGGTCGATCTCCTCGTCGGTGAAGAGCTTCTTGGACAGGTACCAGCCGTGCTCGGCGTAGAAGTGGACGTCCTCGTCGGTGGGGAGGAGTGCGCGCTCCTCCTCCGTCAGGGCGAAGAGCGTGGGGTCAGATACGGTCACGGGTCTTCCTTCGGTGCGAGTGCTGCGGTGCGGGCTGCGCTGCGGATGAGGGGCCGCGGCGGTCAGGCGGTCGCCTTCTCGCGGGCCACGGCCTCGTAGAGGGCCTTGATGTTGCCGCTGCCGAACGTCTTGGCGCCGTGGCGGTCGATGACCTCCCAGAAGAAGGTCTTCCTGACGTGCGGGGACTGGGTGAAGATCTGGAAGACCTGGCCCCAGTGGTCCTGGTCGACCAGGACGTTGGTGCGCCGCAGGTCCTCGGTCTTGAGGTCCGGGCGGCCCATGCGCTCTTCCAGCTCGTCGTAGTAGGCGTCGGGCGTCTCCAGGAACCGCACGCCGCGCGCCTCCAGGGCGGGCACCGCGGAGACGATGTCGTCGGCCAGGAGCGCGAGGTGCTGTACGCCGGCGCCGCCGTGCCGGGCGAGGAAGCCGTCGATCTGGCCCGGCTTGCGGTCGGTCACCGGCTCGATGAGGGTGAAGGTCACCTTCTCGGAGGGGCTCTGCACCACCTTGGAGTCCATGGCCTGCTCGCCGACCTCGATGAACTCCTCGAAGATCTGGCGGAATCCGAAGACCTTCTCGTAGAAGGCGACGGTGGGCCGCAGCTGGCCCGCGGGCAGGCAGATCGCCGCGTGGTCCACGGTGGTCAGCAGGTGCGCGCCCTCGTCCGGGTCCTCGGCGATGATGTCCATCACGCCGGGCAGGAACTCGGAGCGGTCGCCGGTGCGCTGCACGAAGCGGTGGGCGACGTCGCCGAAGCCGAGCACGGAGGCGGTGACCACCTCGGTGCCGTCCTTGGTGTGGGTGCGGGGCTCCTCGACGACGGTGGCGCCGCGCTCCACGGCGAGGGCGAACGCCTTGGTGGCGTCGGTGACTTCGAACGCGATGTTGGCCACGCCGTCACCGTGCCGGGCCACGTACGCGGCCGCGGGGTGCTCGGGGGTCAGCGCGGAGGTGAGCACGATCTCGATGCCGCCCTGGCGCAGCAGCAGTGAGCGCCGGTCGGCCTGGCCCGTCTCGGGGCCCGCCTGCCCGCACACCCGGAAGCCGAACGCGGTGCACAGGTAGAACGCCGACTGCTGGGCGTCCCCGACGTAGAACTCGATGTGGTCGACAGCTCCGATGTCCACGATTCCCTTTCCTTTAACGCTTCTTGCGGCTGCTGGCCGTGCCGAGCAGCAGGCTGACGTTGTGCCCGCCGAAGGCGAACGAGTTGGAGATCACGGCGTCCACCCGCTGCTGCCGCGCCTCGCCCCGCACGTGGTCGAGGTCGCAGTTGGGGTCGACCTCGTCGAGGTTGTGGGTGGGCGGCAGGACGCCCCGGGAGAGGGCCAGGGCGCTGAAGGCCGCCTCCACCGCGCCGGATCCGCCCAGGAGGTGGCCCGTCATCGACTTCGTGCTGCTGACGGCGGGGGTGTTCGCCCCGAACACGGCCCGTACGGCCTTCGTCTCGGCGACGTCGCCGAGCTTGGTGGCCGTGCCGTGCGCGTTGATGTAGCCGATGTCCTCGGGGGTGAGGCCCGCGGTGCCGAGCGCGCCGCGCATGCTGTGCGCGGCTCCGTCGCCGTCGGGGCGCGGCGCGGTGGGCCGGTGGGCGTCGGTGGTGGCGCCCCAGCCGAGGAGGTCGGCGTAGCCCGCGGCGCCCCGGGCGTCGGCGTGCTCGACGCGTTCGACGACGAGCACGCCGGCGCCCTCGGCGAGCACGAAGCCGTTGCGGCGCCGGTCGAAGGGGCGGCTGGCGGCCTCGGGATCGTCGCCCCAGCCCTGGGCCAGCGCCCTGGCGTGGGCGAAGGCGAGGGCGGATGTCGGGTTGAGCGGGGCCTCGGCGCCGCCGCAGACCACCACGTCGGCCTCGCCGTAGCGGATCAGCCGGGCGGCCTCCGCGACGGCGTGGGCACCGGCGGCGCAGGCGGTGGCGATGGCCGAACTCCAGCCCCGTATCCCGTGTTTGATGGCGATGCGGGCGGCCGCCATGTTCGGCAGCATGCCGGGCAGCAGGTACGGGCTGACCGCGGTGGGCCCGCGCTCCGCCCTGGCCTGCGTCTGCGCCTCGTACGTCGAGAGTCCGCCCGCGCCGCTGGAGACGACCACGGCGACCCGGTGCGGGTCGACGTCGCGGCCGACGACCAGGCCCGCGTCGGCGAGCGCGTCGTCCGCGGCGGCAAGCGCCATCAGGGCGTAGCGGTCGACGAGCCGGCCCTCGCTGGGCGGCAGCACCTCGCGCGCCTCGATGCCGGGCGCGATGCCCGCGACGTCGATGCTGCCCGCGAGGAGGTGGTCCTCGGGCGGCCTGCGCAGCCCCGACTTGCCGTGGCACAGCGCGTCGAAGTTCTGCGCGGCGCCGCGGCCGAGCGGGGTGAAGGCGCCGAGGCCGGTGACGACGGCGCCGGGCCCCGTGCTGGGACGGGTCATGCCGCCACCCCCGCGGGGGCCTGGGCGGAGAGCAGTTCGCCGTCGAGGAAGCGCCGGCGCAGCAGGATCTTGCGGACCTTGCCGGTCGCGCCGAGGGGGATGCGGTCCGGGCTGACGACCACCACGCGCTCGACGGTGGCGGCGACTTGGGGGTCCAGGGCGGCGAGCACCTCGGGGGTGCGGTCGGCCTCCTGGTCGGCCTGCGGGTCGAGGAGGAGCAGGACGGAGGTGGCGACCCGCCCGTCGGTCCTGACCGCGACGACGGTGCATTCGAGGACGTCGGAGCAGTCCGCGAGGACCTGCTCCTCGCAGAGCATGGTGAAGAGCCTCTTGCCGTCGCCCAGATCGACCGAGTCGACCATGCGGTCGACGTGGTAGTAGTAGCCGTCCTCGTCGCGGAAGACCAGGTCGCCGGTGAGGAAGTAGCCGTCCCTGCGCGTGCGGTAGGTGGTCACCGAGTCGTTCCAGTATCCGAGCGAGAGCGTCGGTGCGCTGATGGCGAGCTGGCCCACCTGCCCCGTGCCGAGCTTCTCGCCGGCGTCGTCGACGACCGCCACGTCGGAGAAGGCGTGCGGCTTGCCGATGCAGCGGCCGTAGCGGCTGGTGTCGGGTGTGTGGGTGATGTGGAACTGGGAGTGTCCCATCTCCGTGGAGCCGAGGCCGTCGACGAAGAACGAGCCCCGGGTGCGGACTCGCCCCTCGCTGGTGACGGACTCGCGGGTGCCGACGGCGATGAGCTTGCGGATGTGCGCCTCGTGCGCGCAGTCCCCGGTGTTCCACCAGGTCCGTACGGAGTCCATGACGCGGGTCGAGAGGTCCTGGCCCGCAAGCTCCGACCAGGTGGTGGCGAAGCCGAGGACGGCGTGCGGCCGCCAGGACTCGATGGCGTCGAGCACCGGGCCGCCGGACTGCTGGGAGAGCACGGCGAGTTGGGTGCGGTTGGTCAGCGCGAGGTTGACCGCGATGACGGTGGCCGCGTGCGCCGAGGGCAGCGCGCCCAGCATCCGGTCGATGCCCTGGCCCTTGGGGAGCGAGAGCCGGTGGCGGATGGCGGCGAAGAGGCTGTGGTGCGAGTGGGTCACGGCCTTGGGCAGCCCGGTGGTGCCCGAGGAGTGGGTGATGACCACCGGCTCGTTGCCGTGGTGGCGGTAGGCCTTGGGCGCGTCGGCCGGGTCGCCCTTGCCGAGGTTGGCCGGCTCCGCGAGGAGCGGTGTGCCGATGTCCAGGTCCTTGAGGGAGCCCCAGTGCGCGGCGTCGGCGATGACGCCCACGGCCCGCAGCCGCTTGATGTACTCGCCCGCCTGTTCGGCCGGGACCCGCCCGTTGACCAGGGCGGGGATCGCGCCGAGACGCGCCAGGGCGAGGTAGCCGAGCACCTGGTCGGCGCCCGCCGTCACGAAGACGGCGACCACGTCGCGGGGCCTGACCCCGAGGGCGTGCAGGGCCGCGGCGCGGGCCGCGACCCGCTCGCCCAGCTCGGCGAGGGTGAGGGCACGCCAGGCGGGGTGCCCGTCGACCTCGGTGTCGAAGGTGATGCTCGGGGCGTCGAGGCCGGTGCCCCGTTCGAGCAGCGTGGTCAGCACGTTGCCGACGCCGAGACCTTGGTCACCGGCGAGTTCTGCGCGCTCGTTCTTGGGATGCATTCCCCGTTGTCTCCACTCTCTGGATCGTGCTCTCGGCGTACGGCCCGCGTGCCGGGACGGTGTTCGGAGACTCAGCCGGCCGTCGCCGCAGACGCGGACGCCCGCTCGACGATCTCCTTGACCAGGCCGGAGACGGTCAGGAGCGCGACGGTCTCCATCTCGTCCTCCTCGAACTTCACGCCGTACGTGTCCTCGACCTGGATGGCTATCTCCGCGACGGAGAGGGACTCGAGGTCCAGGCCGGCCGGGCCGAGCGGGGTCTCGCCGGTCACGTCGGAAACGTCGTAGTTCATGTTCTGCAGGGCCTCGATGATGAACTTCTCAACCTCAGCGGACATTTGATTGACTCCCGTTTCATGTACAGGCATCCAGGCGGTTCCCCGGACGCGGTGACGGTGCTGTGGTGCGCCACGGACGGCGACGAGCGGCGCCGGGCGCACACCTTGGTGGTGCGGGCCGCGGCCGGTCTGATCGGTGTCGCGCCGTCCGAGATCTGGTTGGAGCACGAGGCCGGGGGCCGCCCGGTACTGGGCGGTGCCGGCAGGTCGTTGCACGTGAGCGTCGCTCACGGGCGCGGGGCGCTGGCCGTCGCGGTGACCGGCCTCGCCCCCGTGGGTGTGGACGTGGAAGTGGTACGGCGGCTGCGTGCCGCGGCGCTGGCCCGGGCGTGGCTGGACCCCGCCGAGGCGGCCTGGGTCACGGCACTGCCCGAGGACGAGCAGTCGGTGGCGTTCTTGTGGCTGTGGACGCAGAAGGAGTCGGTCGGCAAGGCGCTCGGCCGGGGGCTGCGGCGCGGCGGCATGAGCCGCCGGGTGCCGCTGCCCGGTCAGTGGCCGCCCGGTGACGACGCTCCTTCGGCGCCGCGGCGGTTGCCCGGTGATCCGGATGTCGTCTCCACCGCTGTCCGGGTGGACGGCGGGCGGCGCGTCGTCGGTGTCGCGTTGCACGGGGGCGCCGGCGACGCCCCGGGCGCGGGCGACGTGCGCCTCGACGTCCGTGAGGTGTCCGTGGCGGAGGTGGGCTGAGTCGGGGTCAGACCCCGGCGGCGGACCGCGCGGCGGCGCGCAGCACGTCGGCGTTGCGCACCGGCTTTCCGGTCGCGGTGCGGGGCAGTTCGGGCAGTACGTGCAGGGTGCGCGGCCGCTTGTAGGGGGCGAGCCGGCCGGCGAGACAGTCCGCGAGTCCGTCGAACACGGCTCGTTCCTCGACCATCACGAAGGCTTCGATGCCGGTGCCGTGGACGACCACGGCCTCGGTGATGCCGGGCAGGGCGCTGATGGACGCCTCGATCTCCGTGAGGTCCACCTTGAGTCCGCCGACGGACACCTGTGAGTCGAGCCGGCCGAGCACGGTGAGGAGTCCGGTGGCGTCGTCGTGGCTGCCGGCGTCCTTGGTGTGCAGCCAGCCGTCCACGAAGCGGGTGGGGTCGGACGGTCCGACGTAGGGGGAGGTGGGCAGGGCGAGCAGGATCTGGCCCTCGTCGACCCGTACCCGCATGCCGGGCGCGGGTGTCAGGCCCGGTCGGGTGGTTCCGGTGAGGTCGGTGGCGATGACGCCGGCTTCGGTCATGCCGTACATGACGCCGAGTTCGGCGTCATAGCCGCGGGTGAACCGCTCCCGGACGTCCGGCCTGACGAGTTCGCCGCCGGTGATCATGCGGCGCAGCTGGGGCAGTCGGGGCGGGTTCTGTGCGGCGGCGAGGACCGTCGCCTGCGAGGGGACTCCGAGGATGGTCGTCGGTTCGTCTCCCGCGGCGACCGCCTTGAGGATCCCGTCGACCGTCTGGCGGGCGGGCAGGACCACTTGGGCACCGCACGCGAGGCCGTACAGGAGGCCGCCGACCAGGCCGAGCACGTGCACGATCGAGGCGAGGACGACGATGCGCTCGCCCCGGCGGGGGTAGCCGTCGAGCCTGCCGTACCGGTCGATCTCCGCGAGCAGGCTGCCCGCGGTGCGTCCGATGACCTTGGAGGGGCCGGTGGAGCCGGAGCTGAGCTGGAGCAGGATGTGCGGCGTGGCGGCCGGACGGCCGGTGCGCAGGGGGGTGATCCGGGAGGTGACGTCGAAGAAGCCGCGGAGCGTGCCGCTGACGTCGGTGACCGGCTCGACGACGAGTTGCGGTGTCAGCCGCGCGATGGCCTTGCCCACTTCGTGGGTGGTCAACCGGTAGTCGAGGAGGGCGACTTGGGCGCCCGTACGCCAGCCGGCGAGCATCGCGACGATACAGCTGAGCGAGGGCGGCAGCCGCACCGCGACCACGCCTCCCGCGGTCAGTCCCGCCGCTTCGAAACGAGCCTGCTCGGCGGCGACGAGCTCGCGGAGTTGTGCGCGGCTCACGGCTTCGCCCAGCTGCAGGGCGATGTCGCTCCCCTCGCCCTGGAGCAATATGTCGTCGACCCAGGCGCCTTCGGTGCACCGTTTCGGTGCCGTTTCCCCCACTGGAATCCCCACCCATCTGAAAACCCGCGAACAACCCGAATGCCTTCGTGACGACATTGTCCATATACATGTCGGGCAGGTGGTCGCCACAACCCCACGGTGTCAGAACCACCGTTTCCCCTGGGCGACACCTCCATCGTTGCTCACTACCATCGAGTAATCAAGTGACGATTTCTGTTAAATAACTACTTCCAAGTAAGTTCCTTTCAGGGCATGCCGAATATCCCGGCCACCCCGATAAATGGGCGAACGGGAATCGACTCAAGCAATTACAGGCAAAGAGCCCGTATCAATGATGAAGAATTCCTGAATTCCCGAAGTCCCCCACTCGTGGCGCCCCCATGAGCGCCATCACTTCCTCGAACTCGTCCATCAGGACCCGGAGTACGCCGGCGACGCCCGCGGCCCCGGAATGCGCGAGCCCCCAGAGCACGGGGCGTCCCACGAATACCGCGTCGGCACCGAGACAGAGCGCCTTCGCGATGTCCGCGCCGTGCCGGATCGCCCCGTCGAGGATCACCCGGCAGCGCCCGTCCACGGCCTCGACGATCCCTTCGAGGGCCTCGACGGCCGGGACGGCGAAATCGAGCTGGCGGCCGCCGTGATTCGAGACGACGAGCGCGTCCACACCGTATTTCACAGCGAGTTCGGCGTCCTCGGACGCGAGAACACCCTTCAATACCAGGGGCAGAGAGGTGCGTTCACGGAGCCAGGCGAGATCGCTCCAGGTAATGGACGGGTCGAACTGCTCCCTCGAATGCCGGGCAATGGCGGACTCGCCCGCCGCGGCCCCGTGGGACGCGGCCATGACGGCCGGGTCGACGTTCACCGCGCGCATGCCCGCGGGAACGGCGAAGCCGTTGCGCGCGTCCCGCGGGCGATGTGCCACGCGCGGCGCGTCCACGGTCAGCACAAGCGCCTGGTAACCGGCGCCCTCCGCCCGTCGTACGAGCTCCGCCAGCACTTCCCGCCGCCTGAGCCAGTACAGCTGCAGCCACAGGGGCCCGCTCGCCGCCTCGGCGATGTCCTCCAGCGTGCGGCTCGCGAACATGCTGACGGTGAGCGGCACACCCGCCGCGCCGGCCGCTCGCGCGGTCGCCACCTCGCCCTCGGAATGCGCCAGTTGGTGGTAGGCCATGGGCGCGATGCCCAGCGGTGCGGCCCACCGCGAACCCAGCAGGGTCACGCCGGGGTCGCACGTGGAGACGTCGACGAGACAGCGGGGGCGGAGCCGGATCCGGTCGAGCGCGGCACGCCCCGCCGAGAGCATCGACTCGGTGCCGCTGCCCCCTTCGAGGAAGTCCCACACGGGCCCCGGGAGGCGCCCCTCCGCCTCGGCCCGGTACTCGCGCAACGTCAGCGCCGCCACAGTTCGTCTCCCCCGCATCCCCGTATCCCCTCGACCGTGCGCCAAACTAAACGCACGGCCGTACAGTAACTGTACTCTTGCACAAAGCCCGCACGGTCGTCCACTTAGTGGCACGCACTGTCCGACCGTTGGGACACGGACCCCCCGACCAGGGGGATTGAGGAGGTGGTGGGTGACCACGACCCGCACCGACGGGCGGATCGCACGCGGAAACCAGACCCGGCAGGTGATCCTGCGACGCGCCGTGGAGATCGCATCGGTGGAAGGCCTCGAAGGGCTGTCCCTGGGGCGTCTGGCGGGCGAGTTGGGGCTCAGCAAGAGCGGCGTCTTCGCCCTCTTCGGCTCGAAGGAAGAGCTGCAACTGGCCACCGTGCGCGCCGCCATCAAGATCTACATCGAATACGTCGTGCAGCCCAACCGTGAACTCCCCTCGGGAATACACCGGTTGTGGAGCCTGTGCATCAGCTGGCTCACCTACTCCGAACAGCGGGTCTTCCCCGGCGGCTGCTTCTTCTACTCCGTCTCGGCGGAGTACGACGCACGCGAGGGCAAGGTCCACGACACGGTCGCCGGCGCCCACGGCAGCTGGTTCACCTATCTCGAGCAGTCGATCGCGGAGGCGAGGGACGCGGGTGAGGTCCGCACCGACACCGACATCCCCCAACTCGCCTTCGAGCTGGTCGCCTTGCTGGAGATGGCCAACTCCGAATCCGTGCTGCACGCGAACTTCACCTGCTACGCGAGAGCGGCCGAGGGCATCCTGAACCGGCTGCGCGCCGTCGCGACGAAACCGTCCCTGCTGCCCGACACACCTTGATCCTCACCACACCTCGACACGCACCACACCTTGACCCTCACCACACCTCGACACGCACCGCGGTCGACCGGACCGCGGCTCTGGCCCGGAGGCACCATGGCATTCGATCCACAACTCCAGGCGCTGTACGACCAGCGCGCGGCGCAGGGGGTCCGTCCCCTGTACACCATGACCCTGCAGGAGGCGCGGGCCGCCGACCTCGCCGCCATCCAGGCCGACTCCGGGTCCCCGGAGCCGGTGGCGCGGGTGACCGACGAGTCGATCCCGGGGCCCCAGGGCCCGCTTCCCGTGCGCGTCTACCGGCCCGCGGGCGAGGGCCCGTTGCCGGTGCTCGTCTACTACTTCGGCGGCGGCTGGACCCTCGGCTCCCTCGCGACCAGCGACGCGATCTGCCGGAGCCTCGCCAACGCCGCCGGCTGCCTCACCGTCGCGGTGGGCTACCGCCTGGCGCCCGAGCACAAGTTCCCCGCGGCGCCGCAGGACTGCCTCGCCGGTCTGCGCTGGGCGGTCGAGCACGCCGGGCGGCTCGGCGGCGACCCCGCGCGGGTGGCCGTCGGCGGCGACAGCGCGGGCGGCAACCTCGCCGCGGTGGTCTCGCTCATGGCGCGCGACGCCGGGGGCCCGGACATCCTGGCCCAACTGCTGGTCTACCCCAACACCGACCACCTCGCGGACACCGCGTCGCGCCGCGAGAACACCGATCCGCTGCTCTTCAACGACAAGTCGGTGCAGTGGTATTGGGACAACTACCTGGCCTCGCCCGAGGACGGTCTGAACCCCCTGGTCTCCCCGCTGCGGGCCCCAGACCACTCCGGTCTCCCGCAGGCCCTGGTGATCACCGCCGAGTACGACCCGCTGCGCGACGAGGGCGAGCAGTACGCGGAGCGCCTGCGCGACAGCGGCGTACCCGTCGAGGCCACCCGCTACCCGGGCGTGGCCCACGGCTTCTTCGCCATGGCGGGGACGCTGGACGTGGGCCGTCGCGCCATCGAGCAGGCGGCCACCTATCTGCGCACCGCCTTCGCCGACGCCCCGAAGAAGGACTGACCCCATGGCAGACACGACGTCGGACACGACGGCAGACATCGCAGCAGACATCACGGCAGAACCCACCGCTCCCGCATCCGCCACACCCGCACCCGCACCCGCACCCGCACCCGCGTCAGGAGCGCTCGACCTCGGCGAACTGCACGGCTCGCTCACCGATCCGGTGCTCGACGCGATGAACTTCCTCAACGAGGTCGTCGCGCGCTTCCCCGACGCCGTCTCCTTCGCGCCCGGCAGACCCTCCGAGGGCACGTTCGAACCCGAGGACCTCGCACGCCATCTCCGGTCCTACGCAGACCACTTGGAGCGGGAGCGCGGATGGACGCGTGACCAGGTGCGCACGGTGCTCTTCCAGTACGGGCGCACCAACGGCATCATCCACGACCTCATCGCCCGCACCCTCGCCAACGACGAGGGCATCGTCGTCAGCCCGGAGTCGGTGGTCGTGACGACCGGCTGCCAGGAGGCGATGCTGCTCACCCTGCGGGCCCTCTTCGCGCGCCCCGAGGACACCCTGCTCGTCAGCTCCCCCTGCTACGTGGGGGTCACCGGCGCCGCACGCGTGCTCGACATCGCCGTGCGCCCCGTCGCGGAGGGCGCCGCGGGCCCGGACCCCGACGCGGCCCTGGCCGCCGTGCGGGAGACCCGGGCCGAGGGACGGCGGCCGCGCGCCCTGTACGTGGTCCCGGACTTCGCCAACCCGTCCGGCGCGAGCATGACCGTCGCCGCCCGCGAACGGCTCCTGGAGATCGCCGCCCAGGAGGACCTGCTGATCCTGGAGGACGATCCGTACGGGTTCTTCGTGCGGGAGGGTTCGGCGCGGCCCACCCTCAAGGCCCTGGACCGCGCACGCCGGGTGCTGCACCTGGGGTCGTTCTCGAAGACCGCGCTGCCCGGCGCGCGCGTCGGCTACGTGGTGGCCGACCAGGAGGTGGTCGGGCCCGCGGGCGAGCGGACGCTGCTCGCCGACCAGCTCTCGAAGATCAAGAGCATGACGACGGTGAACACGTCGGCCATCGGCCAGGCCGTCATCGGCGGGTTCCTGGTCGAGTCCGGCTGCCGGCTGCGCGAGGCCAACGCGGAGGCCATCGCGTACTACCGCACCAACCTCAACACCCTTCTCACGGAGCTCGAACGGCACTTCCCGGCCGACCGCCGGCGGGAGCTCGGGGTCGACTGGAACCGCCCCGACGGCGGCTTCTTCCTCGTCGTACGCGTCCCGTTCGTGGCGGACACCAAGGCCCTGGAGCACTCCGCCCGCGCCTTCGGTGTGCTCTGGACGCCGATGAGCGACTTCTACCTGGCCGGCGGCGGCGACCACCAACTCCGGCTCTCTTGCAGCGCGCTGACGCCGCGCCAGATCCGCGAGGGCGTGGGCAGGCTGGCCGCGTTCATCACGGAACGGGCCGCGGAGGCGGCGGCCGGCTAGCCGGGCCCCCACTCACCGGCGCATCCGGCGCATCCCCGATAACTAAACGTACGGTCGTGCTATTGTTTTTCTGCCCGGGCACCGTGGGGACACGGCGACGTGCGCCGCGGTCGCCCTCCTGGGCACCACTCGCCGAAAGGATCCCCATGGACGTCCGGAAGCTCGACAGGACGGCCGTACTGGAGAGCGTCCGCATCCTGGAACAGGCGACACCCGAGGACTGGGCGGCGCCGACTCCGTGCGCGGACTGGAACCTCCGTGAGCTGGTCGCGCACATGGCCGGCCAGCACCGCGGCTTCGCCGCCGCGGCGGCGGGCGGCGGCGCGGACCTCTCCGTGTGGCGGCCCGTCGAACTCGGCGACGACCCGGTGCGGACCTACCGCGCCGCCGCCGACGAAGTCCTCGAAGCCTTCGCCCAACGCGGCGTACTCACGCGCGAGCTCGCCCTGCCGGAGATCAGCACGACGATCACCTTCCCGGCCCCGGTCGCCATCGGGTTCCACTTCCTCGACCACGTCGTGCACGGCTGGGACGTGGCGCGGGCCATTGGCCTCGACCCGCGTCCCGACGACGACGTCGCCGAGGCCGCGCTCGTCTTCGCGCTGCGGGTGCCCGACGACGAGCGCAGGCTCGGGCCCGGCGCGCAGTTCCGTCCCGCGCTGACCCCGGCCCGAGGAGCCAGGACGCTCGATCTCGCCCTCGCGGCGCTCGGGCGCACGCCCGACTGGACCGCTCCGGCCACCCGCCGGCAGCGCGCCCGAGACATCACCGCAGCATCGACCCACAGGGAGACATCCATGCTTGCCGACCTCAGGACCCACGTCGCGCGCCGGCTCGGCCTGCCGCAGGAGGAGGTCTTCGACGGACGGCCGCTCTCCGCCGTCCTGGTCGCGTCGCCGGACGCCATCAACTCCATCGACCTGCTCGACGCGTTCGCGGGCGCCCTCGCCGACACCGGGGTCGACGACGACGTGGAGCTGCCGACGATGACGCTCGACCACACCGCCGAGGACGTCGTCACGGCGCTGGGCAAGCAGCTCGCCACCACCACCTCCTGACCGGAAGGCGTCCCGACCCATGCTGATCATGACCGACATCGTCAAGGAGCTCCGCGCGGGAGCCACCGTCAGCGATGTGCTGCGCGTCCAGCAGAGCTACCACGAGCAGCGCCGCTGGGGCACCGACGCCCTCTTCGACGGCCGCAGGCTGTCCCGGCCCGCCCCGGGCGACAAGGCGGCGCTCTGGCACGCCTCGCGCGCCGAGCTCACCACCCAGCCCGCCGGCATCCGGCTCGCCGTGGACGGCGTCAAGCTCGCCAACGAGATACGCGAGACCAACCCGCTCGGCGCCAACGTCCTGCACATCGCCGCGGCCTGGTCGGCCCGGTACTGGCTGGAGGAGGAGGCGCACCACGAGGTCGCCTTCGGCCGGCTCATGGAGATGGCGGGCGTCGACCCGATCGACGAGGACGAGGTGATCGAGCACCGGGGCGCCTTCCCCACCGACAACTACGCCCGGGTCTGCATCCTCCAGGCCTGCGTCGAGATCGAGGCCTGCGTCTCGTACGGCTGGCAGTCCCGCACCACGGAGGACGGCCTGGTGCGCGACGTCTTCCACACGATCATGAAGGACGAGGTGCAGCACCGGCAGTACTTCGCCTCCTTCGCCAAGGCACTCGTCGAGTCCGGGGTCTACCCCATCAAGGACGTCCTCTCGATGGCGTACACCTGGGTCCGCCCCGACGGCGGCGAGACGTTCGGCTCGGCCCGTGCGGCGCAGACCGAGCGCGAGGGCTTCGTCAACTGGTGGGAGCGGACCCGCACCGCCGAGGAGGAGTTCGGCCTCGGCGACGACGCCCTGCACGAGGGCTCGGTCCACATGAAGAAGCTGACCAGCGTGTTCGCCCTGGTCCGCGAGGTGACCGGCATCCACACCCAGTCGTACGAGGACCTCAAGCGTGCCTACTTCGCCAGCCTGCGGACGAACGATGTCGACCGGATTCGATCTGCAGTCCGTGACGGAGCTGCGCGAGAAGCGGCACTTGCTCGCTAGTGGCGCCCTGTTCACCGAGGGCGAGCGCGCGCACTGCCGCTCCCGCCCGAACCCGGACGCCTCCCTGGCAGGCCTCTTCGCGGCCAAGGAGGCGTTCGTGAAGGCACTCAGTTCGATGGGCGGCGGGCCCGCGCACACCTTCCCCGAGGTCGAGGTGGTGCACGGCCCCGCGGGCCAGCCCCGGGTGCGCCTGCACGGAGGGATCGCCGCGTGGTGCCGGGAGCGGCTCATCGACGTCGAGCTGTCGATCAGCCACACCGGCGACCTGGCGGGCGCGGTCGTGGTGCTCCTGGTCCGGCCGCCGAGCGAGGGAAGGGACACCGCCATGACCAAGGGACACACCCCATGACCACCGCCCCCTCGCCGACGCTGGAGCACGCCTGCGAAGTCGCCCTGCGCCCCAACGACTTCGACTGGGCCGGCCACCTCAACAACAGCGTGTACGTACAGCTCCTGGAGACGGGGCGCTGGGAGTGGGGCCGCGCCTGGGGCGGTGACCTGCGCGAGGACGCGCCCGTCGCCGTGGTCCTGCAGCTGCGCCTCGACTACCTGGAGGCGGTCGGCTGGGACCCGGTCGGCCGGCTCGTCGTGCGCACCTCGCTGGCGGAGCGGACCGCGTACAGCTTCACACTCGTCCAGGACGTCGAGCGCGCCGACGGCACCGTGGTGGCCAGGGGCCGGGTCCGGCTCGGGCTCGTGGACCGCGGCACCAAGCGGATCCGGCGGGCCGACCTCGACGCCCTGCTCGACCTCCCGAGGAGCACGCCATGATCGCGACCACCCTGCAGGAGGCCCTCGCGGAGCAGTCCCACCGTGCGGAGGCCACCGTCACCTTCGGCACCTCCGCCCGGCGGGAGCGCCTGACGTACCCCGAGTTCGCCGCGCAGGTCGCCGCGGCGGCCGGCGGCTTCGCGGACCAGGGGGTGCGCCGCGGGGACCGGGTGCTGCTGCGCGTCGGCAGCTCCAGGGAGGGGGTGCTCGCCCTGCTCGGCCTGATCCACCTGGGCGCGGTGCCGGTCTCCGTCAAGCCGCACGTGCCCGGGGCGGCCGTCGAGCGGTACTTCGCCGCGGTGACGCGTCAGCAGGGCGCGCGCCACGGCTTCCGCGTGTCCGGGCCCGGCCTGACCGGGCTCCGGCTCGTGCTGCGCTCGGGGGACGCGCCGGGGCCCGCGCCGGGCGGCCCGGAGGACGTGGCCTTCATCCAGTACACCAGCGGCTCCACCGGCATGCCGCGGCCCATTCCGCTCAGCCATCGGGCCGTCCTCGGCAACATCGAGGCGATCAGCGACGTCGCGGGCATGAAGCCGGGCCACGCGGGCCTCATCGCCCTGCCGCTCCATCACGACATGGGCCTCATCGGGGTGCTGACCTCGCTGGTGCGCGGCATCGACCTGGTCGTGGAGGAGCCGGGCACCTTCCTGCGCAGGCCGCTCGCCGCCCTGCGCCTGGTCCGCGACGCGGAGGCCGTGCACAGCGCCTTCCCGGACTTCATGCTGCGCTATCTGGCGGCGCGGATCGGGGAGGCGGCGGGGCAGGAGGCGCCCGACGCCGGGCTGTTCGGCGCCTGGCGCACGGTCTTCTGCGGGGCCGAACCCATCCGCAAGCCGTCGATCGACACCTTCGTCGGCGCGACCCGCGGCTGGGGCTTCGACCCGACGGCGCTGGTGTTCTGCTACGGCCTCGCCGAGGCCGCCCTGATGGCCACCTCGCACCGTTACACGGACGCGGAGACCGGCTTCCACACCGAAGGGCCCGTCACCACGGCGTGCCTCGGCGCCCCGATGCCCCGTCTCGACCTGCGGATCGTCGACGCGTCGGGCCGGGAGTGCGCGGAGGCCGAGGCCGGTGCCGTACAACTGCGCGGCGCCACCCTCTTCAACGGGTACGACGGGACCACCGATCACCGCGTCGCCTGGTTCGACACGGGTGACGTGGGGTGCCTGCGGTCGGGCCGGCTCCATCTGAGCGGCCGCAGGAGCGACCGCGTCAGCGTCAACGGCGTGAACGTCTTCGCCGCGGACGTCGAGCAGTCGGCGACGGAGCTGCCCGGTGTCGCCGAGTGCGTGGCGCTGCCGTACGAGGATTCGTTCGCCCTGGTCGTGGTGGCCCGACGGGGCGAGCACATCGACCCGTCCGATGTCGCCCACCGGGTGACGGCCGACTTCGGCCTCGCCCCGCGGTCCGTGGTCGAGGTCGCGCACAGCGCCGTCGCACGCACCGCGAGCGGTAAACCTGCCCGCACGCACATGGCCGCGCTCCTTGATCAGGGGGTCCTGGGCCGCCCGTCCTAGGGCCGTTCGTTCGGATCAGCCCCTAGGTCATCGCCGGCCCTCGCCCTCGCCGTGCGGGTCGTCCCTGCAGCGGCTCCGCTCAGACGTCCTGGTCGTCCAGCAGACCCGCGTCGTGCACCAACAGGGCGACCTGCACCCGGTTGTTGAGGCCCAGCTTCGTCAGGATCCGCGAGACGTGCGCCTTGACGGTGGCGACGCTCAGATACAGCTCGGCGGCGATGTCCGCGTTGGAGCCGCCGCGGCCGACCGCGACGGCGACTTCGCGCTCGCGCTCCCCCAGCGTCTCCAGCCGCTCCAACGCCCGCCGCCTGCGGTCCAGTTGGGGATCCACCCCGGTCACCTGGGTGATCAGCTGCTGGGTCACCGTCGGCGAGAGCACCGGTTCGCCGGCGGCCACCGCGCGGACCGCCGCGACGATCTCGGCCGGCGCGGTGTCCTTGAGCACGAAGCCCGCCGCGCCCGCACGCAGCGCACGCAGCACCTGCTCGTCGGCGTGGAACGTGGTGAGGACGATGACCTCCGGCGCCCCGGGCCGCCGCCGCAGCGCCTCCGTGGCCGCGAGGCCGTCCATCGTGGGCATGCGGATGTCCATCAGGACGACGTCCGGGCGGAGTTCGCCGACGAGCGGAGCGACCTCGGTGCCGTCGCCCGCCTCGCCGACGATCTCGATGTCGTCCGCGCCGCCGAGCATGAAGGACAGTCCTGCGCGCACCAGCGGATCGTCGTCCACGAGCAGCAGCTTGATCGGTTTCATGACGCCCACGGTAGCCAGGCCTCCAGGTGGAATCCGCCGTCGGGCCCGCGCGCGTGCGAGAGCCTGCCGCCGGCCAGCGAGGCCCGTTCGGCGAGCCCGATCAGGCCCTGCCCGGAGCCGGGCACCTCGGGCACGTCGCCGGGCGGCGCGGGGTTGCGTACGGTCAGGGTCAGGCCCGCGCCGGGCGTGCCGTCGACGGTCACGGTCACCTCGGCGCCGGGGGCGTGTTTGCGGGCGTTGGTCAGGCCTTCCTGCGCGATGCGGTAGGCGGTGCGGCCGAGGGCGGCGGGCACGGCGGCGGGGTCCGCGACGCGGCAGTCGAGGACGGCCTTCATGCCCGCGTCGCGGGACTCGGCGACCAGCGTCTCCAGGGCGGCCAGCGTCGGCTGGGGGCGGCCCGCGACGTCCGCCTCGCCGCCCCGCAGGACGCCGATCACCTGACGCAGGTCCTGCAGCGCCTCGTGCGCGCTCTCCCGGATGACGCCCGCCGCCCGGACGATCTCGGCGCGGGGTGCGTCGGGACGGAACTCCAGGGCCCCGGCGTGCACGCTGAGCAGGGTGAGGCGGTGCGCGAGCACGTCGTGCATCTCGCGGGCGATGCCCTCGCGGGCCAGGCGCTGGGCCTGTTCGGCGCGGAGCGCGGCCTCGTTCTCGGCGCGGACGGCGCGGTCGCGCAGGCTGAGCAGGAGCTCGCGGCGGGAGCGTACGAACATGCCCCAGCCGGTGACCGCCGCGCTCGCCAGGACGCCGAATCCGACGGCGACGCCGTAGGGCATGTCGCGGTCGGGCCGCAGCCAGAACGTGAGCGGGACCACCGCGATCGAGGCGCCGCCGATCCACGCGACGTACCGGAACGGCCGGTGCACGGCGAGCGTGAAGAGCGCCACCGCGGCCGCGCCGCCCGCGGTGTCCGAGGCGACCCCGACCGGCACCATGGCGAGCGCGAGCCCGGTCGGCCACCGCCTGCGCAGCCAGACGGCGGCACAGGCGAGCGCGCCGACGACCTGGTCGAACTCGGCGTACCCCGGGGAGACATGCGGGTTGGCGCTGACGGCGTCGGCGCCGAGCATGCCGATGAGGACGGCGGCGCAGAAGCAGCTGAAGTCGACGAGCCAGTCGCGCGCGGTCCGCCTGGACCTGCGCCCCGCGCGGGCCGGGTCGAACTCCCTGGCGATGGCGGAGGGCAGCGTCCAGGGACGGCTGCCGGGCAGGCCGCGGCCTCCCGCCGCGGAGGCGCCGCCGTCCCGGGGGCCGCTCGCGGGCGCTTCGGACTCGATGCGCCGCGTGGGGTCAGTGCCGCTCATGGTCGACAAATCTACGCACCCGTGGCGGCCCCGCCCGCGTCCCGCGCAGGACCGTCGACCAAAGTCGCGCGGGCCGTCGACTTTCGGACCGCCCGCGGAAAGGATCCTCGCCCCGCGGCCGATGCCCGTGGCCGGGGCGCGGAGCGAGGATCTCCGCATGAAGCAGCTACTGGAGTTTCTCGGTGTGATCCTGCTGTTCCAGGGCGTGGGCGGCCTGGTCGACAGGTTCACCGGCGCACTGCGCGGCTGGGGACTCGTACAGCGCCTGGACTTCCTCGACGGCTACGAGATCTACGCGAGCGTGGCCCTGATCGTGCTGGCCTGCGCGCTGTTCGCGGCCGCGCGGAGCGAGGGGACGGACTGAGGCCCCGCCCGAGAACCGTCCGTTCAGCAGCCGTGGTCGACCAGGTCGAACGACGCGTAGTGGTCGGCGGTGTAGTAGTCCTCCTGGTTCTTCTCGCCGGTGACGATGCGGCGGGCGCCACGGTCCTCGGAGCCCGGCGTGATGACCGTGTATTCGTGGTAGTAGCCGGAACCCTGCTGCGGCAGCACGTTCTCGCGGTTCTGGAAGACGGTGCCGTCCTGCGGGAACGGGTAGGGGCCGCCCTTGTCGATCAGGTCGAGCGTGTCGTGCGCCTGAGAGGGCAGCGCGGAGTAACAGATGTCGCCGACCGCGGTGATCGCGTACGGGACCGGGGCGTACGAGACCGGGGCGGTCGAGGCGGCGGGGGCGGCCGGGGCGGCGGTCGCCGTGACCGCGGCGGGGCCGCCGAGGAGAAGGGCGGCGGCGAGGGCGGTGGCGCCGAGGAATCGGCTTCGTGGGGGGATTCGCATGGGTCCAGTGTGACGCGCGTAGAGGTTGGCGTGTCAACGTCAAGTCTGTGAAGTTTTCCGGGAGTTCACCACCCGTCACCACCCGGCAACCCGGCCGCCCGGCCACCCGCGGAGAACCGTGTCCGATGACCGCCAGCCGACACCCCCGCGAGTGACTTTCATTGAACCCGCAACCACTGAAAGTCACTCGGAAGAGGTTCGGACATGTCTTCTCTCAACGGCAGGACCGCCCTGGTCACCGGCGGCAGCCGCGGCATCGGCGCGGCGATCGCGCTGCGCCTCGCCGCGGACGGTGCCGACGTCGCGATCACCTTCGTACGGAACGAGGACGCGGCCCGCGAAGTCGTCGCGAAGATCGAGTCGATGGGCCGGCGCGGCTTCGCGATCCGGGCGGACGCGGCCGACGCCGGGGACGCGGCGGGCGCCGTGGAGCGCGCGGCAGACGACCTGGGACGCCTGGACATCCTGGTCAACAACGCGGGGATCGGCGTACTCGGCCCGATCGGCGACCTGACGCTCGGCGACGTCGACCGGGTACTCGCCGTCAACGTGCGCTCGGCGTACCTCGCCTCCCAGGCGGCCGCGGGGCTGCTGCGCGACGGCGGCCGCATCGTCTCCGTCGGCACGGCGCTCGCCCGGTACGCGGGCGGGCCCGGCGGCACCCTGTACGCCCTGAGCAAATCGGCGCTGACCGGCATGACCAAGGCGCTCGCGCACGAGCTCGGCGGGCGCGGCATCACCGTGAACCTGATCCACCCGGGCCCGATCGACACGGAACTGAACCCGGCGGACGGGCCGTTCGCGGAGCCGCAGAAGAACAACACCGCGCTGGGCCGGTTCGGTTCGGCCGACGAGGTGGCGTCGCTGGTCGGCTATCTCGCCGGCGACGACGCCGCGTACCTCACGGGCACCGAACTCGCCGTGGACGGCGGCCACTCGGCGTAACCCGCCGCATGTGCCGTGATGTGTCGCACCGTTCCGTGCCGCGGACATGAGAGTGGGGCGCACCGGGGCTGTCCACCCGGTACGCCCCACGTTCGGGGGGGGGCGGATCAGCCGCCCAGCTCCTGGTGACGGGCGGCCAGCTTGGCCGAGCCGTCCTCGGTCAGCGAACCGAACAGGCGCAGCCGGGAGATGCCGCCGTCCGGGAAGATGTCGACGCGCACGTGCGTGCCGACGACCGGCGCGGCGAGGACGAAGCGGTGGTTGGTGTCGGGCTGCAGCCGGGTGCGGGGCAGCGCCTCGGTCCACTCGCCGCTCTCGCCGTCCCGGACGGACAGGGCGGCCCAGCCGGCGGAGTTGCCCTTGAGGTAGGCGGTGTCGATCTCGACGACGCGGACCTCGGCCTGCTGGACGAGCCGGTAGCGGATCCAGTCGTTGCCGTTGTCGCGGCGGCGGCGGGTCTCCCAGCCGTCGTCCATCTTGCGGGAGCGGCCCGGCTGGATGGTGTTGGTGGCCGGCGAGTAGAAGCGGTCGGAGGCGTCCTCGACCTGGCCGCCGTTCTCCAGGGCGACGACGTCGAACGTGCCGAGCGCGGCGAGCCACGCGGGGTCGGCGACGACCTCGCCGTACACGCGCAGGCGGGCGATGCCGCCGTCCGGGTGCTGGTTGACGCGCAGGTGCGTGAAGCGCTGCTCGACGTCGACCGCGAAGCCGTTGGCCGCGTGGCCGCCGACCGGCGTGCGCGGGACGATGGTCGTCCACTTCACGTCGTCGGCGAGGAGCTCCTCGGGGGTCGGCGAGCCGTCCACGCTGGTGCCCTCGACGGACACGGCCTGCGGGTAGTTGCCGCGGAAGTGGGCGGTGTCGATGACGATGCCGCGGATGACGCCCGGGGCGCCGAGGCGTACGAGCGCCCAGTCGTGGTCGTCCGCGGTGGGCCAGGGGTGCTCGCCGGAGACGCCGCGCCGACGGCGGGTCTCCCAGCCGTCCATGACCTTGCCCTTGTGGCCGAAGTGCTCGGGGTCGAACACCGCGGGGTGCGCGAGCAGCAGGTTCTCGCGCATCGCGAAGAACTCGTCGTTGGCGGCGATCACACCGGCGCCGAGCTGACGGTCGGCGAGGTTGGCGTACTGGGTGAAGGGGAAGTCGGCCGTGCGGTAGTCGGCGTAGGGCTCGCCGCCGCCGTAGGGGCTGGCGTCGCCGGTGAAAGAGGGTATCGCCGTCACGGTGATCAGTTGTTCCTTTCCAGAAGACGGCCTGCGGGTTCGCTGAACTCGCCGCCGTGCAGGATGCGTTCGCCGCGCAGCCAGGTCGACTTCACGACGCCGCTGAGGGTCTTGCCCGCGTACGCCGTGACCCGGTTCCGGTGCTGCAGCTCCGCGGGGTCCACGGTGAAGGTCTCGTCGGGCGCGAGGACCGCGAAGTCGGCGTCCCGGCCGGCCTCGATGGCGCCCTTCTGGTCGAGTCCGACCAGCTGTGCGGTGCGCGCCGACATCCAGCGCACCACGTCGTCGAGGCTGTGGCCGCGCTTGCGGGCCTCGGTCCAGATCGCGGGCAGGCTGAGCTGGAGCCCGGAGATGCCGCCCCACGCGGTCGCGAAGTCGTCGGTCTTGAGGTCCGCGGTGGACGGCGAGTGGTCCGTCACGATGCAGTCGATGGTGCCGTCGGCCAGCGCGTCCCAGAGCAGGTCCTGGTTGGCGCCCTCGCGGATGGGCGGGCAGCACTTGAACTCGCTGGCGCCGTCGGGGACTTCCTCGGCGGTCAGGGTCAGGTAGTGCGGGCAGGTCTCGACGGTCAGCTCGACGCCCTCGCGCTTGGCGGCGGCGATGAGCGGCAGCGCGTCGGAGGAGGACAGGTGCAGGACGTGGATCCGCGCGCCGATCCGCTTGGCGACGGCGATGAGCCCCTCGATCGCGGTGTCCTCCGAGATACGGGGACGGGTCTCGAGGTAGTCCGCGTACTTGGGGCCGCTCTTGTGCGGGGCGGCGTCCAGCTCGTGCGGGTCCTCGGCGTGCACGATGAGGAGTCCGCCGAACCCGGCGATCTCGGCCATCGAGGTGGCGAGCTGGTCCTGGTTCAGCTCGGGGAACTCGTCGACGCCGGAGGGCGAGAGGAAGCACTTGAAGCCGTAGACGCCGGCGTCGTGCAGCGGCTTGAGGTCCTGCACGTTGTCGGGCAGGGCCCCGCCCCAGAAGCCGACGTCGATGTGCGCCTTGCTGCGGGCGACGTCCTGCTTGGTGCGCAGGTTGTCCACCGTCGTCGTGGGCGGCAGGGAGTTGAGGGGCATGTCGACGAGGGTGGTGATGCCGCCGGCGGCCGCGGCGCGGGTGGCGGTCCAGAAGCCCTCCCACTCGGTGCGGCCCGGGTCGTTCACGTGGACGTGCGTGTCGACGAGGCCGGGCAGCAGGGCGTCGTCGCCGAGGTCCTCGAGGCGGGCACCGGCCGGCACGGCGGCGTCGTACGCGTCGACGGCCACGATCCTTCCGCCGGAGACGGCGACCGAGGCGGCCCGCGTCCCGTCCGGGGTGACGACGCGGGTCGAGCGGAGCACCAGCTCCACCTTCGCATCCATCGCCGCGTCCACGTCCACGTCCTTGTCGGACACCCGCGTCCCCTCTCTGCTCTCTTCTCTTCCGCTACACAGACCTTTTGGTTCCGCTTAACGGAATTCAACGTTCTGTTGAAGGAGTTTTCACGCTTGTGTCTCCGACGTCAAGGGTCGACTTCGCCACCCGGGACGCCCCGCCGGGGGTGACACTCCTTGATTCCGGTACGGACTGGACGTTTCCACAACGTGGAATTAGAATTCCGCTCACCAGAACGTAGCTACGCACAACGCGAGCGCCGACGGGTCGCGGGACAACCCCCGCGAGACACGGACAAAGGCCCCCTGACCGGCGACGACGGCCCGCCGCGCGAGACCCTGCGCGAAGAACCGAACGGTAGGCTGCTTCCTTGCCCGCCAGCACCGAAAGGAACGCGCCGTGCCGACGTCAAGCGCCAGCGACGCCCCTGCTGAAATCGCCGCCACCAAGACCCCCGCCGCCAGCGGTGGTGTCCAGTCCCTCGAGCGCGCCTTCGATCTGCTCGAGCGGATGGCGGACGCGGGGGGCGAGGTCGGTCTCAGCGAGCTCTCCGCCAGCAGCGGTCTTCCGCTCCCCACCATCCACCGCCTCATGCGCACGCTGGTCGCCTGCGGGTACGTGCGCCAGCAGGCCAACCGCCGCTACTCGCTCGGCCCCCGCCTCATCCGCCTCGGCGAGTCCGCGTCCCGCCTGCTCGGCACGTGGGCACGGCCCTACCTCGCCCGGCTCGTCGAGGAGACCGGCGAGACGGCGAACATGGCGCTGCTCGACGGCGACGAGATCGTGTACGTGGCGCAGGTGCCGTCCAAGCACTCCATGCGCATGTTCACCGAGGTCGGCCGACGCGTCCTGCCGCACTCCACGGGCGTCGGCAAGGCCCTGCTCGCGAACACCTCGCCGGACGAGGTACGGGCCCTGCTCGCCCGCACCGGCATGCCGGCCGCCACGGAGAAGACGATCACCACGCCGGAGGGTTTCCTCGACGCCCTCGAGGACGTGCGCCGCACGGGTTACGCGGTGGACGACAACGAACAGGAAATCGGCGTCCGCTGCCTCGCGGTACCGGTCCCGAACTCCCCCACGGCAGCGGCAATCTCCATCTCCGGCCCCGCGGGCCGCGTGACGGAGGCGGCCACGGACAAGATCGTGCCGGTGCTGCAGCAGGTGGCTGTGGAACTGTCGGCGGCTTTGGTCAGCGCGGGGCCTGGCTCCTGAGCCTTGGGCGGGCAGGTCGTGGCCCCTGGGCGGAGCCTGGGCCTGGGCCTCCGGCGAAGTGAGGGTGGCGCTCTAAGCGGGGTCTGACCCTGAGCCTCGGGTGTCGAGGCTGACGCCCTGGGCGGGGCCGGGGCCTGGGCCTGAGCCGCCGGGCGTGTTCAACTCCGGGGCGAGGGCTGGCTCTGCGCTGACTGGCACGCCACGCTCCGGTTCGAGAGCGGTGCTCTGGTCCGGGTGCGGTGCTCTCGTCCGCGTGTGCCGCCGCGCTCCGAGAGCGGTGCTCTGGCCTGACGGCGCCACCCGGCGTCGAGAGCGGTGCTCTGGTTCGGGTGCGGCGCTCTCGTCCGGGTGTGCCGCCCTGCTTCGAGAGCGGTGCTCTCACCTGACGGCGCCGCCCCGCGTTGCGAGCGGTGCTCCCTTTCGTGCACACCTCTCCGCGCCTGAGAGCGGTGCTCCGCTTTGGGTGTGCCGCTCCGCGCCGAGAGCGGCGCTCCGGTCCGCGCACACCTCTCCGCGCCGAGAGCACTGCTCCGCTCAGAGCACACCCGTCCGCCTCGAGAACACTGCTCCATTCCGGAGGAGCCGCTCCGCGCCGAAGGCGCCGCCCCACGTCGAGAGCGGTGCTCTCGACCGGGTGCCGCGCTCCGCGCCAAGAGCACCGCTCCCGCCCCCGCCCCCGGCGATCAGTGGCTTGCCAGGGCGAAGTCCTGTGGGGTCATTCTGCGGAGGGTGCGGCGGAAGCTCTTCGGGGTGCGAGGGGCCGGGACCGTGAGGACCGCGCAGGACGCGTGCGTACGGACGTGGCGTTGGGTGTGGCCCGTGCCGCGGCGGCCGGACCGCGTGCCCAGGACCAGGAGGTCGTCCGGGTGCGAGGCGAGCTCGCACAGCGCGCAGCCCGGGCGGGAGCGGACCAACCGGCGCTCGACCGTGACGCCGGGCGGCGCGCCGCCGAACGCCGCGTCGAAGGCTCGGTCGAGGCGGGCCTGCGCCTCGCCCCACCAGTGCCGGGCCCACTCCGGGTCCGGATGGCGCAGATACAGCGCCTCCCCCTCCGGCGGCTCCCACGCGAGCACCGCGACCAGCACCCGGCCCCCGCGCCGCGCCTGCTCCGCCGCGGCCCGCAGCGCCGCGAGGCTCGCGGGCGAACCGCTGGCCCCCACCACGACGCGCCCGCCGCCCGTACCTGATCGCCCAGCCAGCCGCCTCCTATCCGCCCGCTCGGCCCTCGCGGCGTCCGCTTTGCTTCCGTGCCCTGACATCGGTGCCCCTCCCCAGGCCAAACAGCCGACTGAAGCTCTCCGAGAGCCCTTCGAGCTCCCTGGAACGGAGTCTGTACTCTGATTGGCCTGGGGAGCAGGGCCAATCGGCGGGAGTTGGCATGGGTGGGGTACGTGTGGTCCAGACCGTGGACAGGCGGCTCGGCAGCCGTCAGCTGGCCGGGTTGCTGACCGGCGTCTCCGGGGAGCGCCCCGGCTACCGCGCCCTCGCGCAGGGCGTCCGCACCCTGCTGCTCGACGGCCGCATCCCGCTGCGCACCCGGCTGCCCGCCGAGCGCGAGCTCGCCTCGGCGCTGACGGTCAGCCGGGCCACCGTCACGGCGGCGTACGACGTGCTGCGCGAGGGCGGTTACGCGCGCAGCCGTCGCGGCGCGGGCACCTGGACCGAGCTCCCGGAGGGAGGCCGGCCGTCCAACGTCGCGGCGTTCCCGGCCGGGGACGACACGCTGGACCTCGCGTCCGCCGCACCCGGCGCCCCCGAGGCGGAACTCGCACAGGCCCTCGTCGCGGCCGGCGCGATGCTGGCCCGGCACGCGCCGACGCCGGGCTACCACCCGTACGGGATACCGGAGTTGCGGGCCGCCGTCGCCGACCGTTTCACGCGGCGCGGGCTGCCGACCCTCCCCGACCAGATCCTGATCACCACCGGCGCGCAGCACGCCCTGTCCCTGACGCTGTCCCTGCTCGGCGGGCAGGGCGACCGGGTGCTGATCGAGAACCCGTCGTACCCGAACGCCGTGGACGCGATCCGCGACGCGCAGTTGCGGGCGGTTCCCGTGCCGGTCACGGAGGACGGCTGGGACAGCGGGCTCGTCGAGTCGTCGCTGCGGCAGGCGGCGCCCCGTATCGCGTACCTGGTACCGGACTTCCAGAATCCGACGGGCAGTCTGATGCCGCGCGAGCAGCGGGTCCGCATTCTGGAGACGGCGCGCGCGACGGGCACGTGGCTGCTGATCGACGAGACCATCGCGGACATCGCACTTGACGTCACGCCGCCGCCTCCGTTCGCGTCGCTCGCGCCGCACGGGACGGGTGAACAGGTAGTGACCGTCGGCTCGTTGAGCAAGACGCACTGGGGCGGACTGCGCATCGGCTGGGTGCGAGCGGGGTCGGGGGTCATCACCGAACTCGCGACGAAGCGCGTGCCGAGCGACATGGCGACGCCCGTCATCGAGCAGCTGGTCGCGCTCCATCTGCTGCGCGGCATGGACGGCGTGCTGCGCGAGCGACTGGAACGGTTGCGGGTGCAGCGGGAGGCGCTCGCCGCGTCGCTGGCCCGCCATGTGCCGGAGTGGCGCTGGCAGTTGCCGCCGGGCGGGCTCTCGCTCTGGGTGGACCTGGGCCGCCCCATCGCGTCCTCCCTGGCGCGGGCGGCGCTGGCGCAGGGCGTACGGATCGAGGGCGGCGCACGCTTCGGCGCGGATCCGGGAACGCACGAGCACCGGCTTCGCATTCCGTACGTACTGCCACCGGAATGCCTGGACGAGGCGGTACGGCGCCTGGCGACCGCACTCACCGGCGACCTGCGGAGCACCGGCGACCCCACCACCGGCACCGGCCCCCGCCACTGGGTGGCCTGACCCGAACGGAAGACACGCGCCCGCGCGGAGCCCTCAGCCGATGCCGCGGATCCCTCAACCGATGCCGCGCAGCACGGAGCCGAGCTGCGGCGGCGGCAGCTACAGCTACAGCAACAGCAACAGCAACAGCAACAGCAACAGCAACAACGGCGCTGCTACCGGCCCGTCTCCCCGAACATCTCCACCGCGCCCCGCACCCCCGCGAGCCCCGCGGCCAGCGCGCTGACGGAGCCGATCGCGCCTGCCACCAGGAGCAGGGACCTGCGCATCCGGGGGATCTCGGGGGTGCCGCCGCGGGCCATCGCCGCGAGCGCGGCCAGTTCGTCCTCGGCGATGCCGCGGTCCGTGAACTCCGCCGGGTGCGCGGCGAGTTCACGGCGCAGGCGGGACACGGCGGAGCGCAGCTCCGCCACTCTCGGGTCCTCGTCCTCGCCGTTCACTCGCCTCTGCTCCACACTCCGCAACACGGTTCTCCCCCTCGCACGTCTCCGTGCGGCCGTTCTCGTGCATGTCTTCACCGGTCCGTCCAATGCTGGTCGGGCACCTGAGGACCGCGGGTCAGTAAACCGTTCCCGATAGCGATGCGCCACTTTGCGCATGCTGTGAACGCTGTGACTTTTGCGGCGTCGGCGAGTGACGTGATCTCCGTCTCGAACGCGGCGTCTCCGTTGGGTGTATCCAGGAGGCATGACGACTGAAGCGACGGACGCGCGGGCCGACGGTGCGGGAGCGGCGCAAGGAGCGGGAGCAGCGGGCGAAGTCGTGGGGCTGCTGCTCGCCGCGGGCGGTGGGCGGCGTCTCGGGGGGCGGCCGAAGGCCCTGCTGGAGCACCGGGGGCGGCCGCTCGTGGAGCACGCGGTACGGGTGCTGCGCGAGGCGGGGTGTGAGCGGATCCACGTCGTGCTCGGCGCCTCCGCCGACATCGTCCGCGCCCGCGCCTCGCTCCCGGGCTGCG
Source organism: Streptomyces sp. NPDC041713 (assembly GCF_055591085.1). Lineage (NCBI taxonomy): Bacteria > Bacillati > Actinomycetota > Actinomycetes > Kitasatosporales > Streptomycetaceae > Streptomyces > Streptomyces sp. NPDC041713. The sequence continues at coordinate 116,164 of NZ_JBVIZY010000015.1, forward strand.
TCCTGGTCGACAACCCGGACTGGGAGGAGGGCATGGGGTCCTCGCTGCGGGCTGGGCTCGACTCGCTCCGGAACACGGAAGCGGGCACGGCCACGGGCACGGACGCTCACGCGGGCACGGCCACGGGCGCGGACGCTGACGCGGGCACGGCCACGGGCGCGGACGCTGACGCGGGCACGGCCACGGGCGCGGACGCTGACGCGGGCACAGACACAGACACAGACACAGGCGCGCGCACCGCCACAGCCGCCGGCGCCGCCCTCGTCTCCCTCGTCGACCAGCCCGGCATCGGCGCCGCCGCCATCGCCCGCGTGCGCGCCGCGTACCGCTCCCCCATGACGCTCGCGGCCGCCTCGTACGAGGGGCGGCGGGGCCATCCGGTGCTCTTCGGCTCCGGGCACTGGGCCGGGATCGCGGCGCGTGCGGTCGGTGACCGCGGGGCGCGCGACTATCTGCGCGAGCACGCGTCGGAGATCGTCCTCGTCCCGTGCGGGGATGTCGCCGAGGAGTACGACATCGACACGGCGGAGGACCTCGCCCGACTGGAACCGGCCCCCGGAATCTCCGCCTCCGACACATCGGACGCCCCGGCCCACGTGGAGTGACCGGCGTGGCACTCAGCGACACGTTCTGTCGACGAAGAGAATCTCGACATCAACAAACCATTGAACTTCCACTATGAGGAAACTAGTATCCACTGACCAGAAGGCCCGTTACCTCGGACGGGGCCCGCAGCCGTACCTCGGCTCCCGTGGCACCCAGTGCCACTGTGTCTGCCCGGCGGCTGGCCCGGCACCCGTCCGTGCAGCTCTCTGAAGGAAGTGACAGGACATGTCCGCACTAGCGCCGTCGCCGCTGGCCATCGTCGACGCAGAGCCCCTGCCCCGGCAGGAAGAGGTGCTCACCGACGCGGCCCTCGCCTTTGTGGCCGAGCTGCACCGGCTGTTCACGCCCCGGCGTGACGAGCTCCTCGCCCGGCGTGCCGAGCGCCGTGCCGAGATCGCCCGCACCTCCACCCTGGACTTCCTCCCGGAGACCGCCGCGATCCGCGAGGACGACTCCTGGAAGGTCGCCCCGGCCCCGGCCGCGCTGAACGACCGCCGCGTGGAGATCACCGGCCCGACCGACCGCAAGATGACCATCAACGCCCTGAACTCGGGCGCCAAGGTCTGGCTCGCCGACTTCGAGGACGCCTCCGCGCCCACCTGGGAGAACGTGGTCCTCGGTCAGCTCAACCTCACCGACGCCTACGAGCGCCGCATCGACTTCACGGACGAGCGCACCGGCAAGTCGTACGCCCTGAAGGACGCCGGCGAGCTGGCGACGGTCGTCATGCGGCCGCGCGGCTGGCACCTGGACGAGCGCCACCTGCAGGTCGACGGCAAGCCGGTCCCCGGCGCGCTCGTCGACTTCGGGCTGTACTTCTTCCACAACGCCAAGCGCCTCATCGAGCTCGGCAAGGGCCCGTTCTTCTATCTGCCGAAGACGGAGTCGTACCTGGAGGCGCGCCTCTGGAACGACATCTTCGTCTTCGCGCAGGACTACGTCGGGATCCCGCAGGGCACGGTCCGCGCGACCGTCCTGATCGAGACGATCACCGCCGCGTACCAGATGGAGGAGATCCTCTACGAGCTGCGCGACCACGCCTCCGGCCTCAACGCCGGCCGCTGGGACTACCTCTTCTCCATCGTCAAGAACTTCCGTGACGGCGGCTCGAAGTTCGTCCTGCCGGACCGCAACCTGGTGACGATGACCGCGCCGTTCATGCGCGCGTACACCGAACTCCTCGTCCGCACCTGCCACAAGCGCGGCGCGCACGCGATCGGCGGCATGGCCGCGTTCATCCCGTCCCGCAAGGACGCGGAGGTCAACAAGGTCGCGTTCGAGAAGGTCAAGAACGACAAGGACCGCGAGGCCGGCGACGGCTTCGACGGCTCGTGGGTGGCGCACCCGGACCTGGTCCCGATCGCCATGAAGTCCTTCGACGCGGTCCTGGGCGACAAGCCCAACCAGAAGGAGCGGCTGCGCGAGGACGTGCACGTCGCGCCGGGCGACCTGATCGCCATCGACTCCCTCGACGCGAAGCCCACGTACGACGGTCTGGTCAACGCCGTCCAGGTCGGCATCCGTTACATCGAGGCCTGGCTGCGCGGCCTCGGCGCCGTCGCCATCTTCAACCTCATGGAGGACGCGGCCACCGCCGAGATCTCGCGCTCGCAGATCTGGCAGTGGATCAACGCCGGTGTCGTCTTCGAGAGCGGCGAGCGGGCGACCGCGGAGCTCGCCCGCAAGGTGGCGGCGCAGGAACTGGACGCCATCCGTGCCGAGATCGGCGACGAGGCCTTCGCGGCCGGCAAGTGGCAGCAGGCCCACGACCTCCTCCTCCAGGTCTCCCTGGACGCGGACTACGCGGACTTCCTGACCCTCCCGGCGTACGAGCAGCTGCGCTGACGTTCGCCCGTACGACGCACCTGTGACAAGGCCCCCGGCACCGCACAGCGCCGGGGGCTTTGGCGTGCCCGCGCGCCGAGAGCCGGGCTACCGGCCACCGGCTTCCGGCTTCCGGCTAACCGAGATGTGAGGACCAGTCCTGCTCCGCCGAAGGCTTCCCGTGCAGGTCGGGGACGCGCTTCAGCCAGGCGGGGCGGCCCTTCTCGGTGGCGGCGGCGCGGCGCGCGTCGGCGGCGGCGAGCTCTCCCCTGCTGGGGAAGTCGGTGGGCAGCCAGGCCGCCGAGGAGCGGGCGCGGGCCAGCAGGAACTCCACGTACGCGTCGCGCACTTCGGCCGCCGAGGAGAACCCCGGCTCGTCCGCGAGCCACGCGTCCGGCACGAGGGCGACGATCTCGCGCAGCACCGACTCCGTGACCAGGGGCGCCAGTTCGGCGTCGGCGGCGGCCGTGTCGGGGGCGTACCCGCCGAGGGCGTGGTGGCGGAAGTCGTACGCCTTGTCCGGGGCCGTCGTCCCCCAGCGGTGGTGGAAGACCAGGGCCGCGCCGTGGTCGATCAGCCACAGGCGCGGTGGGTGGACGCCGAACGTGGGCCAGATCATCAGGTTCGAGCTGTGCACCGTGCGGTCGACGTTCGCGGTGAGGGCGTCGAGCCACACCACCTTGCCCGCCTCCAGCGGATCCACGTCCAGCGCCTCGGGGGTGAAGTCCGCGGCGCCCGGCAGCAGGTCCATGCCGAGGTTGACCCCGGCACTCGCGCGCAGCAGGTCCTGGACCTCCTGGTGCGGCTCGTCGGCGGCGACCGCGGGGTCGAAGTCGACGAGGACCAGCTCGGGAAAGCGCAACCCGAGGCGGCGCGCCAGCTCACCGACGATGATCTCGGCGACGAGCGCCTTGCGGCCCTGGGCGGAGCCGGTGAACTTCACGACGTACGTACCGAGATCGTCGGCCTCGACGACACCGGGCACGGAGCCGCCGGTGCGCAGGGGCTCGACGTACCGGGTCGCGGTGACCTCTCTCAGCATGTTCCCGGGCCACCCATCTGTGCCTCCTGCCTCCGCCCTCCGGCATGAAGTGAGCATAGTAACCGGGGGTGATCGCGAATGAGGTGCCCGATCGTGGTGGTCGCGGGTCAGCGGTGAAGGCCGGTGAGGGTGGCATAGACGACGACGTTGTCGGCGCAGTGCCGGTCTTCCTTCGAGTAGTCGCCGCCGCAGGTGATGAGGCGGAGGCAAGAAGACGGAGGGTGTTCCGTTCCAGGTGACGTGGCCGACGATGACGGCCGGGCCTTTCGCACCCGGTGGGGGCCCGAGGCTGTACCACCTTGGCCTGGCGCATGGCAGCGCAGATCAGATCGCCTCCGTCCTGGCCGCCGGTGACGCGCGGACCCACACCGCCACCCTGCCCGACGGCGCTCGCGGCGTCGTCGTGACCTCGGCGGCGCGGAACCGCGCCGTCTTCACGGCGTCCGGCCTGGAGACACCACCCGAGGGCAAGGTCTACCAACTCTGGTTCGACGACGACGGGGACGATGCGACCCGCCGGTCTCCTGGAACAGCGGCGGAGCAACCAGATCACGCTGGCGCAAGGGGCACTGAACAGTGCGACCGGTATGGGCATCACGCTTGAGTCCGCAGGCGGCTCCAAGACCCCGACGCTCCCTCCCGTCGGTCTGATCGCGTTTCGCACCTGAGACCTCCGGCCTGCCGGCCCCCAGCGGACCGGACGCCGACCGGGAATCCCTCCCGGCGCAAGGCGTCCTTGGGGGGTGAGCTTCTCGCCGACCACGTGGTACGTAAGGATCTTGCTGAGCTGGTCCTTCCTGCCTCCTTCCTGCCGCCGTGGCGCGTGACGGCGATGGCGAGAGGGAAGACTGGCGCCGAATGCCGAACCTAGGCAGGCCGGGACACGGGGGAAACATCATGGCCGCGACAACATCCGCATACGGGCTGCGAGCAGGGCGTGCGCATCGGTGGGCAACGAGCATCGTGCTTGCCGCACTGGCCGGCCTGACGGTGGCCGGCTGCGACAGCTCGGACGAGGCCGACGGGGCGTCCTCACCTCAGCGGCAGACCTCCGATTCTCCGTCCGCCCGACCCTCCCCCGGGCAGTCGTCGGCGAAGCCGTCGGTGTCGGCGGCGGACGGGCATGACGTCGGCGCCTGCGCGGACGGCGACTGCGAGATCGCGGTATCCGAGCCGACGACGCTCCGTTTCAAGGGCCCGGCCGGTCCGGCCACCCTGTCCGTGACCAAGGTCGGCCCGAACAAGGTCGCATACACGGTGAAGTCGGGCACCGGCCATTCCCGCGGCGGGGTGAGCGGCCCGGGCCAAGGGTGCATCACGGTCCTCCGCAAAAACGGCAGCGGAAACTCCTGCGGCGGCCTGGGGAACGCCACCCGGCCGAACCCCCAGCCCGACGCCGTGGTGATCCAGGCGGCGACCGGCGAGGACGGTACGGCCATCCTTCAGCTCGTTCAGCCGACCAAGTGAAACCGTCAGCCCTCGTGACGCGAAGGCCCCTCACCAGGTGCTGCTGCACCCGTCGTCGTCATGCCCCTCAGCACCCTCCTTCGCGGGGTCACGCCCGTACCGGAAGTGACGTCAGGCCGCGGACCAAGCGGGTGTGGCGCCAGGTCAGTTGGTGCGGTGGGGTGGCCAGGCGGATGGCCGGGTAGCGGGTCAGGACCGCTCGTAGCGCGATCTCCGCCTCCGCCTTGGCCAGCGGAGCGCCCACGCAGCGGTGGATGCCGTGGCCGAAGGCCAGGTGGGCGGTGGCGTCCCGGGTCAGGTCGAGGCGGTCCGGTGCCGGGAAGCGCGCCGGGTCGCGGTTGGCCGCCCCCAGGGCGATCTGGACCGGGACGCCGGCCGGGATCTCCGTGCCGCCCAGCGTGACGGGCTCCGTGGTGAAACGGAAGGTGGCCGTGCTCACGGGGGCGTCGAACCGGAGCAGTTCGTCCAGGACGGCGGGGACGGAGTCCGGGTCCTCCCTGAGGCGAGCCAGGTCGGCGGGACTGCGGAGCAGCGCGAGGAGGGCGTTGCCGAGGAAGTTGGTGGTCGTCTCGTGCCCGGCCACGAGCAACAGGACCGCCAGGGAGACCAGTTCCTGCTCGCTCAGGCGGTCGTCGCCGTCCCGGGCCGCGATGAGCCCGTCGAGGAGCGAGCCGCCGGGGTCGCGGCGCTTGGCGGCGATGAGGTCCGTCATGTAGTCGGCCAGGGAGTGCGACGCCGCGTCGATGACGTCGGGCGCCCCCGCCGTGAACAGCTCGGCGGACCAGCGCCGCACCCGGGACCGGTCCGCTTCCGGGACGCCGAGCAGCTCGCAGATGACGATGACGGGCAGCGGTACCGCCAGACCGGCCACGAAGTCGAACGGCTCGTCGGCGTTCCACCGGCCCAGCAGATCGTCGGTCACGGCGGTGATGAAGGGGCGCAGTTTCCTTACGGCTCCCGTCGTGAACGCCTTGGTCACCAGCCCCCGCAGCCGCGTGTGTTCGGGCGGGTCCGTGGCCAGCATGTGATGGGCGACCGCCGGGTGCAGCCGGCGCCGTGACCCCTTGTCCGCGAAGAAGACGGCCGTGTCCTTCGAGAGCCGGGCGTCGGCCAGTGCCTCCCTGGCCTCGGCGTATCCGGTGACCACGTAGCTGTGGCGCCCGCCCGAACCGGTGGGCACGCGCTGCACCGGGCAGGCGGACCGCATCGCCGCGTACGCGGGGTAGGGGTCCTGGTCGGACTGGGGGCCCTGGGCGCCCTGGTGGGGCTGGGAGTCCTGGAGGGGCTGGGGGTCCTGAAGGGGCTGGGGGTCCCGGTGGGGCTGGGAGTCCCGGTGGGGCTGGGAGCCCCGGTGGGGCTGGGGGTCCCGGTGGGGCTGGGAGTCCTGGAGGGGCCGGGGGGTCCGCGTCGGGTCGGTCACGCTCACATTCTCGTCCACCTACGGATTCCGTCGCCTCGGTCCACTCCACTCCCCTCCCCTCCCTCAGAACCAGTGCAGGCAGTGCGGCGGCCGTTCCGCGCGGAAGAGCGCGTCGGCCAGCGCGGCCGCGCCCGGCCGGTGCTCCCGGATGTGACCGGCCCGCACCAGCGTGCTCGGCGCCGTGCCGCCGAGATAGACCGAGCCCAAATCGCGTACGTCCAGGGAGAGGTCGGGCGTCCGGTCCGTCGGGACGCAGTCGGGTCATCGCTCACCTCGGCGGCACGGAAGTCCGCGAACCGCCAGCGCAGCGGGTGTTCGGTCGAGACCGACGCGAACACGACCCGGGAGACCAGGTCGTGGCCGAGCACGAACCGGGCCAGCTCCGCGTACACGCCGTCGTCGGTGGCGATGGTCTCGTCGACCGTCAACGTGCCGCCTTCGCCCATCGCGTAGCTGGCGTAGCCGTCCGGGACGCCGTCGGCGTCGCGGTGCAGGGCGATGTGGCGCGGCGCCGGCGAGATCGGCGGCCGGCCCGCGCGCCGGTCCCACCAGACCTGCGGCCGGGACAGCGCGCCGGGCTGGGCGCGGCGGTACCAGTCGTACACCTCCGCGAGGATGTCCCCGCACCCGGCACGGGGCAGCACCTCGACCGAGCCGGGGCCCCCGCCCGAGCCGGGATCCAATCCCGGTCCCGAGCCGGAACCCGAGACGGAGCCCGAGCCAGGGCCCCCGCCGAAGTCCCCGCCCGCCCGCGGAGCCGCCAACGCCCCGTTGTGCCGCGGCACCGTCAGCCGCGCCGTATACGTCGCCGGCCCGTAGCCGAACCGCCCGTAGATCGGGGCCTCGGACGCCAGCAGCACGGAGACGCACTCGCCGCGCTCCCGCAGGCCGGCGAGCTGATGCCGCATCAGCGCGCTGAGCACGCCCCGGCGTCGGTACGTCGGCAGGACACCGGCCGCGGTCACTCCGGAGACCGGGATGACGCTCTCACCGGGCAGCGTGAGCTCGAAGGAGTGCGCGGCGGCGGTGCCGACGGGCCGTCCGTCGTCCGTACGGGCGAGCAGGCAGCGGTCCGTTTCGAGCGCCGACCACCAGAGTCCGCCCCCGTCGACCGGGGTCTCCGGGAAACGCCCGAACGCCGTATGGAGGGTGTCGACGAAGACGTCGAAGTCCTCATCGGTGGTCGATCGGATCTGCATCGCGGCCGCTGCCTCCTCGGAAGACCGGCACCGCGGTGCGCGGCGTCGCGCACCAGTCCAACGCCGGTCCGTCGCCGAGGCAAGCGAATTCCCCCGGGACGGAGCGGCAGGTCCGCGACGGTCTCACGAGGGGACGCTCGGCGCCGGGGGCGTCCAGCGGTGGCCCGGCGGCACCGTGTGCGCGAGCCCGTACTCCGTCTTCAGCTGTTCGGGGATGGCGTAGTGCATGACGCGTCCACGGGTCAGCGAGGACAGTTCGAGGACGGCGGTGAGGTGGCCGAGTCGGTCCAGGGCCCAGGCGCCGAGCGGCGAGCGGTCCTCGATGGTCTCCAGGACGCCGAGGAGGTGCGGCACCGCCTTGACGACCGTGTCCCACGAGGTGCGGGGCACCTCCAGCCAGTCGGCGCAGGTGTCGCCGGTGAGATGGCGGATGAGCGCGGAGACGATCGGGTCGAAGAAGGTGCCGGGCACGACCTCCTCGTAGAGGTCGATGAGCTGGCGCGTCAGATGCGCGCCCTCCTCGGAGGGGCCCATGTACCGCAGCATGTAGAGGTCGAGGAACTGCCGTGCCTCCTCAAGGGACTTGGGCACGGCGTCCTGGTCGACGCCGAGCATGGCGCCGACCACACGCCACGCGTAGTAGTACGCGGCCGCGCCCTCGTCGGACATGTGGATGCCGAGCCGGTGCAGGCTGTCCAGGACCAGCATCGAGAAGAACATCTGCCCGCCGATCATGTCCTCCTGACAGATCGGCACCCCCAGGGACCCCGTGTCCCAGAGTCCCTCCCGCTTCAGGTGGTGGCGGATGGAGGCGTGCAGGAGGCGGACCTTCTGGGCGGCGGGGATGAAGCGGCTGCCCGCCTCGAAGGCGTCCGGCCGCATCAGGTGGACGGTGAACTGCCCGGTCTCCGCCATGCGCTTGGAGGGGTACTTCAGCCCGTGGGTGGTGGACAGGAGCTTCGCCACGTGCGGGACGACGTAGCAGGCCGGCATGGAGGCGAAGGAGAGGGCGGTGGAGATGTGCACGTTGTTGTCGATGAAGAACAGCCGGGCCTTCTCCATCTCGCCCCAGTCCACCCAGTCCGGCGGCGCGGCGGTGGCCCGCAGGTACTCGCGGGCGACGTCCGGCAGGCCCTCCGGGAGCGGGGCGCCGGCCGTGGAGACGTACCGCATCAGGGTGTTGAACTTCCCGACCTCCCCGCGCGCGAAGAGGGTGGTGACGGTGGCGTCGGCGAGCTCGTCGCCGACGGTTCTGAGGGCGTCCATCGATGCGTCGGTGTAGCGGTTCATGGCGGGGGCTCCTCGTCTCGTACGGGGTGGGACGGCGCAGGCGGGACGTACGTGAGGTCGGGCCTGGCCTGCGGGCCCTCACGTCAGGACACCCGCGCCGCCGCCGAGTGCGCCAGCGCGGTCAGCGCGGTGTCCGCGTGCGGGGGCAGGTTCAGCTCGTGGAGGGCGTCGAAGGCCTCCTCCACGCGCTCGGCGATCATGGCCTCGACGCGGTCGGGCGTCCCGAGCCGCCGCATCACCTCGCGCACCTCCCGCAGGCCTTCCCCGTCCGGATCTCGCCGGCCCAGCAGAGCGCCGAGCCGTGCGCGGTCGTCGTCACCGGCGAGCCGCCACGTCTCGGCCAGCAGGGCCGTCGGCCGGTGGCCGCGTACGTCGTCGGCGTTGGCCTTGCCCGTATGGGCCGGATCCCCGAACAGGCCGAGCAGGTCGTCCCGGAGCTGGAAGGCCTCGCCGAGCGGAAGCCCGTAGCCGGAGTACCCCGCGCGCAGCCGCCCGCAGGCACCCGCGAGGGCGCCGCCGATCAGCAGCGGCTGCTCGACGGTGTACTTGGCGGTCTTGTACCGGATCACCTTGAGCGAGGCCGCGGTGTCCGGCTCGGCACCGGTACGGAGGATCTCCAGGCACTCCCCGGCGATCAGCTCGCGGGCCAGCACGGACCACAGCGGGCGGGCCCGGGCCAGATACGCGGCGGGCAGGCCGCTGGTGGTGAACAGCTGCCCGGCCATCCCCATGAGCAGGTCCCCCACCAGCATCGCGAGCGACCTGGCGGCGGCGACGGCGCGCGGTCGGCCGCGTACCGCGCCGCGCAGGGCCACGTGCGCGGTGGGCCGGCCGTGCCGCCGCGCGCTGTCGTCGATGAGGTCGTCGTGCACGACCGCGGCGGCGTGCACGAGCTCCATGGAGGCCGCGGCCCGCACCAGCGCGTCGCTGTCGGGCTGCCCGACCGCCCGCCAGCCCCAGTAACAGAAGGCCGCCCGCAGGCGTTTGCCGTCCGCGACCGCCGCGCCCAGCTGCTCGGCCACCGGTTCGAGGGCCGGGTCGACGGCCGCGAAGCGGTCGCCCTCCTCGGCGACGAACGGTTGCAGCACCGCGTCGACGCGCGCCTTGAACGCGGCCGGCTCCCACCGCTCAGACGTCATCGGCGACCCGTCGGGCCATGGCCTGGCGGGCGAGGATCTCCAGATGGGCCGGGGGCGCGGCCGCGTACCGGTCGAGGGCCAGGCGTCCGCGGGCCAGCAGGTCGTGCTCGGCGTCGGCCGCCAGCTCCGCGGCGTCCGAGCGCCGCGTCAGCTCCCGCACGGTCCCGAGCACCGACCCCGCCGTACTCACCGCCAGATCGGCGAGGCCCGCCACCAGCAGGACCATCCGCTCGTCCAGGCCGCCGCCCCTGCTGCCTCCGCTTCTCCCGCCGCCGCCCATTCCGGTTCCACCACTGCCGGTGTCTCGTGTCATGGCGCTCCCCACCCCCAGCACGTCCTTCGACGCCGGTCGGGCGCCACGTTCTCCAGCATCGGGACGCGCCGGGCCCAGGGTGGGCGGAAGTCACGATCGGGCGATCATGTCGCTCGGCTGTACGGGGGCCGGCGCCGTGCGGCATTCCGCTTCCATGCACGGGGGCCGGATTTCGTCCCCCCGCGCGTGACGTGACGGCACGGCGCTCACCGCGAGCCCGGCGCCGCCCCCGCGCGCAATCGGGTGGATTTGTCGCACCGCGGCTTCCCATCCGGAGGGCCGGGCATGCGTTGTCTCGTACGTCCCCCGAGTACGCACCCCAGTACGCACCCGAGCCGAGGAAACGGTGTCCCGATGACCGAGTACGAGCGTTCGCGCACGATGCCCGCCCTGCCGGAGCACGTCTTCGACCAGGCCTCCGACGTCGCCCAGATGGACGAGTGGCTGCCGCGGGAGCTGCACGTGGACGCCGGGGAGCTGCCCGCCGTCACCGTGCACGAGGACCGCACCGACCAGGACGTGTCCGCGCTGCTGCGGGCCCAGCCCGAGCAGATGCGGCTCGAATGGGGCACGCGCGAGCAGGGCGGCTACACGGGCTGGCTGCAGGTCGCCGGCCTCGACAGCGGCACCAGCGAGGTCACGGTGCACCTGTCGTTCTTCGAGGAGGCGCACGACCCGGGCGAGCAGGCCGTGCACTCCGCCCTGGACAGCAGCCTGCAGCGGCTGGAGGAACAGGTGCGGCTGCGCGTCGACAACGCGGCGGGCTGAGCGCCGCGCCCGCCGCGACGGAACAGGGCCCCCGGCGGAGGCCGGGCAGCCCTCTCGGCGACCGGGCGGTTCAGCCCTGCCCGCCCCCCGGCCGCAGCGCGCGCATGCGCCCGTCGAGTTCGCTCCGGTAGAAGTCGATGAAGCCGTCGGGGTCGGGCCCGGCGTTCTGCATGACCAGCCGGTCGAAGCCCGCGTCCACGAACGGCTGCGCCACCTCGACGAACCGGGCGGGGTCCGTGCCGCAGGCGAACTTCTCCCGGATGTCCTCCTCGCGCACGGTCGCGGTCGCCGCGTCGAAGTTGACCGGGTTGGGCAGCTCGCTCATGACCTTCCAGCCGGTCAGCGCCCAGCGCGAGGTCTCCAGGGCCGCCTTCGCCCCGGTGTGCTCGTCCGGCGCCCAGGCCATCGGGACCTCCGCGTAACACGGCCCGTCCCCGCCCGCCTCGCGGTACTGCCGGACGATCTCCGGCTTGTCCTCCGTGGCGAACAGGCCGTCGCCCAGCTCGGCGGCGAGCCCCGTCGAGGCCTTGCCGCTGGCGGCGACCGCGATCAGGGGGAGCTCGTCGGGCAGGTCGAAGACCCGGGCGTCGCTCAGCCGCAGGTGCTTGCCCTCGTACGACCGGTAGCCGCCGCGCCACAGCAGCCGGATGATCTCCAGGGCCTCCCGGAACATCTCGTGCCGGGTGGACACGGCGTCGGGGAAGCCGACGCCCGTGACGTGCTCGTTGAGCCGCTCCCCCGAGCCGAGGCCGAGCACGAACCGCCCCTCCGAGAGGAGGGCGAGCGTGGCGGCGGCCTGCGCGATGATCGCCGGGTGGTAGCGCACCGTCGGGCAGGTCACGCCGGTCGCGAGACCGATCCGTTCGGTCTTGGCCGCGATGCTGCCGAGGACCGTCCACGCGAACGGCGAGTGGCCCTGGTTGTCGAGCCACGGGTGGTAGTGGTCGCTGATCTCCACGAAGTCGAAGCCGGCCCGCTCCGCGAGAACCGCCTGCCGCACCAGCTCCGCCGGGCCGAACGCCTCGGCCGCCAGCTTGTATCCGATCTGCATGTACCTCTCGTCTCCTCGCACCTCGGCACCGATTTCGTCCGCACAGAGGTACCCGCCGACATCCGGGCATAACACGCACACCCACCGATGCGGCCGATCGAGGCGGGGCCCGGCGGACCGCGCGGCTGTCCGGTACGCGCTGCTGTCCGGGCCACACGGAAAGGGATTGATCTGACCATCTATTAGGCTTCTGGCCCGGTTCGAAGGAACTGCCGCTCCTTCACCGCCCGTTCCTGAAACAGGCGAACCCGCGAATCCGCGTACCCCCTGGAGCCCCATGCGCATCGACCGGCCCGTCCCCCCGCCCGAACCGACGCTGAACCTGGGTGTCCTGAGGCCGGGCCCGCCCCCGGCCCAGGAGACCGTGCCCGGCGGCCAGGGCCCGGGTGGCGGAGGCCGCGGCACCGGCGGACGTGACTCCGGTCTGCTGAAGTCAAGCGCGCTGATGGCCGTCGGCACCGTCGCCTCCCGGCTGACCGGGTTCCTGCGCACGCTCGTCATGGCCGCGGCCATCGGCGTCGGCACGCTCAACGACAGCTACCAGGTCGCCAACGTCCTGCCGACGATGATCTACGTGCTCGTCTGCGGCGGCGCGCTGAACTCCGTCTTCATCCCGCAGTTGGTGCGGTCGATGAAGGAGGACGCCGACGGCGGCGAAGCGTACGCGAACCGCCTCATGACGCTGGTCCTCGTGCTGCTCGGGGCCATCACCCTCATATCCGTGCTTGCCGCCCCGCTCCTCGTCCAGATGATGTCGCCGTCCCTGCGGAAGGATCCGGAGCAGCTCGCACTGGCGACGACCTTCGCCCGTTACTGCCTGCCGACCATGTTCTTCATGGGCGCGCACGTCGTGCTCGGGCAGATCCTCAACGCCCGGGGCCGCTTCGGCGCGATGATGTGGACGCCGGTCCTCAACAACGTCCTGATCATCGCGTCGTTCGGCACCTTCATCTGGGCCTTCGGCCCGTTCTCCGACTCCCACCTCGACGCCGGCAGCATCACGCCGCAGGGGGTGCGGCTGCTGGGGATCGGCACGCTCCTCGGTCTCGTGGTCCAGGCCCTCGCCATGGTGCCGTACGTCCGCGCGGCGGGGGTGCGGCTCAGGCTCCGCTTCGACTGGCGTGGGCACGGGCTCGGGCGGGCCTTCGGCCTCGCCAAGTGGACCCTCCTGTTCGTCCTCGCCAACCAGCTCGGCCTGATCGTCGTCACCCAACTCGCCACGTGGGCGGGGCCGATCGCCGAGAAGCAGGGGCACCCCGGCACGGGCATCGCCGCGTACAACGTCGCCCTGCAGCTGTGGCTGATGCCGCAGGCGATCATCACCGTGTCCGTGATGACGGCGGCGCTGCCGCGGATCGCCCGCGCCGCCGACGCCGGGGACACCGGTGCCGTGCGCGCCGACATCTCGTACGGGCTCCGCGCCTCCGCCGTCGCCATCGTGCCGTTCGCCTTCGCCTTCCTGGCGCTGGGCGTGCCCATGGCCACGCTGATGTTCGCGACCGCGGGCAGCGGCGCGCGGAACATCGGCTACATCCTGATGGCGTTCGGCCTCGGCCTGATCCCGTACTCCGTGCAGTACGTGGTGCTGCGCGGCTTCTACGCCTTCGAGGACACCCGTACGCCCTTCTACAACACGGTCGTCGTGGCCATGGTGAACGCGGCGGGCGCCGCCCTCTCCTTCTTCGTGCTGCCCGCGCGCTGGGCCGTCGTCGGCATGGCGGCCGCGTACGGGGTGGCCTTCGCCGTGGGGGTCGGGGTGGCCTGGCGCCGGCTGCGTGACCGGCTTGGCGGCGACCTGGACGGGGCGCGCGTCGCGCGGACGTACGGGCGTCTCGCCGCCGCCTCGCTACCGGCGGCCCTCGCGAGCGGCGCGCTCGCCTTCTTTCTCCTCGACGCCCTCGGCACCGGAGCCCTGGGCTCCGCCACGGCCCTCGTGGCGGGCGGTTTCGTGCTCGTGGTCCTCTATGTCGCCCTCGCGCGCCGGCTCAAGGTCGACGAACTGGACGGGCTGCTCGGCATGGTCCGGGGGCGGAGCGGCCGCTGAACGGATCCGGCCGTCGGTCGCAGACCGGTCCGGAGGGCTCAGGCCCTGGTGGCGCAGAGCAGGTGTCCCCCACCGGGACGGTCTCTCTCCCCCCCGGCCGGGACGACCTCTCTCTGCCCGCGACAGGGGCGATCACCCCACCCGCCACGGGTAAGCCCGAGCGCCGACGGGGCGGCGGGGTGATGCCAGGCCGCGCGCGGCGGCCCCCTCCCCCCCCCCCCCCCCACCGGGGGCACCGTCCCGGGGCCGTCAACCGTCCAGCCCGCCGTCCCCGTGCCGGGAGGGGCGCCTTCGACCGCCCCCGGCCCGCCCCGCGCCAGGGGCGCACCTCAACCGTTCCGACCCCGCCCCGGGCTGGGGGGCACCCGCCGTGCGCGAGGCGCTGCGCCGCAGCCTCACCGGCCCCGCCCCGGGCTGGCGGGGCGCCCCAACCGTCCAGGCCCGCCGCCCCGCGCCGGGGGCACCCCAACCGTCCAAGCCCCCCGCCCCGCGCCGGGGGCACCCCAACCGTCCAAGCCCCCCACCCCGCGCCGGGGGCACCCCAACCGTCCAAGCCCCCCACCCCGCGCCGGGGGCACCCCCAACCGCCCAGGCCCCCGCCCCGCGCCGGGGCACCGGAAACCGTCCAGGCCCGCCGCCCAGGCGTTGCGTACGCTGGGCCCCATGCGGATGCGCCCCACCCTGAGCTGGAACCCTCCCGAGGATCTGCCGCCCGCGACCGTGGATCTGAAGCCCGTCGCCGACGCGCTCGGCGCGGGCGGCGTGCTCGTGCTCAGTGGGGCGGGGATCTCCACGGAGTCCGGGATCCCCGACTACCGGGGCGAGGGCGGGAGTCTCAGCCGGCACACCCCGATGACGTATCAGGAGTTCACCGCCTCCGAACGGGCCCGGCGCCGGTACTGGGCGCGCAGTCACCTCGGCTGGCGCACCTTCGGCCGTGCCCGTCCCAACGCCGGGCACCGGGCCGTGGCCGCGTTCGGGCGGCACGGGCTCCTCTCTGGCGTGATCACCCAGAACGTCGACGGTCTGCACCAGGGTGCCGACAGCGAGGACGTCGTGGAGCTGCACGGCAGCCTCGACCGCGTCGTCTGCCTCACCTGCGGCACCTTCGCCCCGCGACGCGAACTCGCCCGCCGGCTCGAGGAGGCCAACCCCGGCTTCTCGCCGGTCGCCGCCGGCATCAACCCCGACGGTGACGCCGACCTCGACGACGAGCAGGTCGGCGACTTCCACGTCGTGCCCTGCACGGTCTGCGGCGGCGTCCTCAAACCGGACGTGGTCTTCTTCGGCGAGGCCGTCCCCCCGCAGCGGGTCGAACACTGCCGCGAGCTCGTGCGCGGGGCCACCTCGCTGCTGGTCCTCGGCTCCTCGCTGACGGTGATGTCGGGCCTCCGGTTCGTCCGCCAGGCCGCCACCGCGGGGACGCCGGTGCTGATCGTCAACCAGGACCCGACCCGGGGCGACCAGCACGCCGTCACACGGATCTCGCTCCCGCTGGGACCGGCGCTCACCACGGTGGCCGAGCGGCTGGGCGTCCCCGTCGGCCCTGGCATCCAGTCGGCCCTGTGAGCGCTTGACCGGCGCCTGGGGACGCGGCCCCCGCAACAGCCGTACACTCGGCCCCATGGGTCACACGGGTTCTACGAGGCAGGGCCGGGAGCGGGCCGCCTCCGAACCGCGCCCGGGAGCCGGCCGGCCGACGGCCGTTCCGGGGACCGGAGCGCCCCGCGCCCTCCGCATCGCCGTGCACGAGCACGGCTAGCGATTCTCCCTGCGGCTCGGCCCGCCGGCCCACCCGCCGTACCCCCCGAGTCCGCCTCTCCCCCTCAGGGTTTCCCTCTCCAACCTCGGGGTTTCCTCATCCAACCTCTGGTTTTCCCTCTCCACCTCAGGGTTTCTCCGCCCACCCGCGCCCCGGCCCCCGCCGGCGCCGCAGCCCGGCCGCGACCGCACGACCGGGCCGCGCCGCCTCGAAGGGATCACCGTGAAGCTGAACGAGTTGTTGGCCGGACACGACCACCACGTCCTCCAGGGCGAGCCGCGTTCGGTCGCGATCACCGCGGGGGTGACCTTCGACGTCGACCGGGTCGGGCCCGGAGCCCTCTTCGTCGCGGTGCCCGGTCACCGGGAGGGCGGGCCCGGCTCCGTGGCCGCCGCGTTCGCCCGCGGCGCCGCCGCCGTCATCGTCGAAGGGGCGGACCCCACACGTGCGGCCGTGCCACTGTCCGCGGCCGGGTGCCTCATACGCGTGGCGGACACTCGACGGACCGCCGCGGTGGTGTCCTCCCGGTACTTCGGCGAACCGGGGCGGCACATGGACGTGGTGGCGGTCACCGGCACCAACGGCAAGACGTCCGTCTCGTACATGGTCGAGTCCGCCCTGCGGCTCGCCACCGGGGCGAAGGCCGGCGTCATCGGGACCGCGGGCAGCCGCATCGGTGACGAGCGCATCCCGATGCCGCCGTCGGTGCTCACCACGCCCGAATCACCCGATCTGCAGTACCTGTTGGGCCACATGCGTGACCGCGCGACCGGCAGCGTGGTGCTGGAGGCCACCTCCATGGCGCTGTTGACCCACCGGGTGGACCGGACGTTCATCGACGTCGGGGTGTTCACCAACCTGACGCAGGATCACCTCGACGACCACGGCACGATGGCCGCCTACCGCGACGCCAAGCTCCGGCTCTTCCAGGGCCTGTGCCGGCACGCGGTGGTCAACGCCGACGACCCGGTGGGGGCCGGCATCGGCGCGATGATGCCGGGCGCGGTGACCACGTACGCGCTCGACGCCCCGGCGGACTACCGGGCGACCGACCTGGTGGTGAGCGCCGAGGGCACGCGGTTCGTGCTCCACCACGAGGGGCGCGCCCGCCCGGCGTCGATCCCCTTCCCCGGCCGCTACTCGGTGGCCAACGCCCTCGCGACGCTCGCCTCCTGCCACGTACTGGGACACGACCTGGACGCGCTCGTCACCGCGCTCGGTCAACTGCCGCCTGTGCCGGGGCGGTTCGAGCGTTTCGAGACCGCCGAAGGTGTCTCGGTGGTCGTGGACTACGCCCACTCCCCCGACTCCTTGGACAAGGTCCTCGCCACCATCCGTGGCTACGCGCGCGGCCGGGTGATCACCGTCTTCGGGTGCGGCGGCGACCGGGACACCACGAAACGGGCCGACATGGGGAGGATCGCCGGGCACCACTCCGACCTGTGCGTCCTGACCTCCGACAATCCGCGCGACGAGGACCCGGAGGCGATCCTCGACCAGATCGTGCCCGGCCTCGCCGCGGCCGGCGTCCCGTTCGAGCGGCTCGCCGACCGCCGCGAGGCCATCGCCTTCGCCCTGTCGGCGGCGGCCCCCGGGGACACCGTGCTCATCGCGGGCAAGGGCAGCGAGCCGCACCAGACCGTCCGCGGACAGCTGCTCGTCTTCAGCGACATGGCCACGGCGCGGGAGCTCGCCGCCGCCCGGACGGCGGACCGTCGCCCGGAAGTCCAGCACGTCCGCTGAGGGGTTGAGCGACGATGGGGCGGTTGGGCGACGATTGAGCGGTCGAGTGGTGGAGTGGCGATGGAGCGGGTGAGCGACGATGAGCTGACGCGTCACGGAGTTCACCACGGAGGGAGACGCATGACCGCGCAGAACGACCTGCCCGCGGGACAGCCGCTGTACGGGTGCATGGGGCTCGGCGGCACCTGGGACACCGCCCCGTACACCGCCGCGGACATCGCCCACGCGGAGGCCGCCGTCGAGGCCGCGCTGGCCGCCGGCATCACGGTGTTCGACCACGCCGACATCTACCGGAAGGGCAAGGCCGAGGCGGTCTTCGGCGAGCTGCTCGCCAGGGCGCCGGAGCTGCGCGGCCGCATCGTGCTGCAGACCAAGTGCGGCATCCGGCAGGCCGACGGCGAGCTGCCGGGGAGGTACGACCTGCGCGGCCCGAGCATCCTCCGCCGCGTCGAGGAGAGCCTCGGCAGGCTCCGCACGGACGTGATCGACGTCCTCCTGCTGCACCGGCCGGACCCGCTGACCGGCCCGGAGGAGATCGCGGAGGCGCTCACCTCCCTGCGCGACCAGGGCCTGGTGCGCCACTTCGGCGTGTCCAACATGAGCGCGGCGCAGATCGCGCACCTGCAGGAGCACCTCGCATTCCCGCTGGTGGCCAACCAGTTGGAGATGAGCCTGAGCAGCAGGGACTGGGTCGAGGCGGGGGTCCTCGTGAACACCCCGGCCGCCGCCGAGAACGGCTTCCCGCACGGCACGATCGAGTACTGCCGGGCCCACGACGTCCAGTTGCAGGCGTGGAGCGCCCTCGCCCAGGGCCGCTACACCGGTCGCACCGACTCCCCCACCGCGACGCTTGTCTCCGCCCTCGCCGAACGCAAGCGGACGACACCGGAGACGATCCTGCTCTGGTGGCTCCAGCGCCACCCGGCCCGCATCGCCCCGGTCATCGGCACGAGCCGCCCCGAACGCATCCTCGCCTGCCGCGACGCCGTCACCCGCGAGCCGGAACTCACCCACGAGGAGTGGTACGAGCTCTGGATCACGGCCCGCGGCGGCCCGCTGCCGTGACCCGCGCGAGCGGCCGGGAAGCCTGACTCCTCGGAAACCGGCCGCCGTTACGACTCCCGCAGCGCCTTCGCAAGCACCGAGTCGCCGGTGACCTCGATCCGGCCCTCGCGTACGCCCTGCGCGATCGTGAGCTCGCCGCGGCTCACCGCCACGCACGACGCCGCGTCCAGCGCGAGGGCCGCGTCGGCACCGTCCGGCGCGGGCCCGTCCCCGTACGTCCGGTCGTCGTCGGTGGCGGCGAGCCGCACGTGGAAGCAGCCCTCGTCGAGCCGCACCTCCACCACACCCTCCGCCCCCGACCCCGCTGCCGCCGCCGCGAGCCCCCGCAGCAGCGGCAGCGCGAACCAGTGCGCCCGCACCGCGTCCGTCGGCGCCCGCTCCGCCAGAGCGGGCGCGCCCCAGGCGGCGAGCGCCTCCAGGACGGGCAGCAACTCACGGCCCCGCACAGTCAGTTCGTAGACGTACGCCGCCGACGGCGGGGCCAGCCTGCGCCGCGTCGCGAGGCCCCGCTGCTCCATGTCCTTCAGGCGCGAGGCCAGCACGTCCGTGCTGACGCCCGGCAGGTCGGCGTGGAGGTCGGTGTAGCGGCGGGGGCCGGCCAGCAGCTCCCTGACGATCAGCAGGGTCCAGCGGTCGCCCACGGCGTCGAGCGCACGGGCGGCCGCGCAGTACTGGTCGTAGCTTCGGCGAGGTGGCATGCGACATAGTCTATGCAAGTTGTTGGACTTTCCAAGCGCATCCTTGGTAAAACCAAGTAACACACGTCACGGGAGGCGCACCGCATGGAGTTCCGGCAGTCGAGCAAGCTCAGCGAGGTCTGTTACGAGATCCGGGGCCCCGTCATCGAGCACGCCAACGCCCTGGAGGAGGCGGGCCACAGCGTGCTGCGGCTCAACACCGGCAACCCCGCGCTCTTCGGCTTCGAGGCGCCCGAGGAGATCGTCCAGGACATGATCCGGATGCTCCCGCAGGCGCACGGTTACACGGACTCGCGCGGCATCCTCTCCGCCCGCCGCGCCGTCGCCCAGCGCTACCAGGCGCTCGGCCTCGACGAGGTCTCCGTCGACGACGTCTTCCTCGGCAACGGCGTCTCCGAGCTCGTCACCATGGCGGTGCAGGCGCTCCTGGAGGACGGCGACGAAGTCCTCATCCCCGCCCCGGACTTCCCCCTGTGGACCGCCGTCACGACCCTCTCCGGAGGCAAGGCCGTCCACTACGTGTGCGACGAGGCCGCCGACTGGTACCCCGACCTCGACGACATGGCCTCGAAGATCACCGACCGCACCAAGGCCGTCGTGATCATCAATCCCAACAACCCGACGGGCGCGGTCTATCCGAAGGAGATCCTGGAGGGCATCCTCGACCTGGCGCGCCGGCACGGCCTGATGGTCTTCGCCGACGAGATCTACGACCAGATCCTGTACGACGACGCCGTGCACCACAGCGTCGCCGCCCTCGCCCCCGACCTCGTCGTCCTCACCTTCTGCGGGCTCTCCAAGACGTACCGCGTGGCCGGGTTCCGGTCGGGCTGGCTGGTCGTCACCGGGCCGCAGCAGCACGCGAAGAGCTATCTGGAGGGGCTGACGATGCTCGCCTCCATGCGGCTGTGCCCCAACGCCCCCGCGCAGTACGCCATCCAGGCCGCGCTCGGCGGCCGCCAGTCCATCCACGAACTGACCGCGCCCGGCGGCCGGTTGCACGAGCAGCGCGACCGGGCCTGGGAGAAGCTGAACGAGATCCCCGGCGTCTCCTGCGTGAAGCCGAAGGGCGCCCTGTACGCCTTCCCGCGCCTGGACCCGAAGGTCCACCCGATCCACGACGACGAGAAGTTCGTCCTCGACCTGCTCCTCCAGGAGAAGATCCAGGTCGTCCAGGGCACCGGCTTCAACTGGCCCCGCCCCGACCACTTCCGCGTCCTCACGCTCCCGCACGCCGACGACCTGGACGCCGCGATCAGCCGCATCGGCCGCTTCCTCAGCGGATATCGTCAGTGACACCGGACCCGCCGCCGAGGCCCCGGAGTCACTGAGACCTACCCGCCCCGCCGACACCGACCCCTGGAGCCCCGTGCCGCCCTGCGCCACCTGCGACGTGCCGGTCCTCACGCAGTTCGCCTCGCCCGACCTCGTCGGGCCCATCGTGTACGAGGGCTTCGACCGGGCCGCCGACCCGGCGTGGCCCGCCTCGGGCGCGGCGACCGTGCAGGACTACGCCCGCTGGTGCGGCCACCTGTGCGGTCTGACCTGCTACCGGATGGCGCTCGGCCCGGCCGCGCCGTCGCTCTTCGAACTGCGGGACGGCGCACTGAAGTTCGGCGCTTACACGGACGTGGACGGCGAGATCCGAGGCATGGTCTACGCCCCCTTCGCGGAGTACGCCCGCGCCGTGCACGGCGTCGACGCCGAGGTCCACCGGCACCTCTCCGTCGAGGAGATCGGCGCCCTCCTCGACGAGGGCCGCAAGGTCATCGCCTCGGTGCACTTCGAGATCCGCCGCCCGCACCGCCCCGCGCCGGGCAGGGGCGGCCACCTGGTCCTCGTGACCCGCCGCACCGGCGACGGGGCCCTGCACTTCCACAACCCGTCGGGCATCGACGCGGCGACCCGCACCGCGCGGCTCTCCCCCGGCGAGTTCGAGCCGTTCTTCGCCGGGCGCGGGGTCTCGCTGCGCTGACAGACGGTCACCGGGGCTGCCAGGATGCCGTCATGATGCGTGGAGGGAACGTCGCCGTCGTCGGCGGCAGCATCGCCGGGTGCGCGGCGGCGCTGGCAGCGCACCGGGGCGGCGCGGACCGGATCACCGTGTACGAACGCGCCGCGGGGGACCTGGCCGACCGAGGCGTGGGGCTCGCCGTGCACAACTCCCGTTACGCGGAGCTGGAGTCGGCGGGTTACCTCGACGCGGGCATGCCGTGGGTGCAGCTCACGCGGCGGCGCTGGTACGTGCGGGACGACGCGGCGGGCTCCCCCGTGGGGCGGGAGATCGGCGTGCTGCCGTTCCCCTTCCGTACGTACAACTGGGGCCCGCTCTGGCGCGAGTTGCGCGGGCGCGTCCCGCAGGGCGTCGACTTCCGGACGGGTGCCGAAGTGCGGTCGGTCCGGCCGGCGCACGCCGGGGACGGCGGCGTCGAGGTCGTCACCGAGGCGGGGAGCGCGCGCCACGATCTCGTCGTCGGCGCCGACGGGTACCGCTCGGTGGTCCGCGAGGCCCGCTTCGGTGCGGTGCGTCCGGCGTACGCGGGGTATCTCGCCTGGCGCGGCGCGTACCCCGAAGCCCGGCTGCGCGATGCGGAGTTGTGGGCTGACGACATCTGCGTGTACGCCGTCTTCCCGGGCGGTCACGTCATCATCTACCGCATCCCGGACGGCGCGGGCGGCCACCGCGTCAACTGGGTCCTGTACACCGCGCCACCCCCGGACCTCGACCTCGGGCTCGGCCTCGACCTGCGGCTGACCGGCCCCTCGATCCTGCCGCCCGGCGGCCTCACCGAGGCGCTCGCCACGCACCTGGCGTACGTCGCCGACGAACTGCTTCCGCCGTACTGGGGCGCGCTGCTGCGCGCGACGGCGCCCGACGAGCTCTTCCTGCAGCCCATGTACGACTTCACCGCGCCGCGCTGCACCGCCGACCGCACCCTGCTGCTCGGCGACGCGGCGGCGGTGGCCCGGCCGCACACCGGCGCGGGCGCGGTGAAGGCGCTGCAGGACGCCGCCGCCCTGGAGGCCGCCCTGACCTCGGCGGACACCTGGACGGACGCCCTCGCGGCGTACGACGCCGAGCGCACCGCCTCCGGCCGCGCGCTGGTGGACCTCGGGCGGCGGCTCGGCGGAGTGCTCGTCCAGGCGACCCCCGACTGGCACGCCATGGACCAGGCCGCACTGGAGACGTGGTGGAGGCGGGCGGACGGGTCCGGGGCGTTCGGTGGCCGGGAGCTGAAGCGCTGATCCGCTCGCGCGGGGGCGGTGTGACGCGTGGTCAGACGGTGGCTGTGCGTGCCCTGCTGACCACGCTTCGGGGATGCACGATCCTCGTTTCGGGGATGCGCGCACCTCGTTTTGGGGGATGCGCGCGGAGATCAATAAGATCCGGCGATGATCACAAGACAACGGCCGGCGGCCTGGGTCATCGCCCTGCTCGCCGCCCTGACCGCCGGGCTCGTCACGGCGGGCCCCGCCGCGGCCGACGACGGCGACGAACCGGCCCGGCCCTCCCCCAAGGTCGAGCTGGTCCTCGACGTCAGCGGCTCCATGCGCGCCCGCGACATCGACGGCAAGTCCCGCATGGCCGCCGCGAAGCAGGCCTTCAACGAGGTCCTGGACGCGACGCCCGACGAGGTCGCGCTCGGCATACGCACCCTCGGCGCCAACTACCGCGGCGACGACCGCAGGACGGGCTGCAAGGACACCGAGCTGCTCTACCCCGTGGAGCAGCTCGACAAGGCGGGCCGCACCGACGCCAAGACCGCCGTGGCGACGCTCGCGCCGACCGGCTGGACCCCCATCGGCCCGACGCTGCTCAAGGCCGCCCACGACCTGACGGACGACACCGCCGAACGCAGCCGCCGCATCGTGCTGATCTCCGACGGCGAGGACACCTGCCGGCCGCTCGACCCGTGCGTGGTCGCCCGCGACATCTCGGCCAAGGGCATCCACCTCACCATCGACACGCTCGGCCTGGTGCCCGACGCCAAGACCCGCGACCAGCTGAGCTGCATCGCGGAGGCCACCGGCGGCACGTACACCTCCGTCCGGCACACCGATGAACTCTCCGGCCGCGTCAAGCAGTTGGTGGACCGGGCGGCCGACCCGGTCGTCACACCCGTCGAGGCGAAGGGCGCCGCGCAGTGCGCCGCCGCCCCCAAGCTGGATTCGGGCCTCTACACCGACCGGGAGAAGTTCGGCGAGCACCGCTGGTACCGGGTGGACGTCCCGGCCGGCAAGGAGCTGCGCGCCTCCGTCAGCGTGGCCGCGGACCGCGCCGTGAACCAGGACTACGGCGTGCTGCTGCGCGCCGAGACGCCGAGGGGCCGCGAGATCGTGCGCGGCCAGGAGTCCGGCGACGGACGCACCGACGTGATCTCGACCGGCCTGCGCTACCCGAGGCCCGAGGCGGATGACGAGGACGACGAGAGCGCCGCGCCGAAGACCGTCTGTCTGCGCGTCAGCAACTCCTTCTCCGCGCCCGCGTCGGTGAAGACGTCGCCCGGCCTGCCGGTCGAGCTCGCGGTCGACCTGGTCGACTCCCCCGACGACGCGTCCGACGTCGCCTTCTTCGGGCTCGGCCACGGCTGGTGGCTGCTCGGCCTGCTCGTCCTCGTCGGCTTCCTCGCCGGTGTGCTCTGGGGCTGGCTGTCGCGCTGGCGCTTCGCGGTCTGGAGGACCAACTGATGCGTACGACACGTGGGGTACGGCGCTTCGCCGCCGTGACCGGTACCGCCCTGCTGGCGCTGACCGGCGCCGCGGGGGCCGCGACCGCCGACGACGAGGCGCCGGAGAAGGTCACCGAGGCGGGCACGTCCTTCCGTACGGCGACCGCGATCCGCCCGGACCAGGAGGCCTCCGCGGAGGCGTCCACGGGTGACTACCTCTACTGGGCGTTCCCCGTGGACACCGGACAGCGCGCCACCGTGCACGTGACGGTGAAGCTGCCGGACGCCGCGGCCCGGCACGCCGCGTCCACCTGGCGGGTCGACGTGTACGACGGGCTGCGGCGCCGCCAGGCCTGCCGGCTCGGCACACCCTCGAGGACCGTCGGGCAGGACGCCGCGTCGGTGTCGCTGACGTGCACGTTGCGCACGGTGCGGTCCTGGTCGGAGCAGTGGGCGAACGACCCGCTGCCGGGCACGTACTACGCGCGGCTCACCGTCGCCGACCTCAAGGCGGACGACCTGGGCCTTCCGGTACGGGCCGAGGCGAAGGTCACCACGACCGACGCGGGCGGCGCGCAGGCGGTGGACGGGACGCTCGGCGAGCCCCTGGTGCCGGGCGCGGGCGCGGACGAGAAACAGGCCGGCGCGGCCGCCGTCGAGCCCGAGGACGGCTGGTCGGGCGGCTGGTGGTCCTCGCGCTGGCTGTGGACGGGCGCCGGCGGTGTCCTCGCGGCGCTCGCGGGCGTCGGCGGCTACGCCCTGACGCGCGGCTCGGGCCGTCCCGCGCGGGCGCCGCAGGGCCTGTAGCGCCCGCTTGCCGGTCCCCGCCGGGCGCCGGTCCCCGGGGGCGTGGCAGGCTCGGTGGTGGCGGTGCCGGACGGCTCCGCCACCACCGGAAGAACAGGAACGGCGCGACCATGGGTGATCTGCTCCTCGTGCGGCACGGCGAGACGGAGTGGTCCCTCTCGGGGCAGCACACCGGCTGGACGGACATCCCCCTCACGGACAACGGCAGGGAGCAGGCCCGCTCCCTCGCCCCGCTCATCGGCAGGTTCCGGATCGGGGCCGCCTTCACCAGCCCCCGGCAGCGTTCGCGGGAGACCGCGGAGCTGGCCGGTTTCGCCGACGCCCGGGTGGACCCGGACCTCGCCGAGTGGGACTACGGGGCGTACGAGGGCATCACGACCTTCGACATCCACCGCACCCGGCCCGACTGGTACCTCTTCACGGACGGCGTCGCCCCGGGCCCGCCGGAGCACCCCGGGGAGTCGCCCGAGCAGGTGGGCGAGCGCGCCGACCGGATGCTCGCGAAGGTGGACGCGGCGCTCGCCGACAACGAGGGCAGCGTGGTCCTCTTCGCCCACAGTCACTTCCTGCGCGTCCTGACGGCCCGCAGGCTCGGCCTGCCCGCGTCGGGCGGCTCGATGTTCCTGCTCGCCACCGGCACGGTGAGCCGGCTGAGCACCGAGCACCGGCGCCATGTGGTGGCGAGCTGGAACCTGCGGCCGCAGCTGCTGAACTGACGGACCGTGCCCTAGGGGGCTCCCCTGTACGACTTAGGGGGCTCCCCCGTACGAGGATGCCGGGGCCCCTTCCGTATTCGACACGCCCGCCGATGATCATCAAGACTGCGGTCATGCGATACGGCGTGAACCTCCTCAACTTCGGCTCCGGCACCACCCCCGACTCCCTGCTGCGGCAGGCCACCGACGCCCGCGACCTCGGGTTCGAGTTCGCGATGATCTCCGATCACATAGCGGTGACCCCGGACGTCCACGGCGTCTATCCGGCGCCGTTCTACGACCAGTTCGTGCTCGCCGCGTATCTCGCGGGCCGGGTGCCGGGGCTGCGGCTCGGCACGACGATCACCGTCATCCCGTATCGGCACCCGCTGCAGACCGCGCGGATGGCCGCCAACATCGACCAGTTGAACGAGGCCGGGTTCATCCTGGGCGCGGGGGTGGGCTGGTCCGCCGCCGAGTACGAGGTGCTCGGCGTGCCCTTCCGTGAGCGCGGCGCGATCACCGACGAGTATCTGACGGCGATCCGCGCGGCATGGAGCGAGGACCCGACGTCCTTCGCCGGCCGGTACGTCGCGTACGAGGGCGTCCGCACCGCCCCTGCGCCCGCGACCCGGCCTCACCTGCCCGTCTGGGTCGGCGGCAACTCCCCGGCGGCGCAGCGCCGCGCGGCACGTCTCGGCGAGGGCTGGCACCCGTTCATGCCGAGCCGCGCGCTGCTCGACGAGGCGCTCCCCCGTATCGCCGCGCAGGCGGAGGCGGCGGGCCGCCCGGTGCCGGACCTGGTGCCGCGTCTGCAGATCAGGCTCGGCGAGCTCCCCGACTCCCCGGAGCGTCCGCTCGGGCACGGCAGCGCGGAGCAGGTCCGCGCCGACCTGGAGGCGCTGGCGGGGCTCGGCGCCACGGACGTACTCCTGGACACGTATCCCGGCACGCCCGAGGAGCGGGCGGACGCGGCGGAGGACCGGCGGGTGCTCGAGCTCGTGATGTCGACGGCGCCCTGATGTCAGTGGCTCGGTGCACCATCGGTAGGAGGTGAGGGGACCGGCCGGGAAAGGGGTGCGTGCGGTGAGACCGCCTACTGCCGTTCAGCGACGGATCATCGAGGCCGCGGACCCGGAGACCGGGCGCCTGTCCGGCACCGAGACGCAGCTCGCGGGCCTGGTGCGAGCGCGTCTCGCCTTCCGCCATCCGCGGCCGCCCCACGCGTGCTATCTGACCCCGGCGGGTCATCGCGTACGGGAGGAGGGCGCGGCCCCGGATCCCTCCCCGCCACCCGCACCCACGTCTTCGGCGGCTTCGGGGGTCTTCGCCGCGCGGACGGGCACGGAGACGGAGCGGCCCGGCACCGAGGGCGCCGCCCGCGCGCGGGAGGTCCGAAGCGCCTGGGAGGGCCTGGTGGAGCTGCGCCGCATGACGAACACGGACGGCGCGCGGGACCGTCCGTGCGGCTGGGAGCGGGCGCACCTGGTGCAGGCGGCGGCACTGGCCCTGGAGGCGGCCGCGTGCCGCCCTGCGGCCCCCGGCACCCCCGGCTACCGGGTGGAGGAGACCCCGCAGCCGGAGGCGGTGGCCGTCCGGGAACCGACGCCGGAGGGCCTGCGGGCGTGCGCGGACGCCCTGTCCCGGGCGGGCTGGCAGACGAGCGAACACGCGGAGCGGCGCGCCGGGGGACGGTATGTGCTGGCGTCGCCGCGGAGGACGTGAGCGGGGGGCGGCCGCGTCGGCTCGCGGCGGGGTCAGGTGGCCGCCGCCCCCACCGCCTCCGTACGGCGTTTGATCAGCCAGCACATGCTCAGGACCGCCGCCACCAGTACCAGGTCGATCAGGGCGGAGCCCGTCATCGCGTGTGCGTAGTCGCGCGCCGTCGGGGACGCGCCCAGCATCGCGAAGAACGTCGCGCCGACCACCGCGACGCCCGCCGAACTCGCGAACTGCTGCGAGGTGGTGAGCACTCCGGAGGCCGCGCCCGCCTTGTGCGGACGTACCTGCACCAGCGCCGCGCCGATCAGCGCGGGCAGCACGAGGCCGTTGCCGAAGCCGATCAGGCAGAGGCAGAGCACGACCCACGGCACCTCGACCGACGCGCCGGACGCGTGGAGCAGCAGCGTCAGCGCCAGCAGGCCGGCCCCCGTCGTCGTGCTGCCCGCCAGCAGCACCCTCATCCCGTACCGGCCCATGAACCGTCGCCCCAGCAGTGAACTCACGCCGAAGAGGACCCCCATGGGAGCGAACGCCAGACCGGCGGCGAGCGGACCGAGTCCGAGGCCCGACTGGAGCAGCAGCGTGAGGGTGAACATGAAGCTGCCGAAGTAGAGCTGGAAGGCGATTCCCGCGATCATCCCCGAGCTGAAGGAGGCGCTGCGGAACAGCGTGAGGTCGAGGACGGGGCTGCCCGAGCGGCGGGTCAGGGCGCGTTCCCAGAGCAGCGTGCCGACGGCCACCGGGACCGCCGCCGCCATGCAGATCCACGACCACGCGGGCCAGCCGGAGGTCCGCCCCAGGGAGAGCGGCAGCAGGACGAGGACCAGCGCGAGGCAGACCCCGACCGCGCCCACCGGGTCGAGGCCCGCCTTCCCGCCCGGCACCGGGGCGGGCAGGTGGCGGGCCGCGAGCACCGCGGCCACCGCGCAGACCGGCACGTTGATCAGGAAGATCAGCCGCCAGCCCGGCACGAACAGATGCGTTTCGAGCAGCGCGCCGCCCAGCACCTGCCCCGCGATGGACCCCAGCCCGCTCGCCATGCCGTACCCGGCGAGGGCACGCGGCTTCGACGCGGCCGGGAAGTGGGCGGTGATCACGGCGAGCACCTGAGGAACCATCAGCGCGCCCGCCGCGCCCTGCACCAGGCGCGCCGCCACGAGCTGTCCGGCCGTGACCGTGACGCCGCAGAGCAGCGAGGCGGCCCCGAACGCGGCCATGCCGATGACGAACAGCCGGCGGTGACCGTAGAGGTCGCCGAGGCGGCCGCCCGTGATCATTCCGCTGGCGAAGGCGAACGCGTAACCGCCGACGACGAGTTCGAGCATGCCCGCACTCGCGTGCAGGTCGCGCTCCAGCGACGGCGCGGCCACGTTCACGACGAAGAAGTCGAACTGGACGATGAACATCGCCGAGAGCAACACGCCGAGCACCAGGCCGCCGGGTGCCGATCTCTTCGTCTCGTCACGTCCGGCTGCGCCTGCGTCGGCGGCGGGCAGGGCCTCGGGCAACGGGAGCTCCTCACGGGTACGGCGGCGGTGCGCGACAGGCGACACGCGGTGATCCAACCGGCGCGCCGGGCCGGGTCGATGGCCCGGACACTCAGTTTTCAGAATAGTTCTTCCGCACTCCGAAACGGCACGCCCCCACGGCGCCACACCGAGTCCTCCGCACCGCCGACCGTGCACATGACATCGTCACCCAACCGTCGCAATCCGTTCACACGGTCGTCCGCACATCCGTGCCACTCTCCCGATGGTTGATTAGTCAACTCGCGTAGACCGCACGCCTCTTGGCCCCCCACGGCCGGGCGCGCGGCGTGCGCGAGACCTTCGGGAAAGGACACACCCCCACATGCCCCTCCCGCGTGTACCCCGCTGGAAACCGCTGGCCCTGACCGCCGCCGCCCTCCTCGCCGGCGTCACCGTCCCGGCCACCGCCACGGCGACCCCGGCCGCCCCCGCGCCGCCCCGCACGTCCGTCGGCGCCTACGACGACACGTACTACAAGGACGCGCTCGGCAAGACGGGCCCCGAGCTGAAGTCGGCGCTGCACACGATCATCAGCGAGCAGACCAAGCTCACGTACGACCAGGTCTGGGACGCGATCAAGACCACCGACCAGGACCCGGCCAACAGCTCGAACGTCATCCTGCTCTACAGCGGCGCCTCACGGAGCAAGAGCGCGAGCGGCGGTGACCAGGGCGACTGGAACCGCGAGCACGTCTGGGCCAAGTCCCACGGAGACTTCGGCACGGCGACCGGGCCCGGCACCGACATCCACCACCTGCGCCCCGCGGACGTCACGGTCAACAGCATCCGCGGCAACAAGGACTTCGACAACGGCGGCAGCGCGGTCGACGGCGCCCCCGGCAGCCTCACCGACGACGACTCCTTCGAACCGCGCGACGCGGTCAAGGGCGACGTGGCCCGGATGATCCTCTACATGGCCGTACGGTACGACGGCGACGGCGGCTTCCCCGACCTGGAGCCCAACGACAAGGTCGACAACGGCAGCGCCCCCGCGATCGGCCGCCTCTCGGTCCTGAAGCAGTGGAGCGACGAGGATCCGCCGGACGCGTTCGAGAAGAACCGCAACCAGGTCATATTTGACAAGTTCCAGCACAACCGGAACCCGTTCATCGACCACCCGGAGTGGGTGGAAGAGGTCTGGTAGGTCAGGCGAGTTCCGCGAGATCGCCGGCGTCGAGTCGCAGTCCGGCCGCCGCCACGTTCTCCTCCAGGTGGTCCGGGGACGACGTCCCCGGGATCACCAGCGTCGCCGCCGACATGCCGAGCAGCCACGCCAGCGCGACCTGCGCGGGCGTGGCTCCGTGCCGGTCGGCGACGCGCCGCAGCACGCCGAGGTCGGGCGCGCCCGCGCCGCCGAACGGGAAGTACGGGACGTACGCGATGCCCTGCTCCGCGCACCGGCCGACCAGCCCCGCGTGCTCGCGCGACAGCGGGCTGAGCCTGTTCTGCACGGCGGCGACGGGCGCGATCTCCTGTGCCTCGGCGAGCTGTTCGGGCGTTGCGCCGCTGACGCCGAGGTGGCGGATCAGGCCCTCCTCGCGCAGCGCCGCCAGCGTGGCGAAGCGGTCCTGGCCGGGGCCGTCGGTCCGCAGGAACCGGAGATAGACCAGGTCGAGGTGGTCGCGGCCCAGCTCGCGCAGGTTGCGGTGCACGGCCGCGCGCAGCTCGGCGGGACCGGCCGGATCCGTCCAACTCCCGTCGGGCCGACGGCCCGGACCGACCTTGGTGGCGATGACGAGGTCGTCGGGGTACGGGTGCAGGGCCGTGCGGATGAGGTCGTTGGCCGCGATGTCCTCGAAGAAGTAGAAGGCCGCCGTGTCGATGTGGTTCACGCCGAGCTCGACGGCGCGGCGCAGCACGGCGACGCTCCGGTCGGGGTCGTGCGCGGGCCCGCCCCACTGGGCGGCGGGCAGCCGCATCGCCCCGAACCCCATGCGCCGGACGGGGAGTTCACCGCCGATGCGGAAGTGGCCCGCGGAGGCCGCAGCGGCCCGGGTGGCCGTACCGTCCGAAGAGGCCGCGGCGGCCGAGGTGTCCGTACCGTTCGTCGTCGTCATGGGCGAAATCCTCCGTCGTACGCATTTCGTACGCGAACACATGGCCACTTGCTGCCACCGTTGACCCCCTCGGTCCCGCGCCGCAGACTGTCGCCACCATGGCGAGCACATCGGACAGCGATCAGATCGTGTCCCTGCGGGGCGAGCGGGAGTTGGTGCGACGGGCGGGCGGCCTGTTCACCGGGGCCCGCGAGGAGTTCCTGTGCGCGGCCGCGGATCTCGTGACCTTCTCGCCCGGGGTGAACGCCGCGTTCGCCGCGTGCGGACGGCCGCCGCTCACCCCCGGCGGGCTGACCATGCGCAAGCTGTACACGCCACGCGCGCTGGCGGACCAGGAGTCCGAGGAACGGCTGCTCAGGATCGCCGAGTCCGGGGCGCACGTGCGCATTTCGGCGGCGCCGCTCGCCCACGAGGCCATCGTCATCGACCGGCGCGTGGCGATCCTCGCCGGCGCCCCGGTGCGCGGCGTGCGGACCTTCACGGTGATCCGGTCCCCGGTCGCCGTCGACGGCGTCAGGGCCCTGGTGCACGCGACCTGGGAGACGGCCACCGACCTGGCCGAGTTCCGCCGCACCCGGCCGCCCGCGCTGGACGAGGGGGAGCGCCGGATCCTGCGGGCGCTCGGCGCCGGGCAGACGGACGAGGTGACGGCGCGCGAGCTGGGCATGTCGCTGCGTACGTACCGCAGACGCGTCGCGGGACTGATGACGGTGCTCGGCGCCACGTCCCGTTTCCAAGCGGGCCTGCGGGCGCACGAGTTCGACCTGAGAGGACCGGGAATGCCCGACGACGCGAAGGTGCCCGGCACGAACCGTGGGACAGGGCATGGAACGGGCCGTGAAACCGTCTAGATTGTCGCTCGATCGTCGAACTACCCGGTACGGCGGACGCAGGACACAAGCACCTTGCCAGGAGGCAACCGTGTCAGATCACGACCCTCAGCTCGACTCAGCGACCACCGACATACGCACGCGCATCGACACCAGCACACCGCACTCCGCGCGCTTCTGGAACTACTTCGTGGGCGGCAAGGACAACTACGAGAAGGACCGGGAGCTCGGCGACCACATCAAGCAGATCTTCCCCGGCCTGGTCGACGTGGCGCGCACCAGCCGGCTCTTCCTCGGGCGCGCGGTGCGCCACCTCGCCGTGGAGCAGGGCGTACGGCAGTTCCTGGACATCGGCACGGGCCTGCCGACGGCCGACAACACGCACGAGGTCGCCCAGCGGGCCGCCGCCGACTCGCGCATCGTGTACGTCGACAACGACCCGCTGGTCCTCGCCCACGCGCGGGCGCTGCTGACCAGCACGCCGGAGGGCCACACGGCGTACATCGACGCCGACCTCTACAAGCCGGAGGCGATCCTGGCGGAGGCCGGCAAGACGCTGGACCTCTCGCAGCCGGTCGCCCTGATCATCCTCAACACGCTCGGCCACGTCGCCGACCACGCCCAGGCACGCGACCTCGTGACCCGCCTCATGTCCGGCCTCCCGTCCGGGAGTTACCTGGCCATCAGCGACTCGACGGCGACGAGCGAGGGCATGATCGCGGCGTCGAACGAGTACAACAAGAGCGGCGCGATCCCGTACTACGTGCGGAGCGTGGAGGAGATCGCCGCCTTCTTCGACGGCCTGGAGCTGCTGGAGCCGGGCGTGGCCCAGGTCACGCGCTGGCGCCCGGAGGACGCGGGGGAGACGACGGAGGTCGACGCGTACGGGGCGGTGGGTAGGAAGCCGTAACGCCGCGCTGCCCTCCAGATCCGTGGCGCTCCCACCGATGAGTTCCGGCCCCGCCGAAGGTCTCCTCTATGTACGTGGCGTATGCGGCGTACGTACGGTCCGAGGACCCAAGGAGACGGTGATGGACGTGGTGGACGTGGTGGACCGATGAGCGGCACGGAACTGCGGGACGTGCTGGAGGCACACGTCGGCAAGGGCCCCGGGATGGCGCCGGGAGCGGTCGCGCTGGTCGCGCGCGGCGACCGCGTGGAGGTGCGGGCCGTCGGCGCGGTCGACGCCGACGGCAGCGCGCCGATGGCCCGGGACTCCCTCTTCCGCATCGCCTCGATCACCAAGCCGATCGTCGCCGCGGCCGTGCTGATGCTGGTCGAGGAGGGCCGCCTCGCGCTCGACGCGCCCGTCGCGCGCTGGCTCCCGGAGCTCACGTCGCCGAGCGTGGTGCGCACACCGTCCTCGCCGGTCGACGACGTCGTCCCGGCCGTGCGCCCGATCACCGTCGAGGACCTCCTCACCTTCCGCGCCGGGTACGGCTTCCCCGCCGACTTCTCGCTCCCCGCGGTGCAGGCGCTGTTCAGCGAGTTGAAGCAGGGGCCGCCGCAGCCGCAGCTGGTCCAGGGGCCGGACGCGTGGATGGCCGCGTTGGCCCGCGTGCCGCTCCTGCGCCAGCCGGGTGAGGCTTGGCTGTACAACACGTGTTCCGACATCCAGGGCGTGCTGATCGCCCGGGCGTCGGGCCGTCCGCTGGACGAGTTCCTGGCCGAGCGGATCTTCGAGCCGCTCGGCATGACGGACACGGCGTTCCACGTCCCGGCCGACCGACGCCACCGCTTCACCTCCGCCTACCGTTCCGGTCCGACGGACGGCACCCTGCAGCTCGTGGACGCGCCCGACGGCCAGTGGAGCCGTCCGCCCGCCTTCCCCTCGGGCGCGGGCGGCCTGGTCTCGACGGTGGACGACTGGCACGCCTTCGCCCGCTTCCTGCTGGCCCGGGGCACCTCGGACGACGGCCGCGAGCTCCTCTCCCCCGAGTCCGTGCGCCGGATGACCACGGACCACCTGACCGCGGCCCAGCGCGAGGCGAGCGGCCTCTTCACGGAGGGCCAGGGCTGGGGCTACGGCGGCTCGGTCGACATCGTCCCGACCTCCCCGTGGAACATCCCGGGCCGTTACGGCTGGGTCGGCGGCACCGGCACGACGGCCCACGTCACGCCGTCGACGGGCACGGTGGCGGTCCTCATGACCCAGCTCGAGCTGACGAGCCCGACACCGCCGGCCGCGATGCGGGACTTCTGGCGGTACGCGGCGACGGTGTGAGCGCCCCGCGGTCCCGTCAGGCCATGGCGTCCCTGAGGCGCTCCGTCTCGGCGATGTGCCGGGTGTATGAGCCCGGGGCCTCGCGTTCCAGTCGCCGGTAGAGGTCGAGCGCGTCGTCGCAGGCCTTCCGGCACGCCACTGTGCGGCCCAGGACGCGCAGCGTCTCCGCGTGTCTGACGTGGGCCGCCGCGCGTTCTTCGGCGCTCACCTCCCGCGACTCCGGTGGCAGAGCGGACAGGACGGCCAGGGTTTCGGCCGCCACCTGCTCCGCCTCTTCGCTCATCCCGGCCGCCGAGAGGAACTCGGTCGGATCCTGGTCGTACACGGTTCGCGCGACCTGTGCGGCCTTGTTGTTCACCCGGTAGGCCACCTGCTGGCACGACGCGTGCGTCAGAGCCATCGCTTGCACGAGGAAGGCCCGGGCGAGCAGGGGCAGGTGTTCGCGGCCGTGCTCGACCACGAGTCTCCTCGCCAGCCCGACGGACTCCTCCGCCAGGTCCAGAGCATCCGACGTCGCATCCGCGCGAACGCTCAGATCGGCGAGAATGTACAACGTCCGCAGGAACTTCGCCCGCGAGCGGGGCGGGCCCGACGCGGCGAGGCGGCGCTCGATCGATGCGACCTCTGCCATGCCTTCCCGGGCTCCCGCGAGGTCGCCGAGGTCGTTCAGCACCCGCGCCCTGTTGTTCAACGTCGAGGCGAGTTCCCCCACGTACGCGTCGGGATGGTTCTGAGCAGCCGTCCGCCGGACGCTCAGGGACTCTTCCGCGGCCTCCAGCGCCTCGGCGAGCCGGCCGGCCTCGTGCAGCCGCAGGGTGAGCGTGTTCAGCGAACGGGCGAGATCGGGGAGGACCGAGAGGTCGTACCGGGCCTTCTCCCGCCGGAGGCCGACCGAGGTCCTGGCCGCCGTGAGTGCCGCGTCGACGTCGCCCGTGTCGGCGAGGTTCTGGGAGAGGTTGTTGAGCACTGCCGCCAGCCCCAGGTCCGCGAACGAGCGGTGCGCGTCCTCGCGGTCCCGCATGGACACGAACAGGGCCTCGCTCCTTCTTCCGTCGCGCACGGCCTCTTTTGCCCGACCCAGTTTCCCCAGTGCTGACGCGCGATGGTGCAGCAGCATTCCCCGGAGCAACGAGCCCCCGGAACGCCCTGCGTCGAGGAGGCCCAGAGCGGCCGTCGCCGCCTCCAGGCCCTCCTCGTAGCGGTCCGCTGCCAGCAGCCGCATGGCGAGTTGTGCAGGGAGCCCGCCCGCTGCAGCTCGGGGGCGGCCGACGACTCCGCTTCGGCCTGCACGAGCTTCTCGTGCAGGCGCACGCTCCACGACGCCAAGGCCCGGGTCAGCGCCGGAATGCGCTGAGCCAGGTCGAGGAGCTGGTCCGGGGGGAGCAGCTCCTCCACCAGGATCTGATCGAGCGCGGCGATCAGGATCGCCGGCTCCGCGCTGCGCGTCCCCGCCGCCACAAGCAGGGACGCGAGTCGCTCGGGGGACGCCCGCACGGCCGTCCGCAGGACCTCCGTCAGCGGCTCGGTCTCGACCTGGGCGGCGGCCCGGCTCAGGACGACCAGGGAGCCCACGGTCTCCTCGGCGTCGAGCACCTGCAACAGCCGCAGGAAGATCTCCGGTTCGGCCGCCACGCGCGTACCCACGAGGTACTCGCCCAGGGGGTCCGGCTGCAGGGGGCCCCACTGCCACGCGGCGCCGCCCTCGGCGGAGTCGGGGCGCGGGTAGAGCTCGTGCAGCCAGTCCGCCACGGCCCGCCGCACCGACTCCCGGTGGTCGCCGATGCGCGGCACGTGGGCGAGCATCGTATGGGCGCGGCTTCGCGCGACCGGGCCCACCAGCGTCGCCGTCACCACGGCGTTGCGCAGTGCGGCGTCGCCCAGGGTGCTGAGCGGGGCGCGCCGCGACGTCTCCTTCCAGTAGGCCGCCTCGTGGCCCAGAAGCGCCTCTTGGGCACCCCGCACCTGCGTGCGCGCGCTCGGCGCGAGGACGCCGGCGAGCGCCGCCATGTGGATGTCGAGCACGGTCCGCCGCGCCGGGTTCGGGACGCCCGGCCAGGAGGAGGACGGCGAGGACGGCCCGCCGCCACCCGGCGTCGGCGGCGCCACCGCGAGGCCGATCGCCGCGGCCCCGCGCGCCAGGTCCTCCACGGCCGTACGGAACACCTCGTCCTCGTCCACGCCGAGCGAGGACGTGTCCAGGATCGACCAGCGCCGGGCCTGCCCCGACATGTCGGCCGCCTCGGCTCCCGCGTGGGAGCGCACCTCTTCCCACCAGGGTCCGACGGCGCGCGCCACGAGCAGGACCTTGAAGGGGGCGCCGCGCGGGCGCCGGCCCAGGTGACGCAGGAGGTCGCCCAGCTCCTCCACCCGGCTCTCCGCGTAGTCGACCACGAGCAGGACGGGAGCCGTCGTGGCGGCGAGCAGCCGGTGCTGTTCCGGTCCGCTGCCCCGCCTGAGGTGCACCACCGCGTACCTGGACGCGGCGAGCCGGTGCCCGAACTCGCGGGCCAGGCGAGTCTTTCCGGCGCCGCCGGCCCCCGCGAGGAGCGCCACCGACACGTCGTCGCCCGAGGTGCTCCAGGCCACCATCTCGTCGAGCAGTTCACGGCGTCCGGTGAACCGCACCGTCTCCGCCCTGGGGTGCAGCAGGGTGGCGGCGGACCTGGGCTCCAGCGGTTCGATCGGCTCGGCGTGGTCGGCGAACTCCGCCGGTTCGAGGTGGACGGCCGACCCGGTGTGCCGGCGGACCAGTTCGCGGAAGGCCTCGTCCGCGAAGAGCACATAGCCGGGGACGGCCTCGATCCTGCTGTGCGGCCAGCCGGGCAGGTCGGCGACGGCGACGCCCACGAGCGTCCCCGCGCACCACACGGCGCCGCCCGACAGGCCGGCCCACGGTGACGCCGTCGGGGAGCCGAGGGGCGGGCTGCCGGTCAGGCCCAGCACATAGCGGTCGGACTCGACGGCTTCCATCGGATCGAGCGTGCCGCGGAACGACGTGGACCCGAGGCGGCCGTCGCGTCCGGACAGGCCGGTGTAACCGCGGACCGAGGTCTGCGTCGGCTCGGGCGTCACGAGGCGCCCCCAGCGCACCGGGGCGGGATCGCGCGCGAGGTCCCGCTCGGCCAGCAGGAGGGCCGTGTCGTACGGGCCGTCCGAGCGCGACCAGACCACCCGGCACGGCGTGGCTTCCCCGCCGGGCGTCTGCACCGTCGCGTCCGTCCGGTCGCCCAGCACGTGCCGGGCGGTGAGGACGAGCCGCGGGGCCAGCACATAACCGGATCCCTGCCCGGCCGCCCGCACCACCGCGGTGCGGCGTCTGTCCTCCACCACGGGCCGCCGGGTCTCAGCGCCCGTAGGAGGAGTCCAGCGAGCCCGTCTCGGGCGGTGCGTCGTTGCTGATCAGCAGGGGGTTGCCGGTTCGGTCCCGCGGGGTGAGGACGAGTTTGACGTGGTGGACGTCCTCTTTGGCGACCTTTCCGGAGGCGCCCGCGGAGACCACCGCGCTCAGGACGCGCCCCAGTCCGACCCGGGCGGTGGCCTCCCGGGTGAGGGTGACCGCGAACTCCAGCTCGATGGGCCCGACTTCGAACTGCACGTCGCTGGAGGCGCCCGCCGTGGCCGCGCTCAACAGCTCGTCCCGGAGCGCCTGCACGGCCTCGCCGACACCGATGGGCTC
The DNA here is from genome assembly GCF_055591085.1 of Streptomyces sp. NPDC041713. Lineage (NCBI taxonomy): Bacteria > Bacillati > Actinomycetota > Actinomycetes > Kitasatosporales > Streptomycetaceae > Streptomyces > Streptomyces sp. NPDC041713. Next base: position 153,805 of record NZ_JBVIZY010000015.1, read on the forward strand.
GCTCACGTCGCCCCCGCTTCCCCACCCCGTCCGCTCCACCGTGCGGTGGTCCGGGGCGACTTGGTGCACCGGCGCCGCACTTTACGGCTCGCCCGGCGCGTCCGTCAGTCGTCCAGCGCCTCCTTGACCTTCCCCAGATCGACGAACTTGAAGTCGGTCGACGGGCGGTCGCCCTCGCCGGGGGCGTCGTGGCCGTCCTGGACGACCAGGAGGCCGTGGGGGTACTTCGGGCCGAGCGGCTCGTTCAGCGCGGCCGCGCCGTCACACTCCTCGGAGCCGTCCAGCGCGCCGCCCGCGGGGGTGACGCGGAAGCCGCCCTCGTACTCGTGGTGCTCACCCGGCTCGCGGTCGTACGCGGCGAACGTGTCGTCCCCCTGGCTGGAGGCCAGCAGGTAACCGTCGCCGTCACGCTCCTGCACCAGGGTCAGCCCCTCCACGTCGGACGCGATCCGCTTGCCGCCGTAGCCGGGGTCGGGGCCCGGCACGCACTCCTCGGTCCCCTCGTCGTAGGTGCCGGGGACTCCGTACTCCCGTACCTTGTCGACGAGTTGGGGCTTTCCCGTGAGGTCCGCGGGGACGCGCCAGATGCCCACGTCCTCCTGGCCCGCGTAGAGCGTTCCGGTGGCCGGGTCGACCACCATGCCCTCGACCTGCGGGAGTTCACCCGGCTCGGCGCACGGCGTCCACGACCGGCCGTTCGGGAGCCGGAACGTGGACGGCAGGTCCAGGGTGCGGACCGTGCGGTAGGTGACCTTGCCGGCCCGGCTCGGGATCAGCTCCAGGAGCGCCACGCTCGTGCGCTCGCGGCGGCTGACCAGGGCGTACGAGCGTCCCGTCGACCGGTCCTGCCAGGTGGCCAGGCCGTACGCGGTGCGCTGTTCGTTGATCTCGGCCTGGTTCGCGGAGAAGACCGGCGGGGCCGCGGGGTCCGTCACGTCGGTGAGCGGTCCGCCGGGGCGGTCGCGGTCGATCCGGTGGAAGCGCAGCCGGTCGTGGCCCCGGTCGCTCGTGACGGCCAGGTCCGCGCGGCCGGTGCCGAGCTTCAGGCCGTGCACGAGGTCGACGTTGTTGAAGCGGCCGGGGGCGTCGTCGGGGCCTTCGGCGGGCGGCGCGGCGATGGACTGTACGGGGCGGGCGTCCAGGTCGTACACGCGCAGGCCGCCCTCCTTCGCCGTCGCGATCACCAGGCTGCGCGCCGGGTCCGCGGCGTCGCGCCAGATCGCGGGGTCGTCGGCGTCCGCGTTGCCGCCCGCTTCGTCGTCGTGCAGGACGGGCGTCTCGGCCCTCGGGGTGACCGCCGGCAGCGGGGCGTCGGCCGCGGGCGCGGCGGGGGCCGCCGCGAGGACGGCGGCCAGGGCCAGGACGGCCGGACCGGTCGTTCGGCGGGTCGGACGGTGTCTGGTCACGCGATGTCTCCTCGTTCCGGGAACGGATGGATGATCGTGCGTGAGACTGGGGCCCGTCCGTGTCGCTCCGGCGTACGCCGCGCGTCCGGTAACACCCCGTCCGAATGTACACAGGGTGAATCACGGGCCCCAGCGGCGTCCGCGCCGCTCTGCCGGCCTTCGGGCGCCGGCGCTCACCGTCGGCGCGACGCCCCAACTGCCCAACCGCTCAACCCCGTTGTGCGTCCACCAGCTCCCGCGCCTCCTCGTCCGTCGCCACCGACGGTGGCGAGCCCTCCAGCGGCTTGCGTGCCGTCTCCTTCATCGCGGCCACCGCCACGATGCCGACCAGTCCCGCCAGCATCGTGTAGAACGCGGGCATCAGGTCGTTGCCGGTGGCGCCGATCAGCGCCGCGACCACCAGCGGCGTCGTACCGCCGAAGAGCGAGACGGAGATGTTGAAGCCGATCGACAGGGAGCCGTAGCGGACGTCGGTCGGGAACAGGGCGGGCAGCGACGAGGACATCGCGCCCAAGTAGCAGACCAGCGCGAGCCCGAGGATGAGCAGGCCGGCGAAGACCGGGATCGTGCCGCCCTGCTTGATGAGTAGGAAGGCAGGCAGGGCCAGGACGAAGAAGCCGATGGAGCCCGCCATCAGGACCGGCTTGCGGCCGACGCGGTCGGAGAGGCGGCCGACCGAGTTGATCAGGGCCATCAGGATCAGCATCACGACCACGATGGACATCAGCCCGCCGGTCTCTCCGAAGCCGAGCTGCGTGAGGTACGTCGGCATGTACGAGAGCAGCATGTAGTCCGTGACGTTGAACGCCGCCACCAGCGCGATGCACAGCAGCATCGCGCGCCACTGGCCGAAGAAGGACTCCCGGAAGGACTTCTTCTGGCGTTCGGCCGCGGGGCCCTCGCCCTCCTCCATCTTCTGGAAGGCGGGCGACTCGTCCAGCTTCAGCCGCAGGTAGAGGCCGATGAGACCGAGCGGGGCCGCCACCAGGAACGGGATGCGCCACCCCCAGGACTGCATGGCGTCCTCGCTGAGCCCCATGGTCAGCGCGGTGACGAGGACCGCGGCGACCGTGTAGCCGATCAGGGTGCCGAACTCCAGGAAGGAGCCCCAGAATCCGCGGCGCTTGTCGGGCGCGTACTCCGCGATGAAGGTGGCGGCACCGCCGTACTCACCGCCCGTCGAGAAGCCCTGCACCATGCGGCAGAGGACGAGGAGGACCGGCGCCCACACGCCGATCGAGGCGTAGCCGGGGATCAGGCCGATGGCGAGCGTCGCCGACGACATCATGATCATGGTGAGCGCGAGGATCTTCTTGCGGCCCACCTTGTCGCCGAGCGGGCCGAAGAACATGCCGCCGATGGGGCGGACCAGGAAGGCCGCGGCGAAGGTCGCCAGCGAGGAGAGCGTCTGCGCGGTGTCGTTCCCGGAGGGGAAGAACTCCTTGCCGATGATCACGGCGAGGTAGGCGTAGACACCGAAGTCGTACCACTCCATGGCGTTGCCCAGCGCGGTCGCCTTCACCGCCCGCTTGACCTGGGCTTCCTCGGTGACCGTGATGTCCGTCTGGCGCAGCCTGGGGTTCTTGCGGCGGTGGATCGCGCGGAACAGCGCACGGTGGCGGGCCACGGCTTCGGGCGCGGGCGGTGCCGGTGTTTCGGGGGCTTCTGGCGCGCTCACGTGACTGTCACTCTCTCTGTCGGCACCTTGGTCGTTCCGCCCGGCTACCCCGGTCGGACGTCGATCAACATTGCCAAGCCGTGAGAAGTCGAAGTGGCCGCCGATGGTCCTCACGCCGAGGGCCCCAAGCCCCTGATTCCAAGGACTTGAGGCCCGATTATCGATGAATCGCAGCCGTCAAGGTGTGTACAGCTGCGAACGGGGAATGATCTGCTGTTCCTGCCCGGGGCTCGACCACAGCAGCCGCAGATGGGCCTCGCCCGTCTGCTCCGCGTACTCGACCCTGACCGCGTGGCGCTTGCCGGCGGTCAGCTTCACCTGTGCCTTGTCGATCTTCGGCTCGTGCGGCGTCCAGGAGTCGATCACGAGCTTGCCGTCGATCCAGACGCGCGCCATGTCGTCGGAGACGGTCGTCAGGGTGTACGTCTCCGAGCGGCGCGGCACCACCGATCCGGTCCAGCGGACGCTGAAGCGGTCGGCGGGGATCGCGGCGTCCGGCGAACCGGTGTATTTCCAGGCGTGGTTGAGGGTGGCGTCGGTGCGCGTGATCCTCGGGTCGCCCGAGAGGGTCGCGTTGTCGAAGATCTCCTGCTTGAGGCCCGTGCCGTGGCCCGGCCGTGCCGTCGGGCCGGGGTCGACCTTCAGCTCGATCACGGTAGCCGTGTCGTTGGTCGCGGCTCCCGACGGCTTGAGGTCGAAGCCGTCGCCGGCCTTGGTGACCGTCACCCGCTGGTCGCTGCCGAGGACCCGCGCCGCCTTCACCCGCAGGTCCGTGCGCGCCGTGAGGTGCAGGGTGCCGCCCGCGGCGGGCCACCGCGTGACCGCCGCGTACAGCGTGTCGCCCTTGCGGCTCACCGACCCCCAGGCCGGCTCCTCGACGAGGCCGGCGTACCGCGCGCCGAAGACCGCGTCGCCCTGGCCGTCCTCGCGCAGCCAGTCGCCCATCTGCTTGAGGCGGTCGACGGAGGGCTGCGGGATGCGGCCGCGGGCGTCGGGGCCGACGTTCAGGAGGTAGTTGCCGCTGCGGGAGGTGGTGGCGAGGAGGTTGCGGGTCAGGGTCTGGGAGGACTTCCAGTCCTGGTCGTAACGGGCGTACCCCCAGTGGTTGTTGAGGGTCATGCAGGACTCCCAGAGCTGGCCGTCGACCGGGGCGGCGGGGATCTCCTGCTCGGGGGTGCCGTAGTCGCCGTCGACCACGCGGCGTTTGCCGACGCGGTTGTTGATGACCAGGGCGGGGCCGAGGCCGCGGAGGTAGGCCTCCAGGCGCTCGCCGTCCCGCGCCGTCCACGGGTTGTGCGGGCCGTCGGTGTCCCACTCGCCGTCGAACCAGAGCAGCGCGGGGTCGTAGTGGTCGATGAGCTCCTTGAGCTGGGCGTACATGCGCTTCTCGTACGCGGGGAAGGTGGCCGGGTCCGCGAAGTCCTTGTCGTGCCAGTCCCAGATCGAGTAGTAGAAGCCGAGCTTGATGCTTGCGTCGTCGGCCGCCTTCTTCAACTCGTCCATGATGTCGCGGTTCTTGTCGAAGGAGGAGTGGTCGCGCAGGTTCCAGCCGTTCACCTTCGTCGGCCACATCGCGTAGCCCTCGTGGTGCTTGGCGGTGATGACGATGTAGCGCATGCCGGCGTCTTGGGCAGCCTTGACGACGGCCTTCGCGTCGAAGTCGGCGGGATCGAACCGCTGCGCCTGCTTCTCGTACGCGTCCATGGGGATCGCGCACTGCCGCTTGATCCACTCGGCGTCGCGGCAGATGGTGCCGTCGGGCCGCCGGTACTCGCCCTCCAGGTTCGAGTAGGCGCCGAAGTGGATGAACATGCCGAAGCGGTCCTGCCGGAACCAGTTGGTGCGGTCCGCGGTGAAGGGGTCGTCCGCCGCGTGGTCCGTGCCGGGCCCGGCGGCGGCCCGTGGGGGGTGCGGGGCCGGGGCGCCGTCGGGGACGGCGGTGGCGGCCGGTACGACCGTGGCCGCGAGGGCGGCGGCGAGGAGCAGGACGAGTCCAGTGGCTCTGTGGCGCATGGGGCGGCTCCCGGGATTCCCTGGGGGGTTGGGGGGTCGCTCGGGAACGTAGGGAGGAATACATCGGATGTCAATGGGCCCAACTCCCGTCGCTCTGGCGCGATTTACCCGGCCGGGGCCACCATTGAGCCGTCATCGTTCCGCCCTTGATCTGCCACCGATCCGATGTATCCGCGATGTACGAGGCCGAACCTCACCCCCCGGAAGGCCCGGAGGACCCGGAGGATCACCACGGGTCGACCGGCCGGCCCGGGGGAAGACACCCCTCGGCACCCCTCCCACCGACGGAGCCCCTATGCCTCTCCCCCGCCGCACCTTCCTCACCGGACTCGCCGGCACCGCCGGTGCCGCCGCCGTCGCCTGCTCCGGCACCCCGGCCGACGGCATGCCCGCCCCGCGCCGCACGGCCGCAGCGGAGGCGGCCCGGCGCCTGCTCCCCCGCCACGGGGAGCAGCTGACGTTCCGGACCGCCCCGAAGCAGCCGGGCGCCGACGACTCCTTCCACGTCACCGGCGAGCGCGGCCGCATCACCGTCACGGCGACCGATCCCGCCACCCAACTCGTCGGCCTGCGTCACTACTTGACGCGGGTCACGCACGCCGACATCACCTGGGCCGGCAGCAGCACCGACCACCTGCCCGACCGGCTCCCCGCCCCGGCGACGCCCCTCACCGGCGCCGCCAACACCCCGCACCGCTTCGTCCTCAACGACACCAACGACGGCTACACCGGCGCCTATCACGACTGGGCCTACTGGGAGCACGAGATCGACGTGCTCGCCCTGCACGGCTACAACGAGGTCCTCGTCTACGCCGGCGCGGACACCGTCTACCACCGCTCCCTCCGGCAATTCGGCTACACGGACGCGGAGTTGCGGGCCTGGATACCCGCGCCGGCCCACCAGCCGTGGTGGCTCCTGCAGAACATGGCCGCCTTCCCGCACCCGGTGTCGCGGCAGCTGCTCGACGCCCGCGCCCGGCTCGGCCGCCGCATCTGCGACCGGCTGCGCGACCTGGGCATGACGCCGGTCCTGCCGGGCTACTTCGGGACCGTCCCGCCCGGGTTCGAGGAGAGGAATCCGGGGGCGAGGACCGTGCCGCAGGTCGAGTGGGTCGGCTTCACGAGACCGGACTGGCTGGATCCGCGCACCGGCCACTTCGCGCGGGTCGCCGCCGCGTTCTACCGGGCCCAGGACGAGCTGTTCGGGCCGTCCACGATGTACAAGATGGACCTCCTGCACGAGGGCGGGAAGCCCGGCGACGTGCCCGTCGGTGACGCCGCCAAGGGCGTCGAGAAGGCCCTGCGCACCGCGCACCCCGGCGCGACCTGGGTGATCCTCGGCTGGCAGCACAATCCGCCGAAGGCCATCACGGATGCCGTCGACAAGCGCCGGATGCTCGTCGTCGACGGCATCTCCGACCGCTTCCCGGAGATCACCGACCGCGAGTCCGACTGGGGCTCGACGCCGTACACCTTCGGCTCCATCTGGAACTTCGGCGGCCACACCACGCTCGGCGCCAACACCCCTGACTGGGCAGAGCTGTTCGAGAAGTGGCGCACGAAGCAGGGCAGCACCCTGCGCGGCATCTCGCTGATGCCGGAGGCGGCCGACAACAACCCCGCCGCGTTCGCCCTCTTCTCGGAGCTTGCCTGGCGCACGGGCGACCTGGACCTCGAAGCCTGGTTCGCCACCTGGTCGACCGTCCGCTACGGCGCCGCCGACCCGCACGCGGCCGCGGCCTGGGACGTGCTGCGCCGCACCGCCTACGGCACGACCCGCGCCGACGGCTGGGCCGAGGGCGCCGACGGTCTCTTCGGTGCGCGGCCCGACCTGGGCGCGGAGTCGGCGGCGGCCTGGTCGCCGAAGAAGATGCGGTACGAGCCGGCCGACTTCGAGCCCGCCCTCGGTGAACTCCTGACCGTACGGCGCGGGTTGCGGGGCTCGTCCGCGTACCGCAGGGATCTGCTCGACGTCGCCCGGCAGGCCCTGTCCAACCGCAGCCGCGTCCTCCTTCCGCGCATCAAGAAGGCGTACGACGCCGGGGACGCGACCGGATTCGACGCGCTCACCCGCGACTGGCTCGGCCTGATGGAGCTGCTCGACCGGCTCCTGGCCACCGACTCCCGCCATCTGCTGGGCCGTTGGGTGGCCGACGCCCGCGCGTGGGGCGTCGGCGCCGCGGAACGGGAGCGGCTCGCGTACGACCAGCTGTCGCTGGTGACGGTGTGGGGAGGGCGGTCGGGCGCCGACGCCGGGCTGCGCGACTACGCGAACCGCGAGTGGGCGGGGCTGGTCGGCGGCCTATACCGGCTGCGCTGGGAGCGGTACTTCACGGAGCTGCGCACCGCCCTCGCGGAGGACCGCGCGCCCCGGACGATCGACTGGTTCGCCGTCGAGGACGCGTGGATCCGCGACCCGGGCCGGCTCGCGACCCGGCCGACGGGCGACACGTACGAGATCGCCGTGCGGGTGCGCGACCGGCTGAGCTCCCCGTAAGGGACGGGCGGACAGCGGTGCCCCGGGGCCGCGAGACCCCGGGGCACCGCCTCCGCTTCACGCGCGGGGGCACTCCTTCCACGCCATGTGGTAGATCGTGCTGATGTCGCCGTCCGTGGAGTCCATCGTCATGAAGCTGGACTTCGCCGGGTCCGATGTCCCCGCGTCCACCCGCAGCTCCGTGTTGATGTTGAAGTTCCGTTTCACCCCGCAGGGCGCCCAGACCAGCTGCGCCCAGTCGGTCGTGTCGGTGGCCTGCCAGTTGTCGGTGTACGCGCCGTTGAACTGGTGGCTGATCGAGGCCGTCTGCGGTGAGCCCTGGAAGTAGTACGACGCCTTCTCGGTCCCCTTGGCGCCCTGCTGGAGTGAGGCGTAGCCGCGGTAGTCGGCGCTGGCGATCGCGTAGGTGAAGCCCGACGGGACGTGCACGATGAGGCTGAGCTGGCAGTTCCTGCGGAACGCGGTGGGGTCCGCGCCGCCGCCCGCCCTGGCGAGGTAGTCGCTGTAGGTGACCGTGAAGGCCGTGTTGTCCTCGGAGACGGCGACGGCCGCGGTGCCGAGGGGACAGCCGGAACCGTTCACCGTGGCGACCTCGATCACGATCTTGTCCGGGGGCGGATCGAGGATCGCGGTCGTGTCCTGAGCGGGGAGTGTCGAGCCGAAGAGCGCCACGATGGCGCCGCTCAGCAGCAGTGCACCGGCCATGGTTCTCCATTCCGTTTCTGAGGAGGGGGGTTGGAGAAGTGCCTGTGGTGCGTGGAACGCATTGCGGGCGCCTGGAGCGGATTGCGTGAGCGAGGGGGAGCGTACGGACCGCTGAGGCGCGCTGCCAGAGCGAGGTCCGGCCATTCCGCATCGTCGACTCGTCGCGTCTTGACGGGTATACGTCACACCGAATCTCTGGTAGGAAACCTTACTAACAGACGCGGTACCGACGCGGAACCATGAACTCCCTTACCTGGAGGCCCTCGTGGAGACCCCCCACATACGCCCGCGCACCACTCACACCACCCGCCGCACGCTGCTCGCCTTCCTGGGCGCCGCGGCCGTGGCGGGCCCGCTCCTCGCCACCCAGGCGGCGAACGCGACCCCGACCCCGGCATCGCCGGTCCGGCTCGCGGCCGGCGGGCTCGACGACCCGGCGAAGAAGGAGATCGCGATGCGGATCGTCTGCAGCGCGGAGAACTCCTCGCTGGACTGGAAGAAGCAGTATCGATACTGCGAGGACATCGACGACGGCCGCGGCTACACCGCGGGCATCATCGGCTTCTGTTCCGGCACCGGCGACATGCTCGACCTGGTCGAGCTCTACACGCAGCGCAAGCCGGGGAACGTCCTGGCCAAGTACCTCCCGGCGTTGCGCGAGGTCGACGGCACCGACTCGCACGAAGGCCTCGACCCGAACTTCAAGCGCGACTGGGAGCGGGCCGCCGACACGGACGCGGCGTTCCGCACCGCGCAGAACGACGAGCGCGACCGCGTCTACTTCAACCCCGCCGTCAAGCAGGGCAAGGCGGACGGCGTCGGCACCCTCGGCCAGTTCTGCTACTACGACGCCATCGTCATGCACGGCGACGGCGGCGACTCCACCAGTTTCCGCAACATCCGTAAGCGCGCGCTGCGCTCGGCCAAGCCGCCGGCCCAGGGCGGCGACGAGGTGACGTACCTGAACGCCTTCCTCGACGCCCGCGTCTGGGCGATGAAACAGGAGGAGGCGCACGAGGACACCAGCCGGGTCGACACCGCCCAGCGGGTGTTCCTGCAGAAGCGGAACCTCAACCTCGACCCGCCGCTGGACTGGAAGGTCTACGGCGACCCGTACCACATCGGGTGATTTTGCCCGCCCGTCAACGGGCGGCGGCCGGCCCTCCCCGGCTCCCGCCCCACGCGCGGGGCGCCACGTGCGCCCCGCGCGTCTATTCCTGCCTCTTACCTCTCTCCTCTTGCCTCCCGCGGGTCGAACTGGATACGGTCCCGCCCAACTCCCCGTCTACGCGCGTCCACCTGCGCGCGCCACGGACAGCCCCCGTACCGAGGTGAGAGATCCCCATGTTCCTCCGAACGACCGTGCTGACCACCGCCGCCGCCTGTGCCGCCGTCCTCTCCTGTACGGGTGCCGCCGCGGCTCCCGCGCAGGCGCCCGCGCAAGCGCCCGGCTGGCAGCAGGCCGGCGACGACATCAACTCCGGCATCAGCGGTCTCGCCCTCACCGGCCGTACGGGAGGCACCGCCCACGCCCTGGTCGTACGCGACAACAAGAAGCCCGGCCAGAACCGCGTCGCCGAACTCACCTACCGTTCCGGCCGCTCGGCCCGGATCGAACCCCTCGCCTGGACGGGCGGGGCCGAGCCGATCGACCTGGAGGCCATCGAGGCGGTGCCGGGGACCTCCACCGAGTACGTGGCACTGGCAAGCCGGGGGCTCGTCTACCACCTGAAGCTGAAGGGCTCCGAGGTCGGCGTCCTGGACACCTCCCCGCTCCCCGCCATCGCCGAGGGCGACGACTACGAGAGCTTCGCGCTGACCAGGCGGCACGGAAAGCTGGCGGCGGTCTGGGCCGACCGGGGAGCGGGCGAGGAGCGGCCCGCGACGGTCCACGCGGCGTCCTTCTCCTTCAACGAGTACGGCGAGGCCGACTTCGGCCGCGTCACCACGGCCCGCCTGCGCGCGCCCTACCCGAACGGCAACGTCCGGCACGCCTCGGACATCTCGGTCACCGCGAGCGGCCGTCTGATAGTCGGCTCGGCGTCGGATGCGGGCGACGACGGGCCCTTCGACTCGGCGGTCATGGACGCGGGCCGGGTCACCGTGGGCCGCCACGGCACGGTACGGCTGAGCGTCGCCCGCCACCCCGAGGTGCTGCGGAAGTTCAAGGGCCACAAGATCGAGGCCGTCGAGTGCGTGCCGGGCACCAGGGACGCCGTCCTCGCCACCGACGACGAAAACGCGGGCGGCTCCATCAACTCCGCGGAGGTGTGCGGCGGTTAAGACAGGGCTGTCTGCATGGCCTGCGTCACCGCGTTGCGATGGTTGGTGAACGCGAGTTCAGCCTCCTGGTGCGGCTCCCCGCCGGTCATCGCGTCCCGGTAGCGGATCAGCAGGTGGACGAGCTCACGGGACATTTCCGCGAGGTCCGGCGGTGCCACCAGGTGCAGTTGTATGCGTGCGGGGAATACATCGTGATCGGCCAACGCGTCCTGGACCCGACGCACCTTCTCCTCGTCGCTGCTGTCCCTGCCCGCGCGGTGTATCTGCTCCCTGGCCCGAGTCACGGCCGACAAGAACTGGACACATGCGGCCCGCAACTCTTCCCGCCGTTGCTTCTTTACCTCCTTCCCCCACTGCGCACGATGTGCCACCAACACCGAGACCACACTGATGAATCCACCCAGGGCCGTACTGACCGGCGCAGTCCAATCCATGGCTGCCACCGTGGCACGGCCCCGAGGAAATACTCCAGACTCCAGGTGTTACGGTCCCGGCATGTCCAAGGCTGAGATCGATGCGCTGACCGCCGACTTCTTCGACTGTCTCGACAACCGGGGCGGCAGGGCCGCCGACCTCGCCCGGCTCCGTCGGCTGATGCTGCCGGGCGGCGTGATCGTCAAGGCCGGGCCGGACTTCGAGGCCTACACCGTGGACGGGTTCATCGAGCCGCGCGAACAGTTGCTGGCCGACGGCCGGGTGACGGAGTTCCACGAGTGGGAGATCTCCGAACGGACCGAGATCAGCGGCGACATCGCGTCGCGCTCCGGCGAGTACGGCAAGTCCGGCCTCCTGGACGGTGAGCCGTTCGGCGGTGGCGGCACGACTGCCTTCCAGTACGTCCGTACCCCGGAGGGCTGGCGGATCGCCGCGTTCTCGTGGCACGACCGCGCCTGAGCCCCGACTCCTGAGCCCCTCACGTCGTCCCGCCTTGTTTGCTGCGGTCCGCGGGCCTGATCCCGAGTACCAGGCCCGCCGCCAGCAGCGCGGCGAGCCCGCCCAGGGGCAGCGCCGTGGAGGCCGATGTCGCGTCCACGACCGTGCCGCCCGCCAGCGCGCCCAGTGACATCGTCGCCTGGAACGACGACGTGAACAGGACGGACGCCGCCTCGGGCGCGCCCGGCGCCGCGTTCACGAACCACGTCTGCGAGCAGACCGGCACCGCACCGTACGCGAGCCCCCAGACGAGGAGCAGGACGAGCGCGCCGGCCCGGCCCGCCCCCAGCGACGGCAGGAGCAGGTTCGCCGCGGCGAGCAGGCCCGCCGCCGTCGCGAAGGCGGGCCGGGGTGCGCGCCGTACCCACTCGCCCGCGAGGAAGTTGCCGACAATGCCCGCCAGACCGTAGGCGAGCAGGAACACGGTGATGAGCGCCGGGCCCGCGTGGGTCACGTCCGCGAGGAAGGGGGTGACGTAGGTGTACGTGCCGAAGTGGGCCGTCACGATCAGGAACGTCACGACGAGAGCGACCCGCGCCCGGGCCGTGCCGAGCAGGCCGCGCAGCACGGTGAGCCGGGTGACCTGCCGGGGCGGCAGCGGCGGCAGGGTGGCGAGGAGCGCGCCGAAGACGATCAGGGTGAGGACACCCATCGCGGCGAACGAGGCCCGCCAGCCGACGAGTTGACCCAGTAGCGTGGCGGGCGGCACAACAAGTACAGAGCCCAACAGGACGGAAGAGAAGACCACCGCGGTCGCCCTCCCCCCCCCCCCCCCCGGCACCCCC
>NZ_JBVIZY010000016.1:0-151855 GCF_055591085.1 Streptomyces sp. NPDC041713
CCCCCCCCCCCCCCCCCCCCCCCCCCCCCCCCCCCCCCCCCCCCCCCCCCCCCCCCCCCCCCCCCCCCCCCCCCCCCCCCCCCCCCCCCCCCCCCGCGGCCGTCCCGGGTCACTCCCTGGGCAGCAGGGGCCCCAGCGGCCCGAGGTCCAGGTTCAGGTCCTCCGGCCGCAGCCCGTACCGGTCCCGGAGTTCGGCCATCCGGTCCTCCAGGAGCATCAGCGTGAGGCCGACCCGCTCCTCCTGGTCCTCGGTCAGCTCGCCGGTGTCGAAGCGCCGCACGGCCTGGCGCTCCATCAGCTGACGCAGGAGTTCCACGACGGTCAGGACCAGTTTCACCAGGTCCCGCTCGACCGTGTCGGGGTCGAGGTCCATGCGTTTGCGGCGGTCAGGCTCCATGGGTCACTCCAACTTCGGCCACGGTGCGGGCACCTGCTCGTTCACCGAGCTGATCAATGCCTTCAGGTCGATGCGCACGAGGTCGACGTCCGCGATCCGCAGGGTGATGTCACCCGCGATGACCACGCCGCCGGCGAGCAGCCGGTCGAGCAGATCGACCAGGGCTATCTCGCGGCGCTCCACGACGGTCATGCGGGACGCTCCTCCTCGTCGCCGGTGAAGGAGTACGCGGCCCACGGCCCCGTCAGCTCCACCCGCAGCCGGCTCGTCCCCTGGTCCTCGTCCTTGGTGCGGTCCACCATCTCGACGAACTCCTCGGAGTCCGCGCGGGGCACCAGATAGGCCGCGTTGAGGACGTTGCGACCGGGTGTGCCGGCGAGCTCGGGGTTCTGCGGAGCGTGCAGCCGGGAGGCGTCGGCCCGCTGCGCGAGCCTCTCGTGCAGCCGCCGCGAGAAGGCCTCGGCCTGCTGCCAGCTCTCCTCCTGCGCCGTGCGCTGGCTGCGCCGCCTGCGCAGGTAGTCGCGCCCGCTGCCCGGCTTGCTCGGCCGCGGCGCGTCGGCCGGCGTCTGCTGCGGCGAGGCCTGCTCCTCCTCCTTCTCCAGATAGACCTTCACGCCCCACTCGACGCGCCCGTCGATCCGCTCCAGGACCCGGTGGAAGCGCTCCTCGCCCTCCTCCAGCATGGCGCGTACGCCGCTGTCGTCCCGGAAGACCGTCGCGAGGCGCAACGGCAGCGGGCAGGTGACCGACGTCAGCGCGTCGATCACCCGCTGGTGGGCGCGGGCCGTCTCGGAGAGCCAGTCCAGGTCCTCCAGGTGCCGGCGCAGCGCGTCCTCCGCGAAGTCCCGCTCCGGCACCGGGCCGACCAGCGCGATCAGGCCCGCGTGGCTGAGCTGGCGCGGCGGGACGCCGCCGACCCCGGTGAGGTCGGCGGCGAGCGGTGCGGCGAGGGGGCGGCAGACCGCGTAGACGTAGCGCAGGTCGTCATGGCGCATGTCGTCGTGGCGCGGGCTGTCGCCGTGCCGTTCATCGTTCACGGCGTTCATCTGTCTCCTTGTCGGCCGGCTCCAGGGACTGCCGCTCCTCCAGTTCCGCCAGCCGCTGTTTCAGCTCGGCGTTCTCCCGGGAGAGTTCGGAGTGGCGTGCCCCGGAGGAGAGCGCGGGATCGCCCTCCCACCAGTCGATACCCATCTCCTTGGCCTTGTCGACCGACGCGACGATGAGGCGGAGCTTGATCGTGAGCAGTTCTATGTCGAGCAGGTTGATCTTGATGTCGCCGGCGATGACGACGCCCTTGTCCAGGACGCGTTCGAGGATGTCGGCGAGGTTGGCGCCGCCACCGCTGCCGCCGTAGGGGCCGGGCAGCCCGCCGCCCTGGGAGACGGTCATCGACGGTCCCGTCCGCCGGCCGACTCGGCGTACTCGCGCTGCTTCTCGTCGTCGACGTCGGCCTCGTCCTCGGGCTCCTCGTCGTACTCAGCCTCGGGCTCGTCCTCGAGTTCCTCCTCGGGCTCGTCCTCGTCCTCGTACTCCTCGGCCGGTTCGTCCTCCCGGTCGGCCTCGTCCTCGACGTCCTCGTCGTCCTCGACGTACTCGGCCTCCGGGTCGTCCTCTTCCTCCTCGGCGGCCGGCTCGTCCTCGAACTCCTCGTCGGCCTCGGTGTCGCGGCCGTCCTCGTGCTCCTGGTCGTCCTGCTCGTCCTGGTCGTCCCGGTCCTGCGCCTCGCGCTCCTCCTCTTCCTCCGCCACCGCGTCCTCGTGGCTGCGGACGACCTCGCCGTCGCGGATCTCGCCGCGCCAGCCGTCGCTCGCCTCGCCGCGCATCGAGATGTGCCGGGCGAAGTTCTTGAGGTCGAGACGGGCCCGGCGGCCCTGGGCGCGCCAGATGTTGCCGGTCTTCTCGAACAGGCCCTTCGGGTAGTACTCGATGACCAGCAGCACCCGGGTGAGGTTCTCGCCCAGCGGGTGGAAGGTGACGACGCCCTTGGTGGTGCCCTTGGCTCCCTCCGACGTCCAGGTGATCCGCTGGTCCGGCACCTGTTCGGTGGTGTGCGCCTTCCAGCTGCGGCTGGACCAGAAGACCTTGAGCTGCCAGTCGGAGTCCGTGTCGTTGGCCACCGTGGCGCCCTTGACGCCCTTGGCGAACGTGGAGAACTCCTGGTACTGCGTCCACTGGTCGTAGGCGTCACGGACCGGCACGCCGACGTCGATGGTCTCCAGGATCACGGTGGGCTTCTGGCCCGCGCCGCCCTTCTTGCGCTTGCCGCCGAGGCTCTTGAAGGCTTCCTTGGCCTTGTCCTTCAGGTGGCTGCCGCCCAGTTCCAGCGCGCTGCGCACCGGGCCCTTGCCCTCGGCGACCTTCTTGCCGGCGTTCAGCGCCAGCTTGCCGAAGCCGGGGCTGTTGCCGTCGGCGATGTCGTTCAGCTTGCCGGTGGCGTCGCCGAGCTTGTGTCCCACGCCGACGAGCATGCGCTCGACCTGGGCCATCATGTACGCCTGCGCCTCTTCCTTCAGGCGGTCGGCGGCGGGGCTCTTCGTGATGTTGCTCAGGGGTGACTCAGCCATGATCGCGGTCTCCCTTCGACCTGCCGCCGCTCGTACGGGCCGACGAACTCGCCCTGCGAGCGGTGCCGCGCGCCGCAGACGTGGACTTCTTCTGCGCGGTCTTACGGGCCGTCTTCTGCGCGGTCTTCTTGGCCGGGGCCTTCTTCGCCGCCGCCTTCGGGGCGGACTTGGCGTCGGACTTCGCGCCCGACTTCGGCGCGGCGCGCTTCGCCGGCGCCTTCTTGCGGGGCGCGGACTCCTCGGACTCCTCGGACTCCGCGTCCTCGTCCCGGTCCTCCCGGTCCTCGGCGTCGTCGTCGCGCTCATCGCGCGCGTCGTCGTCATCGTCGTCGTCCCGGTCGACGACCTCGCCCGGCACCACACCGGAGATGCGGTCCTGGACGTCCAGGGTGCGGTCGTGCAGACGGTCGGCGAGACCCTCCAGCTGCCGGTTCAGGAGCGATCCCGTGGCCGCCTTGCCGACGCCCCGCAGGTCCTGGCGCAGCTGGTCGCCTATCTCCTTGAACTGCGGGTTGTTCTCCAGCTGCTGGGTCACCAACTGGCCCAGCGCCTTGGGGCTGAGGTTCAGCTTCTTGCCGGCCACCATGCTGCCGACGGCGAACGCGAACTTCGCCTTCTTCGTGCGTCCGAGCACGTACCCCGCGCCTACGGCGAGGCCCACTGCGAGTCGGTTCATAGTCAGAAGTCCTGTCCTGTGCTGTGCTGCAGGCGGTCGAGGAGTTCGTCCTCGCGCCGCTCGAAGTCGGCCTCGTCGATCTCTCCCGCCTCCAGGAGCTCCTCGAGGCGGGAGAGTTCACGACGGATCGCCGAAGGGTCGTAGTACTGCCGCTCCGCCTCGTCGACCACCTGCCTGAGCACCCAGAGGGAGCCGCGGGCCGGGGCGAGGGGGAGCATGAGCAGTTCGCCGATCAGTCCCATGGGGTCGTCATTCCGCCGGTTCAGCGGGCCCCGGGTCGACGAAGCTGTACGGGGGCAGCGGACCGTGCACCTTCAGCTCCAGGTGCGGCTGGGTGGCCTTCAGCTCCTCGACGGCGGAGAGCAGGCCCTCGGCGGACTTGCGGTCCACCAGGAACGAGACGTTCGCCAGCCAGCCGGTGCCTTCGGGTCCCTCGGCCACCGCTTCGACGGTCGGCTCCAGGGCGCGCCGCACCTCGATGGCGTCGCTCGCCTCGCGGGCCCGCACGCCGTTGGTGATGGCCTCACCGAGCTGCAGCTTCTGCTCGTGGGTGCCGCCGCCCTGGCGCTGGTTGGCCTCCACCATGGCGCGCAGCTCCGGGTTCTCGGCGAGAACCTGGTGCAGTACGGCCTCTTCGTTGTGGCTGGCCTTGACGTTGTACTCGACCTTGCCGTCGAGGGTGCGCAGCCGCTCCCCGTAGTGCCCGGCCCGCTCGCCGAGCACCGAGACGACCGTCTCGTCGTCCGGGGCGAGGCTGCCGAAGCGCATCGGGAGCACCGAGCCGCCGGCGCCGGCCTCCGAGAGGACGTTCTGGTGCGCGAGCAGGTCGCGCCGCTTGGGCTTCAGGTCCTCGGGGGCGTCGCTCACGATGGCGGCGAGGTCGCCGTTCTTCAGGACGCGCACGGGGCAGGCAGGACGGCCGATGCCCTCCATGCCGTCCGGCAGCGCCGGGTGGGAGCTGCTCGCGATGCCGTAGACGTACGTGGTCACTCCTTCTCCTCCTTCCGGCGCGAGGACGTGGAGCGTCGGGCCCGAGGACGGTCCTCGGTCTCGCGCTGGCTCTCCTCACGGGACTGCTTGAAAGCGTCGGATATCGTCTCGGCGGCTCCGGAGAGCGCGCCCTTCGACTTGCCCTTGGCTCCCGACTCCGTGATCTCACCCACGAGGTCGGGCAGACCGGGGTCCTTCTTCTGACCCGTCTCCAGGTCGAGGCGGTTGCACGCCTCGGCGAACCGCAGATAGGTGTCGACGCTCGCGACGACGACACGGACGTCGATCTTCAGGATCTCGATGCCGACGAGCGAAACGCGTACGAAGGCGTCGATGACGAGTCCTCGGTCGAGGATGAGCTCCACGACGTCGTACAGGCCACTCGTGCCGCCTCCGCCGCCGGACTGTTGTGCCGGGACTACGGTCATACCGACTCTGCCTCCTTGAGTCTGGGTTCTCTCGTTCTCTCGGTTCCGGTCCTCTGTCGCCCTGTCCTAATGGCCGCCGGGTTCCGCACGTCCGCGCTCGTATCGGCGCAGCCGCCGGTAGCCCGTGAGCTCGCCCTGCGCGTCCAGCTGTACCTCGTAGCTGGCGAGGAGGCTCATCGTGTCGGGGACACGGGACAGTTCGAGGACCTCGACCTCCAACAGCCAGCCGTCTTCGGCGCGTTCGAAGGACGACACCGACTCGGGCGTCATGCCGGTCAGCTCGGCGAGCTGCTCGCGTGCGCCGCCGAGGACCGTCCTGAGCCCCGGCTTGGGCTTGTCGGCACCGGCCGAGTCGTGCTGCCCGGTGTCGTCCTGGCCGGCGTCCGCGTCGCGCTTCTCCGACGTCTTCGTCTCCGGTGACTTTTCACCTGATGACTTGCTGTCTGTCGTCTTACGTGTCGTATTGGCCATGTTCACCTCCTCCTCCGAGTTACCGCTAGAGCCTTGGCCAAACGTGATCGCTGCGTATCCGGTCGGGCACCGTCGCGCCGTTCAGCCGCGCAGCGCGCGCAGCTTGTGACGGGCCGGTCCGAGCGCGCGTCCCGAGCGCAGGACGTCGGCCCACGGATCGGTCCTCGCCTGCTCCACGGCGTTGTCGATGGTCCAGCGACGGGCGTGCACGGCGGGATCGTCGAGCTGCCGCCACGCGATCGGTACGGCCACCGGTGCGCCCGGCGCGGACCGTACCGAGAAGGGGGCGACGGCGGTCTGCGCGTAGCCGTTGCGCCGCACGTCGAGGTGGAGCCGGTCGCCGCGCGCCTGTTTGCGGGCGGCCGTGGTGAACCGCTCCGGGTGGGTGTCGGCGAGGGTGTCCGCGACCTCGCGTGCGAAGTCGCGGACGTCGTCGAAGTCGTGCCGGCCGTCGAGGGGGACGACGACGTGGAGTCCGCGGGAGCCGGTCGTCATCGGCGCGGACGGGAGGCCCATGTGGTCGAGGAGTTCACCGAGCAGCCGGGCCGCGTCCCGTACGACGTCGAAGTCGCCCTGCGCGGGTTCGTCCTGCGCGGGGTCGAGGTCGAACACCATCCGGTCGGGGTGGTCGACGCGGCGCGAGCGGGAGAGCCAGCGGTGCAGGGTGAGACAGGCCTGGTCGGCGAGGAAGAGGAGGGTCGCGGTGTCGTCGCACACGGTGTGCGCGACGGTGCCGCCCTCCTTCGCGACCTCGGCGCGGGTGACCCACTCCGGATAGTGGTCCGGGGTCTCCTTCTGCAGGAACCGGGGTCCGCCGACGCCGTCCGGGTGGCGTTCCAGCGTGAGGGGGCGGCCGCGCAGGTGGGGCAGCATGTAGGGGGCGACGGCCCGGTAGTAGTCGAAGAGGTCCTCTTTGGTGTGCCCGCTCCCGCCGGGGTGGCCGTCGGTGTGACCGTCCATGTGCCTGCTGATGCGGCCATCCGTCGCGCCGGCCGGGAAGAGCACCTTGCGCGGCCGGTGCAGCTCCACGGTGCGGCGTCCGGCCCGCACCGTCCGTACGTCGTCCATGGGGCTCCTTTCGCTCGCTCCGCCGGCGGCCCGACGTCCCGGCCGGGTACCCAGGGGTGCGCCCGGTACGCGTGCCGGGGTGACCGGGCGGGGTGGGTGAGGTGGGGTCAACCCTGGTGGAGAGGGTGGCTGCCCCCACCGGGAAGTCGGGGGCGGGCGGGCGTGCCGCGGGGCCTCGCGGCCGGAAGGATCGATGCCAGGACGAGCCGCCCCCGTCCCACTCCTGTCAGTCTTGTCACTCCTGTGAGGCCCGCCATGCCGTACGACTCCGACGCGCCGTCCCCGTACCGCTCCGAGCCGACGCGTCACCCCGCCCCCGGCTGCGAACTGCCCCGCGTCCCCCGCCCACGTCCCCGCTCGCACGACCCCGGACCGCTGGCCCGCGCCCTCGCGGGCACCGACGAACCCCCGGCTCCCGGCGCCGTACGGGCGGCGGTCGCACTGTGGCTGACAGCGGTCGCCGCGGGGGTGTTCGGGACGGTGCTGGCGGCCGTCCGCCCCACGTCAGGAGCGGGCCCCGCCGCAGGCCTGGGCGCCGACGGTTTCCTGCTCCGCATGGCGGTGCTCTCGGCGACGGTCCTGCTGGCGGTGCGGATGCGGCGCGGCTCGTCCTGGGCCCGCGGAACCCTGGCCGCCGGCCTCGTCCTACTGCCCCTGGCGGCCGCGACCGCCCACCTGCCGGACGACGGCCCCACACTCGGCACCGCCATCCGGAACGCAGGCGTACTCGATGCCCTGTCAGGCGCCGCCCTGCTCATACACCTCACCGCGGCGATCGCGGCGACGACACTGATGTTCCGCCCCACGGCGAACGCGTGGTTCAGACGGACACGGACGAGCTGACGGCGCCCGCTCAGCTTGCTCCGACCCGAGCGTCGACGCTCAATCCCCGTTCGACACGCCCAGGTCGTGGCGCATGGCGGCTCGCATGGCTCCGAGCATCTTCCAGATCTCGTGCTGGGCCCGAGCCGCGGTCTCCATCGTTTCGCCCGGTTCGGGCGCACCGCGTTCCAGGGGCTTGACCTGGCCGTAGACGTTGTTCAAGGCCCGGTTGACAGCACTCGCTCGCATGAGCACTTCTTCGGGCGCGATCATCTGTGCTTCGGAGTACCGATCGCGGTGCGCGTTCTTCGCCTCCTCGAGTGCGTCACTGTCGGCCTCCTGCACGCCGCGTTCCCTCATGAGGTGGAGGTGACGGTTGAGTCCGGTGGTGAACTGCCGGGCATCACGGTTGAGTTCCACATAGCAGGTGCGTCGCAGCGAACGGTTCTCCCGGATCTCCTCGTGGTCCCGAACGAGCTCTATCTCCCGGCGTTTCGCTCGTTCGGAGCCGCGCTGGGTGAGGAGCGCCCCACCCAGGGTTTCTGCGACGCCTGCCACCGCGATGATCACTGAGCTGGAATCCACCGACGTACCCCGTGAGTCTGCTCGGCCTCGCGCCCACTGCACGCTGCCCGGGCCGTCAAGTCTCCCGCTGCTCGGTGCGCCGGACCTGCCGTTCTCGGGACAGGGATCCCGGACGCCCGCTCAGCGGACCACGCCCTCCTCCACCAGGAGGCGGGCCGCCGTTGCGATGGAGTCCGCGTCGATGCCCGCGGCGTGCAGTTGTTCCTCGGGGGACGCCGAGCCCGGCATCGAGCGGACCGCGAGTCGGACGAGGCGCGGCACCGGTCGGCCGTCGGTGAAGGCGTCGAGGACCGCGTCGCCGAGGCCGCCCTGTTCACGGTGGTCCTCGACGGTCAGCAGGCAGCCGGTGCGCTCGGCCGCCTCGCACAGGGTCTCGCGGTCGACGGGCTTGACCGAGTACAGGTCGATGACGCGCACCGGGATCCCTTCGCCGGCGAGGGCGTCGGCCGCCGCGAGCGCCTCGTGGACGGTCACGCCCGCGGCCACCACGGTGAGCCGGTCCGCGTCGCCGGAGCGCAGCACCTTGGAGCCGCCGATCGGGAACTCCTCGTCGGGGCCGTAGATGACGGGCGCGTCCCCGCGCGACGTACGCAGGTAGCGGATCCCGTCGAGCCCGGCCATCTGCGCGACGAGCTGACCCGTCTGGTGGGCGTCGCACGGGTAGAGGACCGTGGAGCCGTGCACCGCGCGGAAGAGCGCGAGGTCCTCCAGGCCCATCTGGGACGGGCCGTCCTGGCCGATCGCGACGCCCGCGTGGGAGCCGACGAGGTTGATGCCGGCGCCGCTCACCGCCGCCATCCGCACGAAGTCGTGGGCGCGGGTGAGGAACGCCGCGAACGTCGACGCGTACGGCACCCAGCCGCGCGCCGCCAACCCCACGGAGACGGCGACCAGTTGCTGCTCGGCGATGTAGCACTCGAAGTACCGGTCGGGGTGCTCCTTGGCGAAGTACTCGGTACGGGTGGAGTCGCCGACCTCGCCGTCCAGCGCCACGACGTCGCCGCGGGCGGTGCCGAGCGCGGCGAGTGCCTGTCCGAAGGCGTCGCGGGTCGCGACGGCCTCGCCCAGCTCGTAGCGGGGCAGTTCGAGGTGGCCGCTGCGCACCGCGTGCAGCGCCCGCGCCGCCGCCGGCTTCCGTACCTCCACGCGTACGTCGCGCACGCCGCCCAGCTCCTCGACGGCCGCCTCGGCATCCGGCAGCGGCTTGCCGTGCAGGCCCTCGCGGTTCTCCACGGAGGCGACGCCCTTGCCCTTGACGGTGCGGGCGAGGATCACGGTGGGCTGACCGCTGGTGGAGCGCGCCTCCTGGCAGGCCCGGTCGATGTCGTCGACGTCGTGCCCGTCGGTCTCGACCACGTGCCAGCCGAAGGCCCTGAAGCGGTCGGCGTAGGCGCTCAGCTGCCACTCGTGGCGGGTCGGGCCGCGCTGGCCGAGGCGGTTGACGTCGACGATCGCGGTGAGGTTGTCGAGGTGCTCGTACCCGGCGTGCTCGGCGGCCTCCCAGACGGAGCCCTCGGCGAGCTCGCTGTCGCCGCACAGCACCCAGACGCGGTACGGGATCCGGTCGAGCCGCTTGCCGGACAGGGCCATGCCGACGCCGACGGGCAGCCCCTGCCCGAGCGAGCCGGTGGCGACCTCCACCCAGGGCAGGGCGCGCGGCGAGGGGTGCCCCTGCAGACGGCTGCCCTGCTCGCGGAAGGTGAGCAGTTCCTCGTCGGTGAGCGCGCCGGCCGCCTTGTACGCGGCGTAGAGCAGCGGCGACGCATGGCCCTTGGAGAGGATGAAGCGGTCGTTGCCGGGGTGGTCGGGCCGCTCGAAGTCGTACTGGAGGTGGCCGCCGAGCAGCACCGCCATCAGGTCGGCGGCGGACATCGACGAGGTGGGGTGGCCGGAGCCCGCGGCGGCCGAGGCCCGTACGGAGTCGACCCGCAGCTGCCGGGCGAGGGCGTCCAGGTCTTCACGGTTGAGGGGCATGAGGGTCCTCCTTGGACTGCGGGAGTACGAGGGCGGAGTGCGGGCCGCCTTTGGGCTGCCGCCTGTGGGCTGCGGGCGGCGGACCGCCCTGGGCTTCGCGCTACGAGCTTCGGGCCTCGGGCCACCGCACGGCGCGCGACGCTCCGGCCCGGCGGGTCGGACCCCCCGCGTGCCCCTGGGCGACGGTCGCCAAACTCCCATTCCGGACAGGTCGCCCCGAACGGCGGGAACCTCACCGCGGGCAGCGGGAACCTCAGTGCGTCCGGCGTCCGGCGTAGGCGGAAAAGTGCCGCATAGCCGCCGAGCCACGGCCGTTTGCTCCCGCGTCGCGGGGTTACCCGCAGTTCTGTCCGGCAAGCATCCGGCAAGCTCCACCCGCCGCCGCGGAGGTGCACCCCCATGCCCGAGTACGGATACTTCCTGTCGACCGAGGAGTTCGGTCCCGCCGACCTCGTCGAGCAGGCCCGGATGGCCGAGCAGGCCGGGTTCCAGGCGCTGTGGATCTCCGACCACTACCACCCGTGGAACGCGGCGCAGGGCCAGAGCCCGTTCGTCTGGTCGGTGATCGGCGCGCTCACCGAGGCGGTCTCGCTGCCCGTGCAGACGGCGGTGACCTGCCCGACCGTACGCATGCACCCGGCGGTCGTGGCGCAGGCCGCGGCGACGTGCGCGGTGATGACGGGCGGCCGGTTCCGGCTCGGGGTCGGTACGGGCGAGGCGCTCAACGAGCACGTGGTCGGCGGCCCCTGGCCCCCGGTCCACCGGCGCCTGGAGATGCTGGAGGAGGCGATCCAGATCATCCGGAACCTCTTCACCGGCGAGGAGGTCAGCCACCACGGGACGCACTACACGGTCGAGAACGCCCGCCTGTACACGGTGCCGGACGAGCCCGTCCCCATCGACATCTCGGGCTTCGGCCCCAAGGCGACGGCGCTCGCGGCGCGGGTCGGGGACGGGTTCATCACGATGACGCCCGACGAGACGCTCGTCTCGCACTACCGCAAGGGCGGCGGGGGCGGGAAGCCGGTCAGTGGCGGCCTCAAGGTGTGCCACGGGCTCGACCGCGAGGAGGCGGTGCGCCGGGCCCGCGAGGTGTGGGGCAACCAGCTGCTGCCGGGCGAGCTGGGTCAACTCCTGCCCACACCACGCCACTTCGAGCAGGCGGCCCCGCTGGTCACCGACGCCATGGCCGCCTCGTCCTTCACCTGCGGCGACGACGTCGACGAGCACGTCGGGGCGCTCACCGCGTTCGCCGACGCCGGGTTCGACCGCGTGTACGTGAGCCAGATCGGTCCCGATCAGCGGGGCTTCTTCGACTTCTACCGTACGAAGGTGCTGCCGCAGGTACAGGGTGCGGCGCCCGCGTCCCCCGGCGAGGGCGCACCCCGCTGACGCGCCCCGCTCACGCACTCCGCTGACACACCCCGCGAACGCGCCCCCTAGCCGCCACCTCCCTCGCGCCCTAGCCCTAGGAAAGATCCGATGAAGCACGAAGTCCCCATTGAACGACCCTCGGTCTCCGCCTACACCGTGCCCGCGGACGGCCCCGAGGCCGACGGCACCTTCGCCTGGGACACCACGACCATCGTCATCGTCGAGATCACCGCGGGCGACGCGACGGGGACCGGCTGGACCTACGCCCCCGCCGCCGTGGCCGCCCTCGTCGACGAACAACTCACCCCGGAGATCAGGGGACTTGACGCCCTCGACATTCCCGCCGCACACGACGCGATGACGAAGACGGTGCGCAACACGGGCCGCCCCGGCGCCGCCGGCTGCGCGATCTCCGCGGTCGACATCGCCCTGTGGGACCTCAAGGCCCGGCTCCTCGAACTCCCCCTCGTCCGGCTCCTCGGGGCCGCCCGCAACGAGGTCCCCGTCTACGGCAGCGGCGGCTTCACCACGTACCACGACACGCATCTGGCGGCGCAGCTGAACGGCTGGGTGCACGGGCAGCACATCCCGCGCGTCAAGATCAAGATCGGGGAGGCGTGGGGCCGGGCGGCGGCCCGCGACGTGTCCCGCGTGCGCACCGCGCGCGACGTGATCGGCCCGCAGGCCGAGCTGTACGTCGACGCGAACGGCGGCTACACGCGCAAGCAGGCGGTACGGGTGGGCGGGGTGCTCGCCGAGTACGGCGTGGGCTGGTTCGAGGAGCCGGTCTCCTCGGCCGACCTGCGGGGGCTCGCGCAGGTCAGGGACGCGCTGGTGTGCGACGTGACGGCCGGCGAGTACGGCTACGACCTGCCGTACTTCGCCCGCATGATCCCCTCCGTGGACTGCCTCCAGGTGGACGCGACGCGCTGCGGCGGCATCACGGAGTGGCTGCGCGCGGCGGCCCTCGCGCAGTCCCACGGCCTGGAGGTGTCGGCGCACGGCGCGCCGCACGCGCATGCCGCGGTCGCCGCGTGCGTGCCGAATCTGCGGCACATCGAGTGGTTCCACGACCACGTGCGGATCGAGTCGATGTTCTTCGACGGCGCGCTCGACCCGACCGGCGGTGTGGTCCGCCCGGACGGCGGCATCGGTCACGGTCTGCAGCTGCGCATCGACGAGGTGGAGGAGTTCCGGGTGGCGTGAGGGCGGGGCGTCGGGGCGCCCCGAGACGTTCGTTCCGCGGACGGATCGGGGCCCGCCGCGACGGGGGAAACGCGGCGGGCCCCTGCGGCCCGGGTGCCCGGCATACGGGGCCTCATGCCCGGGCCGGGAGTTGTCGTCCCCGGCCGGGCTTCAGGCCTCCCTGCGCGGAGAGGCCTCCCCGTCCGGCGTGGGGGCCGGTGCGGTGGGGGGCATGGGCGGGGGTGCGGGGACCGCCGCGCCGTCCGGTGTGGTGAGTCCGCCGGGAGGGGTGGGTGTGGGCGCGGCGGCGGGGTTCGCGGGCGGGGCGGTTGCGGGCGGCGTGGTCGGGGCGGGGGTCGGGGCCGCCGCGTTCCTGCCAGGTCCGCTTCCCTGCCGGGCCGCATTGCGCAGCAGGACCGCCGCGCCGCCGAGGGCGGCCCCCATGATGAGCGCCGCTGCCCAGGACGGCAGTCCCAGGTCGATGACGAGGCCGAGGCCGAGCGCGACCGCGGCGCCCGCGTAGAGCGCGGCGGCGCCGGACGCGGCGTAGAGCGTGGCCTTGCGCCGCTGCTTCCTGGTCTGCTCGCGCAGCTCTTCCCGCAGCTCGGCGCGGATCGTCCGGACCAGTTCGTCGGTCAGGCCCTTGTCGAGGCCGGTCAGTGTCTTCTCGGGACCAGTCATGGCGGCCGGGTACCCGGAGCGACCGACGCCTAACGGCGGACAACGGCAGACGCCCACGTCGCGCCGCGGGCGCGTGCGCGTGCGCGTGCACCGGCATCCGGGTCGCCCCGCCCACGCCCGACAACGCTGGACCCACTCCCGTGACGCAGGCCACACCATGCCGAGGTGGCGACCTGGGTAGGCGGCGCATGATCGCTCGGGTTCGCACCCGGGAAGCACCATCGGAAACACGGAGGTATCCATGTCCTCGAAGCGACGTCGCAAGAAGAAGGCCCGCCGCAAGAACGGCGCGAACCACGGCAGCCGTCCCCAGTCCTGACGGCGGGCAGACCACCGGAGGGCGGCACCGAATGGTGCCGCCCTCCGACGTGCCGCCTCCCACTTGCCTGCCGCCCTCCCACTTGCCTGCCGCCGACGGGAGTTGGCGGGCGGAAGGAACCGGAGATCTTCTCGCCGGAGGCGGTGGCGGGCGAGCGGGCAATCATGAAATCGTTGCGGAGCCGGTGGCAGGTCGGAGAGGTGAGGGCGGTCCATCATGGAGATCCTGGGAACCACGCTGCGGATCTGCGTCGAGGACCTGGAGTCCTCGGTCGCGTTCTACGAACGGCTTGCGGGCGGGAAGGCCATGCGCTTCGAGCGCAGCGGCGTCTCCGTCGCGGCCGTCGGCTGCTTCCTGCTGATGAGCGGCCCGGAGCACGAGCTGGAGGTGCTCCGCAAGGTCTCCGCGACCATCGCGGTCGAGGACGTCGACGAGGCGTACTCCGTCCTCGACGCCTCCGGCGCCCGCATCATCGCAGGACCGGTGCCGACCCCCGTCGGCCGCAACCTCATCGCGATGCACCCGGACGGCGCCGTCTTCGAGTACGTGGACCGTCGCGTCGTCGACAGCTGAGCCACCCCGTTGGGCGGAGGGCGAGCGGCGCCGCGCAAGGCCCGCGCCGCCACCTGAGGTCAGGCGGCCGTCGTGACCTTCCACAGGTGGCCGTCCGGGTCGCTGAAGTACCCGTAGTAGCCACCCCACTTGGTGGCGGCCGGCTCCTTGACCACGGTGGCACCGGCGGCCCGCGCCGCACTCACGGCCTCGTCCACGTCGTCCCGTGATCCGGTGATGAAGTGGAGGGAGACACCGCGGAAGCCGGAGCCCTCCGCGGAGACACCCGCGTCCCGCGCGGCCGCCTCCCGTTCGTACAACGCGAGCATCGGGGACCCGTCCCCCAGGCTGCAACGCACGAAGCCCGCGTAGTCCTGATCGAGCCCGCACCCCATGCCCTCGACGTAGAACTTCTTGGCGCGCTCCAGGTTCTCGACGCCCAGCATGACGGCGTTCATCTGCAGTGACATGACTTCTCCCTCAGGTCGGTACCGTCACGCTATAGCCGCAGATGTCGTCGTGCTTCTCCATTCCTGACCGGTCCACGAGAGCCTCACGGTGGTCGGCCTCAGCCCTCCTGCGGCCGCATCCTGAAGTCGTACCGCGCCGGCACCTCCTCGCCGGTCGCCGCCGACCACAGCTCGCCCAGCGTCTCCGCGCCCTCGCGCAGGTCCGCCACCTCGAAACCGGACTCGAAGACGGTCCGCACGCCCGCCATGTCCCGCTCGGCATAGAGGAGTTGGGCCTCCAGGAGGCGGAAGCGGCCCTCGGCGCGGGTCGTCTCGCCGAGGCGGGACCAGACGGCGCGGGCCGCCTCCGTGCGCTCTGCGGCGAGCAGCGCCGTGAGCGCCTCCCGGGCGAGCGCGGCCGTGGCCGCCGTCCAGACGGGACCGTCGTCGCGCCGCTCCTGGCACAGGTCGTCGAAGGCCTCCGCGTACCGGTCGGCGGCCCGTTCCGTGTTGCCCTCCGCGCGGTCGGCGACGGCGAGGCAGCGCAGCAACGG
This sequence comes from Streptomyces sp. NPDC041713, assembly GCF_055591085.1. NCBI lineage: Bacteria > Bacillati > Actinomycetota > Actinomycetes > Kitasatosporales > Streptomycetaceae > Streptomyces > Streptomyces sp. NPDC041713. Next base: position 15,090 of record NZ_JBVIZY010000016.1, read on the forward strand.
CCAGCGCGACGGGGCGAGTTCGAGGCCGCGCTCCCAGCTGCGGACGGCTTGCGCACGGTCGCCCGCGTGCCACTGGGCGATGCCCAGGTGGTACTCGGCGAGCGGGCGCGCGGGCGCCGTCTCCAGCATGTCCCGCCAGTGCGGGGCGACCAGGGTCGGTCCCGGCGGGGTGACCTTGCGCGGCTCGGGGACGGCCCCGGTGCGGAGCAGCTCCAGCCACGGCGTCTGTTCGGGGCCGAGGGTGGACTCGGGGAAGGGCGTGCCGGGCAACTTGTACTCGGCGCGCAGGACTTCGAGGGCGCCCCACCCGGAGCCGGTGGCCAGCACCTCGCCCGGCTCGGTGTCCGCGGCGGCCAGCCACGCCTCGTACGCGGCGTCGACGGCCTCGCGGGGCAGCGCCTCGGCGAGCCGGGCCGCGACCTCCTCCCGCGCCCCTGCCCAGTCGCCGTGCACCCGGTCCGCGGGGGCGGACAGCGGCCCGTACGACTCCAGCCAGCTGAACTCGGCCTCGGGGTCCAGGCGTACGTGCTCCAGCTGGGTGCGGGCGAGGCCCGACTGGATCTCGGCGTAGCCGCCGGTGCCCGGCTCGGTGAGCCACTCCTGCCAGCGCCGCCCGCCGGCGGCCGTGCCCCAGAGGAAGAGCTTGCGGCCGCGCGGCAGGTCCGTCGAGGTCTGGACGAGTCCGTTCCCCTCGTCGTCGAGCGCGGCGATCCAGCGGCGGGCGTCGTCGGGCACGTCGTAGAAGTAGTCGGCGGGGTACTGGCTGCGCGCCGGGTAGGACCGGTCGACGCCCTCGAACTCCGGGACGGCCACCTTCCGCAGCCCGCCCGTGTACGCGAACCGCCAGGCCTCGTCGGCCGGGGCGAGCACCCTGCGCTCCTCGGGCACCGCGATGTTCGACCACCAGTAGACGGGCGCGGGCCTCTCGTGCGGATTGCGGACGCGGACGCCGACGTGCAGGAAGTCGGAGTCCTGCGGGAGCCACAGGTCGACCTGGAAGGGCAGGTCGCGCAGCCGCTCCCACTCCCACAGGCGCAGCATCTCGCCGCCGTCGGGCGCGGTCACGCGGGCCGCGTGGACGGGGGCGCAGGACAGTGTGGTGTGGCCGGTGGCGCCGATGTTCCACTCGATGCCGCCGGAGATCCAGGCGCCGTTGAGCGCGAAGGCGGCGGGCTGCAACACGGGGTTGCGGTAGAGGAGTTCGCGGCCGGTCGGCTTGTGCAGGAGGGAGTGGACGCGGCCGCCGTAGCCGGGCAGGACGGTGGCGCGCAGCCGGGCGTTCTCGACGACGATCACGTCGAGTGCGGTCTCGGTGCGCTCGCGTCCGTACCCGTCGAGGACCCGGGTGGGCAGCGGATCGCCCAGCGGCTCGTACCCGAGCTGGCGCGCCATGTCGCGCGGCAGCCCCTCCTTGTCGCGCGCGTCGAGGGTGGTGTGCACGTTCCGCAGCGGCAGCAGGGGCGGCAGCGGATTCTCGGGCCCCGGCTCGGCAGCGGGCAGGGTCAGGACGTCGCGTCGCACGGTGGTCTTCACGATCACCATGGAACACGCTCGTCGTGGCGTCGGCCAGAGGCCGCCCGGGTCAGGATTGGGCAAAGGCGGTGGGGGCCGTTCCGCGGCGGGTCGGACAGGCTCTCAGGACGGGGCGAGGGCCGCCACGACCACGTCGGTGAGCAGGTCGCCCGCCTTGCCGTCCGGGTCGAGGTCGGGGTCGTAGATGGTGACGTTGAGGCCGACGCAGCGCGGGGAGCGCACGAACGGCCGCAGCAGTTCCAGGAGTTCGTCGGCGAACAGCCCGCCGGGGTCGGGGCTGTCGACGGCCGGCATCACCGAGGGGTCGAGGACATCGGCGTCCAGGTGCACCCAGAAGCCGTCGAGTTCGGGCACTTCCAGGGTCTGCGTCACGGCGCGGGCGATGTTCTCGGCGCCCCACTTCCTGAGTTCGCCGACGGTGGCGTTGGCGATCTTCAGGGCGGTGAACTCGGCGCGGTCCTCGTCCCCGTCCCGCATCCCGAAGAGACACACGTCCTCGTCGCGCACATAGGGCCGCAGCCCCTCGATGTCGGTGAGGTCGTCCTGCCCCCGGCCGGTGGCGAGGGCCAGCTCCTCGCCGCCCGCGGCGCCGATGCGGTCGGAGTTGCCCGGGTGGCGGAAGTCGGCGGAGCCGTCGATGGACGCGATGCCGTAGCGTCCGATGCGGCGCAGCGCGAGGACGGCGCCCAGCTGGATCGAGCAGTCGCCGCCGAGCACGACGAGGAAGTCCTCGGCGCGCACGTGGTGTTCGATGCGGTCGGCGAGCTTGCGGGTGTACGCGGCGATGGCGGCCGCGTTGAAGACGCCGTCGCCCTCCTGCCAGTCGCCCCGGTCGTAGCGCGGCGGCACCACGACGCCGCCCTCCAGGGCGCCGATACGGCGCAGGATGCCCCGCTCCCGCAGGGCGCCGGCCAGTTTGTAGCAGCCGGGCACGGTGCCGGGGGCGGGCGGGCGCAGGCCCAGGTTGGAGGGGGCGTCGACGACCACGATATTCCGCATGCCGTCCATCCTGGGCGACGGACGCCGACGCTTTCAACACGGTCGGGGCACCGGGAGGCGGGACCGGGGCGGAACATGCGTACGGGGCACGCCCGTCGGGTGATCGTCCACGGCAGGTGGGACGCCCCGGCGGACGCGCCGGGCGCCGCTGCGCACGCCGTGGCCGGGCAACGCCTTTTGGCGCGAAAGGAGTTGGTCGGCCAGGGGCCCGGTCAGCCGGGGAGCGGGCTCCGGGGCATGTCCGCGGTGATCGCCCAGCGTTCGTGGTCGCGCCAGGCCCCGTCGATGAAGAGGAAGTCCGGCGAGAAGCCTTCGAGGCGGAAGCCGGCCCGGCGCACCAGTGCGAGGGAAGGGGCGTTGCCGGGCTGGATGTTGGCCTCCAGGCGGTGCAGGCCGAGGTCGCCGAAGGCGTACGCGAGGACCAGTTCGAGCCCCTCGCTCATCAGGCCGCGTCCGGCCGCGTGCGCGAACGCGCCGTAGCCGAGGGTGCCGCTGCGGAAGGCGCCCCGGACGATGTTGTTGATGTTGATGAACCCGCCGACGGCGCCGCTGTCGCGCTCGCACACGAGGAACCCGGTCCGGTCGGGGTCGGCGATGAGCATCCGGGCGTAGTCGCGGAAGGCGTCGTCGGTGCGGGGCGGAAAGAGCCACGGATGGTGCATCTCGCCGCTCTCCCTGGCGCGCGCGGTGAACTCGGCGGCATCCGCGAGGGTGAGGGGGCGTATGCCCACGCGGGGGCCTTCGGCGAGGGGGGCGGCGTGATCGGGCATCCGCTCACGCTACCCGCAGCCGCCGCGCACCCCCGCGCGGCCCCACATGGCGCGGTAGGCCGCCGCACGTGGCGCAACGCGCCGCCGGCCGCGCGCTCACCTGCGACGGCGCATGAAGTAGGCGCCGCACAGCGCGCCGATCAGGCCGGTGCCGAGCAGCGCCATCCACAGCGGCATCGTCACCTCGGGGATGAGCAGCCGGATCTTGGTGCTGCGGGTGTTCTCGAAGATGAAGACGAGGGTGAGGACCGCGATGACGGCGACGACGACCCTGCCGGGCGTCACCAGGCCGGTGCCCGAGCCGCCGCCCTGGGTGCCGCCCGTGGAGGTGTTGCGGCTCATGCTGTGGACCCTTCCGTCGCAGGTGCGCCTCCCCTGCTCCCCAGCATGGGCAGGCGGGGGGCGGAGCGCGCGGCGGGGGTGCCTGCGGGGCGGGCGGCTGGGCCGTACGGGTGACGTCAGGGGCGGACGACCGGCAGGTCGAGGACGCCGGTGTCGTCGGGGGCGCTGGTGACCGTCACCGGCTTGACGCCCTTGTTGGCGCCGTAGGCCCCGTCGCTCGCGGCCACCACGAACTGCAACCGGTGCCCCTTCTCGTAGCGGTGCACGAGCCCCGGCAGCGAGACGGTGAAGGGCCGGGTGACGTCCGGCACCCGCACCGGCGCGACCAGCCGGTGGACGAGGGTCTTGGTGCCGTCGGGCGCGACGTCGTACAGCTTGGCGAAGAGGACGAGTTTGTCGGCCGCGTCGCCGGAGTGCTGCACGCGCTCGGTCCTCGGCGAGATCACCTTCAGGGTCGCCTTGGGCGCGCCGACGACGTCGACGGGGTCGGTGAAGGGCTCGGTCGTCCAGTCGAGGTAGGTGCCCTTGGTGTCGTGCGGGGCCGGGTCGGGCAGGCCGAGCAGGCCGGCGAGCGAGGACTCGGAGTGGCTGGTGGGGATGAGCCAGTTGCGGTACTCGCGGCTGCCCCGGGTCACCTTCTCGCGGTGGTCGACGAGCTTCCCGTCGCCGGAGAGGTACAGCCTGCGGCTGAGGGCGGGCACCTTGTCGGCGGTGGCGTAGGTGTGGTCGGGGTCGGCGATCCAGTCGCGGTAGTAGGCGAAGTCGGGGCCGGTGTCGACGCCCTTTTTGCCGTGCAGGTAGCGGTCGAACCAGGCGAGGATCCGCTTGCCGACGTAGGAGGTCTCCAAGTTCCCCTGGCCCATGTTCAGTTCGCCGGCCGCCGGGTCGCTCACGCCGCCGCTGTGGCCCGCGGACTGCCAGATCATCTTGGCCGTGGTGCCCTGCGCCTTGAGCGTCCGGTACGTCGCGGCGGCCTCGTTGAGGTTGAAGAGGCTGTCGACCTGGCCCTGGACGAGCAGGGTCGGCGTCTTCACCTTGTTCAGGTACGAGACCGGGGAGACGCCACGCGCGAACTTCTGCAGGGCGTCGGTCTTGTCGGCCGGGTAGCGGCCGGAGTTGAGGGTGCGGATGGTCTCGCAGGCCCGGGTGACGAAGTGCAGACAGCCGAGCCGGTTGACGCGGGACGGGTCGAGGTTCGGGACGAGCAGCGGCTGGCCCTCGCCGATGAGGTAGAAGCCGTTCATCCACTGCCACTTGGCGGCGCCGGGGACGTCGCGGTCGGCGGCGTTGTTCGGGTCGAGGGAGTACGCGAGGTCGTTCCAGGTGATCATCGGGACGAGGGCGTCGACCCGGTGGTCCACGGCGGCCGTCGCCATCTGGACGGCGCCCCCGTAGCTGCCGCCGATCATGCCGACGCGGGGGTCGCCCGCGGCGTCGGCGGTGACGTAGTCCGCCTTCGTGCCGTCGTCGGCGGCCCGTTCGCCGCCGAGGAAGTCGACGAGCCCGGCCGCCGCCCTGCCGTCGATCTCCGGGTCGTCGAGGGAGATCAGGCACCCGGACTTGCCGAAGCCGAGGCCCGAGTAGACGAGCGAGACGTATCCGCGCCCCGCGAAGGCCTTGCCGATGGCCGCCGTCCCGCCGTCGGACTTGCTGCCGCCGAAGCCGTTGGTGGCGAGCACGGCGGGTGCGGGGTGGGCGGCGTCGACCCCGGCGGGCCGGTACAGGTCGGCGTCGATCGTGCAGGTCCTGCCGCCCGCCTGGACGGTGAACTTCAGCGCGGTGACGGTGTACTGGCCGCTCGCGCCGGCCGGGGCGGGGCCGGTGAGCGCGAGCGGCGCGGCGAGCGCCGCCGCGGTGGCGAGGGTCAGGGCACGGCGACGGGACAAGGGGACCTCCACGCTGAGGACGGCCGACGACCGGCGACTACCGGCCGGTAAGTACCGGCCGGACGTCATCGTGTGACACGTGTCAGGCCGGGGTCAACGTCCATGACAGCGGTTTCTGTCACGGATTTCCGTACGGGTTCCCCTTGCCGACAGTGGCGCACGCACCCCGCGCCGGCCGGGTCAGGCGAGGGCGGGCTCGTCCAGCGTCAACGTCCCCGCGTCCGCGTCCAGTTCACCTGCCACCCCGAACGGCACGGTCAGCGCCCCGTCGCAGTGTCCGAAGCCGAAGTCGTCGATCACCGGCACCTCGAGGCCGCCGAGCCGGTCCACGAAGAGCGCCCGCAGCTCCTCGCGGGGCCCACACTCCTCCCAGGAGCCGAGCGCGATGCCGGACACCCCGTCCAGCCAGCGGGCGCGCAGGAGTTGGGTGAGGATCCGGTCGAGACGGTAGGCCTCCTCGCCTACGTCCTCCAGGAGGAGCAGGCCGCCGCGCGCGGACCCGCGCGCCGCCGGGGTGCCGAACTCGGCGGCGAGCAGCGACACACAGCCGCTGAGCGTGACGCCCCGGGCCCGGCCGCCGACCAGGGCCGCCGCGTGCGGGGACCCGGCGCGGATCACCCGGGTCTCCTCGGGCGCGAACAGCGTCGTCCGCAGATGCTCCTGCGCCCGCGCGTTCTTGAGGAAGTCCGCCGCGGCCGTCATGGGCCCGTGCAGGGTGGCGAGGCCCAGGCGGACGGCGAAGGCCTCGTGCAGCGCGGTGACATCGCTGTAGCCGACGAAGACCTTGGGCCCCGCGGCCCGCAGTGCCGCCCAGTCGACGAGGTCCACCATGCGCTGGGCGCCGTATCCCCCGCGCGCGCAGAACACCGCGGCCACGTCCGGGTCGCACCAGGCGCGTTCCAGGTCGCGGGCGCGGTCGGCGTCCGCCCCCGCGAGATAGCCGAACTCGGGGTGCAGATCCCGCACATGGGGCGCGACGACCGGGTCCAGGTCCCAGCCGCGCAGGATGTCCAGGCCCGCTTCGAGGCGGTCGTCGGGGATGGGGCCGCTCGGCGCGACGACGGCGACCCGCGCGCCGGGAGCAAGACGTGCGGGCCGCAGCAGTGGTCTCACTTGGCGAGCTCCAGCGTGGGGACGCGCCCGGCGAGGTCGAGCCGGAACACCTGGGCGTACAGGGAGAGTTCGGCCTCCAAGGCGCGGACCATGGTGTCGGCGCGGCGGAAGCCGTGTCCCTCCCCCTCGAAGGCGATGTAGGCGTGCGGGATGCCGCGCCCCTCGATCCTGGCGAGGAACCGCTCCGACTGGGCGGGCGGGCAGACCACGTCGTCGAGGCCCTGGAGGAGCAGGAACGGCGCGGTGACCAGTTCGGCGTGGTCCACCGGGGAGCGCTCCGCGTACCGCCCCGGCACCTCGTCGAGCCGGCCGACGAGCGACTCCAGATACCGCGATTCCAGGTCGTGGGTCTCCCCCGAGGCGAACGCGGCGAGGTCGAGCACGGGGTAGATGACGGTCCCGCAGGCGTAGACGTCGGTGCTGGTCAGCGAGACGGCCGTGGTCCATCCTCCGGCGCTGCCGCCACGGATGGCGAGCCGGGCCCGGTCCGCGGTCCCCTCGTCGGCGAGAGCGAGGGCGACGGCCGCGCAGTCCTCGACGTCGCCGATGCCCCACTGCTCGCGCAGCCGGTTGCGGTAGTCCCGCCCGTACCCCGTGGAGCCGCCGTAGTTGACCTCGGCGACGCCGATGCCGCGCGAGGTGAAGTAGGCGATGGCCAGGTCGAGGACGAGCGGGGAGCGGCTGGTGGGGCCGCCGTGCGCCCACACCACGTACGGCGGCAGTTCGTCGTCGGGTGCCACGTGCCCGGGGTGGTGCGGCGGGTAGATGTGGGCGTGGATCTCGCGTCCCGCCGGGCCGAAGAAGGTGCGGATCTGCGGTTCCGGGTAATACGTGGGGTCCACCGGGTCGTCGTGCGCGGCGCCGACGACGCGGGCGTGGCCGGTGCAGGTGTCCAGCTCGACCACCTCGCACGCGCTGCGCGGGCTGGCCGCGACGCCGACCACGCGCGAGCCGTGCGCGGCGACGGTCGCCGACCACTCCGTCCAGGGGCCCGCCGCGTCGACGACCTCGCCCGTCTCGGGGTCGAGTATGCCGAGCGCGGTGGCGCCCTTGCCGTGCACGACGGCGATCAGTCCGCTGTCCAGCGGCGCGAACCAGTTCATGCCGGTCTGCCACAGGGGCCCGGCGAACTCCTCCTCGCGCGGACAGAGCGGGTGGACGGTGGCGGCGTCGTCCGGGTGCGCCCGGTACAGGTTCCACCAGCCGGTGCGGTCGCTGGAGAACAACAGCCGCCCGTCCGGGTCCCATTCGACCTGGGCGATCGACTCGTCGGGGCCGCCCGCGACCGTGCGGGCCGCGCCGAAGGTGCCGTCGTCGCCCACCTCGGCGAGGACCAGTTCCGTGCCGTCCCACGGCATGCGCGGGTGGTCCCAGGCGATCCAGGCGGCGCGGGTGCCGTCGGGCGACAGGCGCGCGCCGGTGACGAACCGGTGGCTGTCGTCGGACAGTTCGCGCACGGCCGTCCGGTCCTCGGCCGCCGAGCCGTCGAGCGGCACCGCGGCGATGACGCGCCGCAGGTCGGTGGGCGCCTCCCCGGTGAACTCCTCCAGGACGCACCAGACCTCGCCCCGGTCGGCGTGGATCACCGGCTCCGCCCAGCGCAGTCCGCCGCCCACCGCCGAGAGCGGGGTGAGCGGGCGCGGTGCGGCGCCGGGGGTGTCGGGCTCGTACGCGTACAGCCGCTGGTCGGCGAAGTCGGCGAAGACGATGAGCGGTCCACCGGGCCGCTCGGCGCCGGCCCAGGGGCGGCCGCCGTACTCCACGACGCGGGTGCGCGCGTTCCACGGCGCGGGCAGCACCGTGCGCTCGGTGCCGTCGGGCAGCCGCCGCACCAGCGCGCGCCGGCCCGCCTCGGTGGGCCGCGGCTCGGTCCACCAGGTCTCGGCCCCGACGAAGCCGACGTGCCCGGGGGCGCCGTCGTGGGCGGCGGCGAGCTCGGCGTCGATCGGCGACGGCCATGATCCGTACGCCCTGGTCTGCATCATGTCCTTCTCTTCCCCCATTTTTCCTAGGCCGTACGCAGAAAGCGGTCGAGTACGCGGACGCCGAAGTGCAGCGCGTCGACGGGGACGCATTCGTCGACTCCGTGGAACAGCGCCTGGTAGTCGAAGCCCTCCGGTGTCCGCAGCGGCGAGAAGCCGTAGCCGGTGATGCCCAGTCGCGAGAACTGCTTGGCGTCCGTGCCGCCGGACATGCAGTACGGCACGACGTGGCCCTCCGGCGCGAACTCCTCGACGGCCGCCCGCATCCGGGCATACGTCGGCGAGTCGACCGGCGCCTGCAGCGCCACCTCGCGGTGGTGGAACTCCCAGTCGACGTCCATCCCGGTGAGCCGGTCAAGCGTGCGGCGGAACTCTTCCTCGCCGCCCGGCAGAAAGCGGCCGTCGACGTACGCCACCGCTTCACCAGGAATCACATTGACCTTGTAACCCGACTGCAGCATCGTCGGGTTGGCGCTGTTGCGGACCGTCGGCGCGACCAGGTCGGCGGTCGGGCCGAGCTTCTCCAGGAAGGCGTCCACGTCGAAGCCGGGCGCCTCGGGGTCGGTCTCCAGGCCGTAGAGCAGGGCCAGTTCGACGAGGGAGGCGCGCACGGTCGGGGTGAGCCGGACCGGCCACCGGTGCTCGCCGATGCGGGCGATGGCGCCGGCCAGTCTGCTCACCGCGTTGGCGTGGTTGACCTTGGAGCCGTGTCCCGCCTTGCCGCGCGCGGTCAGCTTGAGCCAGCCGGTGCCGCGCTCGCCCGCCGCGATCGGGTAGATCTGGTTGCCCCGGCCGTCGTGGAAGGTGAAGGCCCCCGACTCGCTGATGCCTTCCGTGCAGCCCTCGAAGAGGTCGGCGTGCCGGTCGGCGAGGAATCCGGAGCCGTCCTCCGCGCTGGCCTCCTCGTCGGCGGTGAAGGCGATCACCAGGTCGCGCCGGGGTCGCACTCCGGCGCGCGCCCAGTGGCGTACGACGGACAGGATCATCGCGTCCATGTTCTTCATGTCGATCGCGCCGCGGCCCCAGACGACGCCGTCGCGGACCTCGCCGGAGAACGGGTCGACGCTCCAGTCGGCGGCCTCGGCGGGCACCACGTCGAGGTGGCCGTGGACGAGCAGCGCGTCGGCGCCCGGGTCGGTGCCCTCGATGCGGGCGACGACGTTGGTGCGGCCGGGGGCGCGCTCCAGGAGCGTCGGCCGCAGGCCGGCGTCGGCGAGGCGTTCGGCGGCGTACTCGGCGGCGGGCCGCTCACGGCAGTCGCCGCCGCCGCGGTTGGTGGTGTCGATGCGGATCAGCTCGGAGGTGAACGTGACGACCTCGTCGAGCGCCCGCGCGTCGACCTGGTCGCCGGGATCCTGCTCCGGTCCTTGCTGGCTAGCCATACTGCTCCTCCACGGCGGCAGAGGCGATCGTGGTAACCGCCTTGAAGGTACGGATCCCCTCGTACATGGTCTCGCTGTCATAGGCGACCTTGCGCTCCCCCGTACGGCGCACGCCCGGTACGACGGTCGCCGCCATGGACAGGTGCTCGGCGTCGAACTCGACCTCGACGGTGAACGGGCCGCCCACCACCGGCGCGTGGCGCACCGCGAGCGCCGCGGCGTCCTTCGCGGCGGCGCGGATGTCGGCGGCCGTACGGGCCGGGGTGCGGCAGACCGCCGCGTACCGCGAGACGTGGTCCTTGACGGCGACCTTGAGCGCGCCGGGCGCGTAGCCGAGGGCGTCCTCGCAGGCGACGTCGTCGCCGGTGACGAGGACCACGGGGACGCCGTACTCGGCGACGACGTGCGAGTTGAGCAGGCCCTCGCTGGCCCGTACGCCGTTGATCCACACGCCGGTGATCTGGTTGGCGAGGTAGGTGTGGGCGAGGACGCCCTCCATGCCGGCGCCCGCGTGGTAGCCGACGAACGCGATGCCGTCCACGTCGTCGTGCTGCACGCCTTCGACCATGGAGAGCGACTTGTGCCGTCCGGTGAGCATCTCGGCCCGCTCGTCCAGCTGCTCCAGGAGCAGATTGCGCATGGTCCAGTGCGCCTCGTTGATGAGCACCTCGTCGGCGCCGCCGTCGAAGAAGCCGCGCACGGCGGCGTCGACGTCCGAGGTGAACATGGCCCGGCACCGCTCCCACTGCGGGGTCCCGGGCAGCACGTCGGCCGGCCAGGTCACTCCGGTCGCGCCCTCCATGTCGGCGCTGATGAGGATCTTCATGCCGCGCCACGTTACGCGCCGGGCACCGTCGCCGGTCAAGGGCGAGCGGCGGCCCGGCCGCGTCGAAGCGGAATGATCAGATCGTGCGCAGCGCCGGGTCGCTGGTGCCGGGCTCGCCGGTCTCCACATGTCCGGCGAGCCTGCGCAGATAGCCGCTGTCGGTGTCGGAGCGGATGCTCAGGTCGTACCAGCGCCTGCTGTGGCCGAGCTCGACCCAGCGGGTCCGCCGGGCGCCGGCCGGTACGGCGACCTTGGTGCTCCTGCCGCCGTAGGCGTTGGTGACGGTGAGGTGGCAGGCGGTCTTCGTCCGGTTGGTGAGGGTGAGCCGGAGGCGGCCGGAGTCCCGGTCGTGGTGGCCGGTGATCTCCGGTCCCGGGGTGGCGGCGGTGCCCTCGAAGGTCCGCAGGTAGCCGTTCGGACCGTGCGCGGTCAGCCGGTAGGTGCCGTCGGACGAGGCGGTGCTCCAGGTGTCGGAGATTTTCTTGCCGGCCTCCGCGGTGTACGTCCAGGGGCCGTCGGTGCGGTTGCCCGAGGTGACCAGGAAGCAGGCGCCGGCCTTGTCGCCGGGGCTGAAGGTGAGCGTGACGTTCCCGTCGGCGGGCTTGACGGCGGCCGTGACGAGCGGGGTGTAGGGCAGCGGCCTGGTGGGCCTGGCGCCCTTCTCCTGCCGGGGCAGGGCGGGACTGGCCGGCGGCGCGTGCTCGTAGCTCTCGTGCCGCTTCGTGTCCGGCGGCCGGTAGCCCTTGGTGCTGGGCAGCGACGGGTGGCCGGTGTGCCGCAGGCCGAAGTCGAAGGCGGAGGTGAGGTCGCCGCAGATGGCGCGGCGCCAGGGCGAGATGTGCGGCTCGTGGACGCCGAAGCGCCGCTCCATGAACCGGATGATCGAGGTGTGGTCGAAGAGCTCGGAGCAGACGAAGCCGCCGGTCGACCACGGGGAGACGACGAGGGCGGGGACGCGCATGCCGAGCCCGTAGGGGCCCGCGCTGTAGCCGCTGTCGCCGGGGAAGAGGTCGAGCCGGGTGTCGACGGTGGAGGCGCCCCGTGAGGAGTCGGCCGGCGGGTAGGGCGGCGGGACGTGGTCGAAGTAGCCGTCGTTCTCGTCGTAGGTGACGAACAGCGCGGTCCTGCTCCACACCTCGGGGTCCGATGTGAGGGCGTCGAGGACCTGCGAGATGTACCAGGCGCCGTAGTTGGCGGGCCAGTTGGGGTGTTCGCAGTAGGCCTCGGGGGCGGCGATCCAGGAGATCTTGGGCAGCGTGCCGGCCTTGACGTCGGCCCGGAGGTCGTCGAGGAGGCGGCCGCTCTTCTTGATGTGCGTGCCCTTGCGGGCCTTCTCGTACAGCGGATCGCCGGGCTTCGACTCCCGGAACCGGTTGAAGAACATCAGGGAGTTGTCGGCGTAGTTGCCCCGGTAGGCGTCCTCCAGGGCGCCCCAGAGTCCGTCCTCGGTGAGTCCGTCGCCGATGTCCTGGTAGATCTTCCACGAGACCCCGGCCTTCTCCAGGCGCTCGGCGTACGTCGTCCAGTCGTAGCCGGCCTCTTCGTTGCCGAGGACGGGACCGCCGCCCTTGCCGTCGTTCCCCGCGTGGCCGGTGTAGAGGTAGTAGCGGTTGGGGTCGGTGGCTCCCATGAACGAGCAGTGGTAGGAGTCGCAGACCGTGAAGGCGTCCGCCAGGGCGTAGTGGAACGGGATGTCGTCCCTGGTCAGATGGGCCATGGTGCCGGGGCCCTTGGCGGTTATCCAGTCGTCGTACTTGCCCTTGTTCCACGCCTGGTGACCGGTCTCCCAGTCGTGGTCGAGTCCGGCGATGAACTGCAGGCCCAGGTCCTCGGCGGTCGGGTGGTACGGCAGGACCTCCTCGCCGCCGCCGGACTGGTGCCAGACCGACTTGCCGCTCTCCAGCACGAGCGGGCGGGGGTCGCCGAAGCCCCGTACGCCGTTGAGGGTGCCGAAGTAGTGGTCGAAGGAGCGGTTCTCCTGCATGAGCACCACGATGTGCTCGACGTCGTCGATCGACCCGGACCGGCGTGCGGCGGGGATGTCGGCGGCGCGCATGACGCTGGCGGACAGGGCCGCGACCGCGGCGGTGCCGCCCGCCGCCTGGAGGAGACGGCGGCGGTTGATCTCAGGCATGGAGCTGTACCTCTGCGACGTGGGGGGAAGAGCCGTGCGGTGCGCGGGCCGTGCGGGAGGGGGCCGTGCGGGATGGGGGCGGTCACCGTAGACCGGCGCGCCCGCGGGGCGTCAAATGGTGCGGAGGAACGGTGAAGGACCGGAGGCGTTTCACCTCCGGAGGGAACGCGGCGCGAGGCGTTTCGTCTTCAGGGGGAACGCCTCGCGCCGCCGAGGCCTCGCCTCAGCCGCCGGGTCCGACCACCAGCGCATCGGCCTCAATCCTGCCGCCGTGCCGGAAGGTCAGCACGAACGGCACCGTCTCCCCCACCTTCAGGGGCCCGCGGGTGCGCACCATGATGTCCAGGCCGCGCGGCGACATGATGAGCCCCTCGCCGGCCGGGACCGCGGCGGACCGCACCCCGCGCATGGTGGCGGCGCCCCGGCCCGTGGGCACGGTGCGGCTGAGCATCACGTCGTCGAAGACCGGGGAGTCCACCGACGTCAGCCGGTCGTCGGAGCCGCCGGAGTTGGCGATCGGGAAGAACGCGACGGTCTCCTCGGTGGCGCCGGACGGCACGAAGACGGATCCGCGGGCCACCGTCACACGGGCCGGGCTGCCCGCGGCCCCGGAGCCGGTCCACGCCGTGAGCCCGCCCAGCGCCAGGGCGCACACGGCGACGGGCGCGAGCGCGGCGAGCAGTCCGTCGCGGAGCCCGCGGCGGGTCGGCCGCCAGGGGTGTGCCGTACGCGTCGTGCCGCTCATCGCGCTCCTCCTCGCCCGGCGCCGCGCGCCGGCCGTCTCGGTACCGGGCCGCGCGGGGGCCGCCAGGTGCGCAGCCGCAGGCTGTTGCCGACCACCAGCAGGGAGCTCGCCGACATGGCCGCCGCGGCGACCATCGGGTTCAGCAGGCCCACCGCGGCGAGCGGCACGGTGACGGCGTTGTAGCCGAAGGCCCACAGGAGGTTGGCGCGGATCGTGGCCAGGGTGCGCCGGGCGAGCCGGACCGCGTCCGCGACGGCCTCGATGTCGCCGCGGACCAGCGTCACGTCGGCGGCCCCGATGGCCACGTCGGTGCCGCCGCCCATGGCGATGCCCAGGTCGGCGCCGGCCAGCGCCGCGGCGTCGTTCACGCCGTCGCCGATGACCGCGACCCGGTGGCCGCGCGCCCGCAACTCCCGTACCAGCGACGCCTTGTCCTCCGGTGTGCAGCGGGCGTGCACCTCGTCGATGCCCAGCCCCGCCGCGACGGCGCGGGCGGTCGGTTCGCGGTCGCCGGTGGCGAGTACGGGGCGCACGCCGAGGCGCCGCAGCCGGTCCACGGCGCGGTAGCTGCCGGGCCGCACCGGGTCGCCGACCGCGAGGAGCGCCTGGGGCACGCCGTCCACCCGGAGCAGGACCGGGGTGTGCGCGGCGTTCTCCGCCTCCGTCAGCGCGCGGGCCAGCGGGCCGGTCAACGCGTCGCCGGGCGCCCGGACTTCGACGTGGTGGCCGTCCACCTCGCCCACCACGCCCAGCCCCGCCGTCGCGGTGAAAGCGCGCACCGCGGGCAGCTCGCCCCCGGCCAGCGCTCCCTCGGGCAGCGTCCTCTTCGCGTACGCGGTGATCGCGCGGCCCAGCGGGTGTTCCGAGCCCTGCTCGACGGCCCCGACGAGCCGCAGCGCGGCCTCCTTGCCGATGCCGTCGGGCGCGGCGGTGACCGCGGCGACGCTCATGTGCCCGGAGGTCAGGGTGCCGGTCTTGTCCAGGACGACGGTGTCGACGTGGCGCAGGGTCTCGAGCGCCCGCGGGCCGCCGACCAGGACGCCGAGTTGCGCGCCGCGGCCGGTGGCGGCCATCAGGGCGGTGGGCGTGGCGAGGCCGAGGGCGCACGGGCAGGCGACGACGAGGACGGCCACGCAGGCGGTGACGGCCGCCTGCGGGTCGGCGCCGGCCCCGAGCCAGAAGCCCAGCACGGTCGCCGCGAGGGCGAGGACGGCCGGCACGAACACGCCCGCCACCGCGTCCGCGAGCCGCTGCGCCCGCGCCTTGCCCGCCTGCGCGTCGGCCACCAGGCGGGCGATGCGGGCGAGCCGGGTCCGGTCGCCGACGGCCGTGGCCCGGACGAGGAGGAGCCCGCCCGCGTTGACGGCCCCGCCCATCGCCTCGGATCCGGGCCCGACCTCGACCGGTTCGCTCTCGCCGGTGACCAGCGACAGATCGACGGCGGAGCTGCCCTCGACGACCACGCCGTCGGTGGCGACGCGCTCGCCGGGGCGTACGACGAAGGTCTGGCCGACCCGCAACTGCCCGATGGGGACGAGGCGTTCGGCGCCGCCCTCGCGTACCGCGACATCCTTCACGGTGAGCCCGGCGAGGGAGCGCAGGGCCGAACCGGTGCCGTGCCGGGCGCGGGCCTCCAGGAGCCGCCCGGTGAGGACGAACAGCGGTACGCCGACGGCCGCTTCGAGGTAGACGGGCGCGACGCCGTCACCGCCCGTGGGCAGCAGGCTGAACGGCATCGTCATCCCGGGCACGCCCGCGCCGCCGAGGAAGAGCGCGTACGCCGACCAGCCGAAGGACGCCGCGACGCCCAGCGAGACCAGGGTGTCCATGGTGGCGGCGGCGTGCCGGAGGCCGCGCAGCGCGCGCACGTGGAACGACCAGGCGCTCCACGTGGCGACCGGCGCGGCGAGCGCGAAACACAGCCACTGCCAGTTGCGGAACTGCCACGCGGGCACCATGGAGAGGACGAGTACGGGGAGCGCGAGCAGGGCGGTGACCAGCAGCTGCCGGCGTTCGAGGGCGTCCTGGGGCGACTCGCCCCCTCCCGGCTCGGACCCGGGCGCGGGCTCCGGTTTCCCTGCCCACCCTGCTTCCGGTTCTGGTTCCGGTGCGGGGGGCGACGGGAGTTCCGCCGTATAGCCGGCCTGCCGGACGGCGGTGACGAGGGCCTCGGGCAGGACGTCCGGCGGATGGCTCACCCGGGCGAGTCCGGTCGCGAGATTGACCGTGGCGCTCACGCCCTCCAGCCTGCCGAGCCGCTTCTCGACCCGCTTCACGCAGGCCGCGCACGTCATGCCGCCGACGGCCACATCGGTGGTCAGGACGGCGTCCGCCGCTCCGGCGCCCATCAGTGACCGCCCCCGTGCATGTCCCCCATGCCCCCGTCCCCGCTCTCGTCCCCGCCGCCATCCCCGTCGCCGCCCCCGCCGGTGGTCGTCGCGGGCCCGTGCATGCCGGGCGCGACCGGCCCGGCGGCCCTGCCCACGGCGTACGACACGGTGAAGAGCAGCACCAGCAGCACGAGGAAGCCGCAGAGCGCGGGGGGCGGCACATATCTCGGTCGTCGCTGCTCGGCCATCACCGCTCCCGGAACGCACGAAGACACGGACCGGCCGGTCCGCGCCGCATCAGGAGTCGGACGGGAGCGGCCCCGAGTTCCCGCGCGATCGGGAGTGGCCAGATCCTTGCGCCCCCTGGCTGTCTGGCCACTCGTTGGGCACGGGGGCGGCGACGCACGATCAAGGCATGAAGATTCTCTGGGTATGCGCACATCCGGAACGCCGCTCGCTGGCCGGCTCCCTGATGGCCGAGGGCCTTGGCACGCTCGACTCGCTCGGGCACGAGCACCGCGCCTCCGACCTGTACGGCATGGGGTGGAAGGCGGTGGTGGACGCCGACGACTTCGGGGGCGCGTCGGACGAGCGGCTCTTCGTCGGTCCGGAGCAGGAACGCGCGTACAAGGAGCGGGCGTTGCGCGAGGACATCCGCCGGGAGCAGGAGAAGCTCGCGTGGGCCGACACGGTCGTCTTCCAGTTCCCGCTCTGGTGGTTCGGGCCGCCCGCGATCCTCAAGGGCTGGTTCGACCGCGTCCTGGTGCAGGGCTTCGGCTTCGGCATCAAGGGCCCCGACGGCAGGACCCTGCGGTACGGGGACGGCGGCCTGGCCGGAAAGCGCGCCCTGATCGTGACGTCGGTCGGTGCCCGTCCGTCCGGCTTCGGGCCGCGCGGCATCCACGGCGAGTTGGAGCAGGTGCTGTTCCCGCTGCTGCACGGCACGTTCTGGTACACCGGCATGGCCGCGCTGCCGCCGTTCGCGGTGTACGGCGCCGACCGGCTCACGGAGGCGGGGTTCGAGCGGAGCGCGGCGGAGCTGCGCGAGCGGCTGCGCACCCTGTCCACGACCGAGCCGCTGCCCTTCCACCACGAGAACGGCGGCGCCTACGACGAGGACCTGGTGCTGCGCCCCGAACTCGCCCCGGGCCGCACGGGGTTGGGCGTGCACGGCGGGTCAGGCACCGACGGGTTCCGTCCGGTGCCGGGCACCGACGAGTCCCGCCCGGTGTCAAGCACCACCGACGCCTTCCGCCCGACTCACATGGCTCCGTCCGGCGCCGCCCGGCAGGACGCCGTCAGCGCACCGAACCGATCCTGATCTCGACCACGGCGCCCTCGCCCCGCAGGACCGGCGCCCCCGGACCCTCCTGCCGTACGCAGTCGAGGCGGCCGAGCGCGGTCTCTTGTCCGCCCGGCCCGACGAGGGTGATTCCCTCGGTGGCGGCCACGACCAGGAGCGTCTCATCGGCCGCGCACGCCACCTCCGAGCCCGGTGCGGCGGGCAGCGGGACGACCCGTACGGCTGCCGTCGCCCGGCCCCTGCGGGTCATCACGTTCGCGTTGCGCACCGGCCCCGCCGCCAGCCGGCAGTCCGTCGCCGCGTCGCCCGGGAAGGCGAAGGGTCCGAGCGGCCCGACCTTCCGCTCCGTACCGTCCACGGTCAGCACCATGCCCGCGCCCTCGACCACGGTGATCACCCGGTCGACCCCCGGGAACGAGGAGAACGCCCCATCGGCGGCCACGTCCGCGACGCTGACCCGCCAGTCGAAGCCGTCCGCGGGTTCCCCGGAGGAGGGCCCGGGGTCCGGGGGTGTCCGTTCCGGGGGCATCCCCCGCAGGACGCCCGAGGCGACCTCCCGTGTCGTCCCGCCGCCGTTCTTCCACGGCACGCTGCGGAACCCGTCCCAGCGCAGCACGTCCACACCCATCCGGTGCCGCCTCCCTCTTCCTCGCGTGGCCGGTGCGTCCTCGACCCCTGCGGCCCCGTGACCCGTCGCCCTCAGCGTACGAGGCGACGGGCCGGGCCGGACGGGGGCGGCTAGTGGTCCACGTACGACTCCCGGCGCACCGGCTCCGACGCGGCGGCGGGCACGGCCGCGGGGCCGCCCTCGCTCAGGCCGAACCTGCGGTGGAACGCGCGCAGGAATCCCGGCGCGTACCAGGCCGAGCGGCCCAGCAGCCGCATCGCGGCGGGCACGAGGATGCCGCGGACGGCGATCGCGTCGATGAGGATGGCCAGACCGCTGCCGAGGCCGAACAGCTGCATGAAGCTGATCTCGGCCGTGCCGAAGGCGAAGAAGCTGACCGCGATCAGGACGGCCGCGGCGCTGACGATGCGCCCGGTGTGACCGAGGCCGTTGGCCACGGCGGACTCGTTGTCCTCGCCCTGTTCGTGGAGTTCCTTGATGCGGCTGGTGACGAACACTTCGTAGTCCATCGAGAGGCCGAAGGCGACGCAGAACATCAGCACGGTCATCGACGTCTCCATGGGCTGCGGCGTGAAGCCCAGCAGGCCGGAGAGGTGGCCGTCCTGGAAGATCCAGGTCATGACGCCGATGGTGGCGCCGAGGCTGATCGCGTTGAGGACCAGCGCCCGCAGCGGCTGCACGACGCTGCCGGTGAAGAGGAAGAGCAGCAGGAACGTGGTGACGGCGATCAGGCCGACGGCGAGTGGGAGCCGGCCGCCGATGGAGTCACCCGAGTCGACCAGTTCGGCGTCGCCGCCGCCCACCAACGGGTGGGTACCGGCGGGCGGTTCGGCCGCCCTGACCTTCGCGACCAGCTCCTTGGCGGCGTCCGACGTGGGCGTCAAGGCGCTCACGACGTTCAGCTGCTGTGCGGCGGGGTGGGTGAGGGTCTTGTTGCCGGGTCCGGCCGGCTTTGTCCGCCCGTCGGTGTGGACGCCGGCGCCGGTCTCGACGCGGACGACGCCCGGGAGTCCGGAGAGCCGGGCCGCGTAGGCCGCGAGCGGGGTGCGGGCCACCGGCTCGTCGATGACGACGTGCAGGGCGGCCGCGTCGTTGCCGTGGAAGTTCTCCCGCAGCGTCACCGAGACCTGGCGGCTCTCGGCGTCCTCGGGCAGCACGCGTTCGTCAGCCGAGCCGAAGGTGATGCCGAGGAGCGGTCCCGCCGCGAGGAGCAGCACCGCGAGCACGGGCAGCGCGGTGAGCGCGGGCCTGCGCATGACGGTCCGGGCCAGCCGCCCCCACATGGAGGGCCGGGACGGGGTGCGGCCCGGCTTCGCCCACGGCATCCGCCCGCTGTTGACCCGGTGGCCCAGGACGGTGAGCAGGGCCGGCATCACGAACAGGGTGGCGAGGGCCGCGATGACGACGACGCCGACCCCGGAGTAGCCGAAGGAGCGGAGGAAGTACTGCGGGAAGACCATGAGCGCGGCGAGGGCGGCCGCCACGGTCGCCGCGGAGAACGCCACCGTGCGGCCCGCGGTGCTCATCGTCGTACGGACGGCGTTCTCGACGCTCGCCCCCGCGGCGAGCTGCTCGCGGAACCGGCTGATCATCAACAGGGCGTAGTCGACGCCGAGTCCGAGGCCGAGGGCGGTGGTCAGGTTGACGGCGAAGATGGAGACGTCGGTGAAGCTTCCGACGACGTAGAGCTCGGCGAACACTCCGGCGATGGCGATGAGCGCGATGGCCAGGGGCAGCAGCGCGGAGACCACGGTGCCGAAGACGACGAGGAGCAGCAGGAGGATCAGGGGCACGGCGATGGTCTCGGCGAGGACGAGGTCCTTCTCGGTCTGCGGCCCCATCTCGTGGCTGACGCCCGCGCTGCCGCCCGCCTTGACGGTGAGCGCGCCCCGGTACGGTCCCGCGTAGCGGTCGATGACCTCCTCGGCGTTGTCCTGCTGCTCCGCGTCGTGGCCCTTCACGCGGGCGAGGACGAGGGCTTCGCGGCCGTCCTTGGAGCGGAGGTCGGGGCTCTTCGTGTCCCAGTACGAGACCACGTTGGTCAGGCCCTTCTCCTTCTTGAGGTCGGCCGCCAGGGCCCGGCCGCCGTCCCGGGCCGCCGGGGCGTCGATGCGGCCGTCGGCGGCGCGGACCAGCAGCACGAGGTTCGTCTCCCCGCCGAACTTCTCGTCGATGACGTTCCTGGCCCGGGAGGACGGGGAGGCCGGGTCGTCGAAGCCGCCTCCCAGGAGCTTTCCGAACGCGCCGGCGCCCAGGGCGCCCATGAGGACCACCACGACCGCGGCGACCACAAGTACCAGCCGGGACCGCCGAATTGCCAGCTCCGCCATTCGTTCGAACACGCCGTTGCTCCTTGGGAGTTGAGGTGAAGGCCTGCGGTGAAGGGCAAGGGATGCGGCCGCGCTCCGTGTCGCCGTCACCGAAGTTAGCGGGGGACAACTTGATTTGGCAGTGTTAGATTTTCTTCACGGGTTCATCAATTTCCCTGCCGGTGGCGGGCCGACGGCCGTACCGTCGCCTCATGTCCACCGACCGAGTCCCGTCCGCCGACCGAGCCCCCACCCGGCCGTCCCTGCGCGAGCCCCGGCCGTCCCTGCGCGAGCGGCGCCGCGCCGTCGCCGTCCAGGAGATCGTGGGCGCCGCCGAGTCCCACATCGTCGAGCACGGCCCGCACGCGCTCTCCCTGCGCGCGGTGGCCCGGGACCTCGGCATGACCGTGCAGGCGCTCTACCACTACTTCCCGAGCCGCGACGACCTCGTCACCGCGCTGGTCACCAAGGCGTACGACGACCTGGCGGACGCCGTGCAGGCCGCCACCGCCGCCACGCCGGACACCTCGGAGCTGCCGGGGATGGTCGTCGCGGCCGAGGGCTACCGCCGCTGGGCCATCGACCATCCCGAGCGGTTCCAACTCCTGTACGGGGCGCCGCTGCGGCACTACCACGCCCCCGTCGACGGGCCCACCACGGAGGCGAACCGCCGGATGAGCGCGGTCTTCGAACGGGAGCTGTTCCGCGGCTTCACGCGGGACCAACTGGCCGCCGCCGACGTGCGTTCGCTCTCGCCGGAGTTCCTGGAGCGCCTGGAGCAGATGGCCCCCGCGGGCGGCGAGGCGCTGCCGCCCGCCGCGACCGCCCTGATGCTGAGCGTGTGGGGATACGTGCACGGCATGGTCGCCCTGGAGGTGTTCGGGCACACCGGGTTCCTCGGCGCCCACCAGGCGGAGCTCTACCGCATGGCGATGCGCAACCTGCTCGCCGACACCCACCGCCGCATCCCCGCCGGGAAGGCCTGAACACCCCCGCACCGGGGCACCGCGCACTCGCCGACCGGCCCGCGGGCGAGGAAAGTGGACGAGCACGCGTCCACCGCCCCTCTCGCCGAAGGACAGGACACGCATGGCGGACCAGCTTCCCACCGTCGGCCCCACCGTCGGCGTCGAGGAGGAGTACTTCCTCGTCGACGCCTCGCAGCACACCGTCGCCGCGGCGGCCTCCCGGGTCCTGCCGCGCCTGAAGCCCATGGTCGGCGACCTGGCGACGGGCGAGGCCTCCCAGTACCAGGTGGAGGGCAAGACACCGCCCTGCACGACGCTCGGCGAGCTCGAACAGGCGCTGCGGCGGGTGCGGGCGGCCGTCGCCTCCGCGGCGGCCGCCGAGGGCCTGCGCCCGGTCGCCTCCGCCACACCGCTGCTCGGCATGCGGGCCCCGGTCCCGCTCAACCCCGACCCGCACTACCGCGCGCAGGTCGACACCTTCCGGTCGCTGTACGACACGTTCGCCTTCTGCGCCCTGCACGTGCACGTCGAGGTCCCCGACCGGGACCACGCCGTCCTGGTCGGCAACCATCTGCGGCCGTGGCTCCCCACCCTCGTGGCCCTGTCGGCGAACTCGCCCTTCTGGGAGGAGCGCGACAGCGGCTACTGCAGCTGGCGGACGCTGGGCGCCACGCGCTGGCCCGTCGCGGGACCGCCGCCGTACTTCTCGTCGGCCGCCCACTACGACACGCTCGCCGCCTCCCTTCAAGTGGCCGGCGCGACCCTCGGCGAGCGCTCGCTGTACTGGGACGTGCGCCCCTGCGCGCACCTGCCCACCGTGGAGATCAGGGCGATGGACGTCACCACGGGCGTCGCGGAGGCGGCGGTCCTCGCCGTGCTGGTACGGGCGTTGGTGGTGCGGGCCCTGGAGCGGGTGCGCCGGGGCGACCCGGGCCCGGCCGTGGACGACTCCCTGCTGCGCGCCGTGTACTGGCGGTGCGCGCGCGACGGCCTGACCGGACACAGCCTCGATCCGCGGACGGGCCGGCTCGTACCCACCCGGCACCAGGTCCGCCGGCTCTTCGCGCACGCGCGGCCCGCCCTCGCACCGGACGGCGAACTCCCGCACGTCCTCGCGGTGTTGCGGCAGTTGCTCGCGCACGGCGGCGGCGCCGAGCGGCAGCGCTCCGCGCACGCGCGCACCGGCGGCCTGCACGGCGTCGTCGACGACCTGGCCGACCGCACCGCCGCACGTCCCGACACGGAGGCCCCGTCCGCCGCGCTCGGGGTGCGGGGCGGGGCGGAGTGAGGCGCCCGCCGGTCACCCCGCCGAGCCGAAGCTCAACGTCCGGTAGACCGCGACCTGGCCCGCGCCACCGGGCCCGCCGGCCGTTCGACCGGTGAGTTCCGCGCACGCCTGCGCCGCCGCCGTGACCCGGCGCGTGTACGAGGGGTCCGTGGCGTCGACGAGCACCCCCAACGTCGTACCGCTGTGCCCGACCGCCACACCGAGCCCCCCGACCTCGCGGCAGATCTCCCGCACGGGCTCCAACAGCGCCTTGTGCCGCAGCCGTTGGTTCATCAGGGCGCTGCGCGTGGCGATCCGGCCGACCTCGGCGAGGTCATGGCGGCGCACGGCACGGGTCAGCCGGCCGAGCAGGTCGGCGTAGGCGCGCCGGTCGGCCTGCGTGAACGGCTTGGGGATGCGGTTGAAGTCCACGGTGTCCACCGAGCCGCCCTCGTCGATGCCGACGACCGCCATGGCGGGCAGCGAGCCGAGGACGGAGCGCAGCCGGACGCTGCGATGGTGGAAGGCGACGATCGCCGGGTAGAGCACGCCATCGGTGGGCTCGATGCGGGACAGCAGCCGTTCGATCCTGGCGGGCGGCATGGGGACGCCGAGGGCCCGGCCGACCGCTCGCGCGGTGGCGACGAGGTCGGCGGACGAGCTGGCGAGCCCCTTGCCCTCCGGGATCACGCTGTTGACGGTGAGCAGCCCGCCTGCGACCGCGCCCCTCTCTGCCGAGCAACTCCGGTGGTGCGGTGCCGAATCGACGATCATGCGGGCCAGCCGGAGCGCCTTCGTCTTGCCGGCCGGCCGGACCTCGATCCCGCCGGACGCGGACCCCGGCCGGTACGTGGCCATCGTCCACCGCGCGACGGGCAGCGTCACGAGGAAGTCGCCGTCCTCCTCGGGTAGCACGCCTTGGAGCAGCTCGCCGAACGTGCCGAAGGCGGTCCCCACACCCACCCTCGGCGGCACGCCTCCTCGTGACAGGCCTCCGTCTCCCGGCGGCACTCCCTCTCGCGGCGGACGAGGCCGGACGGCCCCGGCCTCCTGGATCAGCTTCACGCGACTCCCCTCGATGTGGCGGTGCGCACGGGCGCGGCACCGCGTGGCCATCAGTGCGCCGAGACTACCCGCTCTTGACAATCATTTTCATCTAGTGTGATGCTCTCGACGTTCCCGGGGGTCGTCCAGCCGTCCAGCCGACCAACCGTCCGCGTGGCCCCCGGCGCCCCTCCCTGCCCACACACCCGCCCATCCCTACGGGGGAGCTCAGCCATGCACGCACACATCGCCGAAGCGGTGAAAAGACCCGATCTGATATCCCTCGCACCGGACCTGACCTGCCTCCGGTTCGAGACCATGAAGATCTACTCCGCCCTCGGCGCCGTCCGGCACCTGCTCGACACGGGCGCCGTCCGGCCCGGCGACACCCTCGTCGACAGTTCGAGCGGCATCTACGCACAGGCCCTCGCGCTCGCCTGTCACCGCCACGGCATGAAGTGCCACATCGTGGGCTCCACCACCGTGGACCGCGCGACGCGGGTGCAGCTGGAGATCCTCGGCGCCACACTGGAGCAGGTCGCTCCCTCCCAAGACCTGCGCCTCGACCAGGAGTTGCGCGTCAAGCGCATCGCCGAGATCCTCGCGGACCACCCCTCGTACCACTGGATGCGGCAGTACCACGACGACATCCACTACTACGGGTACCGCGAGGTCGCCGAGGAGATCGACCGGGAGCTGCCCGCCGGGCCGCTCGGGCTGGTCGGCGGGGTCGGTTCGGGCGCGTCGACCGGGGCCGTCGCCACGTATCTGCGCGCGGCGGGCCGGGACGTGTCGCTCGTCGGCGTGCAGCCGTTCGGCAGCGTCACCTTCGGCGCGGCACACGTCGCGGACCCGGACATGATCATCGCCGGGATCGGCAGCGCCATCGAGTTCCGCAACGTCCGGCACGAGCTGTACGACCGCGTGCACTGGGTCAACTTCGACAGTGCCCTCTCCGGAGCCGTCGCCCTGCTGCGCACCACCGGCATCTTCGCCGGCCTCTCGACGGGCGCCGCCCACCTGAGCGCGCTGTGGGAGCGGACCAGGGACACCTCGCGCCATTACGTCTTCATCGCCGCCGACACCGGCCACCGCTATGTGGAGAGCGCCTACGCGCGCCACGAACAGGCCCCGGACGTCGACGCGTTGAAGCCGCACGAGATCACCTCGCTCGACGAGCTGCGCCATCCCTGGTCCACGACGGCCTGGCCGCCCGCCGCCACCCCCTGAACCCCCGAACCCGCTCCTTCAGCCCTCAACTCCCCTCCCAACTCTCAACTCCCGCCGCAAGACCGGAGAAAGAACCCCGATGTCCCACCCCACGCCCCACACCGTCGCGGAGCTCACCGACGCCGTCCTGTCGGGCGCCCACGGTCCCGACCCCGCCGGCCTCACCGTCACCAGCGCGTTCTGGCTCTACAACACCACCCGCCTCGCCGACGGCGACGTCACGTACCACAACCACTACCTGCTGCTCCGCGTCGGCCATGCCTTCGGGGCCTGCTCGTTCGAGGCGGGTGAACTCGCCCCGGAATTCTGCGAGAACGCCTCGGGGCACTCCCTCGACAAGCTCCTGCGCGACGAGTCCGCGGTCGTGCGCACCGCCGCCCTCGACGCCTACCTCGCCCGGGTGCGCCCGCACCGCGAGGCCGCCGAAGTCGGCGAGGCCGAGCGCGTGTTGCTGCCCGTCGGCACGCCCGAGGTGCGCGCGGCGGCCCGTGACGCCGCCGTCGCCGGGCTGCTCGACATCGGGCCCGGTGCCCGGGTCGCCCTGATCGGCGTGGTCAACCCGCTCGTCGCGGCGATACGGGAGCGGGGCGGCGTCTGCCTGCCCTGTGACCTGAACCTGCGCACGACCGCGTGGGGCGAGCCCGTCACCGACGACATGACGGAGGTCCTCGCCTCCGCCGACGTCGTGGTCGCCACCGGGATGACGCTCAGCAACGGCACGTTCGACCTGATCCTGCGGCACTGTGTCACCCACGGCGTGCCGCTGGTCGTCTACGCGCAGAGCGGCAGCGCCGTCGCCCGCGCCTTCCTCGGCGCGGGCGTCACCGGGCTGAACGCGGAGCCGTTCACCTTCTCCCAGTTCAGCGCCGACCCCACGCCGATGTACCGGTACCGGGCCGCCTTCGCGAGCGGGGTGGCCGCGTGAGTGTCGACGCCACCAAGGACACCGGCGGCCCGTCGTCCGACGCTGCCGACGAGGCCGTGCCGGGCGACCTGCGGATGGCCCGCGCGCTGTGGCCGGTGCTGCTGGCCTCGGCCGTCGGACTGCTGCCGTTCACCGTCTTCAGCACGTATCTCGTGCCCATCGCCGACGAGGCGGGCAGCGGCGTCGCCGCGATGGGTGGGCTGCGCGGCCTCGGCGGTCTCGCCGCGCTCCTCGTGGGCACCGCGCTCGCCCCGCTCATCGACCGGGTGCCCAGGGAGTGGGCGGCGGCGGGCGCGCTCACCGCGCTGGCCGCGGCGGCCGCGCTCGGCGCCGCCGGCGACTTCGCTCTGCTCGCCGTGTTCTGTCTGCTGGTCGGGGCCGGCACCGCGGTGCTCAATCCGGCGCTGACCGCCGCGGCCGCCGACCGTTTCGGCGCGGGCCGGGCGGCCGGGCGCGCGGCGACCCTGGTCACCGCCGTCCAGTCGATGACCGCGATGCTCGCCGCGCCGGTCATCGCGCTGCCCGCGCTCTTCTGGGGCTGGCAGGGCGACCTGTGGGGCGTGACCGTGGTGTCGCTGCTGCTCGCCGCCGTCTTCGTGGCCCGTCGCAGGAAGACGGGGGCCGTACGGGAGGCCGGTGGCGGTCAACGTCTGGGCTATGTCGCCTCGTTCAGGGCGCTGGGCGCCGTGCGCGGTGTCGTGCCGCTCCTGGTGATCGCGCTCCTGCGCACCGCGGTGTTCATGGGATACCTCTCGTATCTGGCGGCGTTCTACGAGGAGCGCTTCGAGTTGAGCGCCGGGCTCTTCACCTTCGTGTGGACGCTCAGCGGCGCCTCGTTCTTCGTCAGCAACCTCCTCACCGGGCGGCTCACCAACGCCGACCGGCCGCGTATCGGCACCGAACGGCTGCTGGCCCTCGGCCTGTTGGCCGCGCTGGTCTCCGTCGTGGGTTTCTACTTCACGCACTGGCTGCCGCTCGCGCTCGCCCTCACCGCGCTGCACGCCGCGAGCCACGCCGTCGTCGCGGCCTGTGTGGTCAGCCTCATCGTGCGGCGCTGCGGGCCGGGGCTGCGCGGCGCCGCACTGAGCGTCAACGCGGCCGGCATGAGCCTCGGCGTCTTCGTCGGCGCCGCGCTCGGCGGCGCGGGGCTCGGCATCGCCGGATATCCGGGCGTGGCCGCCGTGTTCGGCACGCTGGTCGTCGTCGCGGGCGGCGCCGCGGCGCTCGTCCTGCGGGCGGACTCTGCACGGGCCGGGGCGGCGGGACCCTCATGACCGCGACCGTCGAGACACCCGCCGGGCCCGCCGCGCCCCGCCCGGCCCTGCGGGAACGCCTCGCCTCCCCCGGAGCGCTCGCCCTCACCTGCGTCGCCCTGTTCCTGGTCCTGGTCGCCTCGGTCGTGGTGGCGATCGGGCTCGGCGCGGCCGTGGTGACGCCCGGGGACACCGCACGCTATCTGTGGGCGGCGCTCACCGGCGGCCGGATCGGCGCCGACGAGACGACGACGTACCAGATCGTCTGGCAGATCCGGACGCCGCGCGTGCTCCTTGCGGCGCTGGTGGGGGCCGGGCTCAGCGCGGTCGGCGTGGCCATCCAGGCGATGGTGCGCAACGCCCTCGCCGACCCGTTCGTGCTGGGCGTCTCGTCGGGCGCGTCGGTGGGCGCGGTCGGCGTGACGGTCACCGGCGGTCTGGCCGCCCTCGGGGTGTACGCGGTGACGGCGGGCGCCTTCGTCGGCGCGCTGGTCGCGTCCTTCCTCGTGTACGCGGCCTCCAGTGACCGCGGCGCGCTCTCGCCGCTGCGCCTGGTCCTCACGGGCGTCGCGATGAGCCTCGGCTTCCAGGCCCTGATGAGCGTGATCATCTACTTCGCGCCGGACACCGAGGCGACCGGCATGGTCCTGTTCTGGACGATGGGCGGCTTCGGGGCCGCGGGGTGGGGCGCGCTGCCCGTCGTCTCCGCCGTCGTCCTGACCGGTCTCGTCCTGCTGCACCGGCGTGCCAGGGCCCTCGACGTGCTGGCGCTCGGCGACGAGACCGCCGCGAGCCTCGGCGTCGGCGCCGACCGGCACCGCAGGTCGCTGCTCGTCCTGGTCTCGCTGATCACCGGGGTGATGGTCGCGGTCAGCGGCGCCATCAGCTTCGTGGGACTCGTCATGCCGCATCTGGTGCGGATGGTCGTCGGGGCCGGGCACGCCCGGGTGCTCGCCGTCGCGCCGCTGGCCGGCGCGGTGTTCATGGTCTGGGTCGACCTGCTGTCCCGGACGGTGGTCGCGCCCCGGGAACTGCCGCTCGGCGCCATCACCGCGCTCGTCGGCGTCCCGGTGTTCATCACCCTGATGCGCCGCAGGGGCCATGTCTTCGGGGGGCGTTGAGATGGAACTGCGACTCGACGGGCTCGGTGTCGTCACCGACGGCAGGAGCCTGGTGCACGATCTGTCGCTGACCGTCGGCAGCGGCCGGGTCGTCGGCCTGGTCGGCCCGAACGGCAGCGGCAAGTCTACCGCGCTGCGCTGCGTGTACCGGGCGCTGCGTCCGACGGCGGGGACGGTCACGGTCGGCGGGGACGACCTCGCCGGGCTCACCCCGCGCCGCGGCGCCCAGCTGGTGGCCGCGATGACCCAGGACGGCGCCGTCGACCTGGACTTCACCGTGGAGGAGGTCGTCGCGCTCGGCCGGACCCCGCACCAGCGCGGCAACCAGGCCCTCGACGGGCGCGAACGGGAGCTGTGCGCACGGGCGTTGGAACGGCTCGGCATCCGCCATCTGGCCCGGCGCAGCGCCCTCACCCTCTCCGGCGGCGAGCGTCAGCGCATGCTGCTGGCCCGGGCCCTCGTCCAGGAGCCGGAGGTCCTGGTCCTCGACGAGCCGACCAACCACCTCGACGTACGCCACCAGGTGGAGGTCCTCTCCCACCTGCGCGGCGCGGGGCTCACCGTCCTCGTCGTCCTGCACGACCTGAACCTCGCGGCGGCGGCCTGCGACCGGATCGGCGTGCTCTGCCAGGGACGGCTGGTCGCCGCCGGCACTCCGGCGGAGGTCCTCACCGAGGAGCTGGTGGCCGACGTGTTCGGCGTCAAGGCCACCGTCGTGCCGCATCCGCTGACGGGCGACCCCCAACTGCTGTATTCGCTCGGCTCGTCCGTCTGACCACCTGGCCGCTCATCTGGCCGCTTGCCCTCCTTCCCGCTCATCCGAAAGGCCCCCATGTCCTACCCCAGATGCGTCGCGGCCGGATCCGCGCTCGCCCTCACCCTGCTCCTCGCCGGCTGCGGCGCCGACGTCACCCCGGACGGTGCGGCCGGCGCCTCGGACGAGGTCACCGTCAAACGCTGCGGCGAGCCGGTCCCGTACAAGGTCCCCGAACGCGCAGTCGCGTACGAGGGCGGCAGCGCGGACAAGCTGTTCAGCCTCGGTCTGACCGATCACGTCCGGGGCTATGTGATGCCGCCCGCCAACCCGCCGGTGAGCGAGTCGCCTTGGGCATCGGAGTACGCCAAGGTGGAGAAGCTCAGCGACGACCTGCTCAACAAGGAGTTGGTCGTCGAGGCCAAGGCGGACCTTGTCGTCGCGGGCTGGAACTCCGGCTTCAGCGACCAGCGCGGCATCACCCCGAAGATCCTCGACAAGCTCGGCATCCAGAGCTTCCTGCACACGGAGAGCTGCTTCAACTACCCCGGCCACCCGGAGAAGGTCACGCCGTTCAAGGCGCTCTACAGCGACCTGGAGCGGCTCGGCAAGATCTTCCGGGTGGAGAAGCGGGCCGACCGGGTCGTGGACGGCTTGAAGAAGCGGGTGGCGGCCGTGGAGGAGAAGGCGCCCAAGGGCGGCGAGCCGCTGCCGGTCTTCCTCTACGACTCGGGGACCGACCAGCCCTTCACCGCGGGCAGCCAGGTGCCGCCCAACGACATCATCAAAAGCGCAGGCGGCCGCAACATCTTCGACGGCCTCGACGAGCGCTGGACGCAGGTCGGCTGGGAGTCCGTGACCGCGGCACGGCCCGAGGTCGTCATCATCCTGGACTACGGCGACAAGCCCGCGAAGGAGAAGATCGAGTTCCTGAAGAAGTCCCCACGCACGCGGGAACTGTCCGCCGTCCGGAAGAACCACTTCTTCGTCCTCGACTACAACGAGGGCATCAGCGGGCCGCGCACCATCGACGGCCTGGAGAAGTTCGGGGCGTACCTGCGGAAGCTGGCGGAGCAGGACTGAGCTCGGCTCAGCCCGCGAACGCGACGCCCGGCAGGCCCCGGCCCGCATCCGGCACGACCAGGACGGACCCCGCCAGCGGGTGCGGCGGGGCGAGACCGGTGCGGGCCGTGGTGATGTACAGGTCGCGCAGGTCGGGGCCGCCGAAGACACAGGCCGTGGGGCGCCGCACCGGCAGCTCCACGGTCCGGTCGAGCCGTCCGTCGGGGGTGTAGCGGCGGACCGCCGCGCCGTCCCAGAGCGCGACCCACACGCAGCCGTCGGCGTCCACAGTGAGCCCGTCGGGGAAGCCGGCCCCCGGCTCTATGTGCGCGAACGGGCGCCTGTTCAGGGCCTGTTGGCCTTCGACGTCGAGTACATCGAAGACATCGAGTACGTCGATACGGCGCGTGGGGCTGTCGACGTAGTAGACGAGCCGTCCGTCGGGGCTCCAGCCGGTGCCGTTGCTGACGGCCACATCGCCGAGCAGTTCGGTGACGGTGCCGTCGGGGGCGACGCGGGTCAGGCTGCCGCCGCCCGGCCTCTCGTCGTAGCGCATCGTGCCCGCCCAGAGCGCGCCGTCGGGCGCGACGGCCGCGTCGTTGCCGCGCCGTCCGGGCACCGGGTCGCGCGCCAGCCAGGTGAAGGGGGCGCCGCCGGGACCGTACAGGCCGATGCCGTCCCGGAGGTTGACCACGAGACCGCCGCCCGCCCGCGGTTTGGCGGCGCCGACGTGCTGTTCGGTGGCCATGACCGTGCGGCGGCCGTCGGCGGGGTCGTAGGTGTGGATCCGGGAACCGAGGATGTCGACCCAGATGAGGCGGCCGGTGGCGGCGTCCCAGGTAGGGCCCTCGCCGAGGGAGGCCTCCGCGCGCACCGCCACCTCGTACGCACGCCTCGCCGCACGCGTCTTCGCCCGCCCCGGCAAGCGCGCCTTCTCCGCCCTCGCCCCACCCGCCTGCGCCCGCCCCATCACGCGCCCCGGTGACCCAGGCGGACGGACAGGTCGCCCGCGCCCTTGGCGGCCAGCTCGGCCAGTTCGCTCTCGCGCTCCTCGCTCCAGCGGATCATCGGCACGGAGATGGAGAGCGCCGCCACCACCTGCCCCGCGCTGTCGCGCACCGGCGCCGCCACACAGCTGACGTCGGGGTTGGACTCCCGGTGCTCGACGGCGACGCCCCGCTCGCGGATCCCGGCGAGCGCGGTCAGGAGCTCGTCGGGGTCGGTGATGCTGTCGGGCGTCATGGCGGTGAACTCCCGCCCCTGGAGCCGGGATTCGAGCTCCGTCGGAGGCAGTGAGGCGAGCAGCATCTTGCCGACCGAGGTGCAGTGGGCGGGCAGTCTGCGGCCCGCCGCGGAGACCATCCGCACGGCGTGCGTGGAGTCCACCTTGGCGATGTAGATGACGTCGGTGTCCTCCAGGACGGCGACGTGGACGGTCTCGTCGCAGGTCTCGGCGACCTCGCGGGCCACCTGCTGCCCTTCCGCGGCGAGGTCGAGCTGCTCGGCGTACCGGCTGCCGAGCTGGTAGGTGCGCACGCCGAGGCGGTAGCGGCCCGGCTGGTCGGGGAGCTGGACGAGATACGAGCGGGCGGCCAGAGTGGTCAGCAGTTCGTGCACGGTGGTGCGCGGCAGCTGGAGCCTGCGGGTCACCTCCGGCGCCGACAGCGTTCCGTCGCCGTCCAGGAAGAGTTCGAGTATGTCCAGCGACCTGGTCACCGCGGGCACCAGTCGTCCCATGAGTTCGGCCTCCCACCTTGGGCGTCCGAAATCTCGGTCGCCGATCGATATGACGAACACAGGGTAGGCACGGCGCAGTTGGTCGCGCAATGGCCTTCTTGACGTCCGACCCATTGACACGTTCCCGCCACCGTGAATACCGTCACGCCAACATTTCGAACGTGTGACGAAATATCGAACAAGTCGAGGGGCAACTGCCTTGCGGATCACGGGAATCAGCACACATGTGGTCGGAACGCCCTGGCGTAATCTCACCTATGTCCAGGTCCATACCGACGAGGGCCTGACCGGTGTCGGCGAGACCCGCATGCTGGGCCGCACCGACGCCCTCATCGGCTACCTCCGCGAGGCGGCGGCCCACCACATCGAGGGATCCGACCCGTTCGCGGCCGAGGATCTGGTGCGCCGGATGAAGCACGGCGACTACGGCCGGGCCGGCGAGATCGTCATGTCGGGCATCGCCGTCATCGAGATGGCCTGCTGGGACATCAAGGGCAAGGCGCTTGGCGTCCCCGTCTGGCAGCTCATGGGCGGCAAGGTCACCGACCGCGTCAAGGCGTACGCCAACGGCTGGTACACCACGGAGCGCACCCCGGAGGCGTATCACAAGGCGGCCCGGGGGGTCATGGAGCGCGGCTACCGCGCCCTGAAGATCGACCCGTTCGGGACCGGGCACCACGAGCTGGACCACGAACAGAGCCTGTACGCCGTCTCGTTGATCGAGGCGGTACGGGACGCGATCGGGCCCGACGCCGAGCTGATGCTGGAGATGCACGGCCGGTTCTCGCCCGCCACCGCGATCCGGCTCGCCCGCGACCTCGCGCCGTTCCGGCCCGCCTGGCTGGAGGAGCCGGTGCCGCCGGAGAACCTCAAGGCGCTGGAGAAGGTCGCGGCCAAGGTGGACATGCCGGTGGCGACCGGCGAACGCATCCACGACCGGATCGAGTTCCGCGAGCTCTTCGAGAGCCAGGCGGCCGACATCCTGCAGCCCGACGTCGGCCACATCGGCGGCATCTGGGAGACCCGCAAGCTGGCGGCCACGGCCGAGACCCACTACATGCTGGTGGCCCCGCACAACGTCGGCGGTTCGGTGCTGACCGCGGCCTCCCTCCAAGTCGGCTTCACCGCACCGAACTTCAAGATCCTTGAGCACTTCAACGACTTCGCGGACGCCGACATCAAGAAGGTGGTCAAGGGCGCGCCGCAGGTCGACCCGGAGACGGGCTGCTTCCACCTGTCGCACGCGCCGGGTCTCGGCGTCGAGCTCGACACCGACGCGGCGGCCGAGTTCCCGCAGCAGCAGGCCCGGTTCGACCTGTGGGCCGAGGGCTGGGAGAAGCGCGCGCCGGGCAAGGCCGCGGGGTGAGCAGCCGCGGGGTGAGCAGCCGCGCGCTCGTCGTCGACCGGCCGGGCGAGCACCGGATCGTCACCGGTGACGTCCCGGTGCCGGGGCCCGGCGAGGCCCTGGTCGAGGTCGCCGCCGCCGGGATCTGCATGAGCGACCGCGAGGTGTACGACGGACGGCGCGACAGCGCCTACGTCCGCTACCCGGCGGTCCCCGGCCACGAGTGGTCCGGGACCGTGGTGGCCGTCGGCACCGGCGCCGATCCCGCGCTCGTCGGGCGCCGCACGGTCGCCGAGGGGTTCCGGGCGTGCGGTGTCTGCGAGCGGTGCCGGTGCGGCGAGACGAGCCTGTGCACCGGCGGTTACGCCGAGACCGGGTTCACCGAGCCCGGCGCCTTCGCCGACCATCTCACGGTCCCCGTACGGCTGTTGCACCCGCTGCCCGACGACGCCGACCTGCGCGCCGCCGCGCTCCTCGAACCGTCCGCCGTGGTCGCGGCGGCCGTGCGCACCGGCAGGCCGCGGCCCGGCGAGCGTGTCGCGGTGGTCGGCGCGGGCACGCTCGGGCTGCTCGCCGTGCAGCTGCTCGCCGCCTCGAACCCGGCCGACCTGACCGTCGTCGACCCCCGTGCCGCCCGCGGCGAGCAGGCCAAGGAGTTCGGGGCGACCCGCGCCCTGTCCCCCGCCGACGCGGAGTCGGAGCACGGCTCCTTCGACCTGGTCGTGGAGACCGCGGGCGCGCCCACCACCGCGGCCGCGTCCTGTCTGCTCGCCCGCAGGGGCGGGCGGGCCGTCCTCACCGGCATGTTCGCGCCGGGCGCGGCCGGCATCGACCCGGTCCACCTCTCGCTCAGCCAGCTGGAGGTGCGGTCCGTGTTCGGGGCGCCGTCGTCGGCCTGGTCGGACGCGGTGCGGGCGTTCACGCTGGGCCTGCTCGATCCCGCGCCGCTGATCACCCACGAATTCCCGCTGGAGCGGTTCGGGGAGGCGATCGCCCTGGTGGGCGGGGGCGACCCGGCGACCGGGAAGGTGCTGCTGCGCCCCTGAGCAGGCCCGGGGGACGCCGCCCCGGAGGACGCCCCTGCTCTCGTACACCGCTGGCCACTGCGCATGCCCTCCTGTCCGAACTTCGTTCGACCCACCGAACATTGGAGTCCCGTGACCCCCTCATCGATCCCCCGGCGCCCCGGCGTCGACGCGCTCGCCCGGATCGGGCACGCCGTGCCCGCCCCCGATCCGGCCGACGCCTCCCCGCACACGTTCCCCGACGGCGGCACCTGGCGCACCGAGATCCCCTCCGTGGAGGGCCCCGAGGCGCTCGGCGTCGTCCTCAAGGAGAGCGCCCGCCTCGACGTGCCCGTCCACCGGATCAGCCAGGGCAGCGGCGTCTGGATGCTCACCGACGTGGAGATCACCGAGATGGTGGAGTCCTGCGCCGAACGCGACATCGAGCTCTGCCTGTTCACCGGCCCGCGCGGCACCTGGGACACCGGCGCCTCCACGCGCACCGACTCCGGCGGCGCGGGGCTGCGCGCCCGGGGCCACGACGCGCTCGCCGGATGCGTCGAGGACGCCGTGCGCGCCACCGGGCTCGGCGTGCGGTGTCTGCTCGTCGCGGACGAGGGCGTGCTGTGGGCCCTGCACCGGCTGCGCGCCGCCGGGGTGCTGCCCTCGTCCACCACCTTGAAGCTGTCCGCGCTGACCGGCCCGGTCAACCCCGCCTCGTTCGCGGTGTACGAGCGGCTCGGCGCCGACTCCCTCAACGTGCCGTCCGATCTGACCCCGGACCACCTCACCGAGATCCGCCGGGTCAGCCGGGCGCCCATGGACATGTACGTGGAGGCGCCCGACGACCTCGGTGGCTATGTACGGATGTACGAGGTCGCCGAGCTGATCCGGCGCGGCGCTCCCCTGTACGTGAAGTTCGGCCTCTCCAAGTCCCCCGGCATCTACCCGTACGGCGCCCATCTGCGCGAGCACGCCCTGGCGACCGCCCGCGAGCGGGTCAGGCGCGGGCGGCTCGCCCTCGATCTGCTCGCCCGGCACGGCGCGGACGGCGGCATGTCCCCGCTCGGTTCGCGGCTCCCCGGCGAGCTGTGCCGCTTCCCCGTCCCGGAAGGGGACTGACCATGCGCACCCGCCCCCGCCCCCTCACTCGCCCCCGCTCCGGCACCGGCGCCGGCACCCGCACGCTCGGTGTCGCCCTGACCGCCGCGCTGCTCACCGTCTCGCTCGCCGCCTGCGGCCAGGAGGCCAAGGGCGGCAGCCGCTACCAGCCGGACACCGGCAAGGGCGGCACGATCGGTCTGGCCATGCCCACCAAGGCCTCGGAGCGCTGGATAGCCGACGGCGAGAACATGGCGAAGCAGTTCCAGAAGGCCGGTTACCGGACCGACCTCCAGTACGGCGACGACAAGGTGGAGAACCAGGTCGCCCAGTTGGAGAACATGATCACCAAGGGGCGCCGGCTCCTCGTGGTGGCCGCGATCGACGGTTCCGCGCTCACCGAGGTGCTGCGGCAGGCGCACGACGCCGGGATCCCCGTGATCTCGTACGACCGGCTCATCCTCGGCACGAAGAACGTCGACTACTACGCGTCCTTCGACAACGAGCGCGTCGGCGAGCAGCAGGGCCGCTACATCGTCGACAAGCTCAAGCTGGGCAAGCCCGACGCGGACTCCGACGACTCCTACAGCATCGAGTTGTTCGCGGGCTCGCCGGACGACAACAACACCAAGTACTTCTGGAACGGCGCCCTGAAGGTGCTCCAGCCGTATCTGAAGTCCGGGCAGCTCGTCGTGCGCAGCAAGCAGACGCGGATGAACCAGGCCACCACGCTGCGCTGGGACGGCGGCACCGCGCAGAAGCGCATGGACGACCTGATCAGCAAGAGCTACGGCGACCGTCGGGTCGACGCGGTCCTCTCGCCCTACGACGGTATCTCGATCGGCGTCATCTCCGCGCTGAAGAGCGCCGGTTACGGGACGAAGAGCCAGCCGCTGCCGGTCATCACCGGGCAGGACGCGGAGCTCGCGTCGGTGAAGTCGATCATCCGGGGCGAGCAGACGCAGACCGTCTTCAAGGACACCCGCAAGTTGGCCGCGCAGACGGTGCAGATGGGCGACGCGATGCTGACCGGCAAGAAGGTGGAGGTCAACAACACCAAGGACTACGACAACGGCACGAAGACGGTGCCGGCCTTCCTCCTCAAGCCGGTCAGCATCGACAGGAAGAACACCCGGCTCCTCGTCGACGAGGGGTACTTCACGGCGGGGCAGCTCAAGTGAGCGGGGGTGAGCGGGAGTCCGGGCCGCTGCTCGAGATGCGTGGGATCACGAAGACGTTTCCCGGTGTCAAGGCGCTCTCCGACGTCCATCTGAGCGTGCGCCCCGGTGAGATCCACGCGATCTGCGGCGAGAACGGCGCGGGCAAGTCGACGCTGATGAAGGTCCTCAGCGGGGTGCACGAGCACGGCAGTTACGTCGGAGAGATCCTCTTCGACGGCGAGCGGATGGCCTTCAAGGACATCCGGGCCAGTGAGAAGCACGGCATCGTGATCATCCATCAGGAGCTGGCGCTCGTACCGTACTTGTCGATCGCGGAGAACATCTTCCTCGGCAACGAACAGTCCACGCGCGGCTTCATCGACTGGAACGACACGCTGCGCCGGGCGAGCGCCCTGCTGAAGCGGGTGGGCCTGCACGAGAAGCCGCAGACGCCGGTCTCCGACATCGGGGTGGGCAAGCAGCAACTGGTGGAGATCGCCAAGGCCCTGTCGAAGGAGGTCCGGCTGCTCATCCTGGACGAGCCGACGGCCGCTCTCAACGACGAGGACAGCGCGAAACTCCTCGACCTGATCGTGGAGCTGCGCGGTCAGGGCATCGCCTGCATCATCATCTCGCACAAGCTGGGCGAGATCCGGCAGATCACGGACGCGGTGACGATCCTCCGGGACGGTCGGACCATCGAGACCCTGACGGTACGTCAGGAGCCGGGCGCAGCCGCGGACTTGTCCGAGGACCGCATCATCCGGGGCATGGTCGGCCGCGACCTCGATCACCGCTTCCCCGACCGCACCCCGTACGAGGGCGCGGACGCGGGCGAGCTCGCGCTGGCGGTCGAGGGCTGGACGGTGCGGCACCCGGTCGACCACCAGCGCACCGTCGTCGACGACGTCTCGCTGACCGTGCGGCGCGGCGAGATCGTCGGCATCGCCGGGCTGATGGGCGCGGGCCGCACCGAACTCGCCATGTCCGTGTTCGGCCGGTCGTACGGGCAGTACGTCGCCGGGGACGTCGCGGTGAACGGCAGGCCGGTGGTCACGAAGACGGTGCCCGCCGCCGTCGACGCGGGCATCGCGTACGTCACCGAGGACCGCAAGCGGTACGGCCTGAACCTCATCGACAACATCAACCGGAACGTCTCGCTGGCCTCGCTGCCCGGCATGCGGCGGCGCGGCGTCGTCGACGAGCACCACGAGCGCCGGGTCTCCGAGCGCTACCGGAAGTCGATGAACATCAAGGCTCCCACGGTCTTCGAGCAGGTGGGCCGGCTCTCCGGCGGCAACCAGCAGAAGGTCGTCCTGAGCAAGTGGATCCACGCCGACCCCGAGGTCCTGATCCTCGACGAGCCGACGCGCGGCATCGACGTGGGCGCCAAGTACGAGATCTACACCGTCATCGACAGGCTGGCGGCGCAGGGCAAGGCGGTCCTGTTCATCTCCTCCGAGCTGCCCGAGCTGCTCGGGATGTGCGACCGGATCTACACGATGGCCGAGGGCCGCCTGACCGGTGAGGTCACGCGCGCGGAGGCCACCCAGGAAGTTCTGATGCGCCACATGACCCAGACCAGAAGCACCGGGAGCTGAGGCCCGCCATGACCACCACGACCACTCCCCCGCGGGACCCGTCCGCCGCGCCCGCGCCCGCCGCCCCGTCGGCCGGCGCGCTGCTGATCCAGAGCATGCGCTCCAACATGCGCCAGTACGGCATGCTCATCGCGCTCGCCTTCATCGTCGTGCTGTTCCAGATCTGGACCGACGGCACGCTGCTGCTGCCGAACAACGTCTCCAACCTGATCCAGCAGAACGGCTACATCCTCATCCTGGCCATCGGCATGATGATCGTCATCATCGCGGGCCACATCGACCTGTCCGTCGGCTCGCTGGTCGCCTTCGTCGGCGCCATGTCGGCGGTGATGATGGTCAAACACGACATGCCGTGGGTGCTCGCGCTCGTCCTCTCGCTCCTGATCGGTGCGGTCGCGGGCGCGTGGCAGGGCTTCTTCATCGCGTACGTCGGCATCCCGTCGTTCATCGTGACGCTGGCCGGCATGCTGCTCTTCCGGGGCCTCACCCAGATCGTCCTGGAGGGCCAGTCGCTCGCCCCCTTCCCCGAGGGCTTCCAGAACATCGCCAAGGGCTTCATCCCGGAGATGGGCCCGTACACGCAGTACCACAATCCCACGCTCGTCCTCGGCCTCGCCACCGTCGCCTTCTTGCTGTTCCGTGAATGGCGGGACCGCAAGCGGCAGTCGGCGTTCGACCTGGAGGTGCTGCCGGCCGGGCTGTGGGCGGCGAAGTGTGTGGCGATGACGGCCGCGGTGGTCGCCTTCACGCTGACGCTCGCGAGTTTCCACGGCGTCCCGGTCGTCATGCTGATCATGTGCGGGCTGCTCATCGGCCTGGGCTATGTGATGCGCAACGCCGTGGTCGGGCGGCACGTGTACGCGCTCGGCGGCAACAAGGCCGCCGCGATGCTCTCGGGCGTCAAGGACAAGCGGGTCACCTTCCTGGTCTTCGTCAACATGGGTGTCCTCGCGGCGCTCGCGGGCTGTGTGTACGCGGCCCGGCTCAACGCGGGCACCCCGCAGGCGGGCCTGAACTTCGAACTGGAGGCCATCGCGGCGTCGTTCATCGGCGGCGCGTCGATGAGCGGCGGCGTCGGCACGGTGATGGGCGCGGTCATCGGCGGCCTGGTCCTCGGTGTCCTCAACAACGGCATGTCGCTGGTCGGCATCGGCACGGACTACCAGCAGGTCATCAAGGGGCTGGTGCTGCTCGCGGCGGTCGGCTTCGACGTCTGGAACAAGCGGAAGGTCGGGCGGTAGGCGCGTCCGTGCGTCCGCCATGACGTCGGCGGTGTCGACGCTCGCCCGGCGGGCCGCGGGCACCGCTCCCTGGCCCACCGGGACTCGTAGGACCGGGACTCGGTGGGACGGGACTCAGTAGGCTGGTGTGCGTGGATGTGGTGGGGTGTCTTGGGTGTGACCTGCTGAGCGGGCGCCGGGAGTTGCCCGGGGGCGTCCTGCACGAGACCGCCTCCTGGGCGGTGAACCACGTCGTCGGCCCGCTGAATCCCGGCACCTTGGTCGTCGCGCCGCGAGCGCACGTCGTGGCCGTTGCCGAGCTCGACGACGCGGCCGCCGCGGAGCTCGGCCCGTTGTTGCGCGACACCGCGCGCGTCGTGGAGACGTTGTGCCGGCCCGAACAGACCTACGTCTGCACGTGGTCGCACGGCCGCGACGCGCGCAAGCACCTGCACGTCGTCGTCCAGCCGGTGACCGCCGAGGTGCGGGCCCGCTACGGGGGTCTGCGCTCCGAGCAGTTGCAGGCCCGGATGATGGCGGACGGCGAAGCGCCGGACAGCACGGAGGTCGAGCGGTTCTGCGCGCGGGCCCGTGAGCTGTTTCGGACCGTCGCGGGCGGCGAGGGCGGCGGGGGCGAAGGGCACCTGCCCCCGTCGGGAGCCGGCTCCGGCGACGGCTCCTGCGACGGCGGCTCCGGCGACGGCGGCTAGACGACGATCACCCGCCGCCCCCGCGTATGCCCGGCCTGGCTGTCGACGTGCGCCGCCGCGGCCTCCGCCAGCTGGTACGACTTCTCGACCGGGATGTGCAGCTCACCCTTCGAGATGAGGTCGACCGCCTCGGCGAGCGCGTCCGGCACGCTGCCCGCCGCGCCGGAGAACCGCACGCCGAACTCCGGCGCGCCGAGGTCGGCGATGGACACCACCTTCCGCGGGTCCCCGGTCAGTTCGACGAGCTCGCTGATCACGCCAGAGCCCGCCAGGTCGAGCGCCCCATCGACGGGGCCGAACTCCCGTACCCGCTCGACCCAGCCCGCGCCGTACGTCGTGGCGAGCGCGCCCAGGCTCCTCAGGTAGTCCTGGTTGGCGGCGCCCGCCGTGCCGATGACGTTGATGCCCCGGTGCCGGGCCACCTGCAGCACCGCCGAGCCGACTCCCCCGGACGCGCCGCTGACCAGCAACGTCTGCCCGGGGCGCACCCCGACCTCACGGATGACGCGCAGCGCGGTCTCCACCACCGAGGGGTACCCGGCCGCCTCTTCGAACGACAGCCCCGCGGGCATCCGGGCCCAGGCCGACAGCACGGCGAACTCGGCGTAGGTGCTCTCCCCTTCGCCGAACACGCGGTCGCCGACCTCGACCCCGTCGACCCCGTCACCCACCTCGTCCACCACCCCGGCGGCGTCGAGGCCGACCCCGGCCGGGAGGCGGGTCGGGTGGGCCGACAGGACCTGGCCCTCGCGGACCCGCCAGTCGACGGGATTGACTCCCGCCGCCCGTACGGCGATGCGTATGCGGCCGGGGCCCGCGTGGGGCTCCTCGGCGTCGATGAGGTGCAGGACGTCAGGACCGCCGAACTCGGCGAAGCTCACTTTCTTCATGCCGCCGAACGTAACACTAACGGTTAGCTTTTTGTAGTTGTTACGTCTTTGCATCTGTTAGCATCCGGGAATGACCGTGCAGCAGTCCGGGCGCCGCGAGCGCAAGAAGGCCGCGACCCGCCAGAAGATCGCCGACACCGCCCTGCGGCTCTTCTTGGAGCGCGGCTACGACGAGGTGGGCATCCGCGACGTAGCCGCCGAGGCCGACGTGGCCGTCACCACCGTCTTCTCCCACTTCGCCGCGAAGGAGGCCCTGGTCTTCGAGCAGGACCAGGACTTCGAGCGGCGCCTCGCGCAGGCGGTCACCGAGCGCGCGCCGGACGAGCCGCTCGTCCCCGCGCTGCGCCGCGAGATCCAGGCCCTCGTGCGGCACTGCACGGCGGACGGCGCGGCTCCGCTCTGGCGGATGATCGACGCGTCCCCCGCGCTGCGGGAGTACGAGGCGTCGATGCGGCTGCGCCACGCGGAGTCCGTCGCCGCGGCCGTCGCCGCCGACCCGAACCTGCCGCGCGGCGTGACGCCCACGGCCTGCCGGACCCTCGCCCGGTTCGCGATCGACGCGTTCTCGCTGGCCCGCGAGTCGGCGGATCCGGACGCGGCGGTGGACGAGATCTTCCGGATGATCGAGGCGGCGTGGGAGGCGGCCGCTGCCGCACGGGCCGAGTGATTCCGCCTCGCGGGGTCGCGTGAGGCTCGGCGACCGCGTGTCCCTGCGCCTCCCCGGGTCACGCCCCGCCGGGGGTCCGTCCGCCAGGGTTACGCCTGCCGGGTCAGGAACCCGCGTACGTACCCGGCCACCGTGTCGAGATGGCTCTCGAGCAGGAAGTGCCCGCCGCCGGGGACCAGGTGGATCTCCGCGTCCGGCAGATCCCTGGCGAAGGCGCGCGCGCCGTCCGGGCCGAAGATCTCGTCGCCCGCACCCCACACCGCGAGCAACGGCACCTGGCTGTCGCGGAAGTAGGCGTGCACCTGGGGGTAGAGGGGCGGGTTGGTGGCGTAGTCGCGGAACAGGGCGAGCTGGACGAGGTCGACGCCCGGCCGGTTGACGTCGCGGTGGTCCGCGGCCCAGGTGTCGGGGTCGACCAACTCCGGCCGCTCCACGCCGTGCAGGTACTGCCAGCGGATGGCGTCGAGCGAGAGCGCGGCCCGGACGGCGGGCTCGGTCCGGGGACCGGGATCCTCGCCGTACTCCCACACGGGCTTCCAGAACTCCGGTACGAAGCCGTCCTCGTAGGCGTTGCCGTTCTGCGTGATCACCGCGGTGATCGCGTCCGGGGCACGCAGCGCGAGCCGCCAGCCGATGGGGGCGCCGTAGTCCTGGACGTACACGGCGTAGCGGTTGACGCCGAGTTGGGCCAGGAGCCCCTCGGTGATGTCGGTGAGGGCGTCGAAGGTGTACGTGAACTCGCCTGCGGGCGGCGCGTCGGAGTTGCCGAAGCCGAGGTGGTCGGGGGCGATGACGTGGAACCGGTCGGCCAGCGCGGGAATCAGCCGGCGGAACATGCGCGAGCTGGTGGGGAACCCGTGCAGGAGCACGAGCGCGGGCGCCGCACGATCACCCGCCTCGCGGTAGAAGACGCGGTGACCGCGCACGGTGGTGCTGCGATGAAGGATCTCAACCATGACTAACCCCTTTGCGGCGTGATGGCGGTTACTCCTGCCTCCAGTAGACCCCTCTCTGAGCTAACCTGTCAATTGACGCAATGGGGTTACGTGCGGGGATGGGAAAGGTGAGGGATGTGCTGGACGACCAAGCCCTGATGGAGGCGTTGAACAGCACGCCCGTGGTGGACGGCCGACGCCAGGACCGCTGGCAGGACGACCGTGAGCTGGGCGGATGGGCGAGGGGCCACGGCGGGCTCGGCGACGACGCGGAGGAGCGCCGGTGGCTGCGGGCGGCGCGGGACGCGCTCCAGGCGACGGAGTGGGGTACGGGTGACGCGGAGGCGGAGGGAGGCCTGCGGCGCGTGCTGGCGGGCGTCCGCAAGGTGCCGAGGCCCTGCGCCACGTCCGCCGCGTCCGCCACGGGCATCGAGTGGCACCTGGAGGCACCGCGGGAACGCAGGCTCGCCGTGGAACTCGTCCTGGCGTGGGCGGACGTCAAAGAGCGCATGCCGGGCCGGCTACGACCGTGCGGCAACCCCGAGTGCCGCCTGTTCCTCCTGGACCGAAGCCGCGCCAACACCGCCCGGTGGTGCTCCATGAAGACCTGCGGCAACCGCCTGAAGGCCCGCAGACACCAGGCCCGGGTGCGGGGGGCGTCGGGGGCCGAGTAGCGCCCCGGGGGGGCGGCGTGCATCGGACGGCGACGTCCCGGTGGAGCGCAGGGCACCATGGCGTGATGCCTGACCTGCTGTGGAACGACGTCAAGGACTTCTTCGACCCCGAACTGATGGGAACGCTGCCGGACGTACACGTCCCGAACGCCTCGGTGGAGGACTGGCAGTCGGTGCTTGATCTGGTGCAGTCGCGCGGGTGGTCGTACGAGTACTCGGAGGACGGTGTCGCGGTCCGGCTGCCGCGGGCCGCGGACATGCTGGCACGCAGCGAGGACGCCCACTCGTTGCTGCGGGTCTGGCCGACCCCCGGTTTTCTGGTGATCTTCCGGGCGTACGGGGCCGGGCAGATCGACTTCGACACGGACCTCCGGGAGCTGCGGGGCCAGGGTGGCGTAGACGCGCTGTGTAGTCTGCTGCGGGCGATCGGGCGCCGGTTGGGCAAGCCGGTGTTGATGACCCCGGAGTCGGATCCGCGTCACCCCGTTCTGGGCTTCGATGTGGCGGCCGACCGAGTGGTACTGCTGGCAGAGCCGCAGCCAAGGTGACCGCTCTCGGAGCGCTTGGGCGGTACGGAACTTCCAGGGTGGTGGGGGCTGTTGGCGCTGCGGGCTCAGCGGCTGATTGCGGTCTGCCGTTCCGCGCGGGTCAGCTTCTCCGGGTTGCGTATGCCGTACAGCCCCGTGATCAGGCCGTCGTCGATCTGGATCGCCACCACCGCGTCGATCTTTCCGTCGACCCGGACGAGCAGTCCCTGCGCGCCGTTGACCTGCGCCGGCTCCACCGTCGTCGCGGGGCCGCGCCTCCAGCGGCCGCCGGCCAGCAGGCGCATCAGCCGGGCCGCACCCACCACCG
Organism: Streptomyces sp. NPDC041713; assembly: GCF_055591085.1. Taxonomy (NCBI): domain Bacteria; kingdom Bacillati; phylum Actinomycetota; class Actinomycetes; order Kitasatosporales; family Streptomycetaceae; genus Streptomyces; species Streptomyces sp. NPDC041713. The sequence continues at coordinate 58,895 of NZ_JBVIZY010000016.1, forward strand.
GTCGCAGCAGGGCGTGCCGGACGCCGCCGCCGTCGCTCAGGGCGACGACGTCCGGGGCGAGGACGTCGAAGAGGCTCTGCAACTCGCCGGTCTCGACCGCCCGTTGAAAGGCCTGGAGCGCGGCCCGGCGCTGTGCCGCGGAGACGGTGCCGCGCGGGCGGCGCGGGCGGCGCGCCGCGACGTGGGCCCGGGCCCGGTAAGCGGTCTGCCGCACCGCGGTCTCCGTCTTGCCGACGGCCTCGGCGATCTCCCCGTAGTCCAGGGCGAACACCTCGCGCAGCACGAACACCGCCCGTTCGGTCGGCGCGAGCGTCTCCAGGACCAGCAGCATCGCCATCGAGACGCTCTCGGCCAGCTCGACGTCCTCGGCGACGTCGGGCGTGGTCAGCAGCGGCTCGGGCAGCCATGGGCCGACGTAGGACTCCTTGCGCCGGCCGAGCGTGCGCAGCCGGTCCAGGGACAGCCGCGTGACGATCCGTACCAGGTACGCGCGGTGCTGCCGCACGGCGCCGAGTTCGACGCCCGCCCACCGCAGCCAGGCCTCCTGCAGGACGTCCTCGGCGTCGGCGGCCGAGCCGAGCATCTCGTAGGCGACGGTGAACAGCAGGCTGCGGTGGGCGACGAAGATCTGTGTGGCGGGGCCCGCGGAGTCGGCGGGTACCTCCGGGCAGGCACGGCCGCCCGACTCGGCCGCGTCCTCAAGTCGCTTGCTGGCTGCGCTCATTCCCGTCTCCCACCCTTTCGCCGCCGGGCTGCTCCGGGCTACTCCCGGCCCGCTCTCTGCACGGGACGCCGGCCCCCGCCCGTTCATAACAGCCGCGACAGATGACCTACGTCACAGCTTTGCACCGTCGCGGCGTCGTGGTGTCGTGCTGGCGCGGCGTCCGTAAATTCCGTTGTGTCGTCGCGACCTCTGCCTGAACTGTTGCCCCATCACCCCAAGACCTGTCGACCTGCCGACATGCCGAACCGCCGAACCGCCGAGGAGGACCTCTTGTCAGCCCTTGTCATCGGCGCAGGAATCGTCGGCTCCTCCGTGGCCTACCACCTGGCCCGTAGGGGCGTCCCGGTCACGCTCCTGGAGCAAGGCCCCGCACCGGCCGCCGGCGTCACAGGAGACTCCTTCGCCTGGATCGGCGACTCCAAGGCCGACTGGCCCGGCGGAGCGCGGGACCTACGCGAGTACGTCTTGGCGGACCACCACCGCCTGGAAGCCGAACTCCCGCACACCACTCTCCGCCGCACCGGATCGCTGTCCTGGACCGGCACACCGGCAGAGGACGCACGGCCCGCGCTCGAACTCGGGCCCGGCCAATTCCGCATCGGCCGAAGCGAGATCGCGGGGCTGGAGCCCAACCTCCGACACCCGCCCGAGCAGGCCATCCACGCCCCGAGCGACGCGGGCGTCGACCCAATTGCCCTGACCCGTGCGCTCGTTGCAGCCGCCGTGGCCCACGGGGCGAGGGTGCTGTACGACACGTCGGTCACCTCCGTGCAGGTGACCAAGGGGCGCATCAAGGGAGTACTGACCCCGGCCGGGCCCCACACCGCCTCCACCGTGGTGCTGACGGCCGGCACCGGCGTCCCCCAACTCTGTGAGCCACTCTCACTCCACCTGGACATGGCCGCCTCCCCCGCCACGCTCGCGCGCATCACAGCGCCACCCGGGCTGGTCAAGGCCATCGTCGCAAGGCCCGACTTCGAGGCCCGAGAAGTTCGAGAAGGTGAACTCCTGCTGGTCGTGCCGCACGTCGAGGGTTCAGCCGCACTCGCTCGTTCCGCTCAACTCGCCTTCCAGCGCCTGAAGCTGGCCTTCCGAGGAAGCGACCAGTGCCGCCTGCTGGGCTACCGCACGGGCAGACGCCCCATGCCCGCGCACGGACCCGTCATCGGATACGCGACACGCGATCGATCCGTCTACGTCGCCGTCATGCACTCCGCCATCTGCCTGGCACCCACCGTCGGCCGCCTCATCGCGGACGAACTCGTGACCGACAGACCAGTCCCCGAACTACAGCGCTGCCGCCCGCGCGTGGCCCGGTAGCCGAACGTCACTGCCGCACCTACGTGAGCAGCGCCGACATCGGCGATCAGGCTCCCGCCCATGATCAGCGATCGCGGATTCACCTGCTCGTGCTGCGAAGCCAGCCCTCCGTATCGCGCTGACGGCCGAGTCCGATCGCGGAGAACTCGTCGACGTGATCACCCTTCGCGGCCCCGAGCCGGCGCAACGCCTGAGAGATCGGAGTGCCACTCGTCGGCGACGGCTCCCCTTCGGCGAGACACAATGGACCAAGGACTGTCTCCCCGGCGTCCCAGACCTGCGCGGTCTGGGCCCCTGCCCCGCCGAAGTACTCGGCCTCGACATAGGCCACCGGCCCCGTCTCCGAGCACGCGGTCAGCAGACGCTCAAAACCTGCCGGCACCTTTCCGTCGAGTTCGGGTGATCCGGCGCTCGCCGCCGTGGCGGACAGCACGCCGGTCACCGGCAAGAGCCAGAGGTGTTGACCGAGAGGAACGATGCGTGCCGCGTTGATGGAGTCAGCCAACTCCCGGAGCACGGATTCGGTGGCGATGGCCGCCTGCAGGCAGTACATCCGCTCATTCTCACGTGGCCGCCGACAGGCGGTGCCGTTTCCCATGGCCCGTGTGCGGTCATCGTCCTTGCCGGGGCGCCGAGTTGCCCCCCGTACGACGCCGTTCATCGTGCAGGACGACCGGTCCTGACGCAGTACGGGTACGGGTACAGGTATGGGTACGGAACTGGGTGCCCTACCTCGTATCGCTCGGCGCCTCCGTGGCGCGCGCGTGTCGATGGGCTGCGACGCGTTCGCGGGTGGCGCAGCGGCGGGAGCAGTAGCGGCGTTCCGGGCCGCTGCCTTGGGTGATGAAGACGTTCTGACAGCTGGTTGACGCGCAGATGCTGCCGGGCGGGCGTTGGCGGTCCCAGAGGAGGACGGTCAGGGCCATGCAGGAGGAAGCGAGGAGCCACTCGTCCCACGGGGCTTCGTCGTCGTGGTCGAGGTGGGGGTGCCAGGGGCTGTCGCCGCCGTGCGAGGTCAGCCGCAGCGGCCCGGTGTGGTCCTTGAGGAGGCCGTTGAGGACGGCTGCGGCGTCGTCCACGTGCTCGGCCGCGAAGACCTGCCGCAGCAGGGCGGCGGCTTCACGCATCGCGGTGACGTCCCCCACCGTGAGGTCGATGGGGTCGGCCTCGCCGTGTGCGCGGAGCACCTCGGCCACGGCGCTCGGTTCGGGGTGCTCGTCGGCAAGGACGTTGAGCATGTCGGCGGTGCGCCGTGCCGTCGTCAGCACGGAGTGCCGGGTGGACCAGTCGTCGCCGGTGCGGGACGTACGCGGGAAGGACTCGCGGGGGAAGGACACCTGCGGAATGTAACGCACCTTGCCACTTTTTGAGTTACCTCCGTAACGTCCCGTCGATGACAAAGCGTTACGCACTCCGCTTCTATCTCGCCGGAGCAGTGGCAGCTCGTGCGGGCGACGAGATGTCGGGGCCGGCGCTGATGCTGGCGGCATTCGCTCTGACCGGGTCGACCGTCGAGGCGTCGTCGCTGCTCGCGGGCATCACCATCTCGGCCGCGGTGGGCGGCCCTGTGCTCGGAGCGCTCCTTGACAGGGCTCGACGGCCGGGGCGCCTGCTGTCCGTGGCCCTCGTCCTGTACGCGGCGGGGCTCGGGGTGATCCTCGTGGGACTGGACCGGCTGCCGTTCGGCGTCACCCTCTCGATCACCGTGGTGGCGGGCCTGCTCGGGCCCGCCCTGTCGGGCGGATGGACGGCCCAACTGCCGCGTGTTGTACGGGGGGACCGCTTGCCCCGGGCGAACGCGCTCGATGCCATGACGTTCGGCGTCGCCGGTCTGGCGGGTCCGGCTCTCGCCGGCGGTGTGGCGGAGACGCTGGGGGCTCCGACGGCCGTGGTGCTCTCCGCGGCGCTCATCGGCTTGGCGCTGCCCGCCGCCTGGATGCTGCCCGCCCGTCCCTGCGGGGTGCGGGGCGCTCGGCCGACCTCGGTGGCCGGCGATCTCGCCGCCGGCCTGCGGGTCCTCGTCTACCGACCGGCGCTGGCCAGAGCGACCCTCACCTCGGTTCTCTCCTGTGTGGGCCAGGGCGTACTCATGGCCTGCGTTCCGCTGCTCGGCGAGCGCGTCCTCGGCGGAGCGGGCCGCGGCGCGCTGCTGCTCTCCTGTACGGCGGTCTCCGCTCTGCTGGCCAACGCCGTACTCGCGCGGTTTCCCCGTCTGATCGCCCCCGACACGGTCATCTGGGCCGCCGCTCTCGTCCAGGCCGCCGCGTCAGCCTTGGCCGCATGGGCCTCGTGGGTCGAATGGGCCGGATGGGGTCCGCCGACCGTGCTCATCATGGCCGTACTCATCGCCGGGATCGGGGAGGGCCCCCAACTGACCGCGTTGTTCGCGGTCCGCCATCGCGAAGCCCCTGAACGCCTGCGCGGCCAGATCTTCACCACCGGCGCCAGCTTGAAGATCACGGGGTTCGCGCTGGGAGCGGCGGTCGCCGGACCGGTCGCGACGTGGTCCCTTCGAGGCGCGTTGGTGTCGGCGGCGGGTGTGGCGGTCGTCGCAGCACTGAGCTACTTCGCCGTGCCGTCGGCGGCGGCAGCGGCGGCGGCGGCCGATCCGTCCGGGGAGCGTGCGATGGCGGGGTGATGGCGCGCACCTTCATCGTGGCTGCGTGAAGCGGTGGCGGGGCGGCGGCTGTTGCCGAAACCCACGCGACAGGCGACACCTGTCGAGGAAGACTCGCGTCGTGCGCGATCGTGTGGATACCTCCTCAGGCCTGGTGCTGCGACCATGGCAGATCGAAGACGCCCGGACGGTGATGACCGCGTTCGCGGATCCACTCATGCGCGGCCAGTCCGTCGAACCGGTCGATACCGTCCAGGACGCCCAGCGGTGGATAGCGGCTCGTGGCGAGCAGTGGGCGGCGGCCTCCGCGTATTCCTTCGCCGTCGTCGATGGCAGCAGCGGTCTCGTTCTCGGCCACGTACGGATCGGCCCGGTAGATCGGCGTCACTCCACGGGATGGGTGTCGTACTGGACGACGGCGACGGCCCGTGGCCGGGGCGTGGCCTCCCGTGCCTGCCATGCCGTGGCCCGCTGGGCTTTCGACGATGCGGAACTCTTCCGGCTGGAGCTTGGGCACCGCGTGAACAATCCCGCCTCGTGCCGGGTGGCTCGTGGCGCCGGTTTCGCGGTGGAAGGGCGGCAACGACAGAAGCTGGAGTACGACGGTGTCCGCTTCGACGTGGAACTCCACGCCCGGCTGGCGACAGACCCTGAGCCCACGTCGTTGTGAGGCCACGTGGTTGTCAGATCAGGTCACTCCGTGCGGGGCTCCGCGCTCCTCGCCCACCCTCGTGCCTCGCCCTCGTCGATGAGGCGTTGCCCTGCCTCCCACAAAGAGGACGACGCGTCCCCGATCACCGCCTTGCGGGCGCGGACGTCGTCGGCGGTGACGCCCGGGGTACGCCACGTCCCCCCGCGTGCCATCCAGTTGAGAAGGAGTGGCTGGAGCCGGTCCATGGCCTTGGCGAACCTGGCTTCGGGCGTGCGGCGTTCCTCGAATTCGTCCCAGAGCGCCCGCATGCGCCGTGCCTGGTCCGACGGGAGCAAGGCGAAGAGTTCATCGGCCGCGGCGACTTCCCGCTCCCGCTGGTCGGTACCCGCGGCGGTGTCGTACAACGGGGTGTCCCCGGCGTAGATCTCCACGAGGTCGTGCAGCAGGACGAGCTGAATGGTGTGGCCTACGTCGATGGGCTGGTCGGAATGTTCGGCGAGGACCGTGACCATCATCGCCAGGTGCCATGAGTGCTCCGCGTCGTTCTCGCGGCGGTCCGTCGCGGCGAGGGGCGACTGACGGAGGATGGTCTTCAGCTGGTCCACCTCCACGAGGAAGGTGAGTTGGGCGCGCAGCCTCTCGTCGAGGTCGTCGGGGAAGGGCGTCTTCTCGACGAGTGGGCTCCGGCGTTCGTGGCTGATGCCTTCATGGCTGATTCGGTCGTGGCTCATGCGTTCATCGTGGCATCCGTGGGCCTCGGCCCAGCCCGTACTCGGAGCGGGGTCAAGGGGCGGAGGCGGGGTCCCCGTCGGGCGGCCACTCGGTGTCGGTCAAAGCAACGAGCAGGCGGCCGTCCGAGAGCGCCACCACCACGTCCGCGCCGCGGGCCACCGTCTCGGTGAACGCGGCGGGTTCGGTGTGGTCCAGGAGGAAGACGAAGTGCTGGGCCATACGCGGCCGCCACTCGTCGAGCTCGCCGTCGGCATCCAGGCGGAGGTTGGAGTGCCAGGCCGCCTGGGCGAGAACCGATACGAACAGCCCGAGGAAGTCCGACTCCAGCAGGTCGTCCGCGTGCTCGACCAGAATCGCGAGGTCCTGGTTCCCGTGGCCGGGACCGTGCCAGTCGTGGAGGCAGTCCACGAGCGCGTCCCAGTTGTGGCCGAAACAGCCGGGGAAGGACAGCTCCCGGGCGAAGGTACGGAAGAGGGACGCCGGATCCGTCATTTTCCGGCCGTCGAGCCGCAGGACCAGGCCGTTCCGCCGCAGGAGCGCGGCCGTCTCCGACGCCGGCCAGGGGTCGGCCGCGGAGGTGAACACGACCCACGGAGGGCGGCGTTCCGTCAGGGTCGGCATGGTCGGCATGGTCGGCATGGTCGTCACGGGCGGGATCCTCGCACGGCTTCGTTCGGAGGCGGGTCAGGGGGCCGGAGGTGACGGAGTGCGAGGAGTGCCGGGCGCCCGCCTCATTCTGCGGGGCTGCACCGCGAATTGGCCGGGGGCGTGCGGGCCACGGATCGACGCTCCGGTACCGGCTCGGCACGCCGCGCACACGCCCAGTAGAGTGCCGCGCGCGTGATCTCACCCGTCACTGGAACCACATCTCACCGGCCCGCGACCTCGCGGGGCGGGGCAGGACCCGACGACAGGAGCCTTCCGTGCAGCGGAGCCGTACCCCTCGTACCCCCCGGACCACCGCCCTGACCGCGCCCGTTCTCGCCCTTGTCGCCGCGCTGGCCCTGAGCGCCTGCGGAGGGTCGGGCTCGTCCGGCGACGATTCTTCGGACGGGGACGCCAAGGGCAAGCCCGAGGCGTCCACGGCTCCCAGCCCGAAGGCGGACCCTGCAGCCGAACTGAACCAGGTCGTCCTCGGCAAGAGCGAGGTGAAGGGGTTCAAGGTCGAGAAGCCGCAGCCGGAATTCGTGTTCGCCAAGTCCAGGGACGAGATCAAGGTCGACAAGGCCGGCTGCGCGCCGCTCGCGTACGCGATGAGCCAGTTCCCGCTGGGCACGCCGCGGGCCGACCTCACGCGTGTCGCCTCCGGTCCGGATGGTCCGAGCGCGTTCACGTACGTGGCCCTTGCCTCATACCCGGCCAGCAAGGCGAAGGCCGCCCTGGCCGAGCTGTCCCGGGCCGTCGGCTCCTGCGGCGGCGGCTTCACCGCCAAGGCGGGCAAGAACACCAACCCGTACGCGTCCATCACCGCCGAGAAGGCCCCGACGCCGGCCGGCGCCGACGAGTCGGTGGCCTTCAACGCCGTGACACCGTACAAGGGCCGGAACCACACGGTCCGCACGCTTGCGGCCCGCCATGGGGACACGCTCGCGGTCTACTTCGCCGTGGACGGCACGGCGTTCGTGCAGTCGTACGCGGGCAACGCGAAGGTCGCGCAGCCGATCGTGAAGGCGCAGAGCGCGAAGCTCTCGGGGTGACGGTGAGCTCTGTTCTGCCTGACTTCCGCTATCACCCGGATCCCGTGGCCAGTGGCTCCATCCGTCAGAGCGGTGAGACTTGTGAGTGGTGCCAGCGCGCCAGGGGGTGGATCTATACGGCGCCACCTTCTACACGTCCATGAGGTACCCCCACTGGCTAGTCCACCGCCGCGACGCGGCCGCCTTCGTCGGCGAGGTCGCCTACGCCGACGCCTCATAGGGGCCGTTGAGCTCGGCGCAGCCTGCGGGAGGGGCGGCGTCCGTTCTCTCCGGCGGGATGGTCCTTGCAGGGCAGACCGCTCCGGCCCGGGATGCTCAATCCCACCAGAATTCCCAGCAGTTGAGGTCGACGAGGTCTTCCGCGTAAGAGGACAGGTCCCGGTGTGCGCCCTGCCAGATGTTGTCCGGGCAGAAGGCGAAGTGCTCCGCGGCGACGGCCAAGGCCTCCTTGGTGCATGTGGGCGGAGAGGCGACGCTGAGGTGGAGGGTGCTGCATCCGAGGCCGACAACGCGTGCGCCGAAGCGGGCTTCCCAGTCGCGGACGACGGCAGCGAAGGTCGCGGTGTCGTTGTCGTAATTGGCGGGACCCAACCAGCCTGTCCTGACGAGCGCGTCGGAGCCGCGCGGTGCTGCGACAAGTCCGAGTCGCGCGTGCGGGTTTCGGGCCAGGAAGGCTTGCGCGTACTGCTCGGCGATCTCCTCGTGGTACGGCGAGGGCGTCGGCGTGGGGGCGAGGCCGGGCCAGGTGAGGCCGAAGGGGGCGGTGACGGCCAGGCGTTCGGCGACGGTGAGCTGGTCGTCGTCCTCGTCCGTGGCGGTGTAGCTCCGCCACCAACGGGCTAGAAGCGCCTCGGGGTTGTGCTCTGCGGGCGATGACATGCGCTCGGGCCACAGTTCACCGCAATCCCAGGGGACGGAGCCCGCGTCATGCGGGTCCAGGACGTCGAGCAGGAGCGGCCAGAGCCCCGAGACGGCATGCGCGGCACGCAGCCTCGGCCACAACTCGGCTGTGGCCGGCGCATCGCTCAGCCACAACACCTCCGCGCCGCCGTCGCCTTCATCCGAGGTGACCACGCGGCCGGGCGGCTGGAGTACGTCAGGGGGCAGATCGGATCCAAGGTGCATGAGCGGATGCTAAGTCCCGGGTCTGACAGCGGAGATGGCGTACGGGCCCTCCCACCGCCCCTCCCACGGGCGCGCCCACCGCCACTCCCACCGGCCCTCCCAAGACGCCGCGCCCGCAACGTGTGCGGTCGACTCGCATGGTCCCGGCGGCACTGAACATCTGGGCAAGCTATCGATGCGCCGCCCCCACTCCGCCCCGACCCCCACCGCACCCGGCGCCCGCCGCGCCCCGCAATCCCCCGGAGGAGGTACCGCAACCCACACGAGTGATCGAACACAGCATCACGGCACGTCTCCCCCACCCCCACGCGGAGAGCGCCCGGTTTTCGAAATCGGGTTCTAGATTTCGCCCCCGCGCACCCGTGACGGGGACAGAACGTGCCCTGTTACCCGATCACCTGTCCGCCCACCCGTCCCGAGGAGTCCTCATGCATCCCGTACGCCGTCCTGTGTTCGTTCATCCTGCGTTCGAAAATCTCGCGGCCTCCTCGGTTCCGTCCGGCCGCGCGGCCACCCACCGCACGGACCTTCTCGCCGACGGCGCCGCCCTCTGCGTGCGCCGCACACCGCACACGACGTGGGCCGGCGGACCGCACGACGTGGAACCGGACCCGCAGGACGGGCTGTCCTGGGTGCCGATCGAGTGGCCGCCCGCCGACTGCCACCCCCACACCGCCCACATCTTCCACACGCTCACGCACGGCCCGTCGTATCGCGCTCCGAACTGGCCGGCAGAGGGAGGCAGCGTCGCATGAAGCGATTCTTCGGCAAGGTCCGCATGGCCGAACCGCAGGTCTCCGACGCGGAACGCGAACTCTTCGGCGGGCCCCTGCGGTACGACCAGGGGTGGTCCCAACACGAGCACGCACGCCTGGACTTGACCATGCGCTCCGCTCTGCGGCAGATGCCCGGGCTCGTCGGCGTCACCCTCCGGATGGCCTGGAGCGCGGACCGTCGCGCGCTGGTGGCGGTGGCGGTCAGCGAACTCGGCCAGGGCATCGCCGCCGCGGTGGGGCTGCTGGCCATCAACGCGGTCATGCACGCCCTGTTGGGGGCCGGAGAGGCGACCGAGCGGCTGAACGCCCTCCTGCCGGGCCTGCTCGCCGCCGCGGGCGTCGCCGTCGTGAACTCGGCGCTGGCCGGCTGGTCGACCGCTCGCGCCGGACGCCTGGAACCGCTCGTCGAGCGGATCGCCACGACGCAGTACCTCGCCGCGGCAACGAGCGTCGAACTCGAGGCCAGCGAGGACCCCGCCTTCCGCCGCCTCATCGACATCGCCCAGTACGGGCCCACCTCCGCACGCCGGATGATCAGCGCCTGCGTCTCCGCGTTGAACAGCACCATCTCGCTGATCGCCACGGCCGGCGTGCTCACCGTCCTGCACCCCCTCCTGTTACCGATGTTGCTGGTCATCGCGGCCCCGCGGGGCTGGGGCGCCATGCGGGTGGCCCAGGAGCGCTATGTGTCCGTGATGAGCTGGATCGAGCACCTGCGGGCGAGCCGCCTCATCGCCAACCTCCTCACCGATCGCACGGCCGCCCAAGAGGTACGCATCCACGCCGTCGGCCCGTTCCTCCTCGACCGGTACCGGCGCATGGCCGCGAGCGCGGAGGCGGAGCAGGAGCGTCTGGCGTCCAGCAAGGCCGTCACCGAGTGGGTCGCCTCCGCGCTCTCCGGTCTTGCGATGGCCGCCACCTACGGGACCATGATCTGGCTGATCATGGCGGGGCACATGAGCCTGGCCGTCGCCGGCACCGCCGTGATCGCAGTGCGGACCGGGTCGGCGAGCCTGGGCGCGCTGGTGATGACGGTGAACCAGCTGCACGAGGAGTCCCTCTACGTACGGGATCACGGGCGCTTCCTGGTCGAGGCCGCACAGCATGCCATCCCCCGGTCCGGCGATCCGGTCCCCGGCCAGGTCGGGCAGGTCTCCCTGGAGCACGTCAGCTACCGGTACCCCGACCGCGACGTACCGGCGCTGGACGATGTGTCGCTCGCCTTCCCCATGGGGTCGGTCACCGCCGTCGTGGGCGAGAACGGCTCGGGCAAGAGCACGCTCATGAAGGTCCTCTCCGGCCTCCTGCTCCCCCACGACGGAACCGTGCGCTGGGGGGAGGCCGACCTCACCGGCCTCGACCGCTCCCAGGTCTTCGACCGGGTCTCCCTGCTCACCCAGGACTTCCAGCGCTGGCCGGTGACGGCCGCGATGAACATTCGTATCGGCCGCCCCGGTCACGACGCCTCACGGCGCGACCTGGAGAAGTCCGTCGTCTACGCCGGGGCGGGGTCCGTCGCCGCCAAACTTCCCAACGGCCTGGACAGCATGCTGGGCCGCATGTTCCGCGGGGCCATCGAACTCTCCGGCGGCGAGTGGCAGAAGGTGGGACTGGCCCGTACCCACTGGCGCAGCTCGACCTCGGGGCAGGACAGTGTCCTCATCGTCGACGAACCCACCTCCGCCCTCGACCCCGAGGCCGAGATCGCCGCCTTCGACCGCATCCGGCGCCTCGCCGCACCGCACCGGGCCGTCGTTCTCGTCACCCACCGCATGTCCGGCGTGCGGCACGCCGACCACATCTACGTCCTTAACCAGGGGCGCCTCACCGAACACGGCACGCACGACGAACTCATCGCCGCGCGCGGCCGCTATGCCGGCATGTTCGAGACGCAGGCGGCTCAGTACGCGCCTGCCGCCGGCGTCCCCCGTCCCGCGCACCCCCCGAAGGCACGCACGGACGACAGCTCCTCTCACTGACCACTGACCACTGATCACTGATCACTGATCACTGATCACTGACGCCGACGCGGCCCTGGAACGCCCGCAACTGATGTGTCACCGGCCCGCGTTGACCTGCTGGTCGACGCGCAGGGTCAGTCGCAGGGCGTCCAGGGCGCCGGCCGGAGTGATGCGGTTCTCCGCCTCGCCGCGCAGGACGGCCAGGACGTGCTCGATCATCGCGGTGTACTGGTCGGCCGGGGGCAGCTCCACCTCATGGACGCCTTCGCCGGTGCAGGCGGTCAGGGAGGTGGTGGGCTTGCCGTCGTAGCCCATGGTGGAGACCGACTCCAGGACGCCGTCGGTGAAGGCGGCGGTCCAACCGCCGCGGCCGCCCCACGGCATCGGCCGCAGCGAGGAGACCGAGCTGCGGGCCAGCGCCCCGTCGAAGGCCATGACTGCCTCGACCGCGCCGGCGTCCGCGTTCCGTTCGACCGAGGTGACGTGGACCTCGTGGGGCATGCCGAGGGCGCGGATGATCAGGTCGAGGTCGCTGTGCATGGCCTCCATCGGCAAGACCTTCGCGCCCAGGCTCGCCCCGGGCCACAGCGGCGCCATCGCGGACCAGCAGGTCAGCTCCTCCAGTTGACCGTACGTACCGTCCCGTACGGCGTCGTCGAGGGCTTGGTTGGCGGGGACGAACCGTTCGAACATGTCCACGAACACGTGCCGGTCGCTGGCCTCGGAGGCGGCCACCAGCCTGCGGCCTTCCTCCAGGGAGGCGGCCATGGGCAGTTCGGTGAGGACATGCTTGCCGGCCTCCAGGGCACGCAGCGCCATCGGGGTGTGCAGCTCTATGGGCAGGCAGACGTCGACCAGGTCGACGGAGTCGTCGGCGAAGGCGGCATCCAGGTCGGTGGGGGCGGTGAAGCCGAACTGACCGGCCATGTGTGCCGTCTTGGCCGTGTCGCGGCCGATCATCACCACGTCCACGTCCTCGCGGGCGGCGTAGACGGCGGCGTGCGCCTGGCCGAAGTTGGTTCCAAGGAGTGCGATCTTCATGAGTCTTCCTTTCACATGCGACGGGGGGTACGGCCGTGAGCTTGGGCGACCGTGGTCCGGCCTTGGGCTTGGTACGGGTCTCCTGCGTGGGGTCAGGCAGGCTGGGCCTGGCTGATGCACAGCGGCTGGCCGGAGGGGTCGAGGAGGACTGTCCAGTGCTCGCCGCCGGGCTGGAACTCCGGCTTGTGCGCGCCGAGTTGCAGCAACCGTGTCTCGGCGGCGGTCACATCGGGGAACGCCAGATCCAGGTGGAAGGGCAGGTCCTGCCGGGGCCAGGCGGGAGCGGTGAAGGAGCGGGACGTCCAGAAGACGTACATCGTGGTGCCGACGGTGACGGGGAAGGCGACCTCGTTGCCGTGCTCGTCGGGGTAGGGGGCGCCGACCTCGCCACCGAGTGCGGCGGCGTAGAACTCGGCGAGCCGGCGCCCGTCGTCGGCCCAGATCGCGTACGAGCTCACCGAACCGTTGAGGGCATCGGCGGAGTGGGGGGCATGGGGGACGCTCATGGTGGTGGTTCCTTTTCTCGGTGGTGCGGCTACGCGTGTGCGGGCCGCGGTCTCGTGGGGGTGGTGCCGGGAAGCCGAGTGACGCCGGGAAGCCGAGCGGTGCCGGGGGGGGGCGGGTGGTGGCGGGGGGGGGGGCCGGGTGGTGGCGGGGGGGGCCGGGTGGTGGCGGGGCGGCATCTGGGGGTGGCGTGTCAGCCGACCGACACCCGTTCGGCCTCCGGCTGCTGGTCGGGGGCGGCCGAATCGGTGGCCTGCCCCGTGCGGCCGCCGCCGCGCGGCAGGGCGAACAGGACGACGAACGCGGCCGTGAAGGCGGCAGCGACGTACCACAGGGAGCCCGCGAAGGCGTGCGGCATCCGGTGAGCCTGGGTGGTGGGGTCGCCGGGTCCGAGCCGGTCGAAGAAGACGACCGAGGACAGCGCGACGCCGACGGCTTGGCCGAGTTGCATGGTGGTGTTGGTGAGGCCGGACGCGGAGCCCGCGTACTCATGGGGGACGTCGGAGAGGATGATGTCGGTCAGCGGGGCGACGATCATCCCCATGCCGAGACCCATCGGGATCAGCGGCATCATCGTCTGCCATACGGCGATGTCGGTGCCGTAGTGGTTGGCCAGAGCGACGAACAGCACCATGCCCGCGGCGGCCAGCAGTCCGCCGGCCTGCAGCACCCCGCGGCCGAAGCGGGGCACCAGCACCTGCATCGACAGTCCGGCCCCGGCCATCATGGCCGCGGACAGCGGCATGCCCGACAGCCCGGCCTCCAGCGGCGAGAAGCCCAGCCCCAGCTGCAGATAGAGCGTCCAGGCCAGGAAGAAGACGCCCGAGGCCAGGCCGAACAGCAGCTGCACGCCCTGCCCGCCGGCAAAGCCGCGCCGGGAGAACAGCGACAGCACCACCAGCGGCGATCCGCCGCGCCGCGCCAGGCGCCGTTCCCAGGCGACGAACGCGGCCAGGAGGGGTACGGAGGCGGCCATCGACCCGTACGTCCACGCGGGCCACCCCAGCTCACGTCCCTGCGTGAGCGGCAGGACCAGCGCCAGCAGACCGGCCGTGGCCAGCACCACGCCCACCAGGTCAAGGCGGGCCGCACGCTCGGCCTTCGACTCGCTGATCAGCAGGGCACCGGCGATCAGTCCGGCGGCGCCCAGCGGCAGGTTGACCAGGAAGATCGGCCGCCAGCCGAGCCCGAACAGGTTCCCCTCGACCAACAGCGCACCGACCAGGGGCCCGGCGAGCGTGCCGAGGGCCATGACCGAACCGTAGATCCCGAAGACCTTGCCCCGCTCACGCTCCGGGAAGGTCACGTGAATGATCGACAGGACCTGCGGCACCATCAGCGCGGCCATGGCTCCCTGCGCGACGCGCCCGGCGAGGAGCACTTCCGGGTTCCCGGCGACACCGCACACCAGCGAGGTGAGCGTGAAGCCGACGACACCGAGCAGGAAGACCTTCTTGCGGCCGAACAGATCGCCCAGTCGGCCGCCGGTGATCAGCCCGAGCGCGAACGCCAGCGCGTATCCACCGGTGATCCATTGGACCTGGGCTGTGGACGCGCCGGTCTCGGCCTGGATGTCGGGCAACGCGATGTGGACCACGGTGACGTCGACCGCGTCCATGAAGGAGGCGACCAGCACGACGACCAGCGCGGCCCATCGTCGCGGATCCGCGGCGTTCGTACGGCTTGGATCGTTTTGAGCGATCCGTCGGTTTTGAAGGGTTTCGTTCTCGGACATGCCCTCACGCTAGGGGGCTTTTAGGTCACCTCATGTCCTTAGAGGGGGTCATTCTGGGAGCATGACGACTGACCTTCCCGCACGGATGCTCCGCCTGCTGTCCCTGCTGCAGACGCGCCGTGAGTGGTCCGGCGCCGAGCTCGCCGAACGGCTCGGCGTCACCACCCGCACCGTGCGCCGCGACATCGACCGCCTGCGCGAACTGGAGTACCCCGTCGAGGGCACCACCGGCCACGCCGGTGGATACCGCCTGGCCGCAGGCGCCGCGATGCCTCCCCTGCTCCTCGACGACGAAGAGGCCACCGTCACCGCGGTCGCCCTGCGCACCGCCGCAGGCCAGTTGACCGGAATGGAAGAGACCACCCTGCGCGCCCTCGCGAAACTCGAACAGGTCCTCCCCGCCCGCCTCCGCACTCAGGTGGCCGCCCTGCAGGAGTCGACGGCCGCCATCGAATGGGAGCGCCGAGGGCCGCGCACCGACCCGTCGGCCCTGGCCGCGCTGGCAGCGGCCTGTCGCGACCGGGAGACCGTCACCTTCGCCTACACCACCCGCACCGGCGACGGCGCCGACCGCCGCGTCGACCCGCACCACCTGGTCGCCTCCGGTGGCCTGTGGTACCTCCTCGGCCACGACCAGGACCGCGACGACTGGCGCATCTACCGCCTCGACCGGATCAGCGGCCTGACCCCGACCCGCCGGCGCTTCACCCGCCGCGCCGTGCCCGGCGGGGACCCGGCCTCGTACGTGGCCGGGAAGATCGCCTCGGCGCCCGTGCGCCACCGGGCCGTCGCCACCGTCCGGGAACCCGCCGACGCCGTACGACACCGCATCTGGGCCCTGGCCACCCGCATCCGGGCAACCGGCCCGAACGAATGCACGGTGGACTGCTCCGGCGACCACCTGCCCGGCATCGCCCAGATCCTCGCCGGCCTCGACGCCGACTACACCCTGGACGCCGACGAAGCCGTTCGCGCGTACCTGCGCACCGCCGCCCGCCGCGCTCTCGACGCCCTCGACGGCCCCAGTTGAAGCATCCTCGCCAAGGAGGCTCCTTTTAGGACGTGAGGTGTCCCAAATGGCCCGTAATGTTCTTTTTGCGGCCACCGGGTCGTCTGCCCTCGGGGCAGCATCCCTCACTCTCCAGGAGCAGCACTGTGAACATCGCGATTCTCGGCACCGGCGCGGGCGCCCGTCAGCACGCGGCCCGCCTCAGCGCACTCGGCCACCAGGTCGTCGTCGGTACCCGCGATCCCGAGGCGACCCTCGCCCGGACCGAGCCCGACATGATGGGCACCGAGCCCTTCGTCGTCTTCCACCGTGCCCACCCCGAGCTGACCCTGGCCACCTTCGCCCAGGCCGCGGCCGCGGGCGAGTTGGTGGTCAACGGGATCGACGGTGCGAACGCCGTCGCCGCCCTGACGGCCCTGCCCACGGACGCCCTCGCGGGCAAGACCCTGATCGACTACGCCGTCCCGTACGTCTACCAGCAGCCCGGGGACGCCGAGCACTCCTGGCCCACCCCCTGGGGCGAGATGCCGCGTCTTGACCCCGTCGACACCGACAGCCTCGCCGAACAGATCCAGCGCGCCCTGCCCGAGACGAAGGTGGTCAAGACCTTCGTCACCCAGGAGCAGGAGACCGTCGTCAACCCCGCCGAGTTCGGCGGCGGCGACCACACCATGTTCCTGGCAGGCGACCACCAGGACGCCAAGGCTGCGGCCGGTGAACTCCTGACCGCCTACGGCTGTAGCGACATCATCGACGTCGGCCCCCTGGCCGCCGCCCGCGGTCTGGAGATGTACGCCCACTTCCACACCGCACTCGGCCTCGCCCTCAACCGACGCTTCGGCGTGAAGATCGTCCGCTGAGGCGAACCCTTCGCTGAAGGCCCGCACGGGACGCCGGGCATGCCCGGTTCGTGACAGCCGTGCCGGATGGCCCTTGTCACAGCGTCACGCCGTCACGGCGGCCCATGCGTCGGCGTCTCGTGTTCGTCATGACGCCGCGCGGCCGAACGTGCCGTGGCGGAAAGCGACTTGGAGAAGGGTACGGATCATGAGCAAGCAGAAGGTGGCCGTCGCCGGAGCGACCGGGCGGCTGGGGCGCCACGTGGTGGACGTCCTCATCGAGCGCGGCCACGAGGTCGTACGGATGTCCCGGGCCACTGGCGTGGACATCGTCGCCGGAGGCGCGCCGCTCGCCGACGCCCTCACCGACGTGGACGTCATCGTCGACGCCGCGTCGTGGCCCGCCTCCGAGGAGCAGGCGGCCACGGAGTTCTTCCGCGCGTCGGCGCGCACTCTGCACGAAGCGGGCCGGCGGGCCGGGGTCGCCCGGATCGCGGTGGCGTCCATCATCGGCGTCGACCGCACCACCGGCGGCTTCGGGGCCGCGAAGAAGGTCCACGAGCAGGTGCACATGGCCGCGGGCCTCCCCGTCCGCGTCCTGCGTGCCGCGCAGTTCCACGAGTTCGTCGGCCAGCTCCTGGACTGGCAGCGGGGCGACGTGGCGTACATCCCGAACTGGCCGAGCCAGCTGGTCGCCGCGCGCACCGCGGCGCGGGCACTGGTCGACCTCGCGCTCGACTCCGACGGGCCCGCCGGGGCGGTTCCCGGCGCCCCGTTCCCCGAGATCGCCGGGCCCCGTCGGGAGATCCTCTCCGATGCGGCCGCGCTGCTCGGCGCGCGCCGGGGCGTCAAGGTGGTCGGCGTCGACAATCCCGGCCTGCCCGGTACGGACGACATCGCCGAGGACGCCCTGCTGCCGAGCCCCCACGCCCGGCTCGCCGGCCCCACCTTTCAGGAGTGGCTCGACGGGGGTGACGCCTCGGCGTAGCGGAGCCTGCGGCCGGCTCACGCGTCCTGCGGGTACCACCGCAGTTCGATCGTGTTGCCGTCCGGGTCCCGCACGTAGAGGGAGAGTGCCGTGCCCCGTGCGCCAAAGCGCTCGCCGGGGCCGTCCACCACCGTGAAGTCGCCGGAGTCGATGACCTCCTGCCAGTCGAGCGGCTCGACCACGAGGCAGATGTGGTCGACGTTGGAGCCCTCGGAGCGCCCGTCGGGGGCCGTCGTCAGGTCAATGATCGTGGTGGGGCTGATCCGCACGGACGGGAAGGGGACCTTGCCGGCCCGCCACTCCTCCACCCGGACCGGCTCAAGACCCAGCGGGCCGGTGTAGAAGGCGAGCGAGCGCTCGACGTCGGTGACGTTGAGGACGAGGTGGTCGAAGGCGATCACACGCATGAGGGTCTCCATGGGGTGCGGGGGCGACTGCGGCGCCCAAGGTGGTGTCGGATGGTGTCCGGGTGGCCCTCGTGGTGGTGCCGGGCCGGTGGGTTCAGCATCGCCGAGCAGCCATCGATCGGTCCAACACATGGTTGTCATGCGATCCATCGTGTTTCACGATGGATCAATGGATCTGCAGCAGATGCGGTACGTCGTCGCGGTGGCGGAGACCGCGAGCTTCACCCGCGCCGCCGAGCGGTGCCACGTCGTCCAGTCCGCGCTCAGCCACCAAGTGGCGCGGCTGGAGAAGGACTTGGGCGCACGGCTCTTCGAGCGCACCAGCCGCCGGGTGCGGCTCACCGTCGCCGGGGAGGCGTTCCTGCCCGCCGCCCGCCAGGCCCTGGAGGCGGCCGAGCGGGCCCGCGCGGAGGTGGCGGCGGCCACCGGTGAGATACGGGGCAGGCTGACCGTCGGCACGATCCCCACGGTGGCGGCCGTCGACCTCCCCGCGGTGCTGCGCGACTACCGTCAGCGCTACCCGCAGGTGCGGATCAGCCTGCGCGTCGCCGGCAGTGAACGCCTCATCGAGCAGGTGCGGGACGGCGCGTTGGACGCGGCGTTCCTCGGCGTACCGCCCGGTTTCCGGCCGCAGGGCGTGCGCGATCTGCAGCTGGCGCACGGCGCGCACGTGGCCGTGGTCGCGCCGGACCACCCCCTGGCCGGGGAGCTTGAGGTGGGGCTGCCCCGCCTGGCCGAGGAGGAGTTCGTGGACTTCGCCGCGGGCACCGCCGCCCGCGCCCAGTCGGACGACGCGTTCGCCGCGGCCGGTCTGCGGCGCGAGGTCGCCTTCGAGGCCGGCGTCGAGCTCATGGCACGGCTGGTCCGTCAGGGCCTCTGCATCGCGCTGCTGCCCGCGGCGTTCGCCGCCGAACTGCACGCCCTGTGCAGCGTGCCGGTCCGCGACGGTCCGGTACGGGTCGAGCGGCTCATCTGGAGCCGTTTCACCCCCTCCCCCGCGGCCGCCGCGTTTCTCGCCCTGCTGGACGTCCCCGGCTCGGAGGGCTGACCGTACGGCCTCAGCGCCCCAACACCAGCCACCGTGCGGGCAGTTCGATGCGTGTGCCGTCGGGTGTGAACTCCGTACTGGCCAGCGGCAGCTCGTCCGCGTCGATGATCCGCAGCCCGGCCGCCTCGACGTACCCCTCCACCACGTCGTCCACGACCTCGGCGGGGGCGAGGCCGTGCGCGAAGACCGGCGCCAGTTTCGGCGGCGGTCCCGCCGGGCCCTGCAACAACTCCATCAGCACGGGACGCGCCCGCTCGGACAGTTCGACGAGGAACGCGCGGCCCCGCTCGCCGAGCAGCGTGGCTATGCCGTCCAGGAGCGGCTGCCGGTCGTCGGGCTCGCACTGGTGCAGTACGCCTCGCATGTAGATGTTCACGTCGCCGATCTCCGCGTGCAGCTGCTGCGCCTCGCTCTTCTCCACGACGTCGAGCTGCCGGAAGTCGACCTGCCCCGCCGGGTCCGCGCGCCGGGCGTGGTCGAGGGCGGCCGCCGAGAGGTCGACCCCGAGCACGCGCGGAAAGCGGTCGGCGAGGAACCGCGTCTGGGTGCCGTTGCCGCATCCCAGGTCGACGACGGGCAGGCCGACGGCGGTCATGTGCGGTTCGAAGAGGGCGAGATGGAGGCTCGCGGTGAGGGCGGGTTCGGCGTCCCAGAAGACGGCTCCCGGCTCGTCGGAGGCCTCCCGCCAGAACCCCTCCCACGCCTCCCTGTACCGACTCGTGATGCTCATGTCCGTGCTCCCCGGGGTGCGACGACGGCCGCCGAAGCCGGCGACAAGATCGGTGTACCGCGCCCGGGGCACACGGACAAGTCACCGGCGCACTCCCTTCACCGGTCATTCGATGCGCTCCGCCGGCGCGCGCCCGCTGCCGGGAGCCCTAACGCCGCGGCAGCGCCAGTTCGAACCACACCGTCTTGCCCCGCCGCGTCCGGCTCGTGCCCCACTCCTTCGCCAGCGCGCTCACGACGCGCAGTCCGCGCCCGAACTCGTCGGCCGGGCCCGCGTTGAGCAGCGTCGGCAGGGTCTGGTCGTCGTCCTCGACCTCGCACACGAGCGCGCCGGCGCGGACCATGCGCAGGTCGATCCTCGTACTGCGCGAGTGACGCACGACGTTGGTGACCAGTTCGCTGACGAGCAGTTCGGCCGTGTCGGCCAGGGGCTCCAGGGACCAGTCGCGCAGTTGGGCGCGGACCGTCTCGCGGGCCCTTCCCACCTCCGCGGCGTCGACGGCGAGGCGCTGGTGCGCGACGTCCCGGGCCGCGATGCCGTTGAGCCGGGCCATGAGGAGCGCCACGTCGTCCTTGCGGCCGCCGCGGGTGTTGAGGGCGCGGATGATCGTGTCGCAGGCGTCGTCCATGGAGGCGGCCGGGTGCGCGGCGGACTCGGTGAGCGTGGCGAGGCCCACGCCGATGTCCTCGCCGCGCACTTCGACCAGGCCGTCGGTGCACATCAACAGCCGGTCGCCGGGCGCGACCCGCACCACGACCGACTCGAAGGGCACCCCGCCGACGCCGATGGGCGCCCCCGTCGGCAGGTGGAGGAGTTCGCTGTGGCCGTCCTCGGCGCGGACCAGGACGGGCGGGATGTGGCCGGCGTTGGCGAGGTGCAGCTCGCCCGCGATCGGGTCGTAGACCGCGTACAGGCAGGTCGCCAGGTAGTGCTCGCCGAGGCGCTGCGCGAGGTCGTCGAGGTTGCGCAGGAGCTGCTCGGGCGGCAGGTCGAGGGCGGCCATGGTCTGCACGGCCGTACGCAACTGACCCATCATCGCCGCCGAGTTGAGGCCGTGACCCATCACGTCGCCGACGACGAGCGCGGTCCGCGAGCCGGGCAGTTTGACCGAGTCGAACCAGTCGCCGCCGACGCGGCCGAGCAGGGTGCCGGGCAGATAGCGGGTCGCGATGTCGCAGCCGGACATCCTGGGCTGGATGTGCGGCAGCATGCTGTCCTGGAGGGTGTCGGCGACGCTCTCCTGGTACGTGTACATGCGGGCGTTGTCGAGCACGAGCCCCGCGCGGGCGGCCAGTTCGGCGCCGGTCACGCGGTCCATGTCGTTGAAGACCTGCCGCTCCTCGTGGCGGAGCAGGATCATGAAGCCCAGCACCACGTTGCGCGCCTTCAGGGGTACGACGAGCATGGAGCGGCGGTTGATCAGCGGACGGATGTCGCGCTTCTCGAACTGCGAGGCGATGGCGTTGCCCATCTCGTCGGAGATGCGCGGCACGAGCACCGGTTCGCCGGAGGTCATGCACTGGAAGAACGGGGTGTGCGCGGGGAACGGCATGGACTCGCCGACGGGGACCACGTCGTCCCAGCGCCCCGGTTCGTCGGTGTGCTCCAGAGCGACGCGGTGCCACAGGGTGGTCTCGTCCGGCACGCCCTCGGGAAAGCCCTCGCCCGCGACGACCTGCTCGCGCAGATAGGTGCCCGCGACATCCGTGAAGCGCGGCACGACGGCCTTGCTGACCTCGACGATCGTCCGGGACAGATCGAGCGAGGAGCCGATGCGTCCGCTGACCTCGTTGAGGAATTCGAGGCGCTCGCGCACCGCCACGTACTCCAGGTCCTCGACGTCGTCCGCCTCCGGTGTCACCGGCAGTCCCTCGGCGGCGGTCTGCGCGGCGCGCCGTCTGCGCTCCTTGCGCTCGGCCCGCCGGGCGACGCCCCAGTCCGGGGTCACCGGGACCCGGTCGTGGTGGCTGAACTCCAGGACGGGGTAGCCCAGTTCGAGGACCTGGGCGACGATGCGGGCGCTCTCGCCCACGCTCATGCTCGGCAGGATCTCGGGCAGCCGGGCGGCCAGTTCGTCGGCGCCGGGGAAGTCGGTGTGCAGCGCGAAGCCGGGGGCTATCCGCTCGATCCGTTCGTCGCGCTCGTCCCGCTCACCCCGCCCGTCGTGCGGCTCCCCGGACGGAGTCAGCCGCGCGGCGTCCGCGGCGAGCACGAGGAGCCGCTCGGGTCCGGGGCCGATCAGCGGGTACGCCCACCACAGCACGTCGAC
This sequence comes from Streptomyces sp. NPDC041713, assembly GCF_055591085.1. Taxonomy (NCBI): domain Bacteria; kingdom Bacillati; phylum Actinomycetota; class Actinomycetes; order Kitasatosporales; family Streptomycetaceae; genus Streptomyces; species Streptomyces sp. NPDC041713. The sequence goes on from NZ_JBVIZY010000016.1 coordinate 81,069, forward strand.
GCGGCCACGGTCACGTGCGCCGCCCCGGTCGCCTCCGCCCCGGTCGTCCTCGCCGTCCCGTCCGCCGCCCGCCTCCGCGAGCCGCGCACGCCCGGCGGCCGGGTAGGAGATCTGTCCGTCGAGGGAGGTCTCCAGGTCGGGGCCGAGTCCGTCGTAGGCCCCATAGGCCTCGCGGTCCTCACGGTCCTCGCGGTCCTCCTGGATCGCGCCGTGCACCGGGAGCAGATCACCCACGGGGCGGCCGACGGCCTCCTCCTTGCCGTACCCGAAGAGGCGGCGCGCGCCGACGCTCCAGTGCGAGACGAGTCCCGCTCCGTCGACGACGACCACGGCCAGCGGGATGCGTCCGGACGCGGCACTCCGCGTGACCGGCTCGCCCGGAGTGCCTCGCTCCATGGCTCATGCTCCTTCCCCTGGCAGCGCAAGATCTGGACCGCCACCAACCACCGTACGGCCGCCGCGGGTTGCCGTGCGGGGCAATACGAGAATTGCCCCGCGGCGGCCGGGCCACCGGCGCACGCCCCCTCGGACGCCCGCCGGCCGGCTGCCGGACGGCCCCGGCTCAGTCCTCGTGCCCGAGCTGGAGGTCCCGCTCGGTGCGGCCGCCGCCGGCGACCTGCAGGACGGTCGCGACCGGCGGGTAACCCGCCGCGATCACGGTGTACTCGCCGGACGAGAGGTCGATGAAGCGGAACGTGCCGTCCGTGCCGGTGGTGAGGGTGTCGACGACGTTGCCCGCGGCGTCCAGAAGCGTCACGCGCGCGTCCTCGACCGGCCGGCCGCCGCTGGCCCGCACGGTGCCGCGCAGCACGGCGCCGCCGGCGAGCTCCACGTCCTGGCGGGTCTCGCGGGAGGCCTGCACGCTGACCGGCAGGGCGGCGGGGCGGAACGCGGGGGCGCTGGCCGCCAGCGTGTACTCGCCGGCCACCAACTCCGTGATGACGTAACCGCCTTCGCGCCCGCTGCGGGTGGTGGCGACGACCTCGCCGCGGACGTCGGTGAGCGTGACGGCGGCGTCCCTGACGGGGGTGCCGTCGGCGGTCACCACGGTGCCGGCGAGGCGGCCCGCGCCGCCGAGGATCACGTCGAGCTCGACGGGCCGCTCGCCGACGGTGACGGTGACGGCCTGCGGCTGGTGGCCGCCGGCGGCCGCGATCAGCACGAAGGAGCCGGTGCCGGGCGTGGACAGCGCGTACCGCCCGTCCTCGCCGCTCGCCCCGCGGCCGATCTGCTGCCCGCCCACGTCGATGAGGGTGAGGGCCGCGCGAGGCACCACGGTGCCGTCGGGGTGCTGCACGGTGCCGCAGACCGGGACCCCGGCCGCGTACGTCGCCGGGCGGGTCTGCGGCGGTACGGCCACGGCCTCGTCGGCGGGTGCGTTGTGGGAAGTGGCGCTGGACAACAGGGGAGTCTCCTTGAGGAAGAAGGCGAGCAGCATGCCGAGGACGAGCACCGGCACCAGGTAGAGGAAGATCCGCGGCATCGCGTCGGCGTAGGCCTGGATGTAGCCGTCGCGCAGCGGCGCGGGCAGGGTGTGGACGAGTTGCGGGGTGATGGACTCGGCGTCGGGCAGGGCCGCGCCCGCTCCGGCGGGGATCCGCTCCCGCAGCGCGTCGGCGAGCCGGTCGGCGAAGAGCGTGCCGAAGATGGCGGCGCCCACGCTGCCGCCGATCTGCCGGAAATAGTTGTTGGCGCTGGTGGCGGTGCCCAGGTCGGCGGGGCGGACCGCGTTCTGCACGGCGAGGACGAGGACCGGCATGACCAGGCCGATGCCCGCGCCGAGCACGGCCATGTAGACGCTGTACTGCAGCCGGGAGGTGTCCACCTCCAGGCGCGAGAGCAACCACATGCCGACGACGGACAAGGCGCCGCCGAGGATCGGGTAGATCTTGTAGCGCCCGGTGTGGCTGATGAGCTGCCCGGAGATGATGGAGGCGCCGACGATGCCGCCCATCATCGGCAGCATCAGCAGGCCGGACTCGGTGGCGCTCGCGCCGTCGACCATCTGCAGGAAGGTCGGCAGGTAACTGGCCGCTCCGAAGAGGGCGATGCCGATGACCATGCCGACGAGGGAGGTGATGTTGAAGACCGGGTCGCGGAACAGCCGCAGGGGAATGATCGGTTCTGCGGCGAACTTCTCGGCGACCAGGAAGAGCACGCTCGCCACGACGGCACCGGCGCCGAGCCCGAGGATGACGCGGTCGCCCCACTCGTACTCGGTCCCGCCCCAACTGGTCAGCAGCACCAGGCAGGTGGAGGCGGCGGCCAGCAGGAGCGCGCCGAGCACGTCGAGCCGGGCCTTGGCGGTGGGCTTGGGGAGCTTCAGGACGAGGCTGACGACGAGGAGCGTGACGAGGCCGAAGGGCACGTTGAAGTAGAAGCACCAGCGCCAGGAGACGTGGTCGGTGAAGAAGCCGCCGAGCAGCGGGCCCGCGACCGACGCGAGGCCGAACGCGGCGCCGATCAGGCCCATGTAGCGGCCGCGCTGCCGGGGCGGCACGATGTCCGCGATGATCGCCTGGACGCCGATCATCAGGCCGCCCGCGCCGGCGCCCTGGATCGCGCGGAAGGCGATGAGCTGGTCCATCGTCCGTGACCAGCCGGCGAGCGCCGAGCCGACGATGAAGACGACGATCGCGAACTGGAAGACGCCCTTGCGCCCGAAGAGGTCGCCGAGCTTGCCGTAGATGGGCAGGCCGATGGTGGAGGTGAGGAGGTAGGCGGTGATCGCCCAGGACATCTTGTCCAGGCCGTGCAGCTCACCGACGATCTTCGGGAGCGCGGTGGCGACGATCATCTGCTCCAGGGCGGCGAGCAGCAGGGCGAGCATCAGCCCGACGAAGACCATCCGCACCCGGCTGGGGCTGAGCCCGTGGCCCGCCGGTCCCGGCGCGGGTGGCGGTGCCTGGCCGCGCCCCTGATCGCCCTGGGTGGCGGGGGCGCCGGCCCCCTCCTGATCCCGTACGACCCGCTCGGCCCGGCCGTCCCTCTCGTCCCGCTCGTCCTGCTCGGCGACCTTCACCAGCGTCGTCCCACCCACGTCCTGCTCCCCTCGTCGCGCCTGCGCCGCCCATTTCTCGCATTACGCGACAACAGCGAGCAAGCGCGACGAGTCGCCCCGCGCGGGGCCTCGGGAGAGTAAGTGCCGGTGGGAGCCCTACGGCGTACAACGAAGCCGCACGGAAAACCACTCGAACCGGTGAGCGTGGGAACAACCCTGATGGGTTAAGCGGGAGTTGGGCGGGCGCGTGGCAGTGGGGCGGGCGCGTGGCGCGGGCCGCGCGCCCGCCGCGGGGCCTACTTCTCTACCTGGGCGGCCAGATTGGTGAGCACGGCGTCGTAGATGCGGGCGAGGCCCTTGGGCGCGAAGGTCTTCTCGAAGAAGCCTCCGATGCCGCCCGCGCCGTTCCACACGGTGGTGACGACCACGCGGGACCTGCCCTCGCCCGCCGGGGTCACCGTCCAGGTCGTGACCATGGAGGAGTTGCGGTCCTTCTCGACCAGCTCGCCGTCGGTGGGCTCGGTGACGTCGAGGAGGCAGTCGCGGATCCGCTTGCTGGTGGCCTGCAGCTTCCAGTGGACGAGGGTGCCCTCCCCGTCACCGCCCTCGCGCACCTCGTACTCGCTGAAGTGCTCCGAGAGGAGCTTCTCCCGCGTGCCGTTGTAGTCGGCCAGCGCGTCGAAGACGTCGTCCGGCTTTGCCGCGATGATCCGCTCCGCGGTCGCTTCGACCTGCGCCATGGGGTTTCCTCCAGCATGTGTGTTTCTCGGGGTCTGCACGGAAAGCCAACCACCCGCCCCACCGGCGCCCCAAATCGGGTCCCTGGTCGGCCGCTTGACCGGACCGCGGACCGGGCCCTTCGCTCTCGCTCAGCCAGGGAGCAGCTTCAGCGAGATCCAGAGCGCGAGGGTCGACAGGAGGAGGGCGGCGGGGGTGGTGAGGAGGCCGAGGCGGGTGAAGCGCGCGAGGGAGACCTCGTGGTCGTGCTGGTGGGCGATGCGGCGCCACAGCAGCGTGGCGAGGGATCCGGCGTACGTGAGGTTGGGCCCGATGTTCACGCCGATCAGTACGGCGAGTACGGCGCCGGGGCCCGCCGGTGCGGCCAGCGGGACCAGGGCGAGGACCGCGGGCAGGTTGTTGATGAGGTTGGCGAGCAGCGCGGCGACGGCGGCGGTGCCCAGGAGCGCGGGCAGGGCGGTGCCGTCCGGCAGGATCCGGCCGAGGGCGTCGCCGAGGCCGTTGTCTACGACGGCCCGTACGACGATGCCGAGGGCGAGGACGAAGGCCAGGAACGGCACCGAGGCGGAGCGCAGGATCGCCACCGGTGTCGTACGGCGGCGCAGCAGGGCCCGCACCGCGAGGACGAGGGCGCCGGCCGCGGCCGCCCAGGCGGGGTCGACGCCGACGCCGGAGGCGACGGCGAACCCGGCGAGCGTGAGGGCGACGGTGACCAGGGCGAACCGCGGAATGTGCGGCACCTCCGTCGCCTCGGTGCCTGCCACCGGGGCGACGAGGTCGGCGGCGAAGAAGCGCCGGAAGACGGCGTACTCGACGGCGATGGCGGCCAGCCAGGGCAGCGTCATGAGCAGCGCGAAGCGGGTGAAGCTGAGTCCGGTCGCGGCGAAGGCGAGGAGGTTCGTCAGGTTGGAGACGGGGAGCAGGAGGGACGCCGTGTTGGACAGGTGGGCGCTCGCGTAGACGTGCGGCGCCGGGCGGGTGCCCATCCGCGAGGCGGTGGCGAAGACGACCGGGGTCAGCAGGACGACAGTGGCGTCCAGGCTGAGCGCCGCGGTGATCACGGAGGCGAGGCCGAAGACCGCGGCGAGCAGCCGTCGGGGCCGGCCGGCGGCGCGGCGCGCCATCCAGGTGCCGCAGGCGTGGAAGAGCCCCTCGTCGGCGCAGAGCTTGGCGAGCACCAGGACGGCGGCGAGGAAGCCGATGACCGGCCCGAGGCGCTCGGCCTCCGCCCGCACGTCGTCGAGCGGGATCGCGCCGGTCACGATCACGACACCGGCGGCCGGTACGGCGAAGGCGGCCTCGGGCCAGCGGAACGGGCGGACGACGGCGCAGACGAGCACCACCACCAGGGCGGCGACGGACAGGGACTCGACGAGCATGCCTCTGATCATGCCTCGCGCACGGTCCTGCCCGGTCGCCGCCCTCGGACCCTCGGCGGGGCGGTGCCGTTACGCGGTCGGCAGGGAGCCGGCGGTGGCGCGGAAGCGGGCGACGGTTGCGGCCTCGCCCGCACCGTCCGGGTCGCCCGCATCGTTCAGGCGGTGCAGGCCGGCCTTCTCCAGGACGCGGAGGGAGGCCGGGTTGGACAGTTCCACGTCGGCGTGGACGGCGGTGACGCCGGGCAGCGCCAGGGCGGCCGCCACCAGGGCGCGGGCCGCCTCGGCGGCGTAACCGCGGCCGCGCCGCGAGGGCACGACGCCGTACCCGAACTCCACGGCCCCTTCGCTCGGCGGCCAGAGCAGGCTGATGGAGCCGACCACCAGACCGCTCGCCCGCTCGACGATCAGCCGGTGGCCGTGTGCGCCCGGCACGTCGGGCTGGCCGATCGCGAAGCCCGCGATGACGCGGTCGCCGTCGGCGGGAAAGTCCGGCGCCCAGTGGTCGAGCCGCTCGTCGCGGACGACGGCGGTGATCTCCTCGACGGACCAGTCCCGCAGGACGAGGCGTTCCGTCGTCAGGTCCACACCGACGAGGGCGAGAGAGGGGGAAGAGGCAGAGGAGGCAGAGGAAGAGGAAGCAGAGGTAGAGGCAGAGAGGGAAGAAGGCACGCGACACTCCAGGTCGGGTCGTTCGGACGACCGGACCGCGTCATTACGGGGAGGCTCTTTGGCCTCAGACCCGTGCGGCCCGGACAAGGGCATGCTGATGAAGCGCCTGGCGGGCCATATTCATCAACCTCCCTCGTAACCGTCCGGTCGCGTACGTCGCGCCTGGCATGACCCTACCAAGGCACTCGTCCGCACGATCAAGGGCCCGATCAAGTCGCACGATCAAGGGAACAGATGTTCTATTCTGTGGTCAGTGCTACCGAGGAGGCGTCATGCGCTGGGAGAACCTCTCCGACGAGCCGCGTCGGAGGACCGCCGACGCCGCGCTGTTCGGCGCGGACGCGGTGACCACACGTACCTTCGACACCCCGGAGTTCCGGGGCATCACCTTCCACGAGGTGCGGGCCCGCTCGATCGTGAACCGCGTGCCGGGCGCGTCCCGGATGCCGTTCGAATGGACCGTGAACCCCTACCGGGGGTGCACGCACGCGTGCGTCTACTGTTTCGCCCGCAAGACGCACAGCTACCTGGACCTGGACACCGGCCTCGGCTTCGACAGCCAGATCGTCGTCAAGGTCAACGCCGCCGAACTGCTGCGGCACCGGCTCGCCTCGCCGCGCTGGCACGGCGACCACATCGCCATGGGCACGAACGTGGACTGCTACCAGCGCGCGGAGGGCCGCTACCGCCTGATGCCGGGGATCATCGAGGCGCTGCGCGACCACGGCAACCCCTTCTCGATCCTGACCAAGGGCACACTGATCCTGCGCGATCTCGACCTGCTGCGTCAGGCGGCGGACGTGACGGACGTGGGGATCTCCGTCTCCGTGGGCTTCGTCGACCAGGAGCTGTGGCGCACGGTCGAGCCGGGCACGCCGGCTCCGGAGCGACGCCTCGACGTCGTCCGCGCGCTGACCGACCACGGCATCGGCTGCGGCGTCCTGATGGCGCCCGTCATCCCGTTCCTCGGCGACCACCCCGACCAGTTGCGCGCCACGGTCCGGGCCATCGCCGCGTCCGGCGCAACCTCCGTGACCCCGCTGGTGCTGCACCTGAGGCCGGGGGCGCGCGAATGGTTCATGACGTGGCTGGCGCAGCACCACCCGCATCTGGTGCGCCGGTACGAGCGGCTGTACGCGGAGGGGGCCTACGCCCCGAAGTGGTACCAGCGGCGCGTCACCCGCCATGTGCACGAACTGGCCGAGGAGTTCGGCATCGGCCCCTCCCGCGCGGGGGCGTCCCGCCGGATCCACGTCCCGGCGAACCCCGAGCCGACCACCGGACCAGGGCCGACCCAGCTGACGCTGCTCTGACGAGGTCGGCCGGCGAGCCTGCTGCTTTGCGAGCCCCACGGAGCCTCACACGGCTCGGCCCTACGCGCGCTTGAACTGCCGGTAACGGATGACCGCAATCCCGGTTCCGGGGGCCAGGAGCATAAGTGGCGCGGCCAGTGAGGCACCGAGCGATCCGCCTGCGAGGTATGAAACGGCGAACCACACCAGGTAGAGGACGAGCAGGACGACGAGCAGTTGCATCATCGCCCGACGAAGCCCTGGACGAGTCGAGGTTTCATGCATGGATGGTCCTCCTGCTCCACCCGAGACGGGGGGATGGTTCACTCCGCGGGTCAGCCGACCTGCGTCGGCCTACGTGAACGGGGTGCCCCCGGGTTCTCGGTCGAAGCCCGTGTCCACACCGGCAGTTGAGGTCGCCGACGGGCCATATGGGCCGTAGGGGTAGCCGTCGGCGTTCACCCTGCTCCAATACCCCGCCCCTTTAGGGGCAATTTCCGCCGCAGCGCCCCCTTTCCGGCGCGGTTTCCGGGAGCATGCGCTGGGCCGAGGGTCACCGCCAGGAGGGCCCCGGACCCGTCGCCCCGGGAGGCCGGATGAAGAAGCACGCCGTCGTACTCTGCTCAGTCGCCGTCGCGGCTGCCGGACTGGTCACCACGGTGCCACCTGCTTCGGGTGCGCCAGCGCGGGCGGCCACCCCGCACTCCCCCGCCCCGCTCACGTGGAAGAAGTGCGCCACCAAGGACCACCCGACGCTCCAATGCGCCTCCCTGAAAGTCCCGCTCGACCGTCAGGAGCCGCGCGGCAGACAGCTCACCCTCGCCCTGTCCCGCGTCCCGCACACCGCGAAGGTGTCGCAGGGACCGCTCCTGGTCAATCCCGGCGGGCCCGGCGGCAGTGGGCTGGCCATGGCGGGGTCCGTCGCCGACGCGCTGCCGAACAAGGTGGCGGCCCAGTATGACGTCATCGGCTTCGACCCACGGGGCGTGGGCAAGAGCAGGCCCGCCCTCGACTGCCGACCCGGTCACTTCTCCCCCGTGCGCCCCGCCACCGTGCCGACCACGGCGGCCCTGGAACGGGCCAACCTCGACCGCGCGCGGGCCTTCGCCCAGGCGTGCGGCACGAAGTACCGGGACCTGCTGCCCTTCATCGACACGGTGAGCGTCGTCCAGGACATGGACTCCATCCGCGCGGCCCTCGGCGCGCAGCGCATCAACTACTTCGGCTACTCCTACGGCACCCTCCTGGGTGCGCTCTATGGAAAGCTCTATCCGCACCGGGTCCGCCGCATGGCACTCGACTCCCTGGTCGACCCCTCGGGCGTCTGGTACGCGGACAACCTCCGCCAGGACGAGGCCTTCGACGCCCGCCACAAGGCGTTCATGGCCTGGATCGCCCGGCACGACGCGACGTACCGGCTCGGCAAGGACCCCGCGAAGGTCGAGGCCAAGTGGTACGCGATGCGGGCCGCGCTCGCCAAGAAGCCGGCCGGCAAGAAGGTGGGCGCCGCCGAACTGGAGGACACCTTCATCCCGGGCGGCTACTACAACGGCTACTGGCCCTCCCTCGCCGAGGCGTTCGCGGCCTACGCCAACACCAAGAAGAGCGCCCCGCTCGTCAAGGCCTACGAGAGTTACGCCGCGGTGAACGCCGCCGGCGACAACAGCTACAGCGTCTACACCGCCGTACAGTGCCGGGACGCCCAGTGGCCGCACGACTGGGCCACCTGGCGCGCCGACAACGACCGGGTGCACGCGAAGGCACCGTTCTCCACCTGGAACAACGCCTGGTACAACGCACCGTGCGCCTTCTGGCCGACGCACTCGCTCTTCCCGCCGGACGTCGCCAACACCGAACTCCCGCCCGTGCTGCTGTTCCAGGCGACCGAAGACCCCGCCACGCCGTACGACGGCGCCGTCACCCTGCACCGCAAGCTGGCCGGCTCGCGTCTGGTGGTCGAGCAGGGCGGCGGCAACCACGGCGTCACCCTGAGCGGAAACGCCTGCCTGGACCGCCACTTGACCGCCTACCTGGCGAACGGCACGGTGCCGCGGGGCACCGGCGAGGTCGACGCGGTGTGCAAGGCGCAGCCGGACCCGAAGCCGCGGTCCGCCGTTCGGGGGGCCTCGGACGCCTCCGGGGGCGCGGAGGGCAACGGCCGCGGAACGGCGTCCGCCATCGGGCGCCCCGCGTTGTCACACCCGTGGTCCACCATGGAGTCATGAGCCGACTGACCCACATCAGCGCCCCCGAGGGCGTCGCCCCCGCCTCCGCGTACACCCACGTCGTCATGGGAAGCGGCCGCTTCGTGGCGGTGTCCGGCCAGTTGGCCCTGGACGCGGAAGGAAAGCCGGTCGGCGAGGGCGACGCGGGGGCGCAGGCCCGGCAGGTCTTCGAGAACCTGCGGCGCTGCCTCGCCGCGGCGGGCGCGACCTTCGACGACGTCGTGAAGCTGACGTACTTCATGACGGACATGGCCCACATGCCGGCCGTGCGGGCGGCGCGCGACGCGTTCCTGGACCCGGACCGGCTCCCCGCGGCCTCGGCGGTGCAGGTGGCGGCGCTGGTCGCGCCGGAGTTCCTGATGGAGATAGAGGCGTTCGCGGTGGTGGCGGAGTAGGTGCCTGAGCCCGAGCGCATGACGTCACCGCGCAATCGCGCCCTGCGGGTCCCCGCCCTGCGCATCCGCACCCTGCGCGAGGCCGACTGCGAGGCCGTGGCCACCCTCCGCGTCCTCGGCTGGCGTTCGGCGTACGCCGGGCTGATGCCTCAGCCGTTCCTGGACGCCCTCGACGTCGAGGAGAACGCCAGCCAGCTGCGCGAGCGGCTCGCGCGCGGTGACGCCTCGACGGTGGACCTGGTCGCGGAGCGGGCCGGTCGCGTCGCCGGCTGGATCGCGTTCGGGCCCGCGCGCGACGACGATCTGCCGCGGGGCGAAGCCGAGTTGTACGCGTTGTACGCGCACCCGGAGCAGTACTCCACGGGTGTGGGCCGCGCGCTGCTCCTGGAGTGCGTGGCGCGCTGCACCGCCGAGGGCCACCCGACGCTGCGGCTGTGGGTCGTCGAGGGCAACACCCGCGCCCGCCGCTTCTACGAGCGCTTCGGCTTCGTGGCGGACGGCGCCCTGGACCCGCAGACGGTCGGGGACAGGGCCGTCCCGGAGCTGCGCTACCGCCGCGACCTCCCTTGAGCCCACGCCTCACCCCCGGGGCGCCTCACCCCGGAGCGCCTCACCCCGGCAGCCGCGCCAGCGCCGCCGAAGCCGCCGCCGCGAGGCGTGGGTGGCCGCGGGCGGCCATCAGGACCGGCCTGGCCCGCTCGTCCCCGAGCGCCCCGAGCCCCTCCACGCAGGCCAGCGCGATCTTGCCGTACGGGTCGTGCGGCGCCAGCCTGCGCTGCAGCGTGGTGATCAGCGCGGGCGCCGACTCGGGGGCGCGCAGTTCGGTCAGCAGCCGCACCGGGTGGAGCGCGTACGCGATGCGGAGCTCGTTCGTCGCGAGGGCGGCCGCCGCGCGCGCCGTGCGCGGGTCGCCGAGCCGGGCCAGCGCGTGCGCCGCCGCCGCGCACCGCGGCGGGTCCCGGTGGTTGAGGAGGAGGACGAGCGACTCGAAGGCCCTGCGGTCACCGGCGACGCCGAGCCTGAACGCCGCCAACTCCCGGGCCCACAGGGGCTGCCCGGGCGAGACGAGCACCTCGGCGAGTTCGTCGAGGTCCGCCGTCGCGATCAGCCGCTCGTACTCCTCGGATCCGCCCGCCTCGGCCCGTAAGCGTTCCGTCACCGTCCGCAACTCCTCATCCATGACCGCGAGCCTAGGCGCTCCCGGGGTCGCGACATAGATCACAGGCACCGGAGAACAGCGCGGGCTGGCGCGCTCGTTACTCGCCGGTTAGTCTCATGTGAGCGGGGCACACTCCCTGCAGCAGTTCCTTTCTCGCGGTGGCCTGGTGACGCAGCCACCGTGAGTGTCTGGTCGGTTCGGTACTTCAGGTACCTCAGTACGACGTGGCTCCGGGACAGAGCCGGTCGGCTTCTCACCGGGCGTGCCCTGCGCGCCGCCCGGACACGACACGTATCACTTCCCGCCCGCCGTACGGCAGTTGACGTCGCAGCTCCGCCCGACGCATGTGCTGCCGTGCCCGCGCGCCCCTCAGTCGTCACTCTCTTCCTGGAGTCCCCGCATGGACACTCCCCTGAACACCGTCGCCGTCATCGGTCTCGGCACCATGGGCACCGGCATCACCGAGGTCCTGGCCCGCGCGGGCCGCGAGGTCGTCGGCATCGACGTCAGCCAGGCCGCGGCCACCCGCGCGGTCGCCGCCCTGGAGGCCTCCACCGCCCGCGCCGTGCGCCGGGAGCGCCTCACGGAGGAGGAGCGCCGCGGCATCCTCGCCCGGTTCCGGACCTTCACCGACGTGCGGGCCGCCGCCGACGCCGATCTGGTCATCGAGGTCGTCCCGGAGTCGTACGAGATCAAGCAGCAGGTCGTCCGGGAGCTCGACGCCGTCGTGCGCCCCGACACGATCATCGCGACCGGCACCAACGCGCTGTCCGTGACCCGGCTCGCTGCCGAATCGGCGCGCCCCGAGCGGGTGTTGGGCCTGCACTTCTTCAACCCGGCGCCCGCGATGAAGCTCGTCGAGGTCGTGTCGTCCGTCCTGACGGCCCCCGCCGCCGTCGCCTCCGTCACCGAGCTGGCGTACGCCCTCGGCAAGGAGCCGGTCGCGGTCGGCGACCGGCCCGGCTTCGTCGCCGACGGGCTGCTCTTCGGCTACCTCAACCAGGCCGCTGCGATGTACGAGGCGAAGTACGCCTCCCGCGAGGACATCGACGCCGCGATGCGCCTCGGCTGCGGCCTGCCGATGGGCCCGCTCGCCCTGCTCGACCTGATCGGCGTGGACACCGCCCGTACGGTCCTCGACGCGATGTACGCGGAGTCCCACGACCGCCTGCACGCCCCCGCGCCGATCCTCAAGCAGCTCAGCGAGGCGGGGCTGACCGGGCGCAAGGCCGGCCGCGGCTTCTACACGTACGCCGCTCCCGGCAGCGAAGAGGTGGTGGCCGACGCGCTCACCCCGACGGCGGGCGGGGCACGGGCGCAGGGGCGCACGGTCCGCTCGGTGGGCGTCGCGGGCTCCGGCACCATGGCGTCCGGCATCGCCGAGGTCTTCGCGAAGGCCGGCTACGACGTGGTCCTCGCCGCGCGCAGCGAGGAGAAGGCCGAGACGGCGAAGGCGCGGATCGGCACGTCGCTCGCGCGCTCGGTCGACAAGGGCCGGATGACGGCCGAGACCGCCGCGCGGGCGCTGGACCGGATCACCCCCGCCGGGTCGTACGAGGCGTTCGCCGACGTCGACCTGGCCCTGGAGGCGGTCGCCGAGGACCTGGAGATCAAGCGGCAGCTCTTCACGACGCTCGACAAGGTCTGCAAGCCGGGCGCGATCCTCGCCACCACGACGTCCTCGCTGCCGGTGGTGGCCTGCGCCCGCGCCACCTCGCGGCCCGGCGACGTGATCGGCATGCACTTCTTCAACCCGGCCCCGGCGATGAAGCTGGTCGAGATCGTCCGCACCGTGGTCACCGCGGACGACGTGCACGCCACGGTCCGCGAGGTCTGCGGGACGATCCGCAAGCACCCGGTGAACTGCGGCGACCGCGCCGGGTTCATCGTGAACGCGCTGCTGTTCCCCTACCTCAACAACGCGATCAAGATGGTCGAGGAGCACTACGCGACGCTGGACGACATCGACGCCGCGATGAAGCTCGGCGGCGGCTACCCCATGGGCCCCTTCGAGCTCCTGGACGTGGTCGGCCTGGACGTCTCGCTGGCGATCGAGAAGGTGCTGCACCGCGAGTTCCGCGACCCGGGCCTGGCCCCGGCGCCGCTGCTCGAACACCTGGTGGCCGCGGGCTGCCTCGGCCGCAAGACGGGCCGTGGCTTCCGCGAATATGCCCGGCGCTGAGCAGGCCGAGGGGCTCCGGGGCGAACGGGCCGACTGGGGAGGGCTGCTCGAACCCCCGGGCAGCCCCGTCCCTCAGGAGCACCTCGCCGCGCCCATGCAGTACGTTCGTGGCATGTCCAAGGCCGCCAAGTCCTCACGCAACGCAAGCTCAGACGCTCCGGAGAGTGCCGCGGGCAGCCGTGCCGCCGCCCAACGGCTCAAGATGCGCAGGGAGCTGGCGGCCGCGGCCATGGAGCTCTTCGCGTCCAAGGGGTACGAGGCCACGACGGTCGACGAGATCGCCGCGCAGGCCGGGGTGGCCCGCCGGACCTTCTTCCGGCACTTCCGCTCCAAGGAAGAGGCGATCTTCCCGGACCACGACGACACCCTGATCCGCGCGGAGGCGGTGCTCAACGCGGCGCCGCCGCACGAGCACCCGCTGGACACGGTGTGCCGGGGGATCAAGGAAGTCATGAAGATGTACGCGGCGTCGCCCGCGGTCTCCGTGGAGCGCTACCGCCTCACCCGTGAGGTGCCCACGCTCCGCGAGCGCGAGATCGCTTCGGTGGCCCGCTACGAGCGGCTCTTCACGCGCTATCTGCTGGGCCACTTCGACGAGCACGCGCACCACGACGGCAACGACGACCCGCTGCTCGCCGAGGTCGCCGCCTCCGCCGTGGTCACCGCCCACAACCACGTGCTGCGGCGCTGGCTGCGGGCCGGCGGCCAGGGCGACGTGGAGACCCAGCTGGACCACGCCTTCGCCATCGTGCGCCGCACCTTCGGCAGCGGCATCGGCGCGGGCCGCGACACCCTGCCCGCCGCGGCCCCGGCGACGGCGTCGGCGCAGGGTGAGGTCCTGGTCACGGTGGCGCGCACGGACGCGCCGCTCGACGAGGTCATGCGGACCATCGAGAAGGCGCTGCGCGAGCGCTCATAGTCACCCGTTCGACCCGATTCGTCCTGGACTTTCGAGGGGGCGCTACCGACCGGTAGCGCCCCCTTCGTCGCGCTCGCACCCCCTCTGACCTGCACTGATCGATCATCGGTCAAAAATTAATGGCACCCAGTGTCTTGCCCGTTGGCACGCGGTGCCATACGTTGAGGGTGTCCGGGCGGCCGGCGTACAGCGAACTCCCGTACGCCGGCTGTCCCCTCAAGCCACGGCTTGTGCGCCCGGACGCCTGCGTCACAGGCACCTCCCGCGCCCCACCAGGGCGTCGCCGAGCACCACCCTCCGCCGAACCGACGGCACACCTCCACCGCAACTTCAGCACCCGACGCAACCCTCAAGAGCGTTCCCTCAGACGCTTCTTCGCCGGAGGCAAAACCGTGAAGGAAATCCTGGACGCGATTCAGGCGCAGACCCGCACCGCGAACGGCACCGCCGCGGTCACGTCGGCCGACTTCGCCGCTCTCCCCCTGCCCGACTCGTACCGCGCCATCACCGTGCACAAGGACGAGACGGAGATGTTCGCCGGGCTCGAGACCCGCGACAAGGACCCGCGCAAGTCGCTCCACCTGGACGACGTGCCGATCCCCGAACTCGGCCCGGGCGAGGCCCTGGTGGCCGTCATGGCCTCCTCGGTCAACTACAACTCCGTGTGGACCTCGATCTTCGAGCCGGTGTCCACGTTCAGCTTCCTGGAGCGGTACGGCAGGCTCAGCGAGCTCACCAAGCGCCACGACCTGCCGCACCACATCATCGGCTCCGACCTGGCGGGCGTCGTGCTGCGCACCGGCCCCGGCGTGAACGCCTGGAACCCCGGTGACGAGGTCGTCGCGCACTGCCTCAGCGTCGAGCTGGAGTCGTCCGACGGCCACAACGACACGATGCTCGACCCCGAGCAGCGCATCTGGGGCTTCGAGACCAACTTCGGCGGCCTCGCCGAGATCGCGCTCGTCAAGTCCAACCAGCTCATGCCCAAGCCGGGCCACCTGAGCTGGGAGGAGGCCGCGTCGCCCGGTCTGGTCAACTCCACCGCGTACCGCCAGCTGGTGTCCCGCAACGGCGCCGGCATGAAGCAGGGCGACAACGTCCTGATCTGGGGCGCGAGCGGCGGACTCGGCAGCTACGCCACGCAGTTCGCGCTCGCGGGCGGCGCCAACCCCATCTGTGTGGTGAGCAGCCCGCAGAAGGCGGAGATCTGCCGCGCCATGGGCGCCGACGCGATCATCGACCGGAACGCCGAGGGGTACAAGTTCTGGAAGGACGAGCGGACCCAGGACCCCAAGGAGTGGAAGCGCTTCGGCAAGCGCATCCGCGAGCTCACCGGTGGCGAGGACATCGACATCGTCTTCGAGCACCCCGGCCGCGAGACCTTCGGCGCCTCGGTCTACGTCACCCGCAAGGGCGGCACCATCACCACCTGCGCCTCGACCTCGGGCTACATGCACGAGTACGACAACCGCTACCTGTGGATGTCCCTCAAGCGCATCATCGGCTCGCACTTCGCCAACTACCGCGAGGCGTGGGAGGCCAACCGCCTGATCGCCAAGGGCAAGATCCACCCCACGCTCTCCAAGACGTACCGCCTGGAGGACACCGGCCAGGCCGCCTACGACGTCCACCGCAACCTCCACCAGGGCAAGGTCGGCGTCCTCGCGCTGGCCCCCGAGGAGGGCCTCGGCGTGCGTGACCCCGAGAAGCGGGCCCAGCACATCGACGCCATCAACCGCTTCCGCAACGTCTGAACGCACTGAGGAGCAGCGGAACATGACAGAGCGCCAGAAGGACCGGCCGTGGCTCATGCGGACGTACGCCGGTCATTCCACGGCGGAGGCGTCCAACGAGCTGTACCGGCGCAACCTCGCCAAGGGGCAGACCGGGCTCTCGGTCGCCTTCGACCTGCCCACGCAGACCGGCTACGACCCCGACCACATCCTCGCCCGCGGTGAGGTCGGCCGGGTCGGCGTGCCGGTCTCGCACCTCGGCGACATGCGACGGCTGTTCCAGGACATCCCCCTGGAGCAGATGAACACCTCGATGACGATCAACGCCACCGCCATGTGGCTCCTGGCGCTCTACCAGGTGGTCGCGGAGGAGCAGGGTGCGGACATCACCAAGCTCCAGGGGACGACGCAGAACGACATCGTCAAGGAGTACCTCTCGCGCGGGACGCACGTCTTCCCGCCGGGTCCCTCGCTGCGGCTGACCACCGACATGATCACGTACACGGTGGCCCACATCCCCAAGTGGAACCCCATCAACATCTGCAGCTACCACCTCCAGGAGGCGGGGGCCACACCGGTCCAGGAGATCGCGTACGCGATGTCCACCGCCGTCGCGGTTCTCGATGCCGTACGCGACTCGGGGCAGGTTCCCGAGGAGAAGTTCGGGGACGTCGTGGCCCGCATCTCCTTCTTTGTGAACGCGGGTGTCCGCTTCATCGAGGAGATGTGCAAGATGCGGGCGTTCGGGCGGATCTGGGATCAGGTCACGCGCGAGCGATACGGCATCGAGAACCCGAAACACCGCCGGTTCCGCTACGGCGTGCAGGTCAACTCGCTGGGCCTGACCGAGGCCCAGCCGGAGAACAACGTCCAGCGCATCGTCCTGGAGATGCTGGCCGTCACCCTCTCCAAGGACGCACGCGCGCGTGCCGTGCAGCTCCCGGCCTGGAACGAGGCGCTCGGCCTGCCCCGGCCCTGGGACCAGCAGTGGTCGCTGCGCATCCAGCAGGTCCTCGCGCACGAGAGCGACCTCCTGGAGTACGAGGACATCTTCGCGGGCTCGCACGTCGTCGAGGCCAAGGTCGAGGAGCTCGTCAAGGAGTCCCTGACCGAGATGGAGCGGATCGAGGAGATGGGCGGCGCGATGGCCGCCGTCGAGTCCGGCTACCTCAAGTCGCAGCTCGTCTCCTCGCACGCCGAGCGCCGGGCGCGCATCGAGTCCGGCCAGGAGAAGATCGTCGGCGTGAACTCGTACGAGTCCACCGAGCCGAGCCCGCTCACCGCCGACCTGGACGCGGCGATCATGACGGTCGACCCGGCCGGCGAGGCGCGCACCGTGCGGGCCATCAAGGACTGGCGCGACACCCGCTACCAGCCGCCGTTCAACCACCCGCGCCCGTGCAAGGCCCTGCAGCGCCTCAAGGAGGTGGCCGCGGGGACGGGCAACCTCATGGAGGCCACCCTGGAGTGCGCACGCGCCGGTGTGACGACCGGGGAGTGGGCCGGGGCCCTGCGGGAGGTCTTCGGGGAGTTCCGGGCGCCCACGGGCGTCTCCAGCGCTCCGGTGGCCGTCGCGGCGGAGGAGGGCTCGCCGCTCGCCCTCGTCCGCGAGAAGGTCGCGCGCACCGCCGAGGAGCTCGGCGGCGGCCGGCTCCGCTTCCTGGTCGGCAAGCCCGGCCTCGACGGGCACTCCAACGGCGCCGAGCAGATCGCCGTGCGCGCCAGGGACGCCGGCTTCGAAGTGGTCTACCAGGGCATCCGCCTCACGCCCGAGCAGATCGTCGACGCGGCGCTCGCCGAGGACGTGCACGCGGTGGGCCTGTCGATCCTCTCCGGCTCGCACGCGCAGCTCGTGCCCGACGTGCTGGAGCGGCTGCGCGAGGCCGGCGCCCCCGACATCCCCGTCATCGCCGGGGGCATCATCCCCAACAGCGACGCCGAGGACCTGAAGGCGGCGGGTGTGGCCGCCGTCTTCACCCCCAAGGACTTCGGCATCACCGAGATCATCGGCCGTATCGTCGACGAGATCCGGAAAGCGAACAAGCTCGACCCACTGGAGGTCCCCGCATGACCGCGCCCGCCCACCCGTCGCCCGCCACCGCCCTTCCAACGAGCGGCTCCGCCGCGCAGGCGATCAACCGTCTTCGTCCGCGCCGCTCCTGCCTCGCGGTCCCGGGTTCGAACCCCCGCTTCCTGGAGAAAGCCCAGGGCCTCCCGGCCGACCAGGTCTTCCTGGACCTGGAGGACGCCTGCGCGCCGCTCGCCAAGCCGGAGGCCAGGCACACCATCGTCAAGTTCCTCAACGAGGGCGACTGGACGGGCAAGACGCGGGTCGTGCGCGTCAACGACTGGACCACCGAGTGGACCTACCGCGACGTCGTCACGGTCGTCGAGGGCGCGGGCCAGAACCTCGACTGCATCATGCTGCCGAAGGTGCAGAGCGCCGAGCAGGTCGTCGCCCTCGACTACCTGCTCACGCAGATCGAGAAGACGATGGGCTTCGAGGTCGGCAAGATCGGCATCGAGGCGCAGATCGAGAACGCGCGGGGCCTCAACAACGTCAACGCGATCGCCGAGGCCTCCCCGCGCGTGGAGACCATCATCTTCGGCCCGGCCGACTTCATGGCCTCCATCAACATGAAGTCCCTGGTCGTCGGCGAGCAGCCGCCCGGCTACCCGGCGGACGCCTACCACTTCATCCTGATGAAGATCCTGATGGCGGCCCGCGCCAACAACCTCCAGGCGATCGACGGCCCCTACCTGCAGATCAAGAACGTCGACGGCTACCGCGAGGTGGCCAACCGCGCCGCCGCGCTCGGTTTCGACGGCAAGTGGGTCCTGCACCCGGGCCAGGTCGAGGCGGCCAACGAGGTCTTCTCGCCCTCCCAGGAGGACTTCGACCACGCCGAACTGATCCTGGACGCGTACGAGTACTACACGTCCGAGGCGGGCGGCAAGAAGGGCTCGGCGATGCTCGGCGACGAGATGATCGACGAGGCGAGCCGGAAGATGGCGCTCGTCATCTCCGGGAAGGGCCGTGCGGCCGGGATGACCCGCACGTCCAAGTTCGAGGCCCCGGAGGCGTAAGACACATGCAGTTCGGCCGCACCTACGAAGAGTTCGAAGTCGGCGCCGTGTACAAGCACTGGCCCGGGAAGACGGTCACCGAGTACGACGACCACCTCTTCTGTCTGCTCACCATGAACCACCACCCCCTCCACATGGACACCAACTATGCGGAGAAGACGACGGACTTCGGGAAGAACGTCGTCGTGGGCAACTACATCTACTCGCTGCTGCTCGGCATGTCCGTGCCGGACGTCTCCGGCAAGGCGATCGCCAACCTGGAGGTCGAGTCGCTCAAGCACGTGGCGCCGACCTTCCACGGCGACACGATCTACGGCGAGACGACGGTCCTCGACAAGACCCCGTCGAAGTCCAAGTCGGACCGCGGGATCGTGTACGTGGAGACCAGGGGCTACAAGCAGGACGGCACGGTGGTCTGCGTGTTCCGCCGCAAGGTGATGGTGCCCACCGAGACGTACATCAAGGAGCGCGGCGGAGAACAGCCCGGCCGCCCGGAGCCGAAGAGCCAGGAGAAGTGACGTCATGAGCCGACTCGCGCAGACCGCCGGTCTCACCGACATCCAGCAGGAGATCCTCTCCACCGTCCGGGACTTCGTCGACAAGGAGATCATTCCGGTCGCGACCGATCTGGAGCACCGCGACGAGTACCCGCAGCAGATCGTCGACGGCCTCAAGGAGTTGGGCCTCTTCGGGCTCATGATCCCGGAGGAGTACGGCGGCCTGGGCGAGTCGTTGCTCACGTACGCGCTGTGCGTCGAGGAGATCGCGCGTGGCTGGATGTCGGTCTCCGGCATCATCAACACCCACTTCATCGTCGCCTACATGCTCAAGCAGCACGGCACGCAGGAGCAGAAGGACACCTTCCTGCCGCGGATGGCGGCCGGCGAGGTGCGGGGCGCCTTCTCGATGTCGGAGCCGGGGCTCGGCTCGGACGTGTCGGCGATCACGTCCAAGGGCGTCAAGGACGGCGACGAGTACGTTCTCAACGGTCAGAAGATGTGGCTGACCAACGGGGGGACGTCGACTCTGGTGGCCGTTCTGTGCCGGAGTGACGAAGGACACCCGCAGGGCACGGCGCCGCACAAGTCGATGACGACCTTCCTCGTGGAGAAGGAGCCCGGGTTCGGAGAGGTCCGGCCCGGTCTCACCATCCCCGGCAAGATCGACAAGATGGGTTACAAGGGCGTCGACACGACCGAACTCATCATGGACGGGCTGCGAATTCCGGCCAATCGCGTGCTCGGCGGGACCACCGGCCGAGGTTTTTACCAAATGATGGACGGCGTCGAGGTGGGGCGCGTCAATGTCGCGGCCCGTGGCTGCGGCGTCGCGCAGCGTGCATTTGAGCTCGGTGTCTCATATGCACAGCAACGCCACACTTTCGGCAAGGCCATCGCCCAGCACCAGGCAATTCAGTTCAAGCTGGCCGAGATGGCTACCAAGGTCGAGGCCGCCCATGCGATGATGGTAAATGCAGCGCGCAAAAAGGACTCCGGGGAACGAAACGACCTCGAAGCAGGGATGGCGAAGTACCTCGCCTCCGAGTACTGCAAGGAAGTAGTGGAGGATGCGTTCCGGATTCACGGCGGTTACGGCTTCTCGAAGGAGTACGAGATCGAGCGCCTCTACCGCGAGGCCCCGATGCTGCTGATCGGTGAAGGTACCGCCGAGATCCAGAAAATGATCATTGGCCGACGGCTACTCGAAGAGTATCGATTCCAGGGCTAGATGCCCGGTTTGGGCCACTTTCACCGAGAAGAAGATCACACCCTGTCAACACTCTTCGGCCGCCGACTCAGCTTCCTGGCTTGCCCAGTTGTGGCCCGCAACCGATAGCATCCGGAAAAAGCCGCCGTCCCCCGTATCACTGCGCGGCATCATCCGCTACGAAGGTCATCCATGCCCCACAGCCAAACCTCTGCACCACGCGACGGCATTCTTCAGGGACGCCTTGCTCGCGGAGCATCGCCGTGGCTCCTGCCGACCGTCGCAACCGCGGCACTCAGCCTCGCTCGCGCGCGCCGCTCCAAGGGCGCCGCGGCCGTAGCCGTGCCCGCCACCGCGCTGGCGGCGGGCATGCTGTGGTTCTTCCGCGACCCCGAGCGCGAGATCGCTCAGGGCCGGGTCATCTCCCCCGCCGACGGCGTGGTGCAGAGCATCATGCCGTGGAAGGACGGGCGTACCCGCGTCGCCATCTTCATGAGCCCGTTGAACGTCCACGTCAACCGCGCGCCGCTGGCCGGCACCGTGACGTCCGTGGAGCACATCCCCGGCGGGTTCGTCCCGGCGTTCAACAAGGAGAGCGAGAACAACGAGCGCGTTGTCTGGCACTTCGACACCGAGCTCGGCGACATCGAGATGATCCAGATCGCGGGCGCGGTCGCGCGGCGCATCGTGCCGTACGTGCCGCAGGGCACGAAGGTGGAGCAGGGTGAGCGGATCGGCCTGATCCGTTTCGGCTCGCGCGTCGACATCTACCTCCCCGAGGGCGTCGAGGTGGACGTGGAGGTCGGTCAGAAGACCGTGGCTGGGGTGACTCGCATTGACCGTGGTTGATCCCGAGACACAGGCGGGCTGGGTGCCCGAGGCGGTGGAGGACGAGGCCGATGAGGAGATGCCTCTCTCACTGCGCCTCTCGATAGCGGACACCCTCACGCTCGGCAACGCCACGTGCGGCTTCATGGCGGTGTACTTCACCACCACGGGGATCCTCATCCCGCACCTCCAGGGCAGCAACGAGAGCGGCATGGCGCGGCACTCCGCCGCGACCGCCGTGATCCTGATGCTCTGCGCGGCCGTCTTCGACCTCTTCGACGGGCTCGTGGCGCGCAAGCTGCGGTCCTCGCCGATGGGCGCGGAGCTGGACAACCTGTCGGACCTGATCAGCTTCGGTCTGGCGCCGGCGTACTTCGTCCTCGTCTACGGCATGGTCGCCGACGACGCGCACCAGCGGGTGGCGGCGGTCGGCGCGATCGTCGTGCTGCTGGCGGTGGTGCTGCGGCTTGCGCGGTTCAGTTGCGTGACCGTGAAGGACGGCACCTTCCAGGGCATGCCGTCCCCCTTCGGAGCGCTGACGGTCGTCTCGATCGTGCTCCTGGAGCTGCCCTTCGTGGCGACGCTCCTCGCGATCATCGGCACGGCCTGGCTCATGGTCAGCCGCGTCGAGTACCCGAAGCCGCGGGGCCCCCTCGCGGTGGCCATGCTCTCCTGGATCGTCGCGGCGATGGGGCTGCTCGCGGCCTGGGCGTTCGAGGCGCCGGGCGGCCAGCTGCTGCTGCAGACCGGCTGCGCGCTGCAGCTCGTCCTCGGCGCGGTGATTCCCCTCTTCGCCACGGCTCGGAGGGTGAACAACTTCCGCGGCAACCGTCGTGAGGCGCGTGCTACGCAGTGACCTAGCGTCGCTTGAACGGTGCGAAGGGGGGCCTGAACCGGAAATGGTTCAGGCCCCCCTTCGCGTACCCTCTGTCGCCCTTCGGGCCGTCCTCAAACTCCCCCAAGCTCTTAAGGAGCAGGGGGGACCCCCACGGGCTGAAATCTCAGCCTCCGGCTGCGTAACTTTCCGCGGCCTCCGCCGTGCCCGGCTTGCGGATCACCCTCATTCCTCCCGTCGCCTTCTTGTCCGGCTGGAGGATCACGCTCTCCTTGGAGGAGGGGGCCTTCGGGTCCGTGAAGTTCTGGGGGACGCCGAAGCCCGCGTCGAAGTCGTCGATGGTCAGGAGCGCCTTGTCCACGCCCTCGCGGGTGAGGTCCTTCGCGTCGCACGCCTTCTTCAGGGCCTCGCCGAAGACGGACGCCGCCGTCCAGCCCGCCACGACGCCGTTGTCCAGGGCGTCCTCGGGGTGGGCCTTGCGGTAGTCGGCGACGAGCTTCTTCGCGGCGTCCGTGTCCGCCCCGATGGGCAGGGTGGGCGAGGCCACGTAGTAGTTCTTCGTCAGGGCCGGGCCCGACTGCGTGGCGAGGAGCTGCGGGGCGAACGCGGAGTTGTTGCCGATCACCGGGACGTCGAAGCGGCCGGCCGCCGCGACGCCGACCAGGGAGGCGGCCTGACGCGGGCCCGCGCTGATCACGACGGCCTTGACGCCCGCCTTCTTCAGGGCGGAGACCTGGGCGGTCATGTCGTTGTCCGTCGGCTTGATCTTCTGTTCGACGACGGTGAGCCCCGCCTCGGCGGCCATGTGCTTCGAGCCCCTGAGGGCGCTCTCCCCGTAGTCGCCCTCGAAGTAGACGTGGCCGAGCTTGTCGCCCTTCTTGAGGCCCTTCTCCTTCATGAGGAAGTCGATGGCGTTGATCGTCTCCAGGTCGTACGTCGAGCCGATCACGCGCACGTACCGGCTGCCCAGCAGGTTCGACGACCAGGCCTGCGGCAGGACCAGGCCCTTGTTGCCGTCCACGCGCTGCTTGACCGCGGCGACGAACGGAGAGCCGATGAACTGGGCGAAGCCGAGCACCTTCGGCTCCAGCTCGGTGTAGGCGGCGACGGCCTTCTGCGGGTCGTAGCCGTGGTCGCGGACGGTGAGCTTCAGCTTGCGGCCGCAGATGCCGCCGTCGGCGTTGACCTGGTCGACGTAGAGCTGCTGGGCCTGGGTGACGCTCTTGCCGAGGGTGGCGTAGACGCCGGTCATGTCGGTGAGCACGCCGAGGTCGATGGTCTTCGCCGTCACACCGGTGCCGGTCCGCACCCCACCCGCGCCCTCTCCCCCGCCGTCGTCGTCCTTCGCCTTCGAGCTGCACGCGGTCAGCGCGAGCAGTGCGGCGAGGGCGGTGGTGGCCGCCGTGGCCCTGGTCAGTGTGTTCATGCTTCCTCCCCTGGAGTGCCTGGACGTGGCCTGCTGCGCCGGTCGGCGATGCGCGCCAGGCCGCCGGGCAGGAAGAGCACCACCGCCACGACGGCGGCGCCGTACAGATACCGGGACGCCTCACCCGGTGAGATCCCGCCGGTGCCGGGCGCCGAGACGAGCGGCAGGGCCTCGCTGTACCGGCCGAGCAACTGCGGCAGCAGGGAGACGAGGGCGGCGCCCGCGACCGCCCCGGCGACCGACCCGAGGCCCCCGATGACGATCATCGCGAGGTACTCCAGGGAGAGCGTCATGCCGAAGTAGTCGGGCACGGTGCGCTGGAAGACCAGGGCGATCAGCACGCCGGCGAGGCCTGCGTACATCGACGACAGGACGAAGACCCCGGCGCGGTACCGGGCCACGGGCACGCCCATGACGCCGGCGGCCACCCGGTGGTCGCGGATCGCGTTCAGGGCCCGCCCCGGGCGGCCGCGCAGCACGCCGCGGGCGAAGAGTCCGCAGCCGAGGAGCAGCACGAGACCCGCGTACCAGAGCTTCTCCGCGGAGCCGAACGGTACGGCGGCGATCACCACCTCGCGCTCGTCGAAGGTGAGGCCGAAGAGGTCCAGGGGCGGCACGTCACGCCCGTTGGAGCCGCCCGTGAGGTCGTGCGCGTTGAACAGCACGTGCTGGCCGATGAAGATCAGGGCGAGCGTCGCGATGCCGAGATAGGCGCCGTGCAGGCGGCCCGCGATGGGGCTGAAGAGGCCGCCCGCGAGCCCAGCGAGGGCCACCGCGAGGGCCGCGGCGACCCCAGTGGGCAGCGAGAGCCCCGTGAGGCCGTCGGCGCCGTCTCCGGCGAGCGCGCAGTATCCGTACGCCCCGATGGCGAGGAAGAAGGCGTGCCCCATGGAGAGCTGGCCGGTCGCGCCGGTGAGCAGGTTGATGCCGATCGCGCCGATGGCGGCGGCCATCGCGAAGAGGCCGGCCTGGAGCCAGAAGCGGTCGAGGTAGAAGGGCAGCGCGAGCAGCAGGACCGCGCCGGCCGCCCAGAGGTACGGGCGGGGGCCGCGGGGACGCTTGGTACGGGTACGGGTGCCAGCGTGGGTACGGGTGGTGCGGCTGCTGGTGTCAGACACGGGCGAGCTCCTTCGTGCCGAAGAGCCCGGCGGGCCGGATCAGCAGGATCGCGGTCATGACGAGATAGGGCGCGAGGTCGCCGAGGCCCCGGCCGAGGAAGGTCAGGTCGCTCTGGTAGCCGGTGGCGAGGGACTCCGTCACGCCCACCACGAGCCCGCCGACGAGGGCGCCGGTCGTCGAGTCGAGGCCGCCGAGGATCGCGGCCGGGAACGCCTTGAGCGCGGCCAGCGAGGTCGTGCGTTCCAGGCCCGGCGTGGGGAAGACCGTGAGGAAGAGCGCGGCGACGGCGGCGAGCGCGCCCGCCACGGCCCAGGCCCCGAGGGAGACCCTGCCGAGCCGCACGCCCATGAGCGCGGCCGTCTCGGGGCTCTCGGCGGCGGCCCGCATCGCCACGCCCCACGAGGTGTGGCGGAAGGCGAGCAGGAAGACGGTGATGAGCAGCGCGGCGGCGACGAGCGCGGCGACGCGGGTGTGGGCCACGGAGACCGGCCCGATGGTCAGCACGCCGTCGCCCCAGGGGTCGCCGAGCGGCAGCACGTCCGTGCCGAGGCGGCGGGTGAGCTCGGTGGTGAGCAGGATGTCGACGCCGATGGTGACGATGGCGAGCACGCTGTGGTCGCTGCCCCGGTACCGGCGCATGACGAGGAACTCGACGGCGGCGCCGACCACGGCCGCCCCCGCGATGCCGACGAGCAGCGCGGGCCAGAAGCCGAGGTCGTCGTGGAGCGAGGCGGTGATGTAGCCGCCGGCGAGGAGCAGGGAGGCGTGCGCGAAGTTCACCACTTCGGTGGCCCGGAAGATGACGACGAAGCCGAGGGCGATGAGGGCGTAGACCGACCCCAACGAGACGCCGTTGAGGAGGAGTTCGGTGAGGGTGGTCATGGGCAGGGCTCCTCTTCGACGGGGCGGTCGCCGTCTTCGTCGGCGGTGCGGTCGCCTTCGGTGGTGCGACCCTCGGCGGTACGGTCACCGTGGCCCGTACCGTCGCCCTCCCCCGTACCGTCGCTCTCCCCGAGGTAGGCGCGGACGACCGCCGGGTCGTTCTGTACGGCGCCCGGGGTGCCGTCGGCGATCCGGCGGCCGAAGTCCAGTACGGTCACCGCGTCCGCGAGCCGCATCACCACCCCCATGTCGTGTTCCACCAGGACGATCGAGATGCCGAGGCTGTCGCGGACGCCCGCGATGACGGCCGCGGTGCGGCGCCGTTCGTCGGCGGTCATGCCGGCGACGGGCTCGTCGAGGAGCAGCAGCCGCGGTTCCATGCACAGGGCGCGGGCCAGCTCGGCGAGTTTCTGCTGCCCGTACGGCAAGGAGCCCGCGGGCAGGTCGAGTTGGCGTTCCAGGCCGACGAACGCGGCGATCTCGCGGACGCGTTCGCGGTGGCGGCGCTCCTCGCGGGCCGCCGACGGCAGCCGCAGGCCGGCGGCCACGAATCCGGCGCGGGTCAGCCGGTGGCGGCCGAGCAGCAGGCTGTCGGCGACGGTGGCGCGCGGCGGCAGAGCGAGGTTCTGGAAGATCCGGGCGACGCCCAGGTCCGCGATGCGGTGCGGGCGCATCCCGGTGAGCTCGTGGCCGCCGAAGCGGACGCTGCCGCTGGTGGCGCGGTAGACCCCGGACAGGACGTTGAAGCAGGTCGACTTGCCCGCGCCGTTGGGCCCGATGACCGCGTGCACGGTGCCGGGGCGGACGGTGAAGCTGACGGCGTCGAGGGCGGTGAGCCCGGCGAAGCGGACGGTCAGCTCACGCACCTCCAGGGGCGGCACGTCCAGCGGCGGCACGTTCCGGGGCGGCACGTCCGGACTCGGCGCGTCGGTCGCTTCGGCAGGCTCCCGTCCCGTCACGGCGTGCCCTCCCACCGCGAGAGGACCGGCAGCGCGCCGAGGCCGCGGGAGGCGTCGGCCGCCGCGTCCTCGTCGACCACGCCCAGGTAACGGCGGCGCACCTCGTCGGAGGCGGCGAGCTCGTCCGCGGGCCCGGCGAGGGCGACCTCGCCGACGTCGAGGACGTACGCCGTGGAGGCGAGCCGCAGCGCCAGGGCCGCGTTCTGCTCGACGAGGAGCACCGAGGTGCCCTGCGCGTTGATCTCGCGGATGGTGTCGGCGATGCGCGCGGCCATCAACGGCGCGAGTCCGAGGGAGGGTTCGTCGAGCAGGAGCAGGCGCGGGGAGGCCATCAGCGCCCGGCCCACCGCGAGCATCTGCTGCTCCCCGCCGGACAGCAGCCCGGCGCGCTGCGTGCCGCGTTCGGCGAGGACGGGGAAGAGGTCGTGGACGCGGCGCAGGGCCGCCGCCTTGGCCGCGCGTGAGCCGGTGCCGCCGAGTGCCCCGGCCCGCAGGTTGTCCGTGACGGTCATCCGGGCGAACACCCGCCTGCCTTCGGGCACTTGTGAGATCCCGGCGGCCACCACGCGATCCGGCGCGAGCCCGTCCGTGCGGCGCCCGTCGAAGTGGATGTCGCCCGAAGTGAGCGCCCCGCCATGGAAGCCGAGGGTGCGTGAGATGGCGCGCAGCAGCGTCGACTTGCCCGCGCCGTTGCCGCCGAGCACGGCGACGACGGCGCCGTCGGGCAGGTCGAGCGAGACCCGGCGCAGGGCCCGTACGGGTCCGTACCCCACCGACACGTCGCGTACGACGAGCCCTCCGCCGCGTCGGCCGGTCCCGGCCCGGCCCGCGCGTTCCCTTGTGGACCCGCCCACGTGTCGCCCCCTCGTCCCGCACGGCCCTGCGCCGTCGCGTGGCGCTCACCCCAGCACCGCGGGGGCGGCCCGTCCACGGGCCGCGGGCGAAACGCTGCGGGAGACCAGCGGGGGCGGCCCGCGGTTGTGCACGCGCACAACACCGCGTGTCAGGGGCCTGCCGGAGCGGGCCGACGGGTGGCATCCTCCGCACCAGCGCTGATCTGACGCCGTCGTCGACGGCATGCCGGCAACACCCTCTCGACGTCCCCGAGACGTCCCGGAGCGCGGCGACGGAGGCAACGATGACCGGGCCCACGGGCGGACGCAGGCCGCGGAACGGGCACGACTGGAAGCTGCTCAAGGAGGCGTGCACGGCTCTGCTTCCCCGGCTGCCCGAGCTGGTCGACGAGCATCTGCGCCAGCTCGGCGAGCACTCGTCGGTGTACGGGCGCGTCCTGCCGCACGACGCGCAGTGGGCGGAGGCCGAGGAGGCCATGCGGATCGGCATCGAGGCGATCTCGGCGCCGCGGGCGTCGCCGCGCCGCGACCTGGAGTACGCGGAGGAGGCGGGCCGCCGCCGCGCCCAACAGGGCCTGCCGCTCGACCTGTTGGTGCACTCGTACCGCAACGCGGGCTATCTGGTGTGGGACGCGCTGCTGGAGGGGGCGGCGGGGCGGGAGCCGGAGCGGCTCGCGGTCCTGATGCGGTCGGCGACGATGGTGTGGTCGGCCGTGGACGCCCAGGCCGCGGTGGCGTCCGACGCCTACCGTGCGACCGAGCTGGAACTGCGGCGGCGCACCGACGAGCAGCTGCAGGCGCTGCTCGACGCGCTGCTCGAGGGCAGGTCCGCGCCGGGGCTCGCGGCGCGCGCGGCGGCCGGTCTCGATCTGCCCGAGCACGGGCCGTACGCGGTGGTGGTGCTCCGCGTGGAGCGGCGCGACGGGCGCGAGGCCTTCCACCGGCAGATCCAGCGGGCCGGGTACCGCTTCATCTGGCGGATGCGGACGGACGGCGAGGTCGGCGTGGTCGCGCTCGCCCCGGCGGGCGGCGGCTGCGGGGACGGTCCTGAGGGCGCCGACGGCGCTGGTGGCGCGGACGGCGGGCTCGACGGGCTGGCACGCCTCCTGGAGGGCCGCTGCCCCGGACCCGGCGGGATCAGCCCCGTCGTGGGCGGCCTCGCGGAACTGGGCCACGCCCGGCGGCTCGCGGAGCTCGCGCTGCGCACCTGCCCGCCGGACGCGACCGGCATCGTACGGCTTGACCGGCGGATGCCGACGGCCCTGGTGGTGAGTCAGCCCGAGCTTGCGGGGCTGCTGGTGGCGGACGTGCTCGGCGAGGTGCTCGCGCTCGAACCGGCGGACCGCGCGGTGCTGTTGGAGACGCTGGACGCCTGGCTGGCCTGCGAGGGCTCGGCGGGGCGTGCGGCCGGCCGGCTCTACTGCCACCGCAACACGGTCTTCAACCGCCTTCGCCGACTTGAGCAGTTGACCTCCCGCTCGCTGGCGCGGCCGCGGGACCTGGTGGAGGTGGCGCTCGCGGTGGAGGCACACCGGCTCTCGCACCGGGCGCGGCCTGCGTGAGGGGGCTCACGCGGCGTGAGGAGGGGGCGGGCCCGCCCGGCGTGAAGTGGCGGGCCCAGTAATCCAGTTCAGGTGCTGATCAGATCCTGGAAGGCGCTCGCCGACTCGGCCGTCGACCGGCCGAAGGGCGCGTCGAAGTTCCAGACGAGGAAGAGCAGGAAGGCGATCAGGGCGCTGAAGGTGCCCGCGAGCAGCATCTCCCGCGCGGAGCGCCTGATCTGCAGCGTGAAGATCAGGCCGACCGTGACGAGCGCCCCGCTGACCAGGCCGAACCAGACCACTCCGGGGAGGGTCTCCTCGGCGTTGTCCGCGCGGGTCCGGCGCGCCTCGTCGGCGGCGGCCACCTGGTCGAGGAGCGGCTGGTAGGTCTGTGCCTCCAGGTCGTTCGCGGGTGGGCGCTCGGCGATGTCCTGGCGCAGGGTGTCGAGGAGTTCGCCGCCGCGGTCGGTGAGTTCGTGGTCCTCGATCATGCGCGGCCACTCGACGCGGGTCACATGCTCGCCGTACTGCCGCACGTCCTGCTGGACGCGCTCGCGCACGTCCGCCGGGTAGACCTGTACGCGCCGGGTGATCTCGTGCAGGGCCTGGGCCTCGTCGCGGGTGCCGTCCTGCGCGGCGCCGCGGGCCTCCCAGACGCCGGCGATGGCGAGGCCGAGGACGATCGCGTAGACGACGCCGACCATCATCACCATGTACTCGAGGACGTCGGGCGTCTGGCTGGTGTCGTCGTCGTCCGGCACCCTGCGGTGTCTGAGCACGGTGACGGTCAGCACGACCGCGCAGGCCAGCACCATGGCCAGACCGAGTACGAACCATTCCGTCACGAGGGGCCTCCGGAGGGCGGGTTGGGGCGGGATCGGGCGCCGGACGCGGCGGAGCGCGAGCGTGGGCGCAGCAGGGCGGCGGCGAGGACCGCGGGGGTGGTGACGACCATCGTCGTGGTGACCATCGAGCGCCCGCCCACCCGCTCACGCTCCCCGGCAGGGTGGTAACCGGGTGGCCCGAAGGACGGCGGGGGCGGCGGGGCGGGGCGCGCCCGCGTGGGGCGCGGTGCGGTCTCCAGTCGTACGGGAACGACGAGCTCCCGCACCCGTGGCGCGGCCCGCGCCGGTGACTCGGCGGCGGGCGTGGTGGGGGCGGGGGTCGGAGCGGGTGGGGGTGCGGGAGGAGGGGCTGGGCGGGGCGGTTCGGGGGCGGGAGTGGCGGCCGGCACGCGGGCCGGCGGCGCACCGGGGGTACGGGCCGGTTCGGGCGCCGGCTGCGGCGCGTCGTCGTCCGCGGCGGGCGGCAGGTCCGTACGGCAGATCTCCAGCCGCTCCGACAGGACCACGCCGAGCGCCTCGACCCGCGCGTCGACGGACAGAGCGCCCACCGGGCAGAGGGTCGCGACGATGCCGAGACCGCCCCCGAGCTGCACCCACCCGGTCAAGATCGAGTCCTCTTCACGTCCTGAAGAAACGATCACGTCCCCGGTACGACACGGGGCGGGCTTGCAGCCCGATCCAACGGGCGCGGACGAGAGGCCCCCGCAGCCGTGCGGGCGGCCCTGCGGGCGGCCGCGGAGGCGGGGACCCGGGGGCAAGAAAACCCGAGGCCCCGGCCGAGACGGATCCTGGCGGAGGCGCCCAACCGAGACGGGTCCTGGCCGAGGCGCCCAACCGAGACAAGCCCGCCCCCGACGCAGACCTCAGGTGAGATGAACCCGGCCGAGGCGAACCTAGGCCGACACAGACCCCGGCAGAGACACCCGATCCGAGGCAGAGCGCAACCGAGGTGGCCCCGGCCGACGCGGACGCCCACCGAGGCGGACGCCGACCGAGGCGGACGCCGACCCGAGACAAGGCCGCCCCAAGGCAGACCCCGGCCGAAACGAACCCCGGGCTACGCGGACACCAGGCTCCAGGCAGACCCGGCCGAGGCGACGCCCCGGCAGAGACACACCCGACCCGAGGCAGACCGCAGCCGAGGCGGACGCCGACCCGAGACAAGCCCGCCGCAAGGCAGACCCCGGCCGAAACGAACCCCGGGCAACGCGGAGACCAGGCTCCAGGCAGACCCCGGCCAAGGCGACGCCCCGGCCGGGACAAACCCCGACCAAGGCAGACCCCAGCCGACGCGACGCCCCGGCCGGGGGAACCCTCAGGGCGGGGAACCCTCAGTACGGGAAACCCTCAGGCCAGGAAGTCCCGGGCGATGCCCTCCGCCACCGTTTCCAGGATCGGGCCCGCCTCGGCGATGCACCGCGCCACGTCCGGCTCGACGTCGGTCAGCGCGTACGCGCGGCGGATGCCCGCCCTGCCGAGGACCTCCGGGGCGAGCGCGAGGCGGCCGCAGACCGCGACGACCTCGACGCCCGCGGCCCGCGCGGCGGCGGCCACCCCGGCGGGAGCCTTGCCGTGCAGGGTCTGCTCGTCGAGCGAGCCCTCACCGGTGATGACGAGGGTGGCCCGCTCCAGCGCGGGCGCGAAGCCGAGCACGTCGAGCATGACCTCGATGCCGGGCCGGAAACCCGCGCCGAGGCCGACGAGCGCGCCGTACCCGATGCCGCCCGCGGCACCCGCACCCGGCGACTGCGCGTACTCGGCGGCCTTGGGGCCGATGGCCTTCTCCAGGACCGTGGCGAAGTGGGCGAGCGCGGCGTCCAGCGCGGCGACGTCCTCCGGGGAGGCTCCCTTCTGCGGGCCGTAGACCGCGGGCGCGCCCTTCGGGCCGGTCAGCGGGTTGTCGACGTCGCTGGCGAGGACGATCTCGACATCCTTCAGGCGCGGGTCGAGGCCCGACAGATCGGCGGTGGCCAGCTCCTTGAGCGGACCGCCGCCGGGCGCCACGGGGTCGCCGTCAGCGTCGAGGAAGCGCGCGCCGAGCGCGGCGAGCATGCCCGCGCCGCCGTCGGTCGTGGCGCTGCCGCCGACGCCGAAGACGATGGTGCGGGCGCCCGCGTCGAGCGCCGCGCGCAGCAGCTCCCCGGAGCCGTACGTGGTGGAGGTGAGCGGCGCGAAGACGCCCTCCGGGAGCAGCTGGAGGCCCGAGGCCTCGGCCATCTCCACGACGGCGGTGCCGTCCTTCAGCGCGTACGCCGCCGTCACCTGGTCGCCGAGCGGCCCGGTGACCTCCACCTCGCGGCGCTCGAAGCCGCCCGCGACGGCCGCGGCGACCGTGCCGTCGCCGCCGTCGGCGACCGGCAGCGCCTCGACGGTCGCGTCGGGCGCGACGCGGCGCAGGCCGGCCGTCACCCGCTCGGCGACCTGCACGGCCGTGAGCGAGCCCTTGAACTTGTCCGCGGCGATGAGCACGCGCTGCGCCGGTCCGCGCCCCGCCCGCTCGTCCTGAGCGGGCGCCGGCGCGTGCGCCTGCGTCCGTCGCTCGTGTCCCGCCGTCCCTGCAGCGTCCGCCACCTTGGATTCCCCTTGCTTTCGGGCCTTGCTCGCGTCAAGGCAGTCGCGCCGCTGCGACCATAACCGCAGACGGGGCCCGCTGCCCATGGCCGGCCACGCCGCGAGACGGCGTGCCCAGGCGAAAAATCCCCTCATACCGCTCCATAGTGGTGCGCCATGAGCACGGAAATGATCGATCAGCCCCTCCCCGGCGACGGCCCGCCGGATCCCCCGCCGACCGGCCGGGGCCCGGCGGAAGGATCCCCTCCGGACGGCACCCCCGACCACGTCGTCGTCGGCATCGGCGTGGTCGCCGTCCTCGCGGTGGTCGCCTGGGCCGCGCTCGGCAAGAAGTCCTTCGAGCACGCGTCGGACACCGCGCTCGGCTGGGTGCTGGCCAACTTCGCCTGGCTCTTCGTGATCGCCGCGGACGTCTTCCTGGTCCTGTGCGTGGTCCTCGCGCTGAGCCGGTTCGGCGCGATCCGGCTCGGCACGGACGACGCGCGGCCGGAGTTCACCAACCTCGCGTGGATCGCGATGATGTTCAGCGCGGGCATGGGCATCGGCCTGATGTTCTACGGCGTCGGCGAGCCGCTCACCCACTACTTGAACCCGCCGCCCTCCTCGGGCGCCGCGCCCCGCACCGGCGGAGCGGCCCGCACCGCCCTGGAGTACTCCTTCTTCCACTGGACACTGACCCCGTGGGCGATCTACGGCATCGCGGGCCTCGCGCTCGCCTACGCGGGCTTCCGCAAGGGCCGCGGCAACCGCCTCAGCTCCGTCTTCGTACCGCTCATCGGAGCCCGGCGGGCGGCGGGGTGGCCCGGCCGGCTGATCGACCTGCTCGCGGTCTTCGCGACCGTCTTCGGCACCGCCACCAGCCTCGGCGTGGGCGCCCTCCAGGTCGCCACGGGGCTCAACCTCACCACCGGCGTCGAGGACTCGACCACCCTCCAGCTGATCATCATCGTCTCGCTCGGCGCCGCCTTCGTGGTGTCGGCCTTCTCGGGCGTGCACAAGGGCGTGAAGTGGCTCAGCACCCTCAACATCGTGCTGGCCGCCTGCCTGATGCTCTTCGTCTTCGTCCTCGGCCCGACCGTGTACGTCCTCGACGCGATCCCGGCGAGCGTCGGCGGCTATCTGCACCAGTTGCTGCCGATGGCCTCGCGGACGGGAGCGTTCACCGACAGCGGCTGGCTCGGCGCCTGGACGATCTTCTACTGGGCGTGGTGGCTGTCCTGGGCGCCGTTCGTCGGCACGTTCATCGCGCGCATCTCGCACGGCCGGACGATCCGCGAGTTCCTGATCGGCGTGCTGCTGGTGCCGAGCGGCGCCACCATCGTGTGGTTCTGCGTGATGGGCGGCACCGGCATCCGGCTCGACGCGACCGGCCGGGTCGACATGGCGGCGAAGGTGGAGGAGGGCGCGGAGGCCTCGCTCTTCGCGATGCTGGACGCGCTGCCGCTCGGCACGTTCACGTCGTGGGTGGCGATGATCCTCGTCATGACGTACTTCGTCACCAGCGCGGACTCCGCCTCCCTGGTGATGGGTTCGCTCAGCAGCCGCGGCTCGCTGCACCCGCCGACCTGGCTGGTCGTCACCTGGGGCGTCCTGATGGCCGCGGTGGCGGCGGTGCTCCTGGTCGCAGGCGGCCTCGACTCCCTGCAGAGCGCGACGATCCTGGTGGCTCTGCCGTTCGCGGTGGTGATGCTGGCGCTGTGCTGGGCGCTCCTGAAGGAACTGCGCGAGGACCCCGGCGCGGGCCCCGCACGCGGCCACGCCCTGCACGGCCTGCGGGACGCGGTCCGCACGATGGTCGGCGACGCGCTCACGGAACACACCCCGGACCGCCACCGTCGCCTCCGCCGGATCGTGAAGTCGCGGGGCAGGGAAGGGGATTGAGGGGGCGGGACGACGGGGCTGGGGTGATGCGGTGCGAGGGTGGTGCTCTTGGCGGCGAGGCCCACGCTCCGGGAGCACCGCTCTCCTAAAGCGGGTGTCGCAGGTTCGAATCCTGCCGGGGGCACGACGCCAGACCATGCCAATCAGGTAGAGAAAGCCCCCTCGGAGACCACTCCGAGGGGGCATTTCAATGCTCCGGGGGACGGACGGCGGACAAGCCCCCTGAGCCGGGACGCCTTGCCTGGATGATGGCCTCGCGCAAGGAGTGGGCTCCTTGTCGTGAGTGCATCCGCTACCCATCGAGGACGACAGTGAAGAAGAAGACGCTCATCTTCCCCTTGGCCACCCTGACTCTGCTGGTTGCCGCCTGCTCGCCGAGCGAAGGCGGGACCGACGGCGACGACACGGCCGGCACCGCCAAGAAGGCAGGGGGCACCGCCTCGGCGACCGCGTCCCCGACGCCCACCCCGAAGGAGAGACCTGCGGCGAGGCCTTTCATCCTCCCCGCGCTCAAAGGCAAGCCCCAGGGCCATGCCGTGAGCCTCCTGCGCGACCACCACCTCCGGCTGGGGCTCATCACCAACCGCCCGGCGCACAAGGAGATATCGCTCCCCTCAGGGGGCACCTTCGACGACTGGATCATCTGCTCCACGGACCCCACCCAGGGAAGCCGGATCACCAACTCCACCGAGATGTACCTCTACCTCGCCCGGACCACCTCCGCCTGTGTCAGGCCCACGCCCAAGCCGCTGCCGAAAAGGACGCACCCGACACCCGCACCGGCGCCTGCCGCCAAGAAGCCGGACCCGGTGAGTCCCCGCACCTGCCCCGGCGACGGCAGCCAGCCCGGTTACGCCTGTACCTCCACCGGCAAGGTCGTCGTGGAAGGCGAGTTCTGCGCGGGAGCCGATCACGGCCGCACGCTCAAGGCCAGCAACGGCCGCATGGCCACCTGCGAGGACTACAGCGGGTGGCGCTGGAACGCCTGACGCCCACCCCGGATACCCTTCCCGCGTGACTCTCCAGGACTACGCCACGTACATCGCGGGGCTCCCCCGCGTCCTCGTCGGGGCCGCCGCGCTCTTCCGGGACGCGGAGGGGCGGGTGCTGCTCGTCGAGCCCAACTACCGTGAGGGCTGGGCGTTGCCCGGCGGGACCGTCGAGTCGGACACCGGGGAGACGCCGCGGCAGGGCGCGCGTCGGGAGACGCTGGAGGAGATCGGGCTCGACGTCGGGCTCGGGCCGCTGCTCGCGGTGGACTGGGTGCCGCCGGGGCCCGTGCGCCCGCGCCCGCCGCTGGTGGCGTATCTGTACGACGGCGGGGTGCTCGACGACGACCAGTTGAAGTCGATCAGGCTGCAGGAGGAGGAGCTGCTCTCCTGGCGCCTGGTGGCCCCCACGGACATCGCGGAGTACCTGCCCGACGAGTTGGGGCGCCGGGTCGCCGCCGGGCTCGACGTGCTGGCGCGGGGCGGCGGTCCTGTGGAGCTGGAGGACGGGCACCGGGTCGGCTGACCGAGCGACAACTGACCCTCCGCCAGCTGGCGCCTGACACACCGTCAGAACAGCATGTCCGCGCCCGTCCTGGCCGACCCGCCCTCGAAGGCCAGCAGCCGCTGCTTGCGGTCGAGGCCGCCGCCGTACCCCGTCAGGCTGCCGTTGGCGCCGATGACGCGGTGGCAGGGCACGATGACGCCGATGGGGTTCCTGCCGTTGGCGAGGCCGACCGCGCGGGAGGCGGTGGGGCGGCCGAGCATCTCCGCGAGCTCACCGTACGTACGGGTCTCGCCGTAGGGGATGTCCTGGAGGGCGCGCCAGACCGTGCGCTGGAACGGGGTGCCGTCCAGCCGCAGCGGCACGTCGAACTCCGTGAGCTCTCCCGCGAAGTAGGCCGCCAGCTGGAGGGTCACCTCGCGGAACGGGGCCGGGTCGGGGACGCCGAAGGTCTCCTCGGGCGGGCGGTGACGCTGCTCGGTCATGTAGAGGCCGCTGAGCACGCCGTCGGTCGCGACGAGCGTGAGCGTCCCGTAGGGGCTGTCGATGCGGGTGTGCAGGCGTTCCATGGGCATGGATCGTGTCCCTTACGCGGGGAGGCGGTTGATCGGGTGGTCGTCGGTGGCCCACAGGTACTGGACCGCGTACGCCCGCCAGGGCCGCCAGGCGGCGGCGCGCGCGGTGAGGGCGGCCGGGGTGTGCGGCAGGCCGAGTTCCTGGGCGGCGCGGCGGATGCCGAGGTCGGTGGGGAGGAAGGCGTCGGGGTCGCCGAGCGCCCGCATCGCGATGACCTCGACCGTCCAGGGCCCGAAGCCGGGGAGTGCGGCGAGCTTGGCGCGGGCCTCGTCCCAGTCGCTCTCGACGCCGAGCCCGAGCCCGCCGTCGGCGAGTTCGCGCACGAGCGTGGTCAGGGTGGTGCGGCGGCTGCGGGGCAGGGCGAGGGACTCGGGGTCGAGCGCGGCGAGCGCCTCG
Source organism: Streptomyces sp. NPDC041713 (assembly GCF_055591085.1). NCBI lineage: Bacteria > Bacillati > Actinomycetota > Actinomycetes > Kitasatosporales > Streptomycetaceae > Streptomyces > Streptomyces sp. NPDC041713. The sequence continues at coordinate 117,762 of NZ_JBVIZY010000016.1, forward strand.
GGGCCGGGGAAGAGGTGGGTGAGGCCGCCCTCGGGGTCCGCGACCGGGGTGCCGTGCGCGGTGACCAGGCGGGCGGCGTGGGTGCGGGCGGCGGCCGTGGAGACCTGCTGGCCGAGGACGGCCCGCACGGCGAACTCGGCCTCGTCGACGGTGCGCGGGACGCGCCGCCCCGGAGCCTTGTCGACGAGCGGCGCGAGCAGCGGGTCGGTCCTCAACTGGCCGTCGACGGCGGCCGGATCGGCGTCCAGGTCGAGCATGCGTCGGCAGCGGCTGATGGCGATGGTGAGGTCGCGCAGATCGGTCAGGGCGAGCCGGCAGCCGATGTGGTCGGGGTACGGGGTGAGGGCGACGATCCCGTGCCCGTAAGGGAGGCCCAGGGTCCTGCGGTACGCCCCGTCGCGCCACTCCTCGACGCCGGGCACCGCGGTGGCGACGAGGTGGCCGAAGAGGTTGTCGGGGTTGAGCGGGGCGCGGAACGGCAGCCGGAGCGAGAGGACTCCGCCCGTTGCGCCGGACGCAGCGGCACCCGACGCGGCACCCGATGACATGGCACCGGACAGCGCGGCGCCGGGCCGCTTGGGCGCGCGGGCCCGCAGCTCCCCCGGGGCCAGCGCGAAGACCTCGCGCACGGTGTCGTTGAACGTGCGGATCGAGGAGAACCCGGCGGCGAAGGCGATCTCGGCCATCGGCAGCCCGCTCGTCTCGATGAGCAGCCGCGCGGTCTGCGCGCGCTGGGCGCGGGCGAGGGCGAGCGGTCCCGCGCCGAGCTCGGCGAGCAGCTGGCGTTCGACCTGCCGGGTGCTGTAGCCGAGGCGGTGCGCGAGGCCGGGGACGCCCTCGCGGTCGACGACGCCGTCCGCGATGAGGCGCATGGCGCGGGCCACCAGGTCGGCGCGCTGGTTCCACTCGGGCGACCCCGGGCTGCTGTCCGGCCGGCACCGCTTGCAGGCCCGGAAACCGGCCTGCTGGCAGGCGGCGGCGCTCGGGTAGAACGTCATGTTCTCGGCCTTGGGCGGCACGACCGGGCAGCTCGGCCGGCAGTAGATCCGGGTGGTGACCACTGCCGTGAAGAACCAGCCGTCGAAACGGGCGTCCTTCGACTGGACGGCGCGTACACAGCGCTCTGTGTCGGTGTGCATGCCTTCAAGGATCGCGGGTTTTGTTTTTGATGGCTGGCGAGAATCCGACATCGACCTCGCGCCACCCGGGACCGTCAGACGTCCCCGTCCCGGCTCAGTCCTGCTCGGCCAGGGCCGCGGCGAAGGCGTCGTGCGCCTCCTGGCCGAAGAGCACGAAGCGCACCTCGTCGAAGTGCTCGGGTTCCGCGCTGTCCCGGACCGCGCGGACGGCGATGCGGGCCGCGTCGTCGAGCGGCCAGCGGTAGACGCCGGTGGAGATCGCGGGGAAGGCGATCGTACGGGCGCCCAGCTCGGCGGCGACGCGCAGCGACTCGCGGTGGCAGGAGGCGAGCAGCTCCGAGCGGTCCTCGGCGGCGGACCAGACGGGGCCGACGGTGTGGATGACGTGTCCGGCGTCGAGCCGGCCCGCGGTGGTGGCGACGGCGCGGCCGGTGGGCAGCCCCTTGCCGTAGTGGGAGGCGCGCAGGCGGCGGCAGTCGTCGAGGATCTCGGGGCCGCCGCGCCGGTGGATGGCGCCGTCGACCCCGCCGCCGCCGAGCAGCGAGGAGTTGGCGGCGTTCACGATGGCGTCGGCCCGCTGCTCCGTGATATCGCCCTGGACCAGGGTGATGGGCACGGTCACGACGTCCTCCTCAGTGTCTTCCACACGGCCTTCGCGGCATTGTGCCCGGACATGCCGTGCACGCCGGGGCCCGGGGGCGTCGCGGACGAGCAGAGGAAGACCGCCGGGTGGCGGGTGGTGTACGGGGAGAGCGAGATCTTCGGCCGCATCAGCAGTTGCAGACCGCTCGCGGCGCCGCAGGCGATGTCGCCGCCCACGTAGTTGGCGTTGTGCGCGGCCAGTTGGGGCGGCCCTGCCGTGGCGCGGGCGAGGACGCGGTCGCGGAAGCCGGGGGCGAAGCGCTCCAGCTGCCGCTCGACGGCGTCGGTGAGGTCGCCCTCCCAGCCGTTCGGGACATGGCCGTACGCCCAGAAGACGTGCTTGCCGGCCGGGGCGCGGGAGGGGTCGACGACGCCGGGCTGCACCGTGATCAGGAACGGCTTCTCCGGGGCGCGCCCGTGGTACGAGGCGGCGCGCAGCGCGGTGTCGATCTCCCGGCTGCCCGCGGCGACCTGCACCGTCCCGGCCCGGCGCGCCTCCTCGGCGGTCCACGGGACGGGTCCGTCGAGGGCGTAGTCGATCTTGAAGGCGCTCGCCCCGTACCGGTATCCGTCGTAGGCGCGGCCGAGCCCGGCGATCCTGGCGAGGGCGGTGGGCGAGGTGTCGAAGACGTAGGCGCGGGCGGGCGGCAGGTCGTCGAGCCGCTTGACCTCGTAGTCCGTGTGGATGCTGCCGCCGAGGTCCTTCAGATACGCGGCGAGCGCGTCGGAGATGGACTGCGAGCCGCCGCGCGGGACGGGCCAGCCGCGGGCGTGCGCGGCCAGCGCGAAGACCATGCCGACGCCGCTGGTGATGATGCCGTCGAGGGGCGCGATGACGTGCGCGACGAGCCCCGCGAAGAGGGTGCGGGCCCGGTCGTCGCGGAAGCGGCGCATCAGCCAGGTCGACGGCGGCAGGCCCACGAGCCCGAACCGGGCGAGGGTCACCGGGTCGCGCGGCAGGGAGGTCAGCGGCAGCGACATGAAGTCCCGCAGCAGGGTGTCCCACTTGGGCAGGAAGGGCTGGATCAGTCTGCGGTAGGCGCCCGCGTCGCGCGGCCCGAAGGAGGCGGCGGTCTCGGCGACGGAGCGGGACAGCACGGCGGCGCTGCCGTCGAGGAAGGGGTGGGCCATGGGCAGCGCGGGCTGCAGCCACTCCAGTCCGTACCGGTCGAGGGGCATGGCGCGGAAGGCCGGGGAGTTGATGCCCAGCGGGTGGGCGGCCGAGCAGGGGTCGTGCCGGAATCCGGGCAGCGTCAGCTCCTGGGTGCGGGCCCCGCCGCCCACGGTGCTCTTCGCCTCGAAGAGGGCCACGGAGAACCCGCGCCGGGCGAGCTCGACGGCGGCGGTCAGGCCGTTCGGCCCCGCCCCCACGATGACGGCATCAAGCATCGGCACCCTCGGACTCCTCTGTCAGCCGGTGGCCTCTGCCGCCAGGATAGGCCGGGCCGCCGTCGCCCTTTCAGACACCGCCGGCGAGAAGACCGACGACGCGCCGGGCCGTGGCGGCGTCGCGGGCCGCGGTGAACGGCAGCGCGTTGTTCCCGCCGATGCGGAACGGCTCGCCCGTCAGCGTCAGATCGGCGCCGCCGGCCTCGGCGACGAGCAGCAGCCCCGCGGCGTGGTCCCAGGCCAGCTCCCAGGAGAAGGCGACGGCGTCGAGGTCCCCCCTGGCTATCGCGAGGTACTCCAGCCCCGCCGACCCGCACGGCCGGGGCCTGACCCCGTCCACCGCGAGCCCCAGCAGGGCCTTCTTCTGCTCTTCGGTGGTGTAGTCCGGATGCGAGGTGGCCACGGCGAGGTCCCGGCCCGGCGCGGGCGACCCGGCGATCAGCCGCTCACCGTTCAACCAGGCACCCTGACCTCGAACGGCCACGGCCAGCTCGTCCAGCGCCGGCGCAAACGTCCACGAGGCCTGAACCTCGCCCCGGACGGCCAGGGCGACGAGCATGCAGAAGCCGGGGTCACCGTTGACGAACTGACGCGTACCGTCGACCGGGTCGACGATCCAGACCGGAGCGTCACCGTGTATCGCCTCGTACGCAACCGGGTCGGCGTGCACGGCTTCCTCACCGACGACGACCGAGCCCGGAAGAAGGGCGGCGAGGTCGCGGGTCAGCTGCTCCTCCGCACGACGATCGGCAACGGTCACCATGTCGTGCGGCCCGCTCTTCTCAATGACATCGCCATCGGCAAGCCGCCGAAAGCGGGGCATGACCTCCGCTGCGGCAGCCTTACGAAGGGCCTCTTCCACGTCGCGTACACCGTGCACAAGAAAGTCTTCGATCATGCACCCATGAGAGCACGCCCCACTGACATCCCCGATCCCCCCGCCCAACACCCCAAGAACCCCAGGTAAACCCTGGGTATACCCCCTCCGCCACCAGGGGCCCCGACAACCGGGCACGGCCAGGCCCGCGCACACCGCCCACCGACCGGCACCCGCGTACGAGACGGGCGGGGACGCGGGGGTATGTGCGCACGGAGCACCGAGCACGCTGTAGCAATGTTGTCCGCGAGGCGTGGCGAACAGTGGATGGCGAGTACGCACATACCCCCGCGGCCCCGCACCCACAAACGAGCCCCAGGCGCAACGCACGCCCCCACAACCGAACCGTTGCCGCTACCGCTACCGCTACCGCCCCACCGCATACCCCTGCGCCCCGCGAGGGTTGGCGGCCCCTGACAACACCCCGGTAAGAGGATCCCGGGACACCGCACACAACCGCCCCTCCGACCACGCACCCCCCACCGTCACGTCATGCCCCCGCCGCCGCAACTCGTCCACCACTCCCGCATCCATCCGCGACTCCACCACCAGACTCCCCGCCGCCATCCCCCGAGGATGGAACGAGCCGGGAAACGCCTCCGTGTGCCAGTTGGGCGCATCGATCGCCCCCTGCAGATCGAGCCCACCCCGCACCGCCTCCCGCAACACCACTCCCAGGAAGAAGTGCACCTGCCACTGGTCCTGCTGGTCACCCCCCGGCGTACCGAAGGCCAGCACCGGCACCCCGTCCCGCAGCGCCAGCGACGGCGTCAACGTGGTCCGGGGCCGCCGCCCGGGCGTCAGCGAGTTCGGCAGGCCCTCCTCCAGCCACGCCATCTGCAACCGCGTCCCGAGCGGAAATCCCAGCTCGGGCACGACGGGATTGGACTGCAGCCACCCCCCACTGGGCGTCGCGGAGAGCATGTTCCCCCACCGGTCGACCACGTCGAGGTGGCACGTGTCGCCCCGCGTCCCCCCGTCCGCGACCACCGTCGGCTCCCCGGCCCCGGCCGCCGCCCCGGCCCCCCGGTCCAGCCCCCGCGTCTCCCCCGCGGCCACCGCCACCGCGTGCGCGGACAGCCGAGGCTCCCGCCCCCCGGGCGCCCCGGGCCGCAACAGATACGACGCCTTCTCCCCGATGAGCCGCCGCCGCCCCGCGTTGTACTCCTCGGAAAGCAACTCCCGCACGGGCACCCCCTCGGCCCCCTCCTCCCCCGCGCCAGCTCCAGTCCCCGCGTCCCCGTACCAGGCCTCCCGGTCCGCCATGGCCAACTTGCAGCCCTCGACGAGGAGATGGACGTACTCGGCGGACCCGTACGCGGGCAGCTCCGCCACGTCCCGCGGCAGCAGGGCGAACTGCTGCAAAAACGCGGGACCCTGGCTCCAGGCGCCCACCTTGCACAGGGTCCAGCCGTTCCAGTCGTACGTGACGGGATCCTCGTACGAGGCGGACCACCCGCGCAGATCCTCCGCGCTCAGCGTCCCCACGTGCCGCTCGCCGCTCGTGTCCATGGTGGGCCGCCCGGCCTGCCGCACGAGCGCCTCGGCGATGAACCCGACCCGCCACACCTCGCGCGCCGCCTCGATCTGCGCCACCCGCGACCCGTCGCCCTCCTCGGCGGCCCTCGCCTCGGCCTCCGCTATCAGCCGTCGCCAGGTCGCGGCCAGCGCGGGGTTGCGGAACAGCTCGCCGGGGCGCGGGGAGCGGCCCCCGGGCAGGTAGACGTCGGCGGACGTGGGCCACTCCCGCTCGAAGAGCTCCCGTACCGTCTCGACGGTCTCGCCGACCCGTTCGACCGGGGCGTGGCCGTCCTCCGCGTACCCGATGGCGTACCTGAGGACGTCGGCGAGCGACTTCGTGCCGTGGTCCCGCAGGAGCAGCATCCACGCGTCGAACGCGCCGGGTACGGCGGCCGCGAGCGGGCCGGTGCCGGGCACCAGTTCGAGGCCGAGGGAGCGGTAGTGGGCCACGGTGGCGCCGGCCGGCGCGCCCCCCTGTCCGCAGAGCACGCGCACCTCGCCGCCGGCCGGCGCGAGGATGATCGGGACCTCGCCTGCGGGCCCGTTGAGGTGGGGTTCGACCACGTGCAGGACGAATCCCGCGGCGACCGCGGCGTCGAAGGCGTTGCCGCCGTCCTCCAGGACGGCCATCGCGGACTGCGAGGCGAGCCAGTGGGTGGACGACACCATGCCGAAGGTGCCTTGGAGCGTGGGGCGTGTCGTGAACACGGGAGCTGTCACCTCGTGGTTTCTGCGGAGGGCCCCGAGGCGGGCGCTCAGGACGGACTGCGGGGGGAACCCGGGGAGTTCGGGCCCCGAGGGCTCGTCCTCCCGCTCCGCCAGAGGCTATCGACCGCCCTGCGTGGCGCGGCGGGCCGGATGCCCGTCCGTGAGAACTTGGCTCCCATGCCCCCCTCCCAGCACCCGGATCAGTCGCCCGATCCGCGGCGACCGGACCCGGATCCCGACCCCGATCCGCAGAACACCACCGGCCTGGAGCCGGGCGGGGGCGTGCCCCCGGGAGAGACCCCGCCCGCGGAGAGCAGCATGCCGGGCGCGGGGCCCGAGGAGACGCACAACCCTCCGAAGGGCTGGTCCAAGGGGCCGCTGGCCCTGATCATCGGCCTCGCGGTGCTCATCGCGGCGTTCTTCCTCGTCTACGCGATCGTGCTGCTGCTCTGACGCGTCAGCGCGCCCCGGCGGCCGCTCACGGGCGGTCCGCCCGCGTCCGGTGCCAGGCGTCGGCGGCCCGGTCGTACGTCACCAGACCGCGGGCCTCGAAGGCGCGCAGCCACCCCTCCATCGGCCAGACGCCCCACCGTCGCCTGTAGAGGGCGCCGTTGCGCAGGATGTCGTCGAGGTGCTGGACGGGGGGCGTCCGTGTCGGGTGGTGCTGGTGGAACGCCGGGGCGCCGCCCACCCACCAGAGGTCGACGCCGCGCCGTGCGGCGGTGGTGGCGAAGTCGGTGTCCTCGGCGCCGTATCCGGTGTAGTCCTCGCAGAAGCCGCCGACGCGGTTCCAGGTCGCCGCGGTGAGGGCGAACGACAGCGACCAGAACAGGTTCGGGTCTCCCCCGCGCACCACCGTTCCTTCGGCGGGCGCCGGGCGCGCGGGGTGCGGCTCGGCCAGGGTGTCCAGGTCGTCCAGCCGGTAGCCGCCGGGCGGTGCGGGCGGCAGGTAGGTGACGGTCCCGCACAGGAGCGCGCCGTCCTCGGCCGCGCGGGCGTAGCCGTCGAGCAGGGTGGGTCCGGGCACGCAGTCCACGTCGAGGAAGACCAGCAGCTCCGCACCGGCGGCGAGGGCGTGTGCGGCCCCCGCGTTGCGGGCGGCGGCCAGCGGCATCCTGCCCTCGGCCAGCGGGATGGGGACGACGGCAGCCGCGGGGTCCCGGCCCTTGATCAGCGGGCCGATGTCCGGGTCGGCCATGGAGACGATCACGTACTGGTCGGGGCGGCGCTTGCCGCGGGCGAGGCCGTCCTGCTGGAGCAGCAGATGCGGGTGCCGGCCTGCGGCCGGCGTGATCACCGCGGTCCGCATGCGTCCTGCCCTGGTGTGCGGGACGGCGGTTTGTGGGAGGCCGATGCGCGGGACGGCGATGTGTGGGACGCCGATACGCGGGACGCCGGTGTGCGGGACGCCAGGTCGGTGAGCAGCCGCGCCGCCCGCTGGGCCCCGTCGCCGTGGGACCACTCGTCCCAGCGGTCCGGCCATGCGGCCGCACTCGACAGGAGCGCGGGCCATTCGCGTGCGGAGGGCCAGTCCTCCCGTACGGTCGCCAGACCGGCCGCGCGCAGGGCGTGCGCCGTGGCGTGCTGCTCCCGGTAGGGGCGGTCCTGCGGGATGACGAGCGTGGGCACCCGGGCGGCGGCGCACTCCGCGACGGCGTTCTGTCCCGCGTGGGTGATCACGAGGCGGGCCCGGCAGAGCACGGGCCAGGGGTCGTCGAGCCAGGCCGCCCGGGGTCCGCCCAGGACGGTCCACGTCCAGTCGGGGGTGGCCCGCTGCGCCTCGCGCAGACGCGCGTCGCTCCAACAGGTGCCGCCCGCGCCGAACATGACGACCACTTCGTTGCCGCGCGGAGCGCCGTCCGACGGGGGGCGGGGGCGTCCGTCGTACCGCGAGATGCTGCCGGTGTGCACGGTCTTGTCGCGCCAGTGGGCGGGCCAGCCCGGCTCCGGCAGGGAGTGCGGCCAGGGGGCGATGAGGGCGTCCGCGAGGTCGTATCCGAGACGGTGCGCGGGGTCTTGCCGCTCGCCGCGCATGGCGGCCACGACGAGCGGGATGCCCATGAGCCGTGCCATCGCCGCCGCCTCCACCGACACGTCGCTGACGAACAGGGACGGAGTCTCCCGTCTGATCCAGTCGGCGATGATCCCCATGCGCTCCCGGTGGCCCCGGTGGTGCAGCGGCACCCAGTGCAGCCGGCCGCGGGCGGTGGGGTCGAGCGGGTCGTGGGTGGCGTCCTCGGGCAGGGAGACCCACGGCCCCCGCCATTCGTCGGGCCGGGGCAGGGAGGACAGCAGGGTGACCGGTCCGTCGACGCGGGCCGCGATGCACTGGGCGCGGTGCAGGTGGCCCCGCCCCTGGTGGTGGACGTAATAGCCGATCACCGTGCCACCTCCTCGTACAGGGAGGTGTAGGCGTCGGCGGTGCGGTCGAGCGCGCAGAAGTCCTCGGCCCTGCGGCGGGCGTCCCGGCGGTCGAGTTCCATGACGCGCGGGATGAGCGCGGCGAGGGCACGGACGTCGCCGGGCGGTGCGAGGCGTCCGCAGTCGGGGGTGAGGATCTCCGCGAGGGCCCCGCGGTCGAAGCCGCAGACGGGTGTGCCGCAGGCCAGGGCCTCGGCCACGACCAGACCGTAGGGCTCGTCCCAGCTGGGGGTGACCAGGGCGGCGGCCGACGTCGCGAGGAGCTGCGCGAGGGCGTGCCGGTCCAGGTGGCCGACGTGCGCGATGCCGTCTCCGAGCAACGGTGCGACCTGCTCGTCGAAGTACCGCTCGTCGGAGATCGGCCCCGCGATCCGCAGCGGCACACCGGCCGCGCGGGCGGCGCGTATCGCGAGGTGGGGCGCCTTCTCCGGCACCAGGCGTCCGGACCAGACCAGCTCGCTGCCGCCAGGACCCGGCTGCCAGAAGGCCGTGTCGATCCCGTTGCGCACGACGCGTGCGGCGGGGACCACGGGGTGCCAGGCGGACGCGGTGAACTCGCTGACGGCCGTGAAGAGCACCGGGCAGGCCTCGTGCGTCTGGATGGCGGACTCCAGCCAGGGGGTGGGCGGGGTGTGGAGCGTGGTGATCACCGGGATCCGCACGGCCGGGGCCATGGCGACGGGGAGGTAGTGGAGGCTGTTGTTGTGCACGACGTCGAACCGCTTCTCGCCGTCCCGGGCAAGGTCGAGCATGAGGCTCAGATAGGCGTGGTGCTCCTCCATCCAGCCGTCGGCCGGCATGCTCGCGTCCCCGCGGGCCGTGGAGCTCAGCACGACCTTGCGCACGGGCAGTTCGCGGGCCTCGAGCGCCGGGTCGGAGCCCGGCGCCGCGAAGAGTTCCACCTCGTGCCCCCGGCGTCTCAGCGCGTGCGCCAGCCCCCAGGTGTGTGCTTCGAGTCCGCCCGCGAACGGCTCGGTGATGGGATGGCTCGCGGAGGCGATGAGCGCTACGCGCAGGCCTGTCATCGCAGGGCGTCCGCGTAGAGGGAGCGGTGCGCCGCGGCGATGTCGGCCCGCTCTCTCGTGCGCCGGTCCGGGTCGGCCCGGGGGCCCGGCCGGTCCGCGTGGGCGGCCAGCACCGCCGTGCGCAGGGACTCCGCGTCCAGGCCGCCGTCCTGTGAGTGTTTGTACGTGTGGCAGGGGCGCTGCTCGGCGTAGAACCCGCAGTCGGGGGCCGCGACGGCGGTGCCCAGGTCGTGGCAGGCCTCCAGCCATCCGGAGTGCGTGCCGAACACGTAGGGCAGCACCGACAGGTCCAGGGACGTGAGGTAGTCCCAGAGCTGCGCGTCGTCGTAGTAGTCGTGGACGACGAGGGTGAGCCGGTTCCGGTCGGCCAGGTCGCGCACTTCCCGGACGAGCTCCGAGTGGTGGGCCGGGGACGCGGGGTCGGCGACGTCGCGGTGCATGTTGACCTGGAGCTCCGCGTCGGGCAGCTCTGCCACCGTCTCGGCGAGCACGCGTACGACGGGCAGGACGGACATGTTCGGCCGCAGGCTCTTGGCGTGCACGCCCACCCGGAACCGGTCGCGCCGCGGTCTGGCCCGGGCCATCCTCGGCAGGCCGACCACATGGGGGTGGGGCAGGACGGTCGCCGTGCGGCCCCACCGGCGGCTGATGGTGTGTGCCGCGCCGGGGGTGAGGGTGATGAGCCGCCGGGCGGCCGGGACGAGGACGTCCAGGGCCGCGTCATGGGTGGCGGGATCGGTCTGATGGGGATTGCGGAGGTCGTGCACCGTGTAGACGAGCGGTTTCCCGTGCCGCCGCAGGGCGTCCACGAGTTCCGCCAACTGCGCGGGGCTCTGGGCGTCGAACCCGAAGTGCAGGTGGAAGACGTCGAAGTCCTGGTGGTGGGCGCCGACCCACTCCGGCTGCAGCATCACCGGCGGCCACCAGCGTTGCGAGGTGCTGGGCGCCCCGTTCGGCCGGGGGTCCGCCAGGCGTGTGACGCCGTCGGACCCGGGGACGGAGCAGTGCCGTACGTACACGTGGCCCGCGGGCACCGACGCGATCCGGATCTCTTGAGGCGCCATGGCCGGGGGCGTACTGGGCATGACCAACTCCTCGGGCGCGGGTCCGGGCACTCGCCTCCAGCTTCCGACGCATCGGCATGTCGCGCATTCCGGGCGACAACGGACCTGCGGGAGAAGGCGATCGGGCGCACCCTGAGCGAGAGGCGTCATGACCGGATCTCACGCCTCATCCGAACGCGTGGCGATTCATCTGTTTCACCGGCTTCGCACCCGGTCACCCGGCACCGACGGCCTCCGGGCCCCTGGAACCACATCGGACACCCTTCACAGCACGGATGGGACGGCGATTCCTCATGGCCACCAAGACGGCACGCGACCTCATGACCGGCGGCGCGGAGTGCGTACGGGCCCACGACAGCGCCCTGGACGCGGCCCGCAAGCTGACGGAGCTGGGGGTGGGTGCCCTGCCCATCTGCGGCGAGAACAACCGTCTCGTCGGCGTCGTGACCGACCGCGACATCGTGGTGAAGGTCCTCGGCGCGGGGCTCGATCCGGCCGAGGTGGAGACGGGCACCCTCGCACAGGGCGAGGCCGTGACGATCGGCGCGGACGACGACGCGGACGCGGTCTTCGCGACCATGGCCGAACACAAGGTCCGACGTCTGCCGGTGATCGACGGCACCGCCCTCGTCGGCATGGTCGCCCTGGCCGACGCGGCCCGTGCCCTGGACGACCCCGCGGCCGGTCGCCTGATCGAGGCCCTGTCCACGGACTGAGCCCGGCCGACCCGCCGTATCCCGCCGTATCCCGCCGTATCCCGCCGTATCCCGCCGACGACGGCAGGGCGGGGTGCGCCATCGGAGTTGCACGGCGCGCCATCGGAGTTGAACGGCTCCGTCCCTCGGTGGGCCCCGCTCGGGCCGGGGTATGTCTCGCCACCGGGACCCGTCCGACGTTTTGGGCGTACTCGTCAGCCCGCAGCTCTGTCCCAGCTCACCGAACGGTTCCGACCGAAGGGAACGAAGTGGCCACGTCCAGCTCCAGCGAAGGTCCGAAGAGCAACCCGGTGAAGGAGGCCGCCGAGAAAGTGGCCGACGCACTGCGCCCCGACGGAGGCGGCGGCGCCCCGGACATCCCCGGCCGTCCCGCGCCGGAGCCCGTGCAGGTCGAGGAGCCGACCCGGGTACGCGGCCCGCTGCCGCCCAAACCGGACCAGAAGGGCCCGGCCACGGTCAGCCCGACCGGCGCGGACACCGGCGTCGACCAGGAGGTGGTGGCCCAGCGGGAGGCCTACCTCACCACCGCGCAGGGCGCCCGGCTGTACGACACGGACCACTCGCTGAAGGCCGGCGAGCGGGGCCCGACCCTGCTCCAGGACCACCATCTGCGCGAGAAGATCACGCACTTCGACCACGAGCGCATCCCGGAGCGGGTGGTCCACGCGCGCGGGGCCGCCGCCCACGGGGTGTTCCAGGCCTACGGCACCGCCGCGAAGATCACGAAGGCGGCGTTCCTCGCGAAGGGCGCCGAGACGGAGGTCTTCGTACGGTTCTCCACGGTCCTCGGTTCGCGCGGCTCCGCCGACACCGTGCGGGACACGCGCGGGTTCGCGACGAAGTTCTACACCGACGAGGGCACGTTCGACCTGGTCGGCAACAACATCCCGGTGTTCTTCATCCAGGACGCCATCAAGTTCCCCGACGTCATCCACGCGGGCAAGCCGCACCCCGACCGGGAGATCCCGCAGGCGCAGAGCGCGCACGACACGTTCTGGGACTTCGTCACCCTGCACACCGAGGCCGCCCACCACACCCTGTGGAACATGTCCGACCGCGGCATTCCGCGCTCGTACCGGATGATGGAGGGCTTTGGCGTCCACACCTTCCGCCTCGTCGACGCCGAGGGGGCGACCACGCTGGCGAAGTTCCACTGGAAGCCGCGGCTCGGCGTGCACTCGCAGGTGTGGGAGGAGGCCCAGATCACCGCGGGCATGGACCCGGACTTCCACCGCCGCGACCTCGCGGACGCGATCGAGGCGGGCGCGTACCCGCAGTGGGAGCTGGGCGTCCAGGTCTTCCCCGACACCCCGGAGCAGGTCTTCGAGGGCATCGATCTGCTCGACCCGACCAATCTGGTCCCCGAGGAGCTGGCCCCCGTCCAGCCCATCGGGCTGCTCACGCTGAACGCGAACCCGGTGAACTACTTCGCGCAGACCGAACAGGTCGCCTTCCACCCCGGCCACCTCGTCCCGGGCATCGACGTCACGGACGATCCGCTGCTGACCGGCCGGCTCTTCTCCTACCTGGACACGCAGATCTCCCGGCTCGGCGGCCCCAACTTCGGCCAGCTGCCCATCAACCGCCCGCACGCCCCCGTCAACGACATGCTGCGCGACGGCATGCACCAGACGGCGGTGCACGCCGGGACCGCGCCCTACAAGCCCAACTCCCTCGACGGCGGCTGCCCGTTCTTCGCCGGCGAGGACGTCTCGGCCTTCGTGGAGGTGCCGACACGGGTCGAGGCCGGGCCCAAGGTGCGCCGGGCGCCCGCCTCGTTCGCCGACCACTTCAGCCAGCCGCGCAGGTTCTGGCTGAGCATGTCGCCGGTGGAGCGCGAGCACATCATCGCCGCGTACACCTTCGAGCTGAACAAGTGCTACGAACAGGCCATCAAGGAACGGGCGTTGAAGGTCCTGGCCAACATCGACCCGGAGCTGTGCCAGGAGGTCGCGACCGGCCTCGGACTCCCCGCGCCCGACGCCACCGAGCCGCTCGCGTCGGTCGACCCGAGTCCCGCGCTCTCCCAACTCGGCCGCAGCTGGCCGACGGACGGCCGCATCATCGGCATCGTGGCCGACGCGGCGGACGACCTCACCGGTCTGCGGGCCGTACGGCAGGCCGTCCTGGACGCGGGCATGGTTCCGCTGGTGATCGCGGCCACGGGCGGCAAGCTCGACGACCGGCAGGGCGAACCGGTCACCGTGCAGCGGACGTTCACCACCGCGAGGTCGATCGAGTTCGACGCGGTCCTGCTGGGCGGAACGCCCCGGCCGGGAGCGGACGCGTACGGCGCGCGGGACGCCAAGGCGGACGAGCTGCGGACCGAGGTCACCGACCCGCGGGTGCTGCTCCTGGTCTCCGAGGCGTACCGGCACGGCAAGGCCATCGGCGGCTGGAACGGGGCGCAGTCGGCCCTGGAGGCGGCAGGCGTGCCGGCCGCGTCCCCGGGAGTGGTGGTGGCCGACGACGGCGCGGCGGTGCTGCGGGAGATCACCTCGCTGCTGGCCGAGCACCGCGTCTGGGACCGGTTCCCGGCGAAGGCCTGAGGTGAAGGGGCGGCGCTGAGGTAGGGGCCGCCGAATTACGGGGGCGGCGCGAACCCGCGCCGCCCCACGCGGGTCACAGGCTGGACAGGATCTGCGGGGACAGGGTCTTGATCAGGGTGTTCGTCCAGCGCATCTGCCGCAGGGTCTCGGGGTGGCACTCCGAGGCCAGGCCGAGCAGGTCGTCGTCCTTGGTGGCCTGTGCGACCTGGGCGAGCATCTCCCAGTGCAGGGAGTTCTCCGCGGCGGCGAGGTGGAGTTCCCGCAGATCGCGCAGGAGCAGCAGCCCGGGTTCGGGACGGTGCGCCACCGCGTCGGACGCCTTCTCCGTGAGGGTGGACAGCAGGTGCGGGAGGGACGGGGCGGAGTGCTTGCCCAGGTCCGCGCCGTAGTGGTCGGCGGTGTCGGCCAGGCGCGCGGCGTGCGCGCGGGACCAGTCGGCGAGGTCCAGGGCGACGTGGTGGACCTCGTGCTCCGTGTGGTGGCGCCGGGCCACCGTGGTCAGCTGCCCGGCCAGGTGCTTCTCACCGTGGTGGAGGACCCGCAGGGCAAGGGCGACGCCGTTCACCGGCTCTCCTTTCCAGAGGTGCCCGCTGTGGGCCCGGTCGTGTGGGTGACGCGTGCGGACGGGCCTCCTGTCGTGGCCGGTACCGTCGCGGCGCCGGGGCCCGACGCGGGGGCGGAGGCGGTGGTGGTCGGGGCCGGGGAGCAGGTGCCGTCGCCTCGTTCCAGGAGGTGCAGCGCGGCCGCGGCGGTCTTGAACAGCGGTTGCTTGGAGACCGGGTCCCAGTCGGTGATGGTCGTCTCGTTCGCCGCCCGTCCCGGGGTGTCCTCGTCGGGGCGGTAGCCGGCCTCCGTGTCCCAGTAGCCGTAGTGGAACGGGACGAAGAGCAGTCCCGCGCGGATGTCCGTGACGCGCAGCCGACCGCTCAGGGCGCCGCGGGGCGTGCGGACCTCCACCAGGTCACCTTCGCCGAGTCCGAGCGCGGTGGCGTCCTGAGCGGATGCCTCCACCCACACGTCGGGGGCGGCGGCGTTGAGCTGGGGTGTGCGGCCGGTCTTGGTGCGGGTGTGGAAGTGGTAGACGGTCCGGCCGGTGGTCAGCTGGAACGGGTACGTCTCGTCGGGCAGTTCGTGCGGCGGGAGGTACGCGGCCGCCTTGAGCAGGGCCTTGCCGTCCGGATTCAGCGAGCGGTACTCCACCGGCTCCTGTGCCGCGCCGGTGACGAGGTCCTTGCCGTAGGACTCACAGGTGTCGGGGTGGGCCCAGGCAATGCCGTCGGTGTAGAGGCGCTCGGTGCCGTCGGGAGCCCGGTCGTCGCAGGGCCACTGGATGCCGCTCTCGCCCCGGAGCTTGTCGTGGCTGAGGCCGGTGTAGTCGCACGGGCGGCCCGCGCTGCACCGTTTCCACGCCTCGAACGCCGTCTCGGGGCCGTCCCACGTGATCAGTGGCCCGCCGTCCTTGTCGCGGAAGTCCATCCTGGCGGCGTAGTCGAGGAAGATGTCCAGGTCCGGCCGGGCCTCGCCGGGCGGTTCGACCGCCTTGTCGGACAGGTGCACCGTCCGGTCGGCGTTGGTGAACGTGCCGGTCTTCTCCCCCCAGGTGGCGGCCGGGAGCACCACGTCGGCCAGCTGGGCGGTCTCGGTCAGGAACAGGTCCTGGACGACCACGAAGAGCCGCTCCTGCCCCAAAATCGAACGGATCCGGGACAGTTCCGGCAGCGATACGGCCGGGTTGGTCCCGCTGATCCACAGCATGCGGATCGAGCCCTGCTCGGCGTAGCGGAACATCTGCATCGCGTGGGTGGGCGGCGCGTAGTGCGGGATGGTCCTCGGCTCCACGTTCCACACGCGCGCCAGGTCGGCGACGTGCGCGTCGTTCTGCCAGTTGCGAAAACCCGGCAGATCACCGTTGGCGCCGCACTCGCGGGTGTTCTGGGCGGTGGGCTGGCCGTTCATCTGCAGGAGGCCCGCGCCGGGCCTGCCGAGCATGCCGCGGATCAGGTGCAGGTTGTTGACCTGCACGGCGGCCGCGGTGGCCTGGTGGGACTGGTAGACGCCCTGCAGCACGGTGGACAGCAGCCGGTCCGCCGTCCCGAGCAGCTCCGCGGCCTCCCCGATGCGCGCGGCGGGCACGTCGCAGATCTCCGCCGCCCAGGCCGGCGTGCACGTCGCCACCCGGGCCGACAGTTCCTCGAAGCCGACCGTGTGGGCCTCGATGTAGTCGTGGTCCACCCGGTCGGTGCGGATGATCTCGTGCAGGAGGGCGTTGAGCAGGGCGAGGTTGGTGCCCAGGCGCGGGGCCAGGTGGACGGCCGCCCTGCGGGCCACCTGGGTGGGCCGGGGGTCGACGCACACCAGGCGGGGCGGATCGCCGCCCGCCAGCCGGTCCAGGACGCGCATCCACTGCACGGGCTGGGTCTCGGCGATGTTGTGGCCGAACAGCGCGATCACGTCGGCGTGGTCGATGTCGTCGTAGCAGCCGGGCTGTCCGTCGCTGCCGAAGGACTCCTTCAGCGCCTCGGCGGCGGTGGAGGTGCACAGCCGGGTGTTGCCGTCCAGATGGTTGGTGCCGATGCCGGCCCGGGCCAGGACCGCGAGCGTGTAGTACTCCTCCAGGAAGAGCTGGCCGCTGGTGTAGAAGCCGATCGACCCCGGTCCCCGGTCGGACAGGAGTGTCCGCGAGCGGGAGACGACGCGCTCCATCGCGGTGTCCCAGTCGCACTCCACGAGGCGGCCCTCGTGTCGGACGAGCGGGCGCGTGAGGCGGTCGGGTGCGGCGTTGGCCTGCCAGGCGAAGAGGTCCTTGGGCCCGAGCCGGCCGTGGTTGACGCGGTCCTGCGCCCGGCCCCGCACGCCCGCCATGCGGCCGTCCACGACGGCGACGTCCATGGCGTCGCCGTCGGAGTGCAGGATCGACGCCGTCTGCACCCAGCGCTGCACGTCGTCCGGCGTGACGCCGTCCGCCAGGCAGGTGTCCACGCGCGCGGGCCACGGCTCGTGCCGCCCGTACGGGGTGCGGGCTCCCCAGGGCTCCGCGATCCGGTCCACCTGTGAGTCCACGCCTGCCTCCCAGCGCCCGCCGCGGCTCGTGCGCACAGCGCCCGTGATCGGTACCCCTCGTGTGCGGCGCCTAACTCCGCCATTGCGGCACCCCCGGCCCCGGATACGCGGTGCCCGTGCTCCTCCCGCTCATCCCGCTCATCCCGCGAGGAGCGCCTCGATCCGGTCCGCGGCCGTCCGCAGTCCGGTCAGCCGCCCGACCCCCGGCGCGTACGCCCCCGCCCCCGTCGCCCACCCCGGCCCCGCGACCAGCACGGCGGGACGGGCCCGGGCGCCCCGCACCCCCCACTCGGTCTCCGTGACGAGGTGCACCAGGGCCCGGTCGGCGGTGTTGCGCGAGTGGGCCCAGAGGACCACGGCCGAGGGCCCGATGCGCCGCACCGCCTCGTACAGCGCCTCCGCGGGGAGCGCGGCGCCGAACATCCTGGTGGGCAGGCCCCGTTCGCCGAGCACCGCGGTGAGGGCCTCCAGCGCGAGGGTGTGCTGTTCGCCGGGTACGCAGGCGAGCAGCACCGGAGCGGTCGGCACCGGCGCGGACCGGCGCGGGGACACCACGCGGGCCGGGGCGTCCGGAGTGCGGCGCAGAGCGGACGAGACGTGCCAGGAGAGCAGGTGCTCGACCTCCACGTACCGCTCGCCGCACGAGGCCCACTTGCGCCCGATGGCGTGCAGGGCCGGCGCCATGACCTCCTCCCAGCCCGTGGTGAAGCCGTACGCGCTCAGCGCGGCCCGGAGCTGTGACTCGACGGCGGGGGCGTCGAGCCGCACCGCCGCCCGGGCCAGGCCGCGGCACTCCTGGCGGACGGTGCCGAGGGAGAGCGTGCCCGGGTCGCTCGCGGGACGGGAGCGCGGCACCGTGGCCGCGGTCTCGGTCAGGGCCAGCCGCGCGGCCTCGGCCGGCGGCACGCCGAGGCCGGTAAGCCGGCACATCTCCTCCACCCGGCCGACGTCCTCGGGGCTCCAGCGGCGGTGCCTGCCCTGCTCGCGGCGGGCGGGACCGATCCCGTACCGCCGCTCCCACGAGCGCAGCGTGGTCGGCGCGACGCCGAGTCTGCGGGCGACGGCGCCCGTGGCCAGCCCCGCGTCGGCCCCGCCGGACCGCCCGGTGGATTCCGCCTGCCGTGTCGCACCCATCCCGCGACGATACGACGCACAAGCGCTGCGGGTTGGCGTCTCTCACGGAATGTCACCACTGTGGGGTCAACTCCGGCCCGTGTACGAGGAGTACGCGGCACGGTGTCTCGCGCTCCCGGGAGGCAGAGCATGGAAATCTCCGGCGCCCGCGTCCTGGTGGTCGGCGCCACCGGCGTCCTCGGTGGCCTCACCGCCTGTGCCCTCGCGGAACGTGGCGCCGAAGTGGCCCTGGCGGGGCGCAATCCGGTACGTCTCGCCGCGCTGGCCCAGGACCTCGGCGACTGTCCCGCCCGCAGCTTCGAGGCGTGCGACCTGGACCAGTGCACCGCCCTCGGCCCGTGGGCGCAGCGGGTCCTGTCGGGGCTCGACGGGGTCCTGGTGGCGGTCGGGGCGGCGGGGTTCGGCGCCGTCGAGGACGTGTCGAACGCGGCGGCGGGCCACTTGCTGACGGTCAACGCCCTGTGCCCGATGGCCGTGTTGCGGGGCGCGGCCCCGGTGGTCGCCGACAAGGGGTTCCTGCTGGCGATCACCGGCGACCAGGCGGAACGGCCGGGCACCGCCGACTACGCCGCTTCCAAGGCGGCGTTGAGCGGCTGGCTCGGCGTACTGGCCGGCGAACTCGCGCCGCGATCCGTCGCGGTCGTCGACTTCCGTCCGCCGCACCTGGACACGGGCTGCACCGAACGGCCGCTGATCGGCCGGCCCCCGACACCGCAGCCGGGGGCCGACCCGCTGGAGACGGCACTGGCCCTGGTGGAGCGGATCAGCGCGGCCTGAGGCCCCGCGCGCTCACTCGATGCCGCGCGCCTGCTTGAACCGGCTGAGCCCGTCGGCCAGTTCGAGGAGCCGTTCGGGATAGTCGTAGCGCTCGCGCTCCTTCGCGGGCAGCTTCCACGGCTCGTGGATCGCCGCGCCCTTCAGGTCCGCGAGCTCGGGGACCCAGCGGCGTACGTACGATCCGTCCGGGTCGTACCGCTTGGCCTGGGTCACGGGGTTGAGCACCCGGTTGGGGCGGCTGTCCGTGCCGGTTCCCGCCACCCACTGCCAGTTGAGCTGGTTGTTGGCGACGTCGCCGTCGACCAGGAGCCGCCGGAAGTGCCGGGCTCCGATGCGCCAGTCGACGTAGAGCGTCTTGGCGAGGAAGCTCGCGGTCAGCAGCCTGCCGCGGTTGTGCATCCACCCCTCGTGACGGAGCTGGCGCATCGCGGCGTCGACGATCGGGTAGCCCGTGCGCCCCTCCTGCCACGCGCGGATGTCCTCCCGTGCCGCCTCTGCCGAGCGCCAACGGTCGTCGCGCGTACGGTAGTCGGCGGTGGCCGCCCGCGGTCGCGCGGCGAGCACCTGGTGGTGGAAGTCGCGCCAGCACAGTTGCCGCACGAAGGCCTCGGCTCCCCGGCCCGTCCGGGCGCGGGCGTCGCGGACCAGTTCGGTGACGGACAGCGTGCCGAAGTGCAGATGCGGCGAGAGTTTCGAGGTGACGTCGCCCGCCAGGTCGTCGTGGTGCTCCTCGTACCCGTCGATGCCGTCGTCGCCGGCGCGCAGCCACTTCTTCCAGCGGGCGCGGCCGACGCCCTCGCCGCCCCGGGCGAGCCCCGGCGAGAGGTCGGACAGGGCGTCCCGGTCGGGCAGCGGCTCGGAGCGGATCCGGTCGGGGACGCGCACGGCGCGCGGGGCGGCGAGGACGGCCCGGGGTTCCTGCGCGGACCAGCGGCGGAAGTACGGGGTGAAGACGGCGAAGTGGTCGGAGCCCGTGGGGGTCACCTCTCCGGGTGCGAGCGCGGTGACCACGGCGTCGTGGACGTGCAGGCTCCTGCCGTCCTGCTCCAGCGCCTCGCGCAGCCGCCGTTCGCGGGCGTGCGCGTACCGGCTGACCCCGCCCGCCATGTGCACGTCCGCGGCGTCCGTCTCCTCGGCGACGGCGCGGGCCTCCTCGACGGGGTCGCCGGTGCGCACCACGAGCCTGCCGCCGCGGTCCCGCAGCCGTCGGTCGAGGTCGGCCAGGCAGTCGGCGAGGAACGCCGCGCGGTTCGGCCCCATGTCGTCGTGGCCGTCGATCGCCGGGTCACGGACGAAGAGCGGCACGACGGCGTCCGCGCCCTTGACGGCGGCGCGCAGCGGCGGATGGTCGTGGACCCGCAGGTCGGAGGTGAACAGGACGACCGAGATGGGCATGGCGCGTACTCCAGTGGGGGCGGGCTGCCGGGTGTTCTTCCGGGTGTCCTTCCCCTCTTCGGTCCTCCGCTCCTGCGGGGATGCGCCGTCCGGTGCGGGTTCCCCCGTACGGCGCGCACAAGAGGTGCGGTCGGTGACATTTCGTACTCGGCTAGCGTTGGGGACGATTCGGCGGTCCGGAACCCGGAACAACGAGCCGGGGGCGGTCGTGGCCCGCGGGCATGGAGGAGACACGGTGCACGGTGAGTACAAGGTTCCCGGCGGCAAGCTCGTCGTGGTGGATCTGGACGTCGAGGACGGCGTGCTGCGCGGCACGCGCGTGGCCGGTGACTTCTTCCTGGAGCCCGACGAGGCGCTGGAGGCGATCAACGGCGCGCTGGACGGCGCCCCCGCCGACACGGACGCCGCGGGCCTGGCCGCCCGCATCGACGCCGCGCTCCCGGCGGGCACCGTCATGTACGGCCTGACGTCGGAGGGCGTCGGCGTCGCCGTCCGCCGCGCGCTCGCGCACGCCACGGACTGGACCGACTACGACTGGCAGTTGGTGCACGAGGGTCCGCAGCCGCCCGCCCTGCACATGGCCCTCGACGAGGTGCTGACCCAGGAGGTCGCGGCGGGGCGGCGCCCGCCGACGCTGCGGGTGTGGGAGTGGGCCTCGCCCTCGGTGATCATCGGCAGTTTCCAGTCGCTGGCCAACGAGGTCGACGCGGAGGGCGCGGCCCGGCACGGCATCGACGTCGTGCGCCGGATCTCCGGGGGCGGGGCCATGTTCGTGGAGCCCGGCAACACCATCACGTACTCGCTCTCCGTCCCGGACGCCCTGGTCCAGGGGCTCTCCTTCCAGGACAGCTACGCCTACCTCGACGACTGGGTGCTCGGCGCCCTCGCCGACATGGGCATCAAGGCGTGGTACCAGCCGCTCAACGACATCGCGACGGAGGCGGGGAAGATCGCGGGCGCGGCGCAGAAGCGCACGGTGGCGCCCGGCGGCGGCCCGGGCGCGGTGCTGCACCACGTGACGATGTCGTACGACATCGACGCGGACAAGATGCTCGACGTCCTGCGCATCGGCAAGGAGAAGCTGTCGGACAAGGGCACGCGGAGCGCGAAGAAGCGCGTCGACCCGCTGCGCCGGCAGACCGGGCTGCCCCGCGAGGCGGTCATCGACCGCATGATCGACTCCTTCCGCTCGCGGTACGGCCTGACGGAGGGCAAGGTCACCGAGGAGGAGTCGGCGCGCGCGCAGGAGCTGGTGCGCACCAAGTTCGGGACGTCCGAGTGGACGGCCCGCGTGCCCTGATCCGGGTCACCGCCGAAACCGTGCGGGCTCGAGGTCAGGACGACCGGGGGCTGCGCTGCCAGGCCGTCGTGCCGAGCATGCCGGTCTCCCCGATGTCGAGGCCGCCGTCCGGTTCGACGGTCTGACGCGGCTTGCCCCTGGCGGGGCCTATCTCCACGTAGACGCCGCTGCCCCGCCGGGTGCTCGCGTCGACGGCCGAGTACCGCCAGACCAGCATGGTGTACGCGCGCTCCCCCGGCTTCAGCGCGACGCGGTGCGGGCCGGGGTCGTCCATGGTGGTGACCGGCTCCGTGCCCTTGAGCACCGAGACGTCGAACAGCGCGCGGTCGAGCCCGCGGACGCGGATGTCCGGATACCCCTCGACCACGCGCACGCGGTGGCCGCAGTTGGTCAGCGTCACCGACATCGCGCGCAGCCCCATGGTCGCCGTGACCATGCCGGGGGACATCGTGACGCCCGACTTCGGGCACGGCGGGGTGCTGGGCGAGGGGGCGGTGCGGCCCGAGGGATTCTCGGGATCGGTCGGACGCGCGGGATCGATGGGGCTGGTGGGGCGCTTCGTGTTCCCGGCGGGAGGGGCCGCCTCGGCGGTCGGGCGGCGCTCGGGGTTCGTCTCGCGGTCCAGTTCCTCGGAGAGCCCGCAGCCGGCCAGGAGCAGCGCGGTCGCCGACAGCGCCAGGGCACGGCTGAGGGTTCTCGGGAGGCCGGTCACGCCCCGATCATGCCATGGCCAAGGGTGGCGCCGCGGGCTCACGTGGATAGGGGTCCGGCGGTCAGGACAGCGCGGGCACGATCGATGTCCCGTAGGCGTCGATGACGTCCTCGCGCGCGTCGTGCATCGCGTAGAGCGCGAACTGGTCCACGCTCAACTCCTTGAGTTCACGCAGCCGTTCAAGATGGGCCTCGACCGGACCGAGCAGGCAGAACCGGTCGACG
This sequence comes from Streptomyces sp. NPDC041713, assembly GCF_055591085.1. Taxonomy (NCBI): domain Bacteria; kingdom Bacillati; phylum Actinomycetota; class Actinomycetes; order Kitasatosporales; family Streptomycetaceae; genus Streptomyces; species Streptomyces sp. NPDC041713. Next base: position 140,415 of record NZ_JBVIZY010000016.1, read on the forward strand.
ATCTCGTCGGGCACGAAGGCGGTGTCGGGGTTGCCGGCCCGGCCGTGGTGGCTGTAGTCGTAGCCCTCGCGCGCCTTGATGTACGCGGTGAGCGCCTCCGGCACCATCGCGGAGTGCTCGCCGTAGCGGGCGACCAGGTCGGCGACGTGGTTGCCGACCATCCCGCCGAACCACCGGCACTGCTCACGGGCGTGCGCGAGGTCGTCGCCGACGTACGCGGGCGCCGCCACACAGATCTTCACGTCCGCCGGGTCGCGCCCGGCGTCGGACGCCGCGTCCCGTACCGCCTTGACCATCCACTGCGTCAGATACGGGTCGGCGAGCTGCAGGATGAAGCCGTCCGCCCGCTGCCCGGCGAGCGCGAGGGCCTTCGGGCCGTACGCCGCCATCCACACCGGCAGCTTGCCGTCCCGCACCCACGGCAGCCGCAGGGTCTGTCCGCCGACGTCCGCCTCGCGGCCCTCGGCGAGGTCGCGGATGACGCCGATCGCCTCGCCGAGCCGGGCCAGGGTGTTGGGCTTGCGCCCGGCGACGCGCATCGCGGAGTCGCCGCGCCCGATGCCGCACACGGTGCGGTTGCCGTACATGTCGTTGAGCGTGGCGAAGGTGGAGGCCGTGACCTCCCAGGTGCGGGTGCCCGGGTTGGTGACCATGGGGCCGACCGTCAGCCGGGTGGTGTGTTCCAGGATGCGGCTGTAGATGACGAACGGCTCCTGCCACAGCACGGCCGAGTCGAACGTCCAGCCGTAGCGGAAGCCGTTGCGCTCCGCGCGCCGCATGAGGCCGACGACCTCCGAAGCGGGCGGGTCGGTCTGCAGTACGAGTCCGAAATCCATGGCCCCGGCTCCTCACGCAGGTCACACAGGTCGAATGGCGCCTCAGACACCTCGAAAGCCGCCCGAGAAGGGACAATCCTCGACTTGTTGCCGAGGCTTGGCAAGAGGGACTCGGCGGCCGTACGGCTATGTTTGCGGGGCGCGCGGGCGGTCGCTGGCGGGTCGCCTGACTGGTCGTCTGACTGCACGCCTGACTGGGTGTCAGCGGGCCGGGGCGATCAGGTCGTCCATGACGGCCGTGACGTCGTCGAGGTCCGCGTGGTCGAGGGAACGGATCCGGCCGTCCTCCAGGGTGAGGATCCGGTCGGCGGCCGCGAGGCCCGCCCGTTCGTGGGTGACCAGGAGCGTGGTCCGGCCGCGGGTCGCGTCGAGGATGTCCGTGAGCACCGCGGCGGCGGTGTCCGGGTCGAGGCCCTCGGTCGGCTCATCCAGGACGAGCACGGGCGGGTCGGCGAGCAACGCGCGCGCCAGCAGCAGGCGTTGGCGCTGTCCGCCCGACATGGTGGCGCCGTCCCCGCCGAGTACGGTGTCCCATCCGTCCGGCAGCGACTCGATCCAGTCCAGGATCCTCGCCCGGCGGGCCGCGTCGCGCAGGTCGGCGTCGGTGGCGTCGGGGCGGGCCAGGATCAGGTTGGCGCGGATGCCGGCGTGGAAGACGTGCGCGTCCTGGGTCATGCCGGTGACGGCGCGGCGGGCGTCGGCGCCTGAGCAGTCGGCGAGTTCGCGCCCCCCGACGCGGATACTGCCCGCCTCGTACGGGACGAAGCGCATGAGCGCCGCGATCAGGGTGGACTTGCCGGACCCACTGGGCCCGAGGAGTACGACGCGCTCGCCGCGCGGCACGCGCAGGCTCACGCCGTCCAGGGCCGGGGGCCCGCCCGGCAAGTGACGAACCGTCACATCGGTGACGGTCACGTCGAGGGGTCCTTCGGCGGGCAGTGGCTCCGGGGCGGGCGGGTCGGCGACCGGTGCCGGGGTGTCGAAGAGGTCGGCGAGGCGCTGCGCGGAAGCGCGTACCTCCGCGAAGCGGCGGGCCGCCGCGGGCAGCGGCGCGAGGGCCTCGAAGGAGACGAGGGCGAGGACCGCGAGGACGGTGAGCTGGACGGCGGGCAGGTCCCCGGCGGCGTGGGCGCGCAGCGCGAGCCAGGTGACACCGACCGTCGCGGCGCCCTGCAGCGCCAGGACCACGGCTTGGGCGAGGGAGGTGGTCAGGGCCTTCTGCCGCTCCAGTGCGGCGATCCGCGCGGTGACGCGGCGCGCCCGGTCGTGGGTGCGGCCGCGGGCGCCGTACGCGGTGAGCTCGGCGGCGCCCTGGGTCAAGTCGACGGTCACCGCGGCGAGTTCGGCACGCGCGGCCTTCTCGGCGCGGCCCGCGCGCCGGGACAGCGCGAGGACGAGGGCGGGCACGAGGAGCCCCGCCACGGCGAGCAGGACGCCGAGCAGCAGTCCGGTCTGCGGCAACAGCACCATGACCGTGCCGGTGGCGGTCGCGGCGACCACGAAGGCGGCGGTGGCCGGGATCATGACCCGCAGCAGTAGGTCCTGGGCGGCGTCGACGTCGTCGACGAGCCGGGTCAGCAGGTCGCCGCCGCGGAAGGCGGGGGTGCCGGCCGGGGCGAGCGGCACCAGCGCCTCGTACACCCGGGCACGGAAGCCCGCGACGGCGCGCAGCACCCCGTCGTGCCCGAGGAGCCGGTCGATGTAGCGCAGGGCGCCACGGCTCAGCGCCAGGGCGCGCACGGCGACGATCGCGACGCTCACGGCGGCGAGCGGCGGCTGCTCGGCGGCGCGGGTGATCAGCCAGGCGGCGGTGGCCATCAGGCCGACGGCGGCGAGCTCGCTCCCGGCGGCGGCGAGCGCGGCGGGCAGCAGCCTGCGCCAGTACGGCAGGAGGTGACGGAGCAGCCGGACGGTGGGGCGCGAGCGGCGACCGGTGGCGGGGGCCTCAGGGTGGGAGGTCATGAGGCCACCAGGCTTTCCGTTGGGGTTAGTTCGGGGTCGGCGTGCGGCAGCACGCTCGTGCGGTGCGCCACCACGACCGCGGTGCGGCCCCGCATCAGGGCGACGGTGGGACGCGGGCCGGTGGCGGGGGCCTCAGGGGGCGGGGTCATGAGGCCACCAGACTTTCCGTTGGCGTTAGTTCGGGGTCGGCGTGCGGCAGCAGGCTCGTGCGGTGTGCCGCCACGATCGCGGTGCGGCCCCGCATCAGGGCGACGGTCGGACGCGTACCGGTGGAGAGGGCCTCAGAGGGCAGGGTCATGAGGCCACCAGGCTTTCCGTGGGCGTCAGTTCGGGGCGGGTAGGCCGGTCCGCGAGCGTGCCCGCGCGGACCGTGACGATTCGGTCGGCGTGCGGCAGCAGGCTCGTGCGGTGCGCCACCACGACCGCGGTGCGGCCCCGCATCAGGGCGACGGTGGCGCGGGTGACGGCCGCCTCGCTCTCGGGGTCGAGGTGGGCGGTGGGTTCGTCCAGGAGCAGGACGGGCGCGTCCTTGAGGAAGGCGCGGGCCAGCGCGATCCGCTGGCGCTGGCCCGCGGAGAGACCGGCGCCGTGCTCGCCGAGGAGCGTGTCGTACCCCTCGGCCAGCTCCTCGACGAAGAGGTCCGCCGACGCGGCCCGCGCCGCCTCGCGCACCTCCGCCTCGCTCGCGTCGGGGCGGCCGAGCCGGATGTTGTCGGCGACCGATCCCGCGATCAGGTGGGGGCGCTGCGGCACCCAGGCGACCTGGGCGCACCAGGCGTCGGGGTCGAGTGCACCGAGGTCGCAGCCGTCGGCCGTGACCCGGCCGGAGGTGGGGGTCACGAAGCCCAGGAGCAGGGAGAGCAGCGTGGTCTTGCCGGCGCCACTGGGACCGATCAGGGCGATGTGCTCGCCGGGGGCGACCGTGAGGGAGACGTTCCGCAGGGCGGGCGCGGCCCGGTCGGGGTACTGGACGGTGACGTCGTCGAGGCGGAGCGGCGCCGTGCGGGCGTCGGGGGCGGGGAGGCGGTCGGCGGGCGCGGGCGTGTCGTCCTCGTCGTCGAGGGTGGCGAAGACCCGTTCGGCGACCGCGATGCCCTCGGCGCTGTCGTGGAAGGCGCCGCCCATCGCGCGCAGCGGGAGGTACGCCTCGGGGGCGAGGAAGAGGACGATCAGGGCGGTGTGCAGGCCCACGTCGCCGTGGAGCAGCCGGAGTCCGACGGGGACGGCGACCAGGGCGACGGAGAGGGTGGCGACGGTCTCCAGGACGAGGGAGGAGAGGAACGCCACGCGCAGGGTCCGCATGGTGGCCCGCCGATGGGCGTCGGCCATCTCGCGCACGACCTTGGTCTGGTGCCGCTCGCGGCCGAACGCGCGCAGGGTCGGCAGTCCGGCCACCACGTCGAGGAAGTGGCCGCCGAGGCGGGACAGCAAACGCCATTGGCAGGCGGTGCGTTGGGCGGTGTGCATGCCGACGAGCGCGCCGAAGACGGGGATCAGCGGCAGGGTGACGACGATGATGAGCGCCGAGGTCCAGTCGGTCCACCACACGGCGGCGACCACCGTGAGGGGCACCACCGCGGTGGCCGCCATCGTGGGCAGGTAGCCGACGACGTAGGGGTCGAGGGCGTCGAGGCCCCGGGTGAGCAGCGTGGCCGTCTCGCCGTGGCGGCGGGCGGCGAGGCGCAGCGGGTTGGTGTGCTGCAGCCGCCCGGTGATCCGGTCCCGCAGGGCAGCCTTGGCGCCGGCCGCGGCGCGCTGGGCGAGCACGCCGCGCAGCCAGGCCAGCAGGGCGCGCAACGCCATGACGGCGGCGAGCGCGGCCAGCGGCCCGGTGCGCAGCGCGTGGTCGGCGAAGCCGTCCGCGAGGACGGTCGCGAGCAGCACCGCCTGGGTGACGATGAGCCCGGCGCCCACCAGGGCGAGCACCGAGGAGTACGTCATGTGGCGCCGCAGCGCGGGGACTTCGCGCAGCAGCCGGCGTTCGACGGGCTTCATCGTGGGGGTGCCTCTCGTCGCTTTCCGGGGCTCAGAAGTAGCTGGGGTGACGCCGGCCCGTCCGCCCCCGGAAGGCCCACCAGCTCCAGAACTGGTAGGCGAGGATCGTCGGGATCACCAGGACGCCGAAGCCGCTGAGGATCTTCAGGGTGGCGTCGTCGGTGATGGCGTGGTCGATGTCCAGACCCGCGCCGGCCCCGGTGGTCAGGAGGTACGGGTAGTGGCCGGCCCCCAGGAGCAGCACCGGCAGCACGGCGGCGCAGGAGGTGGCGACGAACGCCAGGACGTCGTGGCCGCGACTGAGGTACCACCAGCCCGCGCCGAGCGCCGCCACGAACGCGGCGGTGATGACCGCGGAGGTGGCCCGATTGGTCATCGAGGCGCCCGCGCCGAAGACGGTGAGCAGGAGCGCGAGGGCGCCCACGGCCGCGGCGCCGCCGATCAGTTTGGCGCCCAACTCCCGCGCCCTGGTGGCGATGTCGTCGTCCGAGCGCAGGGCGACGAAGGCCGCGCCGTGCGCCGCGAAGAGCAGCACGGTGGTGGCCCCGCAGGCCAGCACGAACGGCGTGAAGACCTCACCGAAGCCGATGTGGAAGCTGCCGTCGGCGCGGCGCGGCACGCCGTGCAGCATCAGGCCCACGACGAGGCCCCAGCAGACGGCGGGCACGGCGCCGCCGAACACGATCAGGGCGTCCCAGGCCCGGCGCCCGCGCGGGCCGCGGGAGCGGCGGCGCAGCTGGACCGCGGCGTTGCCGAGGACCAGTCCCGCGAGGATCGCCACGATCAGCGGGTACATGCCGGACAGGAGGGTGCCTTCCAGGTGCGGGAAGGCACCGAACAGGACTCCGGCGAAGGCGACCAGCCAGACCTCGTTGCCCAGGAAGAACGGCGCGATGGCGTCCAGGGCGGCGTTCCCGCTGGTGCGCTTCTCCTCCGGTTCGTCTCGGCGGAGGAAGGGGTGCAGCATCTGTGCGCCGTAGTCGTAGCCGCCGAGCACAAAGTACCCGGCGAGCAGCAGGCCCAGGAGGGCCAGCCAGACGGTCTCCAGACTCATCTCGCTCAACTTTCCGTTACAGCAGGGGGGTTCATGGCGGTGGGTGCCGGGCGGGCCCGGTTCAGAAGGCGGGCACCGGCTGCTTCTCGTCGGCGCTGCCCTCCGGCCCGTCGGGCACCTCGTCCGGGAGCGGTTCGGTGACGCCGAGCTGGGTGGCGTCGGGGCCGCGGCGGGCGAACTTGGTGATCAGGGCCCAGTTGGTGACGGCGAGCGCCACGAAGATGGTGATGAACAACGCGCAGGACAGCAGCAACGACGTCTTCCCGACGTGGGAGAGGGCGTCCTCGACCGTCAACTGCCCGTACACGATCCAGGGTTGGCGGCCGACCTCGCGGACGACCCAGCCGCCGACGGAGGCGATGAAGGGGAACGGGATCGTCGCGACCAGGATCCAGGAGGCCCACCGCCAGCGCAGCAGCCGGTCCTTCCACAGCAGGATCAGGGCGATGAGGGTGATGGTGGAGACGGTGTTGCCGATGAGCGTCATGACGTCCATCGAGACCCGCATCGTGTCCTGCCAGGGCACGTAGTTGCCGGGCCCGTGCTCCTTGACGAGCTGCGCCTGCAGTTCGGCGACGCCGCTGTTCTCGAGCACCGCGTCCTTCATGGGCTGGGTGCGCTCGACGATGGGCCGCTGCATCTCGCCGACGATGACGACGAAGAAGGAGGCGACCGTCGAGACCCACAGTCCCAGCTTCATGGAACTGCGGAACAGCGCGGTCTCCTCGGTGCCCTTCAGGAAGTGCCAGGCGCTGATGCCGGCGATGAAGACGCCGCCGGTGGTCAGGGCGCCCAGCGAGAGGTGCAGGAGGGCGACCAGGGCACTGGAGTTGGTGAGCAGCGCCGCAAAGTCGGTGAGGTAGGCGACTCCGTCGCGCACCTCGTAGCCGACCGGGTGCTGCATGAAGCCGTTGGCGATCAGGATCCAGTAGCCGGAGGCGTACGCGGTGAGGGCGACCAGCCAGATGAGCGTGACGTGCACGCCTCTGCGCAGCCGGCCCCAGCCGAAGATCCACATGCCGAGGAAGGTGGACTCGGCGAAGAAGGCGATGAGGGTCTCGAGGGCGAGCGGGGCACCGAAGACGTTGCCCGCGAACTTGCTGAGACCGCTCCAGCTGAGCCCGAACTGGAACTCCATGACGAGGCCGGTGACGATGCCGACCGCGTAGTTGATGACGTAGAGCTGACCCCAGAAGCGGGTCATGCGCTCCCGGACGGCTCTCTGGGCGGGATCACGGGTGAACGCGGCCCGGGTGTGCATGATCGCCACGATGGGGACGAGCCCCATGGTGAGGATCACGAACAGCCAGTGGATGCCGGTCGTGGCCGCGAACTGGAGTCGGGCCAGATCCGCAGCGCTCATGATGCGACCTTCCTGGGGGGACGGTGGCCGGTTGGGACGGCTTGAGGGTTCGGGGTGGGCGGCGGACGGTGTCGTCGGGTCTCGGTCGCGTCCGAGACGGTGGCCGGATGGGGAGGCCGCCGCTTCGCGTGTGCGGCTGACGGGCACCGTTGCCCGCCATCCGCGCGGTGGCCTCGATCAAAACCGTAGAGAGGATTCCTTATGCAATCCAAGACCGGTTTTGCCATGTGAGGATGTCCCGGAAGGCATAAGTGAAGGTGGATCATGGATCTTCTGCAGTTGCGCTACTTCCAGGCCGTCGCCCGCTTCGAGCACATCAGCCGTGCCGCGGAGGAGCTGCGCGTCGCCCAGCCCTCGCTCAGCCGCACCGTGGCGCGCCTGGAGTCCGAGCTCGGCGTCCCGCTCTTCGACCGGCAGGGCCGCCGCATCCGGCTCAATCAGTACGGCGTGGTGTTCCTGCGCCACGTGGACCGCGCCCTGAGCGAGCTCGACGACGCGCGCAGGGCCCTGAGCGATGCCCGGGACACCGCGCTCGGCCGGGTCAGTGTCGCCTCCGAGACCCTCCTGACGATCACCCATCTCCTGGGCAGCTTCCGCGCGGCGTTCCCGCGCGCCGACGTACGGCTCTACCAGTCGAACGCGGAGGAGATGGACCGCCAACTGCGCGCCAGGGAGGTCGACTTCTGCGTCGCGTCGCAGCCGTTGACCGGCGCCAACCTCGACCAGATCGAACTCGCCCGCGAGGAGGTGCTGCTCGCCGTCCCGCGCGGCCACTGGCTGGACGGCCAGGAGAGCGTGACCATCCGTGAGATCGCCGCCGAGCCGTTCGTCACGACCCGCCCCGGCCAGTGGCAACGCACCCTCCTGGACCGGCTGTTCGCCTCCGAGGGGCTGACGCCGCTGCTGTCCTGCGAGGGCGACGAGCCGGGCGCGAGCCAGGACATGATCAGTGCGGGGCTCGGCATCGGGCTCATCCCCGCCATCTCCCGTCAGGCCGGAACCGACTCCCAGGTGCCGGTCGCCTGGGTGCACGTGAACGCGCCCGACTGCCACCGGGTGCTCACCCTGGTGTGGAACCGCGACACCTATCTCTCCGACGCCGCCGTGAAGTTCCGGGAGTTCACGACCAGCAGACCCTTCATGACACACCGCCTTCCCGACCCCCGCCGCGGCCGCGCCCGCCGGCCCTAGGAGCGGCGGCCACCGAGCCCCGGGGGCGCCGCCCGTCACCCCCGAGGCCTGTCAAGCGCATCGGGTCCGGACGTCCGGTTCTGGCCCGCCGGGAACTCCTTTGGTACGCTCCGAGGCGCTGCCGCAACCCTGGCCCAGGACGTCGCGTGTCCGAACGGCCAGCTGGTGACGGCGAGTTGACCGGGGTGTCGCGTCCCCCGTCGGCCGCCGGCCGCGCCGTCTCCACCTTCTGTTTCCCCTTGCCAGTCGCCAGGCATCCCTGTCACGGCGCGCCCTGGCGCGCGTCCGGATGCCATCGAGGAGTTCCGCCATGCCCAAAATCACGTATGTCGCCGTCGACGGGGCCGAGACCGCCATCGACGTCCCCGAGGGCACGAGCGTCATGCGCGGCGCCGTGTTCAACGACATCGACGGAATCGTCGCCCAGTGCGGCGGCAACATGCAGTGCGCCACGTGCCACGTCTACGTGGACGAGACCACCCTCGACAAGCTGGAGCCGCCGAAGGAGCGCGAGGACGAGATGCTCGACTTCACTGCCTGCCCGCGCAAGCCCAACAGCCGGCTGAGCTGCCAGCTGAAGTCGAGCGACGCGCTGGACGGCCTGATCGTCCACCTTCCCGAACGGCAGAACTGATGACGCACAGCACTTCCCCCGACTCGGTCGTCGTCGTCGGGGCCGGCCAGGGCGGCTACCAGACGGCGGCGTCCCTGCGCGAGCACGGCTACCCGGGCCGCGTCACCCTCATCAGCGCCGAGGACGCCCTCCCCTACGAGCGGCCGCCGCTGTCCAAGGCCTACCTCAAGGGCGAGGCCGACGAGGCACAGCTGTGGCTGCGGCCCGCGACGTACTACGTGCGCCAGTCCATCGACCTGGTCGCCGGCACCGTCACCGAGATCGACCCGGCCGCGCGCACGGTGCGCCTCGCCGACGGCTCCTCGTACGACTACGGGCACCTGGTCCTCGCCACCGGCGCCAGGCCGCGCACACTCGATGTGCCCGGCACCGGACTGCGCGGCGTCCACACCCTGCGGACCTCCCAGGGCGCCGCCGCGCTGCAGTCCTCGCTGGCGGGGGCCCGGCGCGCGGTGGTGGTGGGGGCCGGTTTCATCGGCCTTGAATTCGCCGCCGTGGCACGGCAGTTGGGTGTCGACGTGACGGTCGTCGAGGCGCTCGACCGGCCGCTCGCCCGGGTGGCATCGGCGCACACCGCGGAGCACTTCACCCGGCTGCACCGCGGCGCCGGGACCCGGCTGCTGTTCGGACAGGGCGTCGCCGCGCTGCACGGCGACGGCCGGTCCCATGTGACGGCGGTGGAGCTGGCGGACGGCAGCCGGCTGCCCGCGGACCTCGTCCTGGTCGGGATCGGTGTGATCCCGCACACGGAACTGGCGGCTGCGGCCGGGCTTCCGGTGAACGGCGGGATCACCGTCGACTCCCGACTGCTCACCGACGACCCGCACATCTCGGCCATCGGTGACTGCGCGGCGTTCCCGCAGGTGCGCTCCGGCAGTCGGCTGCGGCTCGAGTCGGTGCAGAACGCCGTCGGCCACGCCCAGTCGGTCGCCCGCAGGCTGACCGGGGCGCCCGGCCGATACGACGAACTGCCGTGGTTCTGGAGCGACCAGTTCGCCACGACCGTGCAGATCGCCGGGTTCGACGAGGGGCACGACACCGAGGTGGTCCTCGGCGACGACCCCGACGCCTTCTCGGTCCTCCTCTTCCGCGGGGACGAGTTGCAGGCGGTCGAGTCGGTGAACCGGCCCACGGACCATCTCGCGGCCCGGCGGCTCCTGACGCAGCGCTCGACCCTGACGCCCGGGGATGCCGCATCGCCGGGGTTCAGCCTCCGGGAGCACCTGCGGAGCCTCGTCAGGGGCGGGACGGAGGCGCCGGTGCCGCTCTGACGGCGGCGAACGCGAGCGACCGGAATCGGCTGGTCCTGTTCCGGTCGCGCGCCGACCCAGCCGCAGGGAATTATGGCGGGAATTCTTTACGGCCCGACCTTGCATTTCTTGAATTTTTGCGCCGAGTTGATTTCGGCATGCCGCGCGTGATGCGAATGTCGCATCCTGTTCATGAGTGAAACGTAAAAACACTGTTGATTTGATTCGTTGAACAAGGCAGGATCAAATCCAGGCCAACGGGGGGCCAAAGGTGTCTGCTGCCTGTCCCCTCATGCTCACCGCTTTTCGTGGAGGGGACCTCAATGTCTGATTCCGTCGCAGGTCAGAGCAGCTCTGACGCGGTCGGATCACGTACTCGCAGCGTGCCGAACCCGTTCCAGCGACTGTGCGCGCCGGGCATTTCCGCACCGGCGACAAAGCGCACCGAAATTCTCACCTGAGAACCACTAGATTACCGCTGGATCGGAGTTGCGTCATGGAAGACGTTATACGGGAGATTCGTATCCGCGGGGCACTTCAGCAACCCGACTGGGGTGATATTTCCCAGCTGAACCGGGTCAGGGAGGCGCTGGCCGCCCGCCCTCCGCTGGTCCAGGGCGATGACCTGGCCACCCTGCGCACCCTGCTCGGCAAGGTCGCCGCGGGCGAGGCGATGGTGCTGCAGTCCGGTGACTGCGCCGAGGACCCCCAGGAGTGCACGCCCCGCCAGGTGGCCCGCAAGGCCGCCCTGCTCGACCTGCTGGCCGGCTCGCTCGGCCTGATCACGGGCAAGCCCGTCCTGAGGGTGGGGCGTATCGCGGGCCAGTTCGCCAAGCCCCGCTCCAAGCCCACCGAGATCATCGACGGGGTCGAACTGCCCGTCTTCCGCGGCCACATGGTCAACGGCCCCGAGCCGGAGGCCGAGAGCCGCCGCCCCGACCCGTTGCGGATCATCACCGGTTATATGGCGGCCGGGGACATCGTCGAGCATCTGGGGTGGCGGGAGAGGGCCGCGGGCCGGGACGTCGTGACGTCGCCGGTGTGGACGAGCCATGAGGCGTTGCTGCTGGACTACGAGACGCCGATGCTGCGCATGGACGACAAGGGCCGCATGTTCCTGGGCTCGACCCACTGGCCCTGGATCGGTGAGCGCACC
>NZ_JBVIZY010000017.1:0-136274 GCF_055591085.1 Streptomyces sp. NPDC041713
GACGGCCACCGCCCAATGAGCAGGCGCCGGGGGGGGAGTTCAATTTAGGCGACGATACAATGCAGCGGCCGCAAGTTTTGTTTACATGCACCGCCGCCCCCCCCTCATACCCCGACCCCAACCCCACACCACCCCTCCCCCCCCCCCCCCCCTCCCCCCCCCCCCCCCCCCTCCCCCCTCCCCCCCCCCCCCCTCCCCCCCCCCCCCTCCCCCCCACCCCCCCCCCCCCCCCCCCCCCGGCGCCGTTTCGTTGACGGGACACCGGCCGCGTACCGCGCGCACCGCGAAGACCATCGGACCCCGGTGTTCCACCGCACTGTGACGTATGGCACGATGCTGGCCACCTCCCCACCGGCACGCCCTCACAGGAGACACTTCCTCGTGCAGCACCCCGCGGTCCCGGAACTGGCACACACCCTCACCCGCCCCATCCACTGGCTGGCCACCGCGGCCGCGCTCGCCGCCGTCGTCGCGGGCTCCGCCTTCCTGCAGCCCGACGCCGCGACCGCCGCCCAGACAGGCCCGAAGACAGACACCAGAGCCGCCGCGGGCGGAGCGGCCCCGGCCCCCGCGCCCGACGCCGCCGCCGTCGACTTCCCGCTCGACTGCGGCCCCGTGGAGCCCGTGGTGAAGAAGAAGGCCACCGGCGACCTCGACGGCGACGGCAGGCCGGAGACCGTGGCCGTCGTGCACTGCCGGGCCGGCTCCGGCACCCCGCCCGACGGGATCTATGTGATCACCGGAGCGGGCGCGGGCAAGCCGCGCGTGGTCGCCACCCTCCTCGACCCGAAGGACCGGCAGAACGTCAGCGCCTTCGCCGTGCGTGACGGCGCGGTCACCGCGACCCTGCTCGGCTACTCCTCGCCCGACGTGCCCCGCTGCTGCCCCGACGAGCAGCACAAGGCCAAGTGGCAGTGGAAGGACGGCGCGTTCGAGCGGCTGACCCCCGCCGGGGCCCGTAGCGTCTGATGCCCCGAGGGGCGCACGGTCATGCCGCGTCGGGACCGTAGACCTCGACCCTGTCCGAAACCCGACGTACGTGAATGCAGTCGCCCGGACACTCCTTGGCGGAGTCCACCACATCGGTGAGGAGCGGCAGCGGCACGGGCGTTGTGGCCCCCGGGGCCTGCAGCAGCTCGTCGTCGCCGCTCTTCACATAGGCCAGGCCGTCGATGTCCAGCTCGAACACCTCGGGCGCGTACTGCGCACAGATGCCGTCCCCGGTACAGAGGTCCTGGTCGATCCAGACCTCCAGATCGTGGCCCTCACTGCCGGTCTCGGCCTCGTGCCGCACGGTCATCTCTCCTGCCGGTCGCTGCGCCGGGAGGCCCGCTCCTGCAGCAAGTCGGGCCAGCCCTGACGGGTGTTGAACGGTTCGACGATACAACCGCCCGCTTTCCGATGTTGTTGGGTGGGTATTCCCCTGGCGTGAGGGAGAGCGCAAGGGTGAAGATCGGACACACCCCCATCGTCTTTGTGATCTAGGGGTTTCAATCGACACCCACCCAGGTAGGGTCTGGAAGCGTCCAGCTCCCCTTGGAGGAGGTGAGGACCGTGGCAGCCCACGACGACGACATCAACCGCGGCATCCGGCCGGGACGAGGGTCCGAGGACCCCGCCGGTCAGGTTGCCTATCTCGAGCAGGAAATCGCCGTCCTGCGACGCAAGCTCGCCGACTCTCCGCGTCATACGAGGATTCTCGAAGAGCGGATCGTCGAGCTGCAGACCAACCTGGCCGGCGTGTCCGCGCAGAACGAGCGGCTCGCCAACACGCTCCGTGAGGCCCGCGACCAGATCGTGGCCCTCAAGGAGGAAGTCGACCGGCTCGCGCAGCCGCCGGCCGGCTTCGGAGTCTTCCTCGTGGCGAACGAGGACGGCACGGCGGACATCTTCACCGGGGGCCGCAAGCTCCGGGTGAACGTCAGCCCGAGCGTGGAGCTCGAAGAGCTCAGGCGCGGCCAGGAAGTAATGCTCAACGAAGCGCTCAACGTGGTCGAGGCCATGGAGTACGAGAGCGTGGGGGACATCGTCACCCTCAAGGAGATCCTCGAGGACGGCGAGCGCGCCCTGGTGGTCGGGCACACCGACGAGGAACGGGTGGTGCGGCTCGCCGAGCCGCTGCTGGACGTCACCATCCGCCCCGGCGACGCCCTGCTGCTCGAACCCCGCTCCGGGTACGTCTACGAGGTCGTCCCCAAGAGCGAGGTCGAGGAGCTCGTCCTCGAAGAAGTCCCCGACATCAGCTACGAGAAGATCGGCGGTCTCGGCGGCCAGATCGAGATGATCCGGGACGCCGTCGAGCTTCCGTACCTCTACCCCGACCTCTTCAAGGAGCACGAACTGCGGCCGCCCAAGGGCGTGCTGCTGTACGGGCCCCCCGGCTGCGGCAAGACGCTGATCGCGAAGGCCGTCGCCAACTCGCTCGCCAAGAAGGTCGCCGAGGTCACCGGCCAGCCCGCGGGGAAGAGCTACTTCCTCAACATCAAGGGCCCCGAACTCCTCAACAAGTACGTGGGCGAGACCGAGCGTCACATCCGCCTGGTCTTCCAGCGTGCGAGGGAGAAGGCGAGCGAGGGCACCCCCGTCATCGTCTTCTTCGACGAGATGGAGTCCCTCTTCCGCACCCGCGGATCCGGTGTCAGCTCGGACGTGGAGAACACCATCGTCCCGCAGCTGCTCGCCGAGATCGACGGCGTGGAAGGCCTGGAGAACGTCATCGTGATCGGCGCCTCCAACCGCGAGGACATGATCGACCCGGCGATCCTGCGGCCCGGCCGGCTCGACGTGAAGATCAAGATCGAGCGTCCGGACGCCGAGGCGGCGAAGGACATCTTCGCCAAGTACCTCACCGAGCGGCTCCCGCTGCACGCGGACGATCTCGCCGAGCACAGCGCCGACCGGCACGCCACGGTGCACGGCATGATCCAGTCCGTCGTCGAGCAGATGTACGCGGAGTCCGAGGAGAACCGCTTCCTCGAGGTGACGTACGCCAACGGCGACAAGGAAGTCCTGTACTTCAAGGACTTCAATTCCGGCGCCATGATCGAGAACATCGTGGGCCGTGCCAAGAAGATGGCCATCAAGGCCTTCCTCGAGGCGAACCAGAAGGGCCTTCGGGTCGCTCACCTCCTCCAGGCTTGCATCGACGAGTTCAAGGAGAACGAGGACCTGCCGAACACCACCAACCCGGACGACTGGGCCAGGATCTCCGGAAAGAAGGGCGAGCGGATCGTGTACATCCGCACCCTTGTCACCGGAAAGCAGGGCGCGGACACCGGACGCTCCATCGACACGGTGGCCAACACCGGTCAGTACCTGTAGAACACAGGGCGGCTGCGGGTGTCCTTCAGGGGTACCCGCAGCCGTCTGTTTTTCAATGAAGGCAATGATCTCCCCACCAGCGCAAAGGCGTTCTAGGCTCTTCGGTACCGCCGAGTCGCGCAGTGCGGGGACGGGCACCGCACACGCACCGGAGAACCAGCGGTACTTGAGCGCCGTTCCCGAACGGGAGCGCCGCCGGGCAAGGAGGGCCGCATGACCGTACGGCGAGTAATGGGCATCGAGACGGAGTACGGCATCTCCGTCCCCGGCCATCCCAACGCCAATGCCATGCTCACCTCGTCCCAGATCGTCAACGCCTATGCCGCGGCGATGCACCGGGCGCGACGCGCCCGCTGGGACTTCGAGGAGGAGAACCCGCTGCGGGACGCGCGGGGTTTCGACCTCGCCCGCGAGGCCGCCGACTCCAGCCAGCTGACCGACGAGGACATTGGCCTGGCCAACGTCATCCTCACCAACGGCGCACGCCTGTACGTCGACCACGCACACCCCGAGTACAGCTCGCCGGAGATCACCAACCCGCTGGACGCCGTCCTGTGGGACAAGGCCGGCGAACGCATCATGGCCGAGGCCGCCGACCGCGCGGCCCAGCTCCCCGGCGCCCAGCCGATCCACCTGTACAAGAACAACACCGACAACAAGGGCGCCTCGTACGGCACGCACGAGAACTACCTGATGAAGCGGGAGACCCCCTTCTCGGACATCGTGCGGCACCTGACGCCGTTCTTCGTCTCCCGCCAGGTCGTCACCGGCGCGGGACGCGTCGGCATCGGCCAGGACGGCCACGAGCACGGCTTCCAGCTCAGCCAGCGCGCGGACTACTTCGAGGTCGAGGTCGGCCTGGAGACGACCCTCAAGCGGCCCATCATCAACACCAGGGACGAGCCGCACTCCGACGCCGAGAAGTACCGCAGGCTGCACGTCATCATCGGCGACGCGAACCTCTCCGAGATCTCGACCTATCTGAAGCTGGGCACCACCTCGCTCGTCCTCGCGATGATCGAGGAGGGCTTCATCGCGGTCGACCTCGCCGTGGACCAGCCGGTGCGCACCCTGCACCAGGTCTCGCACGACCCGACCCTCAAGCACCTCGTCACGCTCCGCAGCGGCCGCTCACTCACCGCGGTGCAGCTCCAGATGGAGTACTTCGAGCTGGCCCGCAAGTTCGTCGAGGAGCGGTACGGCTCGGACGCGGACGCGCAGACCAAGGACGTGCTGGCCCGCTGGGAGGACGTCCTCGGCCGTCTGGAGAGCGATCCGATGAGCCTCTCCGGAGAGCTCGACTGGGTCGCCAAGCGGGAGCTCATGGAGGGCTACCGCCGCCGTGACAGCCTCGACTGGGACGCCGCGCGGCTCCACCTGGTCGACCTCCAGTACGCGGACGTACGGGCCGAGAAGGGCCTGTACAACCGTCTGGTGGCCCGGGGCAAGATGAAGCGGCTCCTCGACGAGTCGGACGTCGAGCGGGCCATCACCAAGCCGCCCGAGGACACGCGCGCGTACTTCCGCGGCCGCTGCCTCGAGCAGTACGCGGACGACGTGGCCGCCGCGTCCTGGGACTCGGTCATCTTCGACCTCCCGGGCCGTGACTCTCTGCAACGGGTGCCCACGCTGGAGCCCCTGCGCGGCACGCGCAACCACGTCAAGGAACTCCTGGACCGTTGCCGCACGGCAGAGGATCTGGTTCGGGTGCTCTCCGGCGGCTGAAAGGTCAACGCCCGGGGAATCACAGAGGTGGGTCCCGCACGTTGCACCAACTGCGGGGCCGATGTCGGACCCGGAGCGTAGGGTCTGATCAAGAACGTCTAACCGAGCGAGCGGGGTGAGGTAGATGGCGACCAAGGACACCGGCGGCGGACAGCAGAAGGCGACGCGTCCCACCGAGGAGACCGAGGAGCAGACGCAGGACGCGCAGGCTTCGGAGGACCTCAAGGAGCGCCAGGAGAAGCTGAGCGACGACGTCGACTCGGTTCTGGACGAGATCGACGACGTCTTGGAAGAGAACGCTGAGGACTTCGTGCGTTCCTTCGTGCAAAAGGGTGGGCAGTAGGCCCTCTTCGCCTTCGAATCAAAGGTTCGCAAGGGGTGCTGAGTGTCGAGCCGCTGAGGGGCGTCCGAGCCTCCTCAGCACCCCCGCGATCCATGTGGATCACTGTCACGAGACGGGTAAAGTCCGTGGCGTACTGTGCTTCAACTGCAATTCGGCCATCGGCAAGTTGGGAGACGATCCCGACACTGTTCGTCGGGCTGCCGCCTACCTGGAGGGATCCTCGTGGAAGCCAACACTCGTGGCACAGGGCGTCTACCGGCTGCCTTCCTGACGCCCGGTTCGTCGTCCTTCATGGACTTCCTGTCCGAGCACCAGCCGGAGATCCTGCCCGGCAACCGTCAACTGCCGCCCACGCAGGGCGTGATCGAGGCGCCGCACGGCACGACCATCGTGGCCGTGACGTTCCCCGGCGGCGTGGTCCTCGCCGGTGACCGCCGGGCGACGATGGGCAATGTGATCGCCCAGCGCGACATCGAGAAGGTCTTCCCGGCCGACGAGTACTCGGCGGTGGGCATCGCCGGCACCGCGGGTCTGGCCGTGGAGATGGTGAAGCTCTTCCAGCTGGAGCTGGAGCACTTCGAGAAGGTGGAGGGCGCCACGCTCTCCCTGGAGGGCAAGGCGAACCGTCTCTCCACGATGATCCGCGGCAACCTCGGCATGGCCATGCAGGGCCTCGCGGTGGTGCCGCTCTTCGCGGGGTACGACGTGGACCGCGAGAAGGGCCGCATCTTCTCGTACGACGTCACGGGCGGCCGCTCCGAGGAGCACGGCTTCGCGGCGACCGGTTCCGGTTCGGTCTTCGCGCGCGGTGCGATGAAGAAGCTCTACCACGACGGTCTGACGGAGGAGCAGGCGACGACCCTCGTCATCCAGGCGCTCTACGACGCCGCCGACGACGACTCGGCGACCGGTGGTCCGGACATGGCGCGCCGGATCTTCCCCATCGTCACCGTCATCTCCGACGAGGGCTTCCGGCGGCTGACGGACGACGAGTCGTCCGCCATCGCGCGCGCGATCCTGGAGAAGCGGCTCGAGCAGCCGGACGGCCCGCGCGCCGCGCTGCTCTGATCGCTCCGAATTCGCCACTGACTGAAGTTTTTTGACAGAAAGGGACGGATCCGGTGTCGACGCCGTTCTATGTTTCACCCCAGCAGGCCATGGCGGACCGGGCGGAGTACGCCCGCAAGGGCATCGCCCGTGGTCGCAGTCTTGTCGTGATGCAGTATGCCGACGGCATCGTGTTCGTCGGCGAGAACCCGTCCCGTGCGCTGCACAAGTTCAGCGAGATCTACGACCGGATCGGCTTCGCGGCCGCCGGCAAGTACAACGAGTACGAGAACCTCCGCATCGGCGGCGTCCGCTACGCCGATCTGCGCGGATACACCTACGACCGGGACGACGTGACGGCCCGTGGCCTCGCCAACGTCTACGCGCAGACGCTCGGCACGATCTTCTCCAGCAACGCCGAGAAGCCGTACGAGGTCGAGCTGGTCGTCGCCGAGGTCGGCACCACGCCGGACGGCGACCAGATCTACCGCCTGCCGCACGACGGTTCGATCGTGGACGAGCACGGCTCGGTCGCGGTCGGCGGCAACGCCGAACAGATCAGCAGCTATCTGGACCAGCGCCACCAGGACGGGATGACGCTGGCCGAGGCGCTCAAGCTCGCGGTGCAGGCGCTGTCCCGCGACACCAACGGCAGCGAGCGGGAGATCCCCGCCGAGCGGCTCGAGGTGGCGGTCCTCGACCGTACGCGGCCGCAGCAGCGCAAGTTCAAGCGGATCGTGGGACGCCAGCTGTCCCGCCTCCTCGACGAGGGCGGCGCGACGGACGCGGCCTCGGACGAGGAGACCCCGCCCGCGGCGCCGACGTCCGGCGGCGACATCGAGTAGACCGGCGCGGCGGAGCGGTCCGCCACGCCAGTGAAGTGAGCGCCCCGTGTCCCGGCCCGACGGCCGGGGTACGGGGCGCCGCCGTGTGCGGGGTCAGCGTGCGGGACCGGAGTGCGCGGGGCCGGTGGAGCCGCGGACGACCAGCTGGACGGGGAGCGGCGCGGCGTCCGGGGTGCGGCCGTCCAGGACGGCGACGAGGGACTCCATGCCGCGCTCGCCGAAGCGTTCGGCGGGCAGCCGGACGGTGGTCAGCTCCGGCTCCACGGCGGTCGCCAGCGTCAGGTCGTCGAAGCCGGTGACCGAGACGTCCTCGGGGACGCGCAGGCCGAGCCGGCGCGCCGCCTTGCAGGCCCCGGCGGAGAGGAAGTCGTCGTCGCAGACGACCGCGGTGGGCCGGGGCCCCGGGCCGGACAGGGCGGCCTCCGCGACGACGCGGGCGCCCTCGACGTTCAGCGGGGCGGTGACGCGTCGTACGGCGGTGTCCGTGCCGCGCAGCGTCCGGGCGAGCGCTTCGGCGCGCACGTCGAAGGTCCAGGAGTCCACCTCCGCGGCCAGGTGCAGGAAGTCGCGGTGGCCGAGGGCGAGCAGATGCTCCGTCACCTGGCGCATGCCGTCGGCGAGGTCGAGGTTGACGGTGGCGGCGCCCAGGCTGCCGGCGGGGTCGCTGTCGAGCATCACCAGGGGCAGGTCGTCGCCGCGGATGGTGGCCAGCGCGTCGGAGGCCATGGAGGAGGCGAGCACGCCGTCCAGTGAGGCGCGGGCCGAGGCGAAGGGGTCGCGGGCGGGGCCGATGCCGTCGGGGGAGGGGTAGAGGACGACCCCGAAGCCGTGCCGGGCGGCGATGCGGGCGACTCCGGTGTAGACGTGGGCGAAGAACTCGTTGGTGAGTTCGGGGACGACGAGGAGCGCCGTCCGCGTCCTGCCCAGGCGGAGGTTGCGGGCGGCCAGATTGGGTCGGTAGCCGAGCTCCCGCGCGGCCGCGCGGACCCGTTCGGCGGTCGGCTCGGCGACCCGGCCGCGCCACTTGTCGCCGAGCACCAGGGAGACGGTGGCCTGGGAGACTCCGGCGGCGCGCGCGACGTCGCGGCTCGTGGGACGGGGCCCCAAGGATTCCTGCTGTGGCCCGGCCACGGTCACCTCCCGGTTCGGGTCCGCGGTGGAGGCACCGGGCAACTCGGTGGACCCGCGGACAGCGCTCATGGTACGTATGACGCTCGACGTTATACGTAAAACCTCGGGCGTGACGGCGCCGCGGGGGAGGGGCAGGCGGGCGTGGCCACCGGATACGCGGAGATCCTCCGAGCGAAGTACGCGATGCGACTCCTTGCCGGGACGCTGGTGGGCAGGCTCCCCAACGCCACGGCCGCGATCGCCATCGTGCTGTTCATCCGCGCGGAGGGCGGGACGTACAGCCTGGCCGGCGGGCTCGCCGCGGTGTACGGCGTCGCCAATGCCGTCGGGCAGCCGCTCCTCGGACGCCTCGTCGACCTGTACGGCCAGCCGCGCGTCCAGCTGCCCGCGGCCCTGCTGTCCGCCCTCGGGATGGCCGCCTTCGCCTTCACGGGCCCCGACCGGCTGGCCCTCGCCTATGTGGCGGTCGGCGCCGCGGGGCTCTTCACGCCACCCCTGGAGGGCGGTCTGCGGGCCCTGTGGCCCGGCGTCCTGGGCAAGGAGGAGCAGGTGCACACCGCGTACGCGATGGACGCCGTCGCCCAGGAAGTCATGTTCACCGTCGGCCCGTTGCTCGTCACGGGGTGCGTGGCCCTCTGGTCGGAGCAGGCGGCGCTGCTCGTGGTCAACGCCGTCGGGGTGCTGGGCGCCCTCTCCGTAGTGATGTCGCAGCCCTCGCGCGCGTGGCGCTCGGCTCCCCGGGAGGCGCACTGGCTCGGGGCCCTGCGCTCGCCGGGACTCCTCGCGCTCCTCGGCGCGTTCCTCTTCGTCGGCGTGGCGCTCGGCTCCATCACCGTCGCCGGGGTGTCGTACGCGGACGACCACGGCGGCGACGCGGTCTACGGCTGGCTGATGGCGGCCCTCGGCCTCGGCGCCCTCGTCGGCGGTGCGGTGTACGGGGCGCGGCAGTGGAGCGGCGTGCCGGAGCGTCGCCTGACGGTGCTCGTGGCGCTGCTCGCCGTCTGCTACCTGCCGTTGATGCTGACGCCCGGCGCGCTCGCCATGACGGGGCTCACCGCGCTCGCCGGCGTCTTCCTCGCCCCGGCGCTCGCGTGCGCCTTCATCATCGTCGACCGGCACGCCCCGCGCGGCACCGTCACGGAGGCCTTCTCCTGGCTCGTGACCACGTTCACGGTGGGCGCCTCGCTGGGGACGGCGGCGGCCGGTCCCGTCGTCGAGTGGGGCGGCACCGTGGGGGGTTTCGCGGTGCCCGGGCTCGCGGGCGTGGGCGCCTTGCTGGTTTTGCTGGCCACCGTGCGGGTACTGGTTGCGGTCGAGGATTCCGGGGTTGTTGCGGGTTCATCGGAAAATGATCGAAACGGTGCCGTCGAACCCGGTTTCAGTGCCGGGCATCAGGCGTAATGTTCAGTCATGGACCGCCGCATTTTCGGGCTGGAGAACGAGTACGGCGTCACGTGCACGTTCAGGGGACAGCGCCGCCTGTCGCCTGACGAGGTGGCGCGCTACCTCTTCCGCCGTGTCGTGTCATGGGGCCGCAGCAGCAACGTCTTTCTGCGGAACGGCGCCCGCCTCTATCTTGACGTGGGATCACATCCGGAATACGCGACACCCGAATGTGACAACGTGACCGAGCTGGTCACCCACGACAAAGCCGGCGAGCGCATTCTGGAAGGCCTGCTCGTCGACGCAGAACGCCGCCTGCACGAGGAGGGAATCGCGGGCGACGTCTATCTCTTCAAGAACAACACCGACTCGGCGGGAAACTCCTACGGTTGCCATGAGAACTATCTGGTGGCCCGTCATGGAGAGTTCTCCCGACTCGCGGACATTCTCATCCCGTTCCTCGTCACCCGTCAGCTGCTGTGCGGCGCGGGCAAGGTGCTGCAGACTCCGCGCGGCGCCGTGTACTGCGTCAGCCAGCGTGCCGAGCACATCTGGGAGGGCGTGTCCTCCGCGACGACGCGCTCCCGGCCGATCATCAACACCCGCGACGAACCGCACGCCGACGCCGAGCGCTACCGCAGGCTCCACGTCATCGTCGGCGACTCGAACATGTCCGAGACGACCATGCTCCTCAAGGTCGGCGCCACCGACCTCGTGCTGCGCATGATCGAGGCGGGCACCGTGATGCGTGACCTCACCCTGGAGAACCCCATTCGGGCCATCCGCGAGGTCAGCCACGACATCACGGGCCGCCGCAAGGTGCGCCTGGCCAGCGGCCGCGAGGCCTCGGCCCTGGAGGTGCAGCGCGAGTACTACGAGAAGGCCGTGGACTTCGTCGACCGCCGCGGCATCCGCACCGGCACCGTCGAACAGGTCCTCGAACTGTGGGGCCGCACGCTGGACGCGATCGAGACCGAGGACCTCGACCGCATCGGCACCGAGATCGACTGGGTCATGAAGTACAAGCTCATCGAGCGGTACCGCGCCAAGAACAACATGACCATGTCGCACCCCCGGGTCGCGCAGATAGACCTCGCCTACCACGACATCCACCGTCGGCGAGGGCTGTACTACCTCCTGGAGAAGAAGGGCCAAGCCGCCCGTATCTGCAACGACTTGAAGATCTTCGAGGGCAAGTCGGTGCCCCCGCAGACCACCAGGGCGCGGCTGCGCGGCGACTTCATCCGGCGGGCCCAGGAGCAGCGCCGTGACTTCACGGTCGACTGGGTCCACCTCAAGCTCAACGACCAGGCACAGCGCACCGTGTTGTGCAAGGACCCCTTCCGTTCGGTCGACGACCGGGTGGAGAAGCTCATCGCCGGCATGTGACCGAAGAGAAGCCGGTGGCGTTGTGGGAACGCAACGCGGGCGTCGCACGTTCCTCGTGCGGCGCCCTTCTCACGCCGTAGAGTTGCGCGCACGCCAACCCACAAGATCGACCGATACGAGGCCCCCACCGTGCGCCGACGCTCCCTCCTCCTTGCCGTCCCGGCCGGCCTGCTGACGCTGGCAGGCTGTGGTGACGACAAGGCCGACAAGGCCAAGTCCAAGCCCAGCGACAGCCCGACCAACTCCGCGTCGGCCCCGCCGACGGCGAAGATCGTGGACGGTCCGCTGCCCGAGATCACCAAGGGCACGAAGTTCGGCCAGAAGCCCACCGTCGCCAAGGGCAAGGGCAAGCCGTCCTCCGACCTCGCGGTCAAGACCCTCGTCGAGGGCAAGGGCAAGGAGGTCGTCAAGGGGGACTACCTGCAGGCCAATTACCTCGGCCAGATCTGGGCGACGGGCAAGGTCTTCGACAACTCCTACGACCGGGGCAACCCCACGGTCTTCCCGATCGGCGTCGGCCAGGTCATCCCCGGCTGGGACCAGGCCCTGGTCGGCAAGAAGCTCGACAGCCGCGTGGAGCTCGCCATCCCCCCGAAGATGGGGTACGGCGAGCAGGGCAACAAGCAGGCCGGCATCAAGGGCGACGACACCCTCGTCTTCGTCGTCGACCTCGTGGGCACCTTCAGCGCGAAGAGCTCGGCGAAGGGCAAGGAGGTGGCGCAGTCCAACAAGGACCTGCCCAAGGTCGGCACCAACACCGACGGCAAGGCCCCCTCCATCGACGTCCCGAAGACGAAGGCGCCCAAGGAGCTCGTCGCGTCGTACATCCTGGAGGGTGACGGCGACGAGGTGAAGGAGACCGACAGCCTCCTGTGCCAGTACGAGGGCGTGCTCTGGGCGGACGGCAAGGAGTTCGACTCCTCGTACAAGCGCAAGCAGCTCGCGTCGTTCCAGCTGGCGCAGGTCGTCAAGGGCTGGGCGCAGGGTCTGACCGGCAAGAAGGTCGGCAGCCGCGTCCTCGTCGTCATCCCGCCGGAGCTGGGGTACGGCGACAAGCCCCCGCAGGGCAGCTCCATCAAGAAGGACTCCACGCTGGTCTTCTCCGTGGACATCCTCGCGAAGATGTGACCCCCGCGGGGATGTAAGACTGTCCGAGCTGACCTTTCGTATCAAAGCAGGAGCATTTTCGTGAGCATTGACAAGCCCGAGGTCGACTTCCCCGTCGGCGAGCCGCCGGCCGACCTTCAGATCAAGGACATCTGGGAGGGTGACGGAGCCGTCGCCAAGGCGGGCGACTTCGTCAAGGTCCACTACGTGGGCGTCGCCTTCAGCACGGGCGAGGAGTTCGACGCGAGCTGGAACCGCGGCAACCCGCTGGAGTTCCAGCTCGGTGCCGGCCAGGTCATCTCCGGCTGGGACCAGGGCGTGCAGGGCATGAAGGTCGGTGGCCGGCGCGAGCTGACCATCCCCGCCCACCTCGCCTACGGCGACCGCGGCGCCGGTGGCGGCCGCATCGCGCCGGGCGAGACGCTGATCTTCGTCTGCGACCTGGTCTCCGTCTGAGGACGTACCTGACCTGATCTGTTCGTCGAGGGCTCATGCTTGTCCGGCATGGGCCCTCGGCTTTTACCCGCACACCCCGGGGCGGTACGGTCATCCGTCGGAAGCATTGTGTGTTGTAAGGCCGAGAAAGGGCGTCGATGGCCATTGCCAAGGCCGAGCGGCTGATGAATCTGGCGCTGTGTCTGCTCGGGACCCGGCGGCCGCTCAGCAAGCGTGAGCTGCGCGACTCGATCGAGGCTTACGTCGAGGCCTTCGGGCCGGGGGGAGGCGCGGCCGGAGCGCCGGGGGGCCGGGCGACGGGGTCCGACGACTCCTTCAACCGCATGTTCGAGCGCGACAAGGACGATCTGCGCGAGCTCGGCCTGGTCATCGAGACCGTGGAGAACCTCGACGGCGACGTCGGCTACCTCGCCCGCCGCGACAGCAACCGGCTGCCGCCCATCACCATCGACGCCGAGGAGGCCGCGGCCCTCGGCCTGGCCGCCAAGGTCTGGCAGCAGGCCAGGCTCGCCGGGGCCGCCAGCGGCGCCCTGCAGAAGCTGCGCGCCGCGGGACTGCCCGAGGACGCCGACCCGTACGGCGCCCACAGCGCCCTCGAGCCGCGGATCCCCGCGCACGAGGCGTCCTTCGAGCCGCTGATGCTGGCCTGCCGCGACCGCCGCCCCATCGTCTTCGAGTACCGCAAGGCCACCGCGGCCCGCCCCGAGCAGCGCCACGTCGAGCCGTGGGCCCTCGAATGCTGGCGCGGCCACTGGTACCTCGCGGGCTGGGACCGGGACCGGGGCGCCGAGCGCGTCTTCCGGCTCTCCCGGATCACCGGCAAGGTGCGCGCCCGCGCCGGGAAGTACACCGCCGAGGTGCCGGACGTCGTCACGGTCCGCGAGACCGTCGCGGGCTGGGCCGGCGAGATCGCCGACCGCACCGCCCTGATCCGGCTGCGCACGGGCGCCGGCTACCCGCTGCGGGCCAAGGCCGTCGCGATGCGGGAACGCGGCGACGGGTGGGACGAGTTGGAGATTCCGTACGGCCACGGGCTCGACGCCTGGCTGGTGGAGTTCGGGCCCGACGTGGTGGTCCTCGAGCCCGCCGAGCTGCGGGCCGACGTCATGGACCGGCTGCGCGCCGTGGCCAAGGGCTGAGGGGGAGCGGAAGAGCATGGCCTCGAACGCCATCGACCAGACGCGGCGGATGCTGTCGCTGGTGACGTATCTGCGGGAGCGCCCCGGCGCCCACGTCGAGGACGTCGCCCGCGCCTTCGGCATCACCCCCGACGAGCTGATCTCCGACCTGGACATCCTGCCGATGTGCGGCACCAGCTTCCGCGGCGGCGACCTCCTGGACATCGACACCGACGGCGACCGCATCTGGTGGCACAACCCCGACGACGTGGCGGCGCCGCTGCGGCTCGCCGCCGACGAGGCGACCGCGCTGCTCGTGGCCGCCCGCGCCGTGTCCACGCTGCCCGGCCTACGCGAGAGCGACCGGCTCGCGCTGCTGCGCGCCACCGCGAAGCTGGAGACCGCGGCCGGCGAGGCGGCGGGCGCCAGCTCCCGCCTCTCGGTGACCTTCGAGTCCGAGGGCGGCGTCTTCGCCGACGTCGACCGCGCGATCTCCGAGCGCCGAAGACTCTGGATCCGCTACTACTCGCCCGCGCGCGACGAGGTCACCGAGCGGGAGATCGACCCCATCCGCCTGGTGAGCGTCGGCCACACCTATGTGGAGGCGTGGTGCCGGCGCTCCGAGGCGCGGCGCACCTTCCGGCTCGACCGGGTCGCCGAGATCAAGATCCTGGACGAGCCGTCCGCGCCGCCCGAGGTCGAGCTGCGCGACCTCTCGGAAGGCCTCGTGCAGCCCGCGGCCGAGGATCCCGAGGTCGTCGTCGAGGTCGGCCCCGGCGGCCGCTGGGTCGCCGAGTACTACCCCCACGACAGCGCCGAGGAGCTGCCCGACGGCGGCCTTCGGATCACGCTGCGCACCCCGGATCCCGCCTCGCTGCGCCGGCTCGCGCTGCGGCTCGGCGGCGACGGGCGGATCGTCTCCCCGGTCCAGCTGGCCGACAGCGCGCGGCAGGCGGCGGCCGAGGCCCTGGAGGCGTACGAGAGGGACTTCGACCGTCAGGAGCAAGGGCGTTGACCACACCGACCACGGCCGGACTTCCCGGGGTGCCCGCGCAGACGCGGCGTACCCCGGTCCTCTTCACCGCCGCCTGCCCCGACTGCCGCGCCCGCTTCGAGCTCTCCGCGGGGGCGCTGCGGCTCGCGATCGGCGCAGGACCCCGCACCACCTTCTACTCCTTCACCTGCCCCGAGTGCGGGGCGGCGGTGCGCAAGCCCGCGGGCGAGCGCATCGTCGAACTCCTCACCGGCGGCGGGGTGCGGACGCTGCGTCTGCACTCGACCGTCTAGGCTCGGCGCATGTTCTGGGCGATGCTCGCGATCGCGGCGGGCTTCTTGGGCCTCGCCGTCCTCGGCGTACTGGCGATCAAGGTCTTCGTGGAGGCGCAGCGGCTCGCGCGTCAAGTGACCGAGACCACACGGCGGATCAACGGCGCCGCGGAGGACCTGGAGCGGGCCGCGGCCGGTGTGGCCCGTGCGGGGCGAGGGGCTCTTTAGCGTCCGCGACCTGTCAACTCCCCGAGGGGGGCGGGTACGCTGCGAAATGCGGCCCAGGATCGAGGCGGGGGCCGTACTCGGAGTATGCGCGGGGATTGCCGAGCGTTTACCCCGGGGGGTTACGATCGCTGCACGCGCGGGAGATCGGATGAATGTCCGGTCTGCCGAGCGAACCAGACTCCTGACGCCTCGGTGAAGAAGGTATACAGCTATGGGTAGGCTCGGCCCCACCGAGATCATTCTCATCCTCGTCGTGATCGTCCTGCTGTTCGGAGCCAAGAAGCTGCCGGACATGGCGCGCTCCCTCGGCAAGTCGGCCCGCATCCTCAAGAGCGAGGCCAAGGCCATGAAGTCCGACGGCAAGGACGACGCCGCCGCCCCGGCCGACCCGCCGAGCGACCCGGCCGTCCAGCAGCGCACGATCCAGGCCGCCCCCGGCGACGTGACCAGCTCGCGCCCGGTCACCGAGCCGACCGACCGTACGACGCAGCGCTGATCCAAGGCCGGCGCCGGCCGGCCTGCCGCACGAGATGAGGACGTGGGTTGCTCAAGTCTGCCCGCAAGAAGGAGAAGGACCCCGAGGGGCGGATGCCCCTCGCGGAGCACCTTCGCGAGCTCCGCAACCGGCTCGCCAAGGGGCTCCTCGCGATCACGATCGTCTCGATCGTGGCCGCGTTCTACAGCCAGCAGCTCATGGAGTTCCTGGCTGATCCCGTGCCGCGCTGCAAGCCCGGCATGGACGTGACCGGCGGGCACTGCGCGAAGGTGACGTTCAACGACCTCCTGTCGCCCTTCACCACCACGGTGAAGGTCAGCCTCATGGTCGGCATCATCGTCTCCAGCCCGGTCTGGCTGTACCAGCTGTGGGCCTTCGTCGCCCCCGGCCTGCACAAGCACGAGCGCAAGTACACGTACTGGTTCGTCGGAGCCGCGGTGCCGCTCTTCTTCGGGGGCGCCTGGCTGGCCTACACGATCCTCCCGGTCTCCATGCGCGTGCTGCTCGGCATCACGCCCAACGGGGCCGAGAACCTCCTTCCGATGGACACGATCCTCGACTTCACCGTCAGGATGGTCCTCGTCTTCGGCGCCTCGTTCGAGCTGCCCCTGCTCCTGGTCATGCTCAACATGACCGGCATGGTGACCGGCCGCAGGATGGCGACGTGGTGGCGCGGCGTGGTCATGGGCGTCTTCATCTTCGGCGCCGTCGCGACCCCGACCACCGACCCGGTCGGCATGATCGCCCTGGCGGGCCCGATCGTCGTCCTGTACTTCATGGCCGTCGGCTTCTCGCTCCTGAACGACAAGCGCCGCCGTCGCAACGACCCCGACGCCGAGCTCGACGACGACGAGGCCTCCGACCTCGACCTCACGCCCGACCCCGTCGACGGGGTCGAAGCGGTGCGGCCGCCCAGGGCGCTGCCCGAGCAGGCGGGCACCGGACGGGCCGATCATCGGGTGAACGGTTTCGACGACGTCACGTGAGCTTGTAGGGTCCTCCCGCACACATCTTCGGGGGGACCCCAGTGACCAGCGAGATCACCCTCTTCGTCAATCCCACCGCGGGCCGCGGCCGGGGCGCCCACGCGGCGCAGCCGGCCGCTTCCGCGTTGCGGGCGCGCGGCTTCTCGGTGCGGACGGTCATCGGCGAGGACGCCCCTGACGCGCTGCGGCGGGCCCGTGCGGCCGTCGAGGCTGGTACAGGGGCCCTGATCGCCGTCGGCGGCGACGGCATGGCGAGCCTCGCGCTGCAGGCCGTGGCCGGGACCCGTACCCCGCTCGGCGTGATCGCGGTGGGCACCGGCAACGACTTCGCGCGCGCCCTCGGCCTGCCGGTGCGGGAGCCGGCCGCCGCTGGGGAGATCGTGGCGGAGGCCCTCAAGGGCGCGCGCACGCGCGACGTCGACCTGGGCAGGGTCGGCGACACCTGGTTCGGGACCGTGCTCGCGTCCGGCTTCGACTCGCGGGTCAACGACCGGGGCAACCGGATGCGCTGGCCCACCGGCCGTTTCAGGTACGACCTGGCGATGGTTGCGGAGCTGGCGGCGTTCCGGCCCATCCCGTACCGCATCACGCTGGACGGCGGCGACGTCCACGAGGTCGAGGCGACGCTGGTGGCGGTGGGCAACGGCACCTCGTACGGCGGCGGGATGCGGATCTGCGCCGGGGCCGACCTGGGCGACGGGCTCTTCGACGTGACCGTGGTGGGGGACTGCAGCCGTACGACCCTGCTCAAGGTCTTCCCGCGGGTCTACAAAGGCACGCACCTCGACCATCCCAAGGTCACCGTGTACCGCGCCGCCGAGGTCGAGCTCGCCGCGCCCGGCATCACCGGGTACGCCGACGGGGAGCCGCTCGGCGCGCTGCCGCTGACCGCGCGGTGCGTGCCGGGGGCGGTGCGGGTGCTCGGACCCTGAGCCGGCGCCGCCGCGCGCACCCGTGAGCTGCCGCGTTCCGCCTCCGTTCGGATAATGATCGTCCGTTGTCAGTGGTGGCCGGTAGGCTCGAACGCACGATGACAGAGGACCTCTCACCGGCCGAGCGGTATGCGGCGGCGCGCCAGCGCGCTGCCGAGCAGGCCACCGCACTCGCGTCCTTCCGCGAGATGTACGAATTCGGCCTCGACCCCTTCCAGATCGAGGCCTGCCAGGCGCTGGAGGCGGGCAAGGGCGTGCTCGTCGCCGCCCCCACCGGCTCGGGCAAGACGATCGTCGGCGAGTTCGCCGTGCACCTCGCCCTGGAGCAGGGCAAGAAGTGCTTCTACACCACGCCCATCAAGGCGCTCTCCAACCAGAAGTACGCCGACCTCGCCAGGCGGTACGGCGCGGACAAGGTCGGCCTGCTCACCGGCGACAACAGCGTCAACAGCGAGGCTCCGGTGGTCGTCATGACCACCGAGGTGCTGCGGAACATGCTGTATTCGGGCTCCCAGTCGCTGCTGAACCTCGGCTATGTGGTCATGGACGAGGTGCACTACCTCTCCGACCGCTTCCGCGGCGCCGTCTGGGAAGAGGTGATCATCCACCTCCAGGAGTCGGTCACGCTGGTCTCCCTGTCGGCCACGGTGTCGAACGCCGAGGAGTTCGGCGACTGGCTCGACACCGTCCGCGGCGACACCGAGGTGATCGTCTCCGAGCACCGGCCCGTGCCGCTCTTCCAGCACGTGCTCGCCGGACGCCGGATGTACGACCTCTTCGAGGAGGGCGAGGGCCACAAGAAGGCGGTCAACCCCGACCTCACGCGCATGGCCCGGATGGAGGCCAGCCGCTCGTACAACCCACGGGACCGCCGCAGGGGCAAGATGATCCGGGAGGCCGACCGCGAGCGGGAGCGCCGCCAGCGGTCGCGGATCTGGACGCCGGGCCGCCCCGAGGTCATCGAGCGGCTCGACGCCGAGGGGCTGCTGCCCGCCATCACGTTCATCTTCAGCCGCGCGGGCTGCGAGTCCGCCGTGCAGCAGTGTCTGTACGCGGGACTGCGGCTGAACGACGACCAGGCGCGCATGACGGTCCGCCAGATCGTCGAGGAGCGCACCGCGTTGATCCCGAACGAGGACCTCCACGTCCTCGGCTACTACGAGTGGCTCGAAGGCCTTGAGCGCGGCATCGCGGCGCACCACGCGGGCATGCTGCCCACCTTCAAGGAGGTCGTCGAGGAGCTGTTCGTGCGCGGCCTCGTCAAGGCCGTCTTCGCCACCGAGACCCTCGCCCTCGGCATCAACATGCCCGCGCGCAGCGTGGTGTTGGAGAAGCTCGTCAAGTGGAACGGCGAGCAGCACGCCGACATCACCCCGGGCGAGTACACCCAGCTCACCGGCCGCGCCGGGCGCCGCGGCATCGACGTGGAGGGCCACGCGGTGGTGCTCTGGCAGCGCGCCATGAGCCCCGAGCACCTGGCCGGCCTCGCCGGTACGCGCACGTACCCGCTCCGCTCCAGCTTCAAGCCGTCGTACAACATGGCGGTGAACCTGGTCGACCAGTTCGGGCGGCACCGCTCGCGCGAGCTCCTGGAGACCTCCTTCGCGCAGTTCCAGGCCGACAAGTCGGTCGTCGGGATCTCCCGGCAGGTGCAGAAGAACGAGGAGGGCCTGGCCGGTTACCAGGCCTCCATGACCTGCCACCTGGGCGACTTCGAGGAGTACGCGCGGCTGCGCCGCGAGCTCAAGGACCGTGAGAACGAGCTGGCCAAGCAGGGCGCGGCCCAGCGCAGGGTCGCCGCAGCGGTCGCCCTGGAGAAGCTGAAGCCGGGCGACGTCATCCACGTCCCCACCGGGAAGTACGCGGGCCTGGCGCTCGTCCTCGACCCGGGGATCGCGGCCGGGCGGGCGGACGGGCACCGGGGCTACGACCACATGGAAGGCCCCCGTCCGCTCGTCCTCACCGCCGAGCGGCAGGTCAAGCGGCTCGCCTCGATGGACTTCCCGGTGCCCGTCGAGGCCGTGGAGCGGATGCGCATCCCGAAGTCGTTCAACGCCCGCTCGCCGCAGTCCCGCCGCGATCTGGCGTCCGCGCTGCGCACCAAGGCCGGGCACATCGTGCCCGACCGGCACCGCAAGGGGCGCGCGGAGGCGGCCGACGACCAGGAGATCGCCCGGCTGCGCGCGGAGCTGCGAGCGCACCCCTGTCACGGTTGCGACGAGCGCGAGGACCACGCGCGCTGGGCCGAGCGGTACCACCGCCTCAAGCGCGACACCTCACAGCTGGAGCGCCGGATCGAGGGGCGGACGAACACCATCGCCCGCACCTTCGACCGGATCGTCGCCCTCCTCACCGAGCTCGACTATCTGCGCGGCGACGAGGTCACCGAGCACGGCAAGCGGCTCGCCCGGCTCTACGGCGAGCTGGACCTGCTGGCCAGTGAATGCCTGCGTGCCCGCGTGTGGGAGGGGCTGAGCCCGGCCGAACTGGCCGCGTGCGTCTCGGCGTTGGTGTACGAGGCGCGGAGCAGCGACGACGCCATCGCGCCGAAGCTGCCGTCCGGGGCGGTGAAGGCGGCCCTCGGCGAGACGGTCCGGATCTGGGGCCGGCTCGACGGCCTGGAGGAAGAGTTCAAGATCAATCAGGCGGAGGGGGTCGGGCAGCGCGAACCCGACCTGGGCTTCGCCTGGGCGGCGTACATGTGGGCCTCCGACAAGGGGCTCGACGAGGTGCTGCGCGAGGTGGAGATGCCGGCCGGTGACTTCGTGCGCTGGTGCAAGCAGGTCATCGACGTCCTGGGCCAGATCTCCGCGGCGGCCCCGCGGGAGAACAGCACGGTGGCGAAGAACGCCCGCAAGGCCGTGGACCAGTTGCTCCGGGGCGTGGTGGCGTACAGCTCGGTGGGCTGACGCCCCCACACGCGGACACCGCCCCCGAGGACCGGAGAGCTTCCGGACCTCGGGGGCAGTGTCGTTGTCCGCGGAGGCGGTGTCGTTACCCCCATGGGTGGCGTCGTTCCCCCGGGGGCGGTGTCGTTCGAGGCGTTACTCCACGTGTTCGAATGATCGCCACGTGTGCAAAAGAGCAGAGTGTATGCCTCTCGGTGCGGCCTCTGCAGGGGGTTGGCGAATATGACACGGCGGTGATTTCGGCGGACTAAGCTCCCCCGGAGCGCGGCGAGTTGAACGAGTTGCGACAGATTCGCGCGCTTGTTCCCCAATGTTTCGATCGTTCGCTTTGTCGTCCCGGCAAGACCTTGCATAGGTACCTTCACCCCCCAAAGACGTCAATCCCCCCAAGACGAGTGTTCAGAGGGCATACATGGTGAGTGTTCAATCGCCTCCCGGTGGCCGAGAAGTCCCTTACGCGCGTGTGCTGTTGCTGCCCGCCCTGCTGATGGCCGCGGCCACCGGAGCCGCCGTCGCCTCGGTGACGGAATCGGCCCGCCCCGCCGTCGGCTGGTGCGGCGCCGTCGCGACCCTCATGGTCATCGCGGTCGGCGCCGAAGCCGTGCGGCGCGGCCGGACCATCCGGGGACAGCGCGCACAGTACGGACAGCGGCTGGCCTTCCTGGAGCGGCGCATCGCCTCCCACGACGACGAGACCGTACGCCTGGGCCGGGAGATCCTGCCCGAGGCGCTCTGGCGGCTGCGGCAGGGCGAACCGCCCGCCGACGTGGTCCGCAAGGTCGTGGACGCCGACGAGGCCTACCGTGAACTGCCCGACGCCCAGCGCGACTTGCTGCGCTCGGTCCTGGAGACCCTGGACCACGAGGAAGCGATGCGCGAGTCGGCGCAGCGCGCCTTCGTCAACATCGCCCGGCGCGTCCAGTCGATCGTGCACCAGCAGGCCGCGGAACTGCGCGACATGGAGGAGTTCCACGGGCGCAACCCCGAGGTCTTCGACGACCTGCTGCGCATCGACCACGGCACCGCGCTGATCGGCCGCCTCGCCGACTCCATCGCGGTGCTCGGCGGCGCCCGCCCCGGCCGCCAGTGGCCCAAGCCCGTACCGCTGTTCAGCGTGTTGCGCGGCGCGATGTCCCGGATCCTCGACTACCCGCGCGTCGAACTGCACTCGATCGCCAACGTCGCGATCCACGGCACCTCCGTCGAACCGCTCATCCACGCCTGCGCCGAACTCCTCGACAACGCCACCCGCTACTCCCCGCCGCAGACCAAGGTGCACGTCACCGCCGTCGAGGTGCAGACCGGCATCGCCGTCGAGATCGAGGACGGCGGCGTCAGCCTCAGCGAGGAGGCCCGCGCCCGCGCCGAGCGGATGCTGGAGCAGGCGCAGGCCGGCATCGACCTCAACGACCTCGGCGAGACGCCCCGCCTCGG
The DNA here is from genome assembly GCF_055591085.1 of Streptomyces sp. NPDC041713. NCBI lineage: Bacteria > Bacillati > Actinomycetota > Actinomycetes > Kitasatosporales > Streptomycetaceae > Streptomyces > Streptomyces sp. NPDC041713. The sequence continues at coordinate 22,117 of NZ_JBVIZY010000017.1, forward strand.
CATGGCCGTGGTCGGCCGCCTCTCGCAGATGTACAACCTCCAGGTCTCGCTGCGGCAGTCCGCCTACGGCGGGGTCCGCGCGGTCCTCATCGTGCCCCGCGAGATGATCACCACGGGACCGGCGCCCGGCCTCGCGCACGGCATCGGCGCCTCCGCCGTACCCCGCGTGGACAACGCCGGACGGACCATCGAGGAGCCCGCCCGCAACATCCGCCGCAAGAAGCCCCGCGTCGTCACCGCGGGCCCGCCGCTGCGCTCCCCGCTCACCGCGACCATGGAGGACGACGTCCCCGAGGTCACCGAATGGACCCCGAACGGGCTGCCGCAGCGCCGCAGCCGCGTCAAGATCTCACTCAGCGAGCGGTACGCCCAGGAGGCCGAGGCCCAGCGGATCGCCGAGGCCCACGCCGCCGCGACCGCCCCGCCACCGGTCCCCGCGCCCAAGCGCGAGGAGCCCGAACCGGGCCTGTGGATCGAGGCGTTCATGAAGGGCGTCAAGGGCGAGGACCCGGGTGACCCCGATCCGGTGCCACCGCCCGGAACCGCCGCGGACGGGCCCGCGACCGAGGGATCCTTCCCTCCGCAGGGAACCGACCGCAACCACCACGGCAGCGCCGACGAGAGGGACTGGCAGTGATCCAGCAACGCGCCAATTTCGACTGGATGCTGAAGGAGCTCGCCGACGGGGTGCCACAGACCCGGCAGATCGTGGTGCTCTCGGCCGACGGCCTCCGCATCGCGCGCTACGGCGGCGACCCGGACGCCGCCGACCGCATCGCCGCGGCCTGCGCGGGACTGCAGAGCCTGGCCGCCGCCGTGGCCACCGAGATCCCGCACAGCGACGGCGGCATGAAGATGGTCATCATCGAGATCAACGGCGGCTACTTCTACCTGATGGCCGCGGGCGCCGGCGCCTACCTCGCCGTACTCGCGGACGAGACCGTCGACGCGGGCCTGATCGGCACCCGCATGCGCGACCTGGTGGTGCGCATCGGGGCCCATCTGACGAGCCCGCCCCGGCGTGACGGGCAGGTCGTATGACTCCTGTGCCGGACTCCGCCCGAGGTGCGGAGCGGGGCGACGGCCCGCCGCAGGCCGGCGCGCCTCCCCAACGGGAGCGCCGCAACCCCGAGAACCCGGAGCGGCTGTACATCCTCACGGGCGAAGGCTCCGAGCGGGCTCCGCTCGACCTCGTCACCCTGGTCGTCGCGCAGGGCGAGGCGTCGCCCACGGCCCAGCCCGAGCACTCCGCGGTGCTGCGGCTGTGCACGACGCCGCTCTCCGTCGCCGAGCTGTCGGCGTACATGGCGCTGCCGTTCAGCGTGGTGACGGTCGTGCTGACGGAGTTACTCGGATCCGAGCTCATCCAGGCGCGCGCCCCCATCGTCCGCTCCGCGCTCCCCGACCGATCCCTCCTCGAAGCGGTGATGCATGGACTTCAAAAGCTCTGACACGATCACCGGCCCCCGCAGCGAGGACGTCCTGCCGCACACGGCCACGGCCGCCGTGAAGGTCGTGATCGTGGGCGGGTTCGGGGTCGGCAAGACCACGATGGTCGGCTCGGTGAGCGAGATCCGCCCGCTGACGACCGAGGAGACCATGACCCAGGCGGGCATCGGGGTCGACGACAACTACGGCTCCGAGTCCAAGACCGCCACCACCGTGGCGATGGACTTCGGCCGGATCAGCATCTCCGACGAGCTCGTCCTCTACCTCTTCGGCACCCCCGGCCAGGAACGCTTCTGGTTCCTGTGGAACGGCCTCTTCGAGGGCGCGCTCGGCGCGGTCGTCCTGATCGACACCCGCCGCCTGGAGGTCAGCTTCGACGTGATCGGCCGCCTGGAGGAGCGCGGTGTGCCGTTCGTCGTCGCCGTCAACGACTTTCCCGACGCGCCCCACCACCCGATCGAGACCCTGCGCCGGGCCCTCGACCTGGAACCCGCGGTGCCGATCATGGCCTGCGACGCGCGCCGCCGGGAGTCCAGCCGGGACGTCCTGATGACCCTGATGCGCTATCTGCACTCCCTGACGGTGACGCGCGTCTGACCGCGCCGCGCCCGCACCGCCGCGCCCGCACCGCCATGCGCCGGGCCCGCGCGTCCCGGACCGCCGTGTCCCGGACCCCGTGCCGCCCGGCAACCAAGAAACCCGGAACCCCTCAGCGAATCCCGGAGCGACGACCGTGACGACCTCCTCTTCCTGGCCCGGAACCGACGGCCCCGCCGCCGCGCCGCCCGGCTGCCCCGCCCACGGCCTCGGCCCCGGCGGCCTGCGCCGCCTCTACGGCCCCGAGGCGGACGCCGACCTCGCGGGACTGTACGAGAAGCTGCGCGCCGAGCACGGCCCGGTCGCGCCCGTGCTGATCCACAACGACGTGCCGATCTGGGCGGTCCTCGGCCACAGCGAGAACCTCCACATGGTCCGCACTCCCTCGCAGTACACCCGCGACTCGCGCCGCTGGCGCGCGGTACAGGACGGCACCGCGGGACCCGACCACCCGCTCGCGCCCGTCTTCACCTGGCAGCCGATGTGCACGTTCGTCGAGGGCGACGAGCACCAGCGGCTGCGCGGCGCGGTCACCGGTGCCATGTCCGGCATCGACCACCGCGGCATCCGCCGCTACATCAACCGCTACACGAACCACCTGCTCAACGACTTCTGTCAGGACGGCCGCGCCGACCTGGTCAGCCAGTTCGCCGAGCACCTGCCGATGATGGTGATGTGCCACGTCCTCGGCATGCCGGAGGAGTACAACGAGCGCATGGTGCAGTCCGCCCGCGACATGATCAAGGGCACCGAGACCGCCATCGCCAGCAACGCGTACGTGATGGAAGTCCTGATGGGGCTGGTCGCGCGGCGCCGGGCCAACCCGGAGGAGGACTTCACCAGCAACCTCCTCGCCCACCCCGCGCGGCTCTCCGACGACGAGGTGGGCGCCCATCTACGGCTGGTCCTCATCGCCGCGTACGAGGCCACGGCCAACCTCATCGCCAACGTCCTGCGGATGGTCCTCACCGACCCGCGCTTCCGCGCCCAGCTCAGCGGCGGCCAGATGACGGTCCCCGAGGCGGTCGAGCAGTCCCTGTGGGACGAACCGCCGTTCAGCGCGATGGTCGGCTACTTCGCCAAGCAGGACACCCAGCTCGGCGGCCAGCAGATCCGGGCGGGCGACGGCCTGATCCTCGGCATCGCGCCGGGCAACGTCGACCCGGTGGTACGGCCCGACCTCGCCGCCAACATGCAGGGCAACCGCTCGCACCTCGCGTTCAGCGGCGGCCCGCACGAGTGTCCCGGCCAGGACATCGGCCGTGCCATCGCCGACACCGGTGTCGACGCGCTCCTGATGCGGCTTCCGGACGTCGAACTGTCCGTGGACGAGCGTGAGTTGCGCTGGACGTCGTCCATTCTGTCGCGGCATCTGGTGGAGCTGCCGGTCAAGTTCGCGCCGCGGCCGCCGCAGGATGTCATGGCGCGTCCTTCGGCTCAGTTGCCGACGCCGCGCAGGGACTGGCAGGTGTCCTCGCCGGCGCCGCGGCAGCCGGAACCGGTCGATACCGTCCCCGTCGCGCAGGCGCCGGCCGCGCCTGCGGTGGCGCCCGAGGCGGTGCGGCCCAAGGGGGCGTGGCAGCGGTTCCTCGTCTGGTGGCGCGGCTACTGATCGCCGACCGCTGACGGGCGGCCCGTCGCTAGCGCGCCCAGTCGTCGTACGCCGACCAGGCGTCCAGCGTCCGGCCGCTGACGAAGCGGTGGGCGACGCCCGTGACCGGGTCCGTGAACTCCAGGACTTTCGCCAGGAGTTGCAGGGGTCGGCGGAAGTCGTCCGCCGCGGTCGGTTCGGCCACGGTCGGGTAGACCGGGTCGCCGAGGATCGGCAGACCCAACGCGCTCATGTGGACGCGGAGTTGGTGGGTGCGGCCGGTGTGCGGGGTGAGGCGGTAGCGGCCGAGGCGGTGGTGGGTGGGGGCGGGTTTGTGCTCGACGAGTTCGATGCGGCTCTCGCTGTTGGGCTCCGCGCCCGCCACCTCGTACGCGGCGATGATCCCGCGCTCCTTCACGATGTGGCTGCGCACGGTGCGGGGGAGCGGTACGTCCGGGTCGTACGGTGCGATGGCCTCGTACTCCTTGTGCACGCGGCGGTCGCTGAACAGCGTCTGGTACGCGCCGCGTTCCTCGGGTCGTACGGTGCACAGGAGCAGGCCCGCGGTCAGCCGGTCGAGACGGTGGGCGACGCCCAGCGTCGGGATGCCGAGCTCCGTGCGGAGGCGGGCGAGGGCGGTCTGCGTGACGTGGCTGCCGCGTGGCATCGTCGCGAGGAAGTGCGGCTTGTCCACGACGACGATGTGCTCGTCGCGGTGGACGACGTCGAGGGGGAACGGGACGGGGGCCTCCGCGGGATGGTCCCGATGGAACCAGACGGAGGCGCCCGGCAGGTAGGGGGTGGCCGGGGTGACTTGTACCCCGTCCGCCCCGACGATCCGGCCGTCCCGCACCATCACGTCGACGACGCCGGCCCCGACGGGGAGCCGCTCCACCAGAAAGTCACGCACGGTAGACCACGTGCCGTCGGTGGGCAGGACAACCCGCATGGGATCGATGCCGTCGCGCTGGGGGAGCGGGGCGACCAGGGAGCGGCGCTTGCGTCTCATCAGGGGGTCAGCGTACGGGGGTGCGGGGGCCGGGGGGTGGGTGTGTGGGTGGGCGCGGCGTTGTTCATGGTTCTTCTGGGGTGAGCGGAGGTGTGCACCGGGAAAACCGCTGCCCTCGCCGGCGTCGCTGCTGGCACGATGCGCCCATGCCCTTCAAGATCTCCGACATCGTCGCGGCCGGTGCGCTCGCCCGCCGCGCGCAGCCGACGCTTCCCGTTCCCGGCGGCCTGGTCCTGCGCCCCTGGTCGTCCGCCGACGCGCCCGCCGTGTACGAGGCGTTCCAGGACCCCGTGATACAGCGCTGGCACGCGCGGGTTGCCGACTCGGAGAGTGAGGTGCGGGGCTGGATAGAGGGCTGGCGCGGGGCGTGGGAGGAGGAGCGCGACGCGTACTGGGCGGTCGCCGAGGGTGGATCGGACGTGGTGGTGGGGCGGGTCGCCCTGCGGGGCATCGTGCTGGCGGACGGGCAGGCGGAGGTGGCGTACTGGACGATGCCGGGGGCTCGGGGGCGGGGTGTGGCGCCGCGTGCGGTGGTTGCGCTCACGGAGTGGGCGTTCGGCGAAGTGGGCCTGCATCGCCTGGAGTTGACGCACTCGACGGCGAACGAGGCGTCGTGCCGGGTCGCTCTGAAGACGGGGTTCGCGGTGGAGGGGACGAAGCGGAGTGCGGTGCTGCATGAGGACGGGTGGCACGACATGCATTTGCATGCGCGGGTTGGGGGTGTGTGAGGGGCTGGGGTTCGGTGGTGGGTGCGGGGCGCCTCGGGCTGGCGTCTGCGCCTACTGCTCGTTTGTGGGTGCGGGGCCGCGGGGGTATGTGCGTACTCGCTATCCACTGTTCGCCACGCCTCACGAACAACATTGCTATTGCTGGCTCGGTGCTCCGTGCGCACATACCCCCACGTCCCCTCCCGAGCGTTTGCGCCTGCGGCCCGGCGGGTGACGCACCACCCAGAGCCCCCACCCCCACCGCACGACGCGGCGCAACCCCACCCATCCTCGCTGCCGGGGCGCGACGCGAGGCACACCCACCTGTCCCGGCTCCCACCGCATGACGCGGCGCATTCTCACTTGCCCCTGCTGCCGGGGCGCGTCGCGGGGCAAACGCACCCGCCCCGGTGCCCACGAGGCGTGGCGGGGCACGTCACCCACTCGCCCTTACTCCCGAGGCGCGTGGTGGAGCACACCCGCCCACCCGCCCCTGTTCCCGCCGCGCGTCAGGGGGTACGCGCCCGCCCACCCCTGCTCCCACGGCGTCGCGGGGGCGCCCGCCCACCCGCCCCTACTCCAACCCTGCGTCGCGGGATAAACGGGTGGGTGGGTGGGAGGTGTCCGCCGCGGAGCGGCGGGCTTTGGTTGGTGGGGTGCTGAGGGGGGCGGGGAGTTGACGCCCCGTACACCCGAGACGTCAAGGGCAGCGGGCTGCGTCTACGCAGGCGATTCCTGCTCCGCCTCCACCTCCGCGTTCCACTCCCGCTTCGACGCCTGCCAGCCGTCCTCGTTGTGGCCGAGGCGCCAGTAGCCGGAGATGGAGAGCTGTTCGCGGGGGATCTCGCGTTCCACGCGCAGGTAGCGGCGGAGTTCCTTCACGAAGCCCGCCTCGCCGTGGACGAAGGCGTGCACGGTGCCTTCGGGGAATTCCAGGGCGCGTACCGCCTCGACCAGGAGCTCGCCCACCGGGCGCTCGCCGCGGTGCAGCCAGACGATCTCCGCGTCGGTCGCGATCTTCTGCTCCTCCTGCGCGCCCTCGACCTCGATGAAGATGCGCGCCACCGCGCCCGCGGGGAGCGCCTCCGCGGCCGCCGCGATGGCCGGCAGGGCGCTCTCGTCGCCGGCCAGCAGGTGCCAGTCGGCGTCGGCCGACGGGGCGTACGCGCCGCCGGGGCCGAGGAAGCGCACCGTGGCGCCCGCCTCGACGGTCCGTGCCCAGGGGCCCGCGAGGCCCTCGTCGCCGTGGATCACGAAGTCGAGGGCCAGTTCGCGGGCCTCCGGGTCCCAGGAGCGGACCGTGTACGTCCGCGTCACCGGCCACTGCTCGCGCGGGGACTCCTCGCGGATCCGCTGGATGTCGAACGGCTCGGGATAGGTGACGCCCTCGGCGGCGAAGAGCAGCTTCACGTAGTGGTCGGTGAACTCGCCCGCGGTGAACTCCGCGAGGCCCGCGCCGCCGAGGACCACCCGCTGCATGTGCGGGGTCAGCCGCTCCGTGCGCACCACGCGCGCGGTCTGGGCCTTCGGTGCTTTTCGTGCCGGACGTTCTGCCATGGCGACGGCCTCCCCTGATCCACAACTACTTAGGTTTACCTAAGCTAACACCTCAGGGGTGCAGGACGGAGAGCAGTCGCTGCAGCGATCCGCCCAGGCCCCAGCGGGCCGCCAGCTCGTCGAGGGCCGCGGGGTCGCGCGGCTCGCGCGGCACCGCCGTGTCGACGTCCGGCAGCGGCACGTCCCCCGCCACCCGTACGACCTTCGGCGCCACCGCCACATACGCGCGCGACTCGTCGAGCCGCCTGCGCTGCGACGGCGTCAGCTTCGACCTCGGGTCGTCGACCGCGGCCATGATCCCGGCCAGGTCGCCGTAGGCGTCCAGGAGCTTGGCGGCCGTCTTCTCGCCGATGCCGGGCACGCCCGGCAGGCCGTCGCTCGGGTCGCCGCGCAGCAGGGCCAGGTCCACATAGCCGGGACCGTCCACGCCGTACTTCTCGCGCAGCCAGGCCTCGTCCGTCATCTGGAGCGTGCCGACGCCCTTGAGGGGATAGAGGACGCGGATGCCGCGCTCGTCGTCCACCAGCTGGTAGAGGTCGCGGTCGCCGGTGACGATGTCCACCGGGCCGGTGGCACGGGCCGCGTAGGTGCCGATCACGTCGTCCGCCTCGTACGCCTCGACGCCCACCCGTGCGATGCCGAGCGCGTCGAGGACGGCCTCGATGATCGGCACCTGCGGGGAGAGGGTGTCCGGGATCTCCTCGGCGTCCGGGCCCTTCGGCGTCTCCTCGGCGACGCGGTGCGCCTTGTACGAGGGGATGAGCTCGACGCGCCAGTGCGGGCGCCAGTCCGCGTCCATGCAGGCCACCAGGTCGTCCGGGCGGTGGTCCAGGACGAGGCGGGTGATGAAGTCGAGCAGTCCGCGCACCGCGTTGACCGGGGTGCCGTCCGGCGCCTTCATGGACTCCGGGACGCCGAAGTACGCCCGGAAGTAGAGGGACGCCGTGTCGAGAAGCATGAGCCGTCGTGTTCGCTGAGTCACATCGCGCATCATGCCGCACACCACCGACAGTGCGAACGCGCTGCGCACGAGGCCGTGTCCGTCGGGTCCCGGGCGGGGGTTCGTTGCGCATCGTGATCAGTGCGCGCCGAGCACGCAACGGATGTGACGTGGACCACTCCTTGGTTTGGTTCGGATAAGTGGGGGCAGGGGCGCACCCGGAGCCAACCCGGTCGAGGATTCAACATTTCGATTTGGTAAACGGGCAGATTCCGTGCCGCTCCACGGCCCGCCGGCGGGGGAGGCGGGCCGTCTTGGTTCAACCCGAGAGGTGTATGTGTCCAGGCTGCAGGCCGAGCACTTGTACAAAGTGTTCGGCAGACGACCCGATGACGCGGTGGAGAAACTCCGCCACGGAGCCGACCGAGAGGAGCTGCGCGACGAGGGCACCACCGCTGCCGTCATCGACGCCTCCTTCGAGGTCGAGCCGGGCCAGATCTTCGTCGTCATGGGTCTCTCCGGATCCGGCAAGTCCACGTTGCTGCGCATGCTCAACGGCTTGTCGGAGCCGACGGCCGGTCATGTGCTCTTCGACGGTCAGGACCTGACCGAGCTGAGCGCCAAGGAGATGCGGGCGGTGCGCTCCAAGAAGATCAGCATGGTCTTCCAGCACTTCGCGCTCTTCCCGCACCGCAGCGTCCTCGAGAACGCCGGCTACGGCCTCGAGGTGCAGGGCGTGCCGCGCGCCGAGCGCGAGAAGCGCGCCACCGAGGCGCTCGAACTCGCGGGCCTCAAGGGCTGGGAGAAGTCCTGGCCCGACGAGCTGTCCGGCGGCATGCAGCAGCGCGTGGGCCTGGCCCGCGCGCTGGCCACCGACGCCGACCTGCTCCTCATGGACGAGTCGTTCAGCGCCCTCGACCCGCTGATCCGCCGGGACATGCAGGACCAGCTCCTGGTGCTGCAGAAGCGGCTGAAGAAGACCATCGTCTTCATCACCCACGACCTGAACGAGGCCATGCGCCTGGGCGACCAGATCGCCGTCATGCGCGACGGCCGCATCGTCCAGATCGGCACCTCGCAGGACATCCTGGTGACCCCGGCCAACGACTACGTCGCCGCGTTCACGCAGGACGTCGACCGCTCCCGGGTGCTCACCGCGGGCGCGATCATGGCCGAGCCGGAGAAGGGCTTCGCGCAGGCCGACGCCGCCGCGACGGTCACCGAGGACACCCCGATCATCGAGCTGTTCACCCCCTGCTCCACGAGCGACGTGCCGGTCGCCGTGACCGACGACGCCGGCAAGCTCGTCGGTGTCGTACCGCGGGCCAGGCTGCTCGCCGTGCTCGGCGAGCCGATGCAGTCGGAGACGGCCGCGGAGCCGCAGGGCGCGCCGGCCGACTCCATACCCGTGCAGGACGACGGCGGCAAGAACGTGGGCAAGGTGAGCAGCGGTGCCTAGGATTCCCTTCGGCGACTGGGTCAACGACTCGGTCGAATGGCTCAGAACCCACATGGACTGGCTGTTCGACTTCATCAAGACGATCTTCCAGAACATGTGGGACGGCGTCTACGACGTCCTCTCCGCCCCCGAGCCGCTGCTGATGGCGGGCATCCTCGCCGTCATCGCCTTCTGGCTGCGCGGCTTGGTCGGCGGTGTCCTCGCCTTCGCGGGCTTCGCGTTCATCGTGTCCCTGGAGTTGTGGGACAACGCGATGATGACGCTGGCCCTGGTGCTCGTGTCGACCTTCGTCGCGCTGGTGATCGCGGTGCCCTTCGGCATCTGGGCGGCGCGCTCCAAGACGGTCAGCGGCATCGTGCGGCCGGTCCTGGACTTCATGCAGACGCTCCCGGCGATGATCTACCTCATCCCGGCCATCCTCTTCTTCCGGATGGGCGCCCCCGCGGGCATCGTCGCCACGATCGTCTTCGCGCTCGCCCCGGGCGTGCGCATGACCGAGCTCGGCATCCGGCAGGTCGACAAGGAGCTGGTCGAGGCGGCCGACGCGTTCGGCACCACGCCCCGCAACACCCTCTTCCGGGTCCAGCTGCCGCTCGCGCTGCCGACGATCATGGCCGGTGTCAACCAGGTCATCATGCTCGGCCTCTCCATGGCGGCGCTGACCGGCATGGTCGGCACCCCCGGCCTCGGCGCCGACGTCAACCAGGCCATCGGCCAGCTCGACGTGGGTCTCGGCGCCGAGGCGGGCGTCTCCATCGTCATCCTCGCCATCTACCTGGACCGCGTCACCAGCGGCCTGGGCAGCCAGGTCTCGCCGCTGGGCCGCCGCGCGCTCGCCAAGCTGCAGGCCGCGCAGGGCCTGAAGATCTGGAACTACCGCCCCAAGCCCGTCGTCGCCATGGTCGGCGTCGTCGTCCTCGCGCTCGTCGCGGGCGGCATGGGCATCTTCGGCGGCACCCAGTCGGAGTCCGTGGCCGACAGCAAGAACGTCGGCCAGGGCAAGCAGCTCAAGATGGGCTACATCCCCTGGGACGAGGGCGTCGCCTCCACCTTCCTGTGGAAGGAGGTCCTGGAGCAGCGCGGGTTCAAGGTCGAGACCAGCCAGCTGGACGCGGGCCCGCTCTACACCTCGCTCTCGCAGGGCGACGTCGACTTCCAGACCGACTCGTGGCTGCCGACGACGCACGCCACGTACTGGAAGAAGTACGGCAAGGACCTGGAGGACCTCGGTTCCTGGTACGGCCCGACGTCGCTGGAGCTGACCGTCCCCTCGTACATGAAGGGCATCGACTCGCTCGACGACCTCAAGGGCAAGGGCGGCAAGTTCCAGGGCAAGATCACCGGCATCGAGGCGAGCGCCGGTGAGATGCAGCTGCTCAAGAGCAAGGTGCTCAAGGCGTACGGCCTCGACAAGGAGTACAAGGTCGTCGACGGCTCGACGCCGGCGATGCTGGCCGAGCTGAAGGCCGCGTACGCCAAGAAGGAGCCGATCGTCGTCCCGCTGTGGTCGCCGCACTGGGCCTACAACGACTTCGACCTGAAGAAGCTCAAGGACCCGAAGGGCGCCTGGGGCAAGGGCGACGGCGTGCACACGCTGGCGCGCAAGGGCTTCTCCGAGGAGAACCCGCAGGTCGGCAAGTGGCTCAAGAACTTCAAGATGGACGAGAAGCAGCTCACCAGCCTTGAGGCCGAGATCAACAAGGCGGGCAAGGGCAAGCAGCAGGACGCCGTGCGCGCCTGGCTGAAGAAGAACCCGGGCGTCGTCGACAAGCTCGCCCCGCTGCCGAAGAACTCCGGCGGCGACGAGAAGAAGCGCGAGCTGAACGTCGCGTACTTCTCCTGGGACGAGAACATCGCCGTGACCAACCTCTGGAAGCGTGTCCTGGAGAAGCGCGGCTACAAGATGAAGCTGACGCCCTCCGACGTCGGCCCGGTCTACACCGGTCTGGCCCAGGGCGACCTCGACCTGGACCTGGACGCCTGGCTGCCCACCGCGCAGAAGGCGTACTGGGACAAGAACAAGGCGAACCTCAAGGACATCGGGTCCTGGTACAGCCCGACCTCGCTGGAGGTCTCCGTCCCGTCGTACGTCAAGGACGTCAAGTCCCTGGCGGACCTGAAGGGCAAGGGCGACAAGTTCAAGGGCAAGATCGTCGGCATCGAGCCGGGCACCGGTGTGATGACGGCGCTCAAGGACAAGGTGCTGCCGAAGTACGGCCTCGAGGGCGAGTACGACATCGTCTCCGGCTCCACCCCGGCGATGCTGGCCGAGCTGAAGGCCGCGTACGCCAAGAAGGAGCCGATCGCCGTCCTGCTCTGGTCGCCGCACTGGGCGTACAACGAGTACAAGCTCACCAAGCTGAAGGACCCCAAGGGCGGCTTCGGCAAGGGCGACACCATCCGCACCATCTCCAGCAAGGACTTCCCCGAGCAGTACCCGCAGCTCACCAAGTGGCTCAAGAAGTTCCACATGAGCGAGGCACAGCTGGCCGGTCTGGAGAACGAGATCAACAAGGCGGGCAAGGGCAATGAGCCCAAGGCCGTCGACGCCTGGCTGAAGAAGAACCCGGGCTTCGAGGAGAAGATGACGGCCGTGCAGTAGGCCGACACCTTTGCCGAGCACCGAGGGGTGGGCGTCGCCTTGTGGCGAAGCCCACCCCTCGGGGTGTTCCGGCGGGCCCGCCGGGTCTCTAACCTCGACGGGGCCCGCCCCTGTGGCCCCCGCCCCGTGGCCCCGCTCCTCGTGAACAGCCGAACGTGAGACCCCACCCGTGACCGCAAGGCAGCCAAGGACCGCGCTCCTCGCCGCCGCCCTCGCGCTCGCCCTGGCCGCCGCCCTGGTCGTCGCGCGGCTCGCACGGGCCGACGCCGCCCCCGCCTCCGCGGGCACCGCGCGCCTGGCCGCCCTCGCCGAGGACGTCACCGCCGCCGACGGGCACCGCTACGACGCCCGGGACCACACCGGCCGCACCATGGACGCCGCGCAGATCGAGCAGGCCCAGGACGGCACGTACCTCGCCGTCTACCACACGCTCCTGTCCGACGGCCGTTTCCACGCCGCCGCCGCCACCTCCGCCGACCTGCGCCACTGGCAGCGCCGCCACGACTTCGGGCCCGGCACCCACCAGGCCACGCTCGCCCACGACGGCCGCGGCGGCTACGTCCTCGCCTACGAGAAGGACCCCCGCAACCACATCGCGGTCCGCGCCTACCGGAGCCTGCCGGCGCTGCTCGACGGGCACGCCCACCGCTCCTTCGACGCCCCACTGACCCTCTCGCGCTGCGCCGAGGGAACCCCGAGCATCACCGCGGTGCGCGGCGCCACCATCCACCTCACCGGGCACTACCGGGCCGGCTGCGACACCGACCGCCAGCTGCGCGCCACCCTCACCGGCTTCCGCCACTGGCACGCCGAACCCGACCGGCGCCTCGACCGCGCCGTGCGGAGCCGGGGCAACGGCGGCAACATCGGCGACCGGGCGCCCGTGGAGCTCGGCGGGCGGCGCGTGGTGCTCGTCGAGGGACAGGGGCGGCCCGGCGACTTCGGCAGCTGGGGGACCTACGCGTACGACCCCGTCAGCGGCCGGGCGGACCGTCTCGCCATCCGGACGCACGGCGGCAGCCGCGCCTTCGCCAACCCCTCCGCGACGCTGCTCACCGACCCGCGGGGCCAACCGGCCCTGCTGGTCAGCCTGTTCGTGCCGGCCGAGGGTTCCGCCCCCGGTGAGGCGGGGCAACTGCTCTACTGGCGCGAGCTGTAGGGCCTCGGCCGCAGGGGTACGGGCGCGGGCTGGAGGGGCGCGAAAAACAGGCGCGCGGCGCACTTCCTTGCAAGGGTGGTGGTGCACGACGGGTGCGCGTCCGTGCAACGGGGCAAAACCGTTTGGCGAACATGCGTAGGGTGCAGGGAACCCCTCAGGGTGAGAGCGGGCCGATGCGCTGAAGGGAGCCGAGGCGATGGACGAGCACAAGGAGACCCTCCGGGTGGGCTCGGCCGTGCGGCGGCGCCGTCGCCAGCTCGAGCTCACCCTCGCCGTCGTCGCCGAGCGCAGTGGCCTCTCGGTGCCCTTCCTCAGCCAGATCGAGAACGAGCGCGCCCGCCCCAGCATGCGCTCCCTGCAGCGCGTCGCGGACGCGCTGTGCACCACCGATGTGGAGCTCCTCGCCGCCGCCGACCCGGCCCGCACCGTCGAGGTGGTGCGGGCCGACGACGACACGGACCTGGACGGCTCCACGCCCGAGGCGCGGGTGCGCGAGCTGGCCCGCGGGCACCATCAGCTGCACGCCCTGGAGTTCATCGGCGACCACGACGAGGGACGCGAATTCCAGCACCGCAACGACGAGTTGATGTACGTGGTGGAGGGCGCCGTGGAGATGGAGGCGGAGGGCAGGGCCTACCGTCTCGGCCGCGGCGACACCCTGTTCCTCACGGGCGGGGTGCGGCACCGCTGGCGGGCCACGGTGCCCGACACCCGGGTCCTGGTGGTCGCGGTCGGCGACCACATCGAAGCGGTGGACGACAAGGGGCGCTGAGGTGCCGCTCGCCCGCGGCCCCGTGCGGGTCGTCTCGCTGGTGCCCTCGCTGACCGAGGCGGTGGCCGTCACCGTGCCGGGCGCGCTGGTCGGGGCCACCGAGTGGTGCAGCCATCCGGCGGACCTGGACGTCACGCGGGTCGGCGGCACGAAGAACCCGGACGTGCCCCGCATCGTCGCCCTCGCGCCCGGTCTGGTGATCGCCAACGAGGAGGAGAACCGGGCGCCCGATCTGGCGGCGCTGCGCGCGGCGGGACTGGAGGTCCTGGTGACCGAGGTCAGGACGGTGGAGCAGGCCTTCCGTGAGCTGACCCGGGTGCTCGCGGCGTGCGGGGCGGGGCGGCCGGGGTGGCTGGCGGCGGCGGAGGCGGCGTGGCGGGAGCCGCAGGATCTGCTGGATGCGCGGGATCTGCGGGATCTGCAGGATCCGAGGGATCCGCAGGGTCTGCGGGATCTGCGCGGGCCGCACCCGGCGCCGGTCCGGCTGCGGGCCGCGGTGCCGATCTGGCGGCGGCCGTGGATGGTCCTCGGCCGGGACACCTTCGCGGGGGACGTCCTCGCGCGCCTCGGCGTGGACAACGCGTACGCGGGCCACGCCGAGCGGTATCCGCGCGTGCCCGTCGACGAGCTGCGCTCGGCGGACCTCGACCTGGTGGTGCTGCCCGACGAGCCGTACCGCTTCACGCGCGAGGACGGCCCCGAGGAGTTCGTCCCGCGCACCCCCGTCGCCCTGGTCAGCGGCCGCCACCTCACCTGGTACGGGCCGTCCCTGACGGAGGCGCCGGACGTGCTCAGCGCGGCGCTGCGAGCAGCCTTCCGCTGACGACGCCGCGCAGGGTGTGCGTCAGCGCCACCGCCACGGCGGTCACGAGCAGGGCGAAGAGGCCGGTCGCGAGCCAGTCGAAGACCGCGAGGCCGGTGTGGTGGCCCAGCCCCTCGGCGCCCGTCACACAGGTGCCCACCGGGAAGGTGAACGCCCACCAGGTCATCGCGAAGCCCATGCCGCGGCGCCGGGCGCGCACCACCAGGGCCGCGGCGAGCGCCAGCCACATCAGGGCGAAGCCCATCACGGGGACGCCGAAGAGTACGGCGAAGACGAGGAAGCCCCGGTCCAGCGGGGCGTGGACGACGCCCGGCGCGAAGTCGGCGAACTTGTTGGTGGCGGTCGTGGACTGGCCGAGCGGGCCGAGCACCAGGAACAGGGTGGGGGTGAGGGCGAGGGGCAGCGGGCCCGCGGTCACCAGGCGGGCGAAGATCACCGGCAGCATCACCAGGGTGGCGAGCAGGCTCAGGCCGAACATCGCGAAGCAGGCGTAGAGCATCGTCTGCTGGGCCTGGCCCGCGGGCAGGTGCGGGATGAGCAGCGGGCCGACGGCCGCCGACACCATGGGGGCCACGACGGGCAGCAGCCATACGGGGGAGGCCTGGTCGGCGGCGATGCGGTGCCGGACCACCATCAGATACGGGATCGCGACGGCCGCGGCGAGGCCGATGGCCGTGCCCAGGACGTACAGGACGGTGTCGAGCGCGACGGCGGCCTGCGTGCCGAGCCAGTCCCCGCCGACGATCAGGGTGCCGCCGCCGACCGCGAGCAGCGCCATCGACAGACAGCCGTAGAACGGGGCCACCGCCGGGTCGAGGAGGTGGGCGCGGGCCTGGTCGCGGTGGTGGACCCAGTGGGTGGCGCGGGCGGTGAGCAGGACGGCGAGCATCACGAGGGAGCAGGCCCACACGACGGTGCAGCCGGTGCGCAGCCCCGGGAACCCGTACGGCAGTGTCGCGCCCGCGTTGGCGACGATGGCGGTGCCCATGACGGCGGCGTACCAGTTCGGGCCGAGGTGGCGGACCGCGAGGAGGCGGGTGCCCACGGCGGGGACGGCGGGGTCCGCGGCGGCTGCAGGGTGTGCGGTGGTGACCATGGGTCCACGGTCTTACAGGGGAGGGGGCGCCACCAGAGAGTGCACTTCTATGGGGGCATAAGCTGGTTTTATGAGTTCGCCCCACGTGTCCGCTGAGCCCCCCGAGCCCCCTGCGTCCCCGGTATCTCCCGCGTCCCCTGCGCCCTACGCCTATCCGAGCGCCACGGAGGCGTCGCTCTCGCACCGCGTCCCCGACCTCGGCGCGCTGCAGCTGCTGCTTGCCGTGGCTCGGCTCGGGAGTCTGGGGCGGGCGGCGCGCGAGCTCGGCATCACCCAGCCCGCGGCGAGCAGCCGGGTCCGCGCGATGGAGCGGCAGCTCGGCGTCGCGCTCGTGGACCGCTCGCCCCGCGGCTCGCGCCTCACCGCGGCGGGCGCCCTGGTCACCGACTGGGCGGGCCGGATCGTCGAGGCGGCGGAGGCCTTCGACGCGGGGGCGCAGGCGCTGCGCGACCGGCGGGACTCGCGGCTGCGGGTCGCGGCGAGCATGACGATCGCCGAATATCTGCTGCCCGGCTGGCTGATCGCCCTGCGGACGCAGCGGCCGGACACGGCCGTGTCGCTGCTGGCCGGCAACTCCGCGGCGGTCGCGGCCCGGCTGCTCGCCGGCGAGGCGGACCTCGGCTTCGTCGAGGGGCTCACCGTGCCGGCCGGGCTCGACGAGGTGGTCGTCGCGCACGACCGGCTCGTCGTCGTGGCGGCGCCGGGGCACCCCTGGGCGCGGCGCAGGAAGCCGCTGGCCGCCGCGGAGTTGGCGGCGACGCCGCTGATCCTGCGCGAGGAGGGCTCGGGCACCCGGCAGGTCCTCGAAGCGGCACTCGGCGCGCTCGCGCGCCCTCTGATCGAGCTGTCGTCCACGACGGCGGTGAAGGCCTCGGCGGTCAGCGGGGCGGGCCCCTCGGTCCTGAGCGAACTCGCGGTGGGCGAGGAACTGGCGGCCCGGCGTCTGGTGGAGATCCCGCTGGCGGACGTACGGCTGCGCAGGGAGCTGCGGGCGGTCTGGCCGACGGGCCACCGCCCCGCGGGACCGGGACGGGACCTGCTCGCGCTGACGCGCCGGACGTGAGGCGGTCGGTCCGCCGGCTCGGCCCGCGTGCAGGGGTCGGGGCGTGACCTCACCGCGGTCACGGAAGGGTCGGCAGTGCCTCCCGGTGGTGCCCCCGGCGCTGGCCCCGCGCGTAAATGCGTGGCGGGTGACCGAGGTCGTCTCTCACCATGAGGAGCATGATCCCCACCGCGCCCCCGGCCACCGGCGTCCGCACCCCCTGGGAGCAGCTCCCCGCGCACGTACGGGAAGAGCTGGCCGCCGCCCTCGGCGCGCCCGTCGTGGGCGCCACGACGCAGCGCGGCGGCTTCTCGCCGGGTGTCGCCGCGCGGGTCCGGCTCGCCGACGGCCGGCGGGCGTTCGTCAAGGCCGTCAGCGCCGACGCCAACCCCGGCAGCCCGGACATGCACCGCGCCGAGGCCCGTCACTCCGCGGCCCTGCCGGCCTCCGTGCCCGCGCCGAGGCTCCTCGCCTCGTACGACGACGGGACCTGGGTCGCCCTGGCCTTCGAGGACGTCGAGGGGCGACAGCCCCACGTTCCTTGGCGCTCGCAGGAGTTCGGGCTCGTACTGGACGCGGTCGACGCTCTTGGACGCGCCCTGACGCCCGCGCCCCTCGGCGCCCCTTCCGTGGTCGACTCGAAGGCGGACGACTTCCGGGGGTGGGAGCAGCTGATCGCGGCGGAGGCCGGGAGGGAGACGGGCCGCAGCACCCCGGACGGCGGCCCTCGCCTCGACCCCTGGGCCCGGCGCCACCTCCACGCCCTCGCCGAACTCGCCGCCCCCTGGGCCGAGTACGCGACCGGGGACACGCTCGCCCACGGCGACCTGCGCGCCGACAACATGCTGCTCACCACCGACGGCGACCGCGTCGTCTTCGTCGACTGGCCGCACGCCACGCGCGCCGCGCCCTGGTTCGACCTGCTCCTCATGCTGCCGTGCGTATGGGCCCAGGGCGGCCCCGACCCGGAGGGCGTGTTCACCGCCCATCGGGTGGGCCGGGACGCGGACCCGAAGGGCGTGACGGCGACGCTCGCGGCCCTCGCCGGCTACTTCCTGCACCACTCCCTGCTGCCCGACCCGCCGGGGCTGCCCACCCTGCGCACCTTTCAGGCGGCGCAGGGGGCGGCTGCTCTGGGCTGGCTCAGGACGCGGCTCGGACCAGCGCTGCCATGACGCGTGTGTCCTCGCCCATCTCCGGGTGCCACTGCACCCCCAACGCCCAGGCGGGGGAGGGGAGTTCGAGGGCCTCAGGTGTGCCGTCCTCCGCGTACGCGGACACCACGAGGTCCCGGCCGACGCGGTCCACCGCCTGGTGGTGATAGGTGGGCACGTCCGTGGACGCGTCCGGCACGATCGACTCGTACAGCGTGCCGGGGACCGGCTTCACCGTGTGGGTGCCGAAGACGCCCACCTGTTCCCGGTGCCCGTCCAGGTGCTGGATCAGCGTCCCGCCGAGCGCCACGTTGAGCAGTTGCATGCCCCGGCAGATGCCGAGCAGGGGCGTGCCGGATGTCAACGCGGCCTCGATCAGGGCGAGTTCCCAGGCATCCCGCTCCCGTGCGGGCGGGCCCGTACGTTCTTCGGGCCGTGCTCCGTACCGCGCGGGCTCGACGTCCGGGCCGCCGGCGATGACCACACCGTCAAGCCGGGCGACGACGGCCGCCGCACGCCCTGGGTCGTCCGGCGGCACCATCGCCGCGAGGCCGCCCGCCGCCTGGACGAGGCGCGGGTATCCGGCGGGCAGCAGGGCCGCGGGCAGCCGCCACGCGCCCCAGCTCACCTCGGGCTCCAGATAGGTGCTGACGCCGATCAGCGGCCTGGCGCCCCTTGCGTTCTCCCTCACCGTGCTCCGTTCTTCCTCACTGTGGTGATCCGTCCGCGATGATCCGCCGGTGTGATCAGTCGCGTTCCAACTCTGCCTCGGCGGCGGCCAGCGCCGCGAACTCCTCCTCCGGTGCGCGCGCCACCAGGTGCTTGCGGCTGTACATTCCGAAGTAGGCGATGGCGACCACGTACACCGCGAGCGCGATGAGCGCCGCCATCACGTCCACCAGGAACGTCGCGACCAGCGCCGCGCAGGCGAGGACCAGCGCGACGGAGGAGGTCAGGACGCCGCCGGGCGTACGGTAGGGCCGTTCGAGGCCCGGCTCGCGGCGGCGCAGCACGATGTGCGAGAGCGACATCAGGGCGTACGAGATGGTCGCGCCGAACACCGCGACGTTCAGCATGCGCGCGCCGTCCCCGGTCGCCGCCGCCAGGCCGAAGCCGATCGCGCCCGGCACGAGCAGGCCCAGGTAGGGCGCCTTGCGGCTGCTGGTGAGGGAGAGGAAGCGCGGCAGATAGCCGGCCCGGGAGAGCGCGAAGAGCTGGCGCGAGCCCGCGTAGATGAGGGAGAAGAAGGAGGCCACCAGGCCCGCCAGGCCCGCGTAGTTGATGACGCGGCTCAGCCCCGTCGCATCGCCGTCCGGCTGCAGTGCCTCGACGAGCGGGTTGCCCGCGTCCTGCAGCGCGTTCGCGCCGCGCGCGCCCGACGAGGCGAAGAAGGTGAGCAGCGCGAGGCCCACCAGGATCGCCATCGACCAGCGGATGGCGCGCGGCAGCGTGCGCGCCGGGTCCTTGGTCTCCTCGGCGGCCAGCGGTACGCCTTCCACGCCGAGGAAGAACCACATGCCGAAGGGGAACGCCGCCCAGATGCCCAACAGGCCCATCGGCAGCCATGAGTTGGCGCCGAACGCGTCCGCCTCCACGGGGATGTCGTTGAGCTTCGACGCGTCGAGGTCCAGGAAGGCGCCGACCGCGAAGACGAGCAGCGCCGCCACCGCGACACCGGTCACCACGAAGCTGAAGCGCAGCGCCTCGCCCACGCCCCAGAGGTGGATGCCGATGAAGACGGCGAAGCAGGCCAGATAGACCGGCCAGCCCGAGGTGAGGCCGAAGAGGCCGAGCGACTCCACGTAGTCGCCGATGAAGATGGAGATGGCGGCCGGGGCGAGGATGTACTCGATGAGGATCGCCGTGCCGGTGAGGAAGCCGCCCCACGGTCCGAGCGCCCGGCGCGCGAAGCCGTAGCCGCCGCCCGCCGTGGGCAGCACGGACGAGAGCTCGGCCAGCGAGAAGACCATGCACGCGTACATCACGCCCATGAGCCCCATGGCGATCGCGAGCCCGCCGAAGCCGCCCTCCGCGAGGCCGAAGTTCCAGCCCGAGTAGTCGCCCGACACCACATAGGCGACGCCGAGACCGGTGAGCAGCAGCCAGCCCGCGCTGCCCCGGCGGAGCGTGCGGCGCTCCAGATAGTCGTCCGCCGGTTCGGCGGAACCTGGCTCGGTGGCACTCGGTTCGGTGGACTCCACGGTCATGGCACGGCTCCTATGCGGCGGCACTGAGGGCTTGCTGCGGGGCGACTCAATGGAACGGATCCATACCTTTGCCGTGCCGGGCGGAATAAATCAAGCCCCGTGCGTTACCCGCCGGTTAACAGCCCCTCACGTCAGGAAGCCCCGCAGCAGCGCCGCCGTCCCCGCGCAGTGCTCGCGCATCATCTCCCGCGCGCCGTCCGCGTCCCCGTCGAGCACCGCCTCCACCAGCGCGGTGTGCTGGCGCTGCGAGTGCTCCAGGTTGCGCACCAGGAGCGGGATGCAGTCGAGGAGGTCGTTGACGGTCGCGCGGACCGCGGCGTACTGCGCGGTGAGCGTCGGCGACCCGCACAGCTCGGCGAGCGTGAGGTGCAGCAGGGTGTCCAGGCGGCGGTACTCCGCGAGCGGCGCGTCGTGCGTGCGGTCGAGCGCCGCGCGCAGCCGGTCCGCCTGCTCGCCGGTCAGGCCGTGTGCCGCGCACAGCCCCGCCGCGCCGACCTCCAGGACCTCGCGGAAGCGCAGCGCGTCCTCGACGTCGACGTCCTTGATGCGCCGGCGCAGCTCGTCCTCGCCGGCCGCCTCGGGCCGCGCACGGACGAACGTCCCGCCGTACCGCCCGCGCCGCGACTCGACCAGGCCCTGGTCCTGCAGCACCTTCAGGACCTCGCGCAGCGTGACCCGGCTGATGCCGAGGCGGTCGGCGAGCTCACGCTCCGACGGCAGGCGCCCGCCGCCGGGCACCAGGCCGAGGCGGACGACCTGGAGGATCTGCTCCAGGGCCTCCTCGAAGCCGTTGCCCGCCCGCACCGGACGCAGGACCGGCGTCAGCCGGTCGTCCTCCTGAGCGGACGCGGCGTCACCCGTGGTGCCCTCTTCCGTGTGCGACATGCCCGTACCCCCTTCCCAAGCAAAGGTTCTCCGCAATACCTTATGGCTCCCGGCTGACCCAAGGAGGCTTTTCCCGTGGCAGACCGCACACCCCCGCTCGCCGTCGAGGAGCTCGAAACCCTCGTCGCGAGCGGCGAGATCGACACTGTCGTCCTGGCCTTCCCCGACATGCAAGGGCGGCTCCAGGGCAAGCGGTTCGCCGCCCGCTTCTTCCTCGACGAGGTCCTCGAACACGGCACGGAGGGCTGCAACTACCTGCTCGCCGTCGACCCGGAGATGAACACCGTCGACGGGTACGCGATGTCCTCCTGGGACCGCGGCTACGGCGACTTCGCCATGCACCCGGACCTGGCCACCCTGCGCCGGGTCCCATGGAACGAGGGAACCGCGATGCTCATCGCGGACCTCGCCTGGAGCGACTCCTCGCCCGTGGTCGCCGCGCCCCGCCAGATCCTCCGCCGCCAGCTGGAGCGCCTCGCCGAGCTCGGCCTCACCGCGCACGTCGGCACGGAGCTGGAGTTCATCGTCTTCAAGGACACCTACGAACAGGCCTGGGACGCCGGATACAAGGACCTCACCCCGGCGAACCAGTACAACATCGACTACTCCGTCCTCGGCACCGGCCGCATCGAGCCGCTGCTGCGCCGCATCCGCAACGACATGGCGGCCGCAGGCCTCGTCGTCGAGTCGGCCAAGGGCGAGTGCAACCCGGGCCAGCACGAGATCGTGTTCAAGTACGACGAGGCCCTCGTCACCTGCGACCAGCACGCCATCTACAAGACCGGCGCCAAGGAGATCGCGGCCCAGGAGGGCGTCTCGCTCACCTTCATGGCCAAGTTCAACGAGCGCGAGGGCAACTCCTGCCACATCCACCTCTCGCTCCAGGACGCCGACGGCACCAACGTCATGGCGGGCTCCGCCGACGACCCGGGCATGTCGCCCCTCATGCGGCACTTCCTCGCCGGCCAGCTCGCGGCGCTGCGCGACTTCTCCCTCCTGTACGCGCCCCACATCAACTCCTACAAGCGGTTCCGGCCAGGATCCTTCGCGCCGACCGCCGCCGCCTGGGGGTACGACAACCGCACCTGCGCGCTCCGGGTCGTCGGCCACGGCCGCTCGCTCCGTTTCGAGAACCGGCTGCCCGGCGGCGACGTCAACCCGCACCTCGCGGTCGCCGGCCTCGTGGCCGCGGGCCTGCACGGCATAGAGCAGAAGCTCGAACTGCCCGAGGAGTGCACGGGCAACGCCTACAGCGGCGACTACGCCCACGTCCCCACCACCCTGCGTGAGGCCGCCGAGCTCTGGGAGCACAGCCCCATCGCCCAAGCCGCCTTCGGCGACGAGGTGGTCGCGCACTACCGCAACATGGCGCGGGTCGAGCTGGACGCCTTCGACTCCGCGGTGACCGACTGGGAGCTCCGCCGCTCCTTCGAACGCATGTGAGGCACCCTTGCTAGAGGTATTGAACCCGGCGACCGAAGAGGTCATCGCGACCGTCCCCGCCGCCACCGCCCAGGACGTCGACGCCGCCGTCACCCGCGCGGCCGCCGCACAGACCAAGTGGGCCGCGGCCGCCCCCGCCGACCGCGCCCGCCTGCTGCGCCGCTTCGCCGCCCAGGTCGACGAACACCTCGAAGAACTGGCCCAGTTGGAGGTCCGCGAAGCCGGACACGTCATCGGCAACGCCCGCTGGGAGGCCGGCAACGTCCGCGACCTCCTCGACTTCGCCGCCGGGGGAGTGGAGCGTCTCAACGGCCGGCAGATCCCGGTCCCCGGCGGGCTGAACGTGACGATCCTCGAACCCCTCGGCGTCGTCGGCGTCATCGCCCCCTGGAACTTCCCGATGCCGATCGCCGCCTGGGGCACCGCCCCCGCCCTCGCGGCCGGCAACGCGGTCATCCTCAAGCCCGCGGAGACGACCCCGCTCACCGCGCTCCGCCTCGCCGAACTCGCCCTGGCCGCGGGGCTCCCCGAGGGCCTCTTCCAGGTCCTGCCCGGCGCCGGCGACGTGGCGGGCGCCGCGCTGGTCGAGCACCCCGGCGTCGCCAAGATCGTGTTCACCGGCTCCACCCGCGTCGGCAAGCAGATCATGGCCAAGTGCGCCGACCGCGTGAAGCGCCTCACCCTCGAACTCGGCGGCAAGAGCCCGAACATCGTCTTCGCCGACGCCGACGTGGAGGCCGCCGCCCTGGCCACCCCCATGTCGTACCTCGACAACTCCGGGCAGGACTGCTGCGCCCGCACCCGCGTCCTGGTGCAGCGCTCCGTCTACGACCGCTTCCTGGAGATCGTGGCGCCCGCGATCGAGTCGGTCGTCGTCGGCGACCCGTCCGACGAGAAGACCCAGATGGGCCCGCTCATCTCCAAGTCACAGCTGGAGCGTGTGCGTTCGTACGTCATGCCGGGCGCCGGAATCCACGGGACGGCGCCCGAGGGGCCGGGCTTCTGGTTCCCGCCGACCCTCCTCACCGACGCCGCCCCGACGTCGCCGGTGGCGAGCGAGGAGGTCTTCGGGCCGGTCGCCGTCGTCCTGCCCTTCGACGACGAGGCCGAGGCGATCCGCCTCGCCAACGCGACCGAGTACGGCCTGTCGGGATCCATCTGGACCCGGGACGTGGGGCGCGCCCTGCGCGTCTCCGGGGCGGTGGCCGCGGGCAACCTGTCCGTCAACTCGCACTCCAGCGTGCGCTATTGGGCCCCCTTCGGGGGCTACAAGCAGTCCGGACTCGGCCGCGAACTCGGCCCGGACGCGCTCGCCGCATTCACGGAAACCAAGAACGTCTTCATCAGCACGGAGGCCTGACCCATGCCGGACACGTCCGAGAACATCTGCCGCCGCCTCGTCGGCCGCACCGCCGTCATCACCGGCGCCGGCAGCGGCATCGGCCTCGCCGCCGCGCGCCGCCTCGCCTCCGAGGGCGCGCACGTCGTCTGCGGCGACATCGACGCCGTCGCGGGCAAGGCCGCCGCCGAGGAGGTCGGCGGCACCTTCGTGCAGGTCGACGTCACCGACGCCGAGCAGGTCGAGGCGCTCTTCAAGACGGCGTACGACACCTACGGCTCCGTCGACGTCGCCTTCAACAACGCGGGCATCTCGCCGCCCGACGACGACTCCATCCTGGACACCGGCCTGGAGGCGTGGAAGCGCGTCCAGGAGGTCAACCTCACCTCCGTGTACCTGTGCTGCAAGGCCGCGATCCCCTACATGCGGCGCCAGGGCAAGGGCTCGATCATCAACACCGCGTCGTTCGTGGCCCGGATGGGCGCGGCGACCTCGCAGATCTCCTACACCGCGTCCAAGGGCGGCGTCCTCGCCATGTCCCGCGAGCTCGGCGTGCAGTTCGCCCGCGAGGGCATCCGCGTCAACGCGCTCTGCCCGGGACCGGTCAACACCCCGCTGCTGCAGGAGCTGTTCGCCAAGGACCCCGAGCGGGCCGCGCGCCGCCTCGTGCACATCCCCGTGGGCCGGTTCGCCGAGACCGACGAGCTCGCCGCCGCGGTGGCGTTCCTCGCCAGCGACGACTCCTCGTTCGTGAACGCCACCGACTTCCTCGTCGACGGCGGCATCTCCGGCGCGTACGTCACGCCCATGTAGTTCCGGTAGTTCACCCTCCAGCCACCACCCCGTCAGCCGGGCGTCGCACGACGCCCGGCTGACCTGCGTAGACACGGGAGTGTGTACATGAACCTCAAGCGCCGCTGCACCGCCGCAGCCGCCGTGCTCGCCGTCGCCGGGGCGGGCCTCCTCGGCGTCCAGGCCACCGCCGAAGCAACGCAGCACCACCGGCCGAGGGCCGCGAAGTGCCCCACGCTCACCGTCTCCGACGGCTGGTACGGCGACAACAAGGCCAGAATCCAGCGCATGGTGGACCGTTACGGCCGCTGCGGTGACGGCCGCGGCGCCCGCCCTGTCGCCGTCTTCGACTGGGACAACACCGTCATCAGGAACGACATCGGCGACGCCACCATGTACTGGCTGCTGCGCAACGGCAAGATACGCACCCCCGAGCGCGGCGACTGGCACACCACCAGCCGCTACCTGACCGACCCGGCCGCCAGGGCCCTCACGGCGGCGTGCCCGGCGACCGGCGCCACCCTGCCCACGCACCGGAACACCGCCTGCGCCGACGAGATCCTCTCCGTCTACGGCGAGGGCGCCACGACCACGGGCAAGGCCGCCTTCGCCGGCTTCGACCACCGCCGCATGGAGCCGCAGTACGCCTGGCTCGCCCAGCTCACCCGCGGCTGGTCCACCGACCGGGTGAAGGAGTTCGCGGCCGCCGCCCGCAAGGAGAACCTCGCCGCCCCCGTCGGCGCGGAGCAGCGCGTCGGCACCGAGCGGGTCACCGGCTGGGTCCGCTACTACGACCAGCAGCGCGACTTGATCCGCACCCTGAAGAAGGCCGGCTTCGACGTCCACATCGTCTCCGCGTCGCCCGAGCCCGTCGCCGAGGTCTGGTCACGGGCCGTCGGCGTCGACGCCCGGCACACCCTCGGCATCCGCAACGTCACCGCACACGGGCGGCAGACCGCCCACCTCAAGGGCTGCGGCACCGTCAGGGACGGCGACGACACGATGATCACGTACATCGACGGCAAGCGCTGCTGGATCAACCAGGAGATCTACGGCGTGCGCGGCGCCGCCGCCGAGAAGGCACAACCCGCCGCGCGGCACCCGGTGTTCGCCGCCGGCGACTCCGACACCGACGTCACCTTCCTGCGCGACGCCACCGGCCTGCGGCTCGCCCTGAACCGCAACAAGAACGAACTGATGTGCCGCGCCTACGAGAACGGCGACGGTCGCTGGCTGGTCAACCCCATGTTCATCGAGCCCAAGGGGAAGAAGGCCGACCCCTACCCCTGCGCCAGCACCGGATACGTCCGGCGCGACGGCACCGAGGCTCCGGTGCGCCGTACGGACGGCTCCGTGATCCCCGATCAGAGGGACACGGTGTACGGGACGTCGACGCCGTCGTCAGCGCCGTAGGACTGATGTACGGTCCACTCGCATGCGTAACAGAAACATTTTGGCGCTGACCCTGGCCGCGGCCGCCACCCTGGCGGCCGTGCCCGCAGCCTTCCCCGCGGCCGCCGCCACGGCCGCGAACTCCCGTACGGCGGCGGCGCATTGCCCGCAGCTGTCGAAGAAGTTGTCCTGGTACGGCGACAACCGCGCCCATCTGCAGCAGATGATCGACGAGCGCGGCCGCTGCTCCCACCCGCGGCTCGGCCACGGCGAGAAGCGCCCGGTCGCCGCCTTCGACTGGGACAACACCGTCGTCAAGAACGACATCACCGACGCGACCATCGCCTGGGCCCTGCACCACGACAAGATCCTGCGGCCCAAGAGCTGGAAGTCCACCAGCAAGTGGATGACCGACGTCGCCGACCGCGCGCTGACCAAGGCGTGCGGCACCAAGGTGCCCGTCGGCAGGCCGCTGCCCACCTCCACCGACACCGCCTGCGCCGACGAGATCTTCGAGGTCCGCGAGGACGGGAAGACGATGAGCGGCGCCGCGGCGTTCGCCGGCACGTGGGACCACCGCCACACCGTCCCGCAGTACGCCTGGGTGCCGCAGCTCTTCGCCGGGCACACCGTCCGCGAACTGGAGTCGTACGCGGCCAAGGCCCGCAAGCAGGTGCTCGCCGCCCCGATCGGCGCCACCCAGACCGTCGGCACCCACGAGATCCCCGGGTACGCCCGCTACTACCCGCAGCAGCGCGACCTGATCCGCACCCTCAAGAAGGCCGGCTTCGACGTCTACATCGTCTCGGCGGGCTCGGAGCCGGTGACCGAGGTCTGGGCCGGCGGCAAGGACGGCGTGGGCATCGACCGCGAGCACACCGTCGCGATCCGCTCCGTCCTCGACCGCAAGGGCCGCATCACCACCTGGAACCAGGGCTGCGGCGACGTCCCCGTCAACAAGGGCGAGGCCATCCCGTACATCGACGGCAAGCGCTGCTGGATCAACCAGGAGATCTTCGGCGTCAAGGGCAAGCAGGCCTGGCACAAGCAGGACCGGGCGCACCGCATCGCGCTCGGCGGCGGCGACGCGGACACCGACGTGACGTTCGTCGGCGACGCGACCGGCGCGCACCTCGTGCTGAACCGCAACAAGAGCGAGGTCATGTGCCGCGCGTACGACGACGCGGACGGCCGCTGGCTGGTGAACCCCATGTTCATCGAGCCGCTGCAGCAGAAGCCCGACCTCTACCCCTGCTCGACGAGCGCGTACAACGAGCACGACGGCGACAAGGGTCCGGTGCGACGCCCGGACGGCTCCGTGGTTCCCGACCAGCGGGACTCGGTGTACTGATCTTCGCGGTACGTCCTAGAGTGCCGGGATGAGCATGACGACCCCTCCCGGCTGGTACCCGGACCCCGCGGCGCCCTCCGTCGAGCGCTGGTGGGACGGGACCGCCTGGACCGAGCACCGGCGGACCCCCGAGTACGCCCAAGTGCCCCAGGACCAGCAGGGTTTCGGCCCCGGGGTGCAGCAGGGCTTCGGCCCGGCCGCGGCCACCACGGCCTTGTCGGCCCCGGCCGTCTCCGGTGGGGGCCGCGGCAAGGCCGTCGCGCTCACCGCCGCGGGGATCGTCCTCGTCGGCGCGATCGTCGCGGGCGCCGTCGTCCTCACCCAGGACGACGGCGACCCGGCAGGCGGCGCACCGGCGCCCACCGCGCCCGTCAAGAGCGAGCCGACGCCCACCGCGACGGCATCGAAGACGGCGTCGCCCAGCTCCGACCCCGACCCGGACACCCTCGTCGACGACCTCAACGGCATCACGCTCCCCGTCCCCGACGGCTGGGAGAAGAACGACGACGCCCTCGGCGGCGGCGCCACCATCCAGACCCCGGACATCGTCGACTGCCCCGGCGACTCCGGGCTCTGCCGCGAGGCCACCGTCACGTCGAGCACCGTGACCGGCAGCGACGAGACGGACCCCAAGGCCCTCGCCCTGGGCGACATCAAGGACGCGGCGGACGCCGCCTACGGCCACGACAAGCTGGACAACCGGCCCTACGGCGGCATCACCGGCCACGACAAGGTCAAGGAGGGCCAAGTGGCCGTCGCGGGCCGCAGCGGCTACTTCGTGCGCTGGCGGGTGCGGACCGCCAAGGGCGCCGGGGGATACGTCCAGTCGCTCGCGTTCAAGTCGAGCGTCGGCTCCCAGTCGCCGGTCATCGTCCGCTTCGCCGTCGGCGCCGGGGACGGCGCGCCGCCGGTCACTGTCATGGACGAGGTCACCGAGGGGATCCGGTCCGTCGACGACAGCGCGACGGGCGGCGGCGTCGGCGAGGACGTCGGCCCGACATCCTGACGCGGGGAGCCGCGGGTCACAGGAAGGTGTGGCCCTCGCCCCGATACGTGGGCACGCTCGCCGTCACCGTCTCGCCCTCGACCAGCTGCAGCGTCGCGAACCGCTCGCACAGCTCCCCGGCCTTGGCGTGCCGGAACCACACCTTGTCGCCGATCGACAGGTCGTCCGCGGCCGGCCCGTGCAACGGCGTCTGCACCTCGCCCGCGCCCTCCTGCGGGTCGTAGCGCAGCCCCTCGGGCAGATACGGCACCGGCGAGCGGTCGGGGCCCGCGACCCCCGACGCCGGATAGCCGCCGCCGAGCACCGTCACGGTGCCCGCGCCGGGGCGGCGCACCACGGGCTGCGCGAACAGCGCGGCCGGACGGCCGCTGAACGACGTGTAGTTGTCGAAGAGCCGCGGCACGAACAGCCCCGACCCCGCGGCGATCTCGGTGACCGCGCGCTCGGCCGCGGTGTGCTGCACGCTGCCGGTCCCGCCGCCGTTCACGAACTCCAGGTCCGGCGCGACCTCGCGGACGGCCGCGATGGTCTGCCCGCGGCGCGCGGCCAGTTCCCTGCGGGCCGCGGTCTGCATCATCCGGATCGCCCGCGAGCGCGCCGGGTGCCCCTCCACGGCGTCGCCCACGCCCGCGACATGACCCTCGTACGCCATCACGCCCACCAGCCGGAAGCCGGGCCGCCGCACGATCGCCCGGGCCAGCGCGGCGACCTGCACGGGGGAGTGCAGCGGGGAGCGGAGCGCGCCGACGCGCACCCGGCCGCCGAGCACCCGGTACGCGGTGTCCAACTCCAGGCAGACCCGCACCTCCTCATTCCCGCCGTCCCGCGCCTCGTCGATCAGCCGCAGCTGCGCCGGGTCGTCGACCATCACGGTCACCGCGGCCGCGAGCTTCGGGTCGGCGGTGAGCCGCGCGAAACCGGCGCGGTCCGCCGAGGGGTAGGCGAGCAGCACGTCGCCGAAGCCGGACTCGGCGAGCCACAGCGACTCGGCGAGCGTGAACGACATGATCCCGGCGAACCCGTCGCGGGCCAGCACCCGTTCGAGCAGGGCGCGGCAGCGCACGGACTTGCTCGCGACACGGATCGGCTTGCCCGCGGCGCGGCGCACGAGGTCGTCCGCGTTGGCGTCGAAGGCGTCCAGATCGACGATGGCCACGGGGGCGTCGAGGTGCGCGGTGGCCCGGTCGTAACGGGCCCGGTCTGCTGCGGTCCGCGGTGCGTCGCGCGGCGTCGAGGGACGGGGGCCGGGGGACGGGTGGGCTGTCATGGCCGAAGCCTGCCAGACACGATTACCGGAGGGTAGGGGGATGATCCGGGCAGAACGCCCGGGGGCCCGGACTGGGTTCCCGTGGGCCCGGCGTCAGCCCGTAGAGTGACGCGCACGGAGTCTGACGGAGCGGCGTGCACCAAGCCTCGCCGGCCTCGCGCTCCGGCCGGCCGAGCGCGAGGAAACGGGGGAGCATGAGCACGGAGGCGGCTCGCAGCCCCATCCCCCCACGTCCTGCCGCGCCTCCCCGTCCCGCGGGCCCGCCGGACCCCGCCGCGCCCCCGGCCGCCGAAAGCACCGAGCTGCCCCCGGCCGCCGAAAGCGCCGAGCCGCCCCCGGTACCCTCCGCCCGCTTCCCCGACGTCCGGCCGCCCGTCGACCGGGACTGGGTCCTCGACGCCCCGCGCCCGGCATCCGCGGATGACGCGGCGGGCCGAACGGCCCGCATCCAGGCCCTACTGGCCCCCTTCGAACAGGCCCGAACCCAACGCGACCCATCCCCCACCCCGACCTTCCCCCGCCTCCCGGAGCCCCCGGCGCCGCCGACGGCGGCGCCCCCACGCCCAACGGTCCCGCCGCAGACCCACGCGGAGGGCGAGGCGCCGCCCGCTCCGGGCCGCCTTCCGGAGTCCCCGCCGGCGTCAACCGAACCGGCCACCGCGCCGCCGCGCCCAGCGGTCCCGCCGCAGACCTACGCGGAAGGCGAGGCGTCACCCACCCCGGCACCCCCTTCAGCCTCAGCCCGTCTCCCGGAGTCCCCGCCGACGCCTACCTCCGCGCCGCCGCACCCCGCCGTACCTCCGCCCGCCCGCGCGAAAGGCGACGCGGCGCCCGCCCCGGCCTGCCTCCCCGAGGCCCCACTGGCGTCGACCGAGTCGGCCTCCGCGCCGCCGCGTCCTCGCGCGGAACGCGAGGCGTCGACCGCCCCAATGCCCCCGCCCTCGGCCTCGGTTCGTCTCCCGCAGACCCCGTCGGCCCCGGCCGAGCCCGCGGTGCCCTACGCGTCGGCGCACCCTGCCGTACCCCCGCCTGCCTCGGCCCGTCTCCCTGACGCCCCGCCGGCGTCCGCCGAGCCGACCCCCGCCATACCCCCGCGGGCCCGCGGGGAAGACGTCTCAGCACCTCCGTCGGCCTCGGCCCGTCTGCCCGACGTCCCACCGGCGCCTGCCCCCGCGACGCCGCCCCCCGCCGTACCCCCGTCCGCCCCGGCACCCCCGGCCCCGGCCGACCCCACCGCCCCCCGCGCGTCGGCGCACCCTGCCGTACCCCCACCGGCCTCGGCCCGTCTCCCCGACGCCCCGCCGGCGACCGCCGAGTCGACCCCCGCCATACCCCCGCAGGCCCGCGCGGAAGACGTCCCAGCACCCCCACCGGCCTCGGCCCGTCTCCCCGACGCCCCGCCCGCGACCGCCGAGTCGGCCTCCGTGCCGCCGCACCCCACCGCGCCCCCCGGCGTCCCCTCCGCCTTGGAGGCGCCGCCCGCCCGGGATGGGTTGGACGACGCCGCGCCTGAGGAGACGACCGCTCGGTTGCGGCCCATCCCCGCTGACGTGGGGGCGGATTCGGCCCCCACGCCCCGCCCTCCCGCACCCCCGCGCGCACGCGCCTTCCGGCGGGCCGTCGCGGTCGTGGATCTGACGCCGGGGCCCGGGGCCGGACGGCCCTTCGTCTCCTTCGCTCGGTCCGCGCTGTACGACGACACCACCACCCGGCTGCGGCCCATCGGCGCCTGGGCGAAGCCCCGCGCGGCCGCCGCCGCGGCCTGTGTCGTCCTCGGGCTCGGCCTCATCGGCGGTGCGGTGACCGGGAGTTGGCTGACCGGCGAGTCAGCGGCCGGCGGCGCCGACCGCAGCGCGTACACCGTCACCGGCGGACTCTGGCACAGCGTCCCCGTCGACCGGCTCTTCCCGCCCGCCCTGAAGGGCGAGGGCGCGGGCCCGGGCGGCGCCGACCGCTCCTGGACCCGTGTCGCCGTCGCCCCCGACAGCGGCTGCCGGGGCGCCTTCGACCCGCTGCTGCGCAAGGCGCTCGCCCCGGTCGGCTGTCTGCGGCTGCTGCGCGCCACGTACACGGACGCCACCCGCAGCCATGTCACCACCGTGGGCCTGCTGTTCACCAAGGCGGACGCCGACGCGATGCAGACCCTGCGGAACCGTTTCACGGAGGAGGGGCTCGACCGGCGCCCCGACCTCATGCCCCGCCCGTACGCGGCGAAGGGCACGCCGGCCGAGGGGTTCGGGGACGCGCAGCGCGCCGCCTGGACCATGTCCGTGCTGCCGGACGCGCCCGTCGTCGCGTACGCCGTCTCCGGATTCGCCGACGGCCGCGCCGTCACGGACCCCGAGCCCGCCACCGAGGCCATGGGCACCAACACCACGTCGGCGCCCGCCCAGTCGGGCCTCGGCCACGAGGCGAAGGGCATCGCCGACCGGATCGAACGAGGCCTGCGCAAGACCATCGCGGCAGCGGAGAAGCAATCATGAGCACCCGTCAGGCGAGGACACCCCGCCGGGTCGGCGACCGGCCCCTGCAGACCCGCCCCGCGCAAGCCCGCCCCGCCCAGACCCGCCCCGCGCAAGCCCGCCCCGTGAGGATCCGCCACGCGCTCGTCGCCGCCGTCGCCGCCACCCTGGCCCTCGCCCCCGTCACCCCCGCCCACGCCGACGACGGCATCCGCGCCCAGCAGTGGGCCCTCGGCGCCATGCACACCGACGAGGCCTGGCGGACCACCAAGGGCGCCGGTATCACCGTCGCCGTCCTGGACACCGGCATAGACGCGGAGCACCCGGACCTCGCGGGCAGCGTCCTCAAGGGCAAGGACATGGTCGGCTTCGGGGCCGGCCGCGGCGACCGCCCCTGGGCCCGGCACGGCACCGCCATGGCCGGGATCATCGCGGGCCACGGACACGGCGAGGGCCGCTCCGACGGCGTGCTCGGCATCGCGCCCGACGCGAAGATCCTGCCGATCCGCGTGATCCTGGAGGACGGCGACCCCGCCCGCAAGAAGGCCCGCGACACCCGCGGCAACGCCCTCGCCGACGGCATCCGCTGGGCCGCCGACCACGGCGCCGACGTCATCAACCTCTCCCTCGGCGACGACTCCAAGTCCGCCCACCCCGAACCGGCCGAGGACGCCGCCGTGCAGTACGCCCTGAAGAAGGGTGTCGCCGTCGTCGCCTCCGCGGGCAACGGCGGCGAGCGCGGCGACCACATCTCCTACCCCGCCGCCTACCCCGGCGTGATCGCCGCGACGGCCGTCGACGAGAACGGCGCCCGCGCCTCCTTCTCCACCCGCCGCTGGTACGCCACCGTCGCCGCCCCCGGCGACGACATCGTCATCGCCGACCCCGACCACAAGTACTACGAGGGCTGGGGCACCAGCGCCGCCTCCGCCTTCGTGTCCGGCGCCGTCGCCCTGCTCCGCGCGGCCCACCCCGGGCTCACCCCCGCCCAGATCAAACAGCTCCTCGAGGACACCGCACGGGACGCACCCGCCGGCGGCCGGGACGACTCCCGGGGCTTCGGCATGATCGACCCGGCGGCCGCGCTCACCCGGGCGGCCAAGCTCAAGCCCGAGGAGCCGCACACGGCGGCGTACGGCACGAAGTACTTCGGCGCGGGGCCGGACGCGACCGTCGGCGACGACGGCCCGGCGGGCTGGGTGGGCCCCGTCGCCGGCGGCCTGGGCGTCGCGCTGCTCGCCGCGGCGGTCCACCTGTGGCGGACCAGGGCCGGAACGCCCCGGCGCGGCTGACCCCGGGACCCCGGCGGAGCCCCGGGCGACCGACCGGGACGGCACCGCCACTCTGTAGGGTCGATGCCGTGGCGAACATGGCGAGCATGGCGAACAAGAACATTCCCGACCCGGGCTTCTCCGACGACGACGGCACGGCCGACCCGCGACTGGCCGCGGCGCTCGCCGCCTGGTCGAAGGACCGCACGGCGCACGGCCCCGTCCTCGCGGCCCTGGCCGGCGCCCGGCTCCTCGTCCCCGTCGTCGCCGTGCTCGGCGAGGTCGAGGAGGACGAGAACGGCCTTCGCCGCGAGAAGACCAGCGACATGGCGGTCCCCACCCTCAAGGCCGGCGACCGCAAGGCGCTGCCCGCCTTCACCTCCACCGAGGCGCTCGCCCTGTGGGACCCGGCGGCCCGCCCCGTCGCCGTCCCCCTGCCCCAGGCGCTGCAGGCCGCCGTCCACGAGCAGGCCGACACCATCGTCCTCGACCTCGCGGGCCCCGTCCCCTACGAACTGGGCCGCTCCGCCCTGCTCGCCCTCGCCGAGGGCCGCGCCAGCGCCGACCCGCTCGCCGACCCCGCCGTCACCGACGCGGTGCGCGCGGCCGTCGCCGCCGAGCCCGCCGTGCTCCGCGCCCACCTCGGCCCCGGCCAGGCGGACGGCACCCTCGCCCTGGTCCTCGACCCCGCCGCGGAGCCCGCCGAGGCCGCGCAGCGCGTGGCCCGGCGGATCGCCGCCGACGAAACACTGAGGGCCCGCCTGGTGCGCGGTCTCGACCTGGCGCTCCTGCCGGCCGAGGCGACGCCACCGGGCGAGCCCCTCTACGTACGTACGGTGTGAAGCCCCGTACGTACGCGCAGCGCGTACGTACGGTGTGACGGGTCAGCCGTAGACCGGGCCCGTGTACTTCTCGCCCGGGCCCTGACCCGGCTCGTCCGCCACCAGCGACGCCTCGCGGAACGCCAGCTGCAGCGACTTCAGACCGTCCCGCAGCGGCGCCGCGTGGAACGAGCTGATCTCCGTGGCGCTCGCGTCCATCAGGCCGGCCAGCGAGTGGATCAGCTTGCGGGCCTCGTCCAGGTCCTTGTGGCCCTCGCCGCCCTCGGCGAGACCGAGGTTCACGGCCGCGGCGCTCATCAGGTGGACCGCCACCGTGGTGATCACCTCGACCGCGGGGACGTCCGCGATGTCACGGGTCAGGGTGTCGAAGTCGGGGGAGTCGGGCCCGGGGACCGCGGGGGACTCGGGGGTGGGGGTCGCGTCGCTCATGTCCCCCACGATATGCCGAGCCCCGTACGGCCCCGGCCGCGGGAGCCCCGTGCGCGCCGGTTCGCCCCACCCCCGCGGAGCTGCTAACCTTGTGTGACGACCGGCCGGATACCCGCGTGTCAGCGCGAGACCCGGCCCACAAGTGGAGGCTCCGATCTCCCACCTGGCCGCTCCTAGGGGCGGCGGGTCACCGGTCAGGCGACCGAAGTCCCCGAGGCTTCGGGCCGCCCGATGTGCGCCCCGCGATCACCGCGGAGGTGCTCCGGTAGTACGTGGAGCCCCTTCAGTGTGATCGGTCGGGGCATTTTTCGTTGCCTCGTTCGGTTGGTCCAGTCAACAGACGTAACGCGGCTGTCCGCCAGACGGTCGCGTGGTGCTACCGAGGAGGATCCATCAGCGCCGAGCCCCGCATCAACGACCGGATTCGCGTTCCCGAGGTGCGACTTGTCGGTCCCAGCGGCGAGCAGGTCGGGATTGTTCCGCTTGCCAAGGCCCTGGAGCTTGCACAGGAGTACGACCTTGACCTGGTCGAGGTGGCCGCCACCGCGCGTCCGCCGGTCTGCAAGCTCATGGACTACGGCAAGTTCAAGTACGAGTCGGCCATGAAGGCCCGTGAGGCGCGCAAGAACCAGGCGCACACGGTCATCAAGGAGATGAAGCTCCGGCCGAAGATCGACCCGCACGACTATGACACCAAGAAGGGTCATGTCGTCCGGTTCCTCAAGCAGGGCGACAAGGTCAAGATCACGATCATGTTCCGTGGTCGCGAGCAGTCCCGCCCCGAGCTGGGCTTCCGACTGCTGCAGCGTCTCGCTTCGGACGTCGAGGACCTTGGGTTCATCGAGTCGAACCCGAAGCAGGACGGCCGAAACATGATCATGGTTCTCGGTCCGCACAAGAAGAAGACCGAGGCGATGGCCGAGGCCCGTGAGGCCCAGGCGGCTCGCAAGGCGGACGCGAAGGCCAACCCGGGCCGCTCGCAGAACTCCGCCGAGGGAGAGGAGCTCGACGAAGCTCCCGCCGAGGCCCCGGCCGAGGCTCCTGCCGAGGCCTGATCCCCCGGACGCGAGTCCAGGGGATGCCAACCGATACATATGGCTCCCGGATGCCCGGTTTCC
Organism: Streptomyces sp. NPDC041713; assembly: GCF_055591085.1. Taxonomy (NCBI): domain Bacteria; kingdom Bacillati; phylum Actinomycetota; class Actinomycetes; order Kitasatosporales; family Streptomycetaceae; genus Streptomyces; species Streptomyces sp. NPDC041713. The sequence continues at coordinate 57,878 of NZ_JBVIZY010000017.1, forward strand.
CGACCGGGCATCGGAGTGCCACTGACGAGGAGAGAACGGCGCTATGCCGAAGAACAAGTCGCACAGCGGTGCCAGCAAGCGCTTCAAGGTCACCGGCTCCGGCAAGGTGCTCCGCGAGCGCGCCGGCAAGCGCCACCTGCTCGAGCACAAGTCGTCCCGTCTGACGCGTCGCCTCACCGGCAACGCCGAGATGGCCCCGGGCGACGCCAAGAAGATCAAGAAGCTTCTCGGCAAGTGAGTCCGGGCGCGGATCGCGCCTGAACTCTGACCGGGACCCAATCGATATCGGGTCGTGTGAGTCCAACCACGGCCCCGCTACAAGGAGTTAACAAGTGGCACGCGTCAAGCGGGCAGTCAACGCCCACAAGAAGCGTCGGGCGATCCTCGAAGCGGCCAGCGGCTACCGCGGCCAGCGGTCGCGCCTGTACCGCAAGGCCAAGGAGCAGGTCACCCACTCCCTGGTCTACAACTACAACGACCGCAAGAAGCGCAAGGGCGACTTCCGTCAGCTGTGGATCCAGCGCATCAACGCCGCTGCCCGCCAGAACGGCATGACGTACAACCGCCTCATCCAGGGTCTGAAGGCCGCCAACATCGAGGTGGACCGCAAGATCCTCGCGGAGCTGGCCGTCAACGACGAGAACGCGTTCGCCGCGCTCGTCGAGGTCGCGCAGAAGGCGCTGCCGTCGGACGTCAACGCGCCCAAGGCTGCCGCCTGAGCCGTGCGTCTGTGAACGCCCTCCTCGGACCCGCAGGCCACCCGTGGCCTGCGGGTCCGAGTGCGTAGGTCGGCTGTTCCCCGCGGGCCGTGGGGGCTTGTCGCGCAGTTCCCCGCGCCCCCAAGGGGCGCTCAACCCCCGCTCCACGAAGGTGAGTCCATGCCCGCCGCTCCCGAGTCGATCTCCCCCAAGTCGCCGCGCGTCAGTGCCGCACGGCGGCTGGCCAAGCGGAACTTCCGGGGGAAGGAGCGGCTGTTCCTCGCCGAGGGGCCGCAGGCCGTACGGGAGGCCGCCGGGCACGGGCAGACGCTCGTCGAGCTGTTCGCCACCGTCGAAGCGGCCGAGCGGCACGCCGACATCGTGGCGGAGGCCCGCGCCGCCGGGGCCCGGGTGCACCTCGCCGACGAGGACGTCATCGCCGACATCTCGACCACGGTCACCCCGCAGGGCCTGGTCGGCGTCTGCCGCTTCCTCGACGTGCCCTTCGAGGAGATCCTCGCCGCCCGCCCGAAGCTCGTCGCCGTCCTCGCCCACGTACGCGACCCCGGCAACGCCGGGACCGTGCTGCGCTGCGCGGACGCCGCGGGCGCCGACGCCGTGATCTTCACCGACGCCTCGGTGGACCTCTACAACCCCAAGTCGGTGCGCGCGTCGGTCGGTTCGCACTTCCACCTGCCCGTCGCCGTCGGCGTCCCCGTCGAGCAGGCCGTCCAGGGGCTGAAGGACGCGGGCGTACGGATCCTCGCCGCCGACGGGGCGGGTGCGGACGACCTCGACACCGAACTCGACCGGGGCACCATGGGCACCCCCACCGCCTGGGTCTTCGGCAACGAGGCCTGGGGACTGCCGGAGGAGACCCGCGCGCTCGCCGACGCCGTGGTGCGCGTTCCGATCCACGGCAGAGCCGAGAGCCTCAACCTCGCGACGGCCGCAGCGGTGTGCCTCTACGCGTCCGCCCGCGCCCAGCGCGCCGGCAGTCCTCGCTGAGGGGGTCCGCTCCGTCACATCGAGCTAGTAGTGTGACGGCCTCGGGGGCGCAGGGAGGCACCCCCACCGACAGTCCGAGAGGTGGGGTACGGGGCATGAGTGTCGGCACGAGCAGAGCACCGGGAGTGCGGGACGTGGCCCGTGCTCGCGCGGACCGCGACGGCCCCGGTGACCTCGGCGACCTCGGACTCGACCCGGACGAGCTGCCCGACGGGCTCGTCGTCGCCGACGAGACGGGCCGGATCATCTGCTTCAACGCGGCGGCGGTACGGATCACCGCCGTCCCCGCGGCCGACGCCCTCGGCACCCCGCTGGAGCACGCGCTCCCGTTAGAGGACCTCGAGGGCCGCCGCTGGTGGCAGCTGACCGATCCCTACGGAGGCCTCGCCATCCGCATCGGCCAGCCCGAGCGCAACCTGCTGCTCCCCGGCGGCCGCGAGGTCCTCGTCTCCGCCCGCTACGTGCGCACCGCCCGCACCGGGCCCGTACGCCGGGTGATCGTCTCCCTGCGGGACACCGAGGCCCGCCGCCGCACCGAGCGCAGCCACGCCGAGCTGATCGCCACGGTCGCCCACGAGCTCCGCTCGCCGCTCACCTCCGTCAAGGGCTTCACCGCGACGCTGCTCGCCAAGTGGGAGCGGTTCACCGACGACCAGAAGAAACTGATGCTGGAGACCGTCGACGCCGACGCCAACCGCGTCACCCGGCTGATCGCCGAGCTCCTCGACATCTCCCGCATCGACTCCGGGCGCCTGGAGCTGCGCCGCCAGCCCGTCGACATAGGCGCCGCCGTCGGCCGCCACATCCAGGCGTACGTCGCCGCCGGGCAGGACGCGGACCGCTTCCTCGTCCGGGTCGCGCAGCCGCTGCCCGACTGCTGGGCGGACCCCGACAAGATCGACCAGGTGCTCAGCAACCTGCTGGAAAACGCGGTGCGCCACGGCGAGGGAACCGTCACCATCGAGGTGGCCGCCTCCTCCTCGCCACGCGAGCGGGGCGGCGCAGAGACCGCCGTGACCGTGAGCGACGAGGGTCCCGGCATTCCGGAGGAGTCGATGGGCCGCGTCTTCACCCGCTTCTGGCGGGGCAGCAAGCGCGGCGGGACGGGACTGGGGTTGTACATCGTGAAGGGCATCGTGGAGGTGCACGGCGGGACGATCACCGTCGGCCGCGCTCCCGGCGGCGGCGCCCGGTTCCGATTTACGTTGCCCGTGGGGGCCCCGGCGTATCTGCAGTGACCCTGCGAAGGACGCCCTGAGCAGCCCGCGGGCTCATTCGTTCACCGCACCCCCGTTAGACTCGGTGGTTGGCACTTTGTGTCCCCACACCTGGGACAGCTTGTCTCCGAGTTGTTGACGGGGACCCATCCGCCAGCCAATCGGAAGCACGGGAAGAGATGTCGGCACCGAACAAGTCGTACGACCCTGTTGAGGTCGAGGCACTGAAACCTGAAGAGATCGAGCGCATGCGGGACGAGGCGCTCGCCGCCTTCGCCGCCGCGGACACGCTCGACGCGCTCCAGGAGGCCAAGGTCGCGCACACCGGCGGCACCTCGCCGCTGGCGCTCGCCAACCGCGAGATCGGCGCGCTGCCCCCGCAGGCCAAGGCCGAGGCGGGCAAGCGCGTGGGCATGGCGCGCGGCGCCGTGAGCAAGGCCCTGGCCGCCCGCCAGACCGAGCTCGAGGCCGAGCGCGACGCCCGCGTCCTGGTCGAGGAGGCGGTGGACGTCACGCTGCCCCACGACCGCACGCCCGCCGGCGCCCGGCACCCGCTGACCACCTTCATGGAGCGCGTCGCGGACGTCTTCGTCGCCATGGGCTACGAGGTCGCCGAGGGCCCCGAGGTCGAGGCGGAGTGGTTCAACTTCGACGCCCTCAACTTCACGCCCGACCACCCGGCCCGGCAGATGCAGGACACCTTCTTCGTCCAGGGCCCGGACGGCGGGACCGGCGACGAGTCCGGTGTCGTGCTGCGCACGCACACCTCGCCCGTGCAGGCCCGCTCGCTCATCGAGCGCCGTGAGCCGCCGGTCTACGTGGTCTGCCCCGGCCGCGTGTACCGCACGGACGAGCTCGACGCCACGCACACCCCGGTCTTCCACCAGATCGAGCTGCTCGCCGTCGACGAGGGCCTGACCATGGCCGACCTCAAGGGCACCCTGGACCACATGGTCCAGTCGCTCTTCGGCCCGGACATGAAGACCCGCCTGCGGCCGAACTTCTTCCCGTTCACCGAGCCGTCCGCCGAGATGGACATGGTCTGCTACGTCTGCCGCGGCGAGTCCGTCGGCAACCCCGACCGCCCCTGCCGCACCTGCGGCAGCGAGGGCTGGATCGAGCTCGGCGGCTGCGGCATGGTCAACCCCAAGGTGCTCACCGCCTGCGGCGTCGACCCCCAGAAGTACAGCGGATTCGCCTTCGGGTTCGGCATCGAACGGATGCTGATGTTCCGCCACAACGTCGAAGACATGCGAGACATGGTCGAGGGTGACATCCGGTTCACCCGGCCGTTCGGGATGGAGATCTGATGCGGGTCCCGCTTTCCTGGCTGCGGGAGTACGTCGACCTCCCCGCCACCGAGACCGGCCGTGACGTGCAGGCCAAGCTGATCGAGGTCGGCCTGGAGGTCGAGACCGTCGAGCAGCTCGGCGCCGGCCTCAAGGGTCCGCTCGTCGTGGGCAAGGTCCTGACCATCGAGGAGCTGGAGGGCTTCAAGAAGCCCATCCGCTTCTGCACCGTCGACGTCGGCACCGCCAACGGCACCGGCGAACCGCAGGAGATCGTCTGCGGCGCCCGGAACTTCGCCGTCGGCGACAAGGTCGTCGTGGTGCTGCCCGGCGCCGTCCTGCCCGGTGACTTCGCCATCGCCGCCCGCAAGACGTACGGCAAGACCTCGCACGGCATGATCTGCTCCGGCGGTGAGCTGGGCATGGGCGACGACGGCAGCGGCGGCATCATCGTCCTGCCGCCCGAGCACGAGGCCGGCACCGACGCCATCGAGCTCCTGGAGCTCGTCGACGAGGTCCTCGACATCGCCGTCACGCCCGACCGGGGCTATGCCCTGTCGATGCGCGGCGTCGCCCGCGAGACCGCCATCGCCTACGGCCTGCCGCTGCGCGACCCGGCCCTGCTCGACGTGCCCGCGCCGAACTCCTTCGGCTACCCGGTCAAGATCGCCGACCCGATCGGCTGCGACCGCTTCACCGCGCGCACCGTCACCGGTCTGCAGCCCGGGGCCCGCTCCCCGATCTGGCTGCAGCGCCGGCTGCAGAAGGTCGGCATGCGCCCGATCTCGCTCGCCGTCGACATCACCAACTACGTGATGATGGAGCTCGGCCAGCCCCTGCACGCGTACGACCGCTCCCGCGTCCAGGGCGCGATCGGCGTGCGCCGGGCCGAGCAGGGCGAGAAGCTCACCACCCTCGACGGCGCCCAGCGTGTCCTGGACGCCGAGGACCTGGTCATCACCGACGACCGCGGCCCCATCGGCCTCGCGGGCGTCATGGGCGGCGCCAACACTGAGATCGCCGACTCCGAGACCCCCGCGTTCGACCCGACGGGGACGGTGGCCGCCGAGGTCCGCGGCACCACCGAGGTGGTGATCGAGGCCGCGCACTTCGACGCGCTCTCCATCGCCCGCACCGCGCGCCGCCACAAGCTGGCCTCCGAGGCGTCCAAGCGCTTCGAGCGCGGCGTCGACCCGCAGGCCGCGGCCGCCGCCGCGCAGCGCACCGTCGACCTGCTGGTGCTCCTCGCGGGCGGCAGCGCCGAGGCCGGCGTCACCGAGGTCATCGCCCCGACCGCGCCGCGCACGATCACCATGCCGGCCGACCACCCGGACAAGGTCGCCGGCGTCGCCTACGGCCGCGAAACCGTCGTACGCCGCCTCCAGCAGGTCGGCTGCGACGTCTACGGCCAGGACGCCCTGACCGTCACCGTGCCGTCCTGGCGCCCCGACCTCGCCGAGCCGAACGACCTCGCCGAAGAGGTCATCCGCCTGGAGGGGTACGAGAACCTCCCCTCGACGCTGCCCAAGCCCCCCGCGGGCCGCGGCCTCACCGAGCGGCAGCGGTTGCACCGCCGGGTCGGCCGCGCGCTGGCCGGCGCCGGTTTCGTCGAGGCGCTCAGCTACCCCTTCCTCGGCGAGGCCGCCTTCGACCAGCTGCAGCTGGCCGAGGACGACCCCGACCGCCGTGTCGTGAAGCTGGCCAACCCGCTCTCCGACGAGGAGCCCGCGCTCCGCACGACGCTGCTGCCCGGACTGCTCGCCGCGCTGCGCCGCAACGACGGCCGCGGCAGCCACGACCTGGCGCTCTTCGAGACCGGCCTGGTCTTCCACCCGCGGGACGAGCTGAAGGTCGCGGTGCGCCTGCCCGTCGACCGGCGTCCCACGGACGAGGAGATCGCGTCCCTGACCGACGCGCTGCCCGTCCAGCCCCGGCACGCCGCCGTCGTCCTCGCGGGCGCCCGCGAGCAGGCCGGCTGGTGGGGCAAGGGCCGCCCGGCGGACTGGGCCGACGCCGTGGAGTCGGCGCGGACCATCGCCCGGGAGGCCGGCGTCGAGCTCATCGTCGACCAGGGCCAGTACGGCCCCTGGCACCCCGGCCGGTGCGCCGAGCTGAAGGTCGTCGTCGACGGCGAGATCGTCACCGTCGGCCACGCGGGCGAGCTGCACCCGCGCGCCGTGAAGGCGTTCGGCGTGCCCGCGCGCACCTGCGCGATGGAGCTCGACCTGGACCTCCTTGAGTCGGCGCGCGACGGGGTCGTCCGGGCGCCGCGCATCTCCACCTTCCCGGTCGCCACCCAGGACGTCGCCCTGGTGGTCGACGCCACGGTGCCCGCCACCGTCCTCGAGTACTACCTGCGCGGCGGCGCGGGCGACCTCCTGGAGTCCATCCGGCTGTTCGACGTCTTCGAGGGCGAGCAGATCGGCGAGGGCAAGAAGTCCCTGGCATACGCGCTGCGCTTCCGCGCGGCCGACCGCACGCTCACGGTCGACGAGGCCTCCGCGGCCCGTGACGCGGCCGTCGCGCGCGCGGCCGAGGCGACGGGCGCGGTGCTGCGCGGAGCGTAGTCACCGCCCGTAGCCGACACCAGGCGCATCAGGGGCGTACAGAGGGGCTTGTCCGGATCACCGGGCAAGCCCCTCACTCGTTCGGGTGACAAGGGGCGTCACCCCCGTCCGATCGGACCACACGGTCGACAGAATCGGTCCGGCCGTAGGAGCCGGCCTGCGCGCTGAACTGGGGGCGACGGCATGATGCGGATCAGGGCGGGGGCGCCCCGCCGGGGCGAGCTCCGGATGCGGGAGCGCGACCGGCGCCCTCGAAGGATCACCCGCATGCTTCCGCGGGTGCTGCGCGGAGTACGGCCGGTCAGGTGCCGGCGGGGCCGACGCGCGGTGTCGCTGGGGCTGCCCACCCTGTGGGGCGCCGTCGCCGTCACGTACAAGCTGGCCTGTCCGCTCGCGCAGCAGGACGGCATGGAGGCGCGGATCGTCAGCAGCGCCGTCTTCTTCGCCGTCGGGACCGGCCTCGTCCTGCACGTCCGGCGCGCGCTGGTCCGGGAGCTGCGGCAGGCCAGGGAGGTCGCGGGCGCCGCGCAGAACGTGCTCCTGCGGCCGCTGCCGCCCTGCGTCGAAGGGCTCGCGCTCGCCGCCGGGCGGCTCTCCGCCTCGCGGGGCGCCTCCGTCGGCGGTGACCTGTACGAGGTGGCGGCCACCGACCACGGGGTCCGGATCGTCATGGGCGACGTGCGCGGGCACGGCCTGCCCGCCATCGGAACCGTCGCCGCCCTCCTCGGCAGCTTCCGCGACGCGGCCCACGACGAGCCCGAACTGCCCCTGGTGTTACGCCGGTTGGAGCGCGCCCTCGACCGGCATCTGCGGGAGCGCGCGCGCACCGAGCACCTCACGGGCGGCGGCACGGCGGCGGATGCCCCGCCCGCCGAGGATTTCGTCACCGTCCTGCTCCTGGAGATCAGCGCCGAGGGCGAGATCGCCGCGCTCAACTGCGGGCACCCCTGGCCGCATCTGCTGAGCGGGCACGCGCGGCCGCTGACGGACGCCGACCCGCTGCCGCCGCTCGGCCTGTTCCCGCTCCCGGCCGAACTGCCCGTACTGCACTGCGGGTTGCTGCTGCCCGGTGAGGCGCTCGTCCTGCACACCGACGGCATGGAGGACGAACGGAACGCCGCGGGCGCCTTCTTCCCGCTGCAGGCCGCCCTCACCGAAGCCGCCGGCGGCCGGACCGTCTCGCCGCAGGCTCTGGTCCGTGCGGTCTACGCCCGACTGACGCGCCACGCGGGCCGGTTGCCGTCCGACGACGCGGCCCTGCTCGTGGTGCGCAACGACCGGGCGAGGGTGTGCGTGCGGTCGGCCGAGTCCGGTCGGCACGCCCGCACCCTGAGCTGAGCCTCTCGTGTACGCGGAACCTCGTACCCGTATGCGGAACCTCGTGTGCGGACCAGGGACCGCGGCATGCGCCGCCCGCCCCGCCATGGAGTTGTCGGGCAGACGGCGGGACGGACGGCGCCCATGAGGGCCGCCGCACTGTAAGAGGGGGAGCCGGCGGCCCGGCCGGCCTCCTTAACTGATGAGGCATCTCAGTCAAGCGATTCCACACCCCATGCGGCAGAGCGCACACCCCCCGGATCCGGGCACTCCGTTCACACCCCGTGTGAAGGGGCCTGGACTACGCTGAACAGCACCGAGCCACCGGAGGGCATCCATGCAGCCCAACACCCTGCTCGACGCGATCCTCGACGAAGCGGGCATCTCCCACGCGGGACTCGCCGCACACGTGAACCAGGCGGGCAAGTCCAGGGGACTCGCGTTGCGGTACGAACACACGGCCGTCTCACGCTGGTTGAAGGGGCAGCGCCCGCGCGGTCAGGTGCCCGACCTGATCTGTGAGGTGCTCGCCGGCCGGCTGCAGCGGCCGGTCACCCTCGACGACATCGGCCTCGGCCTGCCCGGTGTGCCCGCCGCCCGGGTCGGCTCGACGTCCTCCACGCTCTCCGGCTTCGTGGAACGGGCGACGGCCCTGTGGCGCTCCGACGAACAACAGCGCCCGCACCTGCTCGGCGCGCCCGCCGTCACCGGCACGCCCGCCGTGATGCCCGTCTGGGAGTGGGAGAACCCGCCCGAGGACGTCGACGTCTCGCGCGGCGGCCGCCACCCGGTCAGCACGGCCGACATCGAGATGATGCGCGCCGCCCGCGCCCACTACGAGCAGATGTATCGCAAGACCGGCGGCATCGCGACCCGCACCCGCATCGTCGGCTTCCTCAACGCCGAGGCCGCGCCGCTGCTGCGCGGCAGCTACACCGACGAGATGGGCCGCCAACTGCACCGCTCCACCGGCGGGTTGGTGGCCATAGCCGGGATCTGTGCCTACGACTCCGACGCGCACGGCCTCGCCCAGCGCTACTTCCACCAGGCGCTGCGCCTCGCGAAGGCCAGCGGCGACATGGGGCTCGGCGCGTATGTGATCGCGCTGCTCGTCAACCAGTCCCTGTTCATGCGCGAGTACCGCCAGGCGGTGGCGTTCGCGGAGGCCGCGCTGCGGGCCGCGGGGCGCGACCTCACCCCGGCGCTCGCCTCCGACCTCTACGCGATGCAGGCCAAGGCGTACGCGCACCTGGGCGACGGCAGGAGCGCGCTGTCCTGCATCCGGCGTGCGGAGGTCGCGGCCGACCGGATCCTGCGCGGCCGCGAGCCGGACGAGACGGGCTATGTCCAGCCCGGCCTCGTCAACGTGCAAGTGGCGGAGGCACTGTTGAGCCTCGGTGACCTGGCCAGCGCCCACGAACACGCCGCGGCCGCCGTGGGCACTCCGGCGCACGACCGGGGCCGGGTGCACCGGCTCGCCATGCTCAGCCAGATCGAACTGCGGCAGGGCAACACCGACGAGGCGGTGGCCACGGCGGTGGAGATGGCGGAACAGGCCAGGGGAATGGAGTCGCAGCGGCTGCGCGACCGGTTGCGCGCGGTCCGCGAACATCTGGTGCGCAGCGACTGCGCGGGCACGGCCGAGGCCGCCGAACTGATCGACGGGGCGCTGCGCGTACCGCTGTGACGACCGGGCGCAGCCGTTCCGCCGGGCAGGCGTACGCACCGCTCCGCGCCGCACACACTCTGCTCTGACGTTCCCTCTGCTGCGATATTGCCATCTACTCGGCGGAAGGTGGCAGAACCGTGCAGTGGACGAAACAGAGCGAACAAACTGTGTATGGAAACCGGTGGTTCACGGTCAATCTCGCAGACGTCGAACTACCCGACGGCCAACATCTCGATCACTTCCTGATACGGCTGCGGCCCGTGGCCGTGGCCACCGTCGTCAACGAGGCCAACGAAGTGCTGCTGCTGTGGCGGCACCGCTTCATCACCGACAGCTGGGGCTGGGAGCTCGCGGCCGGTGTCGTCGAGGACGGCGAGGACATCGCGTACGCGGCGGCACGCGAGATGGAGGAGGAGACCGGCTGGCGGCCGGGACCGCTGCGGCACCTGATGAGCGTCGAACCGTCCAACGGACTCACCGACGCCCGGCACCACATCTACTGGTCCGACGAAGGGACATACATCGGCCATCCCGAAGACGACTTCGAGTCGGACCGCCGCGAGTGGGTCCCGCTCAAGCTGGTCCCCGACATGGTGGCCCGCGGAGAGGTCCCGGCCGCCAATATGGCGGCCGCTCTCCTCCTCCTGCACCATCTGCGCCTCGGCCAGGACGCGCGCTAGCTAACGGCCGATGGCCTGCCAGACCGCCACGGCGATCGACGCGACCGCCGCGAGAGCGACGATCGTGGGCAGCGGCCAGCGTGTGTGCTCCAGTGCGGCGACCCGGGCCTCCATGGTCTCCACGTTCTTGGACGTCTGCTCGTCGTGTTGGGAGAGCAACGCCAGCCGTCCGTCGACGCGGGCGAGGCCCACGTCCAGCCTACGGCGTAACTCCGCGAGTTCTTCCGGGACCACGGCACTCTCGCCGTCGGTGGTCACGAGTCCACTCCTCTCTGTAGTGGCGCGTCCCCCCTTCATCCGCACGGGCAGTCAACTCGCGTGGTGACCAGGGCGGGAGAGTGTGCGATGGGCATATGCGAGCCCCCTGCGCACACGGTGTGTGAACGCCGCGGGCCCGGCACTCGCAGAGTGCCGGGCCCGTCGTGCACGGAGCGTGTCCGTGCGGGGAGTGAATCCGTCAGGCGTACGGGGAGAAACTCGAAACCGTCAGGCGTACGTGTAGAAGCCGGAGCCGGTCTTCCGGCCGAGGCGGCCGGCGTCCACCATCCGCTGCAGCAGCGGGGGAGCGGCGTACAGCGGCTCCTTGTACTCCGTGTACATGGAGTCGGCGACCGAGGCGACCGTGTCCAGGCCGATCAGGTCGGAGAGCTTCAGCGGGCCCATCGGGTGGGCGCAGCCCATCTCCATGCCGTTGTCGATGTCCTCGCGGCTCGCGATGCCCGACTCGAACATCCGGATCGCGGAGAGCAGATACGGGATGAGCAGCGCGTTGACCACGAAGCCCGAGCGGTCCTGGGCGCGGATCGCGTGCTTGCCGAGGATCTTCTCGACCACGGCCTGGGCCCGGCTGATGGTGCCCTCGGACGTGGTCAGCGCCGGGATCAGCTCGACGAGCTGCTGCACCGGCGCCGGGTTGAAGAAGTGGATGCCGATGACCTGGTCCGGACGCGAGGTCGCGACGGCCAGCTTCACCAGCGGGATGGAGGAGGTGTTGGAGGCGAGGATCGCGTCCTGCCGGGTCACCACCTGGTCGAGCACCTGGAAGATCTCGGTCTTGACCTGCTCGTTTTCCACCACGGCCTCGATGACCAGGTCACGGTCGGCGAACTCGCCGAGGTCGGTGGTGAAGCTGAGGCGCTCGAGCGTCGCGTCGCGCTCCTCCTCGGAGATCTTGCCGCGCTCGGCCGCCTTGGAGAGCGAGTTGTACAGCCGCGTGCGGCCGATCTCCAGGGCCTCGCCGGTGGTCTCCGCGACCTTCACATCCAGTCCGGAGCGGGCGCAGACCTCTGCGATTCCGGCGCCCATCTGGCCACAGCCCACCACTCCGACGCGTGCGATATCGGTCATGGAGTCGGTCACCTCGTGCCTTTCGCTGATCAACGGGGCCGGCAGGTCCCCCGTATGGATGCGGTGCCTGCCTCGGCCGTGAACGTTACTCCGCAATGAAGGGTCCCCGGGGGGCCGGGTCGGGCATGCTGTCCGCAACCGGCCGGGCGTGCCGGAGGACAACGAGCTCAGGGGGCACGCAGATGAGGCGTATGTCACGTCGGAGTTTCTCGGTGGTGGCGGCCGCGGCGGTCGCGGGCCTCGCGACGGCGGGGGACGCGGCCGCGTCCCCCGGCAGGCACCGGAAGAAGGACCGCGAGCTGCGCGCGATGTGGCTGGCGAGCGTGGTCAACCGCGACTGGCCGTCCAAGCCGGGGCTCACGGCGGAGCAGCAGCGCGCCGAGCTGCTCGGCCACCTGGACACGGCCGTGCGGCGCAGACTCAACGCGGTGGTCTTCCAGGTGCGGCCGACCGCGGACGCGCTGTGGCCCTCGCCGTACGAGCCGTGGTCGGAGTACCTCACCGGCGTCCAGGGCCAGGACCCGGGCTGGGACCCGCTGGGCACCGCCGTGCGCGAGGCGCACCGCAGGGGCCTGGAGCTGCACGCGTGGTTCAACCCCTTCCGGGTCGCCAACCACACCGACCCGTCACGGCTCGTGGCCACGCACCCCGCGCGCGTCCACCCGGACTGGGTGCTGCCGTACGGCGGGAAGCTCTACTACAACCCGGGCCTGCCCGCGGTGCGGCGCTTCGTGCAGGACGCGATGCTCGACGCGGTGCGCCGCTATCCGATCGACGCGGTGCACTGGGACGACTACTTCTACCCGTACCCGGTCGCGGGCCAGGTCTTCGACGACGACGCCGCCTTCGAGCAGTACGGCGGCGGCTTCCCGGACCGGGCCTCCTGGCGGCGCGACAACATCGACCGGCTGGTGCGCGAGATGTCCGTCCGGGTGAAGAAGGCGAGGGCGCGCACCCAGTTCGGTGTCAGCCCCTTCGCGGTCTGGCGCAACATCGCGACCGATCCGACCGGTTCGGACACCCGGGCCGGGGTGCAGACCTACGACGACCTGTACGCGGACACGCGCGGCTGGGTCAAGAAGGGCTGGCTCGACTACATCGTCCCGCAGGTCTACTGGAACATCGGGTTCGCCGCCGCGGACTACGCCAAGCTGATCCCGTGGTGGAGCGACGTCGTGCGCGGCACGGGCGTGAAGCTGTACATCGGCGAGGCCCTCTACAAGGCGGGCGACCCGGCCCAGCCCGCGGCCTGGCAGGACCCGGCGGAGCTCTCCCGCCACCTCACGTTCGCCGAGGACTACCGCGAGGTGCGCGGGCACGTCTACTTCTCGGCGAAGGAGGTCGGCGTCGACAAGATCGGCGCGATGGCCCGGGTGGTCGCCGACCACTACCAGGACCCGGCGAAGCCGCCGCGCTGATCCCGCTCGCTCCGTGTGATCCCGCTCGCTACGGGGCCGGGTCCTGGTGCCGTACGACGGTGTCGGGGCCCGGCGACAGCAGCGTCTCGTGGCCGTCCTCGAAGCGGACGCGGTACGGCGGTCCGCCGTCCGCGCCGAGGACCTCGACGACCTGGGCGACGCGGTCGTGCTGCCCGACGATCCTGCCGTGCAGCACCAGGTCGTCGCCTACCGTTGCACGCATCTGGAGTGCCCCCTCGTCCGCTCTGCGGTCGCGATCCGTGGCGGCAAGTGTACGACGGGTGGCGGGAGTTGAGGCCCTGTCGGGCGGGTGCGGGGTCAGTCCCGGGCGCGCTGGGTGACCGCGATGCACACGAGGACGGCGGCCGCCGTGAGCGGGGCGGCGACGGTGAGGTGCTCGCCGAGCAGGAACACCGACCAGACCAGGGTCAGCAGCGGCTGGGCGAGCTGCAGCTGGCTGGCCCGCGGGACGCCGATCTCCGCCATGCCGCGGTACCAGACGACGAGCCCGAGGAACTGCGAGCCGATCGCGGCGTACAGCAGTCCGGCGACGCTGTGCCCGGTGAGGTGGAACGACTCGTGTGGCAGGGCGACGAGCGCGCCCACGGCGTTGAGCGGCAGACACAGGACGAGGGCCCAGCCGATCACCTGCCAGCCCGGCATCTCGCGGGCGAGCCGGCCGCCCTCGGTGTAGCCGGCCGCGCAGATCAGCAGCGCGCCGAAGAGGTAGAGGTCGGCGGTGGTCAGGGCGCCGCCGCTCTGCTGGACGGTGAAGGCGATCACCGCGGCGGCCCCGGCGAGCGCCGCCGCCCAGAACGTGCGCGAGGGCCGCTCCCCGGTGCGCAGCACCGAGAAGACGGCGGTGGTCAGCGGGAGCAGGCCGACGACCACGGCGGCGTGCGCGGTGGTCGAGGTCTGCAGGGCGAGCGTGGTGAGCAGCGGGAACCCGACGACCACGCCGGCGCCCACCACCGCGAGCCCCGCCCAGTGCCGGCGGTGCGGGACCGCGACGCGCAGGGCGAGCAGGCAGCCGCCGGCGACGAGCGCGGCGAGCGCGCCGCGCAGCGTCACGAAGCTCCAGGGGCCGATGCCTTCGAGGCCCCAGGCGGTGGAGGGAAAGGTGAGCGAGAACGCGGTGACACCGAGGGCGGCCAGCACGGTGCCGGCGCGGCGGGAGGCGGGGGCCTGCGGGGCGGGGTGCGACGTCGCGCCCGCGGTCGGCGCCTCGTCGGGGGCGGTGACCGCTATCCGGCTGGGGCGAGTAGCGCTATCCTGTGCTGTCATGCATGACAGTAGCAGTGTGGGTGAACTGGTGAAAAGGTTGCGGGGAGAGCTCGACCGCTACTCTCCAGGTGGAAAGCTGCCGTCGAGCCGGGCGCTGGTGGAACGGTTCCGGGTGAGCCCGGTGACCGTGTCCCGCGCCCTGGCGCAGCTCGCCGCCGAGGGCCTCGTCGTCACCCGGCCCGGCGCGGGCGTCTTCCGCGCCGAGGCACCGGCGCCCGCCGCCCCCGTCGGGGACACCTCGTGGCAGGAGGTGACGCTGAGCGCCGACGCCGCCGCGGAGCTGGTGCCGCGCTCGGTCGACGCGTCCGGGGTCCTTGCGACGCTCGCCGCCCCGCCGCCGGGCGTCATCGAGTTCAACGGCGGCTATCTCGACCCCGCGCTGCAGCCCGGGCAGGCGATGGCGGCGGCCCTGGCCCGCGCGGGGCGGCGGCCCGGCGCGTGGGGGCGGCCGCCCGTCGACGGCCTGCCCGAGCTGCGCGAGTGGTTCGCGCGGGGGATCGGCGGGGCGGTCTCGGCCGCCGAGGTGCTGATCACGGCGGGCGGCCAGAGCGCGCTGACGACGGCGCTGCGGGCCCTCGCGCCGCCCGGGGCGCCGGTCCTCGTGGAGTCCCCGACGTATCCGGGCATGCTGGCGATCGCGCGGGCGGCGGGGCTGCGGCCGGTGCCGGTGCCGGTCGACACCGACGGGGTGCGCCCGCAGCTCCTGGCGGCCGCCTTCGAGGCGACGGGCGCCCGGGTCTTCGTCTGCCAGCCGCTCTTCCAGAACCCGACCGGCGCGGTGCTCTCCGCCGAGCGGCGCCCGGAGGTCCTGCGGATCGCCCGTGCGGCGGGGGCCTTCGTGATCGAGGACGACTTCGTGCGCCGCCTCGTCCACGAGGACGCCGGGCCGTTGCCGCGCCCGCTCTCCTCCGACGACCGGGACGGCGTCGTCGTCCACGTCTGCTCGCTCACCAAGGCCACCTCGCCGAGCTTCCGCGTCAGCGCGCTCGCGGCCCGCGGCCCGGTCCTGGAACGGCTGCGCGCCATCCAGGTCGTCGACCACTTCTTCGTGCCGCGCCCCCTCCAGGAGGCGGCACTCGAACTCGTCGGCTCACCGGCCTGGCCGCGCCATCTGCGGGCGGTCTCGGGCGAGTTGAAGGAGCGCAGGGACGCCATGTCGGCGGCGCTGCGGCTGCGGCTGCCCGAGCTGACGGTGGAGCACATCCCGGCGGGCGGCTACCACCTGTGGGTACGGCTGCCCGACGGCGCCGACGAGTCCGCGTTCGCCTCGGCGGCGCTGCGGGCGGGCGTGGCCGTGGCGCCGGGCCGCCCCTACTTCGCGGCCGAACCCCCCGCCGCCCACGTCCGCCTGAGCTTCGCCGCGGTCCCCGGCGTCGGGGAGATCACCGAGGGGGTACGCAGACTGCGGGTGGCCTGCGACGAGGCGCTGCGCACCCACTGACCGTCCGCGTTCACCGGATCCCCTCGATGAGTTTCTCCAGCGCCTCGTCGGCGGTGCGGGCGAGCAGCGTGACGCTGTCCATGCCGATGTACACCTGGCCGTCCGGCGCGACTCCCAGATAGCTGTTGCGCCGGTCGGCCTCGCCGACGGGGTACAGATACGCCCCCGCTTCCTCGCTGAGCACGTCGAAGATCTCGTCGTCCCACTCGGCCGCGAGGGGGTCGAGCCGGAAGCCCATGCGCGCCATCGTCCGCCCCGGGCCCCGCTCCTCGCTCGCCAGGCCGCCGAACTCGGCGAGGAAGAGCCGCGCCGCCTCATGCATCCGGAACCCGCCGCGCTCCTCCAGGGCCCGCTCCCACTCGCCCGTCGGCACGGCCCGCCCGGGACACCACCCGGCCGCCCGCAACGCGCGCTCCGTCTCCTCGGACCAACGCCCGCAGGGTTCTTCACTCATCTAGGTCACCGCCGTGATTCCGAATTGGTCCAGCACATGCTGACATGACGAACAGGGCGCCTTGGGCACACCGTGCTTGGGGTTCCCCGCCGCGCGAACGTCCACCGCGGCGCTCACCCCACCCCTCGGGTCGTGCCCGGCGTGCATGGCGTTCGACAGGGCCTCCGCCTCGCCGCACCGGCCGTGCTGGCTGCCCGCCGGGCGCAGCTCCATCGGCACCCTGTCGTAGGCGGCCCGCACGTCCGGGTGCAGGTTGTGGTCGCCGCCGCCCTTGATGCTGGCGCCGCTGAAGGTCCCCTGGTGTCCCGGTACGGTGAGTCCCGCCGCGCTCGTCGGCCGCGTCTGCTTGCTGGCGCCGGGCCTGGCCTGTTCGAGGTCGGCCCGGTCGCGGGCGGCCTGCAGGGCGCGCTCGCAGTCCGGCGCGAGCCCCAGCGGGTCCACCCCGGTGAACGGGTTCGACGCGTACGCGCGCGGGTTGGGGCCGGGGGCGAGGTCGAGCGGGTCCAGGGATACGTACCGGCCCGTCTCCGGGTCGTAGTGACGCTGGTAGTTGTAGTGCAGCGCCGATTCGGGGTCGTAGTACTGGCCGGGAAGCCGGAGCGGGCAGTGGGCGCGGTCGTCGGACGTCTCCTCGTCCAGCGGGGCGCCCCAGACCGTGGTCCGCGCGTGCCATGCCAGAGCGCCGTCCTCGTCGTACAGCTCCGCGGGCGCACCGACCACGTCGGTGACGATCGAGTAGAACTCCTCGTCGACCCACTCCTGCTCCGCGTCACGGCCCTCCCGTGGCGCGGCGACGCGCTCCGTCTGCGTGACCGGGCTGAAGCGGTCCCTCTCCCAGTCCCACGTCGTGCACCGGAGCGGTTCGTCGCCGGACCGCTTGATCTGCTCCGCGAGCACGAAGCCGTCCCAGGCGAACCGCACCTCCTCCACCACGGTCCGGCCGTCGGCCGCGAGCCGCCGCTTCGCGATGCGGCGGCCGAACGGGTCGTACTGGTACGCCCATCTCTCCCCGTCCGGCGTGACCACCGCGACCAGGCGGTCCCGACTGTCCCATGTGTAGCGCCAGACGTCGGCCTTGCGCGAGAGACGCTTCTTGCGCCGGCGCACCACACGGCCCTGGGCGTCGAAGTCGTACCGCACACCGCCGGGCCGTCCGCCCGGGTCGCCGAGCGCGCTCCGGGACGGCGTGGACGACGCGGGCGCCGTCGCCGCCGGCCACTCGGCCGACACGACGTTCCCGGCCGCGTCGTACGCATACCGTTCCGACCAGGTGTCCGCCCGTACGCCGGTGACCCGGCCGGTGCCGTCGACGTCCACGGTCCGGTCCCCGTTGACCAGGTCGTGGATCGCCCGGACCGTGCCGTCCGGTCGGTAGCGGTACGTGCGCTCCTGCACCCGCCGCCGTGCGGGCGCCGTCGGCGCGAGGCCGGCGGTCACCGTCTGGGAGCTCAGCCTGCCGTTGGAGTCCCAGCTCTGGCTGAGCACCGTCCTCCCGGCCCGGCGTTCGGTCTCGCGTCCCGCCTCGTCGTAGCCGAAGGTGACCGCCCGGCCCGCCGTACGGAGCAGGACGGGCCGGTCGCGGCCGTCGTACTCCCAGTGGCTCTCCGCGTTCGACGGCGTCACCCGGCGGATGCGCCTGCCCAGCTCGTCGTAGGCCGAGCGCACGGTCGCGCCGTCGCACGTCTCGGCGAGGACCCGGCCGAGGGCGTCGCGTTCGTACGAGACCTCCGTGCCGTCGCCGCGTACGACACGGAGGTTGCCCACCGGGTCGTACTCGTAGCTGGTGACGCCCTCGGGAGCCCGCTGTTCCAGGATCTTGCCGAGCAGGTCACGGACGTACTCGGTGGTTTCGCCCGCACCGTTCGTCTGCCCGACGAGTTGTCCGACGGCGTCGTGGCGGTAACTCCGCGTGCGCCCCTCGAAGTCCTGCTCGTGGGTGAGCCGACCGGCCGCGTCGTAGAAGTAGCTCCAGGTGGCGCCGAGTTGGTTCGTCACCGAGGTGACCCGCAGTTCGCCGTCGTAGGCGAAGCGCAGGCAGGACCCGTCCGGGTCGGTCCGCTTCTCCAGCAGATCGAACGCGCCGTACTCGAAGCGCGTCACGCGGCCGAGGGGGTCCACGTGCTCGACGAGGTTGCCCTCGCCGTCGTGGCTCCAGCGTTCCGTGCTGCCGTCGGGCAGGGTGCGGCGGCACGGTCTGCCCTCGGGCGTCCAGGCGAAGGTGGTGCGGGAGCCGTCAGGACCCGTCTGCGCGACGAGCCTGCCGAAGGCGTCCCGTTGATACCGCGTCGTCGCGCCCTCGGCATCGGTCGTCGCGACGGGCAGGCCTGCCGCGTCGGTCTCCACCAGGGTGGCGCGGCCCGAGGCGTCGGTGATCGTGGCGATGCCGCCGGTCTCGCCGTACCCGTAGGAGATGCGGGCGCCGGTCGGGTCGGTCTCCGCCGTGAGACGGCCCGCGGAGTCGTACTCCGTGCGCCAGACGGCACCGTCCGGCTCGGTGAGCGTCGCCGGCCTGCCGTGCTCGTCGAGCTCCGCGACGCTCTGCAGGCCGTCGGGGCGCACGACATGTGTCGGAACGCCGTTCTCGTCGTAGCGGTAACGCGTCGTGCGACCGAGCGCGTCCGTGCGGGAGAGCAACCGGTCGTACCGGTCCCATTCCGAGTGCGTGGTGTGCCCGAGCGGGTCCGTCACGGACACGAGCTGACGCAGCTCGTTGTGCCGGTAGACGGTCGTGCGGCCGAGCGAGTCGGTGTAGCGGGTCTCGCGGTGCTCGGTGTCGTACGCGACGGTGCAGGAAAGGCGGCCGTCGGTGCCCTCACCCTGGACGCAGCGGTCCTGGTCGTCGTACGTGAAGCGGTACCGGCCGCCGTTGCGGTCGGTCCAGGACGTGATGCGGTCGCGGGCGTCGTACGTGAGCCTCAGGGGCGAGCCGCTGGAGTTGCGGACCTCGGTGAGGTTGCGCCGGCTGTCGTCGCTGTAGCCGTAGGACAGCAGGGTGGCGCCCTCGGGTCCCGCCGACTCGTCGGCCAGACGAAGGCGGGTGACGCGGTCTTTGTCCGTGTCGACGTGGAGGTGGCGCCCGGCGGAATCCCGTACGGCCGTCGGAGTCCCGTAGGCGTCGCGGTCGAAGTCGACGCGCCGGCCCGTGAGGTCCGATATCGCTGCCAGGGGCATCACGAAGGCGGTGTCGTCCGGGCCGGGAGCGCCCAGCGGAGCGAAGTGCCGGACCGTGCCCGTCTGCGGATCGGAGATGCGGATGGGGGCACCCGGGGAGCCGTCCCAGTCCAAGGGCCACCGCGGCCCTTCCAGGGGCATGACCGAGGCGCCGGGACGAGGCACCGGGTAGAGGAGGATCATGCCGTCCTCGGAGGCGAACGCGATGCCCTGGTCGTCCAGTTCGAGCCTCTCGTCGAGGGTCGAGGACCAGGAGGGACCGAACCACCGGCCCCATCCGTACGTCGACAGGTGGGTGCGCCGAAGGACCAGGGGCAGCAACCCCGGGAGCTCTACGTCGGTCTCCTCCATGAGCATCTCGCCCGAGACCATGTCGATGGGGTCGCCGTTCTTGCACCGTGAGGCGGCCTTCTTCCCCGCACCCGCCGCGTCATCGGCACCCTTGCGCAGCCCGCCCTTGCCCAGGCCCTTGGCCATCGCCTTGAGGCCGCCCTTGACGCCCTTGGCGAGTCTGGCGGCGGTGGTGATGCCTTTGCCGCCGGGGATGCAGTCCATGGCGGCGAAGGCCACGTCCATCAGCGTGGCTTGGCCTTTGGCGTATTTGCTCAGGGTGTCGGCCAGGACGATCGCCCCGGCGACGATGACGATGGCGGCGAGGATCGGGCCGCCGATGATCATCGCGATGACGCCGACGACGGCGACGACAACCTTGCAGACGGCGACGATGGTGTCCCAGTTGTCGGTGACCCAGTCGCCGACCTCCTCCCACCAGTGCCGGTTGCGGATGCCCGCGTCGGAGGCCTCGTCGATCTTGTTCTTCGCCGTGCCCGCGGCCTCCTCGCGCATCTTGCGCGCGTCCTCGGCCATCTTCTTCGCGGCGTCCAGCGCGCTTTTGGCGGAGTCGACGTCACCCTGGGCGGACTTCTGGGCCTTCTCCGCGGAGGTGGCGTTGCGGGTGGCGGCGCGGACCTTGTCCTCGTCCGGCTTGGGCACGTCCTTGCCGCCGGGTTTGTCCTTGTACTTGTCGGCTTCCTTGCCGGCCCGCTCCATCCAGGAATCGGCCGAGGAGAGACGGGACTTGGCGGAGGACAGGTCGGCCTGGGCCTCGCGGCCTTTGGCCAGCGCCTTGTCGGCCAGGGACTGGGCGCGTTCCAGTTCGGGCCAGTACGCGGCGAGCGCGTCGCCCGCCATCTCGTAGCTCTTCTTGAGCTTCTTCAGCTTGTCCGGGGCGTCCTCGAACTTCTCCGTGAACGCGTCGGCCGTCTTGCCGGCCCACTTGAGGATCGCGTCCTCGCCCGCCATCCCCTTGATGTCCCGCAGCACCCTGCCGACATCGTCGGCGAAATCGTGCAGGTTCTTCGCGAGTGACCGAACCCGGTGCGGATCCCCCGGCGTCGGGTCCTTCTCAAGTTCAAGGACATGCCAATCCGATGGCCGGTGGCCCCCCATGTGCTTCCCCCCGATACTCACTTCACATCCGTGTGCGGAAGCGAATGTACTAGGTCGCGCTCCTCAAGCCCCCTCACCGGCCGTCCCATCAGGTGAAAAGGGCTCGCCCACACCGTCCCGCGCTGCGAGGCTGGCCGTCATGAGCGAAAGCACCACGCCCCCTGCAGGCTTCGAGATATCCGCCGACGTCACCCGCATCGACGCCGCCCGCGTTCACCGCTGGCTCTCCACCGACACGTACTGGGCCCTCGGGCGCTCCCGTGAGAAGCAGGACGCGGCGATGGCCGGGTCGCTCAACTTCGGGATGTACGACGGGACTTCGGGGGAGCAGGTCGCGTACGCGCGGGTGGTGACCGACCGGGCCACGTTCGCCTGGCTCTGCGACGTGTACGTGTCCCCGGGCGTACGGGGCAAGGGGCTCGGCGTCGCGCTCGTCGGTGCGGTCTGCGCGCACTTGGAGCCGTTCGGGCTGCGCAGGACGCTGCTCGCCACGGGTGACGCGCACGGCGTCTACGAGAAGGTCGGCTTCACCTCCCTCGCGGCTCCGGAGCACTGGATGGTGCGCGACCATCAGGAGGGGGCGGTCGGAGGTGGGTGAGGGGTCGCGCGGCGGTACTCCGTGATCAGCAGCAGGTCCTTCGCGGGGCCGCCGACCCGCCACCGGGTGCGCCAGTGGCCCGCGTCGACCACCTCGAACTCGCCACGGTAGAGGTCGGCCACACAGGGGTGGTCCATCGCCCAGTGGCCCGTGCGCAGGTCGAGGTCGTGGAAGAAGCGCCCGTCGGCGAACTCCACGCACGCGGTGCCCGCCACCTCGCCGGGCAGGAAGCGCAGGGTGCGCTCGGCGGGGCGGGCGACACCGCGCCAGGTGAAGGTGCCCGACTCGTGGTGGAGCAGCCCGTCCTCGTCCGGCGCGGGCAGCGGCGAGAAGAGCGTCGTACCGCTGAAGCGGCCCGCGGACCCGTCCGCGAGGTCGCGGACGGTCCGCTCCACCCGCCAGGCACCGCGCAGGTGGGCCAGCACGTCCGGCACGGGATGGTGCGGCGAAGGCGAAGGGGGCGGCGGAGGGGGCGGCGAAGGCGCCGCGGGCTGCGGGCCGGGGCGTATGGCCGCCGAGGGGCCCTGCCGGTCCGCGCCGCCCTCCGGCCGGCCCCCGTGCGCGGCGGCCGCGCGCTCCTCGGGAAAGGACATGCCCGCAGGTTACGCGGTCGCCCGCGCCGCTAGCCGTCCACCACCGCCATGCTGTGCTCGTCGTACCGCGTGCCCGCCACCTGACCGGCGGGCGCGGCCGCGTCGATGGCGGCGAGCTCGTCGGCGGACAGCTCGATCGCGACGGCCGCGACGTTCTCGGTCAGGTACTTCTCGCGGCGCGTGCCCGGGATCGGCACCACGTCGTCGCCGCGGTGCTGCACCCAGGCGAGCGCCAGCTGCCCGGCCGTGACGCCCTTCTCGGCGGCGAGCGCGTCCAGGGTCTCCACGATGGACAGGTTCTGCTCCAGGTTGCCGTCGGCGAACCGGGGCTGGGTGCGGCGCACGTCGTCCTTCTGGAGCCCGTCGAGCGAGGTGAAGCGGCCGGTGAGGAAGCCGCGTCCGAGCGGCGAGAACGGCACCAGGCCGATGCCCAGCTCACGGCAGACCGGCAGGATCTCCGCCTCCAGGTCCCGGGTCCACAGCGACCACTCGCTCTGCAACGCCGCGACGGGGTGCACGGCGTGCGCCCGCCGGATCGTGTCCGCGCCGGCCTCGGAGAGCCCGATGTGGCGGACCTTGCCGGCCTCGACCAGCTCGGCCAGCGCGCCGACGGTCTCCTCGATCGGTACGGTCCGGTCCACCCGGTGCTGGTAGTAGAGGTCGATGTGGTCGACGCCCAGGCGGCGTAGCGACGCGTCGCAGGCCTCCCGTACGTAGGCCGCGTCGCCCCTGATGTGGATGGGGTCGCCGAGCTGGTTGGCGAAGCCGAACTTCGTCGCCACGACGGCCTGTTCGCGCCGGGAACCGGCGAGGGCCCGGCCTATCAGCTCTTCGTTGTGGCCGCTTCCGTAGAAGTCGGAGGTGTCGAGCAGGGTGACGCCGAGGTCGAGCGCGCGGTGGATCGTCGCGATCGACTGCGCGTCGTCCGACGTGCCGTAGCCGTGGCTCATCCCCATGCAGCCGAGACCCTGGGCGGAGACGGTCAGCGCGCCGAGGCGGCGGGTGGGAAGGCCGGTGGGAGTGCCGGTGGGAAGGCTGGTCATGGCGGTACCTCCTGAGGGGTGGTGCGCGTGCTGATGCCGGGACGGGGGTGCTGTCCCTGTGATCGAGATCGACGCTAGGAGTTGGAGAGCACTCCAACGCAAGGCGTCGATCCTCGGTCGATCCTCGGGAGAACCGGAGGGTGGGTGCGGGGGGTGACCCCAGGCCGGTTCGGCCCGGTAGCACGATGGTTCGCCGTCCCGCGCCTTCCTAGCGTGTTCCTACGGGGTGATCACCCGAGCACCACCGCACGGAGGAGGGTTCCCGATGACCGGGACCAACAGGAACGCCGGGGCCAACAGGAACGCCGGGGCCAACAGGAACGCCGGGGCCAACAGGAACGCCGGAACCGGCACGCACGCCGGAACCGGCACACATGCCGGGATCAGCGCGCACGCCGGGATCAGCAGGCGTACGGGGCTCGCGGCCACCGCGGCGGCACTGGTCACGGGCGCGGCGGCGACCGCTCCCGCCGCCACGGCCGCCCCTGACCGCACGGGGTCGTCCCGCCGGGGGCGGGCCCTCCAGCGGGACGTCGAGGCGGTCGTCGCCACCGGCGCGAGTGGGGTCCTCGCCGAGGTGGCGGGTGCGCACGGCCGGACGACGGCCCGGGCCGGCGTCGCCGACCTCGCGGCGAAGGGGCCCGTGCCGTGGGACGCGTACTACCGCATCGGCAGCGACACCAAGACGTTCACCGCGACCGTCGCCCTCCAACTCGTGGGCGAGGGGCGGCTGAAGCTCACCGACACGGTCGAGCGGTGGCTGCCCGGAGCGGTCCGCGGCCACGGCAACGACGGGCGCCGGATCACCGTCGCCAACCTGCTCGGCCAGACCAGCGGCCTCAACGACTACATCACCGGCGACAGCGGGGACTTCACGCCGGAGGGCTACCGCCGCACCCGTTTCCGCTCGCAGACGCCGCGGGAACAGCTGGCGGTGGCCCTTGAGGCGCCGCCGCAGTGGCTGCCCGACGCGCACGACCCGGCGGGGGAGCGGCGCTGGGGCTACTCCAACACCAACTACGTCGTCGCCGGCCTCGTCATCGAGGCGGTCACCGGCCATCCGTGGGCCCAGGAGGTCCACGAGCGGATCATCGAACCGCTGGGCCTGCGTGACACGTTCACGCCCGGCACGTCGTCGTACGTGCCGCGGCCGACGGCCACCGGGTACACGTACTTCCCGGAGGAGACGCGCCCCACGGAGACCACGCTCGGCTTCGGCGGCGGGGCCGACGGCTGCCTGATCTCGACGACGCGGGACCACGGGGTCTTCCTGCGGGCGCTACTGGGCGGACGACTGCTGCGTCCGGCCCAGCTGGCGGCGATGCGGCGGACGGTGCCGGTGCGGGACTGGGTTCCGGCGGAGGGTGTCCGCTACGGCCTCGGCATCGCGTGGCGCCCGGTCGCCGGCCGCAAGGACGGCATCTGGTTCCACGGCGGAACCAGCCTCGGCTGTGTGAGCGAGGGCGGGGTGACGCCTGACGGCAGGACATCGGTGACAAGCGCGGCGTTCACGCTGCGCCTGGACAGCGAGAAGACCCACGAGGCGCAGGCACGGGCGGCGCGGAGGCTGGTGGAGAGGGCGCTGGGGGCGTGACGGGGGCTCCTGCGCCGTGAACGGGGTGCCGGGTGACCTTCCCGTGCCGAGGGCGGGGTCGTCCCCAGCGCCGGGACAGGTGCGCGGCCCGCACAGCCCTGGCGGACGACAGCCTCCGCCCCCTCTCCGGGGCCTCTACCCGTGCGTCGCCTCGTCCGGCGGCGCCTTCGCCGGTGCAGGCAGCCCCTTCTTCGCCGACCCCGCAGGCGCCTCCTGCACCACCGACCCCCGCCCCGGCCCCGCGAGCCCCGGCAACCGCGTCGCCGCCAGCGCTCCTGTCGCCGCCACCGCGGCCAACGCCGTCAGTGCCGTCGGCATTGCTGCGAGGAACGGCTCGGCGGACCAGTGTGGGGTGCCGGGGTCTTCGGTCGGCGTGCGGGACGTCAAGGTCGTCAGCAGCGTCGTCGCCAGTGCGATGCCCAGGGCCGGACCCACGTTCATCGCCGTCTGCTGCAGGCCGCCCGCCACCCCCGCGTCGGACTCCGGCGCATGGCGGACGACGACGGCCGTCGCCGCCACCATCACCGTGCCGAAGCCGGCTCCCAGCAGCGCGAACGCCGCGCCCGTCGCCACCGGCCCCGACGTCCGGTCCAGCTGCGAGAGCGCCAGGACGCCTGCCGTGAGTACCGCCATCGCCCCGGTGATCGTCCGACGCGGGCCCGCCCGGCGCAGGAGCTTGGCGGACAGCGGTGCGCCCACGATCATCGTCACCGCGAGAGGCACCCCGCGCAGCGCGCCGTGCAGCGGGTCGAGTTCCAGCACCTCCTGCAAGAAGTACGTCGCGACGAACAGCGCCCCGAACATCGCCGCCGACGCCGCGACGAGGATGCCGAGCGCGGGACCGACCGCCGGCGCGCGGAGCAGCCGCGCCGGCACCAGCGGGCCCGCCGTGCGCCTTTCGTGCCGCGCGAAGGCCGCGCCCGCCGCACACGCCACCACCAGCCCCGCGACCGTGGTGGCCGTCCAGCCGCTCTCCGGCACGCCGACCAGCGTGTGCACGAGACAGGCCAGCGCCACCGCGAGCAGCCCGGCGCCGGGCAGATCGAGCCCGTGCGCCGGCCCCGCCGCACGCCCCACCGGCCCCTGCCCCGCCGCACGTCCCACCGGGACCCCTCCCCGTACCACCAGCGCCAGCACGCCGATCGCCAGCGCCGGCACCACGCCGATGAAGAACACCGAGCGCCACCCCCACTGCGTGGCGAGCGCCCCGCCCAGCACCGGGCCGGCCGCCGCCGCGAGCCCGATGGCGCTGGTCCGCAGCGCGATGCGCGTACCGAGCCGGTCGGGCGGGAACGCGGCCCGCAGCATGCCGAGCGTCGCGGGCTGCAACAGCGCCCCGAACACTCCCTGTGCCACGCGCCACGCGATCACCACCCCGATGCCCGACGCGAGGCCGACACCCGCCGAGGCCGCCGCGAAGCCGAGGGTTCCGACGGCGAAGAGGCGCCGGTGTCCGTACCGGTCGCCGAGCCGTCCCGCGAAGACCAGCAGGCTCGCCACGGCGATCAGATAACCGGTGCTCGTCCACTGCACCTGGGCGAAGGACGCACCCAGATCGCGCTGCAGGGCCGGCTGGACGACGGTCAGTACGGTGCCGTCCAGCGCGACGATCATCGCGCCGAGGACGCTGCAGGCGAGGGTGAGGTTCCGCTGGGGTCTCAAGGTTCCGTCGGCGCAACGGGGTCCACGCGAGGGCAGCCGAGGCGGCGCGCTCATCCGGACAGCCGTCCCAGATGCGCGTCGAGCGCCGCGTCGACCAGCGTCTCCACGTCCTCCGCACCCGACGCGAGCCGCAGGCTGCCCCAGCCCCACAGCTGCGCGATCCCGTGCAGGTTGGCCCACAGCGCACCCGCGGCGACCCGCGCCCCCGCCCCCGTCCCCGTCCCCGCACCGGAGGCGGCCCCCGCCCCCGCCCCCGTCCCCGCCTCGGCCACGAGGCCCACCAACACGTCGAAGAGGGGCAGGCTCGTCTCCCGCAGGCCGAGCTGATTGCTCTCCAGCAGGTCGTGGCGGAACATCAGCTCGAACATGCCGCGATGCGTCGCGGCGAACCGGAGGTACGCCAGGCTCAGCGCCTTCAGCCGCGCCCGCGCGTCCCGCCCCGCCGAAGCCCCCGCCTCGGCCTCCGCATCCGCCGACACCCGCTCGTCCGGGCCACCGTCTTCCACCGCCCTCGCCGCGTCCGCCACCACCGTCGCCAGCTCGGCGAACCCCCGCCGCGCGATGGCGGACAGCAGCGCCACATGCGTAGGGAAATATCGACGCGGCGCCCCGTGCGAGACCCCCGCCCTGCGCGCGATCTCCCGCAGGGTCAGCGCCTGCACGCCGTGCGTCGCGAGCAGCTCCACTCCTACGTCCACCAGTCGGGCCCGCAGCCCGGCGTCCTCTCCACCCGCACCACCCGCACCCCCGGCCCCGTTCCCGTATCCCTTGTCGCTCTCGTCGCCGCTCTCGTTCATAGACACTGTCTACTACACCGCGTAGACAGTGTCTACGGAGATGGGGACCCCGAGGGCCCTGTCCGTGACGGGGGAGGTAGGAGGTATCTTGATGTCGAGAAATGTTGCAGACGCGGAGCGGAGCACCCGGTGACTGACTCGACCATCATCTACACCCACACTGACGAGGCCCCGGCCCTGGCGACCCATTCGTTCTTGCCGGTGGTCCAGGCCTACGCCTCGACGGCCGGTGTCAGCGTGGAGACCCGCGACATCTCGCTCGCGGGCCGCATCATCGCGAGCTTCCCCGAGCGTCTCGAGGAGGGCCAGCGCATCAACGACGCCCTCGCCGAGCTGGGCGAACTCGCCAAGACGCCGCAGGCGAACATCATCAAGCTGCCGAACATCTCGGCGTCGATCCCGCAGCTCAAGGCCGCCGTCGCCGAGCTGCAGGCGCAGGGCTACGCGCTCCCCGACTACCCGGACGACCCGAAGACCGACGAGGAGCGCGACATCCGCGCCCGCTACGACAAGGTCAAGGGCAGCGCCGTCAACCCGGTCCTGCGCGAGGGCAACTCCGACCGCCGCGCCCCCGCGTCGGTCAAGAACTACGCCAAGGCCCACCCGCACCGCATGGGCGCCTGGTCGGCCGACTCCAAGACCAACGTCGCCACCATGGGCGAGAACGACTTCCGCTCGACCGAGAAGTCCGCGGTCATCGAGGAGGCCGGGTCGCTGCGCATCGAGCTCGTCGGCGACGACGGCTCCACCACCGTGCTGCGCGAGTCCGTACCGGTCATCGCCGGTGAGGTCGTCGACGCCTCGGTCATGCGCGTCGCCGTCCTGCGCGAGTTCCTCAAGGAGCAGGTCGCCCGAGCCAAGGCCGAGGGCGTCCTCTTCTCCGTGCACCTCAAGGCCACGATGATGAAGGTCTCCGACCCGATCGTCTTCGGCCACGTGGTCCGCGCCTTCTTCCCGAAGACCTTCGCGGCGTACGGCGACGTCCTCGCCGCCGCGGGCCTGACCCCGAACGACGGTCTCGGCGGCATCTTCAAGGGCCTCGACTCGCTCCCCGAGGGCGCGAAGATCAAGGAGTCCTTCGAGGCCGAGCTGGCCGAGGGCCCCGAGCTGGCCATGGTCGACTCCGACAAGGGCATCTCCAACCTGCACGTCCCCAGCGACGTCATCGTCGACGCCTCCATGCCGGCCATGATCCGCACCTCCGGCCACATGTGGGGCCCGGACGGCGAGGAGCACGACACCCTCGCGGTCCTGCCGGACAGCAGCTACGCCGGCGTCTACCAGGTCGTCATCGACGACTGCCGCGCCAACGGCGCCTACGACCCGTCGACGATGGGCTCCGTCCCGAACGTCGGCCTCATGGCGCAGAAGGCCGAGGAGTACGGCAGCCACGACAAGACCTTCGAGGTCCAGACCACCGGCAACGTGCGGGTCGTCGACGGCGCCGGCAACGTCGTCCTGGAGCAGACCGTCGCCGCCGGCGACATCTTCCGGATGTGCCAGACCAAGGACGCGCCGATCCAGGACTGGGTCAAGCTGGCCGTCACCCGCGCCCGCGCCACCGGCAACCCCGCCGTGTTCTGGCTGGACGAGAGCCGCGCCCACGACGCCGTGCTGATCGGCAAGGTCGAGCGCTACCTCGCCGACCACGACACCGACGGCCTGGACATCCGGGTCATGTCGCCGGTCGACGCCACCGCGTTCTCCCTGGAGCGCATCCGCCGCGGCGAGGACACCATCTCCGTCACCGGCAACGTCCTGCGCGACTACCTCACCGACCTGTTCCCGATCCTGGAGCTGGGCACCAGCGCCAAGATGCTGTCGGTCGTCCCGCTGATGAACGGCGGCGGCCTCTTCGAGACGGGCGCCGGCGGCTCCGCCCCGAAGCACGTCCAGCAGCTGGTCAAGGAGAACTACCTGCGCTGGGACAGCCTGGGTGAGTTCCTCGCCCTCGCGGTCAGCTTCGAGCACCTCGCCACGAAGACGGGCAACGCGCGCGCCCAGGTGCTCGCCGACACCCTCGACCGCGCCACCGGCACGTTCCTCAACGAGAACAAGTCGCCGAGCCGCAAGCTCGGCGGCATCGACAACCGCGGCAGCCACTTCTACCTCGCCCTGTACTGGGCGCAGGAGCTGGCCGCGCAGACCGACGACACCCAGCTCGCGCAGGCCTTCGCGGCGCTCGCCAAGACGCTGGGCGAGCAGGAGGAGACCATCGTCGGCGAGCTCGCCGCGGTGCAGGGCTCCCCGGCCGACATCGGCGGCTACTACCAGCCGGACGCCGCCAAGGCCTCGGCGGTCATGCGCCCGTCCGCGACGCTGAACCAGGCGCTCTCGATCCTGGGCTGACCGCCCCGGTGACGCAGTGAAGGGGCCTCCCGCCGACGTGGCGGGAGGCCCCTTTCGCGTGTTTCAGCGGCTCAGGAGCGACGTCGGGGCTTGCCCCGCTTGGCGGCCTTGGGGCGGGCACCGCCACCGCCGCCACCGCTGCCGCCCCGCTGTGGTTTCCCGCCCGACTTGCCCGCGGCGGGCTTCTTCTTCGGCTGCGCCGACGCCTTCGCCTTCGAGGAAGCCTTCGCCCGCTCCTTCGCCGGGGTCTGCGCGCGGCCGCGCGAGCTGTTGACCGTCCGGCCGCGGACGATCCCGATGAAGTCCTCCACCAGGTCCGTGGTCTCGGCCTCCGGCCACGCCAGGGCGACGCGCGACTCCGGGGCGCCGGTCACCGGGCGGTAGGTGAGGTCCTTGCGGTGGTGCAGACGGGCGAGCGACTGCGGTACGACGAGGACGCCCACGCCCGCGGCGACCAGCTCCACGGCGTCCTCGGTGGTGGCGGGGCGCTCGTACGCGGGCTTGCCGGGCCGCGGCTCCCACTCCAGGGTCTCGTCGAGCGGATGGAAGACGACCTCGTCGGCCAGGTCCTCGGGGGACACCTCGTCGACCGCCGCCACGACGTGGTCCTTGGGGACCACGACGACCGTCGTCTCGGTGTAGAGGGGGATCGCGCTGAGGTCCGTACGGTCGATGGGCAGCCGTACGAAACCGGCGTCGGCGCCGCCCGCGCGGAGCATGTCGGGCGCCTCGGCGGCGGGGACCGGGAGAAGGGTCAGCGGGATGTCGGGCAGCCGCTCGTTCCAGATCCGCACCCACTTGGCGGGCGTCACTCCCGGAACGTAGGCGAGCCGGAACGACGAGGGTACTTCCGAGCCTGTCACCTCGCCAGGCTACCCGCCGTGGTCAGCGGTGGCGCACATGCGTGGTCAGCGGTGGCGCACATGCTCGATACCCTTGACCCATGACGTCGCACCAGACCACCCAGACCATGAAGCCCGCGACCGCGGCGAAGAAGCTGGGTGTGTACCTCCAGGCCACACCCGCCGAGTTCCAGGAGGGCGTCGTCTCGCGCAGCGAGCTGAACGCGCTGCAGGCCGATCCGCCCGAGTGGCTCCAGGAGCTGCGGCGCAACGGCCCGCACCCCCGCCCCGTCGTCGCCGCCAAGCTCGGCGTCTCCATCGCCGGTCTCGCCCGCGGCGGAGTGACCGAGCCGCTCACCACGGAGCAGATCGAGGCCCTGCGCGAGGAGATGCCCGGCTGGCTCCGCCAGGAGCGCGCCACCCAGGCCGAAGTCCGCCAGGAGGCCGTCCGCATCAAGGAGAAGCAGGCGGAGCAGGCCGAGAAGCGCGCGGCCCGCGGCGACGACTCCCGCGCCTGACCCCGAGCCCCGCCCGTCAGCCGCGTGCGCGCAGCGTGCGGAAGAACCTGCGTATGTCGGACACCAGCAGGTCGGGCTGTTCCATCGCCGCGAAGTGACCGCCCCGGTCGTACGTCGTCCACTGCACGATGTTGTTCGTGCGCTCGGCGATGTGGCGCAGCGGGATGAAGTTGTCGCGGGGGAAGTCGGCCAGCGCCGTCGGCGTCGGGGACGGCGCCGGCGGGTTGCCGGTGTACGCGGCCTGCGCCCGCTCGTAGTAGATGCGGGCGGACGAACCCGCCGTACCGGTCAGCCAGTACAGCATCACGTTGGTGAGCATCCGGTCGCGGTCGACGGCGTTCTCCGGGCGGTCCGTGGAGTCGGTCCACTCCTTGAACTTCTCCGCGATCCACGCCAGTTGGCCCACCGGCGAGTCGGTCAGGCCGTACGCCAGGGTCTGCGGGCGGGTGGTCTGGATGTCGGCGTACCCCTGCCGGTCCCGGCTCCACGCCCGCATGCGCTCCCACGAGGCGAGCGTGCGCTCGCGCTCCGGGGCGTCGAGCGCGGCGAGTTCCCGCTCGGCCGGTTCCTCGGTCTGGGCCGAGTTCGGCAGCAGGTTGAGATGGACGCCGATGACGTGATCGGGGCGCAGCCGGCCGTGCTCGCGGGAGATGCCGCGCCCCAGTCGCCGCCCTGCACCCCGTACCGCTCGTAACCGAGCCGCCGCATGAGCTCGGCGGAGGCCAGGGCGACCCGCCGGAACTCCCAGCCGGTCTCCGCGGTCGGGCCGGAGAGGCCGAAGCCCGGAATGCTGAGCAGCACCACGTGGAACGCGTCGGCGGGGTCCCCGCCGTGCGCCCGCGGGTCGGTGAGCGGCCCGACGATGTCGGCGAACTCGACGATCGAGCCCGGCCAGCCGTGGGTCAGCAGGAGCGGCGTCGCATCCGGTTCGGGGGAGCGGACATGGGCGAAGTGCACGTTCGCGCCGTCGATCGTGGTGGTGAACTGCGGCCACGCGTTGAGCGCGGCCTCCGCGGCCCGCCAGTCGTACACGTGCCGCCAGTGGTGCACGAGCTCCTCGAGGTAGTCGCGCGGAATCCCGTAGGCCCAGCCGACGCCCGGCAGTTGATCGGGCCAGCGGGTGCGGTCGAGCCGCGCGTGGAGATCGTCCAGGTCTTCCTGGGGCACGGCGATGCGGTAGGGGCGAATGCGGGTGTCATCGGAGGTCGTCATCGCTGCGCATGCTACGTCCGGGGGTTCGGACACAATCGGCATTTTTCCGGTGGTCACGCCTCCGGTGGCCACGCCTCAAGTGGTCACGCCTCCGGTGGCCGCGCCGCGGCCCGCATCAGCTGCCGGACCTCGCGGTCGACGGCCCAGGCGTCCCCGACCGGACCCAGGTGCCCGAGCTTGTCGGGGTTGATGATCAGACGGATCGCCCGGATCCGCCCGTCCGCCACGTCCAGCGCCAGCGTGTGCAGCACCCTGCCGTCCCGGTCCCGGAAGATCGCGCCGGGCCCGCCGTTGAGCTCGTGCGCCTCGTACGTCACACCGATCCGGGTCATCACCGGGAAACTGGAGGTCAGGAGACGGGCCACCTTCTCGGTGCCGACGACGGCCCTGGACAGCTGCGGACCCTTTCCGCCGCCGTCGCCGACCATCGACACATCGGCGGCGAGCAGCTCCCGCAGACCCGCCAGGTCACCCGCGCCGAGGGCGTCGAGGAACCGCGACGCCAGCTCCTCCCGGTCCCCGCGGGCCGGCGCGAAACGCGGCCGCCCGGCCTCCATGTGCCGTCGTGCCCGTACGAGCAGCTGACGGCATGCGGCCTCCGAGCGTTCCACCGCCGCGGCGACCTCGTCGAACCCGAAGCCGAACACCTCCCGCAGCACGAACACGGCGCGCTCCAGCGGGCTCAGCCGCTCCAGCAGCACGAGCGCGGCGATCGACACCGACTCGGCCAGCTCCACCGCGCGTTCCGGGTCCTGGTACGGGTCGTCGAGGAGCGGCTCCGGGAACCACGGCCCCACGTACTCCTCCCGGCGCGCCCGCGCCGACCGCAGCACGTCGATCGAGATCCGGGTGGCCGCCGCCGACAGATAGGCCTTGGCCGAGGTGGGCCGGGTCGCCGTGGCGTCGAAGCGCAGCCACGTCTCCTGGACCGCGTCCTCGGCCTCGCCCACGCTGCCGAGGATCCGGTAGGCGATCGAGAACAGCAGCGGCCGCAGCTCCTCGAACTCCTCCACCTTGCTCATGCCGTACCCCCTGCGGCGCGGGGCCTGCCCGGCCCCGCGCCGGCTCCGTTCGTCAGTGGACCTGGCCGGGCACGTAGTCGCCGGCCGGCTGCCGGGTGATGATATTCATCCGGTTCACCATGTTCATGAACGCGACATGCACCACCAGGGCGGCGAGCTGCTCCTCGGTGTAGTGCTTCGCGGCGCGGGCCCACACTTCGTCGGAGACCCCGCCGGCCGCGTCCGCGACCCGGGTGCCCTCCTCCGCGAGCTCCAGCGCGGCCCGCTCGGCCTCGGTGAAGACGGTGGCCTCCCGCCAGACCGCCACCAGGTTCAGCCGCACCGCGGTCTCACCGTCCGCGGCGGCCTCCTTGGTGTGCATGTCGACGCATGCCGCGCAGCCGTTGATCTGGCTGACGCGCAGCGCCACCAGTTCCTGGGTCGCGTTCGGCACGGAGGTGTCCTTGAGCGCCTTGCTCCCCGAGAGGAAGTACTTCAGCGCCTTGGCGGCGTTCGGCTGGGCCATGTAGTTCAGTCGCGCGTCCATGGTGTGCTCCCCGGTCCTCGTCCTGGTCCTCGTCGTGTTGCCTGGTGCCATCCGCGTACGGGGTGACATGCCCGTACGAGGTGACATCCCCTGAGACGAGACAGCCCCGGCCCCTGTGACATGCGCGGATGTGACCTGCGTCGCTCGGCGGTGGCCTGCCCGGGGGAAAATCCTTCCGTGCCCGTGACTCACCTTCTCAGCGGCCTCGCCGCCAACCCGTCCCTGCCGCCCGCCCTGGTCGACCGGCTGATCGCGTTCGCCGTCACGGAGCCGGACGGGGGTGACGTGGCCGCGGAGCTCGCGGGGCGGGCGGACCTCGGCCGTGCGCGGGCAGCTGCGCTGGTGTTCGGTGGCGAGGAAAGCGCCGTCCGCGCGTGCGCGGTCCGGCTCGCGGAACGGGGGTGGCCCGCCGCCGACGACGTCGACCCCA
Source organism: Streptomyces sp. NPDC041713 (assembly GCF_055591085.1). NCBI lineage: Bacteria > Bacillati > Actinomycetota > Actinomycetes > Kitasatosporales > Streptomycetaceae > Streptomyces > Streptomyces sp. NPDC041713. Next base: position 92,073 of record NZ_JBVIZY010000017.1, read on the forward strand.
CGGCCCAGCCGTACGTGGCCCTCGCCCTGCTCGGCGAAGGGGCCGGCCGGCCGGAGTGGGCGCGGCTCCTCGCGTCGGACCCGGTGGCCGGGCGCCGGGAGCTGCTGGCCGCCTGCCCCGCCCTGCCGTCCGACGTGGTGGCGCGGCTCGCCGCCGACCCGGACGTCCGCGTCGTCGCGGAGCTCGCCCTGTGGGCAGCGCCGGACATCGCCGCCGAACTCGCGCGGCACCCGCACGCCGAGGTCCGCCGCGCGGTGGCCGCCAACGCGTCGACGCCCGCGACCGTACTGACGGCCCTGCTGACCGGCGACGGGCTGCCGCCCGCACGGCGGTGCCTCGTCTGCGACCAGGAGGAGACGCCGTTCGTGCACGACCGGGAGTGCCCACGCCCTGACTGCGCACTCCCGCCGGGCGCGGCCTGCGACGGCTCCCACGAGTCCACCGTCCACGAGACGCGGCGGGCGGCCCTGGCCAACCCGGCCACCCCCGCGGAGGCCGCCGCCGAGTACGCCGACCACCCCTCCCTGCTCCTCCGGTGGCCCCTCGCCACCCGGCAGGACCTGCCGCCACCGGTGTACGCGCGGCTCGCCGCGGACGAGGCGCCCGGCGTGCGGGCCGACGTCGCCGCGAATGCCGCCGTCGACGAGTCCTTGCTGCGCGTGCTGGCGGACGACCGTAGCCCCGACGTACGCCGCGAACTCGCGCACCATCCGCGGATACCGCTCGACCTGCTCGCCGCCCTGACCGCCACCACCCGGATCGGCGCGACCCTGCTGCCGCGCGTGGCCGCCGCCTCACCCGCGGAGGTCGCGGAGCTGGCCGCGTCGCCGGTGCCGGCCCCGCGGATGCTCGTCGCCCGGCGCCGCGACCTTCCGCCGGAGATCCGCTCCGCGCTGGCCCGCGATCCCGACGCGAAAGTCGTCAAGTCCGTCGCGGCGCATCCCGGCCTCGACGAGGGGCAGTTGCGCGCCATGCTGGCGCGGCACGGCGCCCAGGTGGCGGCCTCGGTCGCGGCCAACCCGGACGCCACCCCGGCCTTCCTGGAGGAGCTGGCCCGGCAGCGGCCGCCGGCGCGCCGGGCCCTGCGCGAGATCGCGGGCCATCGCCGTGCCACGGCCCCGGCGCTGCTCGCCTGCCTGGCGGACCCACGGGCGCGGCCCGTCGCCGCAGGCCACCCCGGGCTTCCGCCCTGGGTGATCGCCGAGCTGCTGCGGGACGACGACTGGCAGGTGGTCGAAGCGGCGGCGGCCAATCCATCGCTGCCGCAGGCCGTGATGGCGCGGCACGCCGCTCCGACGGATCGCACCGACGAGGAAACCGATGAGAAAGAGGCGTGGGCATGATCGACGTGATCGTGGTCGGCGGCGGGCCGACCGGCCTGATGCTGGCCGGTGAACTGCGGCTGCGCGGCGTGCGGGTGGTCGTCCTGGAGAGGTTGACCGCGCCGACCGGACAGTCCCGCGGCCAGGGACTGCACGTGCGCAGCGTCGAGATCCTGGACCAGCGCGGCCTGCTGGACCGGTTCCTCGCGGTCAGCGAGACGTTCCGCGCGGGCGGATTCTTCGGCGGCATCAGGAAGTCCTGGCCGGAGCGGCTGGACACGGCGCACCCGTACGGCCTGGCCACCCCGCAGCCGGTCACCGAGCGGCTGCTCGACGCGTACGCCCGCGAAGCCGGCGCGGAGATCCGGCGCGGCCACGACGTGGTCGGGCTGAGCCAGGACGCGCAGTCCGTGACCGTCGAGCTGGCGGACGGCACGCGGCTGCGCTCGCGCTACCTCGTCGGCTGCGACGGCGGCCGCAGCACGGTCCGCAAGCAGCTCGGCGTCGGCTTCCCCGGGGTGCCCGCGACCGCCGAGACGCTGCTGGGCGAGCTGGCGCTGACCGAGGACCCGGCGACGATCGCCGCGACCGTCGAGCGGGTCCGGGCGACCCAACTGCGGTTCGGGGCAAGCCCGTTGGGCGACGGGATGTACCGCGTCGTCCTCCCCGCCGACGGGGCGGCCGAGGACCGGGTGACGGCGCCGGACATCGAGGAGTTCAGGGCGCAGCTGCGGGCGTACGCAGGCACCGACTTCGGCGCGCACGGCCCGCGCTGGCTGTCCCGCTTCGGCGACGCCACCCGGCAGGCCGAGCGGTACCGGGCCGGCCGGGTGCTGCTGGCGGGCGACGCCGCGCACATCCACCCGCCGACCGGCGGCCAGGGGCTCAACCTCGGCGTCCAGGACGCGTTCAACCTCGGCTGGAAGCTGGCCGCCGCGGTCGAAGGACGGGCGCCCGAAGGCCTCCTGGACAGCTACCACGACGAGCGCCACCCGGTGGGCGCCGCCGTCCTGGACAACACCCGCGCCCAGATGCTGCTCCTGGGCTCCGACCCCGGCGCGACCGCGCTGCGCGGGCTGCTGTCGAAGCTGATGGACTTCGAGGAGGCGAACCGGTACGTGACCGGGATGATCACGGCGCTCGACGTCCGGTACGACTTCGGCTTCGGCGAGGGTCACGAGCTCCTCGGCACGCGGCTGCGCGACGTACGGCTGCGGCGGGGCCGGCTCTACGAGCTGCTGCGTACGGGTCGCGGCCTGCTGCTCGACCGGACGGGCCGCCTCGCGGTGACCGGCTGGGCGGACCGGGTGGACCACGTGGTCGACACCGCCGAGGAAGTGGAGCCGGACGTCCCCGCGCTGCTGCTGCGACCGGACGGCCATGTGGCCTGGGCGGGCGCAGACCAGCGGGACCTGCTCGCCCAGCTGCGGAGGTGGTTCGGCGAGGCGGGGGAGGGCTGAGACGAGCGGGCTGAGCGGCCTACCGGGGCGAGGGCCCGGCCCCGGCCGACAGGAGCGGCCGGTTCAGGCGGGCTGGTCGGGGTCGCAGCTCGCCCGGCGGCGGCCGATGTCCACCAGCGCGGCGCGCAGGGCGGCCTGGTCGCCGGGGCGCACGACGTGCACGCAGCCGTCGACCTCTTCGAGGAAGGCGGCGGCGACCGGCGGGTCCGAGGACAGGTGCCAGATGACGCCACTGGGCGGCTGCAGGTCACGGACGCCCTGGAACAAGGTGGCGAGGCCCTGCCCGGCGCCGGGCGCGGCGCTGTCGATCAGCACGATGTCGGGCAGCAGCGCACGGGCCTGGGCCAGGGCCTGGACGGGCCCGCTCGCATGGGAGATCACCCGGAAGTGCGGGCCGTCCTGCACGAAAGGACGCAGCGAAGCGGCCACGTCGTCGTCGGCCACGATGAGCACGGTCATCATGCGACCAGCTTGCCCCGGCCGCGGGGTCCGCGCCTGCGCGCCCTTGTCCGACCCGGGCCGCCCCTTGCGCACCGAGGCCGCGACAGCCGCGACGACCAGCCCGCGTTGCATAAAACTGCAGCGGAACGTATAGTCATGCCATCCAAGAGGAGGGTTCCATGAGGGTACGCGCAGCAGTGGCAGGGGCGAGTGGGTACGCGGGCGGCGAGCTGCTGCGTCTGCTGCTCGCGCACCCCGCGATCGAGATCGGCGCCCTCACCGGCCACTCCAACGCGGGCCAGCGCCTCGGCGCGCTGCAGCCGCATCTGTTCCCGCTCGCCGACCGCGTCCTGGAGCCGACCACGGCCGGGGTCCTCGCCGGGCACGACGTCGTCTTCCTCGCGCTGCCCCACGGGCAGTCCGCCGCCGTCGCCGAGCAGCTCGGGCCCGACGTCCTCGTCGTCGACATGGGCGCCGACTTCCGGCTGGCCGACGCCGCGGACTGGGAGACGTTCTACGGCAGCCCGCACGCCGGCACCTGGCCGTACGGCCTGCCCGAACTGCCGGGCGCCCGCACCGCGCTGGAGGGGTCCAAGCGCATCGCGGTGCCCGGTTGCTACCCCACCGCCGTCTCCCTCGCGCTCTTCCCGGCGTACGCGGCGGACCTCGTCGAGGCGGAGGCGGTGATCGTCGCGGCCTCCGGCACCTCCGGCGCGGGCAAGGCCGCCAAGCCCCACCTCCTCGGCTCGGAGGTCATGGGCAACATGTCCCCGTACGGCGTCGGCGGAGGCCACCGGCACACGCCCGAGATGATCCAGAACCTCAGCGCCGCCGCGGGCACACGGGTCGGCGTCTCCTTCACGCCGACCCTGGCGCCGATGCCCCGCGGCATCCTCGCCACCTGCAGCGCGAAGGCGAAGCCCGGCGTCACCGCCGAGAGCCTGCGGGACACGTACACGAAGGCGCTCGCCGACGAACCGTTCGTGCGCCTGCTCCCCGAGGGGCAGTGGCCCGCCACCGCCGCCGTGTACGGCTCGAACGCCGTGCAGATCCAGGTCGCCCTCGACGAGGCGGCCGGGCGCGTGATCGTGATCAGCGCCATCGACAACCTGACCAAGGGCACCGCGGGCGGCGCCCTGCAGAGCATGAACATCGCCCTCGGCCTCGACGAGGCCACCGGGCTCACTACGATCGGAGTCGCGCCGTGAGTGTGACGGCAGCCAAGGGATTCACCGCGGCGGGCATCGCCGCCGGAATCAAGGAGAACGGCAACCCGGACCTGGCCCTCGTGGTCAACACCGGGCCCCGCCGGGCCGCCGCGGGCGTCTTCACCTCCAACCGCGTCAAGGCCGCTCCCGTGCTCTGGTCGGAGCAGGTCCTCAAGGGCGGCGTCGTCTCCGCCGTCGTCCTCAACTCCGGTGGCGCCAACGCCTGTACGGGGCCGCGGGGCTTCCAGGACACGCACGCCACCGCCGAGAAGGTCGCCGAGGCGCTGTCCCTGAACGCCGGCGAGGTCGCCGTCGCCTCGACCGGGCTCATCGGCGTCACGCTCCCCATGGACAAGCTGCTGCCCGGCGTCGACAAGGCGGCCGGTGAACTCTCCGCGCACGGCGGCGAGAAGGCCGCCATCGCCATCAAGACCACCGACAGCGTCCACAAGACGTCCGTGGTCACCAAGGGCGACTGGACCGTGGGCGGCATGGCCAAGGGCGCGGGCATGCTCGCCCCCGGCCTCGCCACCATGCTCGTCGTCCTGACCACCGACGCCGACCTGGAGGCCGACGTCCTGGACCGCGCCCTGCGCGACGCCACCCGGCTCACCTTCGACCGCGTCGACTCCGACGGCTGCATGTCGACCAACGACACCGTGCTGCTGCTCGCCTCCGGCGCCGCCGACGTCACCCCGCAGTACGCCGAGTTCGCCGAGGCCGTCCGCGAGGTCTGCGACGACCTGGGCCGCCAGCTCATCGGCGACGCCGAGGGCGCCAGCAAGGACATCAAGGTCGAGGTCGTGAACGCCGCGAGCGAGTCCGACGCCGTCGAGGTGGGCCGCTCCATCGCCCGCAACAACCTCCTCAAGTGCGCCCTGCACGGCGAGGACCCCAACTGGGGCCGGGTGCTCTCCGCGATCGGCACCACCTCCGCCGTCTTCGACCCGAACGAGCTGAACGTCGCCATCAACGGCGTCTGGGTCTGCAAGAACGGCTCCGTCGGCGAGGACCGCGAGCTCGTCGACATGCGCTACCGGGAGATCGTCGTCACCGCCGACCTCGCCGCCGGCGGCGAGAGCGCGACGATCTGGACCAACGACCTCACCGCCGACTACGTCCACGAGAACAGCGCGTACTCCTCATGAGCACCGACACGCCCAAGGACGCGAGCGGCCAGCCCACCGCCCGCAAACACACCGCGCTGCCCAAGGCGCAGACCCTCATCGAGGCGTTGCCCTGGCTCACCCGGCACCGCGGGAAGACCGTCGTCATCAAGTTCGGCGGCAACGCCATGGTCGACGAGGAGCTCAAGGCCGCCTTCGCCCAGGACGTCGTCTTCCTGCACCACGCGGGCCTCAAGCCCGTCGTCGTGCACGGCGGCGGCCCGCAGATCAGCAAGGCCCTCGACCGGCACGGCATCGTCAGCGAGTTCAAGGCGGGCCTGCGCGTCACCACCGAGGACGCCATGGACGTGGTCCGCATGGTCCTCGCCGGACAGGTGCAGCGCGAGCTCGTCGGCCTGCTCAACCAACACGGCCCGCTCGCCGTCGGCCTCACCGGCGAGGACGCGCACACCATCACCGCCACCAAGCACCAGCCCCGCATCGAGGGCGAGTTGGTCGACATCGGCCGGGTCGGCGAGATCACCGAGATCGACACCGGCGCCATCGAGGCGCTGCTCGCCGACGGCCGCATCCCGGTCGTCTCCTCGATCGCCCGCTCCCAGGACGACCACCATGTCTACAACGTCAATGCTGATACGGCGGCTGCGGCACTTGCGGCTGCGCTGGACGCCGAGACGCTGATGGTCCTCACCGACGTCGAGGGCCTCTACGAGGACTGGCCCCACTCCGACGAGGTCATCAGCAGGCTCACCGCGCGGGAGCTGGAGAAGCTCCTGCCCGAGCTGGCCAGCGGCATGGTCCCGAAGATGGAGGGCTGTCTGCACGCCGTGCGCAACGGCGTCGAGACCGCCCGCGTCATCGACGGACGGGTCCAGCACTCGATCCTGCTGGAAATTTTCACGGACGAAGGAATCGGCACGATGGTCGTGCCCGACACGCAGCACGTCCCGGAGGGGGAGTCATGAGCAACCAGGAGCTGACCGGGCGCTGGCAGGGCGCCCTCATGGACAACTACGGCACGCCCAGACTGCCCCTCGTGCGCGGCGCGGGCACCAAGGTGTGGGACGCCGACGGCAAGGAGTACCTCGACTTCGTCGGCGGCATCGCGGTCAACGCCCTCGGCCACGGCCACCCCGCCGTCGTCGAGGCGGTGAGCCACCAGATCGGCGCCCTCGGCCACGTCTCGAACCTGTTCGTCGCCGAGCCGCCCGTCGCGCTCGCCGAGCGGCTGCTCCAGCTCTTCGGGCGCGAGGGCCGAGTGTACTTCTGCAACTCCGGCGCCGAGGCCAACGAAGGCGTGTTCAAGCTCGGACGGCTGACCGGCCGGCGCCACATGGTCGCCACCCGGGGCGGCTTCCACGGCCGCACCATGGGCGCGCTCGCCCTCACCGGCCAGCCCGGCAAGCAGGAGCCGTTCGTACCGCTGCCCGGCGACGTCACGCACGTCCCGTACGGCGACGTCGAGGCGCTGCGCGCGGCGGTCACCCCCGAGACCGCCTTCGTGATCATCGAGCCGATCCAGGGTGAGAACGGCGTCGTCGTACCGCCCGCGGGCTACCTCACGGCCGCCCGGGAGATCACCCGCGCCACCGGCACGCTCCTCGTCCTCGACGAGGTGCAGACCGGAATCGGCCGCACCGGCCACTGGTTCGAGTACCTCGCCCACGAGGGCGTGGAGCCGGACGTCGTCACGCTCGCGAAGGGCCTGGGCGGCGGACTCCCGCTCGGCGCGACGGTCGCGTTCGGCGCGGCGGCGGAGCTGTTCAAGCCCGGCCACCACGGCACGACGTTCGGCGGGAACCCCGTCGCCTGCGCCGCGGGACTCGCCGTCATCGACACCATCGACGCCGAGGGCCTGCTGCAGAACACCAAGCGGGCGAGCGAGCGGCTGCGCGGCGGAATCGAGTCACTGGGACACCCCCTGGCAGGCCATGTAAGGGGCGCGGGCCTGCTGCTGGGTATCGTGCTCACCGAGCCGCTCGCGCCAAGGGTGCAGCAGGCGGCTCAGGACGCCGGCTTCCTGGTGAACGCGCCCGCCCCCGATGTCGTACGGCTGATGCCGCCGTTGAACGTGCGCGACGACGAGGTGGACGCGTTCCTCCGGGCGCTGCCCGGCGTACTGGACAAGGCCGCTGCGGCCGACGGGGACGGACGATCCGGAGAATGAGACGACGATGAGCCAGGCGCAAGGCAACGAGCACGTCGACCACGCGGGTCCCGCCGTGCCGCAGACCCGCACCGCACGCCACCGCCGGATCGTGGACATCCTCAACCGGCAGCCGGTGCGCTCCCAGAGCCAGCTGGCGAAGCTGCTCGCCGACGACGGCCTGACCGTCACTCAGGCGACGCTCTCCCGGGACCTGGACGAGCTGAACGCGGTCAAGATCCGCAACGCCGAGGGCGACCTCATCTACGCGGTGCCGAGCGAGGGCGGTTTCCGCACCCCGCGCGCGCCGCTCGGGGAGTCGGCCAAGGAGGAGCGGATGCGGCGTCTCTCCGCGGAGCTGCTGATCTCCGCGGAGGCCTCGGCCAACCTCGTCGTCCTGCGCACCCCGCCCGGCGCCGCCCAGTTCCTGGCCTCGGCGATCGACCAGGCCGAACTGCACGACATCCTCGGCACGATCGCGGGCGACGACACGCTGATGCTGATCAGCAGGGAGCCGACGGGCGGCCAGGCCCTGGCGGACCACCTGCTCCGCCTGGCGTCGAACGACCACTAGTCTCGCCGGGCGCCGCACCCTACCGTTCACGCATGCGTGGACGACGTGCACGTTCCTTACCGCTTCTCACCCTCGTCTGTGGCGCGGCGCTGTTGACGGTCACCGCGTGCGCGAGCGAGCCCGGAACGCCGGCGGAAGCCGCCGCGCCCTCGTCGTCCGGCGGTGAGGGGGGCCGCTTCGAGGTGCGGTGCGCCGGCAAGAGCTTCACCTTCTACGAGGGGACGCCACCGCCCGATGTGGCGTCGGCGTGCCCCGAGGCCCCCGCGCCGTCCCCGACGCCGACCGTCACGATGACGCCGCGTTTCGTGGCGGGGAAGGGGTGGAGGGGGCCGAAGTGCGGGCCCAGGGACAAGCGGGGCGTGACCCGCCGGGGCACCCCGCTGACCTGTTCGCCGTCCACCGAAGACGCCGAGTGGCGCCTGCTGGTGGAACCGGAGAAGGGCGAGTCCTGCGTCGACGAGGGGGAGTGGGACGTCCGCGTCCCGCCGTACAGCCTGGTCTGCCGAGACAAGGTCTGGCGGCGCGGGGCCCTGCGCAATCCCTCCCCCTCGCGCTCGGACACCCCGAAGCGCGTGCCGATGCCTCCTGACGCGCGCTGGTGGCCCGCGCAGGTCCCCGGACAAGGCCACGGGTGACTCAGCCGGATTCCGCCGTCCGCGGCAGGACCGGTTCCGCCGCGGCCCCCTCGCCGCCCCGCGCCCGATACGACATCCATGCCGCCACCAGCGCCCCCGACACGTTGTGCCACACGGAGAACACCGCCGAAGGCAGTGCCGCGAGGGGGCTGAAGTGGGCCGTTGCCAGGGACGCCGCCAGGCCCGAGTTCTGCATGCCGACCTCGAAGGCCATCGCCCGGGACGCGGGCGGGCCGAGGCGGGCGAGCTTGCCGGCGCCGTAACCGAGCGCCAGGCCCAGGCCGTTGTGCAGGAACACCGCGAGGAACACCAGCGCCGCCGCCGACTTGATGGCCGTGGCGCTGCCCGCGACCACGATCGCCACGATGGCGGCGATGGTCAGCGCCGACAGCCACGGCAGCGCGCCGAGCACCCGGTCCACGTACCGGCCGAGCAGCAGCCGGACGAGCAGACCGGCGACGACCGGCAGCAGCACCGTCTTGAGGATGTCCGTCACCATCGAACCCGCGTCGACGGGCAGGTACTCGCCGGCGAGCAGCAGCGTCAGCGGAGGCGTGACCAGCGGGGCGAGGACGGTCGAGACGGTGGCGACGGAGACGGAGAGCGCCACGTCGCCCCGCGCCAGGTACGTGACCACGTTCGACGCCGTGCCGCTCGGCGCGCAGCCCACCAGGATGACGCCGGCCGCCAGTTGCGGGGAGAGACCGAGCGCGTGGGCGATCAGCCAGCCGAGCCCCGGCATGATCACGTAGTGCGCGACGAGGCCGAGCGCGACGGCCCACGGCCGCTTGACCACGCCCTGGAAGTCGAGCGGGGTCATGGTCAGCCCCATGCAGAACATCACCACGCCAAGCAGGTACGGGACGTTCGTGCCCCAGCCCGCGAAGGCGTCCGGCGCGGCCAGGCCGAGGCCGCCGGCCGCGAGGACGAGGACGGGGAAGACGGTGACGGCGCGGCGGGCGGCCCGGTCGGCCGGGTCCGCCCCGCCGACCGCAGTGGTGGTCGTCTGTTCGGCTTGCACGGCGCGATGGAACGCCTCGCTCCGGCGTCCGTGCAACCCCGTCTCGGTATGTGGTCCTTACACGGAACGCGGTCGTTACGCGGAGGCGGGCGGCGCGGAGGCGCTCGGCGGCAGCGGGAGGGGCAGCGCGGGCAGGCCGTCCATGCTCTGCGCGATGTACTCCTTACGGGCGAAGTACGCGCTGAGCGACGCGTCGTCCTCGCGCGCGAAGCGCCGGGCGTGCAGATCCCGGTCCTCGTCGTACGACATGTAGGGCACCGCGTATCCACAGCTGTCGCGGACGCGTTCGGCCGTCACGACAATGACGGCGCGCAGACCGTGCGGCGTCGGATCGATGCCGGGGAAGTGGCCGAGGAGCTCCTCGAAGCGCGGGTCGTCACGGAAGACGGGCTCGCCCCGGCCGTGCACCCGCACGATGTTGGGCGGCCCCTGGAAGGCGCACCACATGAGGGTGATGCGGCCGTTCTCCCGCAGGTGCGCGATGGTCTCGGCGTTGCTGCCCGCGAAGTCGAGGTAGGCGACGCGGAGTTCGTCGAGCACCACGAACGAGCCGCGCATTCCCTTGGGGGAGAGGTTGACCGTGCCGTCGCCGGCCAGCGGCGCGGTAGCGGTGAAGAACATCGGCTGCTCCTCGATGAAGGTGCGGAGCCGGCCGTCTATGCGTTCGTACGTCTTTCCCATGGGCGGTGATTATGGCGCAAGTCCTTCAGTCGTCTAATGAGTTTGCCGATGTCCCGGTCGTGAGGGGCGGCTCGATTGACGAAACATACGGAGCAATGCATACTCATGCATAGTTCGGATGAGGCAGTGAGGAGCACGTCAGTGAGCAGCAACAACGGTGATGGCCTCCGGCTCTGGGGCGGTCGGTTCGCCGACGGGCCCGCGGAGGCCCTGGCGAAGCTGTCGGCATCGGTGCACTTCGACTGGCGCCTGGCGCCGTACGACATCGCCGGCTCCCGCGCCCACGCCCGCGTGCTCCACACGGCGGGCCTGCTCACCGAGGACGAGCTGACCGGCATGCTGGCCGGGCTCGACCGGCTGCAGGCCGACGTGGCCGACGGATCGTTCGTCGGCACGGTCGCCGACGAGGACGTCCACACCGCCCTGGAGCGGGGCCTCCTGGAGCGGGTCGGCCCCGACCTCGGCGGCAAGCTGCGGGCCGGCCGGTCCCGCAACGACCAGGTGGCGACGCTCTTCCGGATGTACCTGCGCGACCACGCCCGGATCATCGGCGGCCTGCTCGCCGACCTCCAGGGCGCGCTCGTCGGCCTCGCCGAGGCGCACCCCGACGTCGCCATGCCGGGCCGCACCCACCTCCAGCACGCCCAGCCGGTGCTCTTCGCCCACCACGTCCTCGCCCACGTCCAGTCGCTCTCCCGGGACGCCGAGCGGCTGCGTCAGTGGGACGCCCGGACGGCGGTGTCGCCGTACGGCTCCGGCGCGCTCGCCGGATCGTCCCTCGGCCTCGACCCGGAGGCGGTCGCGAAGGACCTCGGCTTCGAGCACGGCTCGTCGGCCAACTCCATCGACGGCACGGCCTCCCGGGACTTCGTCGCGGAGTTCGCCTTCATCACCGCGATGATCGGCGTGAACCTCTCCCGGATCGCCGAGGAGATCATCATCTGGAACACGAAGGAGTTCTCCTTCGTCACGCTGCACGACGCCTTCTCCACCGGCTCGTCGATCATGCCGCAGAAGAAGAACCCGGACATCGCCGAGCTCGCGCGCGGCAAGTCGGGCCGCCTCATCGGCAACCTGACCGGCCTGATGGCGACGCTCAAGGCGCTCCCGCTCGCGTACAACCGCGACCTCCAGGAGGACAAGGAGCCGGTCTTCGACTCCTGCGACCAGCTGGAGATCCTGCTCCCCGCCTTCACCGGCATGATGGCGACGCTCACCGTGCACCGCGAGCGCATGGCGGAGCTGGCCCCGGCCGGCTTCTCGCTCGCCACCGACATCGCCGAGTGGCTGGTCAAGCAGGGCGTGCCGTTCCGTGTCGCGCACGAGGTCGCGGGCGAGTGCGTGAAGGTCGCCGAGGCCGAGGGCAAGGAGCTCGACGGCCTCACCGACGAGCAGTTCGCGAAGATCTCCGAGCACCTCACGCCCGAGGTGCGCACCGTCCTGAACGTCCCCGGCGCCCTCGCCTCCCGCAGCGGCCGCGGCGGCACCGCCCCCTCGGCCGTCGCCGTCCAGCTCGCCGAGGTCAAGGCGGATCTGACGGCCCAGCAGGAGTGGGCGGCCGCGCGCAGGTGAGAAAGGGGCGTCGCGGGTTACGTTGACGGGGAGATCCCCTACGACGAGGAGCCCGCGATGCCCTTCGCACGGCTGGCCGCAGCGACGACCCCGACCGCACACCTGGGGCTCGGCCTCGCCGCCGTCGGCAGGCCCGGCTACATCACGCTGGGCCGGGAGGACGACCTGCCGCCGTCCCGCAGCGTCGAGGCCCTGCGCGAGCGCTCCGTCGAACTCCTCGACGCCGCCTACGCGTCGGGGGTTCGCTACTTCGACGTGGCGCGCTCCTACGGCAGGTCCGAGGAGTTCCTCGCCGACTGGCTGCGCGCACGGCCCGACGTCGACGATGTCGTCGTCGGCAGCAAGTGGGGCTACACCTACACGGCGGACTGGCGCACCGAGGTCGAGGGCCCGCACGAGGTCAAGGACCACAGCGTCGCCGCGTACGACCGCCAGCGCGCCGAGACCGCCGCACTCCTCGGCGACCGGCTCGACCTCTACCAGGTCCACTCCGTGACGCCCGAGAGCCCGGCGCTCACCGACAAGGAACTGCACGGCCGGCTGGCCGCGCTGGCCGCCGAGGGCGTCACCGTCGGGCTCTCCGTGAGCGGCCCCGAGCAGGCGGCCGCCATCCGCGCGGCGCTCGCCGTGACCGTCGACGGCGAGCCGCTCTTCCGCACCGTCCAGGCGACGTACAACATCCTGGAGACCTCCGCGGGGCCCGCGCTCGCCGAGGCGCACGACGCGGGGCTCACCGTGCTCGTCAAGGAGGGCCTGGCCAACGGCCGCCTCGCCGATCCGTACGCGCCGCCCGCGCTGCGCGAGGTCGCCGAGGAGACCGGGCTCGGCTGCGACGCGGTGGCGCTCGCCGTGCTGCTGGCCGAACCGTGGGCGGGCGTCGTCCTGTCCGGCGCGGCCACCTCGGTCCAGCTCGTCTCCAATCTGCACGCGGCCGCGGTCGACCTGTCCGCGGGGCAGCTGGAGCGGCTGGTGGGACTCGCGCAGGACCCCGCGGCGTACTGGGAGGGGCGGGCGCGGCTCCCCTGGAACTGACCCGAGCGGCGCGGCGAGCTGGAGCTGATCCGGGCGGCGCGGCGAACCATAAAGGGTGAGACAGCTTTGTCTCAGATGGCTTAGGCTTGTCTCATGTCAGTCGATCGCGAGCAGGTTCTGCGCAGCGCCGCGGCCCTGCTCACCCGCAAGTCCACCGCGACCATGGACGAGGTCGCCCGCGCCGCGGGCATCAGCAGGGCGACCCTCCATCGCCACTTCGCGGGCCGTGACGCCCTCGTACGCGCCCTGGAGGAGCTCGGAGTCCAGGAGTGCGAGGCCGCGCTCGACCGGGCCCGGCTCGACGAGGGCGGCGCGAGCGAGGCGCTGCGGCGCCTGGTGACGGGGATCGAGCCGGCCGCCGGGCTGCTCGCGTTCCTGTACACCGAGAACCAGCTGTTCGAGGGCGACGGACAGAACCAGGGCTGGAACCGCATCGACGACCGTCTCGCGGCGCTCTTCCGGCGCGGCCAGGAGAACGGCGAGTTCCGCATCGACCTCACCCCCGCCTGGCTCACCGAGGCGTTCTACGGCCTCGTCGGCTCCGGTGCCTGGGCGGTGCAGGACGGCCGGGTGGCCGCCAACGACTTCTCGTACATGATCGCCGAGCTGCTGATCGGCGGCGCACAGCGGAGAGTGGACTCATGACCAGCACCCACCGGCAGCCCGCGGCCCCCGAGGTGGAGCGCAGCCCCGGCCGCTGGCTCGCGCTCGCCGTGCTCGCCCTCGCCGTCCTCCTGGTCGCCGTCGACGCGACCGTGCTCGGCCTCGCGACCCCCTACATCAGCGAGGACCTCAAGCCGTCCGGCACTCAGCTGCTGTGGATCGGCGACGTCTACTCCTTCGTCATCGCCGGCCTGCTCGTCTCCATGGGCAGCCTCGGCGACCGCATCGGCCGGAAGAAGCTGCTGCTGTGCGGCGCCGTCGCCTTCGGCGCGGTGTCGGTCCTCAACTCCTACGCCACGAGCCCGGAGCTGATGATCCTGGCCCGCGCGCTGCTCGGTGTCGCGGGCGCGACGCTGATGCCGTCGACGCTGGCGCTGATCCGGAACATCTTCCACGACCCGCGCGAGCGCAGCCTCGCGGTCGGCATCTGGGGCGCCATGGCGTCCGCGGGCGCGGCCGTCGGGCCCGTCGTCGGCGGCTTCCTGCTCGAACACTTCTGGTGGGGCTCGGTCTTCCTCATCAACCTGCCCGTGATGGCCGTGCTGGTCCTCGTCGGCATCAAGTTCCTGCCCGAGTCGAAGAACCCGGCGCCGGGCCCGTGGGACCTGATCAGCGTCGTGCTCTCGCTGGTCGGCATGATCGCGGTGGTGTACGCCGTCAAGGAGGCGGCCGCGCACGGGATGCGCTGGGACGTCGCGGCGTCCGCGGTGGTCGGCGTGGCCGCGCTCACCTGGTTCGTACGCCGCCAACTCACGCTCCCCGCGCCGCTCCTGGACATGCGGTTGTTCCGCAACCGCGGCTTCTCCGGGGCGGTCCTCGCCGATTTGCTGACCGTCCTCGGCCTGTCCGGCCTGGTCTTCTTCCTCTCCCAGTTCCTGCAACTCGTGCAGGGGAGGCGGCCGTTCGAGGCCGGCCTCGCCGAACTCCCCGCCGCGGTGGGTGCGGTGGCGGCGGGCCTGGTCGCGGGCGTGGTCGCGCGGCGCTTCTCGGTACGGGTGGTGGTGGCCGGCGGACTCGCGGCGGTGGGCCTTTCGCTCGCCGCGCTCACGGCGCTGAGCCAGCACACGGGGTATCCGCTGCTCGGGGCGGCGCTCCTGGTCGTCGGGATCGGCGCGGGCTTCTCGTTCACGGTGACGGCCGACGTCATTCTCTCCAGCGTGCCGAAGGAGCAGGCGGGCGCGGCGTCCGCGGTCTCCGAGACGGCGTATGAACTGGGTGCGGCGCTCGGTATCGCGCTGCTCGGCTCCATCGTCACGGGCGTCTACCGGGACTTCACGGCACCGCCGGGCACGCCGGCGGACGTGGCGGCGGCCGCGCACGAGTCGCTCGGCGGCGCGGTGGAGTCGACGGCGGGCCTGCCGGCCGGGCAGGCGGACGTCCTGCTCTCGGCGGCCCAGACGGCCTTCGTGGACGGGCTTCGACTGGCGTCGGGCGTGGGGGCGGTGGTGCTGCTCGCGACGGCGGGGGTGGCGTGGTTCCTCTTGAAGGGGCAGCGCCTGGAGGACGGCGGCAGCCCCCACTGACCGACCCCCCTCGCGGGGCCCGGCCCGCAGCCGACCTCGCCGCCGCGGTGGCCGCTCGCGCAGTTCCCCGCGCCCCTGAAAACCAGCACTTCGCCTGCGAGCGCGTCGTGGCCGCTCGCGCAGTTCCCCGCGCCCCTGACGGGGCGCACCCGGCGACGTGCGGGACGCCCCACAGGGTCGCGGGGAACTGCGCGAGCAAGCACAACCGACCCGCAGGCGAAGTGCGGCCTGATGAGGGGCGCGGGGAACTGCGCGAGCAAGCACAGCGGTCCCGCGGGTGAAGTGCGGCCTGATGAGGGGCGCGGGGAACTGCGCGAGCAAGCACAGCGGACCCGCAGGCGAAGTGCGGCCTTATCAGGTGCGCGGGGAACTGCGCGAGCAAGCACAACCGACCTGCAGGTGAAGTGCGGCCTTATCAGGGGCGCGGGGAACTGCGCGAACGCCCGCCCCGGTGCCGGAGAAAAGACCTCCGCACCGGTGCGGGCGCACCGATAAACCGCTCAAGCCCCGCAGGGCTACGCCGCCTTCGCCTTAGTCGCGTACATGTCCACATACTCCTGCCCCGACAGCAACATGACCTCCGTCATCACGGAGTCCGTCACCGCGCGCAGCACATACCGGTCCCGGTCCATCCCGTCGTACCGGGAGAACTCCATCGCCTCGCCGAAGCGGACCGTCACCTTCCCGGGACGGGGCAGGCCCTTGCCGCCCGGCTGGAGCTTGTCCGTGCCGATCATCGCGAAGGGGATGACGGGCGCGCCCGTCATCAGCGTCAGCCGCGCGATCCCCGTACGGCCCCGGTACAGCCGCCCGTCGGGCGACCGCGTGCCCTCGGGGTAGATGCCGAACACCTGGCCGTCGTCGAGAATGCGCCGCCCCGTCATCAGCGCCGCCACACCGCCGCGCCCACCGTCGCGGTCCACCGGGATCATGCCGACGCCGGTGAAGAACCACGCCATGAGGCGGCCCTTGAGGCCCTTGCCGGTGACGTACTCGTCCTTGCCGATGAAGTACACCGGGCGCTTGGTCACCAGCGGCAGGATCATCGAGTCGATGAACGTGAGGTGGTTTCCGGCCAGGATGACGGGCCCGGTCCCCGGAATGTTCTCGGCGCCTTCTACCCGTGGGCGGAACATCAGGCGCAAGAACGGTCCGAGCACTGCCTTGATGAGCGCTAGACGGGACAACAGGCCCTCCGGTGTCAACGGGTCGACGACGAGTAAATGCAGGTGAGTACGGTACTCGCGGGCCACCGCCCTTTGCACATCGGGTTCATGGACTCGATACGCAGTGTTGACCTGATTTTGCGGGGTCTTGCCCAAACCCGTCGTCTTTGTGACGACCGTATCCCCGCGGGAACGGTGTGGCCCGAACCAGTGGTACTTGTCACGCACACCCGTCGCTGTGCGTGGCGGCCCCGCGCACGGTCGGCGTCCGGCCCGCACACGGCCCCGCCACCTCCATGGTGCGCCCACTCGCCACGCCGCGTCATCCCGCCGTTCCGTCCTGGGTCTCCCACACGTCACTCCCGGCCACCTACGATCAGTCCCGCTTTGTCAGGTGCAAGGCAGCGTCAGGTGCACGGCAGCGGTACATCGGGAGGAGCGCCAATGGCGACGCAGGAGTCGGGTCAGCAGCAGCCGGGAACGAGCCCGGGGCGGCGCGCGGTACTGGGGGCGGCGGTCCTCGGCGCGGGCGCGGCCGTGGCAGGAGCGCCCGGGGTGGCGAGAGCCGACGAGCGGCACGGCGGCGGGCATGGCGGGCACGGCGGGAGTGGGGGGTACAAGAGCCTGCCCGTGCCCACCGTCGTCGCCCACCGGGGCACCAGCGGATACCGCCCCGAGCACACGCTCGGCTCGTACCAGCTCGCCCTCGACATGGGCGCACACGTCATCGAGCAGGACGTCGTGCCGACCAAGGACGGCCACCTGGTGTGCCGTCACGAGAACGACATCACCGGAACGACGGACGTCTCGGCCCACCCCGAGTTCGCGTCCCGCAAGACGACCAAGTCGGTGGACGGCGCCAAGCTGACCGGCTGGTTCACCGAGGACTTCACGCTCGCCGAGCTGAAGACGCTGCGCGCCAAGGAGCGCATCCCCGGCAACCGTCAGCACAACACCCTCTACGACGGGCGCTGGGAGATCCCCACCATGGAGGAGGTCCTGCGCTGGGCGGAGAAGGAGGGGCGCCGGCGCGGGCGGCCGGTCTGGCTGCACATCGAGACCAAGCACCCCACGTACTTCCGCAAGCTGGGCCTGGGTCTGGAGGAGCCGCTCGCCCAGCTGTTGCGGCGCTACGGGCGGCACAAGAAGAACTCGCCGAACTTCCTGCAGTCCTTCGAGCCCAGCAGCATCCAGCGCCTGGCCAAGCTGGTCTCCGGGCCCCGCGTCGTCCTCCTGTCCACCGCGAACTCCCGTCCCTGGGACTTCGTCGAGGCGGGCGACCCGCGCACCGTCGCCGACCTGATCACGCCCAAGGGCCTGCGGTGGATGGCGGGCTTCGCCCAGGGCATCGGCCCGACCCTCGACCTGATCATCCCGAAGAAGGCCGACGGCAGCCTCGGCACCCCGACCACGCTGGTCGAGGACGCGCACGAGGCGGACCTGATCCTGCACCCGTACACGATGCGCAACGAGAACACCTTCCTGCCCACGAACTTCCGCAAGGGCACCGACCCGAACGCCTACGGGGACGCCTTCGGCGCCTTCCGGGCGTACTTCGAGACGGGCATCGACGGGATCTTCTCCGACAACTGCGACACCGCGCTACTCGCCGCCGCGGACTTCGCACGGGACTGACGGCCGGTCGCCGCCGTCCCCCTGGGGCGCCGGGTGACATGCGTCAACAGCGCACCGCCCGGCCCCGGATGGGGTGAGAAGCGGCCGCTCCGGAAACCTCGTACCGGAGCGGTCGCGTCCCGCCGGGCATGACCCACGACCTCATCCCCGCCCTGCGCCCCCTCCTCGCCGCCGAGGCATCCGCGGAGGCCCTCGGCTCCGGCGCCGACCCCGGCGACCTGGAACAGGCCGTCTGGCTGCGCCTGTTGGAGCGCCTGGAAGCGGACGGGCCGCCCGCCGACCCGGCGCGGTGGCTGCGCGGCGCCGTGCGGTCCGAGGCGCGCCGCACCCGCTGCACCGGCCGGCGCGAGGTGGCGTACGCGAGCGAGCCCGCCGACGACACCGAACGCGGCCCCGAACAGCGCGCCCTGACCGCCGACCGGCACCGCACCCTGCACGCCGCGGTGCGCAGACTCCCCGCCCGCTGCGCCCGCCTCATGTCCGCGCTGCTGTCCCCGGAGGACCTCACCTACCGCGAAATCGCAGGGGAGTTGGGAATGTCACAGGGGAGTCTGGGGCCGGAACGTTCCCGATGCCTGGGATGCCTGCGCAGAATGCTGACGGCGGAGGTTGCGGCTCCTGCTCCGTGGGGAATGGAGCGGTAGACAACCGGTGGAGCAGGTGAGCGGGAGGCATGCACACATGGGCATGAGCGTGACCATCTCGGTGGCGGCGGCGGACGACCAGGACGCCGCGGAGCAGATCCTGAAACTGCAGTACCTCTGCTACCAGAGCGAGGCGCAGATCTACGGCGACTACGCGATCGAACCCCTGACCCAGTCCCTGGAGTCGCTCAGGTCCGAAATGGCGGCGGGCACCGTCCTGGTGGCCCGGCTCGGCACCGAGGTGGTGGCCTCCGTGCGCGGCACGGTCGACGCGGACGGCACGGCACGGATCGGCAAGCTCATCGTCCACCCCCGCATGCAGCGGCACGGCCTGGGCGGCCGGCTGCTCGACGCGATAGAGAACCGCCTCGGCGCGGACGGCGCCGCGAAGTCCTTCCAGCTCTCCTCCGGCCACCGCAGCGAACAGAACCTCCAGCTGTACCGCAAGCACGGTTACGCGCAGGTGGACACGGAGCGGGTGAACGACCGGCTCACGAGGGTCACGCTCGCCAAGGACGTGACGGCGGAAGCCTTCGTGACCAGCGCGTAGCGACTAAGCGGCGGCCCGTCGCGCCCTGTTCAGCCAGAAGATCGCCGTCACCGGCAGGATCACCGGGATGAAGAGGTAGCCCATCCCGAAGTCCGACCACACCGTGGCGTCGGGGAAGGCGGACGGCTCCACCAGCGTCCAGGTGCCCACCACGAGCACGCCCACCAGCTCGGCGGCGCAGCACACCAGCGCCGCCGAGCGGGCCGCGGCACCGCCGCGCACCAGCGAGTACGTGATGAAGCCGTAGACGACGCCCGCCAGCGCGGAGAGCGTGTAGGCGAGCGGTGCCTTGTCGAAGTCCGTGGAGATCTGCACCGCCGAGCGGGACACCGCGGCGACGACCATCACGCCGTACAGCCACACCAGCAGGATGCCGGGGCCGGTGATCAGTTTCTGGCGCGCGGGGGCCTCGGCCCGCTCCGCCCCGCCGTCGTTCTCGGGCTCGGTCACCGCCACCTCAGCCTCCCCAGATGTCGTAGAGCCGCACTTCGAGCACGGCGAGCACCACACCGCCCGCGGCGACCGTCACCGAGCCCCAGCGGCTCCGCTCGGCCAGCGACATGAACCCCGTGGCGGGGACGCAGGCGAAGGCGCCGATCAGATACGAGACGAAGATCGTCGTGCCCTGGTCCGCCTCCTCGCCGCGCGCGAGCTGGACGATGCCGACGATCAGCTGCACCGCGGCGAGCAGGGTCACCACGGCCATGCCGATGAAGTGCCAGTCCTTGGTCGGCTGGTCGCGGTACGCGGCGAAACCGCACCAGGCGGCGAGGGCGAGCGCGGCCACGGAGACCGCGATCGTCAGGGCATCAACCATGCCCGTGACTTTATTACGGGCCCTCCGGCCCCCGGCGCGCGGCCCTTGCGACCCCCTGCCCGCCGGGACCCACGGCCCCCGCCCCCGGGCCGCTCGCCCCGATGCGCGCCCCCGGGGAGCGACCCGTACCCTCGGTCACCATGAAGATCCAGGCTGACGCGCTCCTGTTCGACAACGACGGCACCCTCATCTCCTCCATGGAGTCGGTGTACCGCTGCTGGACGCGGTGGGCGCGGGAGTACGGGATCACCGCCGAGGCCTTCGCCGCGGTGGAGCTGCACGGCCGTCCCGCCGCCGAGATCGCCGCCGACCTGCTGCCCCCGGAGCGGGTCGCCGAGGCGGTCGCCCGCATCGAGGAGCTGGAGGTCTCCGACGTGGCCGGCGGTGTCGTGCTGCTGCCCGGCACCCGCGAGCTCCTCGACTCCCTGCCGGCCGGCCGCTGGGCCGTGGTGACCTCCGCGACCCGCGCCCTCGCCGACGCCCGCCTCGCCGAGGTCGGCATCCGCCCCGGCCTCGTCATCGCCGCCGACGACATCACGCGCGGCAAGCCCGACCCGGCGCCCTTCCTGCTCGCGGCCGAGAAGCTCGGCGTCGACCCCGCGCGCTGCGTCGTCTTCGAGGACGCCCCCGCGGGCCTCCAGGCCGGCCGCGCCGGCGGCATGACCACCGTGGCGTTGACCACAACCCACCAGGCCTCCGAGCTCTCCGCCGACGCCGTCGTCACCGACCTCTCCGCCGTGTCCGCGCAGGCCACGGCCGGTGGCGTGGAGATCACGCTCGCCGGCTGAGTTCCGGAACCCGGGCCTCCATCGCCGTCCCACCGCTGTCCGGTATACGGACAGCGGTGGTGGACGGCGGTCGCACGCATGTTTTACTTGGGCCCATGACCACGACGAGCAACCGCACCCCTGCGACCGAGGCGACCACGACGCCCGGTGCTCGTTGTATGTGTCGAATGTGCGCCTTCTGAGGGCCCCCGCACCACCTCCGAGCCTCGCGCCCCGAAGCGAAGCCGCTGTGCCGCGCTCCTGACCGACGTACTCGATGGAATCGACGAGTCGACGCAGGAAGCGAGCCGGCCCCGCGCACACGTCCTCCGGTTTCCCGCCCCACCACCGCGAGAACCGTGCCGCGTTCCGAACGAATGCCCCGTGCCCGGCGACACCCGCGCCG
Organism: Streptomyces sp. NPDC041713; assembly: GCF_055591085.1. NCBI lineage: Bacteria > Bacillati > Actinomycetota > Actinomycetes > Kitasatosporales > Streptomycetaceae > Streptomyces > Streptomyces sp. NPDC041713. The sequence continues at coordinate 113,463 of NZ_JBVIZY010000017.1, forward strand.
CGCACTCGACAGTGACGGAAACCCCTGTGATCACCACTTCCGGCCTCACCAAGGTCTACCGCTCACGCGGTCGTGAAGTAACCGCCCTCGACGGAGTCGACCTGCACGTCCGCGAGGGCGAGGTGTACGGCGTCATCGGCCAGTCCGGCGCCGGCAAGTCCTCCCTGATCCGCTGCGTCAACCTCCTGGAGCGCCCCACCTCCGGCACGGTGACCGTGGCCGGCCAGGACCTCACCGCCCTCGCCGGACGCGGCCCGCGCGCCGGCAAGGAACTGCGCCGGGCCCGCAGCCGCATCGGCATGGTCTTCCAGCACTTCAACCTGCTGTCCTCGCGCACCGTGCAGGACAACGTCGAGCTGCCGCTGGAGATCCTCGGTCTGAGCGGGCAGCAGCGCTCCCGCAAGGCCCTGGAACTCCTCGACCTCGTCGGCCTCGCCGACAAGGCCCGGTCCTACCCGGCCCAGCTCTCCGGCGGTCAGAAGCAGCGCGTCGGCATCGCCCGCGCTCTGGCCGGCGACCCCAAGGTGCTGCTCTCCGACGAGGCCACCAGCGCCCTCGACCCGGAGACCACCCGCTCCATCCTGCAGCTGCTGCGCGACCTCAACCAGCAGCTGGGCCTGACCGTCCTGCTCATCACGCACGAGATGGACGTCGTCAAGAGCGTCTGCGACTCCGCCGCCCTCATGGAGCGCGGCCAGATCGTGGAGTCCGGCACCGTCACCGAGCTGCTCGCGACGCCGGGCTCCGAGCTCGCCGCCGCGCTCTTCCCGGTCAGCGGCGAGGCCACCGGCGACGACCGGACCGTCGTCGACGTGACGTTCCACGGGGAGGCCGCGACCCAGCCGGTCATCTCCCAGCTGTCGCGCACGTACAACATCGACATCTCGATCCTCGGCGCCGCGATGGACACCGTCGCGGGCAAGCAGGTCGGCCGCATGCGCATCGAACTGCCCGGCCGCTTCGAGGAGAACGTCGTCCCGATCGGCTTCCTGCGCGAGCAGGGCCTGCAGGTGGACATCGCGGGCGAAGAGCCCGTCGCCGTGCCGCGCGGCGAGACGCTGCTGGTCAAGGAAGGTGCCAAGTGACCTGGTCGGAGATGCAGCCCCTGCTGGAGCAGGCCTGTTGGGACACCCTCTACATGGTGGGCTGGTCGACGCTGATAGCCGTCGTCGCCGGACTCCCGCTCGGCATCCTGCTCGTCCTCACCGAGCGCGGCGCGCTGCTGCAGAACGCCGTCCTCAACAAGGTGATCGGGCAGATCGTGAACATCGCGCGGTCGATGCCCTTCATCATCCTGATGGTCGCCCTGATGGGCTTCACGCGCTGGATCACCGGCACCACGATCGGCCGCGAGGCCGCCCTCGTGCCGCTGGCCGTCGGCGCCATCCCCTTCTTCGCGCGCCTGGTGGAGACCTCGATCCGTGAGGTCGACGGCGGGCTCGTCGAGGCCGTGCAGTCGATGGGCGGCTCCACCTGGACCGTCGTGCGCAAGGTCCTCGTGCCCGAGTCGCTGCCCTCGCTGATCTCGGGCGCCACCACCACGATCGTCGCCCTCATCGGCTACTCCGCGATGGCCGGCACGGTCGGCGGCGGCGGCCTCGGCGACCTCGCGCTGCGCTACGGCTACCAGCGCTTCGAGACCGAGCTGATGTGGATCACCGTGGCGATCCTCGCCGTGGTCATCTCGATCATCCAGTTCGCCGGCGACTACGCGGCCCGCAGGCTGCACAAGCGCGGCGGCGGGTCCGGCCCGCTGCTGCTCTTCCGGCCGCTGCGCGGCGTCCTGCCCGACACCGCCGCCGCGGAGTCGGCCACCAAGACCGGCTGAGCCGGGGCCAGGGCAGACCTCCCCCCGCCTCAACCTCCCCGCCCCGCGCGGGGCCGCACCACCGGCACCACCCATGGAGAAAGGCACTTTTCGTGCGTAACACCGCCAAGATCACCACCGCTGTCCTCGCCGCCGGAGCCCTCACCCTCGGGCTCTCCGCCTGTGGCTCCGACAAGGGCTCCGCAGGCGACAAGGACGGCCCGCTCGTCGTCGCCGCGACCCCGACGCCGCAGGGCGAGATCCTCGACTACGTCAAGAAGAACCTCGCCAAGAAGGCGGGCCTCGACCTCCAGGTGAAGGAATTCACCGACTACATCACGCCGAACACCGCCGTCCAGCAGGGCGAGGTCTTCGCCAACTACTTCCAGCACAAGCCGTACCTGGACGACTTCAACAAGAAGCGGGGCACCGAGATCGTGCCCGTCCCCGGGGCCACGGTGCACCTGGAGCCGCTCGGCGTGTACTCGAAGAAGGTCGAGAAGCTGTCGCAGCTGAAGGACGGCGCCACCGTCGCCATCCCGAACGACACCACCAACGAGGCCCGCGCGCTCAAGCTCCTCGCGGACAACGGCGTCATCGAGCTCAAGAAGGGCGTGGGCTACGAGGCCACCCCCAAGGACGTAGCCAAGAACCCCAAGAACATCACGTTCAAGGAGCTGGAGGCCCCCACGGTGCCCCGCACCCTGGCCGACGTCGACGCCGCGGTGATCAACGGCAACTACGCGCTGGAGGCCAAGCCCTCGCTCAGCCCCGCCAAGGACGCCATCGTCGCCGAGCCCGCCAAGGGCAACCCCTACGGCAACTTCCTCGCCGTCAAGAAGGGCGACGAGAACGACCCGCGCGTGAAGAAGCTCGCCAAGCTCCTCACCTCGCCCGAGGTCAAGAAGTTCATCGACGAGAAGTACGACGGCGCCGTCGTCGCCGCGTTCTGATCATGCGTACGTCCGTGATCGCCGCCGCGGCGGGGACCGTGGCCCTCGCCCTCGGCCTCACCGCGTGCGGCGCGGACTCGGGGAAGTCCGGCGACGGCCTCGTCGTCGGCGCCACCCCGACGCCGGCCGGCGAAGTCCTCACGTACATCAAGGAGCACCTGGCGGAGAAGGCCGGACTCGACCTCAGCATCACCGAGTTCACCGACTACAACACGCCGAACACCGCGCTCCAGGAGGGCTCGCTCGACGCCAACCTGTACCAGCACACCCCGTACCTCGAGAACTTCAACAAGTCCAAGAAGACGGACCTGGTGCCGGTCACCGAGGTGTACCTGCCGCCGATGGGTGTGTACGCGAAGAAGACCGAGAGCGTCACCGCGCTCGGCACCGGCGCCACCGTCGGCGTTCCGAACGACACCACCAACGAGGGGCGGGCGCTCCAACTGCTCGCCTCCCGGGGCGTCATCGGGCTCAAGAAGGGCGTCGGCGACACGGCGACGCCCGAGGACATCACGTCCAACCCGAAGAAGCTCACCGTCAAGCCGCTCGACCCCGCGCAGTTGCCGCGCTCGCTCGACGACCTCGACGCGGCGGTCATCAACAACAACTACGCGCTCGACGCCGGGCTCAGCCCCAAGAAGGACGCCATCCTCCTGGAGTCCCCGAAGGGCAATCCCTACAACAACGTCCTCGCCGTCAAGAAGGGCGACGAGGACGACCCGCGCGTGAAGAAGCTCGCCGAGCTCCTCACCTCGCCCGAGGTCAGGAAGTTCATCGAGGACAAGTACCAGGGGTCCGTACTGCCCGTCGAGGCGGGCTGAACGGCCTCCCGCGCGCGGGACATCAACGGGGTCCTCTCCCTTGTCGGGGGAGGACCCCGTGGTGCGTCCGGGCCCGTGCATGCTGCATGCTGGGCACTTCAGAAGACCGAAAGGTGAAGGTCCTTCAGGTCTATGAAGGTTATGGAGCGGCGCATGACTACAGCCTCCTCGGGCACAGCGGGCACGTCGGGGTTCCCCGACATCTCCATCAGCACGGAGCGGCTGGTGCTGCGCCCTCTCGAAGAGGCGGACGTCCCCGCGTACGCGGAGATGATGAACGACGAGCAGATCACGGCCTGGACCTCCGTGCCGCAGCCCTACACCGAGGCCGACGCGCGCGAGTGGATCACCCGCCTCGCCCCCGCCGAGCACTCCGAGGGCCGCGGAATCGTTCTGGCGATCACCGAGTTCCTCACCCAGCGCCTTGTCGGCATCATCCAACTCCGGGACACCGACTGGCGGGTGCGCTCCACCGAGCTGAACTACGTCGTCGCCCCCTGGGCCCGCGGCGAGGGCTACGCCTCCGAGGCCGCGCTCGCCACCGCCCAATGGCTCTTCCACGACCAGAAGTTCGAACGCATCGAGCTGCGCACCGCCGCCGACAACACCGCCGCCCAGCAGGTGGCCCAGAAGATCGGCTCCATCAGCGAGGGCGTCCTGCGCGGCGCCTGGATAGCGCGCACGAGGAACGGCGGCGACCCGTTCGGCGGCTGGCTGGACGTGCGCACCGACCTCATCGTGTGGAGCCTGCTCCCGGAGGATCTCGAAGGCGTCTCCGAGAGCCTCGCCGACAGCGGCTTCTCGGCGTACTCCGACTGGAACTGAGCCCCCCGCCCGGATCCGCCCGCCGGGACACACACCACCCGTCACTCGGCCGCTCCCGAGTCCCAGCAGGTACGCTCGCCACTGGCCGCGTGCTTGGTCGCCCCCGCGCAGCCCCGCCCCGCACTGACGACCCGCGAGAACCACAGGAGACAGACGACGATGGCCGACCGGGTCACGGTGATCGGCTGGGACGGTACGCCGCTGACCGCCGCCGCGCGCTCCGCGCTCGGCGCTGCGACGCTCGTGGCGGGCGCCGCCCACCACCTGGCGCTCGACGAGGTGCCCGCCCGCGCCGAACGGATCCGCCTCGGCAGCGTCGCCCTCGCCGCCCGCCGCATCGCCGCCCACCGCGGCACCGCCGTCGTCCTCGCCGACGGCGACCCCGGCTTCTTCGGCGTCGTCCGCACCCTGCGCGCCCCGGAGTTCGGCCTGGAGGTCGAAGTGGTGCCCGCCGTCTCCTCGGTGGCCCAGGCCTTCGCCCGCGCCGGCATGCCCTGGGACGACGCCGAGGTCGTCGTCGCCCACCGCCGCACCCTGCGCCGTGCCGTGAACGTCTGCCGCGCCCACACCAAGGTCGCCGTCCTCACCTCGCCCGGCGCGGGCCCCGCCGAACTCGGACTGCTGCTCGACGGCGTCCACCGCACCTTCGTGATCTGCGAGGAACTCGGCACCGAGCGCGAGCAGGTCTCTATCGTCACCTCGGACAACGCGGCCGACCACTCCTGGCGCGACCCGAACGTCGTCATCGTCATCGGCGGCACCGCGGCCGCCGACACCGGCTGGATCATGGGGCGCGAGCCGGGCGCGGGCCCGCGCGGCTGGGCGCTGCCCGCCGCGGAGTACGGCGGCGACATCTGGCTCGGCGAGGGCGAGACCGACCGGCTGCGCTCCGCCCAACTCGCCCGCCTGGGGCCGCGCATGGGCGACCTCGTCTGGGACATCGGCTGCGGCAGCGGGGCCTTCACCGCGGAGGCGGCCCGGTTCGGCGCCGCCGTGATCGCCGTCGACCGCGACCCGGACGCCCTCGGCCGCACCACGGCCGCCGTCCGCCGCTTCGGCGTCCAGGCGCAGACCGTGCACGGCGACGCCCCGCACGTCCTCGAAGACCTGCCCGAACCCGATGTCGTACGGGTCGGGGGCGGGGGAGCCGCGGTGGTCTCCGCCGTCGCCGACCGCCGCCCGGAACGCATCGTGACGCACGCCGCGACACGCGACGCCGCCGAACTCATCGGCCGGGATCTGAGCGAGCACGGATACGTCGTCGAATGCGCCCTTCTGCAGTCCGTCGAGCTGGACACCCGCGCCTGGCGGGAGGAGAAGCGGACCGTGGTGTTCCTGCTCTCGGGACGGTTGCCCGACCGCTCCCCGTGACCCCCCGGGCACGGAGCGCGGGGTAGGCTGACCGATCGTCGTACTGCACCCGGCAGCCAAGGAGTTCATTGGCCGATGTCCGGAAGGCCCGCCCGTTGTGAGGGTGGGTGTGGTACGGCGCGACCGGAGGACGCGCAACGTGGCGCAGTCCACAGCGGGCCGTGCCCGATCAAGCTGCCGCGGTGGCGGACGGACAGGGAGAATGCCTGGTGTCCGGTGCGCGGTTCGTGCCGCGCGGCGCGCACGCTCGTTGAGGATGACGGGCGGTCGGTGCGCCGCTCCGGGCGATGGGACCTCCCCGGCCGAAGGCCGAGGGGCGGTCGAAGAAGCACTAACCGATGGGCGAGGGGTTACGCATGACCGACACCGGCCAGGTCCCGGGTGAGGGACTGCCGGAGGGCGCAGGCAACGGTGTACCTTCCGGGCCCGCGCAGGGCATGGGGGCGCAGCAGCCGGGCGTACCCGCACCGGGCGCGTACTCCTTCGCCGACTCCGTCGACTCCGCCGCCCCCGCCGATCCCTCCGCCCCCGCCGAAAGCCCCGCCGATGACGACGACCTGCTGCTGATGCCCGGCGCCCAGGGGGCCTGGAGCGAGGCGCAGGCCGCGTCCGCCGTGGCCCAGGGCCAACTGCCGGGGCACGGGCAGGTTCCCGGCCACGGGCAGCAGCCCGGCCGGGGGTCCGGGCCCGCGCAGGCGGTTCAGCCGGCTCCGGCGGTTCAGCCGACGCATGTCGCCGAGTCCGCCCACGCCGTCGAGGCCCCGCACGCCGCCGAGCCCGCCCACCAGCCCGGTCCACACGAGACCTCCGGCCGCGACAGCGGTTCGATCGACCTGAACGGCGTCCGCATGCCCGACGGCACGTCCGCGTCGTCCCATCCGGGACCCGCCCGCCGCCCGCTCCACCACGGCCCGTCCGGCCCCGCGGTGCCCGACGGCACGGGGAGCCCGGTGCGCTCCCTCGCCGACCGCGGGCCCGCGGGGGCGCCCTCTGTCCAGCACGCCGCGCCCGCGCGCCACGCGGGGCCGCCGACCGGTCCCGAGTACCTCGACATCCCGCGTGACGCCGCGGGCCAGCCCCTGCCGGGACCGCAGCTTGGCGAGATCCCGCCGCAGGGGGCCGCGCCGTGGGGGACGCCGCAGGCCGACGCGGTGGCGCCCGCCGCACCAGCAGAAACGGTCGTCCCGGAGGCCGCTGAGGCCGCAGAGGCCCCATTGCTCGCGGAGGCCCCAGCGCCCGCAGAAGCCTCGGAGGTCACTGGCGCCTCGGACGCCCCGGACGCCGCCGTAGTCCCAGAGGCCGCAGCCGCCACAGAAATCCCGGACGCCCCGGACGCCCCGGACGCCCCGGTCGTCACACCGGCACCGCAGGCCGCCGACGCCGTCCCCGCCGAGCTGCCTTCGGAGGCGGTCGCCGGTGCGCCCGCCGAGGAGCGGGAAGAGCAGGCGCCGGAACACGCGCCGGGTCACGTCCAAGAGGCGGACGCGCCGGTCGCGTACGCCCCCGAGGCCGCCGCCTTCCCGAACGCCGCGGACTTCGGGCAGGTCCCGATGGGGGAGCAGCAGTTCCCGGCCGACGAGCAGCAGTTCGCGCCGGGTGACCCGCAGTTCCCGGTGGATGGCGCGCAGTTCGCGCCGGGCGACCATCAGGTCCAGGTCCCGGCAGGCGAGCAGCCCGCGTTCGCGTACGCCGGGCCCACCGGCGCCGGTCAGCCGGCGTTCGCCGTCGCCTCCGCCCAGCCGTGGGACGGGGCGCAGGCTCCGTACGCCGACGGGATGCCCCACCCGGGGTACGCCCCCGACCCCGCGCCGGGCGCGCACGCCGCCCCGCACGCCCCGGAGGGGTACCCCGCCGAGGCTCGGCACGCCGCGCCCGGACCGCAGCAGCCCGAGCCGCAGTTCCCCCAGAACCCTCAGGATGCCCAGGCCCCGCACGTCCCGCAGGACACCGCGGCGCCCCTGAACGGTCACGCCGCCCCGGCCCACGGTGAGCCCGGCCTGCCCCAAGACCCCGCGCCCGTCGGCCAGTTCGTGCCGGTCGACGGCTCGGTCCCGACCACCCCGCACCTGGCCCCGACGCCGCCGCACCCCGTGGCCGTCCCCCAGGAGCCCCCGGTCACCCCGGAGGCCGCCGAGACCCCCGAGGCCCCCGAGGCCGACGCTCCGGCCGCGGATCCGGCGGACGCCACCCCCGTACCCGTACCGCCCGCGGACACGGACCCGGCCGACGCCCCGGCGCAGGACATTCCGGAGCCCGCGGCCCTGACGCCCGAGACCCTCGCCCCCGAGGACCCGGCGACCGCCGATCTCACGCCCGACGCCGCGCAGCCTGCCGTCACCGTGCCCGCCCCGCGCGACGGTGCCGAGCCCGCGGTGGCGCCCGTGGCCGAGCCGATCCCCGCGCCGGACGCCGAAGGCGTGGCGCCGGTCGACGAGCCGGGTCTGCCGACGGTCGAGGCGACGGCGGAGGCGGCGCCCGAAGCCGCTGAGGCCCCCCAGGGCCCGGATGGCTCCGCAGTGCCCCGTATTGTCTCCTCTGCGGCGGTTGTGACCGGATTCCCGGCCGCCCCGCAGACGGCCGACCCGGCCGACGAGTTGGACGAGGCCGACGACGTCATCTCGTTCGAACCGATCGAAGCGAACGAAGTGACCGAAGTGGCCGAAGCACCCGAGATGGCCGAAGCGCCTGAAGCCCCCCTGCCCGCGCCCGGGACGCCCGAGGCTCCCGAAGCCCTCGCGCCCGTCGCGGCGCCGGACGCTCCCGAGGCGGACGACGCACCGCACGCCCCCGAGGTTCCGGAGCCGCTCGTGGCGGCCGACCCCGAGGCCCCGGAGTTCCTGACCGTGGCCGAGGAGCCGGGCGAGACGGACGCGGAGCTCGTCGAGCCCGCCGTGTCCGCGGGCACCGCCGCCCCGGGCTACGCCGACGCCGAGCGCGAGGCCGTGCTGCGCGTCATGCGCGAGCGCCGCGACATCCGCAACGGCTTCCGCGCCGACCCCATCCCGCACGAGGTGCTGCTCCGCGTCCTGGAGGCCGCGCACACCGCCCCGTCGGTCGGCCACTCCCAGCCCTGGGACTTCGTCGTCATCAAGTCCGCGGAGACCCGCAGGACCATGCACGAACTGGCCGCCCGCCAGCGCGACGCGTACGCCAAGTCCCTGCCCAAGGGCCGCGCGAAGCAGTTCAAGGAACTGAAGATCGAGGCCATCCTCGACACCCCGGTGAACATCGTCGTCACCGCCGACCCCACCCGCGGCGGCCGCCACACCCTCGGCCGGCACACCCAGCCGCAGATGGCCCCGTACTCCTCGGCGCTCGCCGTCGAGAACCTCTGGCTCGCCGCGCGCGCCGAGGGCCTCGGCGTCGGCTGGGTCAGCTTCTTCGACGAGCGCGAGATGGTCCGCACTCTCGGCCTGCCCGAGCACCTCGAAGTCGTCGCCTACCTCTGTGTGGGATACGTCGACGAGTTCCCGGACGAGCCCGAGCTGATGCAGGCCGGCTGGTCCAAGCGCCGCCCGCTCTCCTGGGTCGTCCACGAGGAGACGTACGGCCGCCGCGCCCTGCCCGGCGAGGACCCGCACGACCTGCTCGCCGAGACCGTGGCCAACATCCGCCCGCTGGACGCCAAGGCGCTCGGCGAGGCGTGGGAACGCCAGAAGCGGATGACCAAGCCGCCGGGCGCGCTCGGCATGCTGGAGATCATCTCCGCGCAGCTCTCCGGCCTGTCCCGGATGTGCCCGCCGCCGATCCCGGAGCCCGCGGCCGTCGCGATCTTCGCGGGCGACCACGGCGTGCACGCCCAGGGCGTCACCGCCTGGCCCCAGGAGGTGACCGCGCAGATGGTCGCCAACTTCCTCGGCGGCGGCGCGGTCTGCAACGCCTTCGCCAACCAGGTGGGCGCCGAGGTCTGCGTCATCGACGTGGGCGTGGCGAGCGAACTCCCGGCCACGCCGGGCCTGCTGCCGCGCAAGGTCCGCGCGGGCACCGCGGACATGACGACCGGACCCGCCCTGACCCGCGAGGAGGTCAAGGCGGCCGTCGAGGTCGGCATCGAGACCGCCCGCGACCTGGTGGCGGCCGGCAACAAGGCGCTGCTCACCGGCGAGATGGGCATCGCCAACACCACCGCGTCGGCGGCCCTGATCTCCGTCTACACGGAGGTGGACCCCGCCGAGGTCACCGGCCGCGGCACGGGCATCAACGACGAGATGCACACCCGCAAGGTCGAGGTCGTCCGCCGCGCCCTGGAGCTGCACCGGCCCGACCCGGCGGACCCGATCGGCGTCCTCGCGGCGATCGGCGGCCTGGAGCACGCGGCCATGGTCGGCCTGCTCCTCGGCGGCGCCTCCCTGCGCACGCCGGTGATCCTGGACGGCGTCAGCGCCGGCGCGGCCGCCCTGGTCGCCCGCGCCATCGCCCCCGAGGTCCTCGCGGCCTGCATCGCGGGCCACCGCAGCGCCGAGCCGGGCCACGTGGCCGCCCTCAACAAGCTGGGCCTGCGCCCCCTGGTCGACCTGGACCTGCGCCTCGGCGAGGGCACCGGCGCGCTGCTCGCGCTGCCGGTCGTGCAGAGCGCGGCCCGCGCGATGCACGAGGTCGCCACGTTCGACTCGGCGGGCGTCACCGAGAAGTAGCCGCCGCCGGGGCGAAGTCCCCGATCCCGGCAACAGGGCGGGGCTGGGGGAGACCTCCGGCCCCGCCCCCGCCATACTGAACCCGCACGTCAAGCAGCCGCTCCAGCGCAGCAGCGGTGGCGCACCACGAAGACTCCGCCCGCACGAGGAGCCCCAGAGCCATGGCCGAAAACCCCGCCTACCCCGTAGGTCTCCGCCTCGCAGGGCGCCGCGTCGTCGTCCTCGGCGGTGGCCAGGTGGCCCAGCGCCGCCTCCCGGCACTGATCAAGGCGGGCGCCGACGTCCTGCTCGTATCGCCGTCGGCGACCCCGTCCGTCGAGGCCATGGCGGACGCGGGCGAGATCACCTGGACGCGGCGCAGGTACGAGGACGGCGACCTGGACGGCGCCTGGTACGCCCTGATCGCCACCAGCGACGCGGAGGCGAACACCCGGGCGTCGGCGGAGGCCGAGGCCCACCGCGTCTGGTGCGTGCGCTCCGACGACGCCGAGGCCGCCACCGCCTGGACCCCGGCCACCGGCCGCTCCGAGGGCGTCACCGTCGCGGTCCTCTCCAGCGACGTCCACGACCGCGACCCCCGCCGCACCGCCGCCATCCGCGACGCGGTCGTCGAGGGCCTGCGCGACGGCAGCCTGGTCGCCCCGCACCTGCGCGCACGGACCCCCGGCGTCGCCCTGGTCGGCGGCGGCCCCGGCGACCCCGACCTGATCACCGTCCGCGGCCGGCGGCTGCTGGCCGCCGCCGACGTCGTCATCGCCGACCGCCTCGGCCCCCGCGACCTCCTCGACGAACTCCCGGCGCACGTCGAGGTCATCGACGCCGCGAAGATCCCCTACGGCCGCTACATGGCGCAGGAGGCGATCAACAACGCCCTGATCGAGCACGCCAAGCAGGGCAAGGCCGTCGTCCGGCTCAAGGGCGGCGACCCCTACGTCTACGGCCGGGGCATGGAGGAACTCCAGGCGCTCGCCGAGGCGGGCATCGCCTGCACGGTCGTCCCCGGCATCTCCAGCTCGATCTCCGTCCCCTCGGCCGCCGGCATCCCGGTCACCCACCGCGGCGTCGCCCATGAGTTCACCGTGGTCAGCGGCCATGTGGCGCCGGACGACGAGCGCTCACTGGTCGACTGGGAGTCGCTGGCCAAGCTGCGCGGCACCCTGGTGGTCCTGATGGGCGTCGACAAGATCGGCAAGATCGCCGAGGCCCTGGTCGCCCACGGCAAGTCCGCCGACACCCCGCTCGCCCTGATCCAGGAGGGCACGACGGCCGCCCAGCGCCGCGTCGACGCCACGCTCGGCACGGTCGCCGAGGCGGTGCGCGTCCACGAGGTGAAGCCCCCGGCCGTCATCGTCATCGGCGACGTCGTGAAGGTCGGCCCCGAGCCCCTTGCGTAACGCGCCCGCACACCCACACATGACCAGCGGTAACGGAACCCGTCCACAGCCGTTGGCACCACACCCAGGACAAGGCAGTATCACCCTGTGGCTGATCTCATCACCGTCGACGACCCCGACGACCCGCGCCTGCGCGACTACACCGGCCTGACCGACGTCGAGCTGCGCCGCCGGCGTGAACCGGCCGAGGGCCTGTTCATCGCCGAGGGCGAGAAGGTCATCAGACGGGCCAAGGACGCCGGGTACGAGATGCGCTCCATGCTGCTCTCGGCCAAGTGGGTCGACGTCATGCGCGACGTCATCGACGAACTCCCGGCCCCGGTGTACGCGGTCAGCCCCGACCTCGCCGAGCGCGTCACCGGCTACCACGTGCACCGCGGCGCGCTCGCCTCCATGCAGCGCAAGCCGCTGCCCACCGCCGACGAGCTCCTCGCGACCACCCGCCGCGTCGTCGTCATGGAGGCGGTGAACGACCACACCAACATCGGCGCCATCTTCCGCTCCGCCGCCGCGCTCGGCATGGACGCGGTCCTGCTCTCGCCGGACTGCGCGGACCCGCTGTACCGCCGCTCCGTGAAGGTCTCGATGGGCGCGGTCTTCTCCGTCCCGTACGCCCGCCTGGAATCCTGGCCGAAGGGCCTGGAGGGCGTGCGCGGCGCGGGCTTCAACCTCCTCGCCCTCACCCCCGACGAGAAGGCCAAGTCGCTGGACGAGGCGGCGCCGCACCGGATGGACCGTGTCGCGCTCATGCTGGGCGCGGAGGGCGAAGGCCTCTCCACCCAGGCGCTGGTCGCCGCCGACGAATGGGTCCGCATCCCGATGGCCCACGGCGTGGACTCGCTGAACGTGGGCGCGGCCGCGGCGGTCGCGTTCTACGCGGTGGCCACGGGGCGCCCGCAGCTCTGACGCGGCGCCGTCCTCACGCGCCCGGCGCGGCCGAGGGGTCGGTCCGCGTGTGCTGCTTCACATCGCGTACGTGATCGTCCCCGAGGCCCCGCGCGGGCCCCTGGCAGCCCTGCGCGGCCGCGATGCCGAGCGCCACGAGCAGCGTGACGACGACGAAGACGAAGAGCCGCTGCCGCAGCAGCCGCGGATTGGCCGGTCCCCGCCGGCCCGTGCCGGTGGTGCGCGGCCCCGGGCGGCCCGCGCCGCTGCGCGGGGCCGGCCTGCCGCCCGAACGCGTGGTGTTGCGGGGGCCGGAAGGCCGCGATCCGGAGCGCGCGTTGCGCGGCCGGGACGAGCCGGTCCGGGACGAGCCCGTGCGCGGCGGTCCTGAGCGCGGCGGGGGAGTGGCGCCGGGGGCGGGCCTGCGCTGGGTGCGCTCGTCCAGATAGCTCTCGGCGAGACGGCCGGTCGGCTGTTCGTGGCTCTGCCGGGGCGCGGGCGGCCGGACGGTGCCGAGCCCCTGCGCCTCGCGGGCCGCGATCTCCTTGAGCCTGAGCGACAGTTGGAGCGTGCTGGGCCGCTCCTCCGGATCCTTGGCGAGACAGGCCCTGATCAGCGGCGCGAGCGCGTCGGGCACGCCGTGCAGCTGCGCCTCCTCGTGGACCACCCGGTAGAGCATGACCTCGGAACTGCCGTGTCCGAAGGGCGAGTCCGCCATGCCCGCGTACGCGAGGGTGGCGCCGAGCGCGAAGACGTCGGTGGCGGGCGTGACGGTGGCGCCGCGCACCTGTTCGGGCGCGAGGAAGCCGGGCGACCCGACGGCCGTCCCGACGTGCGTCAGCGTGGAGGCGCCGGTGGCCCAGGCGATGCCGAAGTCGATGATCCGCGGCCCCTTGGGGGACAGCAGGATGTTCGACGGCTTGAGGTCGCGGTGGACGACACCGGCCTCGTGCACGGCCACCAGGCCCTCCGCGAGCGCGGAGCCGACCACCGCCACGTCGGCCGCGGAGAGCGGCCCCTCGGCGGCGACCTTGTCGTGCAGCGAGGGACCGGGCACGTACTGCGTGGCGAACCATGGCCGGTCCGCGTCGAGGTCGGCCGCGACCAGCCGCGCCGTACAGCCGCCTCGGATGCGGCGCGCGGCCGACACCTCACGGGCGAACCGCGACCGGAACTCCTGATCCTCCGCCAGATCCGGCCGGATCACCTTCAGCGCGACGCGTTGGCCGCGCCGGTCCGAGCCCAGATAGACCACACCCATGCCGCCGGCGCCCAGGCGCCTGTGCAACCTGAACGAGCCGACGACACGCGGGTCCTCGCGCCGGAGCCGCATCATCGTCATGTCCATCCCCGCTACCCGGTCCGTTTGACGAGCCACAGCTTACGTTTCCACGGCCGGGCACGTGCAGAGGCCGCGCCCTCGCGGGGCGATCGATTGTCAGTGCCCGGTGGGAAACTTGAAGAGTGGTCAGAAGGCGGGGGACCTGGGGGCGTTGCTGCGGCCCCGATCTCCAACCATCCATCGCTGAAGGGGGATTGATCCCGTGAAGGGTGACCGCGTGGAGATAGTCGTGGACGCAGGTGACACGACTCGGACGTACGAAGTGGTGGCCAGCAGGGCGGGTCGACGGGTGGAGACGGCGGTGCGCAGGGGAGTGGTCGAAGTGAGCGAAGTCACCCGAAGCGGATCAGTGGTGCGTACGGCGCGGTTCATGTCCACCCGCGTCCTCGCCCTGGTGGAACAGCCCGTTCCGAGGGAGGACACCTCCGAGACCGCGGCCCGTCCCCTCCGGGAAGACCCCGAGTCCTAGGACCCCTTCTCCACCCACGGGAGTACGTGCGCGCCGGGGGCTCATCCTCCGGGAGGCCCGGCAATCGGTACGAGGGCATGACGCCCGGCACCCGACCCGCACCTAGATTTGAGGTCAAGCGGCGGGTGGCGCACTCGTCCCCCGAGGCCGGACGCTCGCCGCTGCCAACACCACATCGAAGCGGTCAGGAGAGGAATCATGGCGGACACGGCACCGCGGACCATGATCCGCACGCAAGGGCGCAGGTTCTCCGCGTTCGGCGTCCGCCCGTCCGGCACGCGCCATCCTCTGGTGGCGACGGCCATGGTCCTCCCCCTGGCAGCTCTGCTCGTGGTCGTCTTCGGCGGCTGGGAGTCAGTGGTCACACAAGCGTCGTCCGTGGGCGTGATGCTGGGGCGCTGAGCGGCGCCCCAGGCCCGGAAGAGCGGTCCGGGCGGGGACATCCGGCCATGAAACCCCGTGGGGACGGGGGTGCGGCGGACGGCAGAATGCCCGCGCAGCTGGGGAGCTGCGCGGGCATTGCCATGTCTGGCGGGGGCGCCCGACGGACCACCCGCAACACCCTTGCCGGGACACCGCCGACGTCCCCCTCGCGGGGTGTGGAGCGGGGGCCTGCGGATTCACCGCAGTGCCCCGGAACGCGGCAGACCCGCCTCGCCGGGCACGGCGGGCCCGTGAGGTGTGGAGTGCGGCGCCCGACGGGCCCGCCCTGCACCTGGTCCGCAGTAGCTCGCCGGAGCGCTGAGGCGTTGCGGGTGGCCGCCCTCGAGGGGAGCTCAGGGTGGGCCCGCCCCGCGGGTTCGCCCTTGCGCCGGGGCCGCGAGTACCTCGCCGCGGGCGGGTGCGGCGCCGTGCCAGGGAGCTGTTTGCTCCTCGGCGGGGCTCGTCCTGCCGGGAGTGCGGCCCGGGGCAGGGGGCGGCCTTCGTGGTCGGTGCGGGGCTCCCGGGCGGCGGGCCGCAAGAGACCTGGACCCGGGCCCCGCCCGGGTGCGTACGCTTCGGCGTGTTGCTTTCGACCTACGGAGTTCCGTGACCGCCGCCGTTCTCGCCGCTCTTGCCGCATCCGCCCGTGCCGTCGTCCATCGGCTGCCCGGGGAGGTCTGTGCCTGCGGGAGCGGGGACGCCGTGCTCGCGGATCGGGCGGATGCCGGCGTCGTCCGGCACGGGGACGTCGTCGCCAAGGCGCATGCCGTGGAAACCGATCCCGCCCAGCTCGCCGTGCGGCTCGACGTGGCCGCCCGGATGCCCGGGGTGCTCCTCGCGCCCTCCGTACCCCGCGCCACACGCCTGCACGGGAGGCTCGTCACCTTCTGGCCCTACGGCACCCCCGTCGACCGCGACGCCCCCGACGCCGCCCCCTGGGAAGCCGCCGGCGCTCTCCTGGCCCGGCTCCACGCCGCTCCGCTGCCGTACCCGCTCCCGCCCATGCGCGGTCCCGCCAAGGCGGCCCGTGCCGTGGCGCGGCTGCGCGCCGTCGGGCCGCATCCCGCCGCGCCCCCGGTGCTGCGCGCCTGGGCGGCCCTGCCGGCCTGGGCCCGCGACGAAGCCCCCGCCCCCGGCCCCCACGCCCTCTGCCACGGCGACCTCCACCTCGGCCAGCTCGTCCGCGCCCCCGAGGGGAACTGGCTGCTCATCGACGTGGACGACATCGGTACCGGCGACCCCGCCTGGGACCTGGCGAGGCCCGCCGCCTGGTTCGCGTGCGGCCTGCTCGCCCCGGAGGAGTGGGCCCGCTTCCTGGACGCCTACCGACGGGCCGGCGGACCCGCCGTTCCCGGGGACGGCGGCGACCCCTGGCCCGCCCTGGACGTCCCCGCCCGCGCCCTCACCGTGCAGACCGCCGCGCTGGCGATCGCCAAGGCCGTCGCCGCGGACCGGCCCTTGGACGAGGTCGAGCAAGCCGTGGTCGACGCCTGCGACCGCATGGGCGCAATCGCCGCCCGACCGCCCGAGTTGGCCCCGGAGGCGACGAAGTAGGGTGCAACGCACCGAAGCCGGGCAGTGTTCCGGCGAAGCAGTCACCACCGGCGAGGAGTTGAGCCGTCCATGCAGTGCCCCAAGTGTCACGCACCGATGCACACGTACAACCGCAACGGCGTCCAGATCGAGCAGTGCAGCAACTGCCGAGGGATATTCCTGGACTACGGCGAGCTGGAGTCCCTGACCCGCCTGGAGTCGCAGTGGGGCGGCCAGCAGGTCCCGCCGCCGCCCGCGCCACCGGCCCCGCAGGCCTACCCCGCGGCCCCCGCGCCGGCTTGGGGCGCCCCGCACGGCGGTCACGGAGGCCACGGCGGTCACTACGGCCACAACCGTCACAAGAGCTTCGGGCACATGCTCTTCTCGTCCTGAGTGACGCGGACTGAATGACGCACACAACGACGAAGCCCCGGCCGTGGAGACGGCCGGGGCTTCGTGTGGTGGTGCGCGATACTGGGATTGAACCAGTGACCTCTTCCGTGTCAGGGAAGCGCTCTCCCGCTGAGCTAATCGCGCGGGTGGACCTGCGTGTTCTGCGTACTGCGTGCGCGATACTGGGATTGAACCAGTGACCTCTTCCGTGTCAGGGAAGCGCTCTCCCGCTGAGCTAATCGCGCGGGACGACCCTCATGAAGGCGACCTTCGTGAAGATCCAGTGGACGATACTGGGATTGAACCAGTGACCTCTTCCGTGTCAGGGAAGCGCTCTCCCGCTGAGCTAATCGTCCTTGGAGGTGGAGACGGGATTTGAACCCGTGTAGACGGCTTTGCAGGCCGTTGCCTCGCCTCTCGGCCACTCCACCAGGAGTGCGGGGGTTCGGGAAGATCCCCCTCTTCCTGCGAGCGGACGACCAGGTTCGAACTGGCGACCTCAACCTTGGCAAGGTTGCGCTCTACCAACTGAGCTACGTCCGCTTGTCTTTCCCGGTCCGCTTGCGCGTCCCGGCGACGTGTTGAACTCTAGCGGATTCCTGGGCCAGTACAAAAACGCGTTTGCGCAGCGTGCTGCCCTGTCGCCGGTCAGGGCGGTGCGAAGTGACCGGTCATAGACTCAAAGCTGTGCACAACCCCCCTTTGACGACCTCTGCCGCGCTCCCTCCCATGGCGCGCTTCGGCGGCCGTGTGGCGACCGGTCTACGCGATGTGACCAGCGACCCCGCGGCCCTGGACTCCACCGGCTTCTGGGCGGTGTCCGCGGACTTCGAGGGGGGTCTGGTCTGCGCCCGCTTCGACGACGTGCGCGAGGAGGCGGTGCCCGCCCCCGCCCCGGGCGCCTGGCACGGCCCGGCCACCGACGCCTGGACGTCCTCCCTCGACCGCGCCGCGTACATGGAAGGCGTACGCAGGGTGCGCGCGTCCATAGCCGCCGGCGAGGTCTACCAGGCCAACCTCTGCCGGGTGCTGTCCGCGCCCGTCCCCGCCGACGCCGACGTGGACGCCCTGACCTCACTTCTCGCGCGCGGGAACCCCGCCCCGTACGCCGGCACGATCCGGCTGCCCGGCCACGGCGTGGAGGTCGCCACCGCCTCGCCCGAGCTCTTCCTGCGCCGCGCGGGCCGGACCGTGGAGTCCGGGCCCATCAAGGGCACCGGGCGCACCGAGGCGGACCTCCTGGAGAAGGACTACGCCGAGAACGTCATGATCGTGGATCTCGTCCGCAACGACCTCGGCCGCGTCTGCGCCACCGGCTCGGTGACCGTCCCCGACCTGTGCGTGGTCGAGAAACACCCCGGCCTCGTCCATCTCGTCTCCACCGTGAGCGGCGAGCTGCGCCCCGGCGCGGGGTGGCCCGAACTGTTCGCCGCGGCCTTCCCGCCGGGCTCCGTCACCGGCGCCCCGAAGTCCAGCGCACTGCGGATCATCGACGAACTGGAGCCCGCGCCCCGCGGCCCGTACTGCGGCGGCATCGGCTGGGTGGACGCCGACCGGGGCACCGCCGAGCTCGCCGTCGGCATCCGCACCTTCTGGATCGACCGGGCCGCGGGCCTGCTGCGCTTCGGTACCGGCGCGGGCATCACCTGGGGCTCCGACCCGGAGGGGGAGTGGCGGGAGACCGAGCTGAAGGCGGCGCGGCTGCTGGCGGTAGCGTCGGGGGCGTACGCAGCGAGTGGAGGAACCCCGACGTGAAGATCTGGCTCAACGGCGGCCTGCAGGACCTCGACGCCGCCCGTGTCTCCGTGCTCGACCACGGACTGACGGTGGGCGACGGCGTCTTCGAGACGGTGAAGTCGGTCGAGGGCCGGCCGTTCGCCCTGACCCGCCACCTGGCCCGCCTCGCGCGCTCGGCGCGCGGACTCGGGCTGCCCGAGCCGGACCTGGACGAGGTGCGCCACGCCTGCGCCGCCGTCCTGGCGGCCGACCCGCTGCCGCTCGCCCGGCTGCGGATCACCTACACCGGCGGGATCTCGCCGCTCGGCTCGGATCGCGGCGACGCGGGCACCACGCTGGTGGTGGCGGCCGGCGAGGCCGCGCGGCGCCCCGACACCACCGCGGTGATCACGGTGCCGTGGACCCGCAACGAACGCGGCGCGCTGACCGGCCTGAAGACCACCTCGTACGCGGAGAACGTCGTGGCGCTGGCCCGCGCCCGCGAACAGGGCGCGTCGGAGGCGCTGTTCGCCAACACCGTCGGGCAGCTCTGCGAGGGCACGGGCTCCAACGTCTTCGTCGTCGTCGACGGCGAACTGCACACGCCTCCGGTCGCCTCCGGCTGCCTGGCGGGCATCACGCGCGAGCTGACGGTCGAGTGGACCGGCGCGCGCGAGACCGACCTGCCGCTGGACGTCCTGGGCCGCGCCGACGAGGTCTTCCTGACGTCGACGCTGCGTGACGTCCAGGCCGTGCACCGGGTCGGCGACCGCCAACTCCCGGACGCGCCGGGGCCGGTGACCGCCAAGGCGATGCGTGTCTTCGACGAGCGGGCGGCGGACGACCTGGATCCGTGAGCCGGACCCAGGACCGGGGGAAACCCGGTGACGGAGCGGACCCGGTGCGGGTAGAACGTCAGGGATGACCACGACTCTGCGGCCGACCGGGCCGCTTCAGCAGGGCGCCGACGGCGCCAAGGCGCGTCCGTACGACATCTGCGTGAACAGCCGCCCCGTGGGGTCCATAGACCTCGCCACCCACGACGTGTTCGGGCCCGGCGTCTGCCGCATCCGCGACCTGCGGATCGCGGAGCCGGACCGGCGCCGCGGCCGGGCCACCGTCGCGGCGCTCGCCGCCGAGGAGGTGGCCCGCGGCTGGGGCTGTACGCGGGTGGAGGTGACCGTGCCCGCGGAGGCGACGGCGGCGCTGCGGCTGACCACGGCGCTCGGATACGTCGAGCGCAGCCGCCGGATGGCGAAACCGCTCGCGGTCGCGCCCACCCTGCCGGACGGCACCGAGTGGCGGGCGATGACCGAGGACGAGTACGCGGTGTGGCTGGCGCGGCACGAGGAGGAGTACGTGCGCGACTGGGTGGAGCGCGGCGTGCCCGAGGCGGAGGCGCGCGCCAAGGCCAGGGCCGACCACGCGCGTTTCCTCCCCGACGGGCTCGCCACCGCGAACTGCCGGCTGAGCGTCCTCACCCATCGCGGAACACGAGTCGGCACCCTGTGGGTCGCCCAGGAGAGCGACGGCGCCTTCGTCTACAACGTCGAGGTCGACGCGGAGCACCGCGGGCACGGCCACGGCCGGTCCCTGATGCTCGTCGCCGAGGAGCAGGGCCGCGCGGCGGGCCTGAGCAGCATCGGCCTCAACGTCTTCGCGGGCAACACCCCGGCGCTGCGCCTGTACGAGTCGCTCGGCTACGAACCGACCTCGTACTACCTCTACAAGCCGCTGTCCTAGGGCTTTTCGACGGTCCTAGTCCGCCGCGAGGAGCCGGTCGGCGATCTCCTCGATGCGGGCGCGCAGCCCGTCCTGGCTCTTGCCGCCGTCGAGGCGCTCGCCGTCGATGACGTACGTGGGCGTGCCGGTGACGCCGATCGCCTTGCCCTCGGCCTCGTCGGCGTCGACGATCAGGATGTGCCGCCCGTCGATCAGGGAGGTGTCGAACTCCTCGGCGTCCAGGCCGAGTTCGCGGGCGGTGTTCACCAGGTGGCGCTCGCCCTCGCGGTCCAGCTTCTCCACCCCGGCGAGCACCGCCTCGACGTACGGCCACCCCTTGCCCTGCTCGAAGGCCTCCTCGGCGGCCTGTGCGGCGGCGAAGGAGTGCTTGTGCTTCTCGAGGGGGAAGTGCCGCAGGCGCAGCTCGACGCGGTCGCCGTACCGGGCGCGCAGGGCGCGCACGTCGTCGAGGGCGGTACGGCAGTCGGGGCACTGCAGCTCGCACCAGACGTCGAGGACGACGGGGCGGGCGGGGCGGTCGGAGGGGGAGTCGCTCATGGGCACAGTCTTTCAGCCGGGCGCGGTCTCGCGCCCCCCGGACCCGCTCCCGGGCGGTACGGGGACGTCGGCGACCGGCACCTGGGGAGGAGGGCGGACCCTTAGATGACCCGGAAATGTCCCTGAGGTCCGCCCGCGACATGGCTCCGCGGTGCCGACCCGGTGCAGGATGGAAGGGACGACAGCGTCATTTTCCGACGTACGCCTGCATGCCTGGAGGACCGGATGATTGCCGAGACCGTCTGTTCCGCCGTATCCGCGGCCGGGCTGGGCATCGCCGCGGTCTCGGCCTACCGCAAGCGGTTCCTCTCCGCGGCCCGGCTCGCCGGGTACTCCCTGGTGCCGATCGGCCTGGTGCTGACGGGCGTCGTCGGCTGGGCGGCCGACACGGCGTTCAGTCTCAAGGCCTGGGTCGGCTTCGGCCTGCTCGGCGTGGCCTGGCTGGTGTTCCTGGGCACGCGGGCCGTGGAGCACCGGCAGGGCGGCACCCGCAAGGAGCGCAGGGCCGCGAAGGCCGCGCAGCGCGAGGCGGTGGCCCCCGCGGCGTCCGCCCCCTCGCTCGGCGGCAGCTCGCGCCAGGCTCCCGGCCGCCCGGCGGCCAAGCCGCAGTCGACCGCGCCCGCGGAGGACTTCAGCGACATCGAGGCGATATTGAAGAAGCACGGCATCTGAAGCGGAGCCGTGTCCGAAGAGGGCCCGCATCCGCGGGGAGGCGTGTCCGTAGAGGGCGTCGTCAACCGTCGTGTGCGCTCTTGGGCGTGAAGGGATCCCTCGTTCGAGTGCGGGCGCGTGCGCCCCGGCCGGGTGTGAGAACGCGCTGGTGAGCGCGGGGCGGACGGGTCGCGCGCCGGTCTTCCGCTGGTTCACGGGATCCGGCGAACTCCCGCTCCGACCGGGCGTGTTGGTCGGCGCGGGTCGCGGCGCTGCGTCATCATCACCGCGAGATGCTGGACACCACCACAGAGGGCGATGCCGCCCCGCCGGACGACGGCAGACAAGCAGCACCGGCCCATGAGCGACGACCTGCCGACGCAGAGCGGCCCGGCCCCCACGGCGAAGCGGAGCGGCCCACCGGCGACGAGGAGCGGCAGGGCTGTCTCTTCGCCCTCTCCCAGCCACCCCTGATGATCTTTCTGGCGGTGATCGGCACCCTGATCCTGCTGGCCTCGCTGCACGACCTGCTGCTGCTCTAGTTCGCGGCCTCCCGGCGGCGGGCGCGGTAGGCGGCGACGTGCAGGCGGTTGCCGCAGGTGCGGCTGTCGCAGTAGCGGCGCGAGCGGTTTCGCGAGAGGTCCACGAAGGCGTGCCGGCAGTCCGGGGCCTCGCAGCGGCGCAGCCGTTCCTGCTCGCCGGCGACCACGAAGAAGGCCAGGGCCATCCCGCAGTCGGCAGCCAGGTGGTCGGCGACGGACGCCCCGGGTGCGAAGTAGTGGATGTGCCAGTCGTAGCCGTCGTGGTCGGTGAGCCGGGGCGTGGTGCCGGCCGTCGCGATCAGCTCGTTGAGGATCGCCGAGGCGGTCCGCGGTTCGGGGTGGGCGAAGACCTCGCCGAAGCGGGCGCGGATGTGGTGGACGCCGGCGAGGTCGTCCTCCGTGAGCACCCCGACGTCGCTCACGTCGTGGGTCCGTACGAATTCCCCGAGTGCCGCCACGTTCGCGAGCCCGTCTGTGCCGTTCGTTTCCGGTGCGGTGTTCACCAGATCGACCACGGAGTCTAGGGAACACCGGGTGTCGTGGGTGATCAGCACGATTCGCTCCCTGGCCTGGAGGTGGTGGCGGCCTCCCCGCCCCTGTGGGGCCTGGGGAGCTGTGCCCGCCGATGCTGGCCGATGCTAGCGGCTCACCCACAGGACGCACCGGCGGGGGGGGGGGGGGGGGGGGGGGGGGGGGGGGGGGGGGGGGGGGGGGGTGTTGGGGGGGGGGGGGGGGGGGGGGGGGGGGGGGGGGGGGGGGGGGGGGGGGGGGGG
>NZ_JBVIZY010000018.1:0-108226 GCF_055591085.1 Streptomyces sp. NPDC041713
CACGTCGTCGGCAGCGTGCTGCAGTCGGTCATGAGCGTGGTGCTCGTCGGCGCCATCGCCCTCGCCATCGGCTTCCGCTCCACCGACGCCTCCGCGCTGGAATGGCTGGCCGCGTTCGGGCTCCTCGTCATGGTGGCTGTGGCGTTCACGTGGATCGCGGTCGGCATCGGGATGGCGGGTCCCAACGCGGAGGCCGCAGGCAACAACGCGATGTCGCTGGTCATCCTCCCGTTGATCTCCAGCGCGTTCGTTCCGGTCGACGCGATGCCGGGCTGGTTCCAGCCGATCGCCGAGTACCAGCCGTTCACCCCCGCCATCGAGACCCTGCGCGGACTGCTGCTCGGCAGCGAGATCGGCAACAACGGCTGGCTCGCGATCGGTTGGTGCCTCGGGCTCGCGGTGCTCGGCTACTTCTGGTCGACGGCGTTGTTCAGGCGCGATCCAAAGTGAACTCGCGTGCTGCCGCGCGCAGTTCCTCCCGCTCCAGGGTGGCGTACTCCGACACGGCGTCGGCGTACGCCGCCCTGTCGGCGTCCTCGGCGGCCTGCCGGGCTCGGGCCGCCGACATGGTGGGCTGAAACTCGCGCAGCACCCGCATTCGTTCGGCGAGCGCGAGCATTCGGACGGCTCGGGTGTCTCCTGAGACGACCCCAGCCATGCCGAGAGCGTGCAGCACGGTCCCGTACACCGCTATTTCCAGGGGTAGTTGAGCCGATCTCTGCGCCGAGATTCGCACCAGACGTCGTAGCCGCTCGAGCGGCTCCACAACGAGGTCGATCCGGCCGGCGTGCGCGTGTGCCGTGATCGCCGCCGACTGGATCTGCAGCGCCCACGGGTAGAGCCACGCGTCTCCCCGTACGTTCGGTCCACCATCGCCGCGCGCCCCGCCGGCCCCGGACATCCGCTGCACGGCATCGCGCCACAGGCGGAGCCCGGTCTCCGTCTGCCCGCGGGCGAGTGCGATCTCCGCGCGCGCCGAGATCGGGGCTGTAGAAGTCGTCGTACGGTGAGGTCTCGGCGCGGTCCGCCTTCCGCAGCCACTTCTCGGCTTCGTCGGGGTCTCCCCGTTGCAGGCAGGCCAGGGCGAGGCCTGTGCGGATGCCGATGTAATCGTGCTCGTCGCCCAGCCGGGGCAGCGCGTCGAGCGCCGCCAAGAGGTGCTCATGGGCCTCGTCGCCACGGCCAGCTTTCAGGCACAGTTCACTCGCCCTGGAACGCACCATGACCTGGAGGGCCGGGCCGGCCACCGCCGCCAGGACGGTGGTCATCCGGCGGGCCGAGGCGAGCGCGCGGTCCATGTCGTGCTCGTATTCCCAGATATAGGTGGCGACGCACTCGGCGACGCCGGCGACCAGCGGTTGGTCGCTGTCACAGAGCTCGTGCGGCACGTCGTGGCCGGAGGCCAGCATGTCCGGGACGGCGCTCAGTACGGCCGCGGCTGCGCCCAGCAACGTGTCCGGCGGGGCCGGCGGAAGGCGCCGGAGGGTGACGAGCTGACGTGGGAGACCGACCTGCGGCCCGTAGTTCATGAACAGGCTTGCTCCGCTCAACACCGCTGCCGCGCGGGCGACTTCGACGTAGCCGGGTTCCGGGCGGTAGTGCGACAGCGGCTGTCCGGTGTCGGCGGCGAGTGCGGCCAGGCGGGGGTAGTCGGCGTCGGTGGACCACAGCGCGGCGAGCACGGCCGTGAGCGCTGCCGTGGTCGGACCGTCCGCACGGGCCATGGCGTGCCGGAGTGCCGACACGAGGTTGTCCTGCTCCGCCTTGACCCGCACCCCCACCGCCCGCGGGTCCGAACCGAAGGCCCAGTCGTGGTGGACGACTCCGAACTCCCTCGCCCAGACCAGGAATCCGTCGAGCGCCTGCTCCGCTTCGCCTTCCTCCGCGAGGCGGGCCGCACTGAACTCCCGTACGGTCTCCAGCATGTGGAACCGCACCCCGGTCTGCGTGTCGGTGGCGGTGAGCAGAGACTGGTCGGTCAACTCCGTCAGGAGGGGCAGGGCGTCGTCGCCGAGGACGTGGTCCGCCGCATCGGCGGAGAAGCCGCCGGGGAAGACGGACAGGGTGCGCAGCGCCGCCTTGGCGTCCTCGGAGAGAAGGTTCCAGCTCCAGTCGACGACCGCGTGCAGCGTGCGGTGGCGCACCGGCGCGTCACGTGCACCGCCACGTAACAGCGCGAACCGGTCACCGAGCCGGTGGGCGATCTGCTGGACGGAGAGGACG
The DNA here is from genome assembly GCF_055591085.1 of Streptomyces sp. NPDC041713. NCBI lineage: Bacteria > Bacillati > Actinomycetota > Actinomycetes > Kitasatosporales > Streptomycetaceae > Streptomyces > Streptomyces sp. NPDC041713. The sequence continues at coordinate 2,224 of NZ_JBVIZY010000018.1, forward strand.
CGTACCCGCGCCGCGGCCAGCTCGACGGCGAGCGGCAGCCCGTCGAGGTGACGGCACACCTCGGCCACCGCGTCCGACGGCAGCTCCGCGCGGGTCCTGGCCGCACGTGCCCGCTGCGTGAACAGCTCGACGGCGACGTCGAGGCCGAGCTCGGGCAGGGCGTACACCGCCTCGGACCTGAGGGCCAACGGGGCACGGCTGGTGGCCAGCACGCATAGCTCCCGCGACGACGAGATCAACGTCCGTACGATGTCGGCGGCGCCCTGGACGACGTGCTCGCAGTTGTCGAGGACCAGCAGAGCGGGGCCCGAGCCGAGCACGCCGAGAATTGCCTGCACCGGGTCGAGCGCGGCAGGTCCGGTGACCGCCCCGTGTCGTCCCGCGCCCGCGCCGAGTGCCGAGGCCACCTCCACGGCGACGTCCTCGTCCGTGGTGACGCCGGCGAGCGGCACGGCATGCACGAGGCGCTGCGCGGCCCGGCGGCCGACGGCGTGGGCGAGCCGGGTCTTGCCGATGCCGCCGGGTCCGACGACGGTGACCACGCGCGCGGTGCGCAGCAACTCCTGGACCGCCGCGATGTCGTCGTCCCTGCCCAGGAGTTGGTTCGGTTCGTGCGGCACACCGTGGCGCGCCACGGGCTTCTGCTCACTCAGCAATGCCTGCTGGACGGCTCGCAGTTCGGCGCCCGGGTCCGTACCGAGCGTGTCGCGCAGTTGCCTGCGGTAGTCCTCGTAGCGGGTCAGTGCGGCGGCCGGGCCCACCAACGCTGCCTCACTGCGTAGAAGTTCGGCGAGCACCTCCTCGTCACGCGGGCGCTGCGCTGCGACAGTGGTCAATGGCGCGGCCGCCTCCGCGTGGCGTCCCGACCGGGCGAGCGCGAGCCCCTGTGCGCGGACGAGGTCGCCGCGCACGCGGGCACACCGGGCACGCAGCGCGGCCACAGGGTCGTCGGCAGCCGCCCCGTCGGTGTCGCCTCCCCAGCCTTCGCACAGCGCGAGTCCGGCCTCGGCAGCCGCCAACGATCCGGCGTGGTCCCCGGCCCTCGCGCGCTCCACGCTCACGGCGGCGTGCCGGAGGAGGGCTGAGCTGTCGACCTGGTCCTCGGCGAAGGTGAGCCGGTATCCGGTCGGCGTACTCGCGATGACGTCGGCGCCGAGCTGCGACCGAGCCCTGGAGACGAGGACCTGCAGAGCCTTCCCCGGGCGAGCCGGCAGCACGTCCGGCCACAGCCCGGCCACCAGCCGCTCGGTGCTGCATCCCGTACGCACGTCGTCCGCGAGCAGCGCGAGGAGAGCGCGCAGGCGTGGCGCGCCGACCTCCTGCCCACGGCAGGCCACGCGCGGCAGCAGGATCAGGGCGGGGGTCACCCGTGCAGGGTAACGGGGGTACGTCAGCCGACCGTTGACGCGGACGTCGTCCTGTTCGCCTTGCGCAACTCGTGTCCGCGCAACAGGCCAAAGTGACCGGGACGGATGAAGGCGCTCTCGATGATGGGGAACGCAGCTCAACGGGCCCTTTACCGAGCCCCGTTCAGAGTGCGCCCACGCCCGCTCGGCACGGGCAACCGCGTGAGATGATCCACCCCACCCACAGCGCTCGATGCCCTAAACACATGTCCCACTGACACGCGTCCACCTGCTCGTGTGTCTGGGGGTCCAGTGACGCTCTCCCACGGACCACCCGTGCGGAGAAGGAGAAACGGAGTCACCTTGCGAAGAACCACCCGTGCGGGAGCCACGATCGGGCTGCTGCTGACGCTCCTCACGCTCTGCATAGCACCGTCGGCCTAGGCCGGCGACATCCTGACCGAGAAGTCGGCGGGACGCAGGTACGCGCTCCAGTCGAAGGCGGCCAGCGACGAGGTCGGCAAGCCGGTGTGCGCGTCCGTGGCCGACCCCGACGGAACCAGCAATCAAGCGGGCAAGCTCCGCGCCCGGGTGGACTGCGCCGACGCGCGCACCCTGAAGCCGACGGAGACCTTCACCCTCCACACCGACAAGGACGCACGCCCGGCCCTGCGTTCCGAGGCGAACGGCCAGTACGTGTCCGCCGAGTTCCACGACACGGACCCCCACTTCGGCATGTTGCGCGCCCGCCAGAGCGAAGCCCTCGGGAACTGGGAGAAGTTCGAGCTGGTCGACCTCAAGGACGGCTGGTACGCGCTGCGCTACAACTACACCCAGAACGGCATATCCAAGGACTATTACGTCTCCGCACGGGTCAACCTCGAGGATGAGGACAAGGGGCTGCTGCGAGCGAGCACGGACGCGACGCCCGGCTCGTGGGAACGGTTCAAGCTCGTCGACATCCCGTTCCCATCCTCGGACGCGCCGCCCGCGGCCACCCTCCCGGCGCCGGCGCGCAGCCTCCGCACGCTGACCTGGAACACCTGCAGCAACAACGGCGCCTGCAAGATGTACGGCTACTCGGCGGACACGTTCACCGACACCGTCACGCAGCGGGCCACCGCCGCCCATGCCGCTGTGATCTTCCTCCCGGAGTTCTGCGAGAAGCTGGCCAAGCCGCTGGAGCACAAACTGGAGGCCAGGGACGGCGGGGCGGACACGTGGGACCTCCGGTTCGCGCCCATCCAGCTCGAGGTCGCCCCGGACCGCTTCGCGCAGAAGACGTGCACCAAGAACCGTGGGGCCTACGGTGTCGCCATCGCCGTACCCGCGGAGAACACCTGGTACAAGGCGGTGGAACTGGACTCGCCGGACAACACGGAGCGCCGGACCGCCCTGTGCGCCGCCGTCCGCTCCTGGGCCGTCATGGCTTGTACGGCCCACTTCAGCACCGGCGGCCCCAACTACGACGACCCGAAGCGGCACATCCAGCAGGCCCAGGCCGCCGACATGGCCGAGCGCTCCACGACGTACTCGGCATCGGGCTACCGAACCCTGATCGGCGGCGACCTGAGCGCCACCCCCACCGTCACACCCGACGGGAGCACGGTGCCCGTCCTGCAGCCGCTGTACGACGCGCACAAGGAATGTGACCAGCCCGCCAACCGCCCCACGGCGGGCAGCTCCAAGCTGGACTACCTCTTCGCCACGTCCCCCGCGACCTGGTCCGGCTGCACCATCGGCACCGACACCGACAACCCCTCGGACCACCGTCCGGTGTGGGGGACGGTGACGCTGCCGGCGCGGTAGGAACCGCGTCCGCAAGGCATCGATCACGCACAACGGAACGGCCGCCACACGCCGAGTGGACGTGTGGCGGCACACCAAACAGCCCCGTACCGCTCTTGTTCTGCGGCAGAGAGCCTGGTCAGAGGCCGGGTTCGCTCTCCAGTTCCCTCTTGAGGTTGCGCAGGGTCCTGTCGATGTTCCTCACCTGGAACACCGCGAAAGTGTGGCCACCCGTGGCGATCCGGTCGAAGACACCCGCCACGAAGTCCGGCCAGGAGCGGCGGTCGTCCGTCCAGGTCTCGGTCACCCGCGTCGACGTCCCCGCCGCGCCCGCCTCCTCGACCTCCTTGAAGCGGTACTCCCACGTGGCGATGGGCGCGCGCAGCCGGGGACGCTTCAGGCCGATCGCGTGCACGCGGAAGACGAACCGCCTGCCCGGCTCCGCCGCGGTGACCGTGCAGCGCGTGGTCCAGCGGAACGCGCCGCGCTTGTTGTGCCCCTCGAAGACCAGGCCCACCTCGGCCGGTTCGTCGGCGCCGGGCACGGTCGCGCCGAGGTTCTCCGGGCTCCAGCGGCCCATCTGCGCGGGCCGGCTGACCTGCTCGTACACCACCGAGGGCGAGGCCTTGACCACGATGCTGCGGGACACGGTGAACGTACGGGGCATAGGGAGCGCTCCATTCCTCGGCCCTGACCTTACCCGTCAGTAGGTTGGGCGGGAAGGGCACCGAACCCCTCAGAGAGGCCGGCTTAGTCGCCGCCCACCGTGTACCGGTCCTTGACCTTCACCTCGGTGACGGCGCGGCCCTCGGGGAAGACGCTCTGCCAGTCGCCGATCACGTGCAGCTCGTCGGTGCCCATGGCGCGGACGACCGTGAGGCCTTCGTCGTACGCCTTGTAGGCCTTCATCCAGAGGTTGGCGAAGGCCTGGGAGCGGACGAGGTGCATCCAGTCGGGGCGGTAGAGCTCACGGTTGTAGTTCGACTCCCCCATCGTGGAGACGAACTTGGAGTACATCGCCTTCACGTACTCCAACGTCACCTCGTCCTCCTCGGCGATCGCCCGGTCGCGGGCGTCCTTCAGCGCGATGCGGAACTTCTCCAGAAGGCCCTCGGTCGCGCCCGACGTGTACGACTCGTGGATCTTGGGCGGGTCGCACAGCCCGTACTTCGGTGAGGACAGGCGCAGGAGCAGGCGCAGCGTCGGCTCGGTGATCCAGAGCGGTCCCGGCTCGTCGCGGTTGCCGAGCGGGTTCGGGAGGACTCCCTCGTGGTGCCAGGCGGGCGGCGTGACGAGGTGCACGCCGGCCCGCCTGCGGTCGTGGTCGAAGCCGGTGGAGTGCTCCAGCTGGCCGATCGGGAGGTGCGTCTTCAGCGCCGACAGGTAGGCGCCGTTGACGTCGAGGGCCGTCACTTCGTGCGCGCCCGGCGGGAGTTCGGGGCGGGTCCACTTGGGACGGGCCTCCCACACCTGGTCCGCGCCGCGCGCGGTCTGCTTACGCAGGATGTCGGGGATCCAGGGGTGCGCCACGATGTCGTAGCGGCCGCCCTTGCGGGTCTCGTCCAGGAGGGCCATCGCGTCGGGGATGGCCCGCTTCACCAGGGCGGCCGTGGCGGCCTCCACGTCACCGGCGTGCGCGGCGAGCGCCTCTGTCACCGCCCTGCCGATCGTGTCGGGCGACTCGGCCTCGGTGCGAGCCCTGCGGCCGGTGGGGACGAGCTTCACCGCGCTGCCCTTTGGCTCACCTTTCTCAACCGCCGCTGCCGGCTCTACCTTTGGGCGTGCCGGGGCGCTCGTGGCAGAGGCGCCTTGCGGGTCCTGGCTCCCGCAGTCGGCCGGGTCCAGGTGCTGCGGGAAGCCCTCTACCTCGTCGGTGGCAGGCCGGCCGCACAGGACGCACGGTTCGGGGTGGGTGAGGCGCTCGGCCGTGCTGTCGGCGGCTTCGTCCCGGACGGGAGCCGGGGGTGTCGCGGGCTCTGCGCGTGACTCCGTTTGTGGCTGCGGCTGCGGCTGTGGCTGCGGTTGTGGCAGCGCTCGTGTTTCCGTCGGCGTGGGGGGCGGCCCTTCTGCCGCCGGTGACGCGAGCCTCGTTCGGGCGGCTTCCAGAAAGTACGCGTACTTCTCGCGCACGTCGCCGGTCGGTTCGCGGCCCGACTCCCAGCCGCCGACCGTCGTCGGATTCACCCCGATGGCGCGTGCCACCTGCGCCTGCGACAGGTTCAGTGCCGCGCGCAGCGCACGGCGTTCCTCGACGGACGGCAGCTCCACCTCCGGGCCGGAGGAGGCCAACAGAGCGTCGATCGCGTCGAACTCGCTCACCGTCCGGCCCCCTTCGCGGACGCGGCGGTCGGCACGGACGTGGTCGCGGCTCTGGTCGCGGTGCGGCGCCTGGGGACGGTACGTCGGCGGTCGGCGGCCAGCGCCTCGCAGGCGCGCGTGGGCCCGGCGAGGAGGTCGAGCACGTCGATTCCGTAGTGCGCGGCGATCGCGTCGCAGTCGTCCAGGCCCCAGGCCGCCGTACCCGACTGACGGCGCGACACCTGTGTCTGGTCGACGCCCAGGACGGCCGCGAGGCTCGCCTGGGTGTCACCGGTGACCTGCATCAGCGCGGCCACCGCGGTACGCAGTCTCTCGACGGAAGACATCCCCATGGCCTTAGCCTACTGAACTGGTCGCGGTTAGCGCACGAGGCTCGCGGATAACGCATGAATTGACAGCCCTGCACATGTCCCTGGGCATATCCCTGCGCGTCTCTCAGCGCCCTTCGTTCCGCCAGACGAAGACCTCGGTGCTCGGGACCCGTTCGGAGAAGAGGCCCGACGCGGAGGCCTCCCGCAGCAGGCCCCGAAGGTCTGCCTCGAAGCGGCCGCGCCGGCTCCCGAACAGGTGAGGCGCCGAACTGGACAGGGAGAACACACCCGCGACGACGTCATCGGCCGTACGTTCCAGGAGTTGCCCGCCGGGGACGACATGGCGGCGCGGCCCGGCGAACCCCGCCCGCGCGAGCACCGCCGCCTCACCGCCGGGGGTCCCCTGCGGCAGCACTCCTTGGCCCGCACGGCGCACCGGCCCCAAGTAGCGCCGTACCAACGCGTCGACAGCCGCGAAGGGTGGTGCCGGATACGGGAACCCGTCGGCGCTCCGCTCCTCCGTCTTCAGGTCCGACACGTGCACCAGCGCCCCGCCGGGACGCAGCATGCCCTTCACGGTCGCCGCCACCCGGTCGCGGTCCATCCAGTGGAAGGACTGGGCGAAGACCGCGACGTCGAACGTGCCGAGGTCGCCGGGCAGGTCCTCCGCGCGGGCCCGCACCCACCGCGCCCGTTCGGCCACGCCCCGCTCGACGGCTGCTCGTTCCGCCTCGGCGATCATGCCTTCGTCCGGGTCGACACCCACCACCTCGCCGAACAGGTGGGCGAGGCTCAGCGCGAGCGTGCCGGGGCCGCACCCCACGTCGATGAGACGGCTCCGCCCGCCCCGCTCAGGCCCCTCGGGTTCCCTGGCGTCGAGCTCCAGCACCTCGGCCAGTGCGTCCGCCAGATCCGGCGCGTAGGGAAGCCTGCCGCGCGCGTAATAGGGTGCCGCGCCCGCGAAGAGCGTGTCGTCCCACTTCCACTTCCAGTGGTCTTCCCCGTCGGCTGTCATGCGTGTTCGCCACCTTTCGTATGGCGGTGAGTGCTTGCGGCCCCGTACCGGACGCGCTCGAACCGCAGTCGACCGTACTGAGCCCGCTCACCGCACGCGGACGCGACGTTCCCCTCCGGTAATCTGCCGTTTTTCCTGCAGGAGGAGTCGCATCAGTGGAGTTCCGGCTGCTCGGCGTGGTCTCCGTGGCCGCTGATTCCGGTGAGCCCTCGAACCCGAGGACAGCACCGCTCTGCTCGCCGCGGTGCCCGGCAGGGAGCGTGTGCGCGCGGAGTTGCACGGCGGGCTGCCGCTCGCGCTGCGGGTGGCGGCCGCCCGCCTAACTGCCTGACGCACCAAGCCGGTTGGGCCTGCGCGACGTTGAGGACACGGGCGTCCGCGTGGCGTTGCGGCTGACGGTCCGTCGGCTCCCCACGGATGCCACGGGGCACTTCGCCGCGCTCCGGCAACACCTCGGGACGCACGTCGACCGGTACGCGACGGCGGCCCTGGCAGGCACCGATCCGGAGTTCGTCGAGGCCGCGCTGGACAAGCTCGCCGGCGCACACCTGGTGAACGCGCTTCGCCTGACCGCTGGACGATGCACCATCCGTCTCGTACGGCTGTACGCGCGCGACCTCGATGCCGGAACGACTCCCTGGTGCACGGGCTCAACCACAGGGTCGCCACGGCGCTGGCGGCCGCCGACGCCGGTGAGCCCGGCGACGAGTCGTACCTCTCGCTGCCCGCGGACTTCCGTTTCGCCTCCGGCGACGGAGTGGTACGCGGCCGAGCGTGGCGCGTACGGGACGGCTGGACTCCCCTGCTGCGTACCGCACTTGAAGCGGCGCGAGCGGTTGGCGATCCGGGCGCCCAGGCCCGGGTCCTCGACCTGCTCGCGGGTGGGTACTGACGGAGGAAGGACGTACGGGCGAGACGTCGGCCCATCTGAAGGCCGTCAAGCGGCGCGCTTGCGGCGGAGCTCGCGCACGGTGTCGGCGACCGCACGACCGAGGGTCTAGCCCTGTAGCACCTCGGCCGGCACCGCCTCGACGCCGCTCAGTGGCAGCCCGCCTCGACCGCGACGAGCGCCCTCGACCTCCACACCCCCGCGGAGACCCTCTCGGCGATCCGGGTGCTGCTGCGCACCGTGGCGGAGTCGTGCGAGCTACTACGACGGCACGGTCCGCGTGCCTAGCGCGCTGCTGCTGCGGGTGGCGGCGGACGCGGGGATGCAGGCGCGGTACGAGACGGCTTTGGGGTGGTTTATGACCCGGATGTGACGGGTCTGGGCCCCGACGAGGCCGGTCTGGGGCGGTGTTCCGTACGAGTCCGGTGTGCAGGGCGGGGCGGTCGCGGCACGGACTCGGCGCCCCCTAGGGGTCTCACGATCCAGGTCAGACCCCACCACCCCCGCGCATCACGTCACTCCGCCGACCTGTCCTGCGCGGTCGGCCCGTCCGCCTCGCGAGTCGCGTGTTCCGTGAGCTGCTGGTTCACCTCGCGGGCCTGTTCGGCCAGCTGACGCGCTCGCGCCTCGGCCTGGTCCGCCCGGGCGTTGATGCGGGCGATGTCGTCCTCGATGACCTTCAGGGCCAGCTCGGTCGCGGCGTCGGCCTCCTGCGGAGGGAGGTCGCCGGGGAGGTCCTCCAGTGCGCTCTTGACCGCGGGGATGCCGCCGCGTGCGTGGATCTCTTTCCAGAACTCGTAGTCCATGGGCGCCATCCTGGCCGATCGGCCACGGTCGACGCGAGGCGGGCCGACCACGAGACCCCTTACGGGTACCGAGCCGCCGTACCGACCTGAACCCGAGAACCGGGACCCAGGCACGAAACCCGGCGACGAGACCCGGGGACTAAGAGACCCGACGACTCAGGGACCACCCGCGGCCCGCCCCCGCCGCCTCGCGCCCCTCCGACGCACACACCGCACCGCGGCCCCACGCCGCGGCCCCGCACCGCGCCCCCTAGGACGCGGGGGCGGCAGGCGCCGCGGGCGCACCGGCTCTGCCCGGGATGCTGAAGTCCAGAAGGTCCTCGGCCGTCTGCTGGGTCTCCTCCGCGGCCTTGCGGGCCGTGGCGACGACGTCGCCGTGTTCCTGTATGAGCGTGTGGTAGATCGGCGCCTGGGTGGCGTCATTGGCCGGCATGACCTGCGGCTCCTTGTTCGGTGACTGCTGACTCGGCCGGGTGCGACCGACCCGCGACCTTACGCGAACTCGGTGCCCCGATGGCACCGACCCCGATCATGAGACGGCCGCTTGTGACGACCTTCACACGCTGCTGACCTGTCGAGGACAGCAGGTCAGGAGCAGTAAGTGTCGCGGCGCGGCCGCTCCCCCGTGGCCAGGAAGCGGGAGACCGTCCGGTCTCCGCAGGCGTTTCCGTTGGCGAGGTAGGAGTCGTGGCCGGTGGCGTCGACGGTGACCATGACGGCCCGGCGGCCGAGCGCCTCGCGCAGCTTCAGGGCGCCGCTGAGCGGGGTGTAGGGGTCGCGCTCGTTCTGCACGAGGAGGACGTTCGACGGGCCGCGGTCGGTGATGCGCACCGGCGCCTTCTTCGGTTCGAACGGCCACGCCGCACAGGGCATGGCGTTCCTGGGCATGCCCGCGGTCAGCGGGAACGCGTGGCGGCTCGCCGTGGCGCCCTTCTGGTACGCGGCCGTCGTGCTGGGCCACGCGACGTCGTTGCAGAGGGTCGCGGAGCCGACGGCGACGGAGTTCTGGACCGCCTCTTCGGGCGGCGCCGGGGGCGCGGGCGGCAGGCTGCCCCGTTCGGCGCCGAGCATGAGCTGGGCGAGGGCGGGGAAGTCGTCGGGGTCGTCCATCGCGTTGAGCATGGTCTGGCGCAGGACGTTCCCGTTCAGCTCCGCCGGGTCGGCGCCCTTCCAGGGGATCGGCGCGCGGTCGAGGCGCTCGGCGAGGCGCAGGAAGAGCGGACGCACCTCGGCCGCCGTCCTGGCCAGCCGGTACTTGTTGTCGGGCCGCGACGCCCACTTGGCGAACTCCGGGAAGGTGTCCTCGACACCCCGCTCGTGCGCGGCGAGCCAGCCGCGCCCGACGCGGGCCGGGTTCGGGTCGTCGTTGCTGTCCAGCACGATGCGGTCGGTGCGGTGCGGGAACAGCTGGTTGTAGACGGCGCCGACGTACGTGCCGTACGAGACCGCCCACGCGGAGATTCTCTTCTCGCCGAGCGCGGCCCGGATGCGGTCGATGTCGCGGGCGTTGTCGGCGGTGCTGATGTGGCGGATGAGCGCGCCGCCGTTGTGGGCGCAGGCGTCGGACATGCGGTGGGCGGCGGCCATGTTGTCGGTGACGGATCCGTCGGGGGCGGGCCAGGGGCGCAGTTTGGCGGGAGCGATGTCGGTGTCCTCGAAGCCGCAGCTGACCGGGGTGGAGCGACCGAGCCCGCGGGGGTCGAAGCCGATCAGGTCGTGGCTGTCCCGCACGCTCTGCGGGAGCTTCTGGCCCTTGCCGGAGGGGTCGTCGATGCTGGAACCACCCGGCCCGCCGGCGATGAGCAGCAGGGCGCCACGGCGGGTGGCGGGCTGCTCGCTCTTGATGCGGGAGATCGCGATCTCGATCTGCTCGCCCTCGGGGTGGGCGTAGTCGAGCGGGACGGCGAGCGTCGTGCACTGCTGCCGGGAGTCGGGGCCGTGGCCCTCGCAGGTGGTCCAGTCGAGCCCCGCGCCCGCCGCGCTCGTTCTGGAGGCGTCGGCCGCCTCGGTGACCGTGGACGCCGACGCGGCGAGTGGCGCGGTGAGGGTGAGGACGGCCGCGGAGGCGGCGAGCAGGGCGGTGTTGCGCTTGATCTTCGTCATGCGGAAGAGCTTCGCCGGTCCCCACGGTCGTCCGCATCGTCCCAACTGGCCGCAGCGGGTGGGGGTTTACCCTTATGGATCACCTAGGGGGTTTGGCCATCACATGGCGTCCGGTGCTGCCGCCTGTTCCTGGAGAGCGTCGATCAGCGTCCTGAGTCGGGGGGGGGTGGCGGCGGCTGATCGTGGCGAGGCCGATGTGCCGAGTCGGAACCGGCTGCTTGATCGCGACGATGCGCACGCCCGGATCCTCCGGGGTCAGAACTCGTCGTGCCGCGTATCTCGGGGTCGAAGCCGGCCTGCTGGGCGTAACGCCGTAGGTAGGCGTCCGTCTTGGAGCAGCCGAGGATCCAGGGCTCGGCGGCCAGTACGGCGCTGTCGGGTGCGGTGCGGGCGGCCGGCCGGCCGGCCGTGGAGCTCGCCCCCGTCGGCGGTCACGCGGAGCCCGCCGACCGCGTGAGATGCGTCCGTCTCCGGGTACTCGCAGACGGACGCTAGGAGGAGTCCATGCCACTCACGTTCCGCAAGAGTTTCCGGATACTTCCCGGGGTGCGGCTGAACATCAACAAGCGCTCGTGGTCCCTCACCACAGGTGGCCGTAACGGGCCCCGCCGCACCCACAGCAGCACCGGTCGGCGCACCACGTCCATGGATCTGCCCGGCCCCTTCGGCTGGCGCCGGACGACGAAGCGCCGCTAGCGGGCGGGCGCTCGGCCGTATGCGCCGGAAATTCCATCGCGTGGCGAGCTCGGCCTTGTTACCGTCACCCACATGTTGAAGCGCGCCGCAGTGACGACGACGCCGGAGAGTGTCCCGGCGCGCTGACCGATGTTCGAGTCCGAAGCCCCGGGGCGAGTGCCCCGGGGCTTCGGCTTGTCGGCGGTCACTCGCCCGTTGCCCGCGAGGAGACCCCCGTGTACGACATGAATCACTCGCACGACGATGCCGCAGCCGAGGCGCGGCCCGACATGCGCGACCCGCGCCACCCGCGCGCCCCAGGCGCCCCGCGCGACCACCGCCGACTCGGCCGCGAGCTCGGCCTGTTCGGCACCGATCCGCTGATCGGCGCGGGGCTGCCCTACTGGCTGCCGGACGGCGCGGACGTACGGCACGCCCTGGAGGAGTACATCCGCGACGCCGAGCGGCGCGCCGGCTACCGGCACGTGTACTCGCCGGTGCTGGGCAAACGCGAGTTGTACGAGATCTCCGGGCACTGGTCGCACTACAGCGACGACATGTTCCCACCGATGGATCTGGGCGGCGAACAGGTGGTGCTGCGGCCGAGCCTGTGCCCGCACCACGCCGTCATCTACCGGTCCCGCTCGCACAGTTACCGTGAGCTGCCGCTGCGCATGGCCGAGATCGGCGGCATGTACCGCGCCGAACTCTCGGGTGTACTGGGCGGGTTGAGCCGGGTCCGGGCCATCCACCTCAACGACGCGCACATCTTCTGCACCCTCGACCAGGTCGCCGACGAGGCGCGCGCCGCGCTGGAGATGATCCGCCGCGCGTACGAGGCGCTCGGCATCCGGGCGTCCCGCTACCGGCTCTCGCTGCCGGGCCCAGGCGGCAAGTACGTCGCCGACCCGGCGAAGTGGCGGCGCTCCACCGCCCTGTTGACCGCCGTACTGGAGGATTCCGGGCTGCCGTATGAGTCCGAGGAGGGCGAGGCCGCGTTCTACGGGCCGAAGATCGACGTCCAGGTCGTCGACGCGGCGGGCCGGGAGTCAACCCTCTCCACCGTCCAGGTCGACTTCCACCAGCCCGAACAATTCGATCTGCACTACATCGGCGCCGACGGCGCCAAGCACCGCCCCGTGATGGTCCACCGCAGCATCGTCGGGAGTGTGGAGCGAGCCGTCGCCCATCTCATCGAACAGCACGGCGGGGCCTTCCCCGCCTGGCTCGCCCCGACCCAGCTGGTGGTCCTGCCGGTCTCCGAAGCCCAGGTGCCGGCCGCCGAGCGTCTGCTGCGGCGGTGCGCGGAGCTCGGACTGCGGGCCGAGCCGGCCGGACCCGAGCACGGCAGCCTGGGCGCGCGCGTCCGGGCCGCCCGTCTCGTCCCCTATCAGGCCGTCATCGGCGCGAAGGAGGACGCGGACGATCGGGTCGCGCTGCGGCTGCGCGACGGGCGGCGCCTGGACCCGTTGCCCGCCGCCGAGGCTCTGGAACGCGTCCGCGCACTGGTGGCGCGGCACCGGACCGAGCTGTGGGACGCCGAACCCGGGGCGCGGTGAAGGCGTCAGAACACCCCGACGCTCCTCGGACCACCCCGACGGTTTCAGAGCACTCCGACGATCAGCGTCACCCCCATGACGGCCATCGTCGCCGCGATCAGGAAGTCGAGGGCGCGCCAGGCCGCGGGGCGCTCGAAGAAGCCGCTGAGCAGCCGGGCTCCGTAGCCGAGCACCGCGAACCAGCACACGCTGCCGACCATCGCGCCCAACCCGAACGCCCAGCGCAGCCCGTCATGGCTGGCGGCGACGGAGCCGAGGAGCAGGACCGTGTCGAGGTAGACGTGCGGGTTGAGCCAGGTCAGAGCCAGGCAGGCGAGCAGTGCGCCGCGCCGTGACCCGGCGGCCGAGCCGGTCGCCGTCAGCGCGGCGGGCCGCAGCGCCCTGCGTGCGGCGAGCACGGCGTACGAAAGGAGGAAGGCGCCGCCCACCAGTCCGATAAGGGTCAGCGCCGGCGGCCACGCGGTGACCACGGCGCCGACCCCGCCGACACCGGCGGCGATGAGCATGATGTCGGACACGGCACAAATGGCCACCACGCCGAACACCGCCTGGCGTCGGATGCCCTGGCGCAGCACGAAGGCGTTCTGCGAGCCGATGGCGACGATGAGCGAGAGTCCCGTGCCGAAGCCGGCGGCTGTGGCGGTCAGTGTCGATCCCATGACCACGACGTTAATGATCATTGTCGCTCTAAGTACAGGTAAGGATTCTCACGTGGTCCGCACACCGCGCGTCCGGCGTCCGGCGCGTTCGGCGGACGTTCGCGCGGCGTGTGAACGTGCGGCGCACGCGACTCCTGTCTAGCGTCACTGACATGACGACTGATCCGCAGAGTTACGAGCTCCTGCTGGTGCCCGAGTTCACCGAGAACGCGGCGGGATCCGGCGACACCGCCGACGCCCACGCCCTGCGTTCGGCGGTGGTGGTGGCCACCGGCGAGACCGGCGCCTCCGGCTATCCGCGGTACGCGGGGGACGGCATGGAGGCCGACATCGACCCGGCGACCCGCGCGGTCGAGGCACTTCTCGTCGACGGGGCCGAACTCGACTACGGGCTTTCGGTGCGGGTCGCGGACCGCGCCCGCTGACACCTCGGCCGCACCGTCCGAACACACGCCGGAATACACATCAGCCACATGACAGAAAGAAACGAAGCGTCAAAAACAATGTCGCACCAGTTTCGACTGCTTGGCTTGAACGCATCCCTTTTCTTGGGTGTCGACAGGATGACCCGGTAGGCTTCCGACTTCGAAATGGGCATGGACCGAAGTGAGCAAACCTCCTGCCGACGACGTTGGGAGCTGGTCATGCGACCGGACGGGCGGATCGGGGGCCTCGTTCAGTCCCTCTCGGAACACCTGGTCAGGAACATGGACGAGCACCGCTGGGAGGGCGCGCGCCGCGATTTCCTGCAGCGCGGATTCACCACCCTGCCCTTCCTGGCGCCTGACGAAGTCAAATCAGCGGTGGCGGACGAAATCGAAAGTCTCGTCGAGGCGCACGGCGTCCGCCGCGGAATGAGTTTCAAGGAGACGGGGCACACACCCCGGCAGATGCGCAATGTCCGCCATCGGGAAATAAGCGAGCACGGCACCGTCATCCCGGAGGTGTACACCGCCCCCGATCTCCTCGCGGCGCTGACGCGGGTCGCGGGCGAGCCGGTCCTCCCGTGCCCCTACGAACCGGAGCGGTACGTGATCACCGAGCTGGAGCAGTCCGGTGACACCCACGGCTGGCACTGGGACGACTACAGCTTCGCGCTCGTCTGGGTCGTCGCCTGCCCGCCCGCCGAGCACGGCGGATTCGTCCAGTGCGTACCGCGCACGTACTGGAACAAGCAGGACCCGCAGCTGCACCGGCAGTTCATCGCACAGCCCATCCATTCCTTCGAACTACGGCCGGGCGACCTGTACTTGATGCGCACCGACACCACCCTGCACCGCGTCTATCCGCTGAGCCGCGGCCGCCGGCTCATCATCAACATGGGGTACGCGTCCCAGGCGGATCTGCACAAACCGATCAGTCACGAGACGATGGACGGGCTCTGGCACGGCTCGCGCGAGGAACAGGCGGGTCAGACCGTATGACGTCGCTCGAGGGGGCCCCCGCGGAAGCGTCCGGACCCCCTCAACTACCGCGGCAGCTCGGCACGTCGGGGCTCGTGGCCCATTACGTCACCTCCGTGATGGGTGCGGGCGTCCTGCTGATCCCCGCTCTCGCCTGGGCCGAAGCGGGCCCGTTGTCCCTCGTCGCGTGGGGGGTGCTGATCCTTTACAGCTACCCCTTCGCCCTGATCTTCGCGAAGATGTCCGTGCTCCACCCCACCAGCAAGGGCGTCGCCCAGTTCGTGGAGGCGGCGTTCGGCACCCGGGCGGGCCGCGTCGCCGCCGTCTTCCTCCTCCTCACGCTGCTCGCCGGCAATCCGGTCCTCGGGCTCGCGGCCGGCCGCTATCTGCTCTCGGCGGTCGACCCCACCGCGTCGAACCGCGCCGCGCTCCTCGCGGGCGCCGCCGTCATCGTGTTCTGCCTGGCGCTCAACCTGTGGGGCATCAAGGTGAGTACGCGCGCCCAGATGGTGGTCCTCGGCGCCGTCGTGCTGTTGCTCGTCGTCGTCATCGGTCTGGCCCTGCCCGAGGCCGACTACACCCGCCTGACGCCGTTCGCGCCGCACGGCTGGGGCGCGCTCGGCAGTACGTTGCTCATCTGCTTCTTCGGGTTCATCGGCTGGGAGAACGCGGCGCCCGTGGCCGAGGAGGTACGCGACCCCGGGCACACCTTCCCCAAAGGCATTCTCTACGCGGTCAGTTGTGTCGGCCTGCTCTACTTCGCCATGGCCTTCACCGTCTCGGTGGCGCTGCCCGAACCGGCCGCAGGGCAGTCGGACATCACGGCGTTCGTACGCCTCATCCAGGTGGCCACCGGATCCTCGCTGCAGAGGAGCGGCTTTCTCGTCGCCGGAATTCTGCTCCTTCTCACCACCAACGCCTGGTGCCTGGGCACTTCGCGCGTCGTCTTCGCTCTCGCCCGCGACGGCGTCCTGCCCGCCGGACTCAGCAAGCTCTCCGCACAGGGGACGGTGCCGGCCCGTGCCGTGCTCGCGCTCCTGCCCGGCTACGCGGTGTCGGTCGTTCTCCTCCTGATCACCGACTCCAGCGAGTCCACGCTGATCAAGGCGTCGTCGGCCACGTATCTGCTCATCTTCCTGATGGCGTTCCTCTCCGCCGCCCGGCTGCTCCCCCGGGGCGGTGCCGCCCGCCTGAACCTGGCGCTCATCGCCACGACCGTCGCCATACTGCCGTTCTTCGGCATCAGCCTCGCCATCGCCCTGGCGATGCTCCTCCTCTCCGTCGTCGCCGAACGGTGGCTGCGCAAGCGCGTGACCCCACCCACCGAGACAGGAGTCCTCATATGACCGCGCGACACATCCTGCGCATACAGGACCTCTCCGCCAAGGAGATGCACTCCCTGCTCGACCTCGCCGAAGCGATGAAGCGCGGCGACGACACCCGTGCCCACCTGACGGGCCGCTGCATCGGCCTGCTCTTCAACGTCCCCTCCACTCGAACCAGGGTCTCCTTCCAGGTCGCCACCTCCCAACTCGGCGCCGACAGCTTCCCGTACGGCGTGGAGGAACTCCGGCTCGCCAACCGGGAGTCGATCGAGGACACCATCGGCGTGCTCAACCGCTATCTCGACGCGCTGGTGGTGCGCTGGTACGACATGGACGAGTACGGCGCGGGCCACCGGCGCCTCCGTACGATGGCAGAGCAGGCGACGATTCCCGTCATCAACGCACTCGACGACGAGGAGCACCCCTGCCAGGTCCTCGCCGACCTCATGACCCTGCGCGAGCTGTACGGGGCGGAGGTACCGGCCCAACGGATCGTGTACGCCTGGTCCTACTCGCCGCGCCAGAAGACCCCCGGCGTCCTGCACTCCTCCATGATGGCCGCGGCCGTGCTGGGCCATCGCATCACCGTCGCGCACCCGCCAGGCTTCGCACCGGAGGAGCGGGTGACCCGGGCAGCCCGGTCGGTCGCCGCCCGCACCGGCGCGAGCATCGAGCTCACCCATGACCTGGAGGACGCCGTCAAGGACTGCGCGGCGGTGTACACGCTGAGTTGGAAGTCCCCCACGCTGGTCGGCCAGGAGGAGATCCAGGCGCGGACCCGGCTCGCGGACCGGTGGCGCGTCACGGCTCCGCTGATGCGACGGGCCGCCGACGAAGCGGTGTTCCTCGACTGCATGCCCAGCAACCGGGGCGAGGAGGTCGACGGCGAGGTGAAGGACGGCCCGTGGTCAAAGATCTTCCAACAGGCCGAGAACCGTCTCCACACCCAAAAGGCCCTGCTCACGCAGCTGTTCGACGGCACGCTGTCCGGAGATGCGCGATGACGGCGGCCGGTTCGGACACGCGGGTCGCGCTGGTGACCGGGGGTGGCGGTGGCATCGGCAGCGCCGTGGCGCGACGGCTCGCGGACGAGGGGGCGGCCGTCGCGGTGGTCGACCGGGACGACGCGGCGGAGGCGGTGGCCGGACGTATTCGCGGCGCGGGCGGGCGGGCGGAGGCGTTCCTGTGTGACGTGTCGGCGGAGAGTGATGTGGCGGCCCTGGTCGAGAAGGTCAGCGGCAGGCTCGGCGCCGTAACCGACCTGTGCTGTGTGGCGGGCAGCATTCGGCGCGGCACAGTGCCGGATCTGTCCCTGGCGGACTGGCACCGGTCGTTCGCGGACAACGTGGACTCCGTCTTCCTGATGTGCCGGGCGGTGCTGCCGCTCATGGAACGGGCCGGGCAGGGCCGCATCGTGACGGTGGCCTCCGGCTGGGGTCTGCGCGCCGGGGAAAAGGCCGCCGCGTACTGCACGGCCAAGGCGGGAGTGGTGATGCTGACCCAGGCCATGGCCCTGGACCACAGCCCCGCGGGCATCCGCGTCAACTGCGTCGCACCGGGCGACACGCGCACCCCCATGCTGGCCCGCGAGGCCCGCCAACTCGGCCAGTCCGACACGGAGTTCCTGGCAGAAGCAGCCGACCGCCCACTGGGCCGGATCGGCACACCGGAGGACATAGCAGCGGCGGTCGCCTTCCTGGCGGGCCCCGACGCGGACTTCGTCACGGGTGCGGTGTTGACGGTGGATGGGGGTGGGAGCGTCTGAGGCCGCGCAGTCGTGCGGTCGCGCTAAGCGGGGCTGCGGCCCGCGGGTCGGCGGTAAGGATGGCTGGCGCTACTCGAGCCGCTCCCCCAGCTTGGCCATGCTCCGCTCCGAGCCCTTTGTGAACCACCACTCGAAAAGGCGGACGTGAAGACCCCACGCCACGCTCCGGACCAGGTGATAAGGCGGTCTACCGTCAAAGATGGCCATCTCGGAGCTGTCGCATTCAAGGCGAACCCGCCAGCGTTGATGGTGGGCCAGCAGCTCGAGTTCGACCGTGAAGCGTCGCCCGTGCTCGACGACGACGAGGGAGACCACGTCGAGTTTCGCCCCTCCGTCGTAGAGCTCACCCATCAGATGCGGGACGAGAAGATCGCGTACGCCTTCTGCTGACGGCACGAGGGCTTCTCCCATCACCATGTCATTGCACGCGCCCGCCCGACCGTATGCGGGGACCGGCTCGCCGTTTAGCCTCAATTTCGTTGAAAGGGGTGAGGATGGATCAGATGGTCTTCGAGTCCATAGAGTACTCGGCTGCATGCCAGGACTGCGGTGCAGAGTCGGCGTGGTGGGGTGTTCAAGCCCTGGTGAACGGCTCCTTGAGCTGGGACACGACATCCGAGTGCTCTGCCTGCGGGTCCATGGTGGCCGTATGCGGGGACGACCTGCCTGTCGAACTGCGGAAGCGGCTGCTCTCCGAGCATGGACCGGCACGCCTGCAGGTGGATCCGGCGGCAAGGAACGCTCAGATCATGCTGGTTCTGCGGTCGGAACTCGGCATCGCCCTGGCGGAGGTCAAGTCACTGCTGAAGGAGGTTCTGGCTGGAACCCACTCAGGCACGATGCCTGAGATCGAGCTCCTGGCCCGCATGCTGCGGGCGTCCGGCGTTGACGCCGTCGCCGTTCGGCCCTAGAGGCGCAGACCTGGCAACTCGACGACTACGACTCCCCAGGTAGCCCGCAGACCCGATCCGTCTCCCACCTCATCGGCGACCCGGCCGGCGCCGGATCGCCGCGTCGGCCCGGCGACGTCGGCGGTCAGTCGGCCTTGGGAGCGCACCGCATGCCGATGTAGACGCAGCGGGTGCCGTCGGGGAGGGCGGAGAAGATCACCGGGGTGTAGTCCGTGCTGAAGGCCGAACCCACGCCCGTGCCGGCGAAGGCCGTCTCCGTGACCGGCAGCAGGTTGATCCCCAGGGGTCCGAGAGATCCTTCATGCCGTCGACGAACTCGTAGAGCGCGTGCCCGGCACCGTCCTTCTCGGTCACCGTGATGACCACGCCCTCGCGCTGGTACGTGCCGACGAGCGGCGCCCAGTTGACCGCGGGCGGCGTCGGCGCCGGGGCGAAGGGCTCCGGCATGGTCACCTCGGCCAGATCGGCGAGAAGCTCGCGGTAGAGCGCCGCGTACACCTCGCGCGCACCGCCGCCGTTGGTGAGCAGCCCTACGGCGACGCCGGCCGACGGCACCACGCGCAGGTAGCCGTACTGCCCGATGGAGGCGCCGTCGTGGCCGTAGCCCGCGACGCCGTTCCAGTCGTACAGGGTCCAGCCCAGGCCCCAACCGTCCGAGCTGACCGTCCACTTGTCGGGGCAGTCCACCTCCCGACGCTGCATGAGGGCGACGGTCTCCTCGGAGAGCACGCGGGTGCCGTTCTCGGCCACGCCGCCGGCAAGGTGCATCCGTGCGAGCCGGGCGAGGTCACCCGCGGTCGCGATGACCCTGCCGTACGGGCCCGCCGATCGCGGCATCATGTCCCATGCCGGCGCCGGTTCCGGCTCCTGGCCCGGCTCGCCCAGGTGCCCCATGGCCGCCCGGAAGCGCAGCGCCTCCTCGGGCAGGGTCATGGTGCGGGTGAGGCCGAGCGGGGTGAGCAACAGGTCCTTGAGTGCCTCGTCCCACGTCTTGCCGGTCACCACCTCGACGATCCGGCCGAGCACGTTGTAGCCGACGCTGCTGTACGAGATCGCGCTCCCGGGCGGGCAGTCCAGCGCGATGTCCCTCGCGGCCTCGACGTACTTGGCGAGGCAGTCGTCACCGCGCCCACTGTCGTGATTGAAGTCGCAGGTCAACCCGCTCGTGTGGCTGAGCAGCCGGCGGACGGTGATCATCCGGGTCACTTCGGGGTCGCCGATCGAGAACTCCGGCAACACATCCGTGACCGGTGCGTCCAGTTCCAGCCGGCCGCCCTCGACGAGCCGCATCACCAGGGTCGCCGTGTAGATCTTGGCTATCGAACCCATCTGGAAGACCGAGTCGGTCGTCGTCGCCACGCCCGTGCCGCGGTGCAGGACGCCGCTCGCCCAATCGTGGACGGTCCCGTCGACGAGGACGGCCAGCGACGCGCCCGGCACGTGGTGCTCGGCGCAGAGCTGGTCGAGGCGGGCCTGCCACCGGGCGAGATCCAGCTTCCGCCCGGCCGAGTTCCGGGTCCCCCAGGCCCATTCGACACTCCAGTTGCCCTGCTCGTCGTGGGTCGTGACGGTCTGCGCGGTCTGAGTCCGCATGGCGGGTCCCCCTAAGTTGCGTAGCGAGTACGGCGTTCCCCTGATGCGAACACTGTACGCATCAGCAATCGGCGTTCGCAAGGTGCGTACGGTGTCGGCTACGGTGAGGGGGACAAGCAGCAGATGGACCGACGATGGATTGAAGAGAGTGGGCGCGCATGTCTGCCGACCCGAAGCCGATCACCTCGGTGTGGACACGTCCGCATCGCCCGCAGCGGGAGCAGCTGACGCGGGAGCAGATCGTGGCCGCGACGATCGAGCTGCTGGACGCCGAGGGCGTCGAGGCGCTCAGCATGCGCAAGCTCGGCACCCGGCTGCAGGCCGGGGCCACGTCCCTCTACCGGCACGTGGCCAATCGGGACGAGCTGATCCAGCTGGCCGTGGACGACGTGTTCGGCGAGCTGGACCCGCCGGTCGCCGCCGCCCGCGACACGTGGCGCGCCGCGGTCGCCCACGCCGCCACCGACCTGCGGGCCATGGTCCTGCGCCACCCCTGGATCGGCCCCGAGCTCGGCCAGGTCGGGCTTCTCCACGTCGGCCCGAACGCCGTCCGCATGACCTCGGGGCTCCTCGCGCAGTTCGAGGCGGCCGGCTTCCCCGCGGGCGAGGAGGACCAGGCCGCGTCGGCGCTCATGTCGTACGTCATCGGCGTCGCGACCAGCGAGGCCGCGTACCTCTCACTGGTCGCCCGCAGCGGTGCCTCCGAGCGCCAGTGGCTCTCGGAGCACAGTCCGGAATCCGGCGATGAGGCAGACCCGCGGCAGGTGCGCGAGGACCGCTTCACGTATGGACTCGACCGCATCCTCGACGGCCTCACCGGCCGCCTCGCGCCGGGCAGTGGAGGCCAGGCGTAGCTCCGGTGGCGTGGGCAGACCGGCGATGACCTTACGGCCGAGGGTAGTTGGGGCCGGCGTAGTTGGGGGCGGGGGAAGTCAGGGCCGGGGCACGGAGAGCTACTCGTTCGCCGCGTCCGCGGCCGTACGCCGGGGTGGCCGCGGCGGGGACGGCGGCCCGGTGATGCTGCCGGTGTCGGCTTCGGTGAGGCTGCCGGCGTCGATTGTTGGGCCACGGACGTGAGCAGGATGCGCTCGCTGCGCGCGTAGCTGCGCATGGCGTGGAAGGCCGCGTCGAGGGAGGTGTTGTGCTGGGCGGCGAGGAATCCTTTGGCCTGCTCGATGATGATGCGGCTGTGCAGAGCGGTGTGCAGTTGGTCGTTGACGGTCTCGGTGTCCCGCAGGGTGCGGGCGTGGAGCAGGCCGATGGTGGCCGCGTCGGCGAACGCCTGAGCCAGCATGAGGTCACCGGTCGGCAACGCACTGTCGGTGGTGCGCAACAGCAACAGGCTCCCGATGCTCTCCTCGCGTAGGCGCAGGGGCACCGCGCTGGCGTAGGAATAGCCGGCCTTACGAGCGGTCGTGGTGAAGTCGCGCCAGGCGGCGGGCGCGTGGGCGAGATCGCCGGGGGCGACGACGTCGGCGGTGCGGTGGCGTCCAGGGCGGGGCCTTCGCATAGGGCCAGGTCCAGCACCTTGCTCAGCGAGGGACCGGGGTCGCACGGGGCGGGGCTGTACAACTGCGGCCCCGGGTAGGCCAGCAGGACCGCGACGTCGGTGACGTCGAGAATGTCGCAGCAGCGGACGGTCAACTGCTGCAGGAAGTCGATGACGTCGAAGTCCGCGACGAAGGTGTCGGCGAGTTCGACGAAGGTTTCGGTGATCTTGCTTTCACGGCTCATGCCTTGACTCCTCTGTGCGCGGGAACCCTCCACGGATCCCGCGCCAGGCGGCTGGTTCACGACGGCAGTTCCCTCGCCAGGATCTCGCGAGCGGTCTCGGTCAGGGGCTGACCCGCCGCGAAGGCCCGGGCCCGCATTCGGACCAGCGCCTCCTCCAGCGACACGCCGAGCCGGCAGCTGAGTACGCCGGTGGCCTGATGCACCTCGACCCAGTGCAGGTCGATCGCGCCTGCCTCGCCCGGCTCGATGGACGGGTCGTCGGCGCCCGACCGCCAGGCCAGCAGCCGACCGGCCAGCGCGTCGGCCACCCGCAGCCCGTCCGCCTCCTGCCGCACGCTCAGCGGACCCGGCGTTCTGCGGTAGCCCGTGAGCGCACCCATCCGTGCCGCACCCGTGCGGACGGGCCAGATGAACACCGCCCGCACCTGCAACGCCCGCGCCTCATCGCCGAACTCGGGCCACCGCCCGCCCACGGACAAGTCCGCCAACTGATACGGAATCTGCGTGAAGTCGCCGGACGCACAGCCTCGACCGGTGCCACTCTTTGTGCTCGTGAGGTTACAGCGGGCAGCCCTGTCTCGGGGCGCTTTCTCGGGTGGCAGGGAGGGCGCCGAGCGGGACCCGGCGCGTACGGGTCGGAGCCGTCGAGTGACGGGCCTGCGTAGCAGAATGCACGTCACCCGCACCCACCTTGGAGCATGCCGTGACCGCCCTCGCCCTGTACCTCCCCGGCTCCGGCGCCACCCCGCGCTGGTTGCAGATCACCGTCGGCGTCGTAGTCCTCGGCCTGATCGCCGCGCGCATCTGGCTGTTCATCCGCCGCCGGAAATAGCAGCCTCGGTGCTCGATGGTCGCGCTCGGCGCTTCAGCGTCAAGCGAGGGCCGACGTAAGCGGTCCGGCTACACCGCCGCCTCCACGGCCGCGCCGATCGACGCCAGCGCAGCGCTCACGCTCTCCTTCAGCGATCGGGCGCTCGCCCCGGCCCGGGAGCGCAGATTCACCCCGTACGCCACCAGCGCCAGCACTTCGGCCGCCGTGGCCGGATCGGCGCCGCCCGCCAGCTGCCCGCGCGCCTGCGCCGCCACCAACGCGGCATGCAGCGCGTCCCGCAGCCCCTTGTGGTGCTGGTCCAGGAGTCGGGCGACGGCCTCGTCACTGCTCTCGGCACCGCCGTGAGCATTGGAGACCATGCAGCCCCAGCGCGCGTACTCGCCCGAGCAGCGCGCCTTGATCAAGCCGGAGAAGAACTCCTCGACGGCGGGCAGCCCCCGCTCGTCCTCGGCGAGCCGGCGAAACACCGGCTGCGAACGGTTCTCGAGGTAGCGGCGCAGGGCGGCCAGGTAGAGCTCCTGCTTCCCGCCGAACGTGGCGTACAGGCTGGAGCGGTTCAGGCCGGTCGCCGACACCACGTCCTGGATCCCGGTCGTCGCCACGCCCCGCTCCCAGAACAGCCGCAACACGGCGTCCAACGCCGTCTCCGGGTCGAAGTGCTTGACGTCCGGCATGGCCGACCTCACCAACTTGAACTGGGGGTTCCAAGATAGTGGCGTCGAGTGCGTGATGGACAGGCCGGGTGTCCGCGGGAGGGGGCCGGATACCCGCTCCCGACCCGCCTCGGCCAACCACAACCCAGCACCGGCCCCACAACAACCCCCGCATGGCGCCCACTTGGCAGGACAGCCCACACACCCCTATCTTGAAACGAGTGTTCCAAGTTCGGTGGCCCAGCCTCACGGCTCGGCCACGCACCCCGCGCACGAGAAAGGGCACACACATGTCGCTCAACGCCGAACTGCGCGCCTTCCACGAGGCCCGACGGCTGGAAATTCCCGCCGAGATACGGCAGGTCATGCAGCGGGCGGACGCCGAACTCGCCGCGTCCGGCCAGGCCGACCGTGCACTTTCCACCGGCGCGCAGGCCCCACGATTCACGCTGCCCTCCGCGACCGGTGAAGCCGTCGCCCTCCGTCAGCTGCTCGACCGAGGCCCGGTGGTGCTCACCTTCTATCGCGGCTCCTGGTGCCCATACTGCAACCTGGCCCTGCGCTCCCTCCAGCAGCACCACGGCGAGATCACCGACCGCGGTGCTCACCTCGTCGCAGTGTCGCCGCAAGTCCCCGACGAGTCCCTGTCCCTGGCCGAGAAGCACGCCTTGGACTTCACCGTTCTGAGCGATGTCGGATCCGAAACCGCCAAGGCGTACGGTCTGGCCTTCGAACTGCCCGACGACCTCGCCGCCGCCTACGACAAGCTTGGGATCGCCCTCGATCGCGTCAACGGCGGCCACCCGCGCACCCTTCCGGTCCCCGCGACCTACGTCATCGACCGGGGCGGCGTCCTCCGCTGGGCCTTCGCCGACACCGACTACACCAAGCGCGCCGAACCGGCGGACATCCTCGCCGCGCTCGACGCCTTGCGTTAGTGCACCTCGTGTGTGCAGCTCGTGAGTGCACCTCGTGTGTGCAGCTCGTGAGTGCAGCTCCTTGTGGCACTCCTCGCGTTGTAGATCACGTGTTCTAGGATCCCGGGATGAGTGACGATCTTCGCCTGACGGTCCTGGGATCCGCGACGCCGTACCCCAGCGTGGACAACCCGTGCTCGGGCTACCTGGTGTCGAGCCGTGAGACCCGGATCTGGGTGGACGCGGGGAGCGGGACGCTCGGCCCGCTCCAGCGGCATGCGCGGCTGGACGAGCTCGACGCGATCTGGATCTCCCATCTGCACGCCGACCACAGCGCGGACCTGCTCACCGCGTACTACGCCGTCCTCTACGCGGACATCAGCCTGGCAGCGTCCATCCCCCTCCTCGGCCCGCCGGGGATCGCCGACCGGCTGGCCGGGTTCCTCACCAACTCGTCGACCCGCAGTCCGGTCGAATCCGCCTTCGCGGTCACCGAGTTGTACGACGGCCACGAGGCGACCGTCGGCTCGCTGCGGCTGACGAGCCGGGCGGTGTCGCACGGCATGCCTGCGTTCGCCGTGCGCGTCGAGGCGGACGGCAGGTCCCTGGTGTACTCCGGGGACACCGCGCCGTGCCCGAACCTCACGCAACTGGCCGAGGGATGCGACGTGTTGCTGTGCGAGGCAGATTCCGACGGTGCGCCGGATCCTGCCGACGGCGACCAGGTGCACCACACCCCCGAGGACGCCGGCGACACCGCCCGCGCGGCCGGGGCAGGCCGACTGATCGTCACGCACGTCGGCCGCTCCCTCACCCCGCAGCAGGCCGTGGCCCGCGCATCCGCCCGCTTCGACGGGCCCGTCGACCACGCTGCCCCCGGCTCCACCTTCACCATCGGTCAGGCCCCTCCGGCAGCGTCCCGCCGACCTCAGGCCCCGGCTGCGCCACGGTTCGCGTAGGCACGCACGTCCGCATCGCTGTCCGTGGTCGCGGCGGCGAGAGCGGCGCGGGCGTCGGGGTCCGTCGCGTGGGCGAGGAGCGCGAGAACGGCGGCCTTGCGGACGTCCGCCTCGGGGTCGGCCGAGGCTTTGGCGAGGCCGGGTACCGCCGGGTCGGCCGGGGCCGCGCTCAGCGCGGTCGCGGCGCCCGCCCTCACCTGCCAGGCGGGATCGCCGAGCGCGGACACGGCCCGTTCGGCGTAAGGCAGCGGGCAGCCCGTGGCGGCGAGTCCGGTCAGGGCCGCCGCCCTGACCAGTGGGTCGGGGTCGTCGATGAGCGGGGCGAGGTGCGCCGGCGCCGGATCGCGCACCGCCGCCAGGCCGCGGGCCACCGCGACCCGCACCTCGCGGGCCGGGTCGGCCGCGGCGCCGACAAGTTGGGCGGTCGCGTCCACGGAGACCAGGGCCCGCACCGCGTGGATGCGGACGCCGATGTCGGTGTCGCCGAGCGCGGCGGCGTACACCTCGGCGGCGCCGAGCCGCAGTTCACGCAGTACGTCGAGGGCGGCGCCGCGCACCGCGGGGTCCGCCACGTCAAGCGCCGCCCGAAGCCCCTCCCCTAGCTCGGGGCCCGCCGGCAGCACCTCGGCCAGCTCGCGCAGGGCCCCCGCCGCGGCCTCCCTGACCTGGCGCGCCGGGTCCCGCAGCCGTGCCGCGAGTGCGGGGCCCGCGCCGGCGGGTGCCGTCTCGGCCAACACGGCGACAGCGGCCGCCCGCACCGCGGGCTCGGGGTCGGCTAGGTAGGGGGTCAGGGCGTCGAGCCCGGGTGCCTCCTCTGCGAGGGCGAGCAGGCGGAGGAGAGCGGGGTTCGACGCGAGCCCGGCGTCCGCATCACGGCTCTGCGCTAGCCCGGCGTCCGCATCGCGGCTTTGCGCGAGCCCGGCGTCCGCATCACCGTTCAGCACGAGCCCGTCACCCGCATCACCGTTCAGCACGAGCCCAGCGTCCGCATCACGGCCCTGCGCGGGCAGCGCATGCGCGTCGGGGCTCGATACGGGTCCGGCACCCTGGGTGGGACCGCTCGATGCCGGACCGGTGCCTGCGACAGGAGTAGACGCGGCCGAATGCGCCGCCGGTGCCGTGTTCCTCGGGCCCGCCGTCGCCACCGGCACCAGCGCAACCTCGCCGAGCGGCCGGTCCTCCCCCGCCACCGGGGCGAACTCCGGCACCGGCACCACGTACGGCTCGACCGCGCGGGCCCTGAACTCCATGGCCCCCGACGGCGCCTTGTACAGGTCGAGGTGGTGCAACCAGCCCGCGTCGTCGCGCGCGGGATGGTCGAGGCGCTCGTGGTACAGACCCCAGCGGGACTCGGTCCGCGCCAGCGACGCGCGCGCGGCCATCTCCGCGCAGTCCCGGATGAACGACACCTCCGCGCACCGCATCAGCTCATGGGCGGTCCGCGCCCCCATGCCGGCGATCTCGCCCCGCATCCGCTCGAACGCCTCGACCGCCAGCGACAGTTTCGCCCCGCTCTTCGGGGGCGCGACGTAGTCGTTCACGAAGCGCCGCAGCTTGTACTCGACCTGCGGCTGCGGCGGCCCGTCGGGATTGCGCAGCGGGCGGTAGACCAGTTCGTGCGCGGCGGCGAGCTGGTCGCCGGGCAACTCACCTTCATAGGCGCGGTATTGGGCCGCGTCCGCGCCTGCCAGGTCGCCGAAGACGAACGCGCCGATCATGTAGTTGTGCGGTACGCAGGCCAGGTCGCCGGCCGCGTACAGACCGGGCACGGTGGTGCGGGCGTGCGCGTCGACCCGCACTCCGGACGCCGAGTGGCCGCCGCACAGTCCGA
Source organism: Streptomyces sp. NPDC041713 (assembly GCF_055591085.1). NCBI lineage: Bacteria > Bacillati > Actinomycetota > Actinomycetes > Kitasatosporales > Streptomycetaceae > Streptomyces > Streptomyces sp. NPDC041713. The sequence goes on from NZ_JBVIZY010000018.1 coordinate 29,617, forward strand.
TCTCCGAGATGTGCATCTCAATGTCGTGCGTGCGGTAGTCGTGGCCGCGCCCCTCGTGGAAGGCGGCGCGCGTGGGCCGTTCGGTGCTGTGCAGGATCGACTCGACGGCGCTGATGGTCTCCTCGGGAAGGTGGCTGAGCTTCAGGTACACCGGGGCCCGGTCGGAGGCGAGCTCCGCCGCGAACTCGGACATCATCTGCCCCGACCAGTAGTCCGACTCCACGAACCGCTCGCCGTGCCGGTTCACTTGATAGCCCCCGAAGGGGTTGGCGACGTACGCGCACGCGGGGCCGTTGTAGTCCTTGATGAGCGGGTTGATCTGGAAGCACTCGATCCCGGTGAGCGCCGCCCCCGCGTGGTAGGCCATGGCGTAGCCGTCCCCCGCGTTGGTCGGGTTCTCGTACGTCCCGTACAGGTAGCCGGACGCGGGCAGTCCGAGGCGTCCGCAGGCGCCGGTGGCCAGGATCACCGCGCCCGCTCTGACGGTGACGAACTCGCCCGTACGGGTGTTGAATCCCGCCGCACCGACGGCACGTCCGTCCACGGTGAGCACCCGTACCGGCATCACCCGGTTCTCGATGCGGATGCGCTCCCGCATCTCGCGCCGCCTGAGCTGCCGGTAGAGGACCTTCTTGACGTCCTTGCCCTCCGGCATGGGCAGTACGTACGAGCCGGAGCGGTGCACCTGACGGACCGCGTAGTCGCCGTGCTCATCCTTCTCGAACTTCACGCCGTAGGACTCCAGGCGCTGGACCATCGCGAAGCCGCGCGTGGCGGTCTGGCGGACCGTGGACTGGTCGACGATGCCGTCGTTGGCGCGGGTGATCTCCGCTACGTAGTCGTCCGGTTCGGCACGGCCCGGGATGACCGCGTTGTTGACGCCGTCCATGCCCATGGCGAGGGCGCCGGAGTGGCGCACGTGCGCCTTCTCCAGGAGCAGCACGTCCGCGCCGTGCTCGGCTGCGGTCAGGGCGGCCATGGTGCCCGCGGTGCCGCCGCCGATGACGAGGACGTCGCAGGAGATCTCGGTCGCGTCGGCGAGGGCGGGGATGGCCAGGGGGGAGTCCACGGGCGCGCCTTTCACGAAGGGGGTATGGGAGGTGCTGGGCGTACGAGGGGTACGGGGCAGTACCGGGTTACAGCGACGCCAGGACTCGGCGGCGGAGTTCGGTCGTGCCGGGGGCGTTGCGGGCGTCCCGCTGCCGGGGGTGCGGGACGTCCAGGACGTCTCCGGAGGGCAGCAGGACGATCCGGTCGCCGAGGTGCAGCGCCTCGTCCACGTCGTGGGTGACGAAGACGACGGTCGCACCGGTGCCGTGCAGGATCTCCACGAGAAGGTCCTGCATGCCGGCGCGTGTGTGCGGGTCGAGAGCGCCGAACGGCTCGTCCATGAGCACCGAGCGGGGCTCCCCGGCCAGGGCACGGGCGAGCTGCACGCGCTGCCGCTGTCCGCCGGAGAGCTGACGGGGCAGCTTGCGGGCGTGCTCGGCGAGACCGACCCGCTCCAGCCAGTCGTCGGCGGCCCGCCGCCGTTCGGCCCTGCCCACCCGGCGTATGGCCAGGGGGAGTTCGACGTTGGCGCGGACGCTGCGCCAGGGCAGCAGCGCGTCCTCCTGGAAGACCAGCGCGCGGTCGGCGGCGGGCCCGCGGACGGCCGCCCCGTCCTGGGTGACCCGCCCGCCCAGCGGCGGCAGCAGTCCGGCGAGGGTGCGCAGCAGCGTGGACTTGCCGCAGCCGGAGGGGCCGAGCACGGCGACGAGTTCACCGGGCGCGATGCGCAACCGTACGGTCCCGGGGAGCACTTGGCCCTCGCGGTGGCCGAGTCGTACGTCGTCCAGGTTGAGTTGCGCGCCTTGCCGGGCGGGGGCGTCCACGCCGGCCACGGGGCCGCGGTGTACGGGGCTCATGCGACGGGCTCCTTGTCGAGGGCCGGTACCGGGGCGGGAGTGGGGAGGGAGTCCACCGGCCCCGCGGCGCGGACGGCGCGGCGTGCCGCACGGGACGGGGCCCGTTCGGGCGGACGCGGCAGCCAGGCGGTGGCGCGGCGGCCGAGGACCTCCACCGCGGTGGAGGTCAGCCAGCCGAGGGCGCCGATGGTGGCCATGCCGACGAAGACGCCCGGATAGTCGACGACCGTGTAGTCCTGCCAGGTGCGGTAGCCGACCCCGTACTCCCCGGAGATCATCTCCGCGGAGATCACGCAGATCCACCCGACGCCGATCCCCACCGAGAGGCCGCCGAAGATGCCGGGGAGCGCGCCCGGCAGTACCACCGAGAACAGCACGCGCAGCCGGCCGCCGCCCATGGTGAGCACGGCCTCCTCCCACACCGGGGTGAGGGCGCGCACCGCGTGCCGGGTGGAGACCAGGACGGGGAAGAACGCGGCGGCGCAGGTGATGAAGACGATGCCCTGTTCGTTGGTGGGCAGGAGCAGGATCGCCACCGGGACCAGGGCGATCGCCGGGATCGGGCGGGCCACTTCCACCAGCGGTCCGAGCAGGTCGGCGGCCCACCGCGACCGGGCGATCGCCGTGCCCGCCGCGACCCCGAGGACCGCGGCGAGCAGGAAGCCGACGAGGATGCGGCGCAAGCTGTGGACGAGGTCCTGCCAGTACGGGGCGGTGCCCACCCGGTCGCCGAAGGCGGCCGCGACCTCGCCGACCGTGGGGAATTGGCCGAACCGCAGCCACAGGTCGACGTCGAGGGTGGTCAGGAGCTGCCAGAGGCCGAGGGCGGCGGCGAGCGACGCGACCCTGACGAGCCTGCGGACGATGTTCATGACGCCGACTCCACGGCGTCCGCGTAGCTGATGACGCGGGCGCCCGCGTGCCGTTCCGTGTAGGTCTTGGCATGGCTCGGCGTGACGAAGGCGCGCAGCTCGGAGCCGTCCGCCACCCACACGGCCCGGTCCGCGAACCAGGGGGTGCCGGTCAGGGCGTCCGGCACGTAGGCGGCCCGGACGTCGGACTTCTTCGCGGCCGCGACGGCCGCGAGGAGCTTCTTCGGGCCGGCGAAGGTACGGGTGGTGTCGTGGCCCCTGAGCCACAGCTCGGACGTGGCGGCGCCCGCCGTGGGCTTGGGCGTGGGATGGGCGGCGGCTCGGGCGATCCGCTTCAACGGCTTCGGGGCGACGAAGGCGTCCACGTCGACGTCGCCGACCAGCTTGGCCGCCTTGAGGACGGGGACGTCCTTCTTCAGGGCGGCGACCAGTTCGGGCCGCAGCGCCGGGTCGAAGGTGGCGATGCCGTGGGCGCCGTTGTACAGGTAGACCGCCTCGGCGGGCAGCCCGGTCTCCTTCGCCACCGACTCGGCGGCGGCGACCGGCCGCTCGCGCAGGTAGTCGGTGGCCCGCCGCTGTGCAGTGAGGAAGTCGTCGAGCACTCCGGCCCGCTCCTTCGCGAACTCCTCGCGGACGGTGACCCCGTGGAAGGTCGGCAGGTTCAGATCGGCGCCGTCGTACAGCGCCTTCGCCTTTCCCTCGTAAGCCAGCTGCCCCGGCCAGGCGACGAACTGCGACAGGGCGTCGACGCTGCCGCCGGACAGGGCGGACGCGCCCACGCTGGGCTGCTGGTTGAGCTTGTGGATGTCCTTCTCCGGGTCGATTCCGGCCTGCTTCAGGGCCCGGATCAGCGTGCCATCGGCGGCGGAGCCGACGCTGGTCGACACCTTCTTGCCGCGCAGTCCCGACAGGGACCGCAGCGTCGAATCAGGCTTGGTGACCACGGTGTTGAGGCCGCCGCGCAGGTTGTAGCCGGTGACCGAGACGAGCCGCGTCGGCTGCCCGAGCTGTTTGCCGCGGGCCGCGTTGATCAGCAGCGGATAGTCGCCCATCGACCCGATGTCGATCTTTCCGGTGGTCATCTGGGCGGTGATCGGGGCGCCCGTGGCGTAGTCCTGCCACTTCACCTCGTACTTCTTGCCGTCCTTCTTGCCGCGCGCGGCGAGCTCCTCCTCGAAGTAGCCGAGGGAGCGCAGCAGGGTGCCGGCGGTGACGGTGTTGATGGTCTTCGACTGGTACCCGACGGTCACCGTGACGGTGTCGGAGTCATCGGCTCCGGCCACGCCGCCGCACGCCGTGGCCAGGGGCAGCAGCAGGGCGAGTGGGAGGAGGCGGGTGAGGGTGCGGGCGGGTACTTGGGTGCAAGTGCCCCCGCTGGTACGTACGTTGGAGGGTTTGTCTGTCGAACCCGTCGTGCGAGTCATCGGAGTCGGGCCTTTCACCGGAGCAGGTAGGGCATGTTGACGGTGACGGCGCCCGTGGGGCACCGGGCCGCGCAGGGGCCGCAGTACCAGCACTCGTCGACGTGCATGTACGCCTTGCCGTTGTCCTCGCGGATCGCGAGCGAGTCGAGCGGACACATGTCGACGCAGAGGGTGCAGCCGTCGATGCAGCGGGACTCGTCGATGGTCACGGGCACGTCGGCGCGCTGCGGGACAACAGGCATGGCGGACTCCAGGAAGGGCGGGTGAAGGTCCGGGAGAACGTCCCGGAAGGTGGGTGCGAGGTGGGTGCGAGGTGGGTGAAGGGCGTCGGCGGAAGGTCAGGCGGATCGGCGCAGGACACCGCTCATGGTGATGCGGTCCCCGCGGAACCGGATGAACTCCAGGTCCACGGGGCGGCCGTCGGGCAGATGGGTGAGCCGCTCCAGCATCAGGACGGCGCTGCCGCGCGGGGCTTCGAGGACCGCGGCGGAGTGCGTGTCGGCGTTCACCGCTTCGAGCGTCATCTCGGCGTGCCCCAGCGGCCCGCCGGTGACGGTCTCCAGGAGCCGGAAGACGTCCGTGTTCTCCAGGTCGCAGCCGAGCAGTTCGCCGCCCACGTCCATGGGCAGGTACGACAGATCGAGGGAGAGCGGAAGGCCGTTCAGGCGGCGCAGCCGCTCGATGCAGAGCACGTCGGTGTGGTCGGGCAGCCCGAGCCGGTGCGCCACCGGGCCCGGCGCGCTGACCGGACCGATCGTGCGGACCTCGTTGGTGACCCGGCCGTGCTCGTGGAGGATCTCGGCCAGGCCCTGGAGCCGGTCGAGGGCGTGCGGGTACTTCTCGCACACCACGACCGTGCCGACACCGGCCTTGCGGTCCACGAGCTGCTCGCCGCGGAGCAGGTCGAGGGCCTGTCGTACGGTGTTGCGGCTGGCCCGGTAGTCGGCGGCGATGGCGTCCTCGAGCGGCAGGACACCGCGCGGGAAGCCGCCCGTCAGGATCTGGTGCCGCAGCAGATCGGCGAGCTGCCGTGCCTGGTCAGCACGGAGCCGCCGACGCCGTGCGGCGGCGAGCGGACGTGAGGCGTGACTGTGTTCGGCTGGCATGGGCAGGAACCTACCGGCGTGGTGGCCCCGGTGGTGTTGCGGCAGCATTGCGCCACCTGACACACGTCAGCGCAAGGCTCTGAACTGCGGTTTTGGTCGGACGGCGCCGAAGACCCGCCACCCTGGCGCCCACCAGGTGGACGGTACGGCCGGTGCGCGAAGGTGGCCCTGAGCACTGCGCGAAGGTGTCATCGAGCACCGCACCCGACCGCACCCCGGACGGCGCGAGGCGTCGCCGCTCACGCCAGCAGGGCCGCGGCGAGCTCACGGGGGCGGGCGGCGAACGGGCTGTGGCCGCCCGGCAGGGTGCGCACGGTGAAGGAGGTGCCGGGCATGGCCCGGTCCGCTTCCGCGATCATCAGATCCTGCACGGCCCTCGGCAGTGCCCTGTCGTCCGCGCAGCGCACGAAGGTCCGCGGGACGCTCCCCCACCGTTGCGGGGTCACGACGACCGGAGTGGTCGGGATCGCCAGCGGCAGATCCGGGCTCAGCGCCGAACGCCAGCGGTCGAACCGGTTCGGAGCGGTGTCGTGGTAGTGGGTCTGCCGCAACTCCTCGACGTAGGCGGGATCCTGCGAGAGCGGGTTGATCCGCACGGCGCCCAGTTCCGCGGGGTCGCCGAGGTTGAGACTCTGGCCCCGTGCCGTGGCGTTCTCGGGGGAGCCGAGATAGTCGAAGAACCGGGGCCGTCCGGCGGGCACGAAGGCCGAGAGGTAGACGATCTCGTCGACGAGTTCGGGTGCGCGCTCGACGGCGAGTGACGCGGGGCCGCCCCCGGCGCTGTGCGCCACGAGCACGACCCGCCGGTGACGGCGAGCCTGGCGCAACGTGTCCAGCACGGCCTCGGCGTTGTCGTCCATCGTCACGGTGGCGAGCGCGGACTTCTCGGTCGACAGGCCCGGCTGGCCGGGGCGGAGGTAGCCGCTGGGCAGGAGTGCGTCGAAGCCGTGCCCCGGCAGGTCGACGGCCATGCTCGCGGCACCGAGTACGGCGAGTGCGCGCTGTGTCGCCGCCCACTGCCCGGAGCCGTGCCAGGCCCCGTGCACGAAGACGAAGACGGTGTCCATGGAGGAGTGAAGGGAGGAGTGAAGGGAGGAGGGAATGGCGGAGTGATCAGTCATGACCACATTGCACGCACCCCCACCCCCGCGCATCCAGCGAAGGATCTGACAAGCTGGCCGACGATACATGTGAGGTATCACGGGCGGCTGGAGCTGTGAGACCGGATAACGAGGCTGGGAGGCCGCCATGGAGGCACGGCACCTGCGGTACGCACTGGCCCTCGCCGAGCACGCGCACTTCGGCCGGGCGGCCCGCGCGCTGGGCATCGCGCAGCCTCCACTGTCCAAGCAGATCGCCGACCTCGAACGCGAAGTGGGCGCCCGGTTGTTCGATCGCACCCGCCAGGGAGTGTTCCCGACGGCGGCGGGCGCGGCCTTCCTCCCCCGGGCGCGCTCGGCGCTCGACGAGATCGCGGCGGCGTCGGTCGACGCGGCCAGGGCGGCGCGCGGCGAGACGGGGCGGCTGCGCCTGGGGTTCATCGCCTCGGCGCTGCTCGAACCGCTGCCGGACGTCCTCGGCCGGTTCGGCCGCGAACGGCCCGACGTACGCCTCGAACTGCACGAGATGGCGACCAGGCGCAGCACGGCCGCGCTCGTCTCCGGTGAACTGGATGTGGCGATCGGCCTCGGCCGGCCGGGGGGCGTGGGGGCCGAACAGTTGGTGTCGGTCCCGATCGGACACGACCACCTGGTCGCGGTCGTGAGCAGCGCGCACCCGTACGCGGGGCAGTCGTCGGTGGACGTGGAGCAGCTGCGGCGACAGCCACTGGTCGTGGCGTCGGAGGAGGACGAGCCGGCCGTCGTCGCCGGGCTGCGGAACCTGCTGGGCCACGACGCCCCGGCGCTCGTCGACGCGACCGTCGCGAGGGACGTCCACACCATCATCGGCCTCGCCGCCTGCGGGGTGGGCGTCGGCCTTGGCCCCTCTCGCATGCTGACGGCTCCCCGTCGGGGTACGTGGTTCTGCGAGGTGACCCCGCGGACGCCGCTCCCCGATCTGGTCCTGTCCTTCAGCTCCCGGGACCGCTCTCCGGCGCTGAACGCCTTCCTCGACGTCATCCGCGGGAACTGCCCCGAGGTCGGCGCCGCCCTCGACCACCGGCTCGGCCCGCGACACCGATGAGTTCGACAGTGACCGCGTCCGTACCACGCCACCTCGAACTGCTCCAGTGGGCCCGCGCGGAACCCCTAGGAACTCGTGTAGCCCTGGGCCGTCTCGGCCCCCGGTACCGGCGGCGCCTCGGTGATGTCGAGGAACACCTGATCGGCTTGCGGCCAGCGTTCGGCCACGCCGGACTTGATGCGCTCCATGACCAGTTCCACGACCTCGCTGTCCCGGCCGGGCGCGAGGTCGATGCGCGCGGCGACGAGCGTCGAGTCCATGCCGAGCCGCATCGTGAGCAGACTCGCGACGTGGTCGATCTCGGGCTGTTCGGCGAGGAAACGCCCTATGTCCTCGCGCAGTTCCGGGTCGACCGACTCACCGATCAGCTGCTCCTTGGCCTCCTTGCCCAGGCGGTAGGCGACCGCGATGAGCAGCAGGCCGATCGCCACCGAGGCGGCCGCCTCGTAGACGACCTCGCCGGTTGCCATGTGCAGGCCCATGCCGATCATGGCGAGGGTCACTCCGAGCACGGCGGTGCCGTCCTCGGCGATGACGGTGCGCAGGGCCGGGTCGGAGCCGATGCCGCCCTCCTGCTGCCGCACCTGCCAGAGGGCGCGTACCAGGGAACCGCCCTCGGCGAGAAAGGCGACCCCCAGGACGATGAGACCGACGATGTAGCCGGTCGTGGATTCCGCGCTCTCGGAACGCACCGCCTCGACGCCCTGGAAGATCGAGAAGCAGCCACCGGTGACGAAGATGCCGACTGCGGCGAGCAGCGACCAGAAGAAGCGTTCCTTGCCGTAGCCGAAGGGGTGCTGAGGGTCGGCCGGTTTACGGCTGCGGCGCAGGGCGGCCAGCAGGAAGACCTCGTTCATGCTGTCGGCGATCGAGTGCGCCGCCTCGGACAGAAGCGCGGGCGAACCGGCGAACAGCCCTCCCACCATCTTGGCCAGGGCGATGACCAGGTTGGCGGCGAGGGCCACCCAGACGGTGGTTTTCGTCTCCTGGTCCTTCGACGGCGCGTCGCCCGCGGCCTGCTCGTTCGGCGCTCGCTCGGCCGATGCTGAGGTGTTCGACAGGTGCTCGGTCGGCGGCTTGGCGCTCATCTGGCCTCTCAGTTCTGCGGTGGCTCAAAGGTGCTTGCAGGGGGCAGCACGCCGTTCGTGTACCCCGGAGGTGTGACTCCAGGCGAGCGAGGGTGGGGGTTTCAGGGCTGAGGCCTCTGCGCCGTGCAGATTCCCGCAAGGTGGCATCGGCGAGCGGGGTGCGGTCCAGGGGGGGCCGGGCCGCCCACCGCCATAAGGGCCGGCACCGCAACCGGTGCCTGCGTCGGCGAGGCCATGGGGGCCATAACCGGTCAGCCACCGTCCTCGACGAGTCCGAAGCTTTCAGGAAAGTCCTCCAGGAACGCCCGGCGCGAAGGATCAACTTCCTCCGCAGCCATCGATTCGAGCAGGTCGATGAAGTCGTCCCGCTGATCGCTCGACAGCTGAGTCACCAGATGGGCGACACCCTCCAACACCTTGAGCGCATCATGCGGATCCATCTGCTCGTCGTCGCAGCCCTCGACGAACCAGAGGACGTCGACCAACGCCACCGCCAGAGCACGGGTCAACGACGAGAACACAGGCATCGGGGCGATCTCCCACCAGGCGGCCAACAAGAGTGCGGTCATCTCACCACGCGCCTCTGACATCCCCGTCCGCTGCCCTGCGCGCTGTCCACCGATGGTGGAGGAGCTAGGAGTTCCCACTGTCAGTGGTGGCGGCGACAATCCCCAGATGACCTCAGCCCAACGACTCGATGATCGAATCTCCGACTTAGGACTCCAGGTTGCGGCCACGTTCACGGTCGTACGCAGCTGCGACGAGGACGCCGTGATCCGGCTGTTCGGCGGAGACCCCGGACAGACTCGCCCCATGCTTCTGGAAGAACTGCGCGACCACTATGACAACGACACGATCCTGGTCTCCCGTTCGGGACCCACCGTCGTCGTCGTGGAGAACAACAACTTCCAGGGGTCCCGCGAAGAGGTGTTGCGCCCGCTCTCCCGCCTCGGACGCACCGCCAGCGCTTTCTGGAACGTCAATGCGGTGTCCCAACTGAGCTTGGCCGAGGACGGCCTGATATCCGCCGCGCTCGACATGGTCGTCCCCGACGATCCGTTCGGGGCCCGCCCCGGCGCCTGGGAGCCCCTGCTTGCGGGTCTGACCTTGGGAGTAGGGGGCAGTTGGGGTGACGGCCTGGCGGCCGTCGAGCGTGCGACGGGTGCACGGTTCGACGAAGCGTGGATGCAAGGCCCGCACCGTGCCGTGCAGATCTCACCCGTGCCGGAATACCTGCTGGGGCAGGGGCTCATCGACTCGCCGCTGCTCAAGCGGGAGCCCTTCGTGAGCTACCTGGCCGACCTTGGCCCCGCCGTGCTGGGACGGCTGCGCGTCCACGCACTGCAACTCGCTGTGGAGCACGCCGGCTTGGGCCAACACCCTTTGGCCGTGGCTGTTGTCGCACCCGATGACGACTCCACGGGGGTGCGAAATCGCCTGCAGGAGGAACTCACGGCGGCGAAAGAACTGGCTCACTCCCAGGCCCGGGAACTCAGGGCCGGCGAGGACGATGACTTCACCCCGGAGTGGGAGCGCCCCTCCGCACTCGCGTTCCGACAAGCCATTGTCTTCGGCGTTCTCGCGCAGTGCGTCGCGGCGCGTCGGCCAGCCGCGGCGCAATGTCTCCCGGACATCTTGAGCCAACTGGTCACAGCCATGATGGGCGACGACGAACGAACCCAGGAGTTCTGGATGGTCCAGCATCTGCACGACGCGGCAAGGCGAGCAGCCTGAGCAGCGCGGCGCCACTCCGACCCACGCCTCCTTGGTCAGCGCCCCCACCACGGCCGCCCCGCACACCGATGGCGGCGAGCACCATGGCGCGGGTCCTGCCGAGGAGCCGGGACAGCGATCGCGTAGGGGCGGAGTGGGTAGTGGGAGCGCCCCACCGCGCTCGGGTTCAGGGCGGTGTAAGCGCCTTGAGTTGGGCGGCGAGGTCGGGATGGGTCGTGGTCAGGTGCGGGGCTGTTGCGATCAGGGGGTCGAGCAACTCCGCGGGGTCGTCGGCGGCCAGGGCCGCATGGAGTTGGCCGAGGGGACGGCGGGCCGCGGTGGGCAGGTCGGTGAGGGCCGTGATCTGGCCGGCGATGCGGCGCAGGTCGGCCGCGTTGCGGCGGGCCCAAGTGGCGGTGACGCGTTGCGCGGCGCGGTGTTCGCGGGTGGCCTGGACGCGTTGCTCTCCGGTGGTTCCGGCCGGGCCGGGCCGGTTCCGCAGGTAGCGGCGTTCGGCGGCCTGGCGGCTGGCGACGCCGAGGGGGTGGGCGAGGTCGGCCCAGCTGGCCCCCGCCTCGCGGGCCGTCTCGATCAGGTCGGTCTCCCATCCCGCGAGTTGCTCACGGACCTGCCGCAGCAGGAGAAGAGAAGCCAGGGCCTGCTCCAGGCGAGTCTCGTCACCTCCGGATGCGCCGGGTTCCTTCTGCCGGGCCGCCCGGAGGGCGTCGTCCACGGCTTGAAGGGCCGCCTCGGCTGCGGGAAACGACGCGGCGCTCTGCGTGCCGGTGCTGGAGCGGGCGGATCGGTCGGCCGGGGTCATGGCACCTCCCTCTGATGGTCATCCAGGCTATCCGGTCATCCATTGGATGACATCGAGTTTTGTCGTCCAATGGATGACATGATACAACGGTTTCAGTGAGGCGCATTGGCAGTAACTGCCCGTACCGCTGGAGGTGTTTCATGATGTTGATGCGCACTGCCCCCTTCCGTGGACTCGACCGGCCGGCGCAGCAACTGGTGGATCCCGGGACCTGGTCGCGGCCGTCCCCGATTCCGATGGACGCCTACCGCGAGGGCGATGAGTACGTCGTGTGCTTCGATCTCCCCGGCGTCAGCGTGGACGCGATCGACATCGACGTCGAACGGAATCTGCTGACCGTCAAGGCCGAGCGCCGCCCCGTGCCGACAGCCGACGACGTGCGGATGACGCTCTCGGAGCGGCAGCTCGGCGTGTTCTCCCGCCGGATCGCGCTCGCCGACACCCTCGACGCCGAGCGCATCCAGGCCAGTTACGACGCGGGCGTCCTCACCCTGCGCATTCCGATCGCCGAGCGGGCGAAGCCCCGCAAGATCGCCGTCAGCGCGGGCCCCGGAACCAGAATCGGAACCGGAACCAGTCGTCAGCAGATCTCCGGCTGACCCGACGGCCCCAGGAACAAGGTGGCCGACGCCGCCGCCCTAACCTCCCCCCTGCCCCCACCCGCTCCCCGGCCCCCACACCCGCGCCCCGACCCTGGTGAAGAAAGGCAACCACAGCAGTGATGTCCCACCTGAGCGCAGCGTTCCAGTCCCGGCCTCAGCCCCAGTCCCAGTCCCAGCACACGACGGCGTACGAGCAGATGCTGGACAAGGTCCGCTACCAAGGCGCCTACCCCACGCGGGAACGCGCCGAGGAAGCGGTCCGCCTGGTCCTCGCGGGACTGGGACGCCAACTGACCGGTGACGAACGGGTCGACCTGGCCGCCCGTCTGCCCCACGAAGCGGCACGCATCCTCACCGAACAGATCCCGGCCACCCAGCCGTTGAACGGCGGCTGGGCCTTCGTCAAGGACCTCGCCGCTCGTACGGGTGCCCCTCTGGCCACCACCCGCTGGGACACGGGGTCCGTCCTCTGGGCCGTCGCGGCCTACGCCGGCCCCGAGCTCCTGACCCGCATCCTGCATCGGCTCCCCTCCGGCTACGCCCTGCTGTTCGGTCGCGCCGAGCTCACCCCCGCGGCATAGCGAACGGGGCGCGGCCTGCGAAGTGCGCTTGAACCGGGCTCCCTATAGGTAGAAGCGCCCCCCTCCCGTCACCGCGAAGGCCCCGGCGACACACCCGACGGGTGGTGTCGCCGGGGCCTCGCTCAGCAAATCCCGGTGGCGCTCGCCGACCGGGATGAGCCGGCGGGCCGTCGTGAGAACTCGGTCAGGCGGACGGGTAGACCAGGGTTATCTCCCGGTTCAAGCCGGTCTCGTCGGCGTCCGGGTACATGGAGACCTCACCGTCGGACCACCGCACCAGGAAGTCGTCCGGGTGCCGGTTCTCGCTGTAGTCGCCTGCGGCGAGGACCGTGGCGTGCGTCCAGAGCTTGTTGGGCTTCTTGACCTGGATCTCTCCGTGGAAGCCGTTCTGATCGATGTCCTTGTAGAGGGTCAGTTCGCCATCCGTCCAGCGCACCATCAGGTCGTGCTGGTCGTTTCCGGTGAAGTCGCCCGAGGTGAGCATCGAGGCGTGCCCCCAGGTGCTGTTGGGCGCGGCGAGCTTCTTCTCGCCGTGGAAGCCGTCGCGGTTGACGTTGGTGTAGAGGGTGACCTCGCCGTCGCTCCAGCGGACCAGGAGGTCGTCGGTCCACTTGTTGTCGCTCGTGTAGCGGCCACCGGTGAGGGACGTGGCGTTCTTCCACAGGTCGTTGGGCTTCTGGAGCTGGACCTCGCCGTGGAAGCCCTGCTCGTCCACGTCGGGGTAGAGCGTCAGCTCGCCGTCGGACCAGCGGACGATGAGGTCGTCGCGGTCGGCACCGGTGAAGTCTCCGGACGCCATGGTGGCGGCGTGCTTCCAGGTGCCGTTGGGGCTGGTGAGGCGGATTTCCTTGTCGAAGTTGTCGGCGTCCTCGCCGGCGCCTCGGTACAGGGTGACTTCGCCGTCGGACCAGCGCACGATCAGGTCGGAGTAGTCCCACGTACCGGGGTTGCCGTCGGTGAAGTAGCCGCCGGTCATGGCCTCGGCGTGCTGCCAGGTGTCGGCCGTGCCCAGGACACCGCGGCCGGCCGGCTGCCGGTTGTTGACCGCGTCGTCGTACAGCGCCTTGGCGTCGCCGTCGAGGTAGGAGCTGTAGGAGATGTCGTCCTTGTCGCCGCCGGTCTTCCAGCCGCCGATGACACCGATGATGCCCCAGCCGCTCCCCTGCTTGATGAGGAACGGGCCGCCCGACGCTCCGCCCGAGTACTTGTCGCACGCGATGCGCAGGAAGCTGCCGGGGATCTTGGGGTCGGTGCTGTTGTAGCGGACGGTCTTGTCCGTGCAGTCCAGCGGACGCTTCTGGTTGGCCGGGTAACCGATCAGGCGGACCGGCGCGTGGTCGTAGCCGGCGTTGATCTTCAGCTCGGCGCCGCCGACGACGTCCTCGACGTTCTTTCCGCCGCGCGGTTCGAGCTGCAGGAAGTTGAAGTCGAGGTCGGCCCCGGCGTCAGGGCCCTTGGCCAGGTACCGCTTGTCGACATAGATCCGGCCGGGCTTGACGGTGAAGGCGCCGTGCGGCTTCTTGCCGTCGTCGTACTGCGGGACGAAGGTGAGGTTCTTGCGCGCGTCCTGGTCGTCGAAGCAGTGGCCGGCGCTCATCACGATGTTCTTGCCGGGGCTCTTGACGACCGTGCCGCCGCAGAACCGGCCGGTGTTGGTGCCGTCGTTCCAGAAGAAGGTGCCGACGATCGGCAGGCCTTCGAAGGGCCGGCTGGTGGAGCGGGGCATCCTGGTCGGAGCGGAGAATCCCTTGGCCTCCTGCTCCGGGACGGGCTTCGCGGACCTCATCCGTTCCGGCGTCCAGTAGTCGTCCGCGTCGGCCGGCGTGAATCCGCGCGCGTCCTCGTCCCCGTGGGCCGGCACGGGAGTCGGCGGAACGACGGGCGCTTCCCTGTCCCCCGCCACCGCCGGTGCGGTGGCGTCCCCCCTCGGCGTCGGTTCGCCGGGATCTGCGTACGCCGGAAGGCCCGGCAGCAGAACCAGTGCCGCGGCCCCCGCCGCGGCGCCCAGCGCTCTGCGCAATCTCATGGTCGTTTCCCCCATATGAAGATGAGAGGCGGGTCACCCCGTGTGGCGTGACCGCACCCAAATGAGTCATGATCGTAAATCTATTGCGGACTCGGGGGATATATGGGCAACTTCACACATGCGTCCGTACATGGCGTATATACGGCAATTGCCGCTCCTCTGCTGCTCCTTGGGGCGGCCGTCTCGGCCCACGGTGACGCGCTGCCCTTTCCCGGAGCGGGATACGTGTCCGTCGGCGGCCCGGCGCGACCGGGCCAACTCGTGGACATCACGGTGAAGGAGCGCCCCGGCAATCCGCACCCCACCGAGGTGGAAGTCTCCAGCCGCGCACTGACCGACGACACGGCCTTGGGCGATACGGGACAGGCCTGGGTGGGCGCCGGCCGGATCAAGGAGAACGCCGAACCCGGTACGTACGAGGTGAAGTTCACCCTCCGCCACAAGGATGCGAACTGCATGGCCGAGGCGGACCGGGACTATGTGTGCGACTACCCACCGATCGTGCTCCGCCGGCAGTTGAAGGTTGCCGCTCCGCCGTCGGAGGGGCTGAGCTTCGGCTCCGGCCTTGCGATCGGGGTTCCGGCGGGCGCGGCTGCGACGGTCGCCGCCGGAGCGGTCTGGCTGCGCCGCAAGCGTCGTCGCGCCGCTGGTGAGCCGGTATGACGTAGCTCCCCGCTCCGTGCTGCACCGATAACCACCCGCCCGGGAAATCGCCTATGAGGACTGGGAACCAGCCGCTTCGGTGCGCTGCACCAGACCCTCCAGAATGAGGGCGAGCCCCGCCTCGAACGCCGATTCGTGGTCGAGCTGCGGCACATCGGCCAGCCCCTCCATGGCGTCTCCGGCACCCGTGTCGGCCTGCTCTTCCAGGACGCTCCCGACCGTGTAGCGGCCGGCGGCCAACATGGCCATCTGCGCGTCGCGTTCGGGCACACCGGAGGTGACGAGGAAGGCCATCTTGCGGCGGATCCGGTCGAGGTCGCCGGTCGGGGCGCTGCCGGCATGGAGGCGAGCGCCGTCGCGGCGCAGGAGCAGGGTGCGCCGGAAGCTGCGCGTGTTCTCCAGGAACCAATCCCTCCAGTCGTCTTCGGGCGCGGGGAGGGGCGCGTCGGCGTGGGGGGCCATGGCCGCCTGCGCCATGGCCGCGAGGAGATCCTTCTTGGTGCGGAAGTGGTAGTAGAGCGAGGGCTGCTCGACGCCGAGCCGCTGCGCCAGCCGCCTCGTACTGACGCTCTCCAGACCGACCTCGTCGAGCAGATTCAGCGCTTCGGTGACGACGGTCGCACGGTTCATCTTGGTCACGTTGACATTCTATCGGCGATAGAAGACTCTGGAGAATAATCAATCACCGATAGAATTTTGGAGGTCGGCATGTCGAGCAAGATCACGAAGCGTTCGCTGCGGGTGCTCGTCGCCGGTGGCGGCGTCGCCGGGCAGGCGCTGGCCTTCTGGCTCACCCGTGGCGGCCACCAAGTGACGGTCGTCGAACGCTTCCCGGCGCTGCGCGCCACGGGGGCACAGGTCGACCTGCGCGGGCAGGGCATCGAGGCGGTCGAACGCATGGGGCTGCTGGACACCGTTCGCGGCCACCTCGTGGACGAGGCGGGCGTCGCGTTCATCGATTCCCGCGGGAAGCCGAAGGCGACGATCATGGCCAACACCGCCGGCAAGGGCCGCCAGACCCTCACCTCGGAGTACGAGATCATGCGCGGCGACCTGGTCCGCATCCTCCACGACGCGACCAAGGACGACGCCGAGTACGTCTTCGGCAAGAGCGTCGACGGCTTCGACCAGGACGAGCACCAGGTCACCGCCCGTTTCTCCGACGGCTCCTCCGGTGAGTTCGACCTGCTGGTCGGCGCGGACGGACAGGGATCCCGCATTCGCCGGGCGCTTCTCCCGGAGGGCGTCGATCCGTACTGGCGCGTCGGCATCCACATGGCCTACTGGTTCGTCCCGCGCATCGCCTCCGACAGCAACATCCGCGACACCTACATGGTCCCGGGCGGTCGCCAGATCATGCGGCGCAGCCACAACCCGACCGAGACCCAGGTGTACTTCGTGTTGCGCGAGGAGTCGGCGGAGGCGTCCGCGATCCACCGGGCGCCCGTGGAACGCCGGCGGGAGTTCTGGGCCGGGCGCTTCCGCGACGCGGGCTGGCAGAGCGAGCGGTTCATCGCGGGCATGGAGACGAGCCCGTTCTTCTACTCACAGGAGATCGCCCAGGTGCGCACCGACACCTGGTCCAAGGGCCGGGTGGCCCTGGCCGGCGACGCCGCGCACTGCGCATCCCCGTACAGCGGCATGGGGATCTCCGGTGGGCTGGTCGGCGCGTACGTCCTGGCCGGTGAGATCAACCGCCATGCCGATGACCTGTCGACCGCCCTGGCCAACTACGACCGCGTGCTGCGGCCGTTCGTCGACGCGATCCAGGCACAGGTGAATCCCCGCCTGCTGCGCGTGGGCCTGCCCATGAGCCGGCACGCGATCAGCGCCTTCCAGACAGCCACGGCCCTGGCGTGCGCCCTGCGCGTACCGGACCTCGCCGCGCGCTTCGCGAAAGAGGACCGAGGCGGCGACTGGCAGCTCCCCGACTACTCCCCCTACTCCCCCTACTCCCCCTGCTCTCACCCGCCGATACGTCGGCCCGTCCAGGGCTTTGGTCGTAGGCCGTAGGTCGGTGGTGCGGTGATCGGCGACGCCGGAAGATGGGAGTCGTGGACTCCCCCGGTTTTGATGTGGACGCCTTCTTGCAGCAGCCGCTCACCGCTCGCGTCGCGACGAGCGGGCCGACGGTGCGTCCGGTCTGGTTCCTCTGGGAGGACGGGGCCTTCTGGACCCTGACCGGCCCGTGGACCCGGCTGTTCGACCGCGTGCAGGACGACCCGAACGTCGCACTCGTGGTGGACGAGTGCGATGTCGCGTCGGGACGCGTCCGACAGGTGATCGCTCGGGGTCGGGCCGAGCTCGTGCCCTTCGATGTGCCGAGGGGGCGCCGGAAGCTCGCCCGCTACTTGGGGGTGGACGAAACTCGATGGGACGCGCGTTTCGTGAACTATCTGCACGATGATCCGGGCGAACGGGGCACCGTGTGGCTGCGTTTGGTGCCTTCTTCGCTCTCCGCCAAGGATCTCAGCTACTCCGTGGCTCCCTCGTAAGCCTCGCCCCTATCGGAGCGGAACAGCCCCGGCCTCCTCCGTGGCTCTTACCCCGGAGGTAATCGACCGACAGGTCACCTCCGACGCAGAGTTGGCGCAGCGCCGGGACATCCCGACGCCCTGCACCCTGCGGGCCCCGCTCCCCGGGAAGGACCCACCCCATGCCGTACTTCGAAGGTTCCGACGGAACGAGCCTCTTCTACACCGACTGGGGGCAGGGCAAGCCCGTGGTGTTCGTGGCCGGGGCCTGGCTCAGCAGCAGTTCCTGGGAGTTCCAGATGCTGCCGCTCTCCGAGGAGGGGCTGCGTTGCGTCGCCTTGGACCGGCGGGGCCACGGCCGTTCCGACTGGGTCGGCCACGGCTTCGACTACGACACCCTCGCCGACGATCTCGCGGCCCTGCTCGACCGCCTCGACCTGCGTGAAGTGACCCTGGTGGCGCACTCGATGGGCGGCGGTGAGGTGATCCGCTACCTCACCCGGCACGGGGACGACCGGGTGAGCCGGCTGGTGCTGATCGGGGCCACCGCGCCGTTGCTGCTGTGGGCGCCGGACAACCCGGACGGTGTCCCCCAGGAGGTTTTCGACGCCATGACGGCCGAGCGGAGCAAGGACCGGCCGCGGTGGATGGCCCAGAACGCGCAGGCGTTCTTCGCCACACATCTCGGCAATGGCGTCTCCGGCGAGCTCATGGAGTGGACGGTTCAGCGGTGCCTGGACTGTTCCGCCAAGGCGGCCGTCGAGGTGGTGCGGACGGGCGCCGGCACCGACCTGCGCAAGGAGGCCGGGGCGATACGGGTGCCGACCCTGATCCTGCACGGCGACGCGGACGCCTCCGCTCCCGTCGCCCTGTGCGGGCGGCGCATGGCGGAGCTGGTGCCTGACAACGTCTACAAGGAGTACCCGCTGGCGGGACACGGCATCTTCATGACCCACGCCGACGCGGTCAACCAGGATCTGCTCGACTTCATAGGGGCCGGTCAGGGTGGTGCGGGGGCCGGTCGGGGTGGTGCGTGAGCAACCAGGCCGCGAGCGTCGGCCCGTTGTCAGTGGTCGTTCTTATGCTGACGTCATGAAGATCACTCAGCACGCCCTGGCGGAGGCCTGGCAGCACACCGCCGCGCGCCACCCCCTGCTCCACGAGGTCGACCTGCCGCCCGTGACGATCTCGGAGGACGAGTTCGAGGAGTGGGCCGAGCGCGCCGACGAGGTGCCGGACGCCGGGCTGTTGCTGCTCGTCGAGGACGGCGCGGTGCACGGTCGGTTCGGTCCCCACCAGGAGGTCTCCGTCACCCGCGACCTCGGCCAGGTGATGTATCTGATCGCCGAGGCCGCGATGCGCCTGCGTTGCGACAGCCTCGAAGAGGCGGCCGAGGCGCTGGAGGAGATCGATCCGGTGTGGGGCAGACGGTTCCGCGGCGGCGCCCTGGACGACACGGGGACGGTCGAGCCGTGCGGGCAGGATCCGCTGGAGGGCCTCGCCTGGATAGCCGGGCCCTGGCGCGAGCAGAGCCCGTACACGACGCTTGCCTTCTTCCGCGCGGAACCCGGCCAGCCCGTCGACCCCGAGCGCCTCGCCCTGCTCTACGGGGCCGATCCCGCGCAGGTCGCCGCGGGCACCCGTCTCAAGGACCTGCGAGGGGAGAACGAGGGCAGGACCTACTGGGACCGGCAGTGGGAGAGCTGCTGCTACGGGCAGGCCGGCGGGTGGACGTACCTGCTGCACCACGAGACGCCGGTCGGGGCCTTCGCCGACAAGGACGCCTACGCGGCGCTCGGCATCACAGAGAGCGTCTGGCTGACCGCCACCTCCGCGAAGGCCATCTACACCTTCGACTACATACGGGACGGCCGCCGCGTCGACGACGACCGGGGCGCCCTGGAACTGATCTGGTACGAGCGGGGTTACGCCCCCTATCCGCGCGGCGGCGAGCTGGACTTCGTCAACCGGGGCCTGCGCCGGGCCGAGCTGGACCACCCCGAGCTGACCAACACGTTCGAGCTCCAGTTCCACGCCCTGGAGACCTCCTTCGGCCTGCGTCTGCCGCGCCAGGACTTCGCGGACGAGGTGGTGCGGGTCGCGTACTGGGCCGGGACATAGCGGGGCTGCCGCGCCGCGTCACCGCCCCGTTCGCCACACGCGTGACCCGGAGCCCCGGCAGACAACATGCGGTCACTTAGACTCGCCGAATGGCCAAGTACTTCGACGTGCACCCCGACAACCCCCAGCGGCGCAGCATCGGCAGCGTGGTCGACGGGATCCGTTCCGGCTCGCTCGTCGCCTATCCGACGGACTCCTGCTACGCGCTGGGATGCCAGCTCGGCAGCCGCGACGGCATGGACCGCATCCGGTCGATCCGGCAGCTCGACGACCGCCATCACTTCACCCTGATGTGCGAGAGCTTCGCGCAGATGGGGCAGTTCGTGCACCTCGACAACGACGTGTTCCGCGCCATCAAGGCGGCCACGCCCGGCAGTTACACCTTCATCCTGCCCGCCACCAAAGAGGTGCCGCGCCAGATGATGCACCCGAAGAAGCGGACCGTCGGTGTGCGCATCCCCGACCACACGGTGACCCAGGCGATCCTCACCGAGCTCGGTGAGCCGCTGCTCTCCAGCACGCTCCTCCTGCCGGAGCAGGAGGAGCCGATGACCCAGGGCTGGGACATCAAGGAGCGCCTCGACCACCTCGTGGACGCCGTCATCGACTCCGGCGACTGCGGTACCGAGCCCACCACCGTCATCGACTTCTCGGGCGGTGAGGCGGAGATCGTCCGCCGCGGAGCGGGCGACACCTCGCGCTTCGAGTAGCGAGGGGGCCGCCTCGCCCGCCGGATCGGGTCCGGCGGGGGGGCCGGTGGTCCTTCGTTGCCCGCGTCCGGTCGTTCAGGGCGTCGGTGTGCAGCAGCCGTCCCTGCGCATCAGGTGTCCCGCCGCCGGCCAGTGCTCCGCGTCCTTCGCGTCCGTACCGGCCCCGCTCTTCGGCCGCCGCTCGTACGCGGACGTCAGGTCGTCGGTCGCGTACGAGGTGCCGCCCCGCAGGACGGACACCGTGCGCACCATCGTGTCGAAGTCCGTGAACGGGTCGCCGTCCACCACCGTCACGTCGGCGATCTTCCCGGCCTCGATGGTGCCCAGGTGCCGGTCGAGCCCGAAGATCCTGGCCGGCAGGACCGTCGCGGTGCGCAGTGTGGCCGCCGGGGAGAGCCCGCCGCGGTGCAGGGCGCGCAGGCCCAGGTGGAGCGAGAGGCCCACCGGGACGAGGGGCTGGTCGGTGCCGAGGGCCACCTTGCCGCCGGCGGCGAGGACGCGACGGTAGATGTCGGTCTCCCTGCGCAGGGTGGCCAGTTGGTCCGCGCTGGGTGGCACGGCCGCTCCTGCCTTCACGGCGGCGGCGTCCCACGGCGGCATCACCGCGGTGACGCGCGGGTCGTCGGCCAGCGCCGGGTCCGCGCCGATCAGGGGCGCTGAGGTGAACGGGGTGGCGATCAGCGAGAAGGCCGCGCCGGAAGCGCTGTAGATCTCGATGACGTCGTCCCAGGCACGGCCCGTGGCCGTCGTGGCGTGCCCGAACTCCGCGCGCTGGGTGGCCTGCAGATGGGTCGTCAGGTCCTGACCCAGCTGGATGCCGGGTGAGAGCAGGTGGCTTCCCGCACGTACGCCGAGCCGCTCGTGGGCGTAGCGTGCCGCCTCCTCCATCACCCAGCCCGGCGCGCGTACGTACGTCTTCACGAAGTCCCAGTCGAGTGCCGCGCCGCGGTCTAGGGAGCGCCTGAGCGCGGCCTTGTTCCGGTGGGCGCGGCCCATGCTGTACGCGACGCGGGAGCCGTCGAGGAGTTCGCCCGTCGTGAGCAGGCGCGGGCCCGCGAGTTCCCCGGCGGCCACCGCCTCCCGGATGCGGGCCTGTTCGTACGCGAAGCCGCCCAGCGAGACCGCGGTGGTGATCCCGTACGTCAGCTGGCCGACGGTCTGGCGTCCGCCGTACGTCGTCTGCCAGGGGTGGGTGTGGGTGTCCCAGAGGCCGGGGACGACGGTGTGCCGGGAGGCGTCGACGCGCCGTGCCGCCGGGACGCGGCCGGCCGGGCGGTGGGCTCGTACGGACGCGATGCGGCCGCCGCGGACGACGACGTCCACGTCCTCCCGTACGTCGTTCCCGTCGCCGGTGCCGTCCCACAGCCGGCCCGCGTGCAGGACGAGGTCGGCGGGCGTGGGCCTGCGGTGGTCCAGTGGCACCCGCACGGTGCGCGGGTCGCCGCCGTCCGCGCCGATCAGCCGCAGCCGGCCGTTCGACAGGTGGAGGAGCGTCTTGGAGTCGCCCGACCAGGACGGGTGGTCGGCGGGTTCGGCGGAGAGCATTCGCGGGGCGCCGCGGGGCGTGCCGTCGGGTTCTACGGGCAGTACGTGCAGCGCGGAGTCGACGATCACCGCGAGCAGCCGGCCGTCCGGGGACCAGACGGGTCCTGAGTCGTACCGGTCGGAGAGCGAGGTGTGCGGGGCGACGGCGTGCAGGTGGTCGGCGCCGGTCTGCGTGTCGACGATCCGGATGAGGTTGTAGCCCTCGCGGAAGCGGTAGTTGAGGCGGTTGCGGTCGCACAGGGCGAGGTACCGGCCGTCCGGGGACCAGCTGGGTCTGCCGGGCAGTCCTCCCCCGCCGAGCGGGTCCGCCAGCGCGCGTTCGGTTCCCGAGGCGAGGTCGCGCACCAGGAGGCGCCCCGTCAGGTCCAGGCAGGCGAGCCGTTCGCCGTCGGGTGAGAGCACGGGGTGGACGCGGCCGCCGGTCGCCAGCGCGGTCTCGGTGCCGGTGGCGAGGTCGTGCCGGTACACGCCGAGCAGGCCGTCGCGGTCGTCGGCGTACACCAGGGATTTGCCGTCCGGCGCCCAGGTCGGGCCGAGCAGATAGGCGGTGGCCGCGGACCGGTGCAGTCGCCGGGGCGGTCGGCCGCCCGAGGTGTGGGCCAGCCAGAGCGAGTTGAGGGCCGCGAAGGCGATGCGCCGTCCGTCCGGTGAGAGGGCGGGCAGGTGGATGCCGCGGGTCGGCCGGACGCGGCCGAGGCCCAGGTCGTACTCCTTGACCCGGTAGCGCGGGCGGTCCACCGGCAGGGTGCCGCGAAACGGGATGACCTCGGGCGCGCTCCCGCTTCCGGGTCGTACGCTTCCGGGTCGCACGAGGGTGAAGCGGCCGTCGACGGTGAGCAGCAGCCGCCCGTCCGCCGTCCAGCGCGGTGGCACGGGCGCCAGGTCGCCGGACAGGTCGACGGGGCGGCCGTCGACGACGAGCGTGCAGGAGGCGTGGGGCGCGGGCGTGGTCCGCAGGTACGCGAGGTGCTCGCCGTCCGGGCTCAGGGCGGGCGTCATGACCTGCGCGGCCGCCGTCTCGGTGTGCGCCACGGTGACGGGGCCGGCCCCACGGGCGGGACGGCGGCGATGGTGCGGGAGTCGAGTGAGGTGCCCTGGGGTGTGGTGACGGTGGTGCCGCGGACGAACAAGAGGTGGGTGCCGTCCGGTGACCAGGTCGGGTCGAAGTCCTCCCACGGTCCGTCCTGGAGGGGCCCGTCCTGGCCGGGCAGCCCGGTGAGGCGCGTGAGGGCGCCGTCGGCGAGGTCCAGGACGTGGATGCGGTACGAGCCGCCTTTTACCGGGTCGCCGCCGCGCTCGGAGGCGAAGGCGATGCGGGTTCCGTCGGGTGACCAGGCGGGGCCGCGGTCGTCCCAGGGGCCTTCGGTGCGCTGTCGCAGCCGGGAGCCGTCGGCGTGCATCGTCCAGATGTGGAAGCCGCCGTCCTGGTAGGCGCAGAACGCGACCGAGGTGCCGTCGGGGGCGTACACGGGCCGGTTCGGTTCGAGGCCCGGTGGCGTCAGCGGTGCCGCTTCGCCGTGACCGTGCCCGTGGCCGCGGGGCACGGACCACAGGGTGGCCTGGGTCTCGACGATCAGCCGGTCGGCGCCGGGAGAGAGGGTCGCCGAGCCGTTGGTGACCCGGGTGAAGGAGAGGGGGACCGTGGTGCGCGGTCGGGCGGGTGCCGGGGCGGCGCCCAGGGCGACCGCGGCCCCGGACACGCCTGCGGCGACGATCAGTTGACGTCGCGTCAGGGGCAGCATGGTGTGGTGCCGGTCACATTCCATGACACAGCACACTCGCCCATCACCGGGGCACGGACAACTCTGTGGGGCGACAACACGCCGGGGTCATCAGCGGGCACACCCGGGTCGCGCAGCCGCCCGAGGCCCCGCCGACTCGTACCGCAAGCTGACAGGACGGCCTTCCCGTACCCCGAGAGTCTGGTGGTGCGTGATACCGCAGGGTGACGCGGCACCAAGTGCTCCCGAAATAGCGTCCTTTGACATGACGATGAACCGCACCACCGTACGCGGAAGCGCTCTGGTCTCCGCTCTCGTCCTCGCCTTCGCCCTGCCCGTCACCGGAGCGGGAGCGGCCTTCGCCGCCGACGCGGGCGACGCCGGGGCGACCCACCAGGTGGCCACCGCACCGCTCCACCTGCCCCGGCCCACCGGCCCGTTCGCCGTGGGACGCGACACCCTGCACCTGGTCGACAAGAGCCGCCGCGACCTCTGGGCGCCCTCGCCGAGCCCGCGCGAGCTGATGGCCTCCGTGTACTACCCGGGGCGACCCGGCGGCGGGCACCCCACCTCGTACACCTCGCAGGAGGAGGCCCGGCTGCTGCTGGAGTGGTGGAAGGTCGACCAGCAGGTCTCCCCCGCCGCCTACAGCGCCACGCGCACCCACGCGCGCGCCGGGGCACGGCCCGCGCCGGGACGCTTTCCCCTGATCGTGCTCTCCCCCGGATTCACCGCTCCCCGCTCCACGCTGACCCACCTCGCCGAGGATCTGGCGAGCCGAGGCTTCGTGGTGGCCACCGTCGACCACGCCTATGAGTCGGTCGGCACGACCTTCCCCGGCGGGCGGGTGCTCACCTGCCGGGCCTGCGGTCCCGCCGAGAAGCCCGACATGGGCAAGGTCGTCACTCAGGGGCGGGCCAAGGACCTCTCGTACGTGATCGACCGGCTGACCGGGCGCAAGGCAATCTGGCGGCACGCCGCCATGATCGACCCCGAGCGGATCGGTGCGGGCGGGCACTCCATAGGCGGGGCTGCCGCGCTCGCCACCATGGCCGCCGACTCCCGGGTCCGGGCCGGCATGAACATGGACGGCAGTTTCCACGTCAGGCCCCACGGGATCGGCGGCCGGCCCTTCCTGATGCTGGGCACCGAGGTGCAGCACACGCCGGGGGTCGAGGACGGCAAGAACTGGGACCGGACCTGGCGGTGGCTGGACGGCTGGAAGCGCTGGCTCACGGTCGAGGGCTCGGGCCACTTCACGTTCACCGACGTCCCCGTGCTCGCCGGGCAGGCCGGGGTGGTCGACCCCGAGGTGCCGCTGTCCGGTGAGCGCTCCGAGCAGATCACCCGGGCCTACGTGGGGGCGTTCTACGAGCAGGAGCTGCGCGAGACACCGCAGCCGCTGCTCGACGGGCCGACGCCGCAGCATCCGGAGGTCACCTTCCGGCACCGCTGACCACGCTCGGCCCGCGTGTTCGTCCGGCCCGTTCGACGTGTGAAGTCTCACCCTCACGTCGAGGGTGAGACCGCACTCGATACGGTCAGCAGACCCTGCCCCGGACATTTCTGTTATCGAGGTGGGCGCAGCGCGTCTCCTCTGTGTCGGAGGAGAAGGCCCCCCACACAGAAAGTGGTCACAGCGTGAGCAGCGAACGCCACATCGCGATGATCAGAGCAGCGCAGGACGGGAACCAGCGGGCGCAGGACGCGCTGGTGGCGGAGTATCTGCCGCTGGTCTACAACATCGTCGGGCGAGCCCTGAACGGGCATACGGACGTGGACGACGTGGTGCAGGAGACCATGCTCCGTGTCCTCGGCGGCCTGGACGGGCTCCGCGATCCGGAGAACTTCCGCAGCTGGCTGGTCGCCATCACCATGAACCAGATACGCGGCCACTGGCGGGAGCGCACGTCGGGCGCGATACCCACCGGTGGCGGTCTCGCGGACGCGTACGACGTCGTCGACCCCGGCGCGGACTTCGTGGATCTCACCATCACCCGGCTCGGGCTCTCCGGGCAGCGCCGGGAGACGGCCGAGGCCACCCGCTGGCTGGACGAGGACGACCGGGCCCTGCTGTCGCTGTGGTGGCTGGAGTCCGCCGGTGAGCTGACCCGCGCCGAGGTCGCCGAGGCGCTCGAACTGTCGCCCCAGCACGCGGCGGTGCGGGTGCAGCGCATGAAGGCGCAGCTGGAGACGGCGCGCGTCGTCGTCCGCGCGCTGTCCGCCAATCCGCCGTGCGCCGTGCTCCGGCAGATCACCGTCGGCTGGGACGGGGTGCCCTCGGCGCTGTGGCGCAAGCGGCTGGCCCGCCACGCCCGCGACTGCGCGGCCTGCGAGGGCCACTGGTCCAACCTGGTCCCCGCCGAGGGGCTGCTGGTCGGCCTCGGCCTGGTCCCGGTGGGCGCCGGGCTCGCCGGTCTGGTGGTGCCGCCGGACCTCGTCGAGGTCGGCTCGGCCACCCTCGCGTCCGGTCACGGCGCCGACGCTCCGGTCGCCGCGCGCACGCAGGCCCGCCGCGAACGCGCCAGACGCAGGCGCCGTACGACGAGTGTGGCCGCCGCGGTCGTCGCGCTCGGCATCGGGGGCGCCGCGGTGCATCTGCTGACCGGGCCGGACACGGACGACAGCGCCCCGTCGACCGCGGCGGCGCCCGCCTCCGACACCGCTCCCGCGGCCACGCCGTCGAAGAGCGCCTCCCCCAAGCACTCCGCATCGCCCAGCTCCAAGACCAAGCCCAAGCCGAGCAAGTCGAAGAAGAAGGCGAAGCCTTCCCCGAGCCGCTCGACGGCCGCGCCGCACAAACCGAAGCCGAAGCCGTCGAAGCCCGACACTTCCGACCCCGCGCCCCCGAAGCCGGGCGACCCCGCCGAGCAGGTCGTCGCGCTGGTCAACACCGAGCGCTCGAAGGCGGGTTGCGGCCCGGTCCGGTCCAACGCCAAGCTCGCCACGGCCGCCACCAACCACTCCGCCGACATGGCGGCCCGCGACTACTTCGACCACACCAGCCCGGACGGCAAGGGTCCCGGGGACCGCATCACCGCGGCCGGCTACCGCTGGAGCACGTACGGCGAGAACATCGCCCGCGGCCAGCAGACCCCGGCGTCGGTGATGGACTCGTGGATGAACAGCGCAGGCCACCGCGCCAACATCCTCAACTGCGACTTCAAGGAGATCGGCGTCGGCATCCACAACGGCTCCGGCGGCCCGTGGTGGACGCAGGCCTTCGGCACGGCCCTCTAGCGGAGTCCCTCCCCGCGCGGCTCAGCCGACGTGCTGGGTGTGGAACTGTTCCAGCCGCCGCTGGGCGAGCAGCAGGGTGCCGCGCTGCCGGCCGGGCACCTGCCGGCGCAGGGAGACCAGGGCGGGGCCAAGGGCGCGGACGGCCTCGGGGTCGCGTACGCGGTCCCACAGGTGGTGGGCGCGGTCCGCGGCGGCCTCCACCTCCGGGGAGTCGGGGGCCTGCCCGGACGTGAGGCGGGCCGAGGCCACCGCGAGCCAGGTCTCGCAGCTGCGCGCCGGGTCGCCGGCGAACCGCGCCAGGTCCGCCCGTACCTCCAGCCAGTGGATGGCGTCCTTCGAGCCGGGGCCGTGCATGCGCAGCGCGCTCTGCTCCCAGGAGGCCGCGAGCGCCGCCGCCTCGCCGTGTCGGCCCGCCTCGACGGCCGCGGTGATCGCCGCGTGCGGATCCATGCCGCTGTCGGCCGGCAGCGGGCGCTGCGGCACGGACGGGGCGGCCGGCGCCGAGGGCGCGGGGGTGATGAGCTGAGGTGCGCCCGGGTCGTGGACCGGCAGCAGGTCCTGGGCGCCCTCGTCGAGGCCCTGGGCCACGGCGTGCTCGTGGAGCTGCGGCAGGGGCGGGCGGTGGCCGCTGCGGAGGATCGTCGCGAGGGCCTTCATGTACGAGGGGGTCGCGGGCGTCCGGCGACGGGCGGGCGGGGCGACGCGGCCGTACAGGACGACGCCGGGCCCGGCGTCGAGGGGATGCGCGGTGAGGGCTTGCCAGCTCTCCGCGTCGGAGTGCAGGTCGGCGAGGATGGTGGTGCTGCCCGCCGGGCGCAGCCGCAGTTCCTGAGTGATCCAGTGCCAGGGGAACCCGGTGTAGCGCACGGTCGCCGTGGTGGTCCTGGCCAGCGCGACGTGCAACTGCCGCTGGCGCCGGTCGAGATGGACCTGCCCGATGAGGTAGATCGTCAGAGGTCCCGGCGTCATGGCCGCCGCCCGGAGGCGGGTCAGGACCGTCTGCGGGTCCAGCGGGTCCGCGAGTTCCACGATGCTCGCGGTCGGCGTTCCGGCCAGGGTCTCCGGGGGCACCGCCGCGAGGACGGGGAGCACGGAGGCCGCGTCCACCAGGCGCCCCCTGCCCACCGGGGCGGCCGCGATGAGCAACACGGTTCCAGGCACGGGCCCCTCCTTCTCGATCAGCACGTCAGCACCGTATCCGCATCTTCGGCCCGACGCGCCCATCGGGCTCCACCCGGTCCCCGTCCGACGGGCCCGTTCCGGCCCCCGGTCCCAACTGCCGCCGGTGCTCTTGGAGTCGGCGACGATGTCGCGCGGCCGCGAATGGCGAAGGATCGGCTCACCTGCTCCTCGATACGGAAGGCCACGTCTCATGGCTGTGCGACGCATGCGTCCGATGCCGGGAATCCTGGGCGGCATGGGTCCGCTCGCCACGGCCGCCTTCTACCGGAAGCTGGTCGAGCGCACCCCCGCCGACTCCGATCAGGGGCATCTGCCGGTGGTCGTGTGGGCCGACCCGTCGGTGCCGGACCGGAGCGCGGCGCTGCTCGGCGAGGGGCCCTCGCCGATACCGGCGCTGGTGGAGGACGCCCGCCGGCTGCGGGCGGCCGGGGCGACCTGTATCGCGATCCCCTGCAACACCGCGCACGCCTATGTCGAGCAGCTGACCAGGGTGACGGGGGTGGAGGTCATCGACATGATCGAGGCGGCGCTGCGGCGGGCGGCGGACAGCGCGGCGGGCGTGGAGCGGGTGGGGGTGCTCGCCACGCGCGGCACCCGGGCGGCGGGCCTGTACGAGCAGGCCGGCGCGCGCCTCGAGCTCGGCGTGCTGCAGGTGTCCGACGCGGTGCAACGCTCGCAGGTGGACCCGGCGATCCGCGCGGTCAAGGCGGGGACGGCCATCGAGGACGCCGTCCACCGGATCGGGACGGCGGCGCAGTCCCTCCGCGACCAGGGCGCGCAGGTGGTCGTCGCCGCCTGTACGGAGATCCCGCTGGTCGCCGGCGCGGCGACGCGGGTGCTGCCGCTGGTCGACTCGGCCGAGGCCCTCGCGGACCGTGTCCTGACACGGTTGTGGTGACGGTCTCGGCCCGTTTCGGCCGGCCTTCGTTCCGGGGGACGGGAACGGGTGCGTAATCTCGTACATGCGTACGGACGAACGGGTCCGCGCCGGTCCTAACCTGCGGAGATGATCAGGCACATGTCGACGCACCCCGCCCGCGGCCTGAGCAGGGTGCTCGAGGACCTCGGCCCCGGCCTCCTCGATCTGGTCCACGGCGACCCGGCGTCCGCGACGGAGCTCGGCGGCGT
The DNA here is from genome assembly GCF_055591085.1 of Streptomyces sp. NPDC041713. Lineage (NCBI taxonomy): Bacteria > Bacillati > Actinomycetota > Actinomycetes > Kitasatosporales > Streptomycetaceae > Streptomyces > Streptomyces sp. NPDC041713. The sequence continues at coordinate 58,724 of NZ_JBVIZY010000018.1, forward strand.
CGGCATCCACGATCCGCACGACGAGCAGTTCCATCCGGAGCGCGCCGTCGTGCTCGGCGTGGGGGTGCACGGAGCGGAGGAGACCGCGCGGCTGATGCGCCGGCTGTCCGGCGCGGGCGCGGCCGCCCTGGTCGTGCGCGGCCCCGTGGAGGGCGCGGAGCTCGAAGCCGTGGCCGCCGAGACGGGCATCGCCGTGCTGGCGCTCGCGCGCGGCGCGTCGTGGGCCCAACTGGCCGCCATGCTGCGGACGTTGCTGTCCGAGGACGACGTGGGCGGGGCGGACCGGCAGACGTTGGGCGGGGTGCCGTCCGGGGACCTTTTCGCGCTGGCGAACGCCATCGCGACGCTGCTTGACGCGCCGATCACCATCGAGGACCGCCGGTCGCGCATCCTGGCCTTCTCCGGACGCCAGGACGAGGCGGACGCGCCCCGGGTGGCGAGCATCCTGGCCCGCCGGGTGCCCGAGCGGTATCTGCGCGTCCACGAGGAGCACGGGGTCTTCAAGGAGCTGTACCGCAGCGAGCAGCCCGTGCACATCCCGCCGCCGACCGTGGGCGACGAGGTCGCGCTGCCGCGCATGGCGGTCGCCGTGCGGGCGGGAGACGAGATCCTCGGCTCGGTGTGGGCGACGCTGCGCACGCCGCTCACCCCGGAGCGGGAGGAGGCCTTCCAGGAGGCGGCCAAACTGGTCGCCCTGCACATGCTGCGCTTTCGCGCGGGCGCCGACGCCGAACACCGGCTCCGCGCCGACCTGGTGACGACGGCGCTGGAGGGCGGCTCCGGGGCGGTCGAGGCGCTGAGCCGCCTGGGGCTCGCCGACGGCCCGGTCCTCGTACTCGCCCTGGGGCTCGAACCGGCGGCGGACGGCGACCACGCCCACCTCACCGCGGAGCGCCAGCGGCTGGCCAGTGCGCTCGCCGTGCATCTGACGGCGGTGCAGCCGCGGTCGGCGGTGGCGCTGCTGGGCGATGTGGCGTACGCGCTGTTTCCCGTGCCGGACGACTCGGCGGCGGCGCGGGAGCGGGCCGTGCAGGTGGCGGCGAACTTCCTGCAGCGCACCGGTGACCGGACGGGCGCGGTCGTCGGGATCGGCTCGGTGGCGCCCGAGCCCGCGGCGCTCGCCCGCTCGCGGGCCAACGCGGACCGGGCGCTGCGCGTGTTGTTCGCCGACCGGGGCACGCGGCGGGTCGCCGCCATCGGGGACGTGTACATCGACGCGCTGCTGATCGAGATGCGGGATCTGGCGATCGCCAACCGTGACGAACTGTCGGGGCCCATCGCCCGCCTGGTGGCCTACGACCGGCGGCACAACGCGCATCTGGTCGAGACGCTGCGGGCGTGGCTGGACGCGTTCGGCGACGTGATCTCCGCGTCGGCGAGCGTGTTCGTCCACCCCAACACCTTCCGCTACCGGATCCGCCGGGTCGCCGAGGTCGGCGAGATCGACCTGCAGGATCCGTCGGCGCGGTTCGCCGCGATGCTGGAGCTGCGGTTGATGGGGCTGTACGACCAGGGTGGCGGGGCGGCGTCGGAGCGGCGCGCCTCGGCGTGAGGGCCTGTGCCGACTCCGCGCGCCGTTCGCGTTCATCCTGCCGAGCACCCGCTACCTGTTCATCGTCTGCGGCGCGGGCCTGAAGGAGCGCTCCCGGCTCGCACACGGCACCTCCGGCTCCGGCCCGTACCAGCTGACCTCCGCGCGGCCGATTCGGAGCTACACCTTCGCCCGGCGCGCAACCTCACCGAAGATCAGCTGCGCGGTGTGGCCGCCACGGGCGGGGTGATCTGCGGCAAGTTCATCCCGGTCGCCTCCGTGGCGGGGATCGACCATGTCGGCATCGGCGCCGACTTCATCCAGGAAGCCATGGTCGACCTCACGCCGCCGTGCTGCGAGTCCCTCGACGACGAGGACCCGCTCTTCGACTTCCCCGGCCTCGAAGGTCCGGCCGGCATGCCGCTGGTCACGGCCGCGCTGCTCGACCGCTGGTGACCCCACGGGCTGACGTCCGCCGTTGCCCGGCGGGTCGCGCCACCGCCGGGCGGCGGGTCATGCGCTCGCGGAGGGCGGCAGGACCTGCGATCACCGCGCAACGCGCCCGCTCCCCCGGCCCCACTCCGGTCCGCTTCGGTCCCCCGTACGAATCCGCGCCCGACGTTCTGTTCCTCGTACCAACTCCGCTTCCGGCCGCATCCTTAGCGTGGCGGTCATCCCACCATCTGGAGGAGTCCCCCGTGCAGGCCGACCACGTTTCCCGTCCCGCGCCGCCGCCGCTCGGCGCCATGCTCGACGACCTCGAAGAACTCGTCTCCTGCGAGTCCTACTCCGCCGACCACGAGGCCGTGGCCCGCAGCGCCCGGGTCGTCGCGGAGCAGGGCGCCCGGCTGCTCGGCGCGCGGCCCCGGACGCTGGTGACCGGCGGCGTGACGCATCTGCAGTGGACCTTCGGCACCCCGCGCGTCCTGCTCCTCGGTCACCACGACACCGTCTGGCCCATGGGCACCCTGACGACCCATCCGTTCTCGGTACGTGACGGCGTCGCGCGCGGGCCCGGCGTCTTCGACATGAAGGCGGGGCTGGTGCAGATGTTCCACGCACTCTCCCTGCTGCCCTCCCTCGACGGCGTCTGTGTGCTCGTCACCGGTGACGAGGAGGTCGGCTCGGACACGTCCCGCGCGCTCATCGAGGACACGGCGCGCGCCTGCCGTGCGGCCCTCGTCCTGGAGGCGTCGGCGGCCGGCGGCGCCCTCAAGACCGCCCGCAAGGGCGTCTCCCACTACGACCTCACGGTGCACGGCCGCGCGGCCCACTCCGGCCTCGACCCCGAGAAGGGCGTCAACGCGGCCACCGAACTCGCCCGCCACCTGCTCGCCCTGCAGGACATCACCGACACGGTGACCGCCCGCACCGGGCCGGGAACGACGATCACCCCGACGGTGATGTCGGCCGGCACGACCACCAACACCGTCCCGGCCCGCGCCGAACTGTCCCTCGACGTCCGGGTCCCCACCCCGGCGGCGCAGCAAGCGGTCGACGCTCTCCTGCGGGGGCTCACGCCGCACCACCCCGAGGCCCGGCTGCGGGTCGACGGCGGACCCAACCGTCCGCCGCTCGACCCGGAGGCCTCGCGCGAGCTGTTCCAGCTTGCCGACGAGGTGGCCGTCCGCTCGGGACTCGGCCCGCTGCGGCAGGCTGCCGTCGGCGGCGCGTCCGACGGCAACTACAGCGCGGGCGTCGGCTGTCCGACCCTCGACGGCCTCGGTGCCGTCGGCGACGGCGCCCACGCCGCCCACGAGCACGTGGTGACCGAGGCCATGCCGGAGCGCGCCGGGCTCCTCGCCGGCCTCGTGGGGGCGCTGCTGTGAGCCTCCTCGACATCCGGGCGCTGCACACCGTGGCGGAGTTCGAGGCCGTCAGCCGTCTCTACGCCGGCATCTGGGGCACCGACCCGAGCACGGCGCCGGTCTCCGCCGAGGTGATGCGCGCGCTCGCCCACGCCGGGAACTACGTCGCCGGGGCGTACGAGGAGGGCCGGCTGACCGGCGCGTCCGTCGCCTTCTTCGGGGAGCCCGCGGGCACCACCCTGCACTCCCACATCACGGGCGCCGAACAGGGGCGCGGCGTCGGCCTCGCCCTCAAACTGCACCAACGCCAGTGGGCCCTGGAGCGCGGCCTGAAGCGCATCACGTGGACGTACGACCCGCTGATCCGGCGCAACGCCCACTTCAACCTGACCAAACTCGAGGCGCGCCCCGAGGAGTACCTGGAGTCGTTCTACGGCGCCATGGACGACGCCATCAACGGCGGCGACGAGTCGGACCGGGTCCTCGCCGCCTGGGACCTGTCGACCCCGCTCCCGGCCGCCCGTGCCGACGGCGTCCCGCTGCCCGCCGACGCCGCACACGCCGTGCGCGACCGCGACGGGCACCCCGAACTGACGGAGACGGGCGCCGAGTTCGTGCTCGTCGACCTGCCGGACGACATCGAGGCGCTGCGCCGCACCGACGCATCGGCCGCCCGCGCCTGGCGGATGGCCGTCCGCAGGACCCTCGGCGGACTGCTGGCCGACGGCGCCCGCGTGGTCGGCTTCCACGACCGGCGCAGCTATGTCGTCCAGCGCCTCCAGACCACCCCCGCCCACCTGCCCACCGGGAGCGAACAGTGACCAAGACGAAGATCTCCGGCATCGAACTGCGCCGGATCGCGATGCCGCTCGTGGCGCCGTTCCGTACGTCTTTCGGGGTCGAGACGAACCGTGACGTCCTTCTCGTGCGGGTCGTCACGCCCGACGGCGAGGGCTGGGCCGAGTGCGCCGCGATGTCGGAGCCGCGCTACTGCAGCGAGTACGTCGACGGAGCCCAGGACGTGCTGCGCAAGTTCCTCGTTCCCGCGCTGCCCAAGGAGGGCGTGGACGCCGCGGCGGTGGGGCGGGCGCTGGCTCCGTTCACCGGCCACCACATGGCGAAGTCGGCCCTGGAGAGCGCGGTGCTCGACGCCCAACTACGGCGTACCGGGGAATCGTTCGGGTCGTATCTCGGGGCTTCGCGGGACCGCGTTCCGTGCGGGGTCTCGGTGGGCATCATGGACTCGGCCCCCCAGCTCCTCGACGCCGTCGAGCGCTATGTCGCCGAGGGCTATGTGCGGATCAAGCTGAAGATCGAGCCGGGCTGGGACGTCGAACCCGTCCGCGCGGTCCGCGAACGCTTCGGGGACGATCTGCTGTTGCAGGTGGACGCCAACGCCGCGTACACGCTCGTGGACGCCCAACACCTCGCCAAGCTGGACGACTTCGGCCTGCTGCTCATCGAACAGCCGCTCGCCAACGACGACATGGTGCAGCATGCCCAGCTGGCCAAAATCCTGCGCACGCCGATCTGTCTCGACGAGTCCATCGAGTCCGCCGCCCACGCGGCCGCGGCGATCTCCCTGGGGGCCTGCTCCATCATCAACGTCAAGCCGGCCCGGGTCGGCGGCTATCTGGAGGCCCGCCGCATCCACGACCTCGCCCGCGCGCACGGCGTTCCCGTGTGGTGCGGCGGCATGCTGGAGACCGGCATCGGACGCGCCGCGAACGTGGCGCTCGCCGCGCTGCCCGGCTTCACCCTGCCCGGCGACACCTCCGGCTCGCACCGCTACTTCGCGACCGACATCACCGAGCCGTTCGTCCTCGCGGACGGACACCTCGACGTGCCCACCGGCCCCGGACTCGGGACGGAACCCCTTCCGGACGTCCTCGACGAGGTGACCACCGCGACCGAGTGGATCGCTCTATGAGGTAGGGGAACGCTCAATGAGGCAGGCGAACGCCCTGCGAGGCAGGGGATCGCCCGTCGACCGCCTGACGGGCAGGCGACGGCGACACCTCGTCGCCCCGCGCCGGCCGGGGCCCACCGGAGGCCATACCGCGGGCGGCACGGACCTGGCCTCCGTCAGAGCCCCCCGAACTCCTCACGGCGCGACCGCCCCCCGCGGCAACGGTCGCGAAATGACCGCCCATTCCCTGCACTTCACCGTGGCGGAACGGATGCCGACCACGATGAACCCCGTCAGTATCTTCCCGGCATTCGGACGGCGTCCAATATCAGTTCCTACTGAGCGCCAGTCCGGTCGGTTATGGGGAACCGGCCGGTCCGGGCCCCGGTGACAGGACCCCGGAAGGCGCGCCGCGCACCCTCGGTCACGTACACCGGATGGCCCAGCCGGGGTGCGGGCCGCCGCTCCGGACGGTCTGCTGTCGGAGGTATGGGCTACCACATAGACAGCCCGCGCCAAGCGGGCACCACACGACGTGACGCACTGGGCATGGCGGCGGCGCTCCTCACCGGCGGCGTCCTCTCCGCGGGGGCGGCCGCGCCCCGGGTCGACCAGGAGGAGCCCGACGGCGCCTGTCCGGCCACCTACGATCCCGACTTCGAGGCGGCGCTCGCCGAGGCCGACGCGGCGCTCCCGGAGGACGACGCCCGCGGGCTCCCCCCGGAGGGCCCACGCCCACGGTTCAGACTGCCGCTGCGCCGCCACTTCCGGGTCACCACCCGCTACGGCGCCCGCGGCAACTGGTCCGCAGGCCACCACACCGGTGTCGACCTCGCGGTCCCCCGCGGCACCCCCGTGTACGCGGTGGGCGCCGGGGTCGTCGTGCTTGCCCGCTGGTCCGGCGCATACGGCAAGGCCGTGACCGTACGGATGTCCGACGGGCACTACGCCGTGTACGGGCACCTCTCCAGCATCCGGGTGCGGCAGGGCTCCCATGTCCGCGCCGGCACGCGGCTCGGGAGCAGCGGCAGCACCGGGCGCGCCACCGGACCCCACCTTCACCTGGAGATCAGAGCCCGGCGGCAGTACGGCTCGGACATCAACCCCTACCGGTACCTGGCCCGGCGGGGCGCCCACCTCTGGTGACCGCCGTGGGGCCGGTGCGACGGTCGAAGGGCCGGCCCCGGCCCGAGGTCCCGCGCAGCGCACGGTGATGCGCGTTCGCGCGCGGCCCGTCCCCTCCTCCGCGCGGCCGTCCCCTCCTCCGCGCGGCCCGTCCTGTCTCCTGCGCGGCACCCGACCGCATCGGGCACAGAATGTCGGGTCCGACACCATGCGCGCTCCCTAGCGTGGTGATCACAGGAAAGGAAGGAGTCCGGGCGTGCTGGAGCGGCTGAACGAGGCCATGGAGCACATCGAGCGCCACCTCGGCGAGTCCGTCGACATGGCGGAGACGGCGCGGGTGGCAGCCACTTCGGAGTACCACCTGCGCCGGATGTTCTCGGCGCTCGCGGGCATGCCGCTGTCGGAGTACATCCGGCGCAGGCGGCTCACCCTCGCGGGCGCCGAGGTGCTCGCCGGGCGGGACACGCTGCTGGAGATCGCGGTCCGCCACGGCTACGGCTCGGGCGAGGCGTTCGCCCGCGCGTTCCGCGCCATGCACGGCGTCGGGCCCGGCGAGGCCCGACGCACCGGAGCCGTGCTCAGCTCCCAGTCCCGGATGACCTTCCGTCTCACCATCGAGGGGAGCAGCAACATGCGCCATCGCGTAGTGGACAAGCCGGCCTTCACCGTGGTCGGCCACAAGGCCCGGGTGCCGCTGGTGCACGCGGGACCGAACCAGGCGATCATCGACTTCGTCCGCGGGATCCCGCGGGAGGACGTGGAGCGTCTGGAGAAGCTGTCGGACCAGGAGCCGCGGGGCGTCCTCGCCGTCTGCGACGACCTGGACCCGAGCCGCGCCGAGGGCACCGAACTCGACTACTACCAGGGGGTGATCACGGCTGCGGCCGCTCCTGAGGGCGCGGCGGAGCTGTCCGTCCCGGCCGGCACGTGGGCGGTCTTCACTGCCTCGGGGCCGATGCCGGAGACCGTGCAGTATCTGTGGCGGGACGTGTTCACCGAGTGGTTCCCGTCCAACCCGTACCGCAGCCGCCCCGGCCCGGAACTCCTGCGGATGCGGATGCCGGAAGGCGGGACCGGGACCGGGACCGGGACCGGGACCGGGACCGGGGCCGAGGGTGACGCCGAGCTGTGGCTGCCCGTGGAGCTGGAGCGGGGCTAACGCGTGCGCCTCACGGCGAAGCGGGACGGCGGTACGCCGAAGGCGCGCGTGAACGCCGCGGTGAAGGCCGCCGGCGAGGAGTAGCCGATCCGGCCGCCGACGTCGCTGACCGAGGCGGTGCCCAGGAGCGGTACCGCCGCCAGCAGACGGGCGCGGCCCCGCCACACGGCGGGGCTGTCGCCCGTTTCGGCCCGGAAGCGCCGGGTGAAGGCGCGTTCGCTCAGGGCGGCCGCGGCGGCCCAGGTGGCGTTGGTGACGTCGGGGTCCGGGGCGTCCAGGTAGGCACGGCACAGCCGTGCGAGGTCGGCGGAGGCGGGCATGCCCACGTGGAAAGGGAGCGGGGCGCGCTCGGCGATCTCGTACAGGAGGAGCGCGGCGATGGTTCCCTCCCGGCCGGACAGCCGGTAATCGGGCTCGAACTCGGCGGCGGCCAGGAGCAGTTCGCGCAGGAGCGGCGGCACGTCCACGACGGTGCAGGTGGTGGGCCACCAGGGGACGGCGCGCGGTTCGATGTACAGGCTGCGGGTGCTCACGCCCAGCATGCGGACCCGGTGCCGGGTGGCGGGCGAGATCAGTACGGCGCGCTCGGGCGGAACCGTCCAGGCCCCCTCGGCGGTGTCGACGGCCATGACGCCGGTGGCGCCGTAGAGGAACTGGGCGCGCCGGTGTTCGTGCCAGTCCAGTACGTGGCCGGGGGCGTAGTCGGTGCCGATCGGCAGGACGGCCCGGTCGACGTGGTCGACCTCAGCCAGGGGGACGTTCCTCACCCCGCCACCCTAGTGGCCGACTCGCGAAAGAACGGTGCCGACCATCGCATGCGGGCGGCCGGGTGGGGCTGGTGGGGTGAGGTCCATGGACTACGTGATGTTGGTCGGCGTGGGGCTCCTCACCGGGGTGACGACGGTGCTGTTCGGTTTCGGGGGCGGGTTCGTGGCCGTGCCGGTCGTGGCGGCGGCGGACGCCTCGCTCGGCGGTGACGCGATGCGGGTGGCGACGGCCACCTCGGCCCTGGTGATGGTGGTGAACGCCGGGTTCGCGACGGCCGTCACGCCGCGACGCGTGCTGCTCGCGCTGCGCGGCAGTGGCCTGCTGCTCGTTCTCCTCGCGGCCGGGGGCGCGGCCGGAGCGTTCGCCACCCGGTTCACGCCGGACGGTCTGGCCCGCTGGGCGTTCGTCGCGTACGTGCTGCTCACCATCGCCGACTTGTTGCTGCGCCCGGGGTTCCTGCGCCCCGGGTTTACGCGCCCGTACTCGGGCGGCGCGGAGTCGGGCGGTTCAGAGACGAACCGTGCGGAGACGAGCGGTGCGGCGTCGGACCGTGCGGAGACGGGCGGCGGTCCGCGTCCGCTGCCGGCCGCCGTCGGTGCGCCGATCGGCGCCGTGGCCGCCTTCCTCGGTGTGGGCGGCAGTGTGATGACCGTGCCCGCGATGCGGCGGGCCGGCCATCCGATGCGGGTGGCGACCTCGCTGGCCAACCCGCTGACCCTCGCCATCGCGCTGCCCGCCACCGCGGTCTCGCTGGCGGCGGCCGCGGTCCCCACCGCCACGAATGCGCGGGGCCACTTGGTGGGTCTGCTCGACGTCGGCGCCGCCGCGGCCCTGCTGGCCGGGGCGCTGCCGGTCATCGCGGTGCTGCGCAGGCGACCGCCCCGGATACCCGACCGGGCCCATGCCTGGGCGTACATCGGGCTGCTCGCCCTGGTGGCTCTGGCGATGCTGTTCCTCGCGTGAGGCGGGAGGGCGGGCGCGGCCCTGGACTCAGGGTTCCCGCCGCCAGCCGGCGGCGTCCGGGCACGCGGCGGGCGCGGAGCCGAAGGCGAAACGGAGGAAGTGCTCCAGCGCGGGCGTCCAGGTGGAGAAGTCGTGGCCGCCGGGTCCCGAGCAGTAGCGATGCGGGACGCTCTGCTGCTTCAGAACCGTGTGCAGCGCGTTGTTCCAGGCGTACGGATCCTCGTTGCGGCCGGCGTAGAGCGCCATCCGGCCCCGGTACGACCGGTACGCCTCGGGGCGGCCCTGCGCCACCTGGGCCGGGTTGAACGCGGGCCAACCGGACTGCGGCCCGAAGACCAGCTCGGTACGGCGTAGCGCGTCGGGGTTGCCGGGGAACAGGTACTTCCAGTAGTTCCCCACGTCACTGCCCGAGCCGTGCCACCAGAACCGCGCCCCGTAGAGCGTGGTGCCCTCGTCGACGATCTGCTGGTGGTCGGGGCGCCGGATGTCCGTGCCGCCGGAGAAGGCGCCGACGGCGCTGAACAGGTCGGGGTGCTGGGCCGCGTACTTCAACGCGCCGTAGCCGCCCATGGAGATGCCGGCGACGGCGCGGCGGCCGGAGGTGGCGAAGTGCGCGTCGATCCAGGGCACCAACTGCTTGATGTGGAAGGTCTCCCACTGCGGTGTGACGTTGCCGTAGGTGTATCCGTCCCAGTCGGAGTAGAAGCCGACTTTGCCGCCCTCGGGCATCACGACGATGTCCTTGAAGCCGGCCCGCGTGATGCTGCGGACGGCGTTGCCGCCGCCGCTGGTCCACTGCTCGTAGTCGGCGGCGCCGCCGTGGAGCAGGTAGAGCACCGGGTACTCCGCCGACGGGCTGTAGTCCGCGGGCAGATGGACACGGACCCGTACGGGCCTTTGGACCGGGGCGATCTGCGGCGCCCCGGGACCGCGCGGGGTGAACAGCGCCCCGGTGGTGAACTCCGCCTCACAGACCTGCCCGTCCGGCGCGGGCCGCCAGTCCCGCAGGGCGAGGCCGTTCGTGTCACCGGACCCGATGTCCGGGCAGCTCACGGCGGCCCGGGCGGGCGGGGCGAAGACCCTGGGGAGCATCAGGCCTAGGGCCAGCGCAGTGGCCGTAAGGAACGCCTCGAAGGATCTTCTCCGCCACCGCATGGCCCCCACCACTCCACTCCACGCCCCGGGGCCGCGCCCCGCCGCCAACAGCGCTTCGACGCTATCGCCGCGGTAACGCGCCCACATACCACCGAGGTTGGAGATCGAGTACCGCGGTGGTTTACCAAATGAGGGCAGCCCCTGGCCCCGGAAGCGGAGTGATCAGCAATCCGGGCTCAGCGCAGAGCGCCCGCGAGATAGGCGTTGCGGGTCCTGATGAGGCGGGGCATGTACCAGCGCAGGACCGTGCGGTCGGCGATGCGGCCGAGAAGTCCGAGCGGCGAGGCGAATTCGATGACGTCCCTCATCACGGTGCCGCCGGTGCCGTCCGGCTCGAAGTGATGGCTGTGATGCCATCGCTTGAACGGGCCGCTCTCCTGCTCGTCCACGAAGCATCGGGGCGCGTCGTACGACGTGACGCGGGCCGTGAGCCGCCAGGTCAGACCGAAGTGGCGGGCTTCGAAGGTCACCGTGTCGCCGAGCGAGAGACCGCCTCGTGTCCTCCCGCCGACCGCCCGCTCCGACGAATCGGCCATCGACTGCGTATGCGCCTCCACATCAAGGCACGCATCGAACACCCGCTCCGGGGGCGCGGCGACGGCGGTCACGATCTCGAAATGCGGCACCGGACCATCCTAGAGGGGGGCGGGACGGGATGCGTGATGGGCCCATTACATGGCGCGGATGTGTGCGAGCGCGGTGTCGAGGAGCTTGCTCACCTGGTGGAGGGTGGTGGCGGTGGCGGTGGCCAGGCAGGCGGGGTGCTGGGCGAGCGGGGTGAGAACGGCGTGGCCCTTCTCGGGATCGTCGCCGATGAGGATCGATGGATGGTCGGTGGTGAGGTGGGGGTCCACGACGAGGAGCTGGCCGGCGGCGCGGTGTCCGCCCAGCACGGCGGGGCCGTCCCAGGCCGGTGCCGTTCCGCCGTAGGCGGTGTGCTGGTCCAGGACGGGGCGCCCGCCGCGGTGCACGGTGAGACGGGTGGTGAGGTGGCCCGGGGGTTCGGCCGTGCGGCCGAGGAGTTGCTCCTCACGCAGCAGGACGGCGGCGGTGGATGAGAGGTCGACCGTGCAGGTCTGGTGCAGGGTGCTGCCCGAGGCGCTGATCAGGGGCTTGGGCAGCCAGGTCAGCATGGCGTGGTCGGCGACGGTGAGGCGGACGTCGTAAGTGGCGGGTGTGGCGGTGGCGCCGGGCAGCGCGATGGTGGCGGTCGGCGTGGTCACCTCCAACCTGGCGTGTTCCTCGGCGGTGATGTCGAGGGCGAGCCGGTCCCCGCCGAGCGGTGCGCACATGGAGCTGATCACGCTGACCCGGGCCCACCCGTCGTGGGGTTGCGTCTGGTGCAGATGGAAGGGGCCGCTGTTGCGCATGAGCGGCACGGTCGTGGTGGAGCCGTGGCGGGCGGCTTTGATGACGGCGGTGGCCCGGACTCCGGAGTGTTCGGGGTCCGTTGGTAGCACTCGCCCGTCCCCATGCCTTCCGTCTGTCCGACCGCTGTCCGCCTCGCTTCCCGCGGCGGTCGGCGCGGGGGGCGCCGTTGTGGGGGGCGGGCTCGGGTGAGGTGCGGTGGCTGTCATACGGCGGCCTCGGTCCGCCAGGCGGCCAGGCAGCCGTTGACCCAGTCAGCGACGGGCCGGATACCGTCGTCCGCGGCCAGGCTGGTGAAGACCACGGGCAGGTCGCCGCGCTGCCGGCCGGCGTCGGCGGCCATGGTGTCCAGGTCCGCGCCGACATAGGGGGCGAGGTCGGTCTTGTTGATGACGAGGAGGTCGGCGGTGGTGATGCCGGGGCCGCCCTTGCGGGGGATGTCGTCACCGCTGGAGACGTCGATGACGAACACCTGGTGGTCGATCAGGCCCTTGGAGAAGGTGGCGGTGAGGTTGTCGCCGCCGGACTCGATGAGGACCAGATCCAGTGAGGGCAGCGTCTCCTCCAGCTGTTCGACGGCTTCGAGGTTGGCGGAGATGTCGTCGCGGATCGCGGTGTGCGGACAGGCGCCGGTCTCGACGGCGGTGATGCGCTCCGGCGGCAGCACGGCTTCTCGGAGCAGGAACTCGGCGTCCTCGCGGGTGTAGATGTCGTTGGTGACGACCGCGATGGACAGCCGGTCACGCAGGGCGCGGCACAGCGCGGCGACGGTGGCGGTCTTGCCGGAACCGACGGGCCCGCCGAGGCCGATACGCAGGGCGCGGCGCTTGCCGTCGGGACGCAGTGCCTCGGCGCTGGGGGTGTGGTGGTGCGGCAGGGTCGTGGCGTGGTCGAGGTGCACGGCGTTCTCCGAACGGTATGGGGGCGGTGTCAGGAGGCGAAGAGCCGCATGGGCCAGGCGGCGTGCTGTTCGCCGGTGATGTCGAGGAGCGGCGAGGACGCGGCGGGCAGGACTCCGACACCGTCGGTGGCGAGCCGTGCCGCCGCGCCGGCGGCGGTGTGGGCGACGTCGTCGAGTTCGCCGGCGAGCCGGGCGAGCAGGGCGGTCGCGTCGAACGGGTCGAGACTCAGCAGCCGCACCGCCGCCGTCGCCGGGCCGCCGATGCTCTCGTACGCGGCACACTGGGCGGCATCGAGCGGGGTCAGGCCGGCGGCGCGGGCGGCGACGCCCAGGACCACCGGCTGGTGTGCGCCCTGCGGCAGGTGGTGGGCGATCTGGTCGAGCGCGGAGCAGGGCCAAGCGGCCCGGGCGGCACGCAGCATCTGCCGGCCGAGCTTGCGGGCGACCTGCCGCAGTGCCGGTGCGGGGGTGCGTGCGTCGGCGGCCTCGTCCAGCGCCATCGGGTCGTAGCCGGTGGCGGCCGCGGCGGCGAGGCCGGCCGCGGTCAGCCCGGCGGTGTGCAGGCGGCCCCGGCAGAACGCCTCCAGGCTTGCGGCGTCGTGCACCCCGTGCGAGGCGACCGCAACCTCCACACCGCCGGAGTGGGCGTGCCCACCGGCGGGGAAACGGCCGTCGGCCAGGACGAGCAGGGCGGCATGGCTCATGGGAACGGTGGCCTGCCTTTCACAGGTACGGACCTTGGGAGGAGGGACTTCCCGAGCAGGTGGTCCGGCGGCGGAGCGCCGCCGGACCGATGGCGCGCTCAGAAGAGGAAGTACCGCTGTGCCATGGGCAGTTCGGTCTCGTAGAGCTCCGGATCCTTGTGCGGATGATCCTTGTCGAACATCAGCTTGTCGTCGGGCTCGTCATCGTCGTCGGCACCATCCGGAAGGGCCTTCTTCAGCACGGTGCGGGCATCAGTCGTCGTGCCCCTGTTCGCGCCCGGTTCCCCTGTGCCGGGTTCTGTACCCGTACCCGTGCCCGTGCCCGCACCCTCGCCGATGGTGACCTGGAAGGTCTCGGGGCCGATCTCGATCTCCGGCGACTCGTCGTTGAGCTGCATGCTCTGCTTGGTGACGCCACGAGTGGATTTGGTTTTCTTCACCCCCTTGGTCAGGTTGTACGTCTTCTTGATGCCGACCGCCTCGGGCACCACGAAGTTGAAGGAGTTGCCTCCCGGGGCCCGGCCGCATGCTCCCCATACCGGGCGGGGCAGGTACGGCTGCGGTGTCGGGATCGACGCGTTGGCGTCACCGAGCTGCGCGTAGGCGATCTGTCCGCCCTTGATGATCATGTGCGGCTTGACGCCGAAGAACTTCGGCTCCCACAGCACCAGATCGGCGACCTTGGCGGTGCCACCGGAGCCGGCCGGCTCGACGGAGCCGACATGGTCGTCGATGCCATGGGCGATGGCCGGGTTGACCGTGTACTTGGCGATGTAGCGCCTGACGCGGTAGTTGTCGTGCCGGTCGGTGTCCTGCGGCAGAGGGCCGCGGCGCTTCTTCATGACGTGCGCGGTCTGCCAGGTCCGCAGGATCATCTCGCCGATACGCCCCATGGCCTGCGAGTCGGAGGACATCATCGAGATGGCACCGGTGTCGTGCAGCCAGTCCTCGGCGGCCATGGTGGAGGGCCGGATACGCGAGTCGGCGTACGACTTGTCCGCGGGGACCTCGAGGTTGAGGTGATGGCAGATGACCATCATGTACATGTGCTCGGCGACCGTGTTGACCGTCAGGGGCCGGGTCGGGTTGGTCGACGCGGGCAGGACGCTTTCGTAGCCCTTGCCCACCAGCTTCATGATGTCCGGTGCGTGGCCGCCGCCGGCGCCTTCGACGTGGAAGACGTGAATGCCCCGGGGCTTGCCGGTCTTGGGATTCTTGGTGGCGTCGAAGGTGTCCTCGACGAACCCGGACTCGTTCATCGAGTCGGCGTGCAGGGCGACTTGGGCGTGGTAGTCGTCACAGATCTCCAGCGCCTTGTCGATGGCCGCAGGGGTGGCTCCCCAGTCCTCGTGGACCTTGAGGCCGATGGCGCCGGCCTTGATCTGGGCCTCCAGCGCCTGGTAGGAGATCGTGCCGCCCTTGCCGAACAAGCCGATGTTGACCGGGTAGGCGTCCAGGGCCTCGAACGTCCGCCGGAGGTGCCACTCGCCGGGCGTCACGGTGGTGGCCCGGCTGCCTTCCGCGGGGCCGGTACCGCCGCCGATGAGCGTGGTCACCCCCGAAGCGAGTGCCTCGTGGATCTGCCCGGGGCCGATGAAGTGCACATGGGTGTCGATGCCGCCCGCGGTCAGGATCCGCCCGTTGCCGGAGATCACCTCGGTTTCCGGCCCCACCACGAAGTGCGAGGCACGCCCACCCCGGTTCTCCTCGGCCGGGTAGGGCTTCGGAGTCATCGTTTCCGGGTTGTAAGCCTGCCCGATCGCCTTGATCTCGCCGTCTCGCAGGCCGACGTCGGCCTTCACCACACCCCAGTAGTCGATGATCAGCGCACCGGTGATCACTGTGTCCACCGGCTTGTGCGTGGCGTCGCCCCTGGGGAAATGCGACTGGCCCATCGACTCCCGGATGACCTTGCCGCCGCCGAACAGCATCTCGTCGCCGCTACGGCCCGGCCCCCCGCACCAGTCCTCCTCGATCTCGACGATCAGATTCGTGTCGGCGAGCCTGACCCGGTCGCCCTTCGTCGGGCCGTACAGCGTGGCGTAATCCTTCCGCCACAGCGGCACCGGAGGGCGCACGGTGAAGCTGAGCTCGCTCGGCGTCGACTGCGCGACACCACTCGTCCCACTGGAGCCATCACTCATGGGGCCACCTGCCACTCACTCGAATCCTTGACTCGAAGGCCCTTGACCAGGTGGTCTCCCTTGATGGGCACCACCCACACCCTGCATACGTGTTCGGGCTCGATCCGCTCCGACGTGCCGGCCGCGATGTGCAGCCGCTTCCCCCTCACGTCGTCGTCGGCCGGGTCGGTGCACTCCTCGTCCTTGAAGAACTTGAGGCATGTGTTGACGTCTCCCAGGTGGAAGTGGGAGCCGACCTGGATGGGGCGCTTCGCGGTGTTCTTCACCCACAGCGGCCCCTCCCTCAGGGAGTCCTCGTGATCGTCCGCGTTGTACGTCACCGCGTGCCGATCGTCGTCCGGGAGGAGTTCGTACTTGCCCGGGTAGACCTTCGCGTGAGGGTCCGCCTTGCCGAGCGGGTCCGGGATGGTCACCAGCTTCGTGCCGTCCTTGAACGTCGCCTCGACCTGCACATCGCGGATCATCTCCCGCACGCCGTCCATGACCTTGAAGTCCGTCAAGTCGACGCCGGCGGTCTTGCCGGGGATCTTGAGCGACTTCGCCACATCGCTCAGCTTGGTGTCCATGAGCTCGGCGACCGTCTTCGTGTCGTGGCGGGCCTCCTCCAGGACGTAGGCCGCCAACAGCGCCATGACCTCCGGGTAGTTCAGTGCGAGATCAGGCTGGCGCCTGAGTCGTCGTTCGGCCAGATCCGCCGCGGCACGGATCATGAGCCGTTCCTGCTCATGTGGCGTCAGGTGCATGCGGGTTCTCCTCCCTGTGGTTCGGCGTGACGTGCGCGGCGAGTCGCCCAAGGAGAACCCGGTGCGGACGCCACTCATGACTCAACGACCCAGGCAGGAATAGAAGGGGAAGCAATGCATCCATTCATACTTTCGGATGTAGCTTGATCAGCGGGCCTCCGGCGTACCCCCTCATCGAGTAGTACCGGCACTCCAGGCGCTGGGCGACATGCCGGCGAGATTCCGGCATGGCGTCCGTGACCGCGGATGGGCGGGCCACCTGGCGGGTGTCGGCGTCGGTGACGACCTGGCGCGCGGTGGAGCAGCCCCGAACGGAACGAGCCGCCTTCGACCCGCCTTCGACTCGCCGCGCGTCGCCGGAGGGCTCTGAGGCCGGCGGGAATTCACAGGCATGCCCTAACTGACGAAGCCCCGGGTCACATGCGTTCCCGAACCGACGTCCTCCGCCCGGTAGTTGGACTCGCCCACACAGTCGCTGTACTCGTAGTTGGCCCTCGACGTGCCGCTCAGGCCGCCCGCGTCGGTGGACGTGGGGCCGCCGAACACCGCGTCGGAGCGGGGCATTTCGGCGCAGCTGGGGATCCCCGCGTAGTACTCCACGAAGCCGCCCTGGGATCCGCGCAGGCCGCCGCTGCCCGCCGGGAGCGTGTACGTGCCGAGGTGGGTCTCCTTGCCGGTGGCCGTGTCCCTGGCCGTGCCGGTCCAGGTGTCGGTTCCGGTGCGCTCGACCCTCATGTCGTAGCGGTGCCCGTAGACGCCGTCGAAGTCGACCGCGCAGGTCACCCCCGGCCCGCCGTCGGCGCCCGCATGGCAGAGCGGGTCGTCGGTGGTCGAGCCGGCGACGAAGGTGGAGAAGCGGGCGGACAGCCGCTCGCTTCCGCCGCTGTTCGCGCGGGGCTGCAGGCCGGTGTAGCCCACGTCCTGGGCGTTGGTGAAGCCGAACTGCTGCGCGAAGTAGATGCCCGACGTGTGCGCCGTGGCCGGGTTGACCGTCATGGGGAAGGTGAGGTTGCTCAGGCCCGCGGACGGTGTGCCGGGCACGGACCAGCTGATCGACACGTTGCCGCCGCCGACCGACGCGGCGGCGGGGTGGGGTGCCGCCAGCAGGAGGCCCGCGGCCGCGGTGGCCGCCGCGGTCACGCCGCACCGACGCCGGATTCCGACGAGAGTCATGTCCTGTTCCTCCTCAGTGTGGGGCCGGAGACTCTGCATGGGGGTCAGAGCCTCCGCGTGGGGGCAGAGACGTGCGCAGCAGTGTCCCGCCGGGCCACCACCACCGCGCCATGGACTATCGCGGCACGGGCTTGGACTCTTGCCGTCCCGGGAGGACCCGCCCGCCCCCGGATAGTCGCGTTCCATCCGCGCCGATCAGCACTCCGCCCACGGTTCCCGTGCGCCCTCTATACGACACCGGGCGGCTCCCGTCGCACCTTCCGCGCGACCCTGTGAGTCAACTCCCCTGCATAGCTACTCTCCGTAGTCACCGCGTCGACGCGTCATCGGGAGCGCGGTTCGGGGTTCCGCTTGCCCCGTACGGGTACGTATAGCTCTGAGCGGGAACGATTTACATATGACCTCGGTGCCACCCAGGACTTCGATGGCGTCCGGCACCGATCTTCGTCACCGAGCCACCGCACTTTTGATTACTCTCCGTGAAGGGAGAGGGACACTGCTGGACTGGGAAACGGGCACCGCCGACTTCACCTTCGGCCTGCGTCACCGCGTGGTGAACGGCACTGATGTCCTTGCGTTCTGGGGCGAACTTGACGCCTGGGCCGACCAGGAGCTCGCCCCCCGGGTCACGGCACTCCTCGACCGGGCCGGCCCGCGGGTCGTCACCGACCTGCGAGGAGTGACCTTCATGGACGCCGGCGGCCTGCGGCTGCTGGTACGGATCCGTCGTCAAGTGGACCGGGACCGGGGCACCTTGTGGCTCGTTCCCGGCAGCGCGCGCAACCGGCGGCTGCTGCGCATCACCGCGCTCGACCGGGCCTTCACCATCCCGGCCAGCGCGCCGGTCCCCTGCGAGCGCACCGGCGCGCGCAGCGGCTTCGGCTGACCCGCCCCGTGAGGGAAACGCCCCGCAAGCCCCCCACAAAGGGGGCCACGGTCCAGGGCGGGCCCTGACCACCGATAAGACCGTCTCGGGGGCAGCATGAGGCAACTCCCCGGGGGTACTCGGCAGCCATGCATCTCTCATCCATACGCCTCCCGTCGGCCACCCACCGCGGGAAGCGCAAGGCCCGGCAGGCGGCCAAGGGGCGGACCGTCGCGGCGGTCGCACGCGCCGGCTTCGTCGGGCGCGGTGTCATCTACCTTCTGGTGGGCGCGCTGGCCCTGCGCATCGCCTTCTCCGACGGCGGTGGCGGTGGCGGCGGCGGACGCCAGGCGGACCGGGGCGGGGCAATGGCGGAGATCGCCGACAAGCCGTTCGGCAACGTCCTGCTGTGGCTGCTCGGCTGCGCCCTCGCGGGCATGGCCCTGTGGCGGCTCTCCGAAGTCTTCTTCGGACAGGCCGGGCCCGACGGCGACAAGGCGAGCAAACGCGCCCTGGCGGGCGCGCGCTGCCTCTTCTACTGCTTCGTTTCGTACTCCGTGCTCGCCTACGCCGCGGGCGACAAGGGCAGCGGCAGCGGCTCGAGCGACAAGACCACCCAGGACGCGACGGCCAAGGTGCTCGACTGGCCGGGCGGGCAGTGGATCGTCGCTGCCGCGGGCGCCGGAGTGATCGTGGCGGGGGTCTGGATCGCCGGACGCGCGCTCCTGCGGAAGTACCACGACAAGCTGCGCATGGGCGAGATGTCCCGGCGGGTGCGGCAGGGCGTCGACGTCCTCGGCGTCACCGGCGGTACGGCCCGCGGCATCGTGTTCGCCGTCGCCGGCGGGTTCGCCGTCAGCGCGGCCCTTCGGCACAAGCCCGGCGAGGCCAAGGGCATGGACAACACGCTGCGCTCCTTCGCCGACACCGGCGCGGGGCCCTGGCTGCTGATGCTGATCGCCATCGGCTTGGGCGCGTTCGGACTCTTCTCCTGGGCCAACGCCCGCTGGCGCAAGTTCTGACGACCAGCCTGAGGGGACGACCGAACTGCCGGACAGGGTGCGCGGGACTCCTCCCGCGCACCCTGTCCGGCTTTTCGCTGCTGGCACCGGATGCCGGTCCGGACCCTCAACGCCATCCCTGGCACCCGACCGCCCGCTGTGTACGATGACCGCGTGACCTCCCGCCCCAAGCTGAGCATGGCCGAACGCAAGCGGCGCCTCGTCTCGGACGAACTCACCGAGTCCGCGCTGCAGTTGCTGGCCCTCAAGGGGTACGACGCGGTCACCGTCGACGAGATCGTGGCCGCCGCCGGAGTCTCCCGGCGGACGTTCTTCCGGTACTTCGCGTCCAAGGAGGACGTGGTCGTCCAGTTCCTCGCGGACATGGGGACCGACATGCGGGCGGAGCTGGCGGCCCGCCCCGCCGACGAGCGCCCTGCCGCGGCGCTGCTGCACGCCGTCGGGGTGCCGCTCGCCGCCTGCTCCGACCACTCCGACCGTGCGCTCGGCGTGGTTCAGCTCATCCTGCGGACGCCCGCGCTGCTGGCCCGGTTCCTGGAGCGACAGGCGCAGTGGCGCGGCCAGCTGACGGAGGAGTTGGCGCACCGCACCGGTCTCGACCCGGAGGCCGACCTGTACCCGCGGCTGGCCGCGGGGATGGCGCTGACCGCCTTCGACACCGTGCTGCAGCGGTGGAGCGGCAGCGACGCCGCCGAGGACCCCGCCGCCCTGCTCGACCGGGCCTTCGCCGTGATCGGCCCGGCACTGGACGCCGTCGAAGTCCGGTGAATCCCGGGGGCCGCGACGGGCCGGCCCGCCGAGGAACTCCGTGGAGCGGGGAGGCGTTGGCAGAACGACGCGCAGAACGCGCGGGTACCAGCGAACGGCAAGCCGAGGTGGCACGGATGGCGATGTGGGACCGGATCAAGGACCAGGCCAAGGGTCTGCAGCAGGGACAGGGGGCGCGGAGCTCCGGCGGCCTCGGAAGGTCGGGGACGAGGTCCGGGTCCGGCGGCGGGTCGAAGGCGCAGCTCGTGGGCGTCCTGAAGTCCCAGCTCAGCTCGCTCAAGACGGAGCTCAAGAGCGGCGCCTACCGGGACGCCAGCATGGCGATGTGCGCCCTGGTGGCGGCCGCGGACGGGTCGGTGGACCCGGCCGAGCGGCAGCATGTCGAGACGCTGATCCTGCAGAACGACGTGCTGCAGAACTTCCCGCCGGAGCAGTTGCGCCAGCGGTTCACCAAGCACGTCGACCAGTTGACGGCCAACTTCCAGCACGGCAAGACCGAGGCGATGCAGGAGATCGCCAAGGCGGCGAAGAAGCCGACGGAGGCCAAGGCGGTCGTGCAGACCGGCTTCGTCGTCGCGGGCGCGGACGGATACATCGCACCGGCCGAGGAGCAGGTTCTGCGCGAGGCATGCGCCGCGCTCAACGTATCCCCCCAGGAGTTCGGCCTCTGACCGGGTGACCGGTCGGGCGGCAGGAGTACGGGTGGGCGCCGCATCGGGCGGCGCCCGTCCCGCCCCCTTAGACCACCGCTCCCGTGCCGCGCTCCTTCCTCCTCCTCGCCTCCAACGGGCTGTATCCGTGCGGCACGTCGTCCGCACCGTACGACCGCTTCGGCTGCGCGGTAGGCGAAGCCGGTGGATTGCGGTGTTCGAGCGCGACGGCCAGCGGGACGGCCGTGAACACCGTCGACGCCATGCCGATGAGGACGCCGGCGATCAGCGCCAGCGAGAAGTCCGCGAGCGAGTCGCCGCCGAGCACCGCGAGGGCGGTGAGGATGAACAAGGCGCCCATGCCCGTGTTCACGGTGCGCGGCAGGGTCTGGACGACGGCACGGTTCGCGGTGGCCGCCAGATCGCGGCGCGGATCGCGGCGGCGGGCCTCGCGCAGGCGGTCGAAGACCACCACCGTGTCGTTGACCGAGTAGCCGATCACGGTGAGCAGCGCGGCGAGGAAGACGCTGTCGACGGGTTTGCCGAGCCAGGCGAAGAGACCCACGACGATCAGCACGTCATGGACCATCGCCGACACGGCGGCCGCCGCGAGGGCCCAACGGAAGCGCACGCTTAGATAGATGAGCTGAGCGGCGACGGCGATGCCGAGGGCGATCAGCGCCTTCTGACGGAGTTCGGCGCCGAGGCTCGGCCCGATCAGCTCGTCGCGTTCGACGGTGACCGTGCCGCCGGGCCCCGCCAACGCCGCCTTGACGCGCTGCTGTTCGACGTCGGTGAGCCGCTCCGTGCGCACGCTGATGTCGCCGTCCCCGGACTCCTGCACCACCGCGCGCGGGAATCCCGCGTCGGCCACGGCGCCACGGGCGGTGTCCGCGTCGACGGGCCTGCTGGTGCTGTACTCGACGAGCCGGCCTCCGGTGAACTCGACGCCGAACTCCAGGCCGCGCAGGGCGATGCCGGCGACGGCCACGGCGACCAGGAGTGCGCTGGCGCCGAGCCAACGGCGCCGGTGGCGCAGCAGGTCCGGGTCGCGGCGGGCCAGCCACGCGCGGACGCGGCCCGTGGTGGCGATGCCGGTCAGGGCGGGCCGCCGCCGGACGCGGCCGCGGCCGACGGCGAAGTCGGCGAGGACGCGGGTGATGACCAGCGCGGTGACCATCGACGCGAGAACGCCGATGCACAGGGTGACGCCGAACCCCTTGACCGGCCCCGTGGCGAAGAAGAACAGCAGTCCGGCGGCGAGCAGCGTCGTCACGTTCGAGTCGACGACCGCGCTCCACGCCTTCGCGAAGCCCGTACGCACCGGTTTGGCCAGGTCGGTCGAGCGTACGGTGAGGTACTCCTCCCTGGCCCGTTCGAAGACGAGCACGTTGGCGTCGACGGCCATGCCGATGGCCAGGACGAAACCGGCGAGTCCGGGCAGGGTCAGGGTCGCGCCGAGAGCCACCAGGGCCGCGTACGAGATCAGGCCGTAGAGCGCGAGGGCGAACGCGGCGAGCGCGCCGAGGAGCCGGTAGACGACGGTGATGAACAGCGCGGTCAGGGCGATGCCGATCAGGGCCGCCCGGGTGCTCGCCTCGATGGCTTCGGCGCCGAGCGTCGGGCCGACGGTGCGCTGCTCTACGACGTCGACGGGTACCGGCAGCGCTCCGCCCTTGACGAGCGCGGTGAGATCACGGGCCTCGGATCGCCCGAACGAGCCGGTGATCTGGGTGGAGCCGCCGGTGATGCCGGTCCGGCACCCCACGTCCTCGTTCACCCCGGGCGCCGAAATGATCTTGTTGTCGAGGGTGATGGCGACGCGGCGTTCGGGTGCGCCCGGCGGCGCGCAGGCGGCGGTGCCGGTGAGGTCCGCCCAGGTGCGCCCGGCGTCTTCGCGGAAGGTGAGGTTCACGGTCCAGCCGGCCGTCGACTGCTGGTCGAGCGTGGCAGCGGCGTCCTTCACGCCGTCGCCGGTCAGTGCGGTGGGTCCGAGCCGCAGGTGGTTGCCGGGTCGTTCGGGGTCGGGCAGCGTGCCCGACCCGTCGGGGGCGGGCTTCGCGGTGCCCTTCGCCGCCGACTCGCCCGTCACCGGGTGGATCGTCAGTTGGGCGGTGCGGCCGATGACTTCGGCGGCCTTGCGGGGGTCCTGTACTCCGGGCAGCTCGACGATGATGCGCTTCTCGCCGGAGCGAGCGATGCCCGGTTCGGCGACGCCGAGGGCGTCGACGCGCTGCCGCAGGACCTCCAGGGCACGGTCGGTGGACGCGGCGTCCGCCGGGACGGCGGGGGTGCTTCTGGTCTCCAGGACGATCTGGGTGCCGCCGCGCAGGTCGAGGCCGAGGCGGGCGGACTGGGTGAGGGCGATGTACAGGGACAGGGCGACGACGGCGAGTGCGACGATCGCCCGCCATCGGTGCGCGCGTGACATGGGTTCTCCGTGATGAGGGCAGGTCGAAGGCGCGCGTGACCGGGCGTCGGGCCGAGGAGGTGTGGCATGCGCCGCGCGGTGTGGCGTGCGGGGCTGCGGTGCGTCCTGCGGAGGCGACGGGTCAGGCGCCGGGGAGGGTCTGCGTGCTCATCGGTGGGGCGGCGCGCGCGGGGCGGCCGCCGCATGGGGTCGCGGTGTCGGCGCGTACGCGGCGGCGGGGCGGGCGTCGGGTCCGCCCGGAGCGCGGTGGGGCGCGATGTCGAAGGGGGTGGGCGGCGGGCAGGCCGGCCTGGGTCCCGGAATGTGCGCGTCCGGCCGGTGCGCGACGGCGACGTGCAGGGCGGGCACGTCCTGCGGCCCGACCGGCTGCGCGGCGTGCGCCGCTGCAGTGTGCGGCGTGAGCGGTCCGTCGGCCGGTGTTCCGTACGCCGCCACGGTGTGCCGCGTGAGCGGACCGTCGGCCGGTGTCGCGTACGCCGCGGCGGACGGGACCAGCAGGGCGAGCACCGTGACGACGAAGGACAGCGCGGACACGGCCACGCGCGCGGAACGGCTCTGCTGCGACACGTCCGCCCCGTCCCTCCGTTGCCCGTCCGGGTGCGCACGGCGCGGCCCCGCCCTGCTCAACGTACGGCCGCACCGGTCCGTTCCGCGTTTCCGTTCAACGCTTCCGTTCAACGGTGCCGTTCCCCGCCTCCGTCCACGTCACGGATCGGTCGGAACCGGCCCACCCGTGGTCCCGGACGCAACTCCCGACCCACAAAGAACAATTGAAGGGTTGACGGAGTTCAGACAATCAGTAAGGTCTAGGCCAATGAGTCGACCGAGGCGCCCGGTTGCCTCTTCCCCCTCACCCCCCACCCCAGAGGGAGCAGAGATGCACGCGAAGCGGAAACTGGCGGCGGTCATCGGTGTGGGCATCGCGCCCGTCCTCGTCCTGACCTCCATCTCCCCCGCCGGCGCCCACGGTTACGTCAACTCGCCGCCGAGCCGACAGGCCCAGTGCGCGGCCGGCACGGTCGAGTGCGGTGACATCACCCATGAGCCGCAGAGCGTCGAAGGGCCCAAGGGCCAGACGACCTGCAGCGGCGGCAACGACCGGTTCGCCGAGCTCGACGACGACAGCAAGGGCTGGCAGGTCACCGACGTCGGCTCCTCCCAGGAGTTCAGCTGGAAGCTGACGGCCCGTCACAGCACCAGCACCTGGCAGTACTTCGTCGGCGGCAACAAGATCGCCGAGGTCGACGACGGGGGCGCCCAGCCGGGCGAGACCGTCACGCACAAGGTCGACTTCGGCGGGCTCAAGGGCCGGCAGAAGGTGCTCGCGGTGTGGAACATCGCGGACACGGCGAACGCGTTCTACGCCTGTATCGACGTCAACATCAAGGGCTGACGCCGACGCCGACACCGGGGCGCGCCGCGGGACCTGACCCCCGCGGCGAGCCCCGATGCGGACCCCCCCACACATGCAACCGCGCCCGTCCCGCCGGACCACATCGGTCCGGCGGGACGGGCGTTTGCCGTACGGGAACGGGCTGGGCCGGCCGCTTCAGGGCGCGGCGACGGTGATCGACGCGAGGAAGCCGTCGAGCAGGGCGGTCTGCACGTCCTCCGGGAACCGGGCGGGGTCGAAGAGCGCCTGGACGACGAGGCCGTGGGTGAACGCCACCGCGGTGGCGGCGAGTTGTTCCGGATCGGCGTCGGCGGGCAGCTCGCCGAGCTCGCGTGCGGCAGCCAGGTGGGGACGGATCGTCGCGCGCAGCCGCGTGTAGCGGTCCGCCTGCTCCGCGGCCAGCTGCTCGTCGGCGAGGGAGAGGTCCCAGGAGCTGACCCAGACGCGGTTGCGGGCGGTGCCGCCCGGGGTCAGCGGCAGGATGTCCAGGAGCATGACCCGTACCGTCGCGAGACCCTCGGCGGGCCGCGCGCGGCGGGGGCGGTCCGCGGTGCGCTTCTCCAGCAGGTCCAGCGCGTGCGTGACGAGGGCCCGCTTGGTCGGGAAGTAGTGCATCAGCATGCCGGTCGAGACGTCCATCTCGGCGGCGACGGCGCGCAGCGTCAGGCCGCCGAAGCCCTTGTCGGCGAGGACCCGCCACACCGCCTCGGAGACATCCTTGCGGCGGGCTTCACGGTCTCCGGGTGCGGGTGGCATGGTGCTACCTTACGTACCGAACACGTGTTACGTACAGTACTGAGCACCTGTTCCGCACCACCCCCGGCCCGCCCCACCGGACCGGCCCCGAACCGTCCCGTACTCACACCGGTCCCGCGGTCCCCCGCCGGACCCGGTCGTCCCAGGAGGGCGCATGCCCATGTTCACTCTGCCGCTCGACGACGGCGACCACGCCCTGCTCCGCCCCCTGGAGCCGTGGCAGGCACCGGAGTTCCTCGCCCACATCGACCGCGCCCGGGCCACCGTCGACCCGTGGATCCCCTGGGCGACCTTCAGCACCGACCTCGCATCGGCCAGGACCACCCTGCAGCGCTATGCCGACCGTCATGCCGCGGACACCGGCCGCATCTTCGGCATCTGGCTGGACGGCACGCTGGTCGGCGGCGTCATGTTCCCCCGCTTCGAGGCCGACTCCGGGTACTGCGAGGTCGGCTGCTGGACGGAGCCTGCCGGTGAGGGCCGGGGTCTGGTGACGCGGGCCTGCCGCGTGCTGATCGACTGGGCCTTCGGGGAGCGCGGGATGAGCCGCGTCGAGTGGTGGGTCGCCGCGGGCAACACGCGCAGCATCGAGGTCGCCCGGCGGCTCGGCATGACCCGCGAGGGTGTCCTGCGGCAGCGCTATCCCTATCGCGGGGTGCGGCAGGACAGCGAGGTCTGGTCGGTCCTCGCCGAGGAGTGGCCGCCGGCCGGGGAAGGGGCGGACGCCGGGGGCGGGGCAGCGTCAGGGGCGGGCTCGACCGCCGGGGTCCAGCGTGAACTCGACCGGCTGATGGGCGTGTTCATGGACGCCTTCACCAACACCGACGGCAGGCAGCCGCACCTCGACGCCATCCGCGACATCTTCGTCCCGCAGGGCCGGATCATCGCGAACGTCGGCGACGAGCCCGTCTTCTACGACCTCGACGCGTTCATCGAGCCCCGGCAGAAGATGCTCACCGACGGCACCCTGACGGAGTTCACGGAGTGGGAGGTCTCCGCGCGCACCGAGATCTTCGGGTCGGTCGCCCACCGGTTCAGCGAGTACCGCAAGTCCGGCCGCCACAACGGCGAGCCGTTCGAGGGGTCGGGCCACAAGACCACGCAGTACCTCCGCACTCCCGACGGCTGGCGGATGGCCTCGCTGGCCTGGGACGACGCGCCCGCTACGGCCTGCTAGAACGGGGGCGGCCGCGAATCCGCCCGGGGAGGGGCCGCTTCCGATCCACCCGCCATGGGCGGAGCCGCCCTCCCCACCCGTCACACCGCGCCCGTCACTGCCCCACCCGTCCGTCCACGCACTCGCGCAACAGGTCGGCGTGGCCGCAGTGCCGGGCGTACTCCTCGATCCGGTGCACCCACAGCTCCCGGACCGAGACCTCCTCCTTGCCCAGCCGCTCCCCCAGGTCCTGGTGTCCGGCCAGCGCGGCGTCCAGCGCCTCCTGTTCGCGCGCCAGGTCCGCGAACGCCGACTCGACCTCGGCCTGTTCGGCGACCACCTCGTCGAAGTCGGCGCCCCGCCGGCCGTACAGCTTCGGCAGCGGGTCGTCCTCGGTGATCCAGTTGCGCCAGTCCCGCTCCACCTCGGCGAGGTGCCGCACGAGGCCGAGCAGCGACATCGTCGACGGCGACACCGACCGTCGCGCCAACTGCTCCGGGTCCAGGCCCTCGCACTTCATCCGCAGGGTCAGGCGGTAGCTCGTCAGGTAGTCCTGCAGCGTCGCCAGCTCACCGTCCGGGCTTGCCCCGTCGCTGTTGCGGGGGTCGTCGGCGGGGTCCGCCCACATGTCGGTGTAGACGGTCGCCTGGGTCCAGCGCTCTGGTCGGTCGCTCATGCGCGCCATGTTCGCCCGTACGGCCCCGGCGCCGCCAGCGATTTTGGCCGGGGCTCCGGCGGCGCTCCGCCGCCGCCCCGACAGCGCACCGGCGGGCTCAAGGAAATTCGAGTCTTTCTTGTTTGACCGGGCTTTGACAGGACACTCGATGGATCGAAGCGGCCGATCATTTCCGCGCCGCTTCCGGCATTCCTATGCCGCGTGTTTCCAGTGTCAATCAGGGAGTCCTGCGTGAGCAACGAAATGTGGAGCTACGTTCCGACCGCCGGCCACGGCCCCGACGCGGATCTGACGGGCTACAAGGTCGAGGCCACGGACGGGCACATCGGCAAGGTCGACAAGCACTCGGACGAGGTCGCCAACCAGTACATCGTCGTGGACACCGGCGTCTGGATCTTCGGCAAGGAGGTCCTGCTCCCCGCGAGCACCGTGACCGCCATCGATCACGAAGCGCGGCGGATCCTGGTCTCTCGCTCCAAGGAGGAGATCAAGAACGCCCCGGAGTTCGACAAGGAAAAGCATCTGGGCGATCCCGCCTACCGCGACCAGCTCGGCGGCTATTACAGCGGTCCGGGCCACTGATTCCGCCGCGGCGGTTTCCTTGCACGACACATCAGGGCCACGGGGTGGCGGGCGTTCGGACCCGCACCCGTGGCTTTGACAGCGGCATTCATCAACCTGACGGATTTCACCCGTCGGGAGTACACTAAGAAAAGTTCTCAGGGTCGGAGGATCCATGATCGCACTCGGCGTCATTCTGCTCGTCATCGGCCTGCTGACAGGCATCTCCATTCTCTGGACCATCGGCGTCGCACTTCTGGTCATCGGTGCGGTGCTGTGGGTTCTCGGGGCTGTCGGACACTCGGTGGGCGGGCGCAAGCACTACTGGTAGAAGTCAGCGGAATCGGTGAGCGAACCGGTGACATCGACGGTTCATAGGGAACGGCACAAAGGGAACACCAAAGGAACGGCTTAAAGGCCAACAGTTGTAGGCCATGGGAAGGGGGCCGGAGCGATTGCTCCGGCCCCCTTCCCATGGCCCGTAGGTGGTGGGCCGTTTTCTGGCCCTTCAGTTGCGGCCGTAAGGCCCGTCAGTGGTGGCCGTGGGCGCTGTCGGAAGCGCCGCCGAAGAGCCGCGCGATGGCGCGGAACGGCAGGGTGACCACCGTGGCAATGGCTCCACCGATGGCTCGGAGAACGTCTGCAATGGCCTTCAGCATGAGGGGCCTCCGTAGAGCTGTGACTCAATAGCGGTCGTTTGCTGTGTGCGGTCACACAGCCTGGCAACAGTCGCTTGCCCCGCGAATCACGGGGAAAACTCTTCCGATACGGCGACGGGGCGCGCCCCTCTTCGGCAAAGGGGCGCCGCGCGCTCCCGGCATGCCGGAATGTGTGACCTGACTCAGGCTGGACAGACGATGTCGTCACAGACCACGTTCGGCACGAGGGAGCAGCGCGCCATGGGAACCGATGCGTTCCATTCGGAAGTGCCCATGACGGTGAACGGCCGGGGCCTGCGCCCCGTCGTCGATCACCGTTCGACCCTGCTGGACGTCCTGCGGGAGCAGCTGGACCTGACCGGCGCCAAGAAGGGCTGTGATCACGGTCAGTGCGGCGCCTGCACGGTTCTCGTCGACGGGCGCCGCGCCAACAGCTGTCTGCTCCTCGCCGTCGCCGTCGAGGGCTGCGAGATCACCACCGTCGAGGGCCTGCGCGCCGACGACGGCGAGGGCAGGCACCCCCTGCAGCGGGCGTTCCTGGAGCGCGACGCCTTCCAGTGCGGGTACTGCACCCCGGGCCAGATCTGTTCGGCCGTCGGCGCCCTGGCGGAGGCCGCCGCGGGCCGCGCGTCGCACGTGACGGAACCGGCCGCGGCCGACGGCACCCCCGTACGGCTGACCAGGGACGAGATCAAGGAGCGCCTGAGCGGCAACCTGTGCCGCTGCGGCGCCTATCCCCACATCGTCGAATCCGTCGAGGACGTGGCCCGGTGAAATCCTTCATGTACGTACGCGCCCACAGCGTCGACGAGGCGACCGCGGCCCACGCCGGCCGCCCCACCTCCCGCTACCTCGGCGGCGGGACCAACCTCGTCGACCTGATGAAGCTGGGCGTCGAGCACCCCGAGACGCTGATCGACGTCAGCCGGCTGCCGCTGGACACCGTCGAGGAGCTCCACGACGGGTCCGTCCGGGTCGGCGCCGCCGTGCGCAACAGCGACCTCGCCGCCCATCCGCTCGTTCGCGACCGCTATCCCGTCCTGGCCCAGGCGCTGCTCTCCGGAGCCTCCGGACAACTGCGCAACGTCGCGACGACGGGCGGCAATCTCCTCCAGCGCACCCGCTGCCCCTACTTCCAGGACCTCGGCAAGCCCTGCAACAAGCGGGAGCCCGGCACCGGCTGCGCGGCGCGCGACGGCGTCCACCGTGACCACGCCGTCCTCGGCCACTCGCCGCTGTGCATCGCCACCCACCCCTCCGACATGGCCGTCGCGCTCGCCGCGCTCGACGCGCAGGTCGAACTGCAGGGCGCCCGGGGGGCGCGGACGCTGCCCGCCGCCGAGTTCCACCGGCTGCCCGGCGACCGTCCCGAGCAGGACACCGAGATCGCGCACGGCGAGCTCATCACCGGTGTCGTGCTTCCCGCCGCGACCGCGGGCGTCCCCTCGGCCTACCGCAAGGCACGCGACCGCGCCTCGTACGCCTTCGCGCTCGCTTCCGTCGCGGTGGTGCTCGACATCGACGACGCCGTCGTACGCCAGGTGCGGATCGCGTTCGGCGGCCTGGCGCACCGGCCCTGGCGTGCCCGGCGCGCCGAGGAGGAGCTGCTGGGGGACGCGCCCACGGACGAGGCGTTCCTGCGGGCGGTCGACGCCGAGCTCGCCGCCGCCGAGCCGCTGCCGGAGAACGCGTTCAAGGTGCCCCTGGCCCGCAACATCGCCGTCGACGTGCTGCGGCGCCTGGCCGCCTCCCGCGCCGCGTCCTGACCCGCCCCCTCACGTCTTCAGGGAGAACCCATGCCGGACACCGTCAGTGCTCTCGGGGCGCCCGCCGAGCGCAGGGAAGGTCCCGACAAGGTGACCGGGACCGCCCGCTACGCCGCCGAGCACTCGCCCGAGGGGTGCGCCTACGCCTGGCCGGTGCCGGCCACGGTGGCCTGCGGTGAGGTCACGGCCCTCGACGACACGGCGGCCCTGGCACTGCCCGGCGTCGTCGGCGTACTGAGCCATCTGAACGCGCCGCGCCTGGCCGAGCCGGACGACGCCACCCTCGCGGTGCTGCAGGACGCGCACGTCCCGCACCGCGGCTGGTACGTCGCGCTCGTCGTCGCCGACAGCCTGGAGGCCGCGCGCGAGGGCGCCGCGGCGGTCCGGGTCAGCTATGCCGAAAAGGCGCACGACGTCACCCTGCGCACCGACCACCCGGCCGCCTATGTGCCGGAGGACTCCGACGGCACGTCGGGAGAGCACGTACGGGGCGACGCCGAGGCCGCGTTCGAGGCGGCGCCGGTGCGCGTCGACGTCGACTACCGGGTGCCGCCGCTGCACAACCACCCCATGGAGCCGCACGCGGCGACCGCACGCTGGCAGGACGGGCACCTGACCGTGCACGACTCCAGCCAGGGCGCCACCACCGTCCGCGACGTCCTGGCCGGCCTGTTCGAGCTGCCCAAGGAGCAGATCACGGTCGTCTCCGAACACGTCGGCGGCGGCTTCGGCTCCAAGGGCACGCCACGGCCGCACGTGGTGCTCGCCGCGATGGCCGCCCGGGTCACCGGCAGGCCGGTGAAGCTCACGCTGCCCAGGCGGCAGATGACGGCCGTCGTCGGGCACCGCTCCCCCACGCTGCACCGGATGCGGCTGGCCGCCGAGGAGGACGGCACGCTCACCTCCGTCATCCACGAGGTGACCGCGCACACCTCGCGTCTCAAGGAGTTCATGGAGACGGGCGCCGCCGCGACACGCGTCATGTACCCCTCCGCGCACGGCCGCACGACCCACCGCATGGTGCCGCTCGACGTCCCGAGCCCGTCATGGATGCGGGCTCCGGGCGAGGCCCCCGGCATGTACGCGCTGGAGTCGGCGATGGACGAGCTGGCCGACGCGGTCGGCGTCGACCCCGTCGAACTGCGGCTGC
Source organism: Streptomyces sp. NPDC041713 (assembly GCF_055591085.1). Taxonomy (NCBI): domain Bacteria; kingdom Bacillati; phylum Actinomycetota; class Actinomycetes; order Kitasatosporales; family Streptomycetaceae; genus Streptomyces; species Streptomyces sp. NPDC041713. The sequence goes on from NZ_JBVIZY010000018.1 coordinate 90,028, forward strand.
GCAACGACACCGACAAGGAACCCGACAGCGGCCGGCCGTTCAGCAGCCGCCATCTCGCCGAGTGTCTGCGCGAGGGAGCCCACCGCTTCGGCTGGTCCGGGCGCGATCCGCGTCCGCGCTCCCGGTCCGAGGGTCCCCTCCTGGTGGGCAGCGGGGTCGCCGCGGCGACGTATCCGTTCAACGCCTCGCCGTCCCGGGCCGCCGCCCACGCCTACCCGGACGGCAGCTACGTGGTCCGGATCAACGCCACGGACATCGGCACGGGCGCCCGCACGGTGCTCGCCCAGGTCGCAGCGGACGCGCTCGGCGTCCCCGTGGAGCGGGTGCGCACCGAGATCGGCAGCAGCGACCTGCCCGCGGCACCGCTGGCCGGCGGTTCCATGGGCACCGCCTCCTGGGGCTGGGCCGTGCACGAGGCGTGCGCACGGCTGGCCGAGCGGCTCTCCGGACAACACGGCCAGCAGCTTCCCCCCGAGGGCGTCGGCGCCTCCGCGGACACGGCGGGCACCGCCGACGCCGACAGCGACTACGCCCGGCACGCGTTCGGTGCCCACTTCGCCGAGGTCACCGTCGACCGGGTGACGGGCGAGGTACGGGTGCGCCGCCTCCTCGGCGTCTACGCCGCGGGCCGCATCCTCAACGCCCGTACGGCCCGCTCCCAGTTCATCGGCGGCATGACGATGGGCCTGGGAATGGCGCTGACCGAGGGCAGCACGATGGACGCCGCGTTCGGTGACTTCACGGAGTCCGACCTGGCCTCGTACCACGTTCCGGCCCACGCCGACGTGCCGGAGATCGAGGCGCACTGGATCGACGAGGACGATCCCCACCTCAACCCCATGGGCAGCAAGGGCATCGGTGAGATCGGCATCGTCGGGACGGCCGCGGCCATCGGGAACGCGGTGCACCACGCGATCGGCGTACGGCTGCGCGAACTGCCGCTCACGCCGGACCGCGTCCTTTCGGTGCTGGAGAGCGGCGACTGAGACGAGGACGCGGCACGCCTCTGGGCTCAGGACCTGGCCCTGCTCCGCCGCGTCCACGCCGTGAGTTCTTCCGCCGACCAGGTGGTCACCACGCGCTCGGCGGGCACCGCGCACTCCTCGGCCCGCGCGCAGCCGATGATCTGCCAGTCCAGCTGGCCGGGCGCGTGCGCGTCGGTGTCCACGGAGAACAGCACACCGGCGTCCACGGCCCGGCGCAGCAACCGCCGTGGCGGGTCGAGCCGTTCGGGGCGGCTGTTGATCTCCACCGCCGTCTCCGCGGCCGCGCACGCGGCGAACACCTCGTCGGCGTCGAACTGCGACTCCGGTCTGCCGCGTCCGGCGACGATGCGCCCCGTGCAGTGCCCGAGGATGTCGGCCCGGGGGTCGCTGACCGCGGTGACCATGCGGCGCGTCATCGCCGCCGCGTCCATGCGCAGCTTGGAGTGCACGGACACGACCACCACGTCCAACCGGTCGAGCAGCTCCGGCTCCTGGTCGAGCGAGCCGTCGTCGAGGATGTCGCACTCGATGCCGGTGAGCAGCCGGAAGGGCGCCCAGCGTTCGTTGAGCGCGGCCACCACGTCCAGTTGCTCACGCAGCCGTTCCGGTGACAGGCCGCGGGCGATGGTCAGCCGCGGCGAGTGGTCGGTGAGCACGGCCCACTCGTGCCCGATCTCCTGTGCCGCCCGGCCCATCTCCTCGATGGGGCTGCCGCCGTCCGACCAGTCGGAGTGCAGATGGCAATCGCCGCGCAGCAGCGCCCTCAGCTCGGCGCCGCCCTCGGCGATCGGATCGCGGGCCTCGCCCTCGAGCCGCTCCAGGTAGCCCGGCACCTCACCGGCCAGCGCCTCGCGCACCACGCCCGCGGTCTTGGGGCCGATCCCCTTGAGCGACTCCAGCGAGCCGTCGGCGGCGCGACGCGCGGTCTCGCCCTCGGCCAGCCCGGCGACCACCGCGGCCGCGGTACGGAAGGCGCGCACCCGGTAGGTGGGTGCGCGGCCCCGCTCCAGCAGAAAGGCGATCCGCTCCAACGCCTCCACGGGCTCCATCGACACCTCCGGCGCGCTCACGTGCGGTGTGGCCCTTCCAGCGTCGCCCAGGTGCGGGCGAGCGGCACGACGAGCGGAGGACGGCAGCGGCGGCTAGCGCCGGTGCGGGACCGTGGCGAGGGTGGGAGGGGTCAGGCGGCCAGGTCGGGCGTGTCGACGTGCACGGCCCTGCCCAGTTGGGCCATGGCGGCCTCGACGGCTGCCTCCACGCTGCGGGTGCCGGTGGTGACGCACAGCGTGTACGAGACGTCGTCGAGGTCACGACGGACCTCGGCGGAGTCCTCCGTCAGGCGCCGGGCGCGCAACGTCGAGTAGGTGTTCAGCAGAGCGTCCAGAATCGCCGGGTGGGGCCTGAGCACGCCGCACTCCTTCCACGATGTGAAATTCCAATGGGTTTCTCCTCTGTACCCCCGCTTTCATGCCGTACTCATCCATAAAGTCCGTTGTCGTGCCGGCCGACCCCTGCCGTCTTCGCAGCCCCTCCCCTACGGGCGGTTACTCCCTCTGCTGCGGACCGGAGGCGGAGCGTGCGGCGGGCGCCCAGGATGAGGCCATGGCGAACACCACGACGCGGACCGGACCGCAGCGCACCGACGGCCTCGACGCCGTCACCACTCGCTGGGCCGCCCGCGACATCTCCTCGACCCACGGCCGCCTGCGCGACGCCCTGATCTCCTGGCGGACGTCCCTGCCCCCGGCCTTCCACGCCCCCGGCACGGGCCCGGCCGGCGAGCACGTACGGCTCGTGATCGCCCCTGCCGCGCCCGGCGCCCCCGAGGACTCCCTGCTCCTCCACCTCAGCCCCGACGAGGTGGAGCTGCTCGTCGCACGGCTGTCCGACGAGTCGCCCTGAGCGGATCGCGTCATGGGCAAAACCCCGATCACGGGGTATCCGGCTCGTCGAGACCCCGGATTCGAGACCGACCGGGCCGCAGCGCCGCCCCCGCGCGCCCCGGCCCAGGAAAGGCAGACCCCATGTCCCCGACGAAGGACGTCGTCGAGTTGATCCTCCGGGACCACCGCACGATGGAGGACCTCTTCCGCGACATGCGCAGCGTGGAGGCCGACCGGGCCGCCGCGCTCAATGAGTTCGCCGACCTGCTCATCGCGCACGCCCTGGCCGAGGAGGCGAAGGTGTACCCGGCACTGCGCCGGTACAAGAACATCGACGACGAAGAGGTCGAGCACGGCGAGGAGGAGCACGAGGAGGGCAACAAGGCACTCCTCGAACTGCTCGAGGTCGAGGACATCGGCTCGGACGAGTGGGACGAGAAGCTGGAGCAGCTCGTCGAGGCCATCGCCCACCACACGGACGAGGAAGAGCGCACCATCCTCAACGACGCCCGCGAGAACGTCGCCATGGAGCGGCGCGAGGAACTCGGCACCGCCTTCCTGGAGGAGCGCGAGAAGCAGCTCGCCGCGCACCGCGGGAACGCCGAAGACATCCGCCGCATCCTCGGCAAGGAGTGAGCGCGGACGCGACGTCGAAGAGAACGCGGACGTAACGTCCGACAGAACCCGCACGCCCCTGTGTCTCAACGAGTGGCAGCAGGCCGCCCGTCGAGGCGCAGGGGCGTGAGCTGCTCGATGTCGTAGCGGGCCCGCAGGTCCGCGATGGCGGCATGGTCGGGGGCGCCACCGCAGTCGAGGAGGGCGAGAAGCTCCTCGAAGTAGCGCTCGTGGTCGGGCGGCGGCGAGGCCTGGAAGAACATCTTCGCCGGCTTGTCACCCCGATTGGCGAAGGCGTGGGGGCAGCCGGGAGGCACGACGATGACGGTGCCGGGCGTGGCCCGTACGCTGCGACGGCCGGAGGTCGACTCCCAGTGCTGCCAGCCGTCGGGCGTGCGTACCTTCGGTTCGAAGGCGAGTACGTCGAGTTCGCCCTCCAGGAGGTAGAAGAGCTCCTCGCTGCGCCGGTGCACATGGGCTCCGACGTCGAAGCCGGGCGGCACCACCACCTCGAAGCTCGACGCCACCTGCGAGTGCGCACCCGTGACCTTGAAAGTCACCTGCTGTGCCGGGGTGCGCAGGGTGCGCCCGTGGCCGGTCGGCACCAGGAGGCCGTCCGCGGTCCGGACGTGGTCCGAGGTCACCAGGTCACCGGGAGGGCTTCGGGGCCACGGATCAGGGCGCCGGGCCGCCAGCGCAGCTCCTCCACCGGGACGGCGAACCGCAGTCCGGGGAAACGGTCGACGACGGCGTTGATCAGGAGCTCGGTCTCCAGTCTGGCCAGCATCGCGCCGACACAGAAGTGCGGCCCGTGCCCGAAGGCCACGTGGGGGTTGGGGCTGCGGTCGAAGTCCAGACGGTCGGGGTCGGGGAAGACCTCGGGATCGCGGTTGGCGGCGAGGTAGGAGACGTAGACGGCGTCGCCCGCGGCGATGCGGACGCCGTTCAGGATCGTGTCCTCGGTGGCGATGCGGGACAGGCCCACCGAGTTGCGGTGGGGGATGTAGCGCAGGAGCTCCTCGATGGCGCGCGGGCGCAGTTCGGGTTCGGCGCGCAGCCTGGCCAGATGCTCGGGGTGGGTGAGCAGCAGGTACACCATGTTGCCGCAATTGTTGGTGACCGCTTCGCCGCCGATCTGGATGAGCAGGGCGAGGCCCACGGCCTCCGCCTCCGTGACCTCGCCGCGGTCCACCGCGGCCGCGAGGAGGCCGACGACGTCCTCTCCCCCGCTGCCGCCGCGCCGTCGGATCTGCTCCCGGAAGTAGCCGGACATCGCCTTCTTGGCCTGCTCGCTGCGGTCCGCTCCGTTGGCGGAGGACAGGATCAGCGCCGTCCACTCGTGCATCCGCGGCTGGTCGGCGGCCGCGACCCCCATGAGTTCGCAGATGACGGCCAGCGGGAAGGGCGCAAGCAGTCCCGCGGTGAGGTCGGCGGGCGGGCCCTCGCGCAGCAGGACGTCGACGCGTTCGTCGAGCATGTGCTGGGCGCGCTCCCGCAGGCGTTCCACACCGCGGCCCGTGAACGCCGGCGCCACGGCACGGCGCATCCGGGTGTGGTTCGGGGGGTCCTGCATCCCCACGGCTTCCTTGCTCGGGATGAAGTGCGGGGCGAGCCGGGTCACGTCTCGCTCCAGGACCGCCTCACGGCTGAACCGGGCGTCGTTGGTCACCGCGCGGACGTCGTCGTAGCGGGAGACCATCCAGGCCCAGCCCTGACCGTGGGGCAGCCGGATGCGCGTGAGAGGGCCCTCGCGCATCAGGTCCGCGAGGACGGGGTCGAAGTCCACCCCGGTCAGCTCCGCGGCCGGCCAGTACCGGATCGGCGGAAGCTCGGTCGTGGTGGTGGTCTCACTGGTCACTGGGCGTCTCCCGTGGGGGCGTGGGGCGAGCGGTGGTCCAGTGGCCCAACGACATCTCCGCGGTGATGCCCGGGCCGAAGCCGGCGAGCAGCCCTCGGCCCAGCTCCGGGGCGCCGCCGTCGTCGAAGAGCCGGCGCAGCGCGTCGAGGACGACGGCGCTGGCGATGTTGCCGTACTCGGTGAGCGTGGCACGGCTGTAGCGGAAGGCTTCGGGAGGTACGCCGAGGAAGGTGCTGAGGTCGTCCAGGATGCGCGGACCGCCGGCGTGGATGACGTAGAAGTCGAGGTCGGACGCGCGCCAGCCGTGTTCCTTGGTCAGCGCCTCCAGGACCGGTGCGAGCGCCTCCATGGTGCCGGGCACCCGCTTGTCCAGCTGGAAGTGGAATCCGGTCGCCCGTACGTTGTAGGCGATCCAGTCCTCGGTGCCGGGGACCAGGTAGGAGCCGTTGCGCTCCAGGGCGATGCCCTCGCCGCCCTGCCCCCGGACCACGGCGGCGGCGATGCCGTCCCCGAACAGGCCGTTGCACAGCAGGTTGCCGACGGTCAGATCCGTGGGCTGGTAACAGAGGGAGCAGAACTCGCAGGCCACGATGAGCGCGTTGGCCTCCGGGTAGGCCTGACAGAAGTCGTGGGCACGGTTGACGGCCGCCCCGCCTGCGGCGCAGCCCAGCTGGGCTATGGGTATCTGACGGGCCTCGCTCTTGAAGCCCATGGTGTTGATCAGCCAGGCCGTGAGGGACGGCATCATGAACCCGGTGCAGGAGACGTAGATGATGACGTCGATGTCCGCGGGCCGCAGACGGGCGTCGGCGAGGGCCTCGAGGATGACGGCGGGCACCCGGGCCTTGGCCTCGCTTTCGTAGAGCGCGTTGCGTGCTTCGAGTCCGGGGTGGCGCAGGGTCTCCTCGATCGGCTGGAGGAGGTGGCGCTTGGCCACGCCGGTGTTCTCGATCAGCCGCAGGGCGAGCGGGAGTTGCGGGTGGTCGGCGTGGAGTGTGCGCGCCAGGTCGAGCGTCTGCTCCATGGTGATCACATGCTCGGGCACGGACACTGCAGGTCGGCACAGAGTCGCCATGGGGAGCCCTTCTGTCACACAGCGGAGACGAAGCCGTTTTCCCACCATCCCCTGAGGGGGGTGCCGCCCCCAGATCAATTGGTCCGATCGGGTGTCCGTGGCCGAGCCGACGCGGCGGACCTCTCGGCACCGGGCCGTCCCGCCGGGGAGGGCCCGGCCGGCTCTTCGGTACGTCGTACGAGGGCATGGGCGGCCCGCGCAGCGGATGCCTCGCGGCCGCCGACCGCACAAGATGTGGGGACCAGCGATCGGCTCTGGGGTCGGAGGTCCTTCGATGACGTTGGCGGACGGCTCAGCCACCGCGGTCCAGCCCCTAGATGCGGAACCACCCGGGCAAGTGGCCGACGGCGGGCGGGAGATGGTTCACCGGGTCGCCGAGCTCGACGGCGCGCGCGACCGGGTGGACCAGCTGTTGGACGAGGGATCCTTCGTCGAGACGCATCCCCTGCGACGGCACCAGGACCCTCGGTGCGCGAGTGTGGCGGACCCCGAGTACGCCGACGCCGTCGTCACCGGGTGGGGGACGGTGGAGGGACGCACCACCTTCGTGTACGCGCTCGATTCCCGGGGCACGGGGAGCGGGCTCGGCGAGACGCACGCGGAGAAGATCCACAAGGTGATGGACCTCGCCGAGCGTGCGGGGGCGCCCTTGGTGAGTCTCTGCGAGGGCGCCGGGGCTCACCCCCTGGAAGGGGCGACCTCACTGGCCCGGTACGGCGGCATCCTGTGCCGCGCCGCCCGCGCTTCCGGGGTCGTCCCGCAGATCAGTGTGGTGCTCGGACCGTGCGAGGGCGCCGCCGCGTACGCCCCGCTGCTCGGCGACTTCGTCTTCGTGGTGCGGGGCACGGCCGCGGCTGCGGGCGGCGCCGGGCTCCCGGAGGCCGACGCGCGGACGGCTAGCTTCCTCTACGACGACGAGGAGAGCTGCCTGGCCGGTGTGCGCCGCCTGCTGTCGTTCCTGCCCGCGAACAACCGTGAACTTCCGCCGCTCGACGCGTCCGACGATCCCGTGAGCCAGAGCACCGCTTCTGTCAGCCGGAGCAGGAGCCGCAGCGAGAGGCTGCGTGAGATCGTCCCTCAGGAGCCCGGACGGCCGTACGACATCCACGACGTGATCGGCGAAATCGTGGACGATGGCGCGTACATGGAGGTCCACGAGGGCTGGGGCAGCGGTTTCGTCTGCGCGTTCGCGCGGCTGGGTGACGAGGCTGTCGGTGTCGTCGCGGACCAACCCCGTTCCGAGCGCGGTGCGCCGGACGCGGAGGGGCTAAGGAAGGCGGCCAGGTTCGTGACGATCTGCGACGCGTTCAACATCCCTCTGGTCACCCTGGTGGACGCGCCCGACTTCGTCGTCGGCAGCCGGCGGGAGGCGAGCGAGCTCATTCGGCACGGCGCGGGCCTGCTCTACGCCTACGGCAATGCCACCGTGCCCCGGATCTCCGTCGTCCTGCGCAAGGCGCACGGGGCCGCCTACCTGATGCGGGACTCCCGTGCCATGGGTACGGATCTGGCGCTCGCCTGGCCCACCAACGAGATCGCGGTGACGGACGCCGAGACGGCCGTGGACGTGGCGTTCCGGCGGGACCTCGCGGAGTCCGACGATCCACCGATCACGCGTGAGCGGCTGGTCAAGCAGTACACCGCCCGGTTTCTGCATCCCTACTACGGGGCCGAGCACGGCCTCGTGGACGACGTGATCGACCCCGCCGCGACCAGGGGCGTCCTGATCGAGGTCCTGGCGACGTTGCGGCCCAAGCAGGAGGATCCGCCCTCGCGCAAGCACGGAAATCCGCCGCTGTGACAGATCGACTCCCCGTAGATCTGGAGATCCACGGCGGACAGCCCAGCAGCGACGAACTGGCGGCTCTCGCCGCGGTGTTGGCGACGCGGCTGCGACGGCGCGCGGCCGCGCCGCGCGAGGAGGCGACAGGACCTCGCCGGGCGAGCTGGGACCACTCGGGGTGGGCGGCCCGTCGCCACCCGACCGGGTCGTGGCGGTCCACTCCCGCGTCCCGGTACCGCCACCCTCCGCCCTAGGGCGAGCAGAGGCGACCACCACGACAACTCTGGCCGCCACCGCGCTCCTTGCGGCGCCGGCCCTGACGGCGATCACGGCCTACCCGTCAAGGCGGGCGGCGCCGGCTCCGCAGCCGATTCCGTACCGGCGTGCGGGCACTCCGAGAGGCCGGTTGAGGAGGGCGGGCGTGGGCGTCGGTCACCGTCTGGAGCACTCCCCCGCGACAACGCGCCGGATGGCGCCCGATCGTTGAGCCATGGCAGAAGACACCACCACCCTCGCCGAGCCGACCCCTCCCCCGGTCCGGGAGTGGCCCGACGCCGGTGTGCCGGGCACCGAGTTCGACCCGGTCCTCGCGGAGCTCATGGCCGAAGGGCCGCTGACGCGGATCCGGCTTCCGCACGGCGAGGAGGAGTGGGCGTGGCTCGCGACCCGGTACGACGACGTGAAGATGATCACGAACGATCCGCGGTTCAGCCGCAGGGCGGCCTCCGTACGCCAGTTCACCCGGCTCGCCCCGCACTTCGCCCCGCGCCCCGGAGCGCTGGCCTGGGCCGATCAGCCCGATCACAACCGGCTGCGGCGCGCCGCCTCCGCCGCGTACACCGTGGGCGCGGTCAAGCGGCTGCGCCCCCGCGCCGCGGCGATCCTCGATGAACTCGTCGATGCCATGGCGAAGGACGGCCCTCCGGCCGACCTGATCGAGCGGGTCCTCGAGCCGTTCCCGATCTCCGTCGTCTGCGAGGTGATGGGAGTTCCCTCCGACGAGCGACGCAAGGTGCACGAGTGGACACGGGAGATCATCTCCACCGCGGGCGGCGCCGAGGCGTCCGAGCGTGCCAAGAAGGGCCTGTTCGGCTGGATCGCGCAGGCCATCCGCGACCGGCGGGACGGGGACGACGTGCTGTCGCGGCTCGGTGCGGCGGTGCGCGACGGCGAGCTCGCCGAGGAAGAGGCGATCAGTGTCGCGGGCCCCCTGCAGATCGGCGGCGAGGCGCTGACCAACAACAGCGGCCAGATGTTCTACCTGCTGATGACCCGGCCCGACCTGATGGACCGGGTGCGTGACGACCCCGCGTCCCGCCCCGCCGCCATCGACGAACTCCTGCGCCACATCCCCCACCGCACCGCCGTGGGCCTGCCGCGCATCGCCCTGGAGGACGTCGAGATCGGCGGCATCCGGGTACGCGCGGGGGATCCCGTCTACGTGTCCTACCTGGCCGCCAACCGCGACCCGGCCGTCTTCACCGACCCCGACCGGATCGACGTCGACCGGGACGCCGGCGCGCACATGGCGTTCGGAAACGGGTCGCACTACTGCACGGCCGCCGTCCTGTGCCGTATGCAACTCGAGTTGCTGCTCGACGCTGTACTGGACCGCTTCCCCGGCCTGCGCCTCACCGTGCCCGCCGACGAGGTTCCCTTCCGGCAGCGCACGATGATCCGCGGCCCCCTCTCCCTGCCGGTCACTTGGCGACCGTGACCGTGACCACGTCGGCGTCCGAGTCCGCGAGGGGGAAGAGGCGGAATCAGCCGCGCCGGGGGTGACCGAGCCCGCGGTCGGTCCGGCGGAAGCGGGTGGGGGAGCCGGGCCGGGACCGTTCTCGGCGCGCCCGCCGTACGAGGTCGGCCGCTGCCTGTGGCCAGGTGCCGTGGTCGAAGGTGAACCCGGCGTCCATCAGCCGCCCGGGCACCACCCGCCGGCTCTTGAGGAGGAGTTCGGTGTCGGAGCGGAGCACGAAGGCGCCGACTTCGGCCATCCACCTCGTCGCGGGCAGCCCGACCGGCATGCCGCACGCTCCGCGCAGCGCGCGCATGAACTCCCGGTGCGGCAGCGGCCCGGGAGCGGCGAGATTGACCGGCCCATCGATCTCCTCCCGCTCGATCAGGAACTCCACGGCGCGGACGAAGTCCCGGTCATGGATCCAGGACACGTACTGCGCGCCTCCCGCGACCGGACCGCCGAGGCCGAGCCGTGCCAGCCACAGCAGGTAGTCGAAGACGCCGCCGCGGTCGGGGCTCATGACCATCGCCGACCGCAGGGCCACCTTGCGGGTGTCCGGCGTCGCGGCACGCTCCTGCTCCCGCTCCCAGTTCCGCGCGATGTCGACGCTGTAGGACCAGTAGCCGGGGAGGCCGGGCTCGTCTCCGCCGATCGCGCCGGTGGCCTCGTCGTTCGGCGCGTCGAAGCGGTGGGCGTAGATGGTGGCGGTGCTCATCTGGAGCCAGACCCGGGGCGGCTTGCGGGCGGCGGCGATCGCCTCACCCACGACGCGCGCGGAGTCCACACGCGAGTCCATCATGGCGCGGAGGTTCTCTTCGGTGTAGCGGCAGCTGACGCTGCGCCCCGCAAGGTTGATCACGACGTCACTGCCGTCAACCGCTTCCGCCCATGGGCCCAAAGCGCGGCCGTCCCAAGGAAGTTCGCCGTCCCGGCGGGGGCGTCGGGTCAGGACCACGACCTCGTGGCCCGCAGCGGTCAGTGCTCGACGCAACACGCCGCCCACCTGACCGGTCCCTCCTGGCAGCACGATCTTCACTGGGGCCTCCCGTGACGCGACGCCTGACCTCGTACGGCGAGCCTACGACGCGCCCGTTCGTGCGCGGACGCCGCACCCGGGCTTGGTTTGGCCGGACATGGGTCGAAGCGAGGCCCGGCGCGGAGGGCGGAGCCACGTACTGAGATCCTGGCCCGGTGATCGGGATCAAGTGGCGTATCAGCAGAAATATCGGAGCGCGGCGGTCCGTGCGGGTGGGTCTGGGCGGCGTCCTGCTCCTCGCACTCGTCGCCGGCTGCTCAGCCGGCGGCTCCGGCCGTTCCGGGCATCCCGAGCGCGGTACCGCCGCGCGGGGCGAGGTCCGGCAGCCGCCCGTCGACGCACGCTTCGACTACCAGTTGGGCGGCGCCTACCCACCCCCGGCCAAGGTCCGCGCCGTCTCGCGCGACCGCGCCGCCGAGCCCGCCGCGGGCCGCTACAACATCTGTTACGTCAACGCCTTCCAGGCCCAGCCCGGCAAGAAGGCGGCGCGCTGGTGGCAGCGCGAGCACCCCCGTCTGCTGCTCCGCGACGACGAGGGGCGGACGGTCGTCGACGAGGACTGGCAGGAGCCCCTGCTCGACATCTCCACGGCGAAGAAGCGCGCGGCGCTCGCCGAGATCGTCGGCAAGTGGATCGACGGCTGCGCCACGGCGGGCTACGACGCGGTGGAGCCCGACAACCTCGACTCCTACGAGCGCTCCGACGGCCTGCTCACCCCCGACGACGCGGCCGCCTTCGCCCGGCTGCTCGCCCGGCGCGCCCACGGCCAGGGCCTGGCCGTCGCGCAGAAGAACACCACCGACCTCCTGGACCGGCGCGAACACATCGGCTTCGATTTCGCCGTGACCGAGGAGTGCGCCCACTACAAGGAGTGCCCCGACTTCGCGTCCGCGTACGACGGGAAGGTCTTCGACATCGAGTACGTGGCCAAGGACTTCGACGCCGCGTGCCGCACCTGGGGCAAGAAGCTCTCGATCACGTTGCGCGACCGCGACGTCCGGCCCGCCGGCGAGAACGGCTACGTGTACCGCCACTGCTGAGCGATCCGGGCTGCCGACCGATCCGGGGTGCTGACCGATCCGGGCTGCCGGTGAAGGCGGCCGGGGTCAGCTCTCCGCCGCTCGGCCCGTCGGCGCGCCCGGCACCCCCGCCCCCACGAGCGCGGCCAACTCCTCCGCCGTGCGCGGCCCGTCGCCCGCCCCGGCCGGCAGGCCGTGCGCCCGCAGCAGCTCGCCGACGGCGATGCCCCACGGCAGGTGCAGCCCGGCCTGCGCCAGCAGGTCCCGCCGGCCCAGCGTCTCGGTGACCGGCCCGGTCCGCACCCCGGTGGGGGTCAGCAGCGCCGCGTCGTCGGCCCAGCGCAGGGCCAGATCGACGTCGTGCGTTGCCATCACCACGGTGGTCCCGGCGTCCCGCAGTTGCCGCAGGGTGACGAGGAGGCGTTCCTGGCCGTCGGGGTCCAGTCCCGCGGTCGGCTCGTCGAGGACGAGGACGCGGGGCCGCATCGCCACGGCGCCGGCGATGGCGGTCCGCTTCCGCTGGCCGTAGGAGAGCAGATGGGTGGGCCGATCGGCGAGGGCGACGATGTCGAGCGCCGCGAGCGCCTCGGCCACCCGGGCCCTGACCTCGGCGTCGGGCAGGCCGAGGTTGAGCGGCCCGAACGACACGTCCTGCTCGACCGAGGCGGCGAAGAGCTGGTCGTCCGGGTCCTGCACGACCAGCTGGACGGTGGTGCGCAGCCGGGTCAGGCCCTTGCGGTCGTACGTCACGGGTACGCCGTCGACCGTCAACCCGCCCGTGGCGGGGCGCAGTCCACCGCTGAGCAGGCGCATGAGGGTCGTCTTGCCGCTGCCGTTGCGGCCGAGCAGCGCCAGGGCGCGGCCCTCGACGACGTCGAAGTCCAGTCCGCTGAGCACGGTGGGCCCGTCCTCGTACGCGTAGGACGCGCCGCGCAGAGCGACCAGGGGCTCCCCCGGCCCGCCGCGGGCGCCCGGCTCGCGAAGAGCCCTCGGCTCGGTCATGGCAGGAACCTTTCCAGTACGAAGGTGAGGGCCACCAGGCCCGCGAGGAGGACGCCTGCGGCCGCCACGAAGGGCCGGGAGATCCGGGCTTCGGGGACGAGAACCCGCAGCGTGCCGTCGTAGCCGCGTCCGGCGAGCCCGGCCTGCAGCCGGCCGGCCCGGTCGAAGGCCCGCACGAACGCGGTGGCGCCGAGCGAGGCGAGGGAGCGCCAGGTGGCGGCGCGGGTGGTGTGGCCGAGCCGGGCGGCCTGCGCCTGCCGGATCCGGCTCATGGAATCCAGGAGCAGGAAGCTCATCCGGTACGTGACGAGTGCCACGTCCACGACCGGTGCGGGCACACCTGCCTTCACCAGCCGGGGCAGCAGGTCCGACATCGGTGTGGTGAACGCGAACAGCAGCACGCCGAGCGAGGCCGCGGAGGTCCGCAGGAGCAGTCCGCCCGCGCGCGCCGGGCCTCCGTCGGCGAGCGTCACGAAGCCCTCGGGGCCGCCCAGTTGGACGAGCAGCGTGAGGGCGCCGGTGACGCAGAAGCCGAGCGGCACGCGGTAGGCGCGCCACAGTTTGCGGGGCGGCACGCCCGCAGGTCCGAGCAGCAGGACGAGCGCCGCGGCCAGCACCAGCGCGGCGCCCGGCCAGGGCGGCAGCGAGATGGCGAGGACCGTGAGGCCGAGCCCGAGCACGGCCTTGTCCACGGGGTGCCGGCGGCGCCAGCGACTGCTGTGCGCCGCCGCGTCGATGGGCAGCACGCCGGGTCAGGCCTGCCCGGTCCCGGACCGGCTGCCCTCCGCGGCGACCGGAGCGTCGGACGCACCGGCCGGCACGCCGGTGGGCCGCTCCGCGTCCGCCTCCTGCGCCAGCGCCTGCTCCGCGCCCTGGCGGCGCCCCTTGCGCAGTCCGAAGTAGTACGCGAGGACACCGCCGCCCAGGGCCGCCTGCAGGGCGAAGAGCGCCGACTCGATCTCCCCCGAGGGGGGTTCGTACAGCGGTGAGAACCACGGCTTGTAGTCCGGCTTGATCTCGGTGATCGCGGTCTCGGCCTGCGCGTCGGCGCCGGCGAACGGCTCCTTCTCGTCGTCGCCGAGCCCGAGGGCCACGGGCAGCACCGCGAGCGCGGCGACCACCACGAGCAGCAGGATGTTGATTTTCGCGTTCCGGCTCATCGGGCGCTGGCCCCCGTCTCCGTCTTGGTCGTGGTCGTCGTCACGTCCGGCGTGCTCTTGCGCTGCAGCAGCACGCCGAGCCGGGTCAGCTCGCCCCTGCTGGACTGCACGAGCAGCCGCATCACCAGGACGGTGAGCAGCCCCTCGCTGATCGCCAGCGGGATCTGCGTGACGGCGAAGATGCCGCCGAACTTGCCGAGGGCCCCGAGGAACCCGCTGCTGGGGTCGGGGAAGGCGAGCGCCAGCTGGACGCTGGTGACGCAGTACGTGGACAGGTCGGCGACGAACGCCCCGAAGAACACGGCGACCATGAGCGGGACGTCGAACCGCTTGAGGAGCCGGTAGACCGCGTATCCGGCCCAGGGGCCGACGATCGCCATCGAGAAGACGTTGGCGCCCAGGGTGGTGAGCCCGCCGTGGGCGAGCAGCAGGGCCTGGAAGAGCAGGGTGATGGTGCCCAGCACCGTCATGATGGGCGGCCGGAACAGGATGGCTCCGAGCCCGGTTCCCGTCGGATGCGAGCAACTGCCCGTGACGGACGGGATCTTCAGCGCGGACAGGACGAACGTGAAGGCCCCGGAGGCGCCGAGGAGCAGGGTGCTCTCCGGGTGTTCCTTGACCTCACGGGTCAGGGAGCGGACTCCGTGGACGACGAACGGCGCGGACGCTACGCCCCAGGCGATCGCGTGCGCCGGTGGGAGGAAACCCTCGGCTATGTGCATGGCTCGGCAGACCCTCTCCAGCACCTCGTGGATGGACAACGCGCCTTGGCCGGTCTCCTGGCTGACGGGTCGTACCGACCGGACTCCGCCTTCCCGGGTGCGTGAGCACCCAGTGGCTGCCGCGAGGGCTGGAGCCGGACTTCCCGATCACAGTGGCGAGGGCCGCACCGGCATCACACCGGATTTCCCGTTCACCAAGGCGTGGCGACATTAGTGCGCAACTGATCTGCTGACAACTTGCGCACCGGTTGCGGCGGTGGCACACGGAGCGCGTGTACCACCGCGTACGCCCCTGCTCAGAGGTCGTGCGGAGCGTGCGTCAGCGCAGCCACTGGTCCTGGTCGGCGGGCCGGTACAGGGTGAGGGCCTTGGGGAGCTTGTCGAGGACGAGCCGCTGGTACGTGGTGTCCGTAACCTCACCGTCGTAGGCGAGGTGCGGGTCCCCCTCCACGACCTCCAGCTCCAGCCTGCGCACCTGGGCGGTCGTCAGGACACGGGAGTTGTGCAGGGTTCCGGTGAGGACGGCGAGGAGCAGCCGGGTGCGGGCCAGCGGAGTGCCGGCCTCCACGGCGCGGACGTCGAGGAGTCCGTCGTCGAGCTGGGTGCGGTAGGTCGGGGCGAAGCCGGCCGGGTGGTAGATGCCGTTGCCCGCGAAGAGCAGCCAGATGCGGCGCGGCCGACCGTTGATGACCACGGAGAGCGGGGTGCCCGTCGCCAGGACCTTGGCGAGGCCGATGACGAGCGCGGGCCATTTGCCGATGCGCTTCTCGAGCCGCTCCCGGGCGTGGACCAGGTCCGAGTAGACGCCGATGCTGAACGTGTTGAGGAAGAGCTGCTGTTCGCCGCGGGCGTCGATCTCCGCGGTGGGCGCGTCCGGTACGTCTCCGGTGGCGGCGCCGGGCTGCTGGTAGGCGGAGGCGCGTCCCACGTCGGAGGTGACGGCGTCGCCGGACCCGATGGCGCGGGTGACGTCTTCGAGCGTCACGTTGCCGAGGTCCACGGCGAAGTGGTTGAAGGTGCCGCCGGGGAAGACGGCGAGGGGCACTTGGTGCCGTGCCGCCGTGACGCTGCCCGCGTTGACGGTGCCGTCGCCGCCGCACACCCCCAGCGCCCCGCCGTCCGCGACGGCGCGCTGCGCGGCCGCGTCGAGCAGGGCCACCAGGTCGTCACCGGGTTCGAAGACGGTGATCGATGCTTCGGGGAGCAGGGTGCGCAGCGTGTCGGCCGCGTCCCTGCTCCAGGCGACGCCGGAGGACGGGTTGACGACCACGTGCAGGCCCTGGCCGTCCTTGAGCGCGGGGGCCGGCCGGCGCGGCGGGGCTGCGGCCGCCGCGGCCGCGGGCTTCACGGGCCACCAGCGGCAGGTGAGCAACGCGGCCCCGACGCCGATGAGAGCGCCGGCGGCGGAGCGGCCCCGGTGGTCCAGGCCCTTCTGGCCGCGTGCGTAGGCGAGACCGGCCGCGAACGGCAGGACGGCCAGGCCGTGCCGGGGTGACTCCATGACGACGGCCGAGGCGAAGGCGGTCGCCGCGGCTATGGGGCTGGCGGGCAGCGAGGCGGTGCGGGGGCGGGGGAACAGCGCGGGCAGTCCGTCCAGGACGGGCCGGGCGCTGCGGGCCGCGGGCTTGGCCAGCGCATGGTTCACAGCTGTGACGATCGCCACCGATCCGAGTCCGCGCAGGGCCGCCCGGCGAGCGCTCCGGTCCCCCGAGAGCCCCAGGGCCGTGGCGGCGCCCAGCCATACGGCGTCGTGCTCGACCGCCGTCCGGAGCGCCCGTTTCACGGCGCTGCCGCGGGCCGGGCCCACCAGGTCGAGGGCGGCGGCCAGCCGTTTGCCCGGCCCCGGGCCCGGCACCTTCCACCGCTGAACAGATCGCTTCATTCGCTCGCCACACCTCTGCATTTGTAAAGAATCCGCAGCACGCGGCCGGAACGGACCACAACGAAGTCTCAGCCTACCCGCGTCGAATGCGCCCACTCCGCCTGGTCCGCCCACTCCGCCTGGTCCGTCGGCAAGGAACCGCGGAGCCACGCGGGGCTGCCCCGGAAAGAGTGACGCGGCGCGGGTGGATGGCCCCAGCCGCGATTGGGGCCGGGGCGCCGGGAGGTAGGTCTGCGGCTGCCACCAGGGCGGCCACGGGGCGGCCCGGCCGGCATCGCCACGAAGGGAGACGCCTCAATGGCAGCAAGGAAAGTCCGGGAGGCCCGTCGCACCCGGCTCGCTCCGCGCGTGCTCGCGCTCGTCGCCACGGCGGTGTTCACCGTGGGCGCCTCCGCCTACGCGAGCGCCCCCGCCCCCGCACACGAGGACTCCCCCGCGCCCCGGAGCCCGTCGCCCTTCACCGGGCTCACCGCCCGTCAGGGCCAGGTCGTCGCGGTCAAGTTCGACAACGCCCGGGCCGCCCGCCCGCACACCGGTCTCGACCGGGCGGACATCGTCTACGTGGAGAAGGTCGAGGGCGGGATGAGCCGCCTCATGGGCGTCTACTCCAGCACGGTGCCGTCGGCGGTCGGGCCGGTGCGCAGCGCCCGTGAGTCCGACGTCGAGCTGCTGCGCCAGTTCGGCCGGCCGGTCCTCGCCTACTCCGGGGTGCGCACCGCGCTGCGGAAGAAGCTCAGGGGCGCGCCGCTGTACGCCCGTCCCCAGGGCCGCTTCCCCGGCGCCTACTTCCGCCAGAACGGCCGGCCCGCCCCGCACGACCTCTTCCTCCGCCCGCAGGCGCTGCTGCGCTCGGTGCCGCGGACCGAGCCGCCGGCCGACATCGGGTTCCGCTTCGGCCCCGCGCCGGCGGGCGGCACGCCCACGCGGGACAGGAGCGTCCGGTACGCCGCCGCCAGCCACTCCTTCCGCTGGTCGTCCGGGCAGCACCGCTGGCTCGTGTCGTTCGACGGGGCGCCGGCCCGCAGCACGTCGGGGACGCGGCTCGGCGCCCCCACGATCGTCATCCAGTACGTGACCATGCGGGCGTCGCGGTTCAAGGACTTCAAGGGCGCGGTGACGCCGTACATCGAGACCATCGGGAGCGGCCGGGCGCTGGTGCTGCGCGACGGCAGGAGGTACGCGACGCGCTGGAGCCGCCCCACGGCCGCGGCGGGCACCACGTTCACCCGCGCGGGCGGTGCGCGGATGCCCTTCGCGCCGGGCCAGGTGTGGGTGGTCTACGCGGACCGCGGCTGACGCGGGCTGCGGCCCCGGCGCCTGGAAAAAGGACCGGGCGGGGGGGGGGGGGAGCCCCCCCCCCCGGGGGGTTTTCCCCCCCCCCCCCCCTCGGGAACGGGTGTTGTTCCTCCGTCGCCCCAAAACAGACCCCCCTCCCTCCCC
>NZ_JBVIZY010000019.1:0-96300 GCF_055591085.1 Streptomyces sp. NPDC041713
ACGGTGTCGCCGAGGTACTCGCCGCGCCGCTCCTTGGCGATCACCTGCGAGTAGACCTGGCCGGTGGTGACGTTGGCCGAGCCGTCGAGGTCGACGTCGAGGAAGCGCTCGTAGTGGCCGATGTCCAGGTCGGTCTCGGCGCCGTCGTTGGTGACGAACACCTCACCGTGCTGGAAGGGGTTCATCGTGCCGGGGTCGACGTTCAGGTACGGGTCGAGCTTCTGCATCGTGACGCGCAGGCCACGCGCCTTGAGGAGCGCACCCAGGCTGGAGGCAGTCAGACCCTTGCCGAGGGAAGAGGCGACACCCCCGGTGACGAAGATGTGCTTGATGATGGCGGGCTTCAGATGCACGACTGAGAGAGGCCTTCCGTAGTTGCGGCATGGATGCGGAACGGGCCTACGGTGCTACCGGTTTCCGTAGCCGGCGACTGGTCCGCGTTTGTATCTTTTGGTCAAGATCTCTGTATCGATGCCGAAAATCTGAGGGAACGGCCCCAGCTCGCGGACGAGGAAGTCGTACAAGCTGGCCTCGTGTTCGAGAGCCACATCTACCAGCAAGTTGTACTGTCCGGTCATGGCGGCACAGCGGCGCACGCGGGGGCAGGCCGCCATGGCTTCGCCTACCGTGCCAGTCTCTCCAGGGTGGGTCTTCAGCCAGATCCGGGCCTCGACCGGGTAGCCCAGCAGAGCCGGATCCACGATCGTGTGCAGGCGAAGAACTCGGCGCTCCAGCAGCGCGGCCAGACGCCGTCCGGCCGTGGCAGTGGAGAAATCCAGGTGCTTGGCAAGGTCGGTCAGGCTGATGCGGGCGTCGCTGACCAGAGACGCGGCCACGCGTTCGTCGGTAGGCGTTAGTTCGTACGGGCCTGAGGCGACGGCCAGGGGCCGGGCCATACTGGCCCGCAAGCGCGTTTGTTCTTCCTCGGTCAGGACGGGAGCGTGCCACTGCGCCTCGGTCTTGAAGGAGCGCAAAGTGATGTGATGGCCGAGTGTCTCCACGTCGTAGAGGCTCGAAATCCGCTCCGCTGTCAGGGAATGCAGAAGTGGCAGGGAAGGGACCAGGACCTCGCACCACAGATGGCCACCGCTCCCGCTGACGGCGGCGATGTTGAGCACGTCGCTGTGCTTCGCCAACCCGCCGGCGACCTCTTCCAGGCCGGCCCCGGGAACGTTGAGGTAGACCTGCACGGTACGGCCGAGCCCGCACCGTGACAGGTCGTACTCCGCCGTGCAGTGAACGACACCCTCAGCGGTGAGCCGCTGTACCCGTCGCGCCACCGAACGTTCGTGTTCGCCCAAGATGCGCCCCATCTCCGCGACGCCTGCCCGCGGACTGATCTGGAGGGCAGCCACGATACGTTGATCAATCAGCTCAAGGCTGTCTGAATCCTTCTCCATGGAGGCATGATTGCAGGTTCTTTAACGAAAAAGATATGGGTGTTGTCTCCATCGATCACCTGGTGCAGACTGTTACTCCGTCACGGTCGTGACGGACAGTGCATACGCCGTAACCATGCGGCCGCCCAGGCCGAGAGGACCGACCTTGTTAAGCGAGAGCACCCCCACAGCAGTGCGCTCCCCTGTCACCTCTAGTGCATACCGCTCGGTTATGGGGAACTTCTGTTCCGGCGTCACGGTGGTCACTGCCATGGGGCCGCAGGGGCCCGTGGGGTTCACCTGTCAGGCGTTCTCCTCCCTCTCCCTCGATCCACCGCGCATCGTGCTGTCGGTCGGCCGCACTTCGACGAGTTGGCCCACCATCAGGGAGCGCGCGCGCTTCTGCGTGAACGTGCTGGCGCACAGCCAGCGCCAGCTCAGCGAGCGGTTCGCTCGTTCCGGCGGTGACAAGTTCAGCGAGATCGATTGGGCCGCTTCACCAGACGGATCGCCTCATCTGGTCGGCGCTGCCGCGTGGATCGACTGCCGCCTGCACACCGAACACGACGGCGGCGACCACCTCCTGGTGGTCGGCGACGTGTGCCGACTCGGCGAGCCGAATGCCGTGCAAGAGCCCTTGCTGTACCACCGCAGCCGCTACGCGCGGATCGCCGCCTCCCGCTGACCTCTTCTGCCTTCGTGCTGCTCTCGGCACCGCCGTCGAGGGCCGAGGCGCGCCACACACTCTGCCGCCCGGATGACAGCAGCCCACCCCTGCGTGCGCGTCAGCCCCTTGGCTGACGCCGGGAAACGCGGCTGCCACCTTGGCATCCCTCCTTGATCGGCCCATTGGCAGTGGGCCTCCACCTTCGTTGAAAGGACCAGTACGCCATGACTGAGACCACCACCAGGGAAGCGACGCCTACGCAGAAGGCGGGCCTTCTCGCAGGCCTCGATGTCTTCGTCGGCGGGCCGATCCAGCACGCCATCCTGGAGAACGGTTTCGCCAACGACCTGGAGACCGCCATCACCACGGTGATCGGGACAGTCAAGGAGCACGGCGGCAACGTCTTCTCGGCGCACGTCGTCGAGAGGTTCGGCGCCGAGACCGCGGCCTTCACACCCGATCAGGTTTCCGTGCGTGACTTCCGGTGGATGAAGAAGTGCGACGTGTTCGTCCCCGTCCTGCCCGTTCTGGATGACGGCATACTGCGGCGTACGGACGGCACCCACGTCGAACTCGGCTGGGCCACGGCCATGGGTCGCCCCATCGTGCTGATCACCAAGCAGCCGTTCGCCGATTCCGCGAGCCACCTCCTCAAGGGTTTGCACCGGGTGGGCTTCGTCCAGGTCATCGACTTCGAGGAGTTCGCCGAGAAGCCGGGTCGTGTCATCGACGCCGTGCTCGCCGCGACCGAACAGCAGCGCGAGGCAGTCGGCGCGAGTCTGGTCGCCTAGGAAGCCCCCTCTTCCCATAACGCCCCCGGACGGAGTCACTCAGTGCCCGACACGACCATTCTGGACCTGCCGATCAGTACGCCGGTGATCGTGGGATCCGGACTGCTGACGGACCAGGAACGCAACATCCGCAAACTCATAGAAAAAGGAGCCGGAGCCGTAGTCACCAAGACCATCCACCCCAACCCGCCCCAGGGGCTGGACGAGCGGATATTGCGATTACCCGTCGGCATGCTGAACAGCACCACCTACTCCAAGCGCCCGGTCAACCACTGGCTTCAGGTGCTGCGCTCGTTCGCCGGTGACCAACTCCCCGTCATCGCCTCCCTCCATGCCGACTCCCCGGCCGAACTGGCCGCACTGGCCAAAGACGTCGAGAGGGCCGGCTGCCGGGCACTGGAACTAGGCATCTCGTGCCTCAACGAAGAGGACGGCCTGGAGGATGACAACCCCGACCGGGTCTACGCCTACACCTCCGAAACCCGCAACAACACCAGCCTTCCGATGTCGGTCAAGCTGGCCATCGGTGAGGGCATGCAGGACCGGGTGCGCGCCGCCATCGCCGGCGGTGCCGACGCCGTCACGATCAGCGACACGATCTCGGGTGCTGCCATCTCCCCTGCCACCGGGGACCTGGAACTGAACGGCGTCTTCGGCTACTCGGGCCCCGGCATCAAGCCTCTGGTACTGGCCGCCATCTGGCAACTGCGGCGGCGTGGCATCGACTTGCCCGTCCTAGGGTGCGGCGGCGTCACCAGCGGCCGTGACGTGGCCGACTACCTCAACGTCGGCGCCGACGCGGTCCAGGTTTACACGGCCCTGCACACCGACATGTATCAGACGTTGAACCGCATCCTGACGGAGAGCCGGGCACTGGCTGCCGCACAAAGTGAGCCTCCGGTGCCGACCGACCGTGAGTCCGAGGGCGCCGCCATATGAGCAGCGCACATTCGGACGTTCTTCGGCTCACCGACCTGACCAGCAGCCAGGTCACCGACGCTGTACGCGGACGTACCGTCATCTGGCCCATTGGAGCCATCGAGCAGCACGGCCCGCACCTGCCGCTCTCCGTCGACCTGCTGCTCGCAGAGGCATTCGCCGACGAGATCGCGCGGGATCTGGATGCCCTCACTCTCCCCGCGCAGGCCATCGGTGCACGGTCGCTGCCGCAGAGCGGCGGCGGCATGAACTTCCCCGGAACCGTGCACGTGACCGGAGAGACACTGATCCGCTTTCTGCGAGAAACCATCAGCTCCCTGGCTGCTCTCCCCATGACCCGGCTCATCGTGGTCAACGGCCATTACGAGAACGAGCCGTTCCTCTTCGAGGCGCTGGACCAGGTACGCGAGCAGGGCCTGCTGGACAGAACGGAGGTCTTCGCGTTCAGCTGGTGGAGCTTGGTGCGTGAATCCTTTACCGACGCAGAGATTCCCCGATTCCCCGGCTGGCACGCCGAGCACGCCGGGGTCACCGAGACCAGCCTGATGCTCCACCTGCGTCCGCACCTCGTCACCGAGCAGCGGCCGGATCACGATCAACCGCCCCGGGCGGGCGTCTATCTCCACCCTGTCGACGTGGAGAAGACCACCACCCACGGCATTCTCTCAACAACGTCAGGTTCGAGTGCCGCGCTTGGCGAGAAGCTCTTGCGCCACGTCGTCGATGAGGCGACAACCCTGGTGCGGGCGGGTGAGGGGCTGTTGTTCGCATGGGTGCAGCCCGACCGACGTCGAACCGCACCGGAGCGCCAATCCACCGCACAGTCCGGAGGGAAAGACCAATGACGCGGCAGTTCCATCTCTCCTTCATCTTCAACTTCACCCCCGATGACTGGCAGGGCCCGTTCGGCACCGGCGGCTCCCCGTGGGACGGCAAGTTCTACACGGAGGTCGCCCAGGCCCTGGAACGCGCCTGCTTCGACTACGTGATCATCGAGGACAAGCTCATGGTCCCCGAGAGCTACGGTGGTTCCTCCGAGCGGGCCCTGCGCCAGGGGATGGTCGCGCCCAAGCACGATCCGGTCCCGCTCGCCACCGCGATGGGGCTGGCCACCTCTCACCTGGGCATCGTCGCTACTCTGTCGACCATGGCGTACCCGCCATTCATCACGGCGCGGCTCTCCTCGACGTTGGACAGCATGCTCGGTGGCCGGTTCGGCTGGAACATCGTCACCAGCGCCGAGAATCTGGCCGCCCAGAATTTCGGCCTGAAGGAGCTGCCACCGCGCGACGTCCGTTACGCGGCGGCCGACGAGTACGTCGACGTGGTGCGGCAACTGTTCGCCTCCTGGGACGCAGATGCCGTCGTACTCGACCGGGAGAACGGGATCTACGCCGACCACACCAAGGTCCGGCCGATCCACTTCAAAGGTGAGCACTTCAGTGTGCGTGGCCCGCTGAACACCGTGCCCTCCCCGCAACACCGGCCCGCCTTCGTGCAGGCCGGCGCCTCCCCCCGGGGCAGAAGGTTCGCGGCCCGCAACGCGGACTCCCTCATTGCCATAGCCAATGGCGTGTCCGGCATGAAGCAGTTCCGCGACGACGTGCGCAAACACGCCGAGGCTGCAGGACGCGATCCCGATGAAGTCAAGGTGCTGTTCTGCGTGACGCCGACCGTCGGCGAAACCGAACAGGACGCCAGGGACAAGTACCAGCGGATGGTCTCCTCCCCTCAGTTCATCCACGACATCCTCGCCGAAACATCCGCGCTCACAGAGATCGACTTCGCCAAGTTCGACCTCGACAAGCCGCTGCCGTACCGCCTCGAGACCAACGGCGAACAAGGCTCCTTGGACCAACTGCAGCAATGGGGCAGCGGCAAGACCTTGCGGGAACTCGTCATCGACGGCGCCGGAGGACTCGTCTCCTCGCTGGAATTGATCGGTACGCCGGACCACGTAGCCGAGAAAATGGGCGAAGCGATGGAGGAAGTCGGTGGCGACGGCTTCATGCTGACGACTCCGGTGCTGCGGCTGAACCGGCGCTGGATCGCCGATATCACCGACGGCCTGGTACCCGCACTGCAGCGCCGCGGCCTGACCCGGTCGGCGTATACACCCGGCAACACTCTGCGGCAGAATCTCGCGGAATTCTGAGACCGGTACCAGATGAAGATCCCCACCGCACCCCGGCTGGTCCTGGACACTCGTGCTCAGGACC
The DNA here is from genome assembly GCF_055591085.1 of Streptomyces sp. NPDC041713. Taxonomy (NCBI): domain Bacteria; kingdom Bacillati; phylum Actinomycetota; class Actinomycetes; order Kitasatosporales; family Streptomycetaceae; genus Streptomyces; species Streptomyces sp. NPDC041713. The sequence continues at coordinate 5,996 of NZ_JBVIZY010000019.1, forward strand.
AGCTGTTCAGGCAGGCACACAGCGCGGACCGCTTCACGGGCGAACCCGTCGACGATGAAACGGTCCGCGCGGTGTACGACCTCATCCGCGACGGTCCGACCGCTTTCAATCAGCAACCCCTCAGATTTCTTCTGCTCCGCTCGTCGGACAGCCGAATGCGGCTGGCCCGTCATCTCTCACGAGGGAACCGGGAGAAAACTCTGCGCGCGCCCCTGACCGCACTGCTTGCGGTGGACACCGAATTCCATCGCAGGCTTCCTGAGCTGTTCCCAGCTTTCCCCGGGGCCGCGGATCTGTACGCCGGGGATCTGCCCTCCCGGGAGAGGTCCGCACGGTTCAACGGTGCTCTGCAGGCCGCCTACTTCATCATCGGGGTACGGGCGGCCGGTCTCGCCGCGGGGCCTATGAGCGGCTTCGACGAGGACGGCGTCAACCGGGAGTTCTTCCCGGCCGGCGGCCTTTCTGCACTGCTCGTGATCAACCTCGGACGGCCTGAGCCCGGGCACGAGGGGCCACGGGCACCCCGACTCGCCTACGACGAGGTCTGTACGACGCTGTGATGCCGGCCTGTCCGGCCTTCGCCCCTGGTCACGCCGGGGAGCGGAGGCCGGAGGCCGCATCGCGGCGTACCGTCTCGCGGTACCAGCGGCCCCACTTGTCCAGCTCGTCGGTGATGGAGTCCAGACTGTGCCCGATCTCGGTGAGGGCGTACTCGACCCGCGGCGGCACCTCGGCATACACGGTCCGTATCACCAGGCCGTCGGTCTCCAGCTCCCGCAGCTGGCGGGTCAGCATGCGCGGGGTGACGCCGGGCAGGGCGCGCCTCAGTTCCCCGAAGCGGTGGCTGCGCGCGACCAGCTGCTTGAGGATGGCCAGCTTCCAGCGGCCCCCGAGTAGTTCCATGGCGAACTCGACCGCGCACTGGTCCGGGGCGCCCTCGGTGCTGGAACGCATTGCTGACCTCCATCGGTATACGGAGTGTGCGTAGGGGACAACAAAGACCGTACTTGTGGCTCGTGTCAGTACTCCCCGAAAGTGAGCGTATGTCAAACAAGGAGGCACCTGCACCGGTGCGGACAACCGAGGCGACGGAACGTGCGAGGCCTTCAGAGGCCTCCTCCGGGCGGCGGTGGCTGGTGCTGGCCGTGGTGTCGGGAAGCCTGCTGCTGTGTGGCATCGACCTCACCGTGCTGCACGTCGCCGTACCCAGCATGAGCCGGGAACTCGACCCCACTCCCGCGGGGCTGTTGTGGATCGTCGACGTCTACTCGCTCACGCTCGCGGCCATGCTCGTGACCTGCGGCACCCTCGGCGACCGCATCGGTCGGCGCCGCATGGTGCTCAGCGGCTTCGCCGTCTTCGGCATGGCCTCGGCAGGGGCGGCCTTCTCCACCTCGACGGCACAACTCATCGCGGCGAGGTCTGCGCTCGGAATCGGCGCAGCCATGATCATGGCATCCACGGTCGCCATCATCCGAGTCGTCTTCACCGACGACCGTGAGCGCGCCCTCGCCATCGGGATCTGGACCTCCGCTCACAGCGTCGGTGCCACCGTCGGCCCCCTGGTAGGCGGTCTGGTCACCGCGCGGTGGGGCTGGGGCGCGGTGTTCCTGATCAACGTCCCCGTCATCGTCGTTCTCCTGGCCGTCGGTGCCCGGGTCATCCCCGAGTCCAGGAATCCCGTTCCCCGCCGTTGGGACCTGGCCAGCGTGGCACTGTCCGTAACAGGTCTGGCCTGCCTGGTGTATGCGCTCAAGCAGGCAGGCGAACACGCAGGGGTGAACTGGCTCATCGTCACCACGGCCGCCATCGGCGGCATCATGCTCCACCGCTTCGTACGCCGCCAGCGACGCATCGACGAGCCGCTCCTGGACTTCTCCCTCTTCCGCGAGCGACGCTTCACCACCGCCACCCTGTGCGTCATCGGCTGCTTCGGCTCATACGTCGCCCTGCTGTTCTTCCTCACCCAGTGGCTCCAGCAAGTAGGTCAGTACACACCCTTGCGCGCCGGACTCGCCCTGATGCCCCTGGCCGCCGCCAATGCCGTCGGCGCCGTCACAGCGCCCTGGGTCTCCCATCGATGGGGCAACCGGTGGGCGCTCACCGCGGCACTCACCCTTTTCGCCACCGCTCTCGCCGTCATGGCCATCACCGGCGACACACACCACTACGGCGTACTGCTCCCACCACTGCTCAGCGCGGGATACGGCGCCGGCATCGTGATGACGCTCGGCGCCGACTCCATCATGAGCGCCGCCCAGCCGGAGCGCTCCGGAGAGGCGGCCGCGATCCAGGAGACCTCCTTCGAACTGGGCGCCGGCCTCGGCGTCGCCGTCCTCGGCACCGTCCTTGCCGCCGTGTACCGGACCGGTCTGCCCCAGGTGCCAGGCCTCTCTCCCCATCAACGAGCAGAAGCGGGCCAATCGTTCTCAGGCGCCGAGAATGTTGCTCCCGGCCTCCCGCCCCACACCGCAGAGGCGCTGCTGCGTGCAGCACGACAGGTCTACGACCGGGGCTTCACCACCGTGCTGGCCCTCGCCTCCGTCGGTCTGGCCGCCACAGCCGCCATGGCAGCCGTCCTGCTGCGTCCCCCGAAGCGAAGCAGCTCGAAAATCTAGGCCAGTGACGGGAAAGGGGTGGGCCCCGCCGCGAACGGCGGGACCCACCCCTTCATCAAAGTGTGCAGGGCCATCTACGTGTACAGCGCGCTCACATGGAGGCGGACGGCGGGTGCCTCTGATCGGAGGCCGGTGCGGAGGCGTTGCCGGTGTCGAGAAGCCGATGGACGCGCCGGATGCCCTCGTCGCGGGTGTCGGCCAGGTTCAGGACGTCGGTGACACCGGTGACCTCGAAGAGCCGCGCGATACCGGGGTGGTACGGGCCGGCGAGAACGAAGGGCCGTTGGGCGTTCAGGTGCTCTCCGTGGGCACGCAGGATCACGTTGAGCTGGGTGCTGTCGGCGAAGGTGAGGCCGGACAGGTCGAGTAGCGTCCCGTCGGTAGGCCCATCGGCGAGGGCACGGGACAACGCGAGCGTCGCCTCGGTGGTGTCTTCGAGGTCCAGCTCGTTGCGGAAGCAGACGACGGTGACCCGGTCCTGTCGGGTGACGTCGATGCTCTGTCTGTCGAAAACCATGTCGGCGTGCCCCTGAGCACTACGGCTTGGACCAACCTCACCAAAGACGGCGGCACGGAATGGATCATCGAATACATCAACGAACCCGTGGCTGAAACCGCGTGCTACCACCAGGGCTTCGCCAACCTGCTGACGGACCCGGAATGCGGACTGCCGATCGCGGGCACAGACCTGGACTGCTACTGCGGCAACCCAGCCGCGTTCTACTGTGGATGCCGCCTTTACGCCCGCAGCAGCATCGGACAGCCCGGCGCACTTCAGGTCCGCTTCTCCCACCGCTATGGCGACAGAGCGCAGCTCTACAAGGACAACCTGGACGACTACGAAGCACGCCGACAGATCTTCCAGCGCATCCCCAGCCACCTCGCGAACAGACGCGCTGGCGCGGGCCGCTAGCTGTAGATCGGGGCACGGCCGCGCAACATAGCGCGGGATCGCCGGTTAGCCAAACCGGCGATCCCGCGCATCATTGATAGTCCACCGCCACGTCCCATCCACCCGTCGAAGGGCGTTACTCCACGACCACAGTTGCAGCTAAGAAGCGGCCTCAGCCCGGAGGCCAGCCGATAGGCGATCATGCCGCCGCGTAGCTTGCCCGGAACAGATCCTGCGCCCGCTCCACGTCCCTCGGCGTACGGAGCTGGACCTCTAGATCGCCCGTCCCGTGGTGCCCGAGGCCGGACACGTCTCGGGTGAAGCCCGGAACGAGGGTTACGTCCTTCGGGTTGACCTTCAGGTAAACCAGCAGCTTGGTCCGCTGCGGCGGGCACAGGCAGGCGAAGTTCCGCAGTCGCTGGTATGCCCGGTACTGCTTGCGCTCCACACGGTTCACGCCGTCCCCGAGCCCGAGCAGGACCTCGTCGACCGCGCCGGCCAGCTCCGCCATCGCGGCGCCCTGGACGTCGGCCGATGCCTGGGCAACAGACTGGCGCCGCGCCCGGCGGGTCACCTGCATGCCGCCGCTCACGGAGGCCACGGTCTCAAGGCCGAGCAGGTCGCTGCCGAAGAGTCGGTAGCGGACCAGGTCGATCGAACGCCGGTGCTCACGCACGGCGTGCACGTCGTAGCGGGTGAAGTCGCCGGCGACACAGATCAGGCGTGGGCCGCTCCACGGGACCTGGGACGCGGCCGTCGTCCCGAGCCGGTCGCGGACCAGGCACTCGAACTCGGCACGGTGGTCCATCAGCCAGGCCAGGTAGAACAGGCCCTGATTGATCACGCCGGCATCCGTGCCGCGCTTGTACTCAACGATGACCGGCGAGCCGTTCTCGTCCACCCCGAGCGAGTCGATCCGGCCCCCGTGCACCGGTCCGGTGCTGTACTCGCTCGCCAGGAACCGCACCCCCAGCAGCGTCTCCATGTGCGCCTCAACGAGATCCTGCACATCTGCCTCGATCTCAGCAAGACGCGGCATGACCTCCGTCATGCCGCTATTCGTCGTGTCCGTGCGGAACAGCTTCAGGCCCGACACCTTCCCTCCTCGGCTCGGAGATCACCAACGCCAATGAGGTGCGGGATTGTTTCCGCGAGAGGCTTCGGGGGCGTGAAGATAATGTGAGACCCTACGTACGGCCTGATCGAGGAGCGCTCGCGTCCCTCGGTCACCGGGAATCCGCGATTCCCCCATGCGTCCCCCACGCCCCGGGGGACAGCGCCCGGAAGCTGCGTTTACGCAGGTCAGCCCCCCGTAGCTCAGTGGATAGAGCACGTGCCTTCTAAGCGCTTGGCGGCCCCGCGGTTCGTGACCTGCCCGCACGCCGGACGGCTGACATCTCTCTACGGCTTCCCGAAGACCGGGCCGGGCGTTCCGTTCGCCCGCTGGCGGGCTGCGATCGGCTCCACCGTCCACAGGCCGTGCGCCAACGGCCACCGGCTGGGATCATTCGTCGTCACCGGCCCGGACGCCGACGAGGTCGAAGAGCAGGCCGACGCGCTCCTGCGGCGGGTCCACATCCGCGTCGAACCGGCCAACGGTCAGGTCAGGCCGGCCAGCACCTCCGCCATCGCGCCGTAGCTCTCGCCGACCGAGTCCTTGCACAGCCGGCGGCGCTCAAGGCGGATCACACCCAGGTGCCGGGCCTCGGAGACCCGGCACCCAGGTGCCGCGCCTCGGAGACCCGCGCCCGCCACGCCGCCGCAGGCGAGAGGGCAATCGACGTCCACGGGGTGAGGGGCGGGCGCCGATCGCACACTGCACAGGGTGCGGAAGGGGTGTGGACGGAGGACGGGACTGTTGAGGCGTGAGCGAGCTGGCTGCTCCAGACCGGTGGTGGCACGACCGCCAGGTCGACGCGCCCTAAGAACGGCTAACACAATGAAGTGCATCGGCCCTGGTAGCCGTGCCTGATAGGCGAGTTGGGCGTTGTCTGCGACGTGGGGACATCGCCGTGGATCATGCCGGACGACTTGTGGGAGCGGATCGAGCCGCTGCTGCCGAAGAAGGAACGACGGTTTCGCTACCCCGGTCGCCTACCGGTCCCGGACCGACAGGTCCTGTGTGGGATCTTGTACGTGCTGCACACCGGCATCCAGTGGGAACACCTTCCCCAGGAGCTCGGCTTCGGCTCCGGGATAACATGCTGGCGCCGGCTGCGGGACTGGAACCAAGCCGGTGTCTGGCAGCGGCTCCACGAAGTCCTGCTGGCCGAACTGAACGCGGCCGCACGGCTCGACTGGTCCCGCTGCGCGGTCGACTCCTCCCACGTCAGGGCCCTAAAAGGGGGATCCACACGGGCCCCTCGCCAGTCGACCGGGGCCGGGCAGGCTCCAAGCACCACGTGATCACCGACGGGCACGGCACCCCGCTCGCCGTCATCCTCACCGGCGGCAACCGCAACGATGTCACCCAGCTGTTGCCCCTGCTGGACGCGATCCCGCCCGTCCGCGGCCGGGTCGGCCACCCGCGACGCAGACCGGACTCGCTGTTCGCGGACCGCGGCTACGACCACGACATCTACCGTGACCAGGTCCGAGCCCGCGGCATCGTGCCCGCCATCGCCCGCCGAAACACCCGCCACGGCACCGGACTCGGCGTCTACCGGTGGGTGGTAGAGCGCACCTTCGCCTGGCTCCACGGCTTCCGACGACTTCGCGTGCGCTGGGAACGCCGGGCCGACATCCATGAAGCCTTCCTCAAACTGGCCTGCTGCCTCATCGCCCACCGGCGACTCCAGTCGGTGTGTTAGCCGTTCTAGAGCGGTTCGGGATGGCGCTTATGCGCCCTCCGTTGGCAGAGAAGGGACGTGGTGGCGCAGGAACTCGATCTGGTCCGTGATGACGGTGTCGAACAGGGGCTCGACATATGGATCGAAGTGACCACCCTCGTAGACACGGACGGTGGGGTGCCGCATCTTGCTTGCTGCGTGTTCGGCGACGCGCCGAGGAGTGATCGCGTCCTGCGCGACGATCTGGACGAGGACCGGGCACTTGATGTTCCCGGCCCAGCGCTGGGGCGAGTAGAGGCCGATCCTGAGCGCGATGCGGGCTGCCACGGTGTGGGGGTAGGCGTCCTCCTTCAGCCCCGATTCACGCAGGAGAGTGTGCATGCCTGGATAGGCGTCCGGCGAGGTCATCATCGCAGTGCGGCCGGGAAGGTCGACGCTCTTGACGTACACAGGTTCGCGACCGAGCAGAGCCGCTATCGCGTCACGAATCCCCGGCACGGCGACCCTGATAGCGGCCCGCAGGCCGGTCGACCTCACCGCTGCCGGGCCGCTGACGTGCGGGACCTGAGCGATGACGGCGGCGAGGGGCTCTCCTTGGCCGGCGATGGTGATGACGTGACCGCCGGCGAACGACGTCCCCCATGCCACGACTCGGGTGTGGTCGACCCCCTCGAGCGACCTGGCGTAGCTGAGGGCGGCGCGCCAGTCCTCGTGCTGCATCGCGATGTCTAGGACCTGGCGCGGCTCGCCCTCGCTGTCCCCGAAGTTGCGGTAGTCGAAGACCATGACGGCGTATCCGGCGGCGGCGAAGCGTTCGGCGTAGGTGTAGAGCCGCAGCGCACGTACCGAGCCGAAGCCGTGGGCCATCACGACGACGGGCAGCGGCCGGTCTGCAGTGGTGGGTCGGTAGAGGCGCGCAGCGCAGCGGGTGCCGCTGGAGTCGAACCACTCCTCCGCCGTCGTGAACGTGCCGTTGCACGGCTCGGCCATGGTGCACTCCTCGTCTCGGCATATCGCCTTGAATGACGTTCAAGGCGATAGATGGTTCTTTGCTGCGGACGCCGGTCCTCGCCGCCCTCGCGCGCCGCTCCCGCAGTCGCCGCGCCGTCACCGCGTCATAGACGGTGCGGTGATCGTCACGTCGCCAGGGGGCCCGTGAAACACGCCGGTGTGCTGGTGATCCTCGTGGTGCACGGCGTGGTCGCCGTCGTGGCGAGGCGCCCAGACTCGTTGGTGCAGACGAAGAAGTCCTCGGTCGGACACACCAAAAAGTGCGGCTCGTGCCGTGGTCGTGGACCAATGCGTTCTCTGCCGTGCGGGGATCTGGTGGAGATCACGGAGATCGGGGCAGTACGGCGGGTCCAAGCCAGCGACATGCGGCGAGCGCGAGCTCGAGGTCGAACCGGTCCTCGTCGATCGGCCGCCCCCTCAGCTGCATTGCCTTATCCACCCGGTACTTGACCGTGTTCTTGTGAAGGTGGACCTTCGCGGCGGTCGCGACGAAGCTCTGGTTCTGCTGGAGGAAGACGGTGAGGGTCTCACGCAGCCGCTCGGCACCTGCGTCGTCCTGTGCAAGGCTCCCGAGCATCGATGCGACGATGTCGCGGGCAAGGGTGAGGTCGCCTGCGAGGACCGCGGCTGCCTGGACGCCGGGGGCGGTGAACGACGTGACCTGGTGGGCCCGGTCAGCCCCGATGACGGCGACCCGGTGAGCCTGCACTGCCTGGCGATGTGTCGCACGGAAGCCCGCGAGTCCCGTCCCGACCGCGCCGATCGCCGCCTTCACCTCATCCCCCGCCTCACCAAGGACTCGGGCCAAGCGATCGAGGTCGATGCTCGCCCCTGCGTGCAGCGGCACCCAGCCCCAGCTGAGCGAGCGGTCCTGCGGGACGCACAGCGGCGCTGACTCCGAACCAACCTCCTGGGCAATCGCGCTGGTCAGCTGCCCGAGACGCTGCAGCGGCCCCGTCGAGGCCGTCCGTTCATCCGCCCACAGGACGAGCCCGAGGTGTTCCTGGCGGAGTCGGTAGCCAAGGACCTGCTCCGCCGTGGCCACGTCCACCTCGTCTCCGGCCAGGAGCGCGCTGAGCGTGGCCGTGCGGATCGTGTTGCGATTCGTCAGCCAACGCTCCCGCTCGGTCTCGTACTCCTCCACGACCTGCTCGGAAACCCGGTCGATGTAGGCGAAGGCGGCGTCCTGGAGCATCTGCAACGCCGCGAAGGAGACCCTGCCGTCCGGCTCGACGCCGGCCAGCTCACCGGCCACCCAGTCAAGGGCGCGCCGGTGACCGAGTCGGTATGCGCGCAGCAGGGCGTTCGAGGAGATCTCGCGCTGCGCAAGACGCCGCGCGTACTCGACGGCCGGCCACGGCGCCTCCACCGTGTCGACCGGGACCCCGTACTGCGTGACGTGGAAGAAAGTCTTCACGTTGCTTTCCACGCTCGCGTAGAGGAGGTCGAGCATCAGCTGGTCTCCGCGAAGCTCCGAGATCGACTCGGCTAGCTCGACCTGCAGCACGCGCGCGACGTCGTCGAGCTGCGCGCTCGTGGCCGCGGCGACGTCCGCGACGCGGGCGGCCGCGCGGCGGGCGATCTCGTCGCGGTCCGCCGAGGGATCCATGGTCGGCCTTTCGTCGTGTGTCGGTCCCCGGGCACAGGTGCGCGGCGGGCTCATGGATTGTCACTCCTCGAGCCGCAGCTAGAAGACCGTACGGAGACCAATCCCGAGCAAGTCTTTTGGTTCGCGAGCACAGTGTCCCAGGTCTCACCGACTCCTTAAAGTCCGTGCGGCCGGATCGCGTGACGCGGCCTCGGAAGCCGTCGGCGCGCCAACGCCTGCGGGGCAGCGACCGATGCGTGCTGCACTGGCCACCACCACGAGGAGCACTCATGGGCTTCATCAACCCGTCGCCGCAGCCGGTCAAGCCGGCGACCTTCCTCAGGCTTCCCCTGCGCGAGCGCGTCCGCATCCTCAGCACACACTGGGTCGACGACGGGTTCGGTACACCGCGTGTGCTGAACATCGTCTACATCATCAAGATGTTCGGCCTCTACTTCGGCGTCGGCATCTGGATCGCGTCGGCTACGTCCGGGATCGAGTTCACCGACGTCGGCTCCTGGTACCACAACATCGTGGTGTACCAGAAGCTGGCCGTGTGGCTGATGCTGCTGGAGGTCATCGGACTCGGCGGCGCGTTCGGCCCGCTGTGCGGCCACTTCCGTCCGATGATCGGCAACATTCGGTACTGGATCCGTCCCGGCACCATCCGCATGGCACCCTGGGGCAGCCGCGTGCCGCTCACCGGCGGCGACGAGCGCACCTGGTTCGACGTCGCGCTCTACGTCGGCGTGCTCGCCAGCCTCGTCTATCCGCTGGCCGCGCACGCCGAGCCCGTGCCGAGCGAGTTCCTTCCCGCGCGCACCGGCACGCAGGAACTCATCGCGCCGCAGTACTTCATCCCCGTTCTCGTCCTCATGCCCCTGATGGGCCTGCGCGACAAGGTCGTCTTCCTGGCCGGCCGGTCCGAGCAGTACCTGCCGATCATGCTGTTCTCCGCGCTGCTGGGGACCATCAGCGGCACTGCGGACTTCGTCGACCTCGTCGTGGTGTTCAAGATCGTCATCTGCGTCGTGTGGATCGGCGCCGGCGTGTCCAAGTTCGGTGCCCACTTCGAGAACGTCGTGCCGCCGATGGTCTCCAACAGCCCGGCCATGCCGGGACGAACCGTCAAGCGTCTGCACTACCGCGACGCCCCGAATGATCTGCGCCCCTCCCGCGTCGCCTACTTCATGGCGCACGTCGGCGGCACCGCCGTCGAGATCATCGTCCCGATCACCCTGCTGCTCACCACGAGCGCGACTGTGGCGCTGATTGGCGCGGTGTGCATGCTGGCCTTCCACATCTTCATCGCCTCGACCTTCCCGATCGCCGTCCCACTGGAGTGGAATGTCTTCTTCGGGTTCATCGCGATCGTCCTGTGGGTCGGGTTCGATCCCGGCACCTACAACATCTGGAGCTTCTCCGAGCCGCTGCTGCTTACCCCGGTCTTCGCACTGCTGATGTTGGGGCCGGTCCTGGGCAACCTGCGTCCCGACCTCGTCTCCTTCCTGCCCTCCATGCGCCAGTACGCGGGGAATTGGGCCTCGGCCGTGTGGGCGATGAAGCCCGGCGTGGAGAAACGGCTCAACGAACTGCCCGGCGTGGAGAACCAGATCGACCAACTGCAGCGCATGCTCCCGACACCGTACGAGCGCGACGATGCCGAGATGACGTTGCAGAAGGCACTCGCCTGGCGCTCGATGCACAGCCAGGGGCGCGGCTTGTTCTCGCTTCTGTACACGCACCTCGCCGACATCGAGACCCGCACCGTCCGCGAGGGTGAGTTCGTGTGCAACACCATCCTCGGCTTCAACTTCGGCGACGGCCACATGCATGACGCCCGCCTCGTCGCGGCCGTGCAAAAACGCCTCAACCTCGAGCCCGGCGACCTGGTCGTGGTCTGGGTCGAGTCCCAGCCCATCCACCGGCGCACCCAGCAGTATCAGGTGATCGACGCCGCCCTGGGCGTCGTCGAGCGGGGGACGTGGAAGGTCGCCGACTGCGTGGCGCAGCAGCCGTGGCTGCCCAACGGACCCGTCCCGCTGAACGTCACCTGGACCGCCGACGACTACCACCGTCGGCAGACCCTCGGCGCGAACCCAAACCGTCCCGACGAGACACCCGTCTGACCCCTCGCTGGCTGCCCCCTTCCTCAAAGGACGCCCCATGCACTTCGCATCTCTTCCCTCAAGGCGCGCCGGCGCCCGGCCCGACAGCCCGTGCCTCTCCGACGAGACCGTCGGCACGCTCACCAACGACGCCTTCGCGGCACGGGTTGAGGCAGCGACCCGCGTGTTCGCGGCCCACGGGGTGGCGCGCGGCACGGTGGTCGCGGTCCGACTGCCGAACCGGACGGACCTTGTGGTCGCGCTCTTCGGCGCCTGGCGCCTCGGCGCCGCCGTCACGCCGGTGAACCCCGCCCTGGCCCACGGCGAGGTCGAGTACCAGGTCGCCGACTCCGGCTCGCGCGTACTTGTCACCCACGATGGCCTTTCGCTGGAGGACGTCACGACACTCACACCCGAGGACCTCACCGCGACCGACGCAGGAGTCGACGTGGGCCCGGCCGAGCCGGACCTCGACGATCTGGCCCTGCTCGTCTACACGAGCGGCACTACCGGACGTCCCAAGGGCGTCGGGCTCACCCACGCCAACCTCGACGCGATGACAGCAGCGATGGTCGAAGCGCTGTCGCTTGACGAGGACGACCACAGCCTGCTGATCCTGCCGCTCTTCCACGTGAACGGCATCGTGGTCAGCGTCCTGTCACCCCTGCGCGCGGGCGGGCAGGCGACCATCGCCGGGCGCTTCAACCCTCAGACCTTCTTCGCAACCCTCGAGACCGCTCGTCCCACCTACTTCTCGGGAGTCCCGGCGATCTACACGATGCTCGCGAACCTGCCCGCGGAGATCGAGCCGGACACCAGCTCGCTGCGCTTCGTCGCCTGCGGAGCGGCTCCGATGCCGGCCGATCTCATCGGTCGGATCGAGGAACGCTTCGGTGTGGTGCTCGTCGAGGGCTATGGGCTCTCCGAGGGCACCTGCGCCTCGACGAGCAACCCGCTCGACGGTGTCCGCGGGCCGGTACGGTCGGCGTCGCCCTCCCCGGCCAGACGGTCGCCGTCATGGCCCCGGACGGCACCCTGGTGCCGCGGGGCGAGCGCGGTGAGGTCGTCATCCAGGGCCCCACGGTGATGCGCGGCTACCTCAACAGGCCCGAGGAGACCGCCACGACCCTCAAAGACGGCTGGCTGCACACCGGAGACGTAGGCGTCCTTGACGAGGACGGCTACCTGCGGATCGTCGACCGGGTGAAGGACATGATCATCCGCGGTGGCGAGAACATCTACCCCCAAGAGATCGAGCAAGCCATCCACGCACACTCCGCCGTCCTCGAGGCCGCGGTCGTCGGCCGCCCCCACCCCGTCATGGGTGAGGAACCCGTCGCGTTCGTCGTCCTGAAGGAAGGCGCGTCCCTCGACGAGGACGAACTCGTCGCGTTCCTGACGCAGCGGATCGCGAAGTTCAAGCTGCCGACCTCGGTGACCTGCATCGACGAGGTACCGAAGAACCCCGTCGGCAAGTTCGACAAGCCACGACTGCGCACCACCGTCACGTCGAAGAGTGCATCAGCCGTGAGCTCGGACGAGGAGACATCGTGACGACCGCTATCGTCGTCGGCAGCGGCCCCAACGGCCTCGCGGCCGCGCTCGTACTGGCCGACGCCGGGGTCCGGGTGCGCGTCATCGAGGCCGCCGACACCCTGGGTGGCGGCACGCGCTCGGCGGAACTGACGCTTCCGGGACTTGTGCACGACGTGTGCGCGGCGATCCACCCACTGGCGATCGCCACGCGGTTCTCGAAGGCGTTCGACCTCGCCGAACACGGCTTGTCGTGGGTGGAACCGCCCGTGCAGTACGCCCACCCGCTCGACCACGGACGCGGCGCCGCAGCCTACCGCTCGGTCGAGGAGACCGGCCGTCACCTCGGCGGGCGCGACGGCCGCGCCTGGACCCGCGTGTTCGGCTCGCTGAACGACCGTTTCGACACGATCGCCGACGAGTTCCTGCAGCCGGTGCTCCACATTCCAAGGCATCCGCTCCACCTCGGCCGTTTCGGACTGTACGCCGGGCAACCCGCCTCGCTCCTGGCCCGACGCTGGCACGGGGACGAGCCCCGCGCCCTGCTCGCCGGGCTCGCCGCTCACGCCTTCCGCCCGCTCGGCGCCCTCGCGTCCTCGGCCATCGGCGTGGCGCTCGGCACAGCCGCCCACCGGTACGGCTGGGGTGCCGCCGTCGGCGGCTCGGCCGCCATCTCCACGGCGATGATCGCCGCAGCGAAGCAGCGGGGCGTGCTGTTCGAGACCGGACGCACAGTCACCAGCCTCGAAGAGCTCGGACCCATCGACCTCGTCATGCTCGACACCGCCCCCGGCGCCGCGGCCGAAATCATCGGCGACCGACTCCCACGGCATGTCGCACGCGCGTACCGCGCCTACCGCCACGGCCCGGGCGCCTTCAAAGTCGACTTCGCCGTCGAGGGCGGTGTGCCATGGACGCACGAGCCGAGCCGACACGCCGGCACGGTGCACGTCGGAGGGACATTCGAGGAGATCGCGACAGCCGAGGCGACCATCGCCCACGGCCGCATGCCGGACCGGCCATTCGTCCTGGCAGCGCAGCAGTACATCGCCGACCCGTCGCGGTCCGTCGACGACGTGCACCCGTTCTACACCTACGCCCACGTGCCGGCCCGCTACACCGGGGACGCGACGGAGGCAATCGTCGCCCAGATCGAGCGCTTCGCGCCCGGCTTCCGCGACCGCATCCGCGGCACAGCCGTGTGCAGCACCACCGAAATGTCCCGCAAGAACGCCAACTACGTCGGCGGCGACATCGTGTCGGGCTCCAACGACCCGCTGCAGCTCGTGTTCCGCCCCCGCGTCACGCTGCACCCCTACGCCACCGGGGTCGACGAGGTCTTCATCTGCTCGGCTGCCACGCCTCCAGGAGCCGGTGCACACGGCATGTCAGGCTACTGGGCCGCGCAGGCCGCCCTACGAAAGATCACCGCCGCCAAGTAGAGGCGCGAACTGACGCTGAACTCGTCTACGAGACACGGCCACCAGAGCCGACCCACGTCATTGTGTTAGCCGTTCTAAGATGTGTGTTCGTCCGCAGCATCCTCTGGAGCACCATGCGTCTCGAACACATCAAAATCGACAACTTCCGCGGCCTCCGCCAAGTAGATATACCCTTCTCCCGCTTCGGCTGCCTGATCGGCGAGAACAACGCGGGCAAGTCGTCGGTGTTCCAGGCCCTCAACATGTTCTTGGGCTCTGGCGCCGCCGTGGCAACGGACTTCCTGCACCCCGGGCGCGCCATCCGAATCCAGGGGACATTCGGGGAGATCGGTGACTCCGACCTGCAACGCCTCCAAGAGAATCATCGGGATCGGATAGGGCCGGAGATCGTTGGCGGGCGTCTCACTCTCGCTCGGACCTACAACGCGCCAGGCAGGGGCACCACGTTTCTGGTCAAAAAGGTTCCCAGCGACCCGCGTTACCACCGCAGTGCGCTCAGTGGAGTCATCAAGCCCGGGATTTCCGACGAGGAAGTCGCAGAGGGAGTGAGGCACCTCTTCCCCGAGATCTCCGCCACCATCTCGGGGAAGATCACGCGCGCGGCAGTTAGGAGGGCCTGGGAGAAGACCGTCGCGGCTTTGCAGGATGAGGACCTCACGACCGGCGACGAGCCGTTGCCGACCGGCATGGACAAGTCGGTGTCCGCTCTCCTGCCCGAGCCGATCTACATCCCCGCGGTGAAAGAACTCAACGACGATCTGAAGACCAGCAAGACCGCGACGTTCGGGCAGTTGTTGTCCATCCTCTTCGAGGACATCGAGCATCAGCTCCCGCAGTTGGAGGCTTCCTTCAGCCAGCTGCGCACCCAGCTCAACGTGGTCATCAAGGACGACGGCGAGGCATCGGATGAGCGGCTGCAGGAAGTGCAGGAGATCGAGTCGCTGATCCAGAGGAATCTGCAGGAGTCCTTTCCTCGCGCGCAGGTACGCCTGGAGATTCCACCGCCCAGGTTGCGCAGCCTGCTGGACGAGGCTCAGATCTCCGTGAACGACGGGATCAGCGGCCCGTTCAATACTAAGGGCGACGGCCTGCGCCGATCCGTGGCGTTCGCCATCCTGCGGGCCTATGTGGACCTCAAAACTGCACGGCCCAAGCGAGCCAACAGCTCACAGCAGCCCTGCCTGCTCCTCTTTGAGGAGCCCGAAGTGTTTCTGCACCCGCAGGCCCAGCGCAAACTGTTCGAAGCCTTGACCATTTTCTCCGACTACAACGATGTCCTCGTCAGCACACACGCGTCGGCCTTCTGCGCCCCGGGGGCGACCAGGACGTTCGTGAAGGTCGTGAAGGACCACTCGTTGGATCCGCCGGCCAGCAGGACGTGTGTGGTCGACCTGTCCGAGATGGACGCCCGGGACCAGTTCGAGATCATCACGCACGAGAACAACGAAGCAGCTTTCTTCGCCAGTTCTGTGCTCCTTGTCGAGGGGCCGAGTGATCGCACTCTCATCGCGCACATCGCCCGCACGCTCAATCCGCAGTGGGACTTCGACAAACGCGGTGCCGCCATCGCCAAGGTCGAGGGTAAGGGCAGTATCGAGCGGTACCGCAGCTTCTTTCAGCGCTTCGAGATGCGGGTCGCGGTCGTCGCCGATCTCGATGCTCTCCTTGACGGCTTCGACAAGCTGGGCGCCAGCGAAGCCTGCCGGAAGCTGAGGGACAGGGTCGTCTCCAAGGTGCACGAACTCGTGGCAGCCGAGGATGCTGAGCCTTCCAGCAGCACCCTGAAAGGCATCAGCAGAAGTGGCAGTGCACGCATGCTGTGGGAGCAGGCACGGCTCAAGAACGATGAGCATTCCCAGGGCCTGTGCACTTTCGCGGAGTTGAACGCCGCGGTCAACGCGTTCTTCGCTCGTTCCATGTCTGGGGCAGCACGCCGGATCCTGGCCGAGGCCAAGGATCCGGAGCTGGAGAAGATGAAGTCGGAGCTGCTGCAGAAACTCCGGCTAGAGGACATCTATGTGTGGGAGCGGGGAGCGATCGAGGCGTACTACCCCGACCTTGAGAAGAATGAGTCGAACAACAAGAACGACCGGGCCCGAGGGTTCTGTGAGCGCTACACCAGCGCAGACTCGATCCGAGGACTGCCGGTCTTCCGCGATTCGGCCGCGTGCGAGTTCGATCTCATCTTTGAGGCCTTCTTCCGGTCGGCACCGCCGCAGGCCGAGATCATGGAGATTCCCCACCAGTCCCATCAAGGCGTACCCGAACTGGCGTGACGAGAAGTGCGGCGTTGCGCTCTCGCCCTCACGTGAGAGCGCAACGCCGACGCGGGACGTGTCAGGTACTTCGACTGACTTGACACGGTCCCGCGCCCCCGGTTCGCACCGCACGCGACTCTCGCCCTTGCGCAGGGCCAGCCAGCAGCAGCCCAGAGACTACTGAAGCTCGTGCGGTTTTCAGTGGTCCCTGTCACGATCGAAGCGGCGTCCATCGGGGCCGCGTGGCGAGCGGAGGTCAGAATGCCCAACCGGTACGTGCGACTGGCAGGATTCGACCAACGACTGGATTTGACGAAACCGGACCTCGGCGTGGCCGGCGGTACCGCACTGCTCGAACAGCTGCTCAATGACCGCCGATTGCCCTTAGCACGCCGCGGCCTCACGTGCGCGGAGGTATGCGAAAAATGGGGCTTCATCGAGCCAATGTCGGTGTACCGACGGCTGGGCAAAGTCGTCGCTGCCCACATGCGAAGCGACGCCGAGGACCGGCACTACAGCGGTGGAGAGTCTGACGAACACAAGGCGTACAAAGACCGGGCGGTCCGGGCAGCAGAGGAAGGCGGTCACAGTGCCGTCCAGGAACAATCGAGCAAGGACCGCACAGTCCGCAATGACGTCCTGATCCGCAGTGCGGACGGTGTACTACTCGGGTTCGAGTCGCAACTGTCCCCGCGCAACCCGCGTGAGATTCAAGCACGGGACGTGGCGGCCCGACGGGCTGGCGTGCTCGACGCATGGCAGACGGACAGCCAGAACATGGCGCGGGACACGACGGTGCCGTGGCTGCGTACCGACCGCGTTCCCCTGGAACTGATCATGAAGCGCGACTCCCCCATCCCGTTCCGCGGTGGTATCCGGCGCATCGAACTCGGCAAGTGCGACGAGCGGTTCCCGGGGCCGTGTCCAAAGAAACGGACAGGGAAATGCGGAGGCTGGCATCCGACCACGCGACCTGCGGAACGCCCCTTCGACGATTTCATCCGAGATGCCGCCTCCGGACTTTACGTACGAGCAATCGTCAAAGTGAAGCGGACTGCGTTTGAGTTCTGGACCCTCACTACCGATCACACTGCGTACCTCGACGCGACATCGGGCGAACCGCCCGCCGTCGCGTCGCGGCCACGTCAGGTCCGGCGTCCTATGGAGGACGGCGACCCGACGTGCCGCGTCCGGCCGCCGGCTGCGCCGAACCACGAGACTGCGCCGCTCCCCTACATCCCGGCACCCCGCGCAGTAGAGCCCGCCCCGAGCACAAGGCCGCCTGCGGTGCCGGGGACGCCACCGATCGCCTACCGGGGCAAGTGCGGGGCTGGGGTACGGCCATGCGGAGCACCCGCTCGTTTCTATCCCGCCGGATGGCTCTGCGACGATCACCGGCCGTAGTCGATTGCACGGGCTGCCCACGGGAGCGCCCCCCTGCTCCCGATCGCTCCCACGACTTCCCACTATTGACCGACCCCTGCCGCCCATGCCAGGAGCTACCAAGATCCGGGCCATTACCGGACCAGCCCCCGAGCGAAAGGCTTACAAAGCATCGTTTTCCCAGGTCAGCCTGGGTGCAGCTGTTGTACTACCAGCAGACGAAGAACCTGCTGCTGTTCGGCGCAAGCGGATCAGCAAGGCCGCTCAGCGTCACACCCTCCAGGGCCCCGGCCACACCGGCATGGCCACCGAACCCTGACCAGTCATCACCAGCACCTGACAACCCATCAGAACGAGCGTCAAATGAGCGTCATTTCAGCGTCAAGATATCACCCGTAACGCCCACACCGCACATAATGAGCACGGGCAAAACCGCAGGTCAGGAGCCCTTCGCGGCCGGTTCGAGGATGGCGACACACTCCACATGATGCGTCATCGCCAAACATGTAGAGCCAAAACAGGTTAAAGAGAACCGCAGGTCAGAGGCGCGCGAGACGCAAAACGGACTCAAGGCCAATGTGCATTACGTGCATCGTGGGCGCTACGTGCGACCCCTGACGCACGCGCGGAGGGCACCGGGGCGCTCTGCGCCCGCATGCCGACGTGCGACGTCGGCCTCTGGGCGGCGGTGTCACCGCCGCCCTCGCCGTCGATCGCAGACGTTCCGGAAGGAATGCCACTGGCGAAGGCCAGGCCGTCCAGGCACCGTCCGGGCGCCCGCGCGGTTCTGCCCGCCTTTCCCCGTCTCGCCCTTCCGGGCTCTTCCCTGAGCAAGGAAGCTCGAGCACCGCGGATGCGTGGTGTGAGCTCAGCTCGGAATGACCGTCACGATGTCAGGGGCGATGTCCAGCACCAGGAGCGCCGCCGCCACATGGGTCGGGTTGTCCTCCACCTTGACGGCCGAGAGCTCGTTGGCGCGTGAGACGCGCCGTTCGACGGTGTTGCGGTGCGCGTAGAGGTTGGCGGCCGCCCGGGTCGTACTGAAGCCGCACTGCACGTAGGTGAGCAGTGCCTGTCGCAGGGCTGTGTCGGCTTCGGCCAACGGCCCGAGGGTGTTGATGACGAACCGACGCGCGCCGGGCCGGTCCTTCGTGAGCGCGTCGATCAGCTCGACGTCGGCGTAGGCGGTGAACCGCCGGTCGGAACCCAGCCGGATCACGAGCGCCTGCGCCGCGAGGGCGTCCTGGTGGCTGGAGCGGAATCCTTCGAGACCGCGCCCCGGCCTTCCCACCGCCGCGCGGACCGCGTCGGTCGCCGCGAGGTCCTTCTCCACGTGGTGAAGGTCCGGGACGGCTTCCCCCGAGAGCCAGATCCACCGCGACGTGGCGCTGGCGCGCGCCACCAGGGCGCTTCGACCTCCGGCGGAGCAGCGCACGGCGGCGATCGCCTCGTCCAGGGCGTCGGCCTCCTGGGGATCGTCGACCCAGAGGACGAGGCCCACGTGCCACCGCGCCATCCGGTAGCGCAGGCGTCCTTCGGCAAGGTCCTCCGCCATCGGCGCGCCACTGGCGATGAGCTGGATCAGTGCGATCCCCTCGGCATCCGTGTTCCCCATCGCCGCGGCGAGGCCGGCTTGCCGCAGGGCCGCGACGGAGTCGAGGGCGTACTGCACCAGCGACTGCGCCGTCACGTCCAGGGCCCCCACGAGAAGATCGGGGTCCGCGCAGTCCGCCACGCATTCCTCCAGCCATCGCCGCCAGCCGATCCCCAAGGCCACGCGCCAGGCACCGGCGAAGTCGGGCGCGATGCCCCGGGAGACGAGGTCGTTGATGTACGCCGTGGTCCTCGGACTGACGTAGGGCTCTACCCTCCGCCCCGGTTGCTGAACGTTTGCGGTTAGCCATTGGACCACCTCGGAGCGGTTGAGCGCGCGATCCTCCTCGACCAGCGATGCGTCCGCGAGGAGTGCGGGATCGTTCTGGGCCACGAGAGAGGGCCTTGCGAAGGCGTCGATCAGGGCGTCCGTTTGCGTCAGCAGGCGCTGACACAGGGACCTGATCGCATCGGCGACCTCACGCGAGGGCGGGGGCCACAGCTCTTCCATGTTCTCAGTGTCCCTCTGCTCTCGGGGAGCCGACGCTCCCGACATGCCGTGTCCCGGACAGGCGAGGGGCTCGTCCGACCTGACCGCCGACACAGGCGCGGACCCTCGACTGCTGTTTGCTACCACTAAACGGCGGCAGGTGTACCACGCCCTCACTGGCGCCACAAGTGGTTCGACGCCGTCGCACCCTCCGCAGGGGCGCACCGAATGCCCCTGACACGCATGCCTTAGCCTCATGTCACGGAGAGGACTCGTCCGGGTCGGCCCGTCACCTGACGGGCGCACGACCTCGGCCTCGGGACGGACGGTGAGCACACCATGTCCATCGGTGACGGCGGGACAGCAGGCGGAGCGGAGAGGGGCGCCGCCGCCCTCGAAGCGTCCACGGGTGCGCGGCTGCGGAAGATCAGGCTCGACCGCGGGTTGTCGTTGACGGAGGTCGCCCACCGGGCAGAGGTCACCAAGGGCTTTCTGAGCCAGTGGGAGCGTGGGCTCACCAGCGTGTCCGTCCCGACGCTGCTGCGCGTCTGCGAGGTGCTGCGGATCGGGGTCGGGGAGCTGTTCGCGTACCCCGACGAGCACGTCGTGGACGGCGGAAGCCGGATCGACATGGGCGGTGAGGGCGTGGCCGAGTACCTGCTCACGCCCGCTGACACCACGGCGTTCCAGGTCTTCCGCTCCGTGATCGAGCCGGGCGGGGGTACCGGAGGGCCCTATCGGCTCGACACCGCCACGGTCTTCACGATGGGGTTGAGCGGTTCGACCCGTCTGATCGTCGGGGGCGAGACCCGGATGCTGTCGGAAGGGGCGTCCACGTCGTTCTCCGGCCAGACGCTTCACCAGTTCGACAATCCGGGTACGACGGTGAGCGAGGTCCTCTGGGTCCTGTCGCCTCCCCTACGGCGCGCCGCGCGAGGGCCCGCCTAGATCCTGTCGTCGCATGCCGGGCCCGCATCAGGAGTGATGCCAGGGCGGCGGCTGTTTCGCAGAACCCGGCGGTCTTGCCCGAACCCTCAGGAACCCCCGCGCCTGCCACGGCGGAGCGCCCGCCGGGCCCGTGTCCTGCTGCCGTTGAAGAAGTCGTTGAACCGGTCCAGCCCCCAGACGGCTCGGAGGACGAACGGCTGCAACAGCAGCGACATCGACGGCGAGTACTTCGAGGCGTCCGACCAGATGCCGGCGAGGTCCTCCGGCATCTCGCCGTCGACGATGTAGTCGGCGAGCTGATGGGTCACGTACGGCACCTGGCAGAGGCCGTGGCCGTTGCAGGCCATCGCGTAGAAGACGTTGTCACCCACCTGCCCGGCGACCGCCAGCCAGTCCGGGCTGATGCCGATCCAACCGCCCCAGGCCCGCTCGATGGCCACGTCGGACAGCGACGGGAACCGGTTGGCCAGGTCCTTCCCCATGTCCCGCACGACATAGGGGTCCGGAACCCGGTCCGGGAGCGGATAGGTCTGGCCTCGCTGCGCTTTGCGGACCCCGCAGACGATGGTGTTGCGCTCGGTGAGCCGGTAGTGGGTCATCAACTGGTGCTGGGTGATGATGCCGGACCGACTGGTCCAGTTGAGCGCGGCGAGCCTCTCCGGCGCGATGGGTTCCGACTCGATCTCGATGACGTACAGCGGCGTCGCGAGGTTCTTGGGCGTGATGTCCCACTCGCCGCCGTAGACGCTGGTCGCGAGCAGCACCTTGTTGGCCCGAACGGTGCCGCGCGGTGTCGTGATCTCGACGATGCCGCCTGTGCGCCGGACATCTCTCACCCGCGTCCGCTCGAAGACCTTGGCCGAGGAGTCGAGCAGTGCGCGACGCACACCACGGGCGAGCTTGCCCGGGTTCAGCATCCCCCCGATGGATTCCCTCATCCCGCCCACGAAGCCGGCGGGGAGGCCGAGCTCCTCTCTGCTGCCGACGGTCCCGCCCCCACCGAAGGCGCGCAGGATCGCCGCCTGGGTACGCACCCTGAGCATCATGAGAGGTGAGACCGCACCCCACACCAGGCCGTTGGCCACGTAGTCGCAGTCGATGTCGTGCCTCTTGATGAGGTCTTCCACATAGCGGCCCGCGTGCTCCGCCAGTTTGGCCATGACCGGCATCTTCTTCGGGGACTGGAGGCTGAGCATCCGCAGGTCGCCACCCGGCGCCCCGGCGATCTGACCGCCGTTGCGCGAGGCCGAGCCGTAGCCGCAGAACTCGGCCTCCAGCAGGACCACATCCTGGTCGCGCTCCGCGAGGCGCAGGGCGGCCGCCATGCCACCCATCCCGCCGCCGATGACGGCGATGTCGCAGGTGACATCACCGTCCAGCGCGGGCTGCACGTCGTCCGGCGGGTCGATCCAGCCGGTGAAGCTGGTGTACTTCGTACTGTCGGTCCTCATGTTGTCCCGATCTCCTTCCCGGTGGGGCGTCCGCCCCACTTCGTGCTCTCTCAGTCCTGAGAAGTCGTGGCCCCGAGTGAGGCCCGGCCCGCTCGCCGCTCTCCCTTGGCCGCGACCGAACGGCGGGCAGGTCCCCCATCGACAGGAGACCGGGACGCGCCTCGACGACCGCGGTGGAGGCGTTGACCGCCGCCGCGACGGTACTGAGGAAGGAATCGAAGCCCACGGAGGAACGGAGGTCGACGACCTGCTCCTCTCCGACGATCCGGTAGTCGTCGCCCGCGGCCAACTCGTCGGCCGGCTCGAAGAACCCGAACGTGATCTCCAGATCGATCACCACCTCGCCCTTGAGCACGCCCCGGGCGGCGTGAGTGACCGCCGCGATCTGCCCCGGTTCGATGCGCATGTGGTCCCCGACGCGCGGCGAAGTCGTCACGACAGCGGGTTCGACCTCTCCCACGTACACCGAGTCGAGATCCCATCCGAGCCCGGCCGCGAGCGCCCCGATGGCCTGCTCGAAGCCGTGGTGCCCGACGACCTCGCCCCGGCCGCGAGCCGTCGCGAACTCGCGCATGGTCAGACCGAGGCCGAACTTCGACAGGATCGCGCCGTAGCGTGACATGTTCGTCCGCCGGCGGATCCGCACGCTCTCCACACGCTGGGTCAGTGCGGTCAGGAGGAGGGGAAGGGTGTCCATCAGGACGCCCGGGTTCGCCCCGCTGCCCAGGACGGTCACGCCGTGCGGCTTCGCCGTGTCGTCGAGCCGCCGGGCCAGATCGGGGTGGCTCCGCCATGGATGGGCCAGTTCCTCGCAGATGCTCAGGACGTTGTACGAACGTTCCAGCAGCGGCAGCAGGACGTCGGCCGCCCTGCGCAGATCCGAGACGGTCGCCACGATCGCGAGGGCGGCGGCGGGCAGCTCGGCCGGGTCGCTCACGACGACGACACCGTTCGCGACGCCGCCGAGGAGCACTCCGAGGTCTTGACCGACCACGCGGGGGTCCCGGTCCGCCGCTCCCACGATCTCCACGTCCGCGCGTCGCAGCAAGGAAGAGGCGATGGCCCGGCCAGTGGCACCGAGCCCCACCACGACAGTCCGATTCTTCAACGTCACTCCCTCGGGCGCCTCGGTCGGCCCGCCCACGACACAGTGCTCGGCGAAACCGGACTCCGCCGGTGGCGGTTGCCTGGTACCCCACTGTCACAGGCCACGGCCGGGGTGAGAACGACACCGGGCACCGGCTTCCTCCGAGGGCGGTGCACGGTGCACAGACCGGCCTCGCCCTTGCGGCTCATGAGCCGACCGGCACGTCCCTCAGAGTCGCTCGTAGACAGCCGGTCGGCGCGCTCGCAGGACGAGGGCCTGCACCGCGCCGGCCACGGCCGAGAGGGCGACGAGGCCGCCGATCACCCAGGCGCCCGTGGTGGTGCCGACGAGGAGCGCGAAGTTGGCGACCATCAGGCAGACCACACAGGCCAGGCCGAGGAAGGCGACGCCCGGGGCCACGACCGTCCGCCACACCGACGGCCGCCCGTCGGCGCGCCGGAAGAAGCCGATGACGGCGAGGCTGGTGGCCGCCATCAGCAGGACGATGCCGAGCGTGGCGGCGCCGGAGAACCAGGCGTAGAGGTCCCCGATCGGGTCGAGGCCGAGCGAGGCGACGACGAGCGTGGTGACGAACGCGACCGCCGAGGCAACGGCCGAGGACGCCGACGGTGCGCGGTGCCGAGGGTGGACGACGCTCAGCGACGCCGGAAGCGCGCCGGCCCGGGACAGCGCGAACTGGTAGCGCGTCACGACGTTGTGGAAGGCCAGTACGCAAGCGAACTGGCTTGTGATCAGCAGGAGTTGCGTGGCGTCGGCCCAGACTGACCCCACGTAGCTCCGCGTCAGCGTGAGGACCAGGCCCTCGGGGTCGGCCTGCGCGGCTCCGACCACCGAGTCGACGTCGGCCCCCACCACGATCGCCCATACGGTGAACGAGTAGAAGGCTCCGATCACCAGGATCGCGACGTATGTCGCCCGCGGGACCGTGACGTCGGGGTCCTTCGCCTCGTTGCGGAACACGGCCGTCGCCTCGAAGCCGATGAACCCGAAGAGGGCGAACATGACGCCGAGCCCCAGGGAACCGGTCCCCACGATCGAGGGCGACAACGGCTCGGCCGTCAGGCCGTGGGCGCCCCCGCGGCCCACGATGCCGAGGTCCAGGACCAGGAGCAGCAGGGATTCCAGCACCAGCACGGCACCGAGCACCTTGGCGCTCAGTTCGATGTCGCGGTAGCCGAGGAAGGCGATGACGCCGAGCGAGACGAGCGCCCAGGCCCACGACGGGGAGCCGACGTCGGCGTACCGCTCGATGACGTTGCTCGTCGCGACACCGACGTAGGCGTTCACCCCGACGAGAAGCAGCGTGTAGGAGAAGAGCGCGAGGGTCGCTGCCGAGAGACCGGGGATCCGGCCCAGCCCCGCCTGGACGTAGGCGTAGAAGGCCCCCGCGTCGCGTACCCGTCCGGCCATCAGCGTGAAGCCGACCGCGAAGACCAGCAGCAGCACGGTGGACAGCACGAAGTACAGCGGCATCCCCGGGCTGCCGCTCACGGCGAAGGCGAGCGGCACCCCGCCGGCCACAAGGCCGAGCGGTGCCGCCGCGGCGACGACCATGAACACGATCTGCGACACGCCGAGCCCACGGTGGAGCGGGTTGCCCGATCCCGCTTCACCGCCGGGTGCTTCGGCGTGCCCTGTCTTGGAGAGGTCGGTCATCGCGATCACCTTTCGGCTCACGGGCCGGTACCGGCTCGTCATGGGTGGGTGAAGGAGTGCGTGGAGCGGTGCGCATTGCGAACGAACGGGTGCGGGTCCCTCGCGGTGGCTGGGCCGGAGCGGCGGGAGGTGACTCCTCCCGCCCGAGAAGACGTGGCCCCGTGCGGGTTCCGGGTCGCCGGCCGCTTCCGCTCGGCCGCGATCGGGGGAGTAACGGCGGCGATCCTTCTGCGGCTCGATACGCCTGTGGGCCCCGCTACGCGGCGAGGCCGTGACGAAAGCGGGTTCGACCTCTGCACACGACCTCGACCCCGCTGTTTAGTACCACTAAACGGTGGGGGCAAACCTCGACCCCCTCGGTCTCGCTCCCGCAATGGTGCGCCAGCAAGACGCTGCTGGACGCCGTCTCCGACCGCACTCCCGGAAGGGTCGGGCCCCTGGCTCCACCGGGGCCTCCGCCCGAACGTCGGACACCGTATGGGCGCAGCGGCCCGGTCCGCCTGTGCATCGTGCACCGAGCCCCGGCGAAGGAGGTGCCCGCTGTCGTTCTCGCAGGCGGTCCTGGCTGGCGACAGTGAGGCAACCGCCACAGGAACAGCGAGGAAACGCCATGACAGCTGAGGTGTTGGACGCCGTCGAGGAATTCGACGTGGTGATCATCGGAGCCGGGATCTCCGGGATCGGCGCGGCCACCTATTTCAGCCGGGAGCTGCCCGACAAGTCGCTCGCCGTACTGGAAGCGCGCGACGACATCGGAGGCACGTGGGACCTGTTCCGCTATCCCGGCATCCGCTCGGACTCCGACCTCCACACGTTCGGATACGCGTTCAAGCCCTGGCGCCACGAAGCCGCGATCGCCGACGCTCCCCTCATCAAGGAGTACCTCCACGAGACCGTCGAGGAGAACGGTCTGGAGCGCTTCCTCAGGCTCGGCCACCGGGTCGTCCGCGCGGAGTGGTCCACGGCGGACTCACGGTGGACCCTCATCGTCCAGACGTCAGACTCCGCCACAGGAGCGACCCGGACCAGGACGATCCACGCGGGGTGGGTCTTCGCCGCCACCGGCTACTACCGGTACGACGAGGGGTTCTCCCCGGAGTTCCAGGGACGGGAGGACTTCGAGGGCCAGATCGTCCATCCGCAGCACTGGCCCGAGGGACTCGACTACAGCGACAAGAAGGTCGTCGTCATCGGCAGCGGCGCGACCGCGATCACTTTGGTGCCGGCCATGACCACCGGGGCGGGCGCCGCCCGGCACGTGACGATGCTGCAGCGCACCCCCACCTACGTCATGGCGCTCCCCCGCGTCGACAAGGTCGCCCTGGCGCTCACGAAGCTGCTCGGGGAAGAGCGCGGGTATGCCGTGACGCGGTTCAAGAACATCTGGACCGAACACGCCGTTGTGAAGGGCCTGCGGACCTTCCCCAAGGCAGGACGGGCTTTCATCCGGCGCGAGAACGTCAAGCGCCTTCCCAAGGGGTTCGACGTCGACAAGCACTTCAACCCGCCCTACGACCCGTGGGATCAGCGGGTGTGCGTGGCGCCGAACGGCGACTTCTTCGACGCGATCAAGCAAGGAAGGGCTTCCGTCGTCACCGACGCGGTGGCGAGGTTCAGCAAGCGCGGCATCGTCCTTGCGTCGGGTGAGGAGCTGGAAGCCGACATCATCGTCACCGCGACGGGGCTGACCCTTCGGCTCTTCGACGGCATGCCCATCGTGGTCGACGGGCACCAGGTCGACATCGCGGACGCGCTCTGTTACCGCGGCATGCTGCTGAGCGGGATGCCGAACTGGGCGATGGCGATCGGCTACACCACCTCGTCCTGGACGCTCAAGGTGAGCCTGATGTGCCGTTACTTCATCGACCTGGTCAGGCACATGGACGCCCGCGGATACGACACGGTGGTTCCGGTCGCACCGCCGGGAACGAACCGCAGGCCCGTCATGGACCTTCAGGCCGGATACGCCAAGCGCGGCGAGAAGTTCCTGCCCAAGCAGGGGCCCGAGAAGCCCTGGCGGATGGCGATGTCCTACCCCGAGGACGCCAGGGCGCTGCGCGGCCCGGTGTCCGACGAGAACCTCCGGTTCGGCGCCCGCCGGGCAGCCGCGCCGGCACCCGGCGGGAGGCGAGGCACCCGTGTCTGAGACGAGCGCCGCCGAGGGCGGCGAACAGTACGCGACCCTGCCGTCCGGGATGACGATCTGCTTCCGGGACCACGGCGACAAGGACGCCCCCGCGATGCTGCTCATCGCGGGACTGGGCGAAGACCTCACCTTCTGGACCGACTCGTTCGTCGGCTCCCTCGTCGCCCGCGGTTTCCGGGTCGTCGCGATCGACAACCGTGACGTCGGCCAGTCGACGTTCGTCGCCTCGCCCCCTCCCGGGCTCTGGCGTCAGATCGCCGCGCGTCCGCGCGGCGACGCGTACACGCTGGCCGACATGGGGCAGGACGCCGTCGGCGTACTCGACCATCTCGGGATCGCGCGGGTGCACCTGGTCGGGCGGTCGATGGGAGGGATGATCGCGCAGACGATCGCGGCCATGGCGCCCGAGCGGGTGCTGTCGCTGGCCTCCCTCTATTCCACGACCGGGGCGCGCAAGGTCGGTCAGCCGGCCCTGTCGACGATCCGGCTCCTCGCCGCCCCGCCGGCGAGGAACAGGACCGCGGCGGTCCGTGCTCATCTGAGGCTCACCCGTCACATCGCGGGAACGGAACATCCCATCGACGACGCGGCCGAGGCGGCCATCGCGGCGCGCGGCTGGGACCGCAGCGCCGGCGACCCGGCGGCCGGCACGGCGCGCCAGATCCAGGCCATCCAGCGCTCCGGGGACCGGACGGCCCAGCTGAGCCGGATCACCGCCCCGACGCTGGTCATCCACGGCGACCGTGACCCGCTGGTGAGCCCGAGCGGCGGCGCCGCGACGGCACGGGCGATCCGCTCGGCCCAGCACGTGGTCATCCCCGGCATGGGCCATCACCTCCCCGAGTCCCTCGTCGACCCCATCACGACCTACATCGCGCAGCACGCGAACCGCGTGGGTGAAGGAGGCAGCCATGTCCGGATCTCGTGAGCCCCGCTCCGCGAGCACCACGGTCGACGTCGTGGTCGTCGGTGCCGGTTTCGCCGGTCTGAGCGCGGCGGAGCGACTGGTGAGCACGGGGCGGTCCGTCCTGGTCGTGGAAGGCCGCGACCGGGTCGGAGGCCGCTCGCTCTCCGGCGAGGTGGCCGGTGTGAAGGTCGACCTCGGAGCGACCTGGGTGGCCCGGCGCCACACCGCCGTCCGGGACCTCGCGAGCCGGGTGGGGTGTACCACCACCGACCAGTTCGCCCAGGGCCGCAACGTGCTGTGGATGGCAGGCCGGCGCCGCACCTACAGCGGCACCATTCCCAAGGTCTCCCCCGCGGCCCTGGTGGACATGGCCCGCATGCAAGCGGCGGTGAACAAGCTGGTCGCGACCGTCGACGTGGACGCCGCGTGGGAGACGCCCGGGGCCGGCCGACTCGACACCCTCTCGTTCGGTGAGTGGCTCGACCGGAAGAACGCGCTGCCCGGCACCCGCGCGCTGATGACCGTCATCAGCAAGGTGCAGTGGGGCTGCACCCCGGGAGACGTCTCCCTGCTGCACGCACTGCGCTACATCCGTTCGGCGGGCGGACTCGACCACATGCTGGACGTCGAGGGCGGCCAGCAGCAGGACCGGATCGTCGAGACCACCCAGGAGATCGCCAAGCGGGTGGCGGAGCGGCTCGGCGACCGCGTGCGCCTGGAGACACCGGTGCGCCGCATCGCACAGGACGACGACGGCGTCACCGTCCGCACCGACTCCGGCGAAATCCGCGCCCGCTACGCCATCGTCACCGCCTCGCCGGCGCACCGCGCCGCCATCGCCTTCGAGCCCGCTCTGTCCGAGCAGGGCGAAGGGCTCACGCGGACCTGGCACATGGGCGTGCTGAGCAAGGCGTTCGTGGCCTACGAGAGGCCGTTCTGGAGGGCGGAGGGCTGTTCCGGTGAGGCGGTGACCGACACCGGGACCGTGTTCATCACCTTCGACGTGTCCCCCGCCCCCGGCGGACCGGGCGTCCTGATGGCCTTCTGCGATCCGCGCGTCTTCGACGGCTTCAGCCCCGAGACACGGCGCGACCGGGTGGTCCGGCAGCTCGCCGACCTCTACGGTCCGCAGGCGCTCGCCCCGATCGACTACGTGGACCACTGCTGGGGAGCGGAGCCCTTCGCCCCGGGCGGCCCCAACCCCGCCGTCGCTCCTTACGCGACCACGAGCTTCGGCAAGGCGCTGAGCGAGCCCGACGGGCGCGTCCACTGGGCGGGCTCCGAAACCGCCGGCGAATGGGCCGGAACCATGAACGGCGCGGTTCTGACGGGCCAGCGCACCGCCGAGAGCGTCCTCACCCTGCTGACCCGCGACGTCCGAGAGGGGGCGTCCCGATGAAGGAGACGCTGTTCCTGCTGGCCGACCTATGGATGATCTTCGCCGGTTACTTCTACGGCTGGAAATTCATCCGCCGCTACGGCAACTACCTCTTGGGCCTCGAATGGATGGTCGTCGCTACGTCAGGCACCAACTTCCTGCTCTGGTCGCTGCTCGGGGCCAAGAGCGACAGCGTGCTGTACGACCTGGCGTACTTCTTCGACGCGTTCTCCAGGTCGGTCGGCATCACGCTCATCCTGGCCCTGGGCCTGATGAAGGTCACCCATCGCTACAAGCCGAGCCGCAGCGTCGACGTCGCCGTGTTCGGGGTCGCGATCGTGGCCGCCCTGTTCCTCCGCCCCTTCCACGGCGCGGATCTCGACACCGACCGTGGTGCGTTCTGGGTCTCCGTGTTCTACGTCGTCGTCAACCTGCTCACGGCCGCGTTCCTCTGCTACTTCGTCAAACGGCTCTGGAGCGCGAGCGCGAGGTGGTCCGCGGTCTGGGCCGGACTGGTCACGGCCGCCGGGACCACCATCGCGATCACGTACGACTTCTTCCCCCTGACGTTCGACGACGCGAACCGCACGATCTTCTACACCGCCGCGCTGGCGACCTGGGGCACCCAGGGATTCGTCTACTTCCGCGCCTACCGCGCGCTGCACGACCGCGACGCGGCTCTGGACCCGTACCCGGCCCGCACGGCCGGGGCCCCCGCATGAACCCGAATCACGACGAAGGAGTCAGTATGGCGAAGCGGCACGTGTACGCGGTGGTGGATCCCGCCAGCGGCAAGTTGGTCAAGGAGTACCCCACCGCGACGGACGAGGTCGTCGACGGGGCGCTCGACGCGGCGGCGAACGCCTACGCGCACTGGTCGAGGCAGACCTCCGTGGAACAGCGCGCCCAACTGTTGAACACTGTCGCCACCCTGCACGAGGAGCGCCGCCGGCAGCTCGCCGAGATCATCCACCGGGAGATGGGCAAGCCCGTGGACGAGGCCGTCGGGGAGGTCGAGTTCAGCGCCTCGATCTACCGGTACTACGCCGAGTACGCGGAGAAGTTCCTCACCGACGAGCCGATCGAGCTCCTGGAGGGAGAGGGAACCGCCTTCGTCCGCCGCCAGCCGGTCGGCGTGCTGCTCGGGATCATGCCCTGGAACTACCCGTACTACCAGGTGGCCCGGTTCGCCGCGCCCAACCTCGCACTGGGCAACACCATCGTGCTCAAGCACGCGTCGCAGTGTCCGGAGTCGTCCGCGGCTCTCCAGCAACTGTTCACGGACGCGGGCTTCCCCCAGGGCTGCTACGTCAACGTCCACGCCACCCGCGAGCAGATCGGTCGCGCCATCGCGGACCCCCGCGTGCAGGGCGTCTCCTTCACCGGTTCGGAGCGGGCCGGCGCGGAGGTCGCCGAGCAGGCCGGACGCAGCCTCAAGAAGGTGGTGCTCGAACTGGGCGGCTCGGACCCGTTCATCGTGCTGTCGACCGACGACCTCGACGCCACGGTCCAGGCGGCGGTCGAGGCGCGGTTCGAGAACGCCGGGCAGGCGTGCAACGCCGGGAAGCGCTTCATCGTCGCCGATGACGTCTACGACGCCTTCCTCGCCACGTTCACCGAGAAGGTGCTCGCGCTAACCGACGGACTGGCGCCGCTCTCCTCGGTCGCCGCCGCCGAGTACGTCGAGGAACAGGTCGGGCAAGCCGTCGACGAGGGGGCGACCTTCGTCTCCGCACGGCAGCGCGAGGGGGCGTACTTCCCGCCCGGCGTGCTGACGGGCCTCTCCCCGGCGTCGCCGTCGGCTGCCGAGGAGCTCTTCGGTCCCGTCGCGACCGTCTACCGGGTCGCCTCCGAGGACGAGGCCGTCGAGCTGGCCAACGACACCCCGTACGGCCTTGGCTCCTACGTGTTCACGACGGACGCCGAGCAGGCGCTGCGCGTCGCCGACAGGATCGACGCTGGCATGGCCTTCATCAACGGCGTCGGCCTCGAAGGCGCGGAACTCCCCTTCGGCGGCGTCAAGTTGTCCGGCTTCGGCCGCGAGCTGGGACGGGCGGGAATCGACGAGTTCGCCAACAAGAAGCTCATCCGCACCGCTCGGACGTGACCGCCCCCAACACGGAAGGAAGACCTTCATGACGATCGAGTTCGACGCCGCCGTCTTCAGGACGCCGAACGAACCTCTGACCATCGAGCGGGTGACGATCCCCTCGACGCCTCCGCCCGGCGAGGTGCTCGTGCGGCTCCGGGCGGGCGGGGTGTGCCACAGCGACCTCCACGTCCTCCTGGGCGAATGGGAGGTTCCTACGCCGATGATCCTCGGCCATGAGGGAGCTGGGATCGTCGAGAGCGTCGGCGAGGGCGTCACGACGCTCAAGAAGGGCGACCACGTCGTGCTGTCCTGGACGCCCTCGTGTCGCCGCTGCCGCTACTGCATCAGCGGCAGGCCCGTCCTCTGTGACATGGTCAGCCAGCACTCGGCGAACCACCTGTCGTTCGACGGCCGGTCCAGGATCACGTCCGCCGGCGGGGACGACGTGCTCAGCTTCGCGGGCCTCGGAGCGTTCGGCGAGTACGCCCTCGTGCCCGAGTCGGGGGCGATCGCCGTCCGGGACGACGCCCCGTTCCCGCAGGCGGCTCTGGTCGGATGCGCCGTCACGACCGGTGTCGGCGCGGCCGTCAACACCGCCAACGTGCGGCCGAGCGACACCGTGCTGGTCCTCGGCTGCGGCGGCGTCGGCCTGAACGCGATCCAGGGGGCCCGGCTCACCGGCGCGCGGAAGATCATCGCCGCGGACATCTCCGACGAGAAGTTGGAGCAAGCGCGCGTCTTCGGCGCGACCGACCTGATCAACAACGGCCGCGAGGACTTCGCGGACCGGGTGCGACAGCTCACCGACGGGCGCGGTGTGGAGATCGCCATCGAGGCCATCGGGCTGCCCCGCACCATCGAGGCGGCCTACGAGGTCCTGGCCCGGGGCGGCACGGCGGTGGTGGCCGGGCAGGTGGCGGACGGCATGCGGATATCCATCGACCCCTTCGTGATGTCCGATCAGGAGCTCTCGCTCATCGGTTCGAACTACGGCTCCAGCAAGCCTGCTTCCGACTTCCCGCTGCTGATCGACCACTACATGAACGACCGCATCGATCTCGACTCCCTGGTGACGAGCGTGATCGGTCTGCAGGACGTCAACGAGGCGTTCGACCAGATGAAGCGCGGCATCGGCATCCGCTCGGTGATCACGTACTGAAAGGCAGGGGCGATCTTATGGCCCTGGAATCATCCCGCTCGGCCTTCGAGCGAGCCCGCCGCAGCGTCGGCGGGGGCGTGGGGTCGGGCCTGCGCGCCGCGATGCCACCCCATCCGCTCTTCATACGCGAGGCCCGGGGCGCGCACGTCTGGGACCTGGACGGCGACCGGTACGTCGACTACGTGATGGCCTGGGGGCCGCTCGTCCTCGGTCACGGTGACCCGCGTGTGCTGTCCGCGGTGTCCGAGGTCGCGACGAAGATGCAGGTCGTCGGCACCGGCCATCCGCTGGAGTACCTCGCGGCGGAAGCGGTCCTCGAGGCCGTGCCGCACGGCGAGCGGCTGCTGTGGAGCAACACGGGGACCGAGGCGGTGCAGGTGGCGCTGCGCCTCGCGCGCGCCGCCACCGGGCGGCGCCGCGTCCTCAAGTTCGCCAAGAGCTACCACGGCTGGCACGACACCGTGTACGCCGGGATGTCCGAGGACGACTGCGACCGCCCCGCCACCCCCGGTGGGGCAGGACAGTCGGCCAGCGTCCTCGACGACCTGGTCGTGGCGCGCTTCAACGACGTACGGCTGGCCGAGCGCCTGCTGGGCGAGGCCGTCGAGCGCGACATCGCGGCGGTGCTCGTCGATCCGGTGATGAGCAACGCGGGCGTCGAAGCACCCTCACCGCGGTTCCTGTCGACCCTGTGGACCCTCTGCGACCGGCACGGCGTCGTCCTCGTCTTCGACGAGGTGATCGCCGGGTTCCGGATCGCCCGGGGCGGGGCGGCCGAGAAGTACGGCGTCCTTCCCGACCTGTCCGTCTTTGGGAAGGCGATGGCCGGCGGCTTCACCCAGAGCGCCGTCGTAGGCCGGTCCGATCTGATCGACCAGGTGACGTCCGGAGTCGTTCACGCCGGCACCTTCAACGCCAACCCGATCGCACTGGCGGCCGTCGCGGCGACGATGCGCGTCCTGGCCGATCCCGCGGTCTACGAGCAACTCGAACGGACCTCGTCCGAGTTCGAAGCCCTCGTCGGCGCCGTTCTCCGTTCGTCGCCCGACTTCGGCAGCTTCAACCGGGTCGGCTCGCTCCTCCAGTACGTCCCCGCCGGGGGCACCACGGGGCTTCACGGAACGAGCGGGCTCTGGGCGGTGATCCTCGCAGGGATGCTGCGGCAGGGCTTCCTGTTCATGCCGTCCGGCAAGGTCTTCCTCAGCACGGCTCACACCACCGCCGACATCGAGGCGACGGCCGAGGCCCTCGACCGGTTCCTGCGGACGTTGTGACACCCGCGTCGAGTCACGCGTTACCCCCACCCGCTCCGAGCCAGGCCGCGTGTTCTGTTCCTCCGCGGCCTGGCCCGGTCCACCTTTCCGGAAATGGCACCATGCTGAACCTCTCGGTCCTGCTCGAGGACTCCGCCCGTACGCACCCGGACCGGGACGCGGTCGTCCTCGGCACGACGCGTCTCACCTACGCCCAGATCGACGCCGCCGCCAATCAGGTCGCCAACCTCCTGGTCGACCGCGGCATCTGGCCCGGCGACAAGGTCGCGCTCAGTTGTCCGAACGTGCCCTGGTTCCCGATCGTCTACTACGGGATCCTCAAGGCCGGCGCCGTCGTCGTCCCGCTCAACGTCCTGCTCAAGGGCCGGGAGGTCGCCTACCACCTCGCCGACTCGGAGGCGAAGGCGTACTTCTGCTTCGAGGGCGGCGAGGGCCTGCCGATGGGTGCGGAGGGATACGCCGGGTTCACCGGGACCCCGGGCTGCGAGCGCTTCTTCCTCATCACCGCCGATCCCGCGGCGGAGAGTCCGATCGAGGGCGTCGAGACCGTGGGCGCCGCACTGCGGGGGACTGCGACGACCTTCGACAGCATCGGGACATCGGGGGACGACCCGGCCATGCTGCTCTACACGAGCGGTACGACAGGGCAGGCGAAGGGCGCCGAACTCAGCCACGCCAACCTGGTGCTCAACGCCCTCGCGGTCAACCAGTTGTTGGAGAACCGGCCGGCGCTGGACACCCATCTGGTCGTGCTGCCGCTGTTCCACTCCTTCGGCGCGACCGTGCAGTTGAACGCCGGCTTCTCGAGGGCGAGCACGCTGGTGCTGCTGCCGCGGTTCGACGCCCGGCAGGCGGTGTCCCTGATGCAGCGGGAGGACATCACCGTCTTCGCGGGTGTCCCCACCATGTGGTGGGGCCTGTTGCAGGCGCTCACCGAGGACGTCGACGTCGAGAGGATCGCGAGGAACCTGCGCGTCGGAGTCTCCGGCGGCGCCGCGCTCCCCGCGGAACTCATCAAGCAGGTCAGGGAGCGACTGGGCGTCCAGGTCCTGGAGGGCTACGGCCTCTCCGAGACCTCGCCGGTGGTGACCTTCAGCGACCCGGCGCGGGAGCCCCGTCCCGGGTCGATCGGCGTACCGATCTGGGGCGTCGAGGTCAAACTCGTCGACTCGGACTGGTCGGAGGTCGAGGACGACGGCACGGGCAGCGCCGTCGGCGAGATCGCGGTCAAGGGCCACAACGTGATGAAGGGGTACCACGGCCGCCCCGAGGCCACCGCGGAAGCGATCCGGGACGGTTGGTTCCGCACCGGCGACCTGGCCCGCAGGGACAAGGACGGCTTCTACTACATCATCGACCGGGCGAAGGACCTGATCATCCGCGGTGGCTTCAACGTGTACCCACGCGAGATCGAGGAGGTCCTGATGACACACCCGGCGATCAGCCTGGCCGCGGTCGTCGGCGTGCCGCACGAGAGTCACGGCGAGGAGATCAAGGCGTTCGTCATCCTCGAGCGCGGCGCCGAGGCCCGCCCCGACGAGCTTGTCGCCTGGGGCAAGGAGCAGATGGCCGCCTACAAGTACCCGCGCATCGTGGAGGTCGTGCAGACCCTCCCGATGACGTCCACCGGAAAGATCCTCAAGCGCGAGCTCACGTGACCGGCGCGCCAAGGCATGGACATGGGTGGGAAGGACGGCAGATGACAGTGGACGAGGGTCGGCGGCGGGACTCGTTTCCCGACGGGTCCCGTACGGGGCCGGACGCAGGCCCCGGCTCGCTCGTGGTCGCCTGGAAGGCACGCGTGGCGAAGAACCCGGAGGGCACGGCGCTCCGCTTCTTCGACGGCGCTCTGTCCGCGCGGGAGGTGGACGCGGCGTCGGACGCCCTGGCCGCCGCGTTCGAGGCCCGCGGAACCGGCCGGGGTGATCGTGTCGGGGTGTACCTGCAGAACGTCCCGCAGTACGCGCTGGTGCTGCTGGCCCTGTGGAAGCTGGGGGCCACGGCGCTGGGACTCAATCCGATGTACCGGCGCCAGGAACTCCGCCGGATCGTCGACGACTCCGGGGCGGTCGGCGTCGTCTGCGCGGACGAGGATGTCCACGAGACGCTCGGCACCCTAGCGGGGAGTTCGGTGCGGTGGCTGATCAGCACCTCGGCGCTGGACTACCAGTCGAAGAACGATCCGCGGGTCTTCGCGACGACGGAACGCCTGGCCCCCGCGCCGGACGGCGACCTGGTGGCCCTGATCGGCGAGTTCGAGGGCCGCGGTCCCTCGCGCGTGGAGCCGACCCGCGACGACGTCGCGTTCCTGACGTACACGTCGGGGACGACGGGCCCGCCGAAGGGCGCCATGAACACCCACGGCAACGTCCTGAGCGTGGTGGGGACCTGCGCGTCATGGATGGGCGTGGACGACGGGGACGTCGTGTTCGCCATGGCCCCGCTGTTCCACATCACCGGCGCCGTGGTCAACGCGACGATCTCCCTGCTCACCGACACCACGCTCGTCTTCACGGGCCGCTTCCACCCCGAGGTCGTCCTGGAGGCGTTCGCCGAGCACGGGGTGACCTACACGATCGGTTCCATCACCGCGTACAACGCGATCTTCCAGCTCCCGCAGGCCGGACCGGGCCACTTCGCGTCGGTGAAGGCCCTCTACTCCGGGGGCGCGCCGATCCCGCTGGCGACCGTCGAGCGGTTCCGGGAGCGGTTCGGCGTCTACCTCCACAACGGCTACGGGATGACCGAGACGACGTCCGCCGTCATCGCCGTGCCGCCGGGTGAGCGGGCACCGGTGCATCTGCCGAGCGGGACGCTGTCCGTCGGCAAGCCGCTGCCGCATCTCACCGCCCGCGTCGTCGACCTGCACGGCGACCCGGTGCCCCCCGGTGAGCAGGGTGAGCTGGAGTTGAGCGGGCCGCAGGTGGTGCCCGGGTACTGGGGCAAGCCCGAGGCCACTCGTCGGACGATGCCGGAGGGCCGGCTGCGTACCGGTGACGTCGCGGTGATCGACGAGGAGGGCTGGGTCTACCTGGTGGACCGGCTCAAGGACCAGATCAACGTGTCCGGGTACAAGGTCTGGCCGCGCGAGGTCGAGGACGCGCTGTACGAGCATCCGTCGGTCCTGGAGGCCGCGGTCGTCGGCCGGCCGGACGAGTACCGCGGCGAGACCGTCGTCGCCTACGTCTCCCTCAAGGCGGACCTGACCGCATCCGCGGAGGAGCTGATCGCCTTCTCCCGCGAGCGGCTGGCGGCCTACAAGTGCCCCCGCACGATCCATTTCCTCACCGACCTTCCCAAGACCCAGAGCGGCAAGATCCGGCGCGCCGAACTCCGCGACACGGACGGCACCGCGCCGGCGCGCCTCCCGAAGGACTGATCCATGAGCAAGAACCACACCGGCCGATTCTCGGGCCGCACCGCCGTCGTGACGGGAGCGAGCCGGGGCATCGGTCTCGCCGTCGCCGAACGGCTCATCGCCGAAGGGGCGCGCTTGTGCCTGACCGCGCGCAAGGCCGGTCCCCTCGAAGAGGCGGCGGCCTCCCTCCCCCCGGGCAGCGTCATCACCGTCGCCGGCAGGGCGGACGATCCCGACCACCGCCGCGAGGTCCTGGACACCGTCGCGCGCGAGTTCGGCGGGCTCGACGTCCTCGTGAACAACGCGGGCATCAACCCTGCCTACGGTCCCGTCGTCGGCCTGGAACTCGACGTCGCCCGCAAGGTGCTGGAGGTCAATGTCCTGGCCACCCTCGCCTGGGTGCAAAACGCCGTGGCCCACCCGAAGCTCGGTTTCACCGAGCGCGGCGGCGCTGTCGTGAACCTCTCCTCCATCACCGGCGACACCCCGTCACCCGGCGTCGGCCTCTACGGCGTGAGCAAGGCGGCGGTGTCCCATCTGACCCGGACCCTGGCCGCCGAACTCGGCCCGGAGATCCGCGTCAACGCGGTGGCCCCCGCCGTGGTGAAGACCCGGTTCGCCGAAGCCCTGTACGAGGGCAAGGAGGCCGAGGTCGCCGCCGACTACCCGCTGCGCCGCCTGGGCGAGCCGTCGGACGTTGCCTCCGCCGTGGCCTTCCTGGCCTCGCAGGACGCCTCCTGGGTCACCGGGCGCGTTCTCACCGTCGACGGCGGCCTCACGGTCGCCGGCGGCACCGCGTAACGACCGCACCCATCCCACAAAGGACAGCCATGACTACCCCTGACCTTCCGCCCGAGGTCGCAGAACTCGCGGAGCGCACCCGCCGGTTCATCCGCGAGACCGTCATCGACGCCGAACCCGCCCCCGGCGGACGTCTCGACCAGGCCACTCGCGACCGGCTGCAGGCCGCGGCGAAGGAGGCCGGCGTCTTCGCGCCCCTCGTGCCGAAGGAGTACGGCGGGCAGGGACTGCCCATCGAGCGCTGGTCGCCCATCCTGCAGGAGGCCGGTTACTCGCCGATCGGTCCCGTCGCGCTCAATTGCATGGCTCCCGACGAGGGCAACATGCACATGCTCAACCTCATCGCCACCGAGGAGCAGAAGAAGCTGTATCTCGCGCCTCTGGCGGCGGGGGAGGTCCGGTCCTGCTTCGGCATGACCGAGCCTCACCCCGGAGCGGGATCCGACCCGGCCGCGCTGCGGACTACGGCCGTGCGCGCCGACGGCGGCTGGATCATCGACGGCCACAAACGGTTCACCAGCGGCGCCGTCGGTGCCGGGTTCTGCATCGTCATGGCGCGCACCCCTGCCGTCGACGGCTCCCCCGAGGGAGCCACCATGTTCCTCGTCGACATGACGAACCCCGGGATCCGGGTCGGCGAGGCGATCCACACGGTCGACCGTTCCATCGACGGCGGCCACCCGCATCTGTACATCGAGAACTGCTTCGTCCCCGACGCCGCGGTCCTCGGCGAGATCGGACTCGGCTTCCGGTACGCGCAGGTACGGCTCGGCCCCGCGCGGCTCACGCACTGCATGCGGTGGCTGGGGCTGGCGCGCCGGGCACACCACATCGCCCTCGACCGGGCTGCGAAGAGGGAGCTGTTCGGCGGTCCGATCGACTCGCTCGGCCTGGCCCAGCACCTGATCGCCGAGTCCGTGATCGACATCGAGACATCCGACGCGATCATCACCAAGACCGCGGCCCTGCTGCACAGCGACCCGAAGGCGGGCTCGGCAATGTCCTCGGTCGCGAAGGTCCACTGCTCCGAGGCGATCTACCGGGTGATCGACCGTGCCGTCCAGATATGCGGCGGCGACGGCGTCTCCGACGGACTCCCGCTGGCCCAGTACCTGAACGAGGTGCGTCCGTTCCGCATCTACGACGGCTCCAACGAGACCCACCGGTGGGCCATCGCACGCCGTGCCTCGGCCGGTCGGCGGGCCACTGTCCAGGCCGGTGAGCGATACCTGGGCGACGCCGTCGTCGGCCGGAACGGGGGCGCGTGATGCACACCGTC
This sequence comes from Streptomyces sp. NPDC041713, assembly GCF_055591085.1. Taxonomy (NCBI): domain Bacteria; kingdom Bacillati; phylum Actinomycetota; class Actinomycetes; order Kitasatosporales; family Streptomycetaceae; genus Streptomyces; species Streptomyces sp. NPDC041713. Next base: position 45,258 of record NZ_JBVIZY010000019.1, read on the forward strand.
CCCGACGGCGTGGAGGTCGTCGCGAGCCGCGAGCGGGCCCGTCACCTCGACAGCCCTCCCCTCCTGGTCCTCGACGCGGTCACCGGCTTCCTCGACGCACACGGCATCGGCAGCGGACCGATCGCGTGGCAACGCATCGGCGACGGCCACTCCAACGTCACCTACCTGATCGAACGCGGCGGCGAGTCCGTCGTCCTGCGCCGCGGCCCGCGCCCGCCGCTGCCGAAGTCGACGCACGACATGGTGCGCGAGGCACGCATCCAGAAGCTCCTCCACGGGCACGGGGTGCCGGTGCCGGAGATCCTCGCCGTCTGCGAGGACGAGGACGTTCTGGGCGTGCCGTTCTACCTCATGTCCCGGCTCGACGGCACGATCGTCACCGACACGATCCCGCCCCACCTCTCCGCCGCCGAACAGCGCCGGCTGACCAGCGAGGCGGTCGTCGACACCCTCGTCGCCCTGCACGGCATCGACGTGACCGGAGGTGAACTCGCCTCCCTGGGCCGACCCGAGGGGTATCTGCGGCGGCAGGTCGAGCGGTTCCGCGGCCTCTGGGAGGTCAACACCAGCCGCAGCCTGCCCGCGGTGGAGCGCATCGCGGACTGGCTCGCCCAGAACCTGCCGCCGAGCCAGTCGGCTTCGGTGGTGCACGGCGACTACCGCATGGGCAACCTCATGTTCGCCCCGCGGGCCCCGGCCGAGGTCCTCGCGATCCTCGACTGGGAGATGGCCACGCTCGGCGACCCGCTCGCGGACCTGGGGTACCTCACCGCCACGTGGTCCGAGGCCGGTAGCCCTGCCACCCCGCTCGAACTCACCAAGGTGACCCGTTCACCCGGCTACCTCACCCGGTGTCAACTGGCAGAGCGCTACCAGCGCCGCACTGGGCTCGATCTCACCTCGCTCCCCTGGTACCAGACCCTCGCCCTCTGGAAGGCGGCGATCTTCTGCGAGGCCATCCACACCCGCTGGCTCCGCGGCGAGCGTCCCCACGACACCACCTTCGGACCGTCCCTCGAAACAGGCGTCCCCCGGCTCCTGGAGCGGGCCGGGCACTACGCCGGCCTGACGGCGACCGGCCGCCGCTGACGCCCCACGCCCGTTCACCAGCCTCACCGCTGCAGCCGACTCCCTCGCCCGTCGCCACGGCTGCGACCCTTCCCGCGCCCCCTCGCACCGAGTCCGTCTTCCCTGTCCTCCCCGAGAGAGGTCCCGTGCCCTCCAATTCCTCCCAGCATTCCCCCCCCCGCGACACACGGATGCTGGTCACCGCCAACGCGCTGCCGCTCGCCGTCGGCGTCCTGCTCTCCTGCTCTCCTGCTCTCCTGCTCTCCTGCTCTCCTGCTCCACGACTCTCGGAGAGATCTCCGTGTACGGCCGTCTCACCCTCGCCATCACGTGGGCATTCACCCAGTTGGTCGTCCTCGTCGGCGGGACCTGGTGGTACGAGAACCGGGCCGCGTCCTCCTTCGAACCGGCCTCGGCGACGACTGCCGCCTCCCGTTCGGCCGGGGGCGCGTGGTGACGACGCACCTCCTGAGCGTCGGCTCGCCCGATCTCATCGGCACCGCCGCGAGGGGCGCGGTCATCAGCGCCTTCCTCGTCTTCATCGGCCTCTGCCTGCTGTGGGTTTTCACGCTCGCCACGCAGGACGACGACCCGGAATGCCTCTACGTCGCCGGCCGGTCCCTCCCGCCCGTCTTCAACGGCGTCGCGATGGCGGGAGAACAGATCACGGTCATCATCCTGGTCTCGCTACCAGGAGCGATCGCCCTCTTCGGCTATGACGGGGTCTCGACCGCCGTCGACAGCGCCCTCGCAGTCGGCGTCTTCCTGCTCCTCGCCTCCAGGATTCGCGCGACCCGCCGCTACACCCTGGGCGAGCTGTTCTCCCTGCGCGCCGAGGGGCCAGGAGTACGGATCGCCGGCGCCGTGGTGACACTGTGCATCGCCGTACCCCTACTCATGGTGCAACTACGCGCCGGCGGCATCACCACCGCCCTGTTGATCGGCATGCCGAGCGAGCGGGCCCAGGTGGTTTGCACGGCGCTGACGGGATTCCTGGTCACGTGCTTCGCAGGGGCGGCCGATCTGCGCGGCACCAGTTTCGTGCAGGTCGCCAAAGTGCCCGTGGCCCTGGTGACGCTCGCCACGGTGACCCTGCTGGCGCTCCGCTTTTTCGACTGGAGTCCCGGATCCCTGCTGTCGGCGGCCATGGACAAGAGCGTGTCACCGGGCGGATACCTCAGCCCCGGCTGTGGCAGCACTCCGCCGGAGGGGACCGCTCGGCACGCTCAGTGACCACATCGTCGTCATCCTCGGAACCGCGATGATGCCCCACCTGCTCCTGCGGGTCAGCGCCAGCCGGGACGTGCCCGCCGCCCGGCGCTCACTGAGCGTCGCCGTCGGGCTGACCGGCCTCTTCTACCTGCTGCTGATCACGACCGGCTTCGCCGCGGCTGCGGTGGTGGGCAGCGGACGGATCGGAGCGGTCGACGCGAAGGGGCAGGAAGCCCCTATCCTCCTCGCGTCGGAGGTCCTCGCCCACCACTCCACCGGCCGGGTCGTGCTCACACCCTCGTAGCCTGTGTCGCCTTCCTCGCCGTGCTCACGGCCGCGGCGAGCGTGACCTTCGCCGCCGTCTCCGTGACCCGCGACCTGCTCGGGCAGAAGGGCCGTACCCGGATCGGGATCGGAGAGCCGGCAGTCCTGCGGCTGTCCGTTGTCGCGCTCTGCGTCGTGAGTCTTCTCCTCACCACCGCCGTACACCGCTATCCCATCGAGTTCCTCCTCGCCTTCTCGCTGAGCCTCGCGGCCACGTGCGTGTTCCCCGCGGTCGTCTACTCGTTCCTCTGGACCGGCTTCAACCGCCACGGGCTGCTGTGGCTCGTCTACGGAGGGCTGTCTCTGTGCACCCTCCTGACCCTCGCCTCCCCCGCTGTGTCCGGGACGAAGTACGCGCTGCTGCCGGAGCAGGACTTCAACCTGTTCCCGCTCCACACCCCCGGCCTGATCTCCGTACCGGCGGCCTTCCTCCTCGGATGGCTCGGCAGCACGCGTCCCTGGGAGCGGACCACACACCGCCGGCACACGGTGCCGGGACCCGCTTCTGCCCGTAGCGTCCCCGCAGCTCGCGTCGACTCCGGCAAGGACGCCGTGAGCGGATAGCGCCGCCGTGCCCGCGACCGGACTGTGCATCGTGCACCGGGCCCGGGCGAAGCAGGTGCCCGCTGTCGTTCTCGCCTGCGGTACCGGCTGGCGACAGTGAGACGACCACCACAGGAACAGCGCGGAAACGCCTGACCACCGGACCCACCTGATCGTCGCGAGGACGCCGCGTGGGAGTCCCGGGCGACGGAACGTCCGCAGCTGATCGAACGGCCGATCAACCGCGCTTCGGATCGAGGAAGAGGACACGCATGACGACCCAGAAGAAGACCCAGGCGCTGACGTCCGTGGCGAACGACACGCCTGCGGAGGAGATCCTCGAGATCGTGACGCGTGACGGCGGCGTCATCATCAAGGACTTCCTGACGCAGGAGCAGATCGTCCGTTTCAACGCCGAGATCGAGCAGCCACTGCGGACGCTCGCCCCGGGGTCCCTCCACGAGGACGAGATCGTGGCCGCGTTCCACGGCAGCAACACCAAGCGCCTCACGAACCTGGTGACGCACAGCGCCACGTTCCGCAGCGAGGTCATCGACCACCCCCTGGTCCACGAGATCAGCGACCTGGTCTTCCTCCAGGAGTCGGGCACGTACTGGATGACCACCGCCCAGGTGATCGAGATCGGCCCCGGCAACAAGGCGCAGATGCTCCACCGTGACCTGGAGAACTGGTTCCCGTTCATCGGCATGGGGCCCAGCGGGCCGGAAGTCACCATCAACTTCCTGGTCGCCCTGACCGACTTCACGGAGGAGAACGGCGCCACCCGCGTCATCCCCGGAAGCAACCACTGGAGCGACTTCGAGGACCGCGGGACCCCCGAGCAGACGATCCCCGCCGTCATGAACGCCGGAGACGTCCTTCTCTTCAGCGGCAAGACCGCGCACGGCGGCGGAGCGAACCGGACCGGCGACGAGTACCGGCGCGGCCTCGCCTTCGCGTTCAACGCGGGCTTCCTCACCGGTGAGGAGGCGTACCCCTTCCTGGTCGACAGGGAGCTCGCCAAGACGCTCTCGCCGCGTGTCCAGCGCATGCTCGGCTTCCGCTCCCAGTACCCCACGGGCTCTCCCGGTCTGTGGCAGGTCGACTACGCCGACCTGGGCGACCACCTCGGCCTCTGAGAACCGAGCCAACCAGAGGCTGCCGCAACTGTCCGAGGAGCGCACACCATGGCTTTCCCGTACATTCGCGCTATGGGAACCGAGGTCGGTGCGTTCCTTGGTCAGCTGGCCCGCCACCTCAGACCTGAGGTGAAGAAGCTGGCCGGCCTGCTGCTCCAGCGTCTGAACGGCGAGTTCCCCGAGCTGTGGGAGAACGCGGACATCGAGGTCCTGATCCTGGAGGAGACGGCCCAGCACGTCACCGCCCTGCTGGATCTCCTGGAGGCCCGCCCCGGCGCGAGCGCGCCGGAAGCTCCTCCGGCCGCCTTGGATATCGCCCGCCTCTACGCCCGTCGGGGGATCCCGGTGAGCCGGCTCCTCCGTGCCTACCGCCTCGGCCATCTCAGCCTGCTCGAACAGATGCAGGCCGAGGCTCCCCGCCTCACCGACGACTGGCGCGTGATCAACCTCGCCACGGTGAGGCTGGTCGCGATCGGTTTCGACTACGTGGACCGTTCCTCGGAAGAGGTCGTCGCCGCCTACCAGGAGGAACGCGACCGTCTGCTGCAGCGTCGGCTCGCCCTCACCGACAGGGCGAGCAAGCGGATCGGGACCACGCTCGACATCTTCCGCACCGCGGAGGAGCTGACGGAGGTCTGCACCGAGGACTTCGCCGACCTCGTCACCGTCGACCTCTTCGACTCCGCACTCGACGAGACCGGCACCGGTCCGCCGGAGGCCCTGACGCAGCGCCGCGTCGCCCAGCGCTCCGTCCTCGACGACTGTCCGGAGTCCCTGCTCCGCGTCGGTGGGACCCACACCTACCCCGACGACTCGGAACCGGTTCGCGCGCTGACCACCGGACGGTCCGTCCTGCACCACATCGCGGGGACCCAGATGCCCACGTGGGTGGCGCCGTCGGAGTCCCACGGCCGAGCACTGCGCGACCTCGGTCTCCACTACGTACTCCTCGTGCCTCTGCACGCCCGTGGAGACACCCTCGGTCTGGTGCAGTTCGTACGCCATCGCACCTCGGCCCCCTTCGACGACGACGATTTCCTGCTGGCGCAGGAGATCGTCTCCAGGGCGGCGGTGTTCGTCGACAACGCCCGCCGGTACACCCATGAGCGTTCCACCGCGCTCGCCCTCCAGCGGACCCTGCTGCCGCGGAACGCGGTGAAACACGCGGCCGTCGAAACGGCCTCGCGCTACCTGCCCGCCGGGTCCCGAGCCGGCGTGGGCGGCGACTGGTACGACGTCATTCCCTTGTCCGGGGCCCGCGTCGCGCTGGTCGTCGGCGACGTGGTCGGTCACGGCCTGCATGCCGCCGCCACCATGGGCCGCCTCCGCACAGCCGTCCGCGCCTTCGCCGACATCGACCTCATGCCCGATGAACTCCTCACCCATCTGGACGACGTGGTCATCCGCATGCAGCGCGAGGAGTCGGCGGACGAGGGCGCCGCCGAATCAAAGGGCCACACGACCGCACTCGGCCCCACTCCTGGCGCTCCCCCGCCCCGCCACCGCCGACAGGCAGCACCCCACTTCACCATCACCGCCCAAGCCGAATCCATCGACGTCCTCGTCCTACAGGAACAAGACCACAGCAAACACATCCCCACCGACAAGGAACGCGCCGACGCCGAAAAGCACACCTGGATGCGTATCCCTCGCTTCGACTACACCCCCGCCAACCGGCTGCGTTTCATCCTCCGGGGCGCCCCCCCCACACACCACGGCAGCGAATGGGCCGACCCCGACAGCCGCCCCCTGGAAGACCAGCTCGCCGAAATCGCGCAGGAAATCGATCTTCGTGGCGAAGCCGCGGAACAAAGCCGTCACGCAGACGAGCAAGCCCAGGAGGCGGCACGGCAGAACCGGGAAAGCGCCCTACACAAAGCCCACGCCGCCTACACCCACGCCTATCGCGTCCAACGCCTCGGAAAACAGACAGACACGTGGCACGAAGCCAGGCGCCTAGCCGAATTCGTCACAGCAGTACACAACCACGCCGCATCCCTGCCACCCGGGCAGGAAAGGACCGAGATCGAGGAGTGGCTCGCGTTCGCAGACGCCCATCTTCAGCAGCTCACCAAGGCCGCCTCAGCGCCGAGGCTGCCCTCGCCGCCGGCACCCAGCAGCACGGATCTTGAGCCGTACCTCGCCGCCCTGAGGCCCTCGCGAACCGAGGTCTCCCGCAGCCCTCAAAGACAGGAAGTCAGAGACCTCCAAACCAGAACTGATGAGACGTCAGTCGATTTAAGAGAGTCCTGACGGCCCATCAGTTTATGCGTCAAACGTGCGTCACGTGCGTCAAATATGCGTCGAACATGCGTCAAGATATCGCCCGTAACGCACACAACGCACATAATGCACACTCGCTAAAGCAGCAGGTCAGCGGCCTTTTTCGGCAGGCTCAAGGATCGCGACGCATTCCACATGATGGGTCATAGGGAACAGCTGCACGCATCGAGCACCTCTTCAGGCTGATGAAACAGGCCCTCGGGTGGACCTGCCCGAAGCTGTCAGATAGTTGCACTGGCGCGCAGTGGCCAAGCGAGAGTCCAGGACGGCGACCGCTCTGCGGCCGATAACGATCCGGCATGGGTACGGCCCGGAGGTGACACGACGCTGCTCACCGCGCGCACCTTCGCCGTGGTCCTGCCACCTGCGCAGCAGTTCGGGGCGGCCGGTCGAAGCCCTCGCCGAAATACCTGGCCTCGACAGTGGCCACGTGTTTGATCAAGCCGGGGAGGTCGGACCCGGGCACGGTCAGGGGAAGGCGGGCGTTGTATCCGGACACGCCGTCGAGTTTCCAGAGCAGCGCCTCGCGGTCCCGTCGTGGGCCCCCGTGCAGTCCTTCGCGACTTCATCGATCGTGCGGCATGAGCCTGCCACGGCCACTTGTGGCCTCAAGGCCCTGCACGTCGACGGCAACGACGGCAGGACCGAAGCCTGGCCGTGGCTTCCGCCCCGAGTTATTCAAGAAGCTCGCGGGGAGACGACGTCTTCTGCAGACGACTCGTAGAGATCGCCTTAGGGAGCGCCGCGGGAGAACCCCACACACGAAGGGACACCACGTCGACAGTGTGACAAACAAGCACCGCGGGAGCTGATCCCGACCGGGTGCCATGCAGGCTGACGCGGCGTTCGGTCAGCAATCCGATCTTTCCCCCGGAGAGATCGGCAGCCCGCAACATAGCCGAGCATCCCCGGTTAGCCAAACCGGGGATGTGCCGGACCATTGACCTGCAGTGGCCGCCGAGATACCGCGTGCGGCCCGGCCTTCGAAGTATTTTCACCAGACTCCCGAGGGAAAATGACAGGTCAATTCATGAGTGTGCGAGAAGTAGCCGAGTACCTCAATGTGTCCGCATCGTGGATTTATAAAAATGCCAATCGGTCCGGTCTCACCCTTTACAGATTCGGGTCAGGCGCCAATGCAAAGATTCGGTTTAGGAGGTCCGACGTCGAGGCTTGGCTCAGCCATCACTGCACCCAATGAGCCTAATCCATTCAATCTTTTCAAGATCTCCCGTCACACCCCTAAAGGCATTTACACAAACGATCGGAATATTCTTCTGTGCCTCGTTCACTGATTCGCGGGATGGGATCCTTCTTCAAGGATTGTGAACACCCTCAAGCCCGGTGGTCAAAGTGCCCACACACCTATAAGATCCGATACCGTTCCATGTCCGGGAAGCAGGTGCAGGAATCGGGCTTCACCACCCAGGAAAATGCAATCGGGCGCCTGACGGAGATTTACAACGACAAGAAGGCCGCGGGTCCGCAAGCGCAGGCCAAGGTACAGCAACGCGCGAGCTACGGGTCGATGCGATTTGACGAGTACGCAACCGACTGGAGGCTTGGCCAGCGTCACTTGGGGCCTTCCTCGCTCCGGCATCTGGACTCCCTACTTCAGCATCACCTGTTTCCAGTGTTGGGCAGCAGGCGAATGAACACGTTCGATCACAAGGTTGTAGAAGGTTTCATCCAGAGCATGGAGCGAAATGGGGTGGGCTCTGCTACACAGTCCAACGCTTTCGACAAGCTGAAAGCGGTCCTCCTTGACGCCAACCGTTTGGGTCTGTTCCAAGAGAACCCTCTCCGAGGCGTAAAGGCCCCGCAATACGACCCGCAACGAGCTGTCATTCCCTCACCGGACCAGTTGCGGCAGATACGAGCTGCGGGCGACGATCACTTCTTGTTGATCGCGGACTTGATGAGTGGCTGCGGGCTGCGGAATGGTGAGGCAGCTGCCGCCAATCTCCACAACATCGTGGCAGACGACGTCTACCGGGTCACCGAGCAGGTCAATCAAACGACCGGTCAATACGCACCACTCAAGCACCGCAAGAAGAACGAATATCGTGATGTCCCACTTCCAGTCCGAGCCAGGGAGACCATCGAGTGGTACGCCACCAAACACGGCACGACCAATGGATACCTGCTTCGCCACCCAAGCGACCCCGCCCGCGCCTTCCCGCACTACTGCCTCAGCAACCAGTGGCGACGCATTAAGAGGGACGCTCAGATTCACATCCCCACCGGGATGTCGATCTACAGCTTCCGGCACTTCTTCGCATCAAACTGCCTGACCCACGGCATTCCCATCACTGACGTTGCCGAATGGATGGGACACAGAAACATAGCCATTACCTTCAAAACTTACCGCCATCTCATGCCGGGGTCGGTCAGCAGAGCCGCGCGGATCCTAGACCTAGCGGCGTAGGCACTACCCTCCTGTGGAACGCGAGCTCTACCCACTCGGGGGGCCCGGGATACTTTTTCTCTCGTCTACCGTCGTCCGCCAGGCTCTCCGCTCAGCGCGCGGCACATCAGACTGGACACCGACGCTAGAAAATGAAGCCGCCTTAAAGTTCCCATGAGTTCATCGCCGATATGGAGTGATCTGGCGTGGAGTTTGGTCAGGGCCGGCCCCTCGATAGCAAGCACACCTTCACTCAAGGGACAAGGCAGAGGTTGAGCATCTTGGCGGCTGAACTGATCGATCCAGGCATCAAGTGTCGGTAGATCTTGAACGTCACATCGATACTCTTGTGCCCCATCCACTCGGCGACATCCGTGATGGGTATGCCGTTGCTCAGGCAGTTAGAAGCGAAGAAATGCCGGAAACCGTAAATCACCATCCCTTCCGGAATACCCACTTCTCCCGCCGCTCTCACCCGCCGCCACTGATTATCCATGCCCCAGTGCGGATATGGCCTACTCGCGTCGGTCGACTGACGCAACAGGTAGCCCTCGACTGTTCCGTGTGTCTCGGCATACCACTCGATCGTCTCCTTGACCCGAGCGGGAAGGGGAACATCGCGGTACTCCCCCGCTTTCCTGTGCTTGAGCGGCCCATACCGCCGGGTGGACAGGATCACCTGCTCGCTGACCCGGTACACGTCGTCGGCCACGATATTTCGTAGGTTGACCGCAAACGCTTCGCCGTTACGCAGTCCACACCCGCTCATCACGTCGACGATCAGCGTGAAGGCGTCGTCCCCTGCCATTCGTATCTCGCGCAACTGCTCACGCGAGGGAATCACGGCCCGATCGGGGGCGTAGTGCGGGGGCTTGACGCCGGCTATGGGGCTGTCAGGGAAGACGCCGAGCCGGTGTGCGTCGAGAAGGATGGAACGCAGTTTGTCGAAGGCATTGGCCTGGGTAGCCAGCCCGACGCCGTTGCGCTCCATGGTGCGGATGAACCCGTCAACCACCTTGTGGTCGAAGGAGCCCATTCGTCGACTGGCGAACGCCGGATACAGATGGTGCTGCAGAAGCGAGTCAAGGTGCCGCACCGATGAGGCGGCCAAGTGCCGCTGCCCGGCCTTCCACTCCTCGGTGTACTCCTGGAACCGCATCGTCCCGTACTTCTGGATGCGTACCGCCTTTGCAGAACGCGGCGCCTTCTTCTCCTTGTAGACTTCCGTCAAACGGTCGATGGCCTCGTCGCGATCCGTAAACCCCGACTCCTCTAGCTGATTCCCGGCCGCCCCACGGTAACGGATCTTGTAGGGGTGCGGGCACCTCGACCACCGAGACCGCGGATGCTCGCACTCCTTGAAGAACGAACCCATCCCTCGAGCCAACGAATCTTTCGCCACCGCGGATCGACCCCTCGTGACTGATGCTGACCTTTTGCTGACCAGGAGCAATCACGCACGGCGTCAACCTGCGCAAACAACGAAGGACTCCGATATGTGGTGGAACTTCGTCGGCCGCACCCAGGAGGAGATCGAACGGGCCCGCGAGGACTGGATGAAGGGGGCGCGATTCGGCGAGGTGAAGGGTTACGACGGGGCGCCGCTGCGCGCCCCGGAACTGCCGGACCTGCCGCTCAAGCCTCGAGGACGTGTGCGCTGACCTGCGCGAACAGTCACCCACCTCCAGGATCTGGGCAGTTCGTGAAGTAGACCCTGGGGGCGATCGTGAACGTCGGCAGCGCTCGTGTCCCGTGTCCCGTGGGCAACTAAGTCGGCGCGGCCTCCGCGCCGGGTGGGCACGAGCTGATCCGGTCACCCGGTGGCGGCCGCCCGGCGGCTGCGGAAGGCGGCCACCCGAGTCCGGTTCTGGCAGGTGACCGAGCAGAAGCGGCGGCGGCCGCCGGGCGACTGGTCGATGTACACGTCGGCGCAGTGGGCGCCCGCGCACAACCCGATGCGCCCCCATCCGTGCTCGGCCAGGTAGGCGCGCAGCGTGACGGCGACGGCGGCGAGCAGGGCGTCGGCGGGCGCGGCCACGGACCAGAGGGCGTGGAACGTGCTGTCAGGCGCGGCCGCCAGCACCGGATGCACTCTGGCGGCGGAGAGCAGCCCCGTGAGCCGGTCGGCGCACTCGGGCGCGTCCGCGGCGGCGAACACCGGATGAACCGCGTCCGCCACGCGGGCCACGGCGTCCGCGTCGAGCGCGTCCCGGACCGCACCGGGCAACGCGAGGTCACCGAGGGAATCCAGGGAGGGCAGCGGCTCATCGGTCCGCAGGCCTTCCTTACGGGGCCGGGCGCCCCAGCCGTTGACCAGATCGACGAGTACGTCCGGAGTCAGCACGGACACGGTGACGGAACTACCTCCACAGCCCATGCCTACACCGTAACGCATTGAGATGCCTCTTCACGTTGCAAGGACGCACTCCTTCCCGGTAACGTCATGAGTGGCTCTAATACGTTACGTAGACGGCGCTACGCAGAGACGTCCGTGCAGAACTTGGAGGAGACCATGCTCGACCTCACACTGTTGCCGGCCTATCTGGTGGCCGTAACGCTCGTCACCGTCGCTCCAGGACCGGATGCCGCGTACATCGTGGCGGTCGCCGTCGAGCGCGGACCGCGGGCGGGCCTGCTTTCCGCCACCGGGATGGCTCTGGGCATGGTCGTCCACGTGACCGCGGCGGCACTGGGCCTGGCCGTCCTGCTGAAGTCCACCCCCCTGGCGCTGATGGCGCTGGAGTTGGCGGGCGGCCTCTACCTCGGCGGAATGGCCGTGAACACCTTGCGTACCGCGCGGAAACCCCTCGCCCACGCCACGGCGACACCCCCCGACCGCGACATCCTGCGCCGGGCGGCGGTCACCAATCTGCTCAACCCGAAAACGGTGCTCTTCTTCGCCGCCTTCCTGCCGCGCTTCACCAACCCGGACCGGGGAGCGCTCTGGCCGCAGCTGCTCACCCTCGGGCTGATCTTCCTCGTGGTGGGCCTGGTCTGGGACAGCACCATCGGCCTGTGTGCGGGCCGGCTGGGGCAGGGACTGCTGCGCGGCCCCACGGCGGCCCTGGCGGTCAACGTCGCGGCAGGACTGACCTTCGCCACGCTCGCAGGGCTCCTGCTGAAGGACGTGGTCACCGCGCTGTGAGCGCCTGCGCGCCGCACCCCCGGCCGTCGGGGAAGGCGACGTGCACCGGGCTTCAGGGGAGGACTACCGGACCCTCTTCGCATTCCACGAGGGCAGTTGTTCGAAGAAGCTCACGGCCTCGCCGCGCCAGTGCCGACGCCAGGACGACGCTTCGGCGGAGGCGGCGTCCGCGTGGCGCTCGATGGCCGACTGCAGGCGGCTGTGCACGTCGCACCGGTAGGCGATTTCGCGGATACGGTCGATGGTCCGCGGTGTGCACTCGGGACTCCCAAGTGCGGCCTTGACGGTGCTGTGGTCGTCCCCGTCGGTGGCGGCGAGCAGGTCGCGCACCAGATAGCTGAGGCGGCCGGCCCGCAGATCCGCACCGATGGGCTTGCCGGTGACGTCCGGGTCGCCGAAGAGGTCGAGGTAGTCGTCACGCATCTGGCCACTGATGCCGGCCGGCAGGGCGTAGCGGCGCAGACTCTCCTCATGCGCGGTCAAGTCCTCGCCCGCGGCCAGCAGACCCAGGCGCAGCGGGGCGAGGATGGAGTACCGGGAGGTCTTGTACTCGCACACGGTCTCCAGCAGCTCCTCGTCCGCCGAGGAGGTGACGTCGCGTTCGAGGTCGAGTATCTGGCCGATGACGGTGTCCGTCGTCACGCCGAGCTGGACGTCGAGCAGGGCCTGCTTGCGATCGGCGGGCAGGTCCGCGCGGTGCAGAACGCGCAGGGCGAGGAAGCCGGCGAGGTCACCCGCCATCATGGCAAGCCCCATCGCCGACTGGGGGTTCTCGGGGAGGTCCGCGCGGCACGCGTAGTACGTCGAGGGGCCACCGCGGCGCATGGGCGAGTCGTCCATGATGTCGTCGAGGATGAGCGCGTGGCTGTGCAGCAGCTCAAGGCTCAACGCGGCCTCCAGCAGCCCCGGTGCCTCCTCCTCCGTGACGAGGCGCGCCGCCTCGTACATCAGGACGACCCGAATCCGCTTCCCTCCGCGCAACGACAACTCCGCCAGCAGTTCCAGACACCGGGGCGTGAAGCGGCCCAGCCTCGCACCGTTGAGGTCACCGGCAAGCTCGGCGAAGTACTTTTCGAACGACGCGTCGAAGCGCTGCTGGTGCCCGGCGGCACGGTCCAGGGCGTTCGGGGCACTGCTGCTGTTCATCTGCGTTGGGACCGGCCTTCCTGATGAATGTCTGCGAACAGCCTGCCATCGCTGTGCGAGGTGATTGGACTGCGGGGGGCGACGAGCACGGGGGGGGAGGGTCCTGGTTGCGTTCGAGCACGGGGCGTAGCTGCGGGACGGCGCGGGAGGGTCGACGACCGGACGGATTCGACCGGGCGACACATCGCACCACCTACACGAGCAACGAGGCCCGGCAGATCACCGCCAAGAACGGCTCCACAGATCAGAGTGGGCGCATCAAGCTGGGTGAGACGTACTTCCACGAGGGCCCACTCAGCCTGCCCCCGGCACCTCAACTGCCGGTGTGGAGACGGGCTTCAACCGTGAACCCGGGGGCACTTTGAACTCGACCAGGGCGGAGCAATCTATACCTACGGTTAACGCGGCAAGAAACCAAACCGGGCAACTGGGCAAGCCAGTATCGAGCGAACCTCCGGATGTGATGCGAATGACCCGTAAGAAGCTGCTGGCTCTCTCGGTGATCGGTGTCGCCATCTGCGTCTTCGCAGTCGTTAAAGGATTCGCATTGAGTGACCCCACGGATTGGTGGAGCGTCACCGCCGGCGGAATCGGTATAGCCGGTGGAGGTCTGCTGCTGTCCGCTTACCTCCTAGGGCCCCGATCCTGAAAGCGTCTCGAGCGCGGTTCCGGTACCCAGCCCCCAAGCATTCACCAACAGTGAGGGGGTACATCTGTCGACGCTGAATTTGAGTACGTGCGCAAAACCCAGGATGCACAGCAAGGTTGAGGTACACCTGGCAGGAGGAAGGAAGCGAGATGGCAATCATGGAGTTGGCTGCTCCTGGCGGCGGCCCTGGCCTGCCGGTTTGGGGGCAAGTCGCGTTCATCGTCGTAGTGGTCGTCCTAGGCACTCTCTTCCTGCTGCGGTTGCGCCGCGGTGGCGGTAAGTGAAAGTGCGTTTTCGCTCGGCAGCCGGCGGTACGACACTTTGCTGAGCCACGAGGGTCTGGTGGGGACGTCGTCGGAGGTGGGATTCCTCAAGGCCCGGATGCAGCAGCGCGGAGTTCCTGTCGACGCCAATCTGTAACTGACCTGGACGTTCGAGGTGTGCACTGCAGACGCCCTCACGCGGAGGGAACCCGCTTGGTCCGCAGATGGCACACCCCGGTCTGGCCCCCAGGTTCCGCGAGGGTTATTGAACCGGAGCGCCGGTTTCCGTCAGATGGTTCGCCTGCTCAAGGGGGGTGGTTGATGAGGGCGAGTAGAGCCCGGCCGGTACTGCAACATCATGAAGCGGGCGTCGGTATGAGGCAGGGGATTTGCGGCGGTGGCCATGACCCAGCCCGGTCCGTTCACGGCGTGATTGACCTGGAGAACCGCCCCGTCGGGATGTACGGCGCGTGTGGTGGCAGCTGCCCGGTAGATGGGCCCCGCGACGGGGTCGGACCGGACGTCGCTGGCCAGGTTGATGAGTTCGGGGTCCGCCGGGTGATCGGTGACCGCCTGCCTGAGCGCCGGGCAGGCGCCCCGCGCCCAATCCTCGGCCCAGTTCAGCAGGGTTGCTTCGCGGGCCTGATCGTCCAGCAGTATCCACCGCATGATGTTGTCGGGTGCCCGCCCGTTCGGGAAGAGAGCTTCGAACGCGGCGTTGTGTGCCACCACGTTCCAGTGTCCGTCGGCTATGTAGGCCATCGAGCCCGTGACACCCTCGACGACCGTCCGCCAGGCCTGTTGCAAGGCGTCCCCCCTAACCAAGTTCTCCGTACCCGGCTCCACGTGTGCGCTCCCCTCGTTGGTCGCCCTTGGTCCGAGGGCGATCACGGTGCGTACAACAAGCCTAACCAACCCGGAGGGTCTGCTTCCGGCGGCCCGGCCCATGCACGGCGCTCAGGGGACGAGGCGGGCTAGCCGTCGCCAACGGCAGCGGTGAACTGAGGTGCGGCGCGCGCAAGTGTGGAGCTCACACGCCGATCCCCTCGCTGAGCCTGAACTCAGCGATGGGATCATTTGGTCGTCGGTCGCCTTTCTCCTGGCGCCGCGTACGGAGTCAGTGCCCCATGCCCGCACCGCCGTCGACGGGAATGACGGCTCCAGTGATATAGCCGGCCTGTGGTGAGGCGAGGAAGGCGATCGTGGCGGCTATCTCCTCCGGCTGCGCCAGACGCCCCAGCGGTATCTGGCTGACGAGGCGCGCCCGTTGGTCCTCAGTGAGGTCATCGGACATCTGCGTGTGGGTGAGGCCGGGCGCGACCACATTGAAGGTGATGTTGCGGGAGCCGAGTTCCCGCGCCATCGAACGGGAGAAGCCGACCAACGCGGCCTTGGCCGCCGCATAGTTGGCCTGTCCTGCCTCTCCTCGCAGCGCCACCGCGGAGGAGACCAGGACCACCCGCCCGGCTCGGGCGCGGAGCATGCCCTTGCTGGCCCGTTTGACCGCGCGAAAGGCCCCGGTGAGATTGGTGTCGAGGACCGAGGTGAATTCGTCCTCACTCATCCGCATGAGCAACTGGTCCTTGGCGATGCCCGCGCAGTACACCAGGACTTCGACCTGTCCCTGTTGCTCCTCCACTTCCTTGAATGTGGCCTCGATGTCGGTGGTGTCGGTGACGTCGCAGTGGATCGAGAGGAGGTCCGCCGGCGGTTCGGAGGTGCGGTGGGTCACGGCGACGCGGTCGCCTGCGCTCTGCATAGCCCGGGCGGTGGCCAGGCCGATGCCGCGGCTGCCGCCGATGACAAGAACGGAACGGTTCACGGAGCAAGTCCTCTTTTAGCCCTGGGAAAGGGGGAAGTGGGGAGCGGGGGTCAGCGTGGAGAAACCGGCGCCCCGCCGCGGGTCAACTGTCGACTGATCACGCCGGCGGAGTCCATCACGGCGGTCACGAAGCGGTCTCGCACCACAGTGCCGCGCATCTGCCGGTGTGAGACAAGGAGACTGACGGCTCCCGCCACGGTAGATCCCCGCCAGACCGGGGCCGCGACGACGTCCCGGCCTGCGATGGGAGAAGCCCCTATGGCATAGCCGTCCTGGCGGATGCGATGGAGCGGTGGTCGAGCCGAAGTGGAGTCTCCCAGGCAGGCCTGGATGACCCAACCGGATGCATCGGTCTCCAACGGCGCGTGCCACAGGGCGTGCAGCGACGCACGCGGGGCGGAACTCAACAGCCCCGCGTGAGCCCCAAGAGCCCTTTCCGCGTGCACACGTAGCGGACTGCCCAAGAGAATCGCCGCGTATGCCAGTGCGATTTGACCGGTCCGTGACTGTAAAGTGATCAGCTCAGCACGAACTGTGAGCGAACTCAGGCCAGTTGGCGGATCGTTGGCCGTATCGAGGGGGAAGTCGGATACGAGATGTCTTGTCTCCACCAAGGCGTAATGGCCACGTGGGCCTTGCCGTTGCACTGCACCCTCACCCAGAAGCGCCTGCAGGTAGCGGTGAGCCGTCGCCGCGGGCAAAGAGGCTCGGAGGGCAATGGCTGCCAGTGGATGCGCCCCGGGGCCCAAGTGCCGCAGCCCCCGCAGGACGGCGAGCGTGCGCCCCACGGCTCCGCCGGCCTCCGGCGGCAGTGCGGCGGCATCATGCAGCATCGCGAACATCCCCTCATGGTTGAGGACCTGCGCGTCTCCCGTTGCATGTGCAGATCCGAGCGGTCATTGTCGCCGCCCCCGCCCGGAAGCCACCAGGAACGCTTTTTTCCGTCCGCGGAGTTTCAGGAAAACCCTGTTCCTGTATATGGACCCCTATACGGCCCTCAGTTGCTCGAGTTCACCATGGAGGGAGCGCACGGTGGACAATAAGGCGGCCCTGCGCGAGCTCCTGCAGTGGAAGCGGAAGCAACTCGACCCCACTGATCTGGGCTGGCCTCCGCGAAGCGGCCGAGGCCGTCGTGCTCCTGGCCTCTCCCAGGCGCAGGTCGCCCAGCTCCTCTACGTCACAGAACGCACCTACGCCCAGCTCGAGCGCGGCGAGATGCCCTCTCCCGCAGGTGAGTTCCTCGACCGGGTCGCTGACGTCCTTCGATTGGAGGAACGCGAGCGCATAGCCCTCTACGTCTACTCGCTTGGCCACGAGCCGCCTCACCCACAGGACCCGCTGGCCGGCGCGAAGGTGCCCGCCGCCTGGTCTGAGGCCGTGCGTAGCGTCGTGGGCAATGCGAGCTATGTCAACGACGTCGCCTGGAACGTTGTGGCCTACAACGACGAGTTCGTCCGCATGTTTCCTCGCGCCTGCGACGCGGAACCGGCCATTCCCGACGGGAACCTCATGCGCTACATGCTGCTCAACGAAGCAGCGCGCGAGCACCACTTGGTGAACTGGGAAACCGACTGGGCCGTACCTCTCAGCGCCCAACTCCGCAACGCCGTCGCCCAGCATCCGGAGAACGACGACCTGCAAAGGCTCGACGAAGAGGTCAGCGCAGACCCAGTGGCCGGCCCCATCTACCGCGCCAACCATGTGGCATACGTTCACCCCAACGGCGACACCCGCCGTATGCGCTATCCGTGGTCCGGCCCCGTTCACGAGCCCGCACAACTGAGCCGCTGTTGCGCGTCTCACGCCCGCTCTCAGGAAGGCGACGTCACCATGTGCGCTGCCATGCCGCTGGGCTCGCCCGGGGCCCGGTTCTTCGTGCTGGTCTTCAGTCCGGGGCCCCCGCGGCGGGGAACCGTCACCGCCGCCGGGCCGATGTATGGGACGAGCGACCACGGAAGGATGCTGCGGCCTAGCGGGCCGCAGCATCCCGTCGAGCCGAATTAGGAAGCGACTTATTCCACCGGCCGGAATCAGAGGGGGCACAGCGCACGAATGCTCTTGCGCCGATGCCTCCCGTTGTCGTTTGCTCTGGGGACCTGCAGCGCCGCTCCCCGCGGGGGAGGGGAGCGTGAGCTCCAGGAACCGAACGCGGTCTCCCCCGACCGCTGTTCCGTCTGGTGTCGCCTGTACGGGAGTGCAGGCGACACCAGACCTCACACCGCTCTTCCATACAGAGAGACCGCGAAGTGTCGCCGTGTATGCGTGTATGAGTGGGTCGGGGCTACCGATACGACCAGACGGCCGCCTGGCCGGCGAGACTGAGTACGGTCGGCGCCGAGGAGGCGCCACTGAGGTGGCTGTACTCCACCGCGATCAGGATCATGAGGCGTTCCGGCAGCCCCAGGTGGGGATAGAAGGCCCGGCTGGACAGGTCGTCCATCGCCTTCTCCGCGGTCAGTCCGGCCTCGAAACGCAGTCGGATCTCGCGCTGCACCGTACGTAGGTAGACGAGGTGCTCCTCGAGTCCGGCCTGGTCCGTCGGCCGTCCGTGGCCGGGTATGACGACCCGGGGGTCAAGGGCGAGGACGAGCTCGCAGGCGTCGATGACGTTCTGCAAGGGCCCGGCCCAGTGGGAGGGGTGATCACCGTGGAAGAAGACGTCGCCGGTGCACACCACATCTCCGATGCGGGCCACCAGATCGCCGACGTGATGGGCGGGCCCCACCTCGTGCAACTCCACCTCGACATCCCCTACGGGGAACGTGTGGCGGCCGGAGAAAGTCAGCGTGGGCTCGGTGAGCTGCGCCGAGGAGAAGTCGAAAACGCCGAAATGGTCACGCAGGTACCGGCCCAGGGGGGCTTCAACTGGTGACTGGTGCACCAACGCATGCATCTCCTGCGGGGTCGGCTCATGATGAAGGTGGTCGTGCGCTGCACGGGTGGCGATGATCTCCGCCCCGGGGAACAGGTAGTTGCCAAACGTGTGATCGCCATTGGCGTGTGTGTTGACGACCGTCCCTACGGTGCGGCTGCCGAGCAGGGGCCGGGCCGCAGTAATCATCGCTTCGGTCATCGGCCCGTCGTAAGGGGTATCGATCACTGCTGCGTCGGGGCCGGATATGACCCACAGACAGTTGGCGTAGCCCCAGAGACCTGTGCCCTCGGGCTCCCACAGATAGAGGCTGTCGGTGCCGGGTACCGCAGTGAGTTGTGCTGGGAGTGTCATGGGCGAATTGTGACCGATGCCAGCGCTCCGCTGCACGTGGCGTCTGGCACATGCTGGCCGGTGCCATCAGGCCCACCCAGGAACGGGCCGACACCCAACGGCCCCTGGGCTGAGCCTCTTTGACGAGGACGAGTCCAGCGGCAGAACCCGAATCTCGTAACGTCGTCTTCGCATCGCTCAGCATCGCCGGGAGGGGCAGCCCCTCGCCCTAGACACCCGCGTAAACCCGTCGGTGCCACCATCGGTACGGGCGCCCGCTCCAGTCCACCCAGTGGCTTGGGTCGGGATCGTGCAGTGTCCTGCTTCTGAATTCCGCATCCAGACCGGCAAGTAGCCGTCGCAATTCGGTGCGTGCCGGAAGGGGGAGCAGGCCCACTATGTCCTCCAACGCGTCCCTGACCACGGCGACATCGTCGTACTGGCACCCAGGGCAGGCCGGGCACTCCGAGGCAGTCAACCTCAGCCTCCGACCTGGCCGGCGCAGAAAATTCCGGTAGCTGTGGAGGCATTGCGAGGTTCGGCCAGGCTGGACCTCGTAGCTGTGAGAGCTGTGTTCCACCAAGTGAATCGCGGCACTCGTGTCGGCCGACAGGCGGTCGATGGTGGGCAGTTCACGCGCCCATTCGGGAGGTCGGCGCTCGCGCATGGCGCGGATGGCACCCGGGCGCTTACGCGGCATGAGCCTTTCTGGTGATCATCATGGCGGCCATCCTGCCATCAGCGGTACTTGCCGCGCCAGAGCAGTGGCTGCCCATCCCGGACGAGGGCGCGACGAGAACGTCACCGGCCTCACCCGGGCCGCGTTCCTGCGCGTACTCCCCCCACAGCCTGACGAGGCCAAGCCAAACGGCCTCAGCAGCCCTGGCCCGCTAACCGACCCGACCGAGCTCCCGCGGCTCGCTCATCGGCGCCGCCGGAAGCAGCGCGGTCGCCGGAAGGAGCTCGGCCGCCTCCGCCGCCGTGTAGGAGTTGGTGAAGGTGAACGCCCGCGGGGACGGGCCCTCGGTCCGCAGGCTCGCCAGTCGGTCCAGGGCCTCCTCGATCGTGGGGATGTGCCCCGCGGGCACCCACCACAGCACCAGGTGCGCCTCGACGTGCCGGTCGAACCACTCGCGTCGGCGGCGCATCACTTCCAGGTGCCCGCTGCGGTACGTGAACTCCCACAGGGCTTCCCGTGTCTGCCATACGGAGAGGTTGACGACGACGTCCTCGCCCGCCGGGCGCAGGCCGGTGGCGTCGACCTCGCCGTCCGCCACGAGCCGCCACACGAAGCCGGGCGCGCTGTCGGCGGCGGCGTTGATCGGGTTGAGCTGCTCGACGAAGTCCGCCATGTGCGGGTCGTCGAAGGGGTGGCGCAGTGTGACGACGTTCAACTCTGCCAGGTGGAAGGCGTGTTGTGGAGAGGTCATGCCCTCATCCCAGCACGGCCCGCTTTTCTATGTCAATCAGTATCGTTTTTAGAGTCTTCGAGCACCACGCAGCACTCCCCCGGCCGGGCATCCATCCGGGCCGTGACGGAGCCACCGCCGAGCAGCCCCTCCAAGAGCGCGAGGTTCATTCCGCAGACGAGCGGCGGGAAGCGTTCGGCCACCACGTGGAAAGGGCAGTTGCGCATGCGTACGACGCGCGGGCCGTCGGTCCCGTCCACGCCGACGGCGCCGACGGCGCTCTCGGTGTCGGCGTCTTCCAGGTGCGGCGCGTAGCCCCGCGCGGCCAGCATCTCCATGGCGTCTTCCAGGCCCTCGCAGGGCGCAGCCGATCCGCGGTCGGCCTCACCGCGGCGACGTGCTGTCGCAAAGAGACGGGCGTCGAGGCCCGCTTGCTCGGCGGCTTCGGCGAGCAGTTCGGCGGCCGTGCGGTAGTCGCGGGCCGGCAGCGACACCGATCGTTCGGTCCTGGTCGGCGTGTACACCTTGGCGGGGCGGCCCGCACCCGGCCCCGAACGGCCCGTCAGACGTCGGCTGCCGCTCTCCAGCAGCCCAACCTCCGTCAGCTTGTCCAGATGGTGGGCGGCGAGGGTGCGCGCCACCCCGACCGCCTCGGCCGCCTCGTTGCGGCCCACCTCGCGGCCCTGCGCCGCCACGTACTCGTACAGGCGACGCCGCACCGAATCCTGCAGGGCCGCGATCGCATCGATGTCCTCCACCCGGCCAGTCTAAGAACACCCGCAACGGGAGATCGTTCTTGCCGGACTCCGGGCCACCCGCTCTCACCGCCCCCGGCGCGCGGGAGCCGGGGTGAGAAGCGCTCCGCCGCACGCGAGGACCACCAGCACCATGGCCAGCCACTGGAGGTGGGTCAGCGCCTGGTCCAGGACCAGCAGTCCGGCCAGTGCCGCTGCCGGAGGGGCCAGGCTCATCAGGACCGAGAAGACCACGGGGGGAAGCGTGCGCAGGGCGATGAGTTCCGACGCGGTGGGTACGACCGAGGACAGCACGGCCACGGCGACGACGAGCCCGATGTCGCCCGGCTCGGGAAAGGTGACCCGCCCGAAGGCGAGACCCACCGGGACGCTCGCCGCGGCGGCGACGGCCATCGCGACCGCGAGACCGTCGAGCCGCCGGAAGCGCGCGCCGGTGCGCACGCTGAGCTGGATGTAGCAGGCCCACAGGCCGGCGGCGCAGAGCGCGAAGGCCACACCCGCGGGGGCGAGACCGTCGAAACCGTCCTTGCTCAGCAGGAACACGCCCGCGAGGGCCAGCAGCGCCCACAGCGGATCGGTGGCGCGCCGGGAGCCGAGCAGCGTGAGCGTCAGCGGACCGAGCAGTTCCAGCGTGACGGTCGGCCCGAGAGACATGCGCTCGATCGCGAGATAGAAGCAGCTGTTCCAGGCGCACAGCGTCAGGCCCAGGAGGCCGGCCACCACCCAATCCCCCGTCGCATGGCCGCGCAGGGCCGGGCGGCAGATCGCGAGCAGCAGTGCCGCGGAGACCGTGAGCCGCAGGACGAGTACGCCCCAGACCCCCACCTCGGGAATCAGCAGGGCGGCCGCGGCGGACCCGAACTGGACCGCCGCGTCGGCGCCGAGCAGGAGAGCCAGGGCGCCCGCCCTGCCCCGGACGGGTGTGTCGCGCGCGCTCGCGTTTCCGGCGCCCACGGTCGGCTCACCCCCGCCCGCGTACGGCGACACGCTTGTCAGCGCACATGGGCAGGTCCGTTGTCAGCGCACATAGGGACGTCCGTTGTCAGCGCACATGGTCACGTCCGTCTCGTTGTGGGGAACCGTGAGTCGAAGCGTCCGCGAGGGGGAAGCCGGTGAATTCGGTGACCCCCGTGACTGAGGATGGCATGGACACGCGTTGGGGCCGATGACACCATCTGACGGATGGTCGATGACAGCAGAAGACATTCCTCGATCTGGAAGAACCGTGAATTCCTGCTCTTGTGGGGCGGTCAGACGGTCAGCGAGATGGGGACGCAGATCACCGTTCTCGCCCTGCCGTTGGTCGCCGTCGTGCTGCTGGACGCCACGCCGTTCCAGGTCGGCCTGCTGGCCGCCGCGGAGACCAGCGCGTACCTCCTGGTCGCCTTGCCGGCGGGAGCCATCGTGGACCGCGTCGCCAAACGGCGGCTGATGATCTGGTGCGACGTCTCGCTGTTCCTGGTTATCGGATCGGTGCCGCTCGCCCACGCCCTCGACGCCCTGACCCTCGCTCATCTCTACGCCGTCGCCCTGGTCTCCAGCGTCCTCTCCGTGTTCTTCGCCGTCGCCTACCAGGCCTACCTGCCCGCGGTCCTCGAACACCACCAACTCCTCGACGGCAACGGCAAACTCGCCGCGTCCCGGTCGGTCGCGCAGGTCGCGGGGCCCAGTTCGGGCGCGGGGCTCGTGACCCTGGTCGGGGCCGCGGGGGCGATGGCGGCCGACGCGGTCTCCTTCGTGCTGTCGGCGAGCGCGCTGACCGCGATCCGCTCCCCCGAGCCGCGCCGTCAGACCGAACCCGGCCCGCGGCCGACGCTGCGGTCGCAGATCCGGGAAGGGCTCGACTACGTCCTGCGCGACCGCATCCTGCGGAACTCGGTGGCGTTCAACGGCACCGCCAACTTCTTCGTCATCATGGTGGAGACCCTGGGCCCGGTCTTCCTCATCCGTACGCTCGATCTGCGCCCCGGCCTGGTCGGGCTGCTCCTCGCGCTGGGGGCCGTCGGCGGGGTGGCGGGCGGCGTGGCGGCGCGGCATCTCGCCGGGAGGTTCGGTTCCGCGCGGATCAGCTGGATCTCGATGACCGTGCTCTCGCTGCCGGGCCTGCTGATTCCGATGGCCGGCTCCGGCTGGTGGGTGCTGTTGTTCGGCTTCGGCTGGATCTCGTGGACCTTCTCCTCGACCGTCGCGGGCATCTCGCTGACCAGTTACCGGCAGGCCGCCTGCCCGCCGGAACTGCTCGGCCGGGTCAGCGCCGCCGCCCGCTGGATCACCTGGGGCACCCTGCCGGTCGGCGGACTGGTCGGCGGCGGGCTCGCCACCCTCCTCGGCGTCCGGACCACCTTGTGGATCGCCGTCGTCGGCGGTTGCTGCGCGGGCCTGTGGCTGTTCTTCTCGCCCCTGCGCGGCATGCGCGACATTCCTCTGAACGAACCCGCACGCAAGCCCGGACCGGAAGCCGAGTCCGTGGCCGAGAAGCCGTAGGACCACCGCGTCACACCGTCATCGGATGAGGGAACCCATGATCCCGCTCTCCTATGCCCAACGCCGGCTGTGGTTTCTGTCCCGCATCGAAGAGCACGGCGCCGCCTACAACGTGCCGCTGGCCCTCCGGCTGACCGGGCCCCTGGACCGGGAGGCGCTGCTCCAGGCCTTCGGCGACGTCGTCGAGCGACACGAGATGCTGCGCACCGGCTATGGGGAGGTCGACGGCGAGCCTTACCAGCAGGTGCGGCGGGGCGAGGAGGCTCGGCCGGTTTTCGTCGTGCAGGAGAGCCATCCGGAGCGGCTGACGGAGGACCTCGATGCCGCCGCACGCCACGTCTTCGACCTCGTCGCCGAACTCCCCGTCCGGTGCCACCTGTTCGTGCTCGGCGAGACCGACCACGTCCTGTTGATCCTCGCCCACCACATCGCGGCCGACGGCTGGTCGGTCGGGCCGCTGACCCGGGATCTCGGCACGGCGTACGAGGCACGGAGTTCGGGAGGCGCACCGGACTGGGAAGAGCCTTTGCCCGCGCAGTACGCGGACTACGTGGCCTGGCAACGCGACTTCCTGGGCGACCCGGACGACCAGAACAGCGTGCAGGCACGGCAGTTGCGCTACTGGACGACCGCCCTGGCCGGGTTGCCGCCCGAACTGGACCTGCCGTACGACCGCCCGCGGCCCGCCGTGTCGGCCCACCGTGCGGGCACCCTGCAGTTCCGGCTCGGCACCGCCGTACAAGGCCGGCTCGTCGCCCTGGCGAAGGAGAGCCGGGCGACGGTCTTCATGGTGCTGCAGGCCGCGGTCGCCGCGCTGCTCTCCCGCCTCGGGGCGGGCACGGACATCCCGCTGGGCTCGGCTGTCGCGGGCCGCTCCGAGGAGGAGTTCGAGGACCTCGTCGGCTTCTTCGTGAACACCCTGGTGCTCCGTGCCGACCTCTCCGGGGATCCGACGTTCCGGGAACTGATCGGCCGGGTGCGCGACACCGACCTGGCGGCCTACCAGCACCAGGACCTGCCGTTCGAAAGGCTGGTGGAGGCGGTCAACCCCGACCGCTCGCTCAACCGGCACCCGCTCTTCCAGACGATGCTGACCTTCGAGGTGCGGTCCACCGCGCCGTGGCACCTCGGTGCCGCACGGGCCGTGCCGGTGGAGACCGACACCAGCGCGACCAAGTTCGACCTGCTCTTCCAGCTGGAGGAGGAGTACGGGCCCGCCGGTGAGCCGCACGGCATCCGCTGCGTGGTCGACTATGACGCCGAACTGTTCGACCGCGCCACGGTCGAGTCCATGGCCTCCCGTCTCGTCCGGCTGGTCAACACGGTGGTGGCCGACCCCGATGTCCCTGTCCACGGCATCGACCTGCTGGACGCCGCCGAACGCCGCCGACTGCTGACCGACTGGGGCGGCGCCGGGGACGAGACCCGCGCCGGCGGTGCGGACGCTTCCTCGGTGGCCGACCTCGTGGAGCGGCAGGCCGCCCTCACTCCCGGCGGGCCCGCGGTCCGGTGCCGGGGCGACGTACTCGGCTACGCCGAACTCAACGCGCGGGCGAACCGGCTCGCCCGCCGCCTGGTGGCCTTCGGGATCGGGCCCGAGGACGTGGTGGCCGTCGCCGTGGAGGGCTCCGTCGACCTGCTGGTCGCCCTGCTCGCGGTGGTCAAGGCAGGCGGCGCCTATCTGCCCGTGGACGCCGACTATCCGGCCGAACGCGTCTCGTTCATGCTGGCGGACTCCCGCGCGGCGCTGCTGCTCACCACCGCTTCCGTACGGGCGGCCCTACCGGACACCGATCTGCCCGTCTGGGACTTCGACCGGCCGGAACCGATGTCACCGGGCGCCGACCGCGACCTCACGGACGAGGACCGCCGCGCCCCGCTGCGCGACCTCCACCCGGCGTACGTCATCTACACCTCCGGCTCCACCGGCAGGCCCAAAGGCGTCGTCGTCACCCACCGGGCCGTGATCGACTACGTCTCCTGGGTGGGCCAGGAGTACCCGGGCACGCGCGGCGTCGCCATGCTCAGCTCGTCGGTCTCCTTCGACATCTCCGTCACGACCCTGTTCGCGCCCCTGGCCGTGGGCGGCTGCGTCCTCATCGCGCCGCTCCGGCACGACCCGCAGCTTGAAGCATGGCTGACGGACCACCCCTGCACCCTGCTCAACGTGACCCCGAGCCATCTGACGCTGCTCGACGCCCTGCCCCGGGCGTTCGTGCCCACGGGCGACCTGATGCTCGGCGGTGAGCCGCTCACCGCACAAGCGCTGGAACTGTCACGCCGCAGGCGCCCCGGACTCCGCACCCACAACCTCTACGGCCCCACCGAGACCACGGTCACCTGCACGGAGTTCCGGGTCGAACCGGGACAGCAGCCGCCGCCCGGCCAGTTGCCGATCGGCGCCCGGCAGCCCGGCAACCGCCTCTACGTGCTCGACGAACGGCTGCGGCCCGTCCCGGTCGGTGTGCAGGGCGAGTTGTACGTGGGCGGCACCGGTGTGGCCCGCGGCTACCTGGGTCGTCCGGGCTTGACCGCGGAACGGTTCGTGGCCGATCCGTGGGGGCCGCCGGGTTCCCGGATGTACCGCACCGGAGATGTGGTTCGGTGGCGCCCCGACGGAAACCTGGTGTTCCTCGGCCGGGCCGACGACCAGGTCAAGATCCGGGGGTTCCGCGTCGAACTCGGCGATGTGGAAACGGCGTTGACGAGTCATCCCGCCGTGACCCGGGCGGTGGTCACCACGCACGCCGCACCCGCCGGGGACGTACGCCTCGTCGGGTACGTCGTGCCCGCCGCGGGCGCCCGCCCCGACCCGGCCGAGCTGCGCCGGTTCGCGGAGCGCACCCTGCCCGCTCATATGGTGCCCGCCGCCCTGGCCACGATCGACGAAGTGCCGCTGACCGGCAACGGCAAGGTGGACCGTGAGGCGCTGCCACGACAGGAGTTCGGCGCCTCCGCCACGGGCCGCGCGCCACGCGGAGCCACGGAAGGGCAGCTGGCCGCACTCTTCGCGGCGGAGTTGGGGGTGGACGCCGTGGGGGCCGACGACGACTTCTTCCGGCTCGGCGGTCACTCCCTCCTCGCGGCCCGGCTGGTGGCCCGGATCCGGACGGCCACCGGCCGGCAGCTGGGGCTCGGGGCGCTGTTCGAGGCGCCGACCGTGGCGGAGCTCGCGCTGCGCCTCACGGACCGGCCCGGCCGTCCGGAGATACCGGAGGACGACGGCTTCCGGGTCCTGCTGCCGCTGCGCCCGTCGGGTTCGGGCCCCGCGCTGTTCTGTGTACACCCCGGCGGCGGCCTCGCCTGGTGCTACGCCGCCCTGCTCCCCCAC
Source organism: Streptomyces sp. NPDC041713 (assembly GCF_055591085.1). NCBI lineage: Bacteria > Bacillati > Actinomycetota > Actinomycetes > Kitasatosporales > Streptomycetaceae > Streptomyces > Streptomyces sp. NPDC041713. The sequence goes on from NZ_JBVIZY010000019.1 coordinate 72,443, forward strand.
ATCGCTCCCGCCCACCCGATCCATGGCGTGCAGGCGCGCGGCATGGCGCCTTCGGGCGAACTCCCCGCGAGCATCGAGGAGATGGCGGCCGAGTACGTGGAGCGGCTGCGCGAGGTCCAGCCGGCCGGCCCCTATCACTTGCTGGGCTGGTCGTTCGGCGGCCTCGTCGCCCACGCGATGGCAGTACTGCTCCAGGAGCAGGGCGAAGAGGTGCCGCTGTTGTGCGTTCTCGACGGCTACCCCGGTGACCTGGCTGCACGGGACGCGGACGACGGGCCGGGCGACGACTCGGGGGACGCGCTCGCCGCCATCTACGAATCCTTGGGGGTGGACGGAGGAGCGCCGGACGCCGTGGAGCGCGCCGCCGCGCTCGGCCTGACCGAGGACCGGCTTGAGGCGATGGTCAAGGTCTTCGAGAACGACAACGAACTCGCCCGGACCTTCCACCCCAAGCCGTTCCACGGTTCGATGCTCTTCGTGACCGCGGCCCTCGACCGGGGCGACGCCCTGCCGTCCGCCGCCGAGGCCTGGGGCCCGTATGTGGACGGAACCGTCGACGATGTGGCGCTCGACTGCACCCACCACCAGGTGCTGGCCGGCGCGTTCGCCGAGTCGGTGGGTGAGCTGGTCTCCCGGCGACTGGGCGAGGTCCGCTGACCGTCACCCTGCTTCGGCGCCGGCAGGAGCGCCAGGTGTGCCGTCACCCTGCTTCCGCGGCCGGCAGGAGCGCCAGGTGTTCGGTCCACACCAGCCGGAACCGCAGCGCGGTGGAGACGACCGCCTGGCGCAGCCAGTTCCCGCCCGAACGACCCGCCGGGGGTTGCTGGTTGCGTACGCCGAGCTTGTGCCGGGCTATGTATTCGATGTGGAAGTTGACCGCCGCCGGGCTGATCCCGTGCCAGGACGCGAGCGGGCTCAGCCTGCGCACGATCTCGGCGGTGCTGGGGATAGCCACCGTGGCGGGGGTGCGCAGTTGAGGCTCGCACAGCGCGACAAGGACCAGGAAGTACTTGGCCCGGGGGTCGAGCGCGAACGCCGGGCTCGGCTCTTCTTCGGGGTCCGCGTCCGCGGCGTACGCGTTGGCCGGGGACGGCGCGCGGACGGACAGCTGCGCCGGGCCGGAGGAGGACGGCAGGCTGATCCTGGCGTGCGTGAACGGGACGGGCATGTCGAGCCGGCCCGGGGGCACGCAGACGTACTCGCCGCCGCCCTCCTCGTTCTCCACGACATAGGTGCGGGACCGGCTGAGGTTGGTGATGAACCACAGTCCGTCCTCGGCGGCCCGGATCCGTCCGGCGACGGGTTCACCGGCGGGGTCCTCGACTCGGATGTCGACCTGGGCACCATCCAGCGCGTCGGTCGGAGCGTCAATCGGCCCTCGGCCGAAGGTGACCTCTTGGTTGCTGCGCACCTCGACGGTCCCGCCGTCCGCATCCGTGCCGGGCAGCGCGATGCGGAGGTCGGCCGAAGTCCCGTCCTCGGGTCCGGGCGTCGCGTCCTTAGGCCCGGGTGCTGTGTCCTTGGACCCGGGCGCCGGGTCTTTGGACCCGGCTGCCGCATCGGCCGGCGGACGTCGCGGCCCAGGGCGGCGGGCCGGCGTCAGGCCGATCCGGAGGTGGGAGAGGCCCTGGAGGAAGTTGGACGGGCGCCGGACGGGCTCGCCGGCGAGCTCGATCTCCGCGATCCGTTCGACCGCGGCCGCCAGCACGCACCGCATCTCCAGGCGCGTCAGGGTGGCACCGATGCAGTAGTGGGGCCCGCCGCCGAAGGCGATGTGCGGATTGGGGCGACGGTCCAGACGGAAGGTGTCGGGGTCGGGGAAGACTCGTTCGTCGCGGTTGCAGGAGGGGTACCAGACCGCGATCCGGTCGCCCGCGGCGATCCTGACGTCGCCGAGAACGGTGTCCTCGGCGGCGGTGCGCAGGGCGTGCAGGGCCGGTGAGGTCCACCGCAGGATCTCCTCGACCGCCGCGTCGATCGATCCCGGGTCCTCCCTCAGCCTGCGCCACACCTCGGGTCGGCGGGCGAAGACGAGCAGGGCCCCGGCGAGCGCGTGCGAGGTGGTCTCCAGGCCGCCGTTCATCAGGCCGTCGCAGTTGAGCAGGATCTCGTCGTCGGTCAACGGGACGCCGTCCGGGGCGGCTTCGGCGAGCGCGGAGACGATGTCGTCGCCCGGTTCCTCCCTACGCAGGTCGAGCAGGTCCCCGAAGTGGCCGAAGATCTGTGTGTGCGCGGCGGTACGGGCGGCCTCGCCCGCGGGGCCGGGGTCGGAGTCGTCGAAGGCGGCCTCCATGGTGCGGGCCAGGCCCTCCTGGTCCTCCTCGGGGACGCCCAAGAGGTCGAAGAGCGCCCACCGCGGTACCTCGGCGGTGAGTTCGGCGATCGCGTCGAAGGACGTGCCGCGCTCCAGCAGGGCGTCGAGGCGCTCCTCGATGCGGGCGCCGAGCGTGGGGACGAGGGCGGCCACGGAGCGCGCGTTGAACCACGCCTGGTGCACGCCCCGCAAGCGGCGATGCTCGGCGCCGTCGGAGACGACGAGCATGCGCCCCGCTGCGGCCCGCACCCCGGCGGGGTTGGCCTGCAGCCGCATCCCCTGGACGGAGACGAAGCTCGTCGGGCGGCGGATCACCTCGGAGCCTTCGGCGTGGGTGACGACCGACCAGAAGCCGCCGGCCAGCTCCGACTCCGCCCATGCCACCGGATGCGCGTCGCGCGCCTGCCGCCACATTTCCAGATGCGTCTCGTCGGTGTACAAGTAAGGGTCGGCGAGGTCCGCACCGTCCCGACCGGCCGTCCATCGGGGAGTCCGAATGTTCATGGTTTCCTTTCTGGCCCGCATATCGCGGGATCCGGCTTTCCGCAATAGGCGCCGCCTCCCTGTAACCCTCCAGGGGTGACACTCACTCGACGACCCGTTAGGGTACGTCGAGCGCTTCAATCATCGTCATCCACCAGGCGGTTCTGATGTTCAAGGAAGCCACCCTCTACTCTCCGGTCATCAAGAATGACCACGGCCGGGTATCCGTGATCTTCGCCAAGGACCACCCCGGTTACGAGGACCGGCCGTATCAGGAGCACCGGGCACGCATAGCCGATCTGGCATTACGACACAGGCCCGGCGAGCCGGCACCCGACATTCCTTACACGGAGGCCGAGCACGAGACGTGGCGCACGGTGAGCGAGGAATTGTCCGCCAAGCACCGCGTGCATGCCTGCCGTGAATTCCTCGACGCGTCGGACCTGCTCGACCTGCGACGCGACCGACTCCCGCAGCTCAGCGAGGTCTCAGCCCGGGTACATCCGCTCACCGGCTTCAGTTTCGGCCCTGCCGCGGGCCTCGTGGCGCAGCGCGATTTCTATGGGTCGCTGGCCGATCGAAGGTTTCAGGCGACTCAGTACATACGCCATCCTTCATTTCCGCGATTTTCGCCGGAACCGGACATGATTCATGAGGTGGTGGGGCACGGTACGCACCTTTCGAGTAATCGGTGGGCGACGTTGTACGAACTTCTCGGGAAGACCGTGCGCCGCCTGGAGTCCGACGCTGCCGTCGGTCTCGTGTCCCGGGTCTTCTGGTTCACCATCGAATACGGACTCGTGAAGGAAGACGGCCGGACGAAGGCCTGCGGGGCGAGTCTGCTGTCCTCCTGCGGCGAGATGGACTACTTCCTCGGCGCGGACATCTTCCCGTTCGACTCGGCGGCCATGGGACGTCAGGGATATCTGGTGGAGAAATACCAGCCGGTGTTGTTCCGCGCCGAGTCCTTCAATCACTTCGAGGACTTCCTCAGCGAATTCCTGACCAGTGTCGACGACGACAGCGAGCTCGTCGCGAGCTAGCGCGTCGCGGGCCCGGGCCGGCCGGTTCACGTCCGGCTCCGGCCCTGCGGTTCCGGCGCGCCGCTCGTCGGGCGGCTGGAGGGGGCGAGGACGCGGAGCAGGTTCTCGTGCAGCAGCAGCTCGCGGTCGCGCCGGGGCACCCCGGCGAAGACGGTCGGCCCCTCCACCACCTCGTGCACCGCGCGGCGCAGGCCTCCCGACATCCGTCCGAGCGGCCAGTCCGTTCCGAAGATCACCTTGTGGTTGATGCCCATCCGGAACAGCCGGTTGAGGTGGTCCGGCCAGCTCGGCAGGGTGGCGGAGCTGGCGAACCCGCCGATGTCCAGGTACACGTTGGGCCGGTGCGCCGCGAGGTAGGCCGCCGTCTCCACATCGGTCACCCCGGCGTGGCCGAGGACGAAGTCGACGCCGGGGAAGTCCCGGGCCGCTCGGTCGATGTTGAGCGGGTGGGCCGGCTCCGTGTCCAGGGAGGGCACGCTGGGGCCGGTGTGCACGAAGACCGGCAGCGAGCGGGCGGCGCACGTCTCGTAATACGGGTACAGGCTCCGGTCCGACGGCGAGTAGCCGCACGGCGGGTAGAGCTTGATGCCGTCGAAGCCGTAGTCGTCGAGCACCGTCTCGCAGAACCGGAGGTTCTCGGGGCCGTGGCGGGGGTCGACCCCCATGTAGACCCAGAACCGGCCGGGGTGCCTGAGCCGGATCCGGTGGTGCCGCTCGGCCATCTCCTGCGGAGTGAGCGGGCAGGCCATCCGATGGCTGAAGTCGGGTACCAGGAGCACCGAGCGGTCGACCCCTGCCCGGTCCATCTCGGCGACCAGGCCGTCGGCGAGGTGGTCCTGGTGCTGCGCCTGATAGCCGTCGGCGATCCGCTCCGGAGCCGGGGCCGGGCCTCGCGCGGAGAGCCGGCTGTGGACGTTCCGGGACACCCCCTCGACGAAGGCCGACGGGACGAAGTCGGTGGATGCCACGTGGCAGTGGCCGTCGTAGACGATCACCGCAAGCAGTGCTCCACCAGACCGCGGACGCTGACGCCCTCACCCGGGTCGTAGGTCGAGTAGTCGAACTCCCGGTCGCTGCGCTCCTCCAGATAGGAGATGAGGCCGACCAGCGCCATCGAGTCGAGCAGGCCGGAGTGGGTGAGCTCCGTCTCGGCGTCGACGTCGGCCTCCGCCTCCCCCTCGTTCCAGTTCTCCACCCACGCGATGAGATCCTTCTCCACCGCCGAGACGTCGTCGCTCACGGCCGACCACCCCTTTGCTCCGCAGGTTTCCGCCCCACGAGGCGGAGGCTGTTGCCGCTCATGATCATCTTGCGTTCCGCCTCCCGCAGTCCGGCCACGGCCGGCGCTCCCCGGGCGAACTCCTTCAGCAGGCCGCCGAGCGACTCCGACATGCGGAAGGACGGCCAGCAGGTGCCGAAGAGGATCTTGTGCGCTATCCCGGCCCGGAAGAGCCGGTTGACGTGGGTCTGCCAGCCGTCGGCGCTGAGCACCGAGTGGAACTGGCTGATGTCGAGGTGGACGTTGGGCCGGTGGGCGCAGAGGTACGCGGCCTCCTCGACATGGGTGACCCCGCCGTGCCCGAGGATGAAGTCGACCCCGGGGAAGTCGCGGGCCGCCCGGTCCACGAGGAGCGGCCTGCCGAAGGTGAAGTCCAGCGGCCCCCAGCCGGGGCCGGTGTGGGTGAGCACCGGGACGCCGTAGTGGGCGCAGCGCTCGAAGTACGGGTACAGGCGCGGGTCACTGGGCTCGTACCCGCAGGGCGGATAGAGCTTGAGGCCGGCGAACCCGTACTCGCTCACGCACCGCTCGAACAGGTCGATGCCGTCCTGTCCGCCGCGTGGGTCCACTCCCCAGAAGACGTGGAACCTTCCGGGGTGGCGTCGGTTCACCCGGTCGTGCAGAGCGGCCAGTTCGGGCTGGCTCAGCGCGCACTCCGCCACGTGCGAGTAGTCGGGCGCGATGAGGAAGGCCTGGTCCACCCCCGCCTCGTCCATCTCCGCGACGAGTTGGTCCGCGTCGTCGTCCGCGTACAGCGAGAAGACCTGGTTGCGTACGCGGTCGGGCCGGCCGCCCACCCCGTAGGCGTCGAGCCGGTGGTGGACGTTGGTGGCCTGGTGCTCGATGAAGGCCCGGGGGATGGCGAGCAGGCTGGCCAGGTTGACCTGCGCGTCGACGATCCGGTGGGCGCCGGGTGCCGTCTCCGGTGGCGGGGTCACCGGGGGTCCGCCCCCTCGCCGGCCGCGCCCTCGCCGCGCACCGTGTCGGCGAAGTGCCGCGCGACACTGGCCCTGCTCAGCTTCAGGTTTCCGGTCATGAACCGTGCGTCCGAACGGAGTTGACGTTCGGAGAAGATCACGGAGACGATCCGCTGGTGCGGGTCGAGGCGGCGGTTGACCTGGTCGATGCGGGTGCGCACCGTGGCCGGCAGGTCGTGGTCCGCGGGGTCGGTGGTGGTGACCACGGCACCGAGCCGGCCGGATTCCGGGGTGGGCACGACGATGATCTCCGCGATCCCGTCCACCGAGGCGAAGGCCTCCTCGATCTGGGCGGGGTGCACCTTGCGCCCGTTGCCGAGGGCGATCACGTCCTTCTTGCGGCCGAGGAGGGTGAGGAACCCGTCGGCGTCGAGCGCGCCGTAGTCGCCCGTGGCGATGGTGCCGTCGGAGCGGAAGGTCTCGTCGGCCCCCTCGTCGGGAGCTTCGAAGTAGCCACTGCTTAGCGGGGCGGGCCGGTCCAGGATCACCTCGCCGTCGTCGAGGAGGCGGACGTGGCTCGGGTCGAGGAGCCTGCCGACGGAGCCGAGCCGGTGCCGGTCCTCGGTGTTCCAGGCGACCATTCCGGTCTCGGTCAGACCGTAGGCCTCCAGGAGCTTGACGCCCCTGTCCCAGAACGCGTCCAGCGTCTCCCTCCTGATGGGGGCCATGCCGGTGATCAGGAAGCGGATCGCGCCGCCCAGGAAGTCACCGAGCGTGCCCGCGTCGGGAGACTTGCGGTGCAGCTGCAGCACCGTGTCGTAGAAGACCGGGGGGCCGATCAGGAAGGTGGGCCGTTCGCTTCTGACGGCCTGGAAGACACGCTGGTAGGGGGCGAGCGTCAGGTCGGCGCCGAGCCACAGGCAGCAGTAGAGGGAGAGCCGCTGCTGGTAGTTGGAGAGCGGCAGGAAGATCAGATGGCGGTCGTCCGGGGTGAGGTGGAACGCCTCGATGAACCGGTTGATGACGTACTCGGTGCCCTTGGCGCTGATGTTCAGCCCCTTCAGCTTTCCCGAGGTGCCCGAGGAGTAGACGAGGCTGTGGACCTGCTCGCGGTCCACCCGTCCTGCCGTGGCCGGCACCACGCCGGGGCCGGGCCGTCCGCCCGGCGCGATCACCGCGGGGCAGTCGGAGTCGAGGCCTTCGGCGATCAGCAGGGCGAGTTCGTGCCGGGCCACGAACTCGGCCGGGTCGGACACCTCGGTGTCCTCGGGTAACGCCTTGAGCACCGCGCCGTGCATCAGCGTCGCGAGGTCCCAGGTGATCCAGTCGATGGAACCGGGCGCGCGGATGCCGATCAGCTGCCCCGGCCGTACGCCGGCCGCCGCCAGCTGTTCCGCGCGCTCCGCGGCGAGTTCGTGGAGCCGGCTGTACGTGACGACGCGTCGCCCGCCCGAGATGTCGATCTCGGTCAGCTGTGCGTCGGTGTGCTTGCGGTACCGGTCGCCGAGCTCCGCGATGTTCATGCTCACGCGTTCTCCAACTCCTTTTCCAGACGGGCCAGCAGGTGGGTGAGGCGGTCCTCGACGAACAGGGCGACCCGGCCTCCGAGCATCTCCTCGTAGCCGCCGCTGCCGGTGTCCCAGGCGACGCGGACCTCGACGGCGCAGCCGCCGCCGGGCACCGGTCGCACCACCGTGGTGCGGTCCAGTTCCTGCCACAGCCAGCACGGGTCCGCTCGCAACGCGAGGCCGTCGTCGCGGAGTTCGACGCGGTCGGCCCAGACCACCTCGTCCTGTCCGAGTCGGCCGCTGAACTCCTCCTCCGGGCCCGGTCGCTCGGCCCGGTTGTCCCGGGCGAACGGGTCGAGGAGCCGCGGCCGGGCGTGCAGGAGCTCGATGACGGCGTCGGCGGGCCGGGCCAGCGTGGCGCCGCGGGTGAGCGGGGACGGTGTCACCGTCGTCCGTACGCTCCCCCGGGCCGCGTCGGCCTCGGCCAGGACGCCCTCCAGGACGCTCAGGCCGCGTTCCAGGTCGGCGTCGGAGATGACCAGGGGCGGCTGGACCCGCAGTACTCGGGGGTTGTAGAGGGAGTACGTGGACGTCACGCCCTCCTCGATGAGGCGCCCGAGGACAAGACCGGTCAGCGCGTCGTCGCGGAGTTCCAGGCCGTGCATCATGCCGACGCCGCGGTGTTCCGCGATCACCTCCGGGTAGCGCTCTGCGGCGGCGGTCAGCCGGGCGGTGATCCGCTCTCCCTTGGCGCGGACACCGGCCAGGAACTCCTCGTCGGAGGCGATGGCGATGGTCTCCAGGCCGGCCCGGCACGCCAGGGGGTTGCCGCCGAGGCTGGAGCCGAAGGTGGAGGGCAGCTCGCGCAGGACGTCCCAGACGGCCTCGGTGCCCAAAACCGCGGACAGCGCGAGCATGCCGCCGCCGAACGCCTTGCCGACACAGACGAGGTCCGGGGTGATGTCGTACCGCTGGTACGCGAAGAAGGTGCCGCACCGGCCGAACGCGGTCTGCATCTCGTCGAGCACGAGCAGCGCGCCGGCCTCGGTGCACAGCCGTCGGACCTCGCGCAGATAGCCCGGTGGTGGCGGGACGACGCCGGCCTCCGCCTGGATGGGTTCGAGCAGCACGGCCGCCACGGAGCCGTCCAGGGCCGCGGCCAGCGCGTCGATGTCCCCGAAGGGCACCTGCTGGAACTCGGACATGAGCGGGCCGAGACGCTCCTGGTGCTCGGGCCGGGCCGCCGCGCCGAGCGTGGCGAAGGTCTTGCCGTGGAAACAGCCGAGCGCGCTGATGAACCGCGGCCGGCCGGTGGCAGCCCTGGCCAGCTTCAGGGCGTTGTCGACCGTCTCGCCGCCGCCGTTGGCGAGGTAGGCGAACGGCAGCTGCTGGCCCGTGAGTTCGGCCAGCCGTTCGGTGAGGCGGATCTGCACCTCCTCGAACATGATCTTGCTGCTGTTGAGGACACCGGAGTCGAGCTGGTCGCGGATCGCGGCGACGATCCGGGGGTGGGAGTAGCCCAGGGACTGGTTCCCGTACTGGTCGAACAGGGCCAGGAAGGAGCGCCCCGCGTCGTCGAGGACGCTGGACCCGGTGCCCACGCCCTGGACACCGCACCCCATGACGAAGGCCATCTTCGAATAGGTGGGGTGGTTGTGCGCCGCCTTGGCCTCAGCCAGTACCTGCCGGTATGTCCGCATACTCGGAGGACCCCCTCGCGTAACCGTCGAAGTCCCGGAAGAAATAGCCGAGCACCCGGTTGGCCTCGGCCCCCGGCTCCTTGCAGCGGCGCACCGCCTCCGGCACGTCGAGCGCGGCCACCATGCTCAGCGGCGCACCGGTGAAGCGGGGGTCCTTGTAGGGGCCGTGGACCGGTACGAAGCCGATGTCGGTGTAGAAGTCGCGCAGCCGGCCGTCGAGGTCGTCGACGAAGAAGTCGCCCAGGATGCAGGTGACTTGGTGTGTCCGAACGCTGTGCACCAGTGCCTCGCGCATGAGCCGCATGCCCACCTTGTGGTGGCGCACGTCCGGCAGCGTCATCAGGTGGCCGAACTCCACGAGCCGGTGTCCGGTGCGCCACCCGCCGAGGTCGGCGACGTCCTCGCAGGGCAGACCTGCCGGTGAGTCGGGGACGATCTTTATCGTGCCGACCGCTTCGGTTCCGGCGTACGCGAGGAGGTAGTAGGCCTGGGCGTCGAACTTGTCGAAGGTGTCGGCGGTCTGGGCGGTGTCGGTCAGCCGCTCCTGGTCCTGCACGTACACCGCTTCCCGCAGTCTCAGCACGTCCGCGGCCTCCGCCGGGGTGCGCGCCCTGCGGAAGGTGATGTCGTCGAGCATGGTCCCTTCCTTCCGTCCGTCGTCCGTCGTCCGTCCGTCTACGGTCCAGCTCCGCCGTCCGGATCGCGGGGAGGGGCTACTTGCTGCCGACGAAGCTCTTGAAGTAGGCGAAGTAGCCGGAGTGGTAGTGGCGCAGGCGGTCGCGCACCTCGACATGGAGGTCCGGCAGCCGCTCGATGGGAAGGTTGGGCATCAGATGGTGCTCGACATGGAAGTTGTTTCCGTTCGTGTACCAGGTCAGCAGCACGTTGGACTTGATGGTCCGGGTGTTGGCGAACGGCGAGCGGTCGAGCGTGTCGCAGCGGAAGTGCTCGGGCAGTTCGATCAGGGCGTGCACCGGTGCCGCCACCAGGACCAGCGGAAGCAGCCAGATCCACACGGCGGCGGTGTCCGCGTACGCCACGGAGAGCGCGACCGCGGCGACGAGTGCGGCCAGGGCCAGCAGGTGCTCGACGCGGATGCGGCGGGTGTTGCGGGCACTCTCCCCGTCGAAGGGGCCACCCCGCAGCGCCCTGCCGACGCCGAGCGCGAACTGCCAGTAGTGGTACGCCATGGTGAAGCGGACGAGCCAGGTCAGCGCGGTCCCCAACCGGCTGGGGTGCTCGCTCTTGCCGTACTGGTCCCCGTAGTCGAAGAACTCACGGTTGCCCGGCGTGCCGAGGTCTCGGTGGTGGCGCATGTGGGCCACGCGGTACGCGGTGAACGAGATGAGCATCGGCAGTCCGAGCGCCACGCCCACCACGCGGTTGGCACGCCGGCCGCGGTAGGCGAGACCGTGCAGGGTCTCGTGCTGCAGCTCCGCGGCGTGCGCGAACATGAGCCCGATCAGCAGGATCCCGATCACTCGGAGGGGCACCTGCGACTGGAGCGCGAGCCAGCATCCCGCCACCGTGATCACGGCGCAGACCAGCACTTTAAACGTGAATAATCGGCCGTTGATCTCGCCACGAATTGCGTTTCGCACTTCACGAATGGCTACTGCATCCATCGGTGGTGGGGCATCACTTCTCGCCCCTCCGTCCGCTGGGCGTCCCATTGGTCCCCCTTCTCGACCGACCACTGTCGGGAGCAGTGAAGTGCGGGGCTGCGGTGGACGACTGCAGCCGCCTGCATGGAAATCGCCACTGCCTCGGGGCAGGGTCCGGTCACGGAGATGTGCTTCATCTCTCCGGCGTTCCGAATACGCTCAAATCGTGGTGCGTCGGGAATCTCTACGGCCAGGACAGCTGTATCTCCGGTGCACCAGTGGCGCACCCGCATGCCATCTTCATTGCGGGCGGCGCCCACAGTCAAGGCCCCCTTTCCTTCAACTCGGCATGTATAGTCTACGATTGCCCGAGCCGGATTCGTCACTCTCGGTATACCGGACGTAATCGGATCACCCCTCAAGGGTGCTCGTACGGTCCCGGCTCTCCCCACGCAAAGCGCATCCGCGGAACATCCTGTGCCGCATCACGGACGACCTGCACCGCATCGCGGCGAAAGCAGACGTCAACGGCTTGCTGGAGGATTCTTGGCTGCTGAACCATTACGCGATGTCGCCGCGTTGTTGGACGTCTATCGGCAGGGCCTCGTCTTTCACTGCCTCAGTGCCGTCAGTCGGCTGTCCATCCCCGACCGCATGGCGGACGGCAGACGTGGCATCGCCGAACTCGCCGCGGAGACCGGTACGGACGAGGACGCCCTGCGACGGGTGCTCGTGCTCCTCGCGGGCAGCGGGGTCGTCGACATCGACGCGGACCGAAGCAGCGCGGAACTCACCGATCAGGGCAGGGTGTTGACCCGCCGTCACCCGTTGTCGCTGTGGGCGACGTTCGCCACCTTCGGCATCCCGGACGTCGGCAACGCGCTCACCGCGACCCTCAAGGACGGTGGGCCCGCCACCCGGCACGCCCTCGGGGTCGACTTCTGGGAGCACCTGGCGAAGCACCCCGACCAACAACTGCTCTTCGGCGAGGCGATGGCGGAGCAGGCGCGCCTGCTGACGCTGCCGTGCGTGCCGCTCCTGGACTGGCCCGCCGACGGCACGGTGGCCGACGTCGCCGGCGGCATCGGGGTGCTGCTCGCCGACATCCTGGACGAAGCGCCGGGCGCCCGGGGCATCCTCGTCGACCAGCCGGAGGTGCTCGGGCGCGCCCGCGCCTACCTCGCGGAACAGGGTGTCGACGACCGCTGCACGGTGCGCACCGGCGACCTGTTCGCCCCGCCGCCCCCGGCCGACGTCTACGTGCTCTCCCGTGTCCTGCACGACTGGGACGACGACAGCGTGGCCGCGATCCTCGACGCCGTGCGGCGTGGCGGGGACGGCACGGCCGTGCTGCGGATCTTCGAGGACGTCCTGCCGGACGACGCCGTTCCGTCGGCCCTCCAGGGCTGGGCCGACGTCGCCATGCTCGCCCTCTACCACCGCGCCAGGGAACGGACGCTGCCGGAGTTCCGGCGGCTCCTGGAGCGTGCCAGCTGGCGGTTCGAGCGTGTGGTCCAGGGGCCGCCCGGGATGTGTGTCATCGAAGCACGTCCGATCCCCGCCGCCGGAGCGCGGTGATCGGGAGACCAGCGTCAGCGGACCGCAGACAAGGAGCAAGGCCGTGATCGATCGAGACACCTATCCGCTGTGGAACAGCCCGAGCATGGGTGCCTACCTCACCACCTTGTCCAGCGAGAACATGCTGGTGGAGGGGCGCGGCGTGCGGGTGCGCGACGCCGCGGGACGGTGGTTCCTCGACGCCCGCTCTGGGCTGTGGAACGTCACGCTGGGATACGACCACCCGGCGGTGACGGAAGCCGTCGAACGGCAGCTGCACACCCTGCCGTTCGCCAACCTGGTCGGCTACGGCCGCCCGGGCGCGATCGCCGTGGAGGCGGCCGAGGCGCTGCTCCCGCACCTCCCGGTGCACATGAACAAGATCCGCTACTGCAGCAACGGCTCCCAGGCGGTGGAGACGACCATGCTGCTCTCGCGCTTCCTGCACCACAGCGGCGGCGACCGGGAACGGCTCGCGGTCTTCGGCATGTGGCGCGGCTACCACGGCCTCGGTTCGGGCGCGGGCGCCGTGACCGGCATGTCGTACGTACACGACCAGTCGGGGCCCCTGCTGCCTCAGGTCCATCACGTCGTCGGCCCGTTCGAGGGTGCGGCCGCTCCCGGTGACGGGCTCGAGCAGACCATCACCGACTACGGTCCCGAGCGGGTCGCCGCTGTGGTCCTCGAACTCGTCGTCGGTGAGGGCGGGCACGTCCTGTCCGACGCGTATCTGCATTCGCTGGAGCGGTTCTGCCGCGGCCACGGCATCCATCTGATCGTCGACGAGGTCAGCACCGGCATGGGGCGGACGGGCGCGTTCACCCGTACCGAGCAGGTCGGCATCCGCCCCGACATCCTGACCCTGGGCAAGGGACTGAGCGCCGGATACGCGCCGCTGTCAGCCGTGGTGCTGTCCGACGAGGTCTCTGCCCGCCTCTTCGACCTCGACTTCGAGCAGAAGTTCCTGGTCGGCTCGACCAACGACGGCCACCCCCTCGCCCTCGCCGCGTCGATGGCCGTCATCGAGACCCTCGCCGACGGCGGGGTGCTCGAGAACGTCGAGGCCATGGGCGCGCTGCTGCGGGAGGGCCTCCTGGAGGTGGCGGCGCGCCATCCCCAGGTGGCCGCGGTCCGCGGCACCGGCCTGATGCAGGCGGTCGAGATGGCGGTGGGCGAGGACGGGGCCACCGCGGGGGGCGCCGTGGCGGACCATCTGCGGCTGGCCATGGAGGAGCGGGGTGTCCTGGTCTCCTCGCTCGCCATGGTCCCCGCAATCATGATCATCCCGCCCCTCGTCGTCACCGCGTCCGACGTGGAGGAGATCGTCACGACGCTGGACAAGGCGCTGGCGGACATCCGGTACTGACCGCTACGCGCCACATCGGCTCCCAGCGGCAGCCACAGCAGCCCGCCCCTGGCCACGAGGCTTGGGGGCGGGCTGCTTTCTGAGGACCGTCAGGCGTCCCGCCGCGCGCCCAGCACCTGAGCCACCTCCGCCAGCGGCGCGGCGTGCAGCAACGCCTCGGGGGTGCAGTCGATGTCATGGTTCTCCAGCCGGCCTCGTACGAACGGGCGCCAGGACTCGACCGGCGCGTCCCCCGGCCGCCCGCCCCGCGTGGCCGTGAACAACACCGCGTCCCCGTCGAAGGGTTCGGGCCGGCGGCCGCCCAGCAGCGCGCTGGTGTGCCGGAGCGTCCGGACGAGTGCCGCGGTCCTGCTCTCGTCGAGCTCCGCCAGGTCGGCCAGTTCGGCGGAGAACTCCCGCACGGCGGCGGTGACCCGCGCGACCGTCAGGGGCTCGCCCGAGGTGTCCGGCACCGGGCAGTCGAAGCGGTCGAGGAGCGCGCGGAGCGCCTCCTGCTCCGACATGCCGTTATCCGCCCCCTCCGCCGCTCCCCCGGCGGGGTCGCCGTCCAACAGGGCCAGCAACTCCACTTCCTCGCCCTGTTCCCGCAGTCGTACGGCCATGGCGTGAGCGGCCCGCGCACCGAAGGACCACCCCAACAGGCGGTACGGGCCGGTTGGTTGGACGCCGCGCACGGCGTCCAGGTACTCGTCGGCCAGCTCCTCCAGGGTGGCCGGTAGCCCGGCCTCCTCGGTCAGGCTGCGCGCCTGCAGTCCGTACAGGGGCACGTCGGCGGGGAGATGACCCGCGAGGCGCAGGTACACCCAGCTCTGTCCGTCGGCGGGGTGGACGCAGAACAGGGGCGGCTTCTTGCCCGTCGCCCGCAACGGGACCAGCACGGCGTCGCGGTTCCGCACGGAGCCGTCGCCCAGTTGTCCCGCGAGGCCGGCCACGGTGGGGTTGGCGAACAGCTCGCCGACCGACAGTTCCCGGCCCAGCGTCGACCGGATCCGGCCGAGGAGACGGGTGGCGGAGAGCGAATGCCCGCCCAGGTCGAAGAAGTTGTCGTCGATGTCGACCTGGGGCACTTTGAGGATGCGGGCGAAGAGCCCGGCCAGGATCTCCTCGACCGCGGTGCGCGGCACCTGGTCACGGTCGACGACTGCCGCGGTCGGCGGGGGCAGGGCGTTGCGGTCCAGTTTGCCGCTGGCGGTCAGCGGCAGTTCGTCCAGGATCACAAGACGGCTCGGTGTCATATAGCCGGGCAGTCGGTCGCCGACGTCGGAGCGTACGGCGGCCGGATCGAGACGCCGGCCGGGTTCGGGCACGGCGTACCCGATCAGCCGCCGTTCGCCGGCCTCGTCCTCCAGCACGGTGGCCGCGACCCTCGCGACCCCCGGCACGGCCCTGATCCCGGCCTCGACCTCGCCGAGCTCGATGCGGTGGCCGCGCAGCGAGACCTGGTCGTCGTTGCGGCCGACGAAGACCAGCTCGCCGTCGGCCGTCCAGCGGACCAGGTCCCCCGTGCGGTACATCCGGGTGCCCTCGGGCCCGTAGGGGTCGCGCACGAAGCGTTCCGCGGTCAGTTCGTCGCGCCCCCGGTAGCCCTGCGTCACACCGGCCCCTGCCACGTACAGCTCGCCCACGGCTCCGACGGGCACCAGTCGCAGCCGCTCGTCGAGTACGCGGACGCGGACGTTGCGCAGGGGTGTGCCGATCGGCGGCGCCTCGGCGTCGGCCGGTGAGAGCGGGAGGCTCATCGCGGTGGAGATGGTGGCCTCGGTGGGGCCGTAACCGTTGATCAGCCGGCAAACCGGCGACCAGCGCCTGACGACGTCCGGGGAGGACGCCTCACCCACGATGGTGATGGTGACTCCGGACGGCAGGTCGTCCGGCGACATCACTTCGAGCACCGAAGGGGCGAGGACCAGGTCGTTGATGTCCGCCTCGTCGATGAGCCGGGCGAGGTCCGGGCCGGGCGCCAGGCGGTCGCTCGCTGCCACTACCAGCGTGCCGCCGACCAGCACCGACTGCGTCATCTCCCCCACCGACGCGTCGAAGCTCGCGGAGGCGAACTGCAGGGTGCGGCTCCCGGGCCCGGAGCCGAGCCGGTCGAGCATGGCGCCGGTGATGTTGACGACGCCGCGGTGGGGCACCACGACTCCCTTGGGGCGTCCGGTGGAGCCCGAGGTGTAGATCAGATACGCGGGGAGCCCGGGGTCGAACGCGCCGGTCCGTTCGGCGTCGGTGAGGTCGTGCCCCGGCAGGTCGGAGAGCGTCCGTCGCAGGCTCAGGTCGTCCAGCAGGACACTCTCGGTGCCGAGGGCTTCGGCGAGGTGCGCGGTCGACGAGTGCAGCAGCAACAGTGCGGGCGAGGCGTCGCCGACCATGAAGGCGAGGCGTTCCACGGGGTAGGCCGAGTCGAGCGGCAGGAAGGCGGCGCCGGTCTTCAGCACGCCGAGCACCGCGGCCACCACCTCCGCGGACCTGGGCAGGGAGAGGCCCACCACACTGCCGGGGCCGATGCCGCGGGACACCAGATATCGCGCCAACCTGCTTGCCTGCGCGTTGAGTTCGCCGTAGCTGTAGGTGACGTCGCCGTGCAGCTCGACCGCCGGCGCGTCCGGAGTCCGCTGCGCCCACTGCTCGACCAGGGTGTGCACCCCTGCCTCCGGGATGTCCCGTACGGGCCCGGCGCCCCAGGTGAGCAGCTGTTCCCGCTCCTGCGCCCGCAGCAGCGGGAGGTCGCCCAACGACGACTCGGTGTCCGCGGCGGCGAGGCCGTCCGCGAAGTGCAGGAATCGGTCGAGGTGGGCGCCGATCTCCGCCGACGTGTGGAGATCGGCGTTGCCGGCGGCGATGAGCTCGACCGACCCGTCGGCGGAGGTCTGGAAGAAGGTGAACATCAGGTCGGCGACGTGCGAGTGGGAGAGCGCCCGCACGCGCGCCGGGGACCCGGCGAAGTCGAGGTCGTGGGAGAAGCCCATGACGTTCAACGCGGGCCCCCACAGGCGGCGTTCGGTGCCGAGCAGCCCCAGTTCCCGGGAGAGTTCCTCCGAGGGGTACCTGCTGCGCTGGAACGCGGCGCGCGCCTCGGCCCGGGTCTCCCGGAAGAAGTCCGACAGCGAGGTCCGCGCGCCGGTGGCGATCCGCAGCGGCACGGGGTTGGTCAGCATGCCGGGGGTGTCGCGCTCGACCCGGGTCAGCCGCGCCGCGACCGGCATGCCGACGGTGACCTCGGGCGAGTTGGTCATCCGTGCGGTGTAGGCGGCGGTGAGCCCGGTGGTCAACTCGACCCAGCTGACGGCGTATCGCTCGGCGGCCGCGCGCAGCCTCGCCAGCAGCGCCGGTTCCATGGCGGCCCTGCGGAGCAGTACGTTCTCGCCGCAGGCCGTGCGCCGGGTGGTCAGGCGTACCGGTTCGGCCCGGCCGGACAGCCGCTCCAGCCAGTACTTGCGGTCCCGCTCGCGGCGCGTCGACGCGAGGTAGGCCGTCTCGCTCTCCACGAGCATGCGGAAGGGCCGAAAGGGGGTGTCGTCGACGGTCCGGCCCGCGGCGAGCTGGGTGTAGACCTGCGCCGTGCGGTGGTGGAGCATGCCCAGGCTGCCGCCGTCGAGGAGCAGGTGGTGGACGCGGCGGTAGAGCGTGAACCGGTCGGGCGCCAGCTTGAACAAGGCCGTGGTGAACGGCGGCGGTTCCGACAGTTTCACCTCCTTGGCCATGTCGGCGCGCATCCACGTCTCCGCCGAGGCTCCGGGGTCGGCGTCGGAGCTGACGTCGAAGTAGTGGGCCGGTGGCTCCGCCAGGTCGTCGACGTACTGCGCGGGGCCGTCGGCGGACTCCACGAAGCGCAGGCGCAGCGCCTCCATCTCCGCGACCACCCGGCGGTGGGCCTCCTGGAGGAGGGCGGGGTCCAAGGGCCCCTCGATGTCGAGGCAGTCGGCGATGCTGTGGTGGGTGACGGTGGGTGCCAGAGCCTGCGCGAACCAGATTCCCCGTTGTGCGGCCAACAGGGGCAACAACTCGCTCGAACGGTCCGGAGTTACTGTGTCCTGCGGCCCCGGCATGAAGTCCCTCGCATTCGTCGTCATGCGGTCATGAGAAACATGTGGCACGTTTCCTGGGAACCAGAAGCTCTGCTCGGGCGATGCGGCAGCCGACGGGAGAGATAAACCCGGCCGACGGGCCCTGATTTCGAAGTCGTGGCGCGAAGTCGTGGCGGGCGAAGTCATGGCGAGCTTCGGGCGAGCGAATGGGGACTCTAGCAAGCACGCTCACCACCTGGGAAGAGTGCTGGATCACGGCAAAGACCGACCCGCCGGGCATATCGGGCTTTAGTGACAGTCGACAGCATTTGACCCCTGCCATGTGCTTACGCCGCCGGTCGGAAGGATGCTTGCTGCCGTTCCGGAGAGCGGGTTACGATCCCGGAGTTCCACAGCTGAGACAGGTATGTCTGCACCCTGCATCTTCGGACCGGAATGACGTCGACCGGATGAGGCGGTTTCCTTACCGCGAGGCGGAGCGCATCCACGGAATCAGACCGATGTGGAATCTCGGGACCGTCTCTGTTTCCCCGTCACTCTCTTCTCCGCTCCGGCCGCCGTGCCGGCCGCGGCCTCCGCGGCAGCGCTCGTCCTTTCCGCCTCGATGTCTTCGGGCGTCGGGTTCGACCACGAGGAGCACGCCTTGAGTGAGCAGTACTCGACCAGCGAACGGCTGTACCGGACCATGCGGTTGATCCGCCGCTTCGAGGAGTACTGCATCAAGTTGGTGCGGTCCGGGGAGATCGCGGGCGGCATCCACCCCTACATCGGCCAGGAGGCCATCGCGGCCGGGGTGTGCGCGGCGCTGCGTCCCGACGACTACATCACCAGTACGCACCGGGGGCACGGCCACGTCCTGGCCAAGGGGGCCGATCCGGCCGCCATGATGGCCGAGTTGACGGGCCGGGTCACCGGTCTCAACAAGGGTCGCGGCGGCTCCATGCACGCGGCCGACGTCAGCCTCGGCATCCTCGGCGCCAACGGCATCGTGGGGGCCGGGGCCCCGATCGCGGCCGGCGCCGCCTGGGCCGCACTGCGGGCCGGCGAGGACCGCGTCGCGGTCAGCTTTTTCGGGGACGGCGCGGTCAGCCAGGGCGTGGTCCTGGAAACGTTCAACCTGGCAGCGCTGTGGCGGCTTCCGGTGCTCTTCGTCTGCGAGAACAACGGGTACGCCTCCACCCTCACCGTGGACAACGCGGTGGCCGGCACCATCGTCGGCCGGGCCGCCGCCTTCGGCATCCCCGCCGTACAGCTCGACGGCGCGGACGCCGAGGCCGTCATGGCCGCCACACGCGAACACGCCGACCGGGCCCGCTCGGGCGGCGGCCCCGTACTCCTGGAGTGCACCGCGTACCGCTTCGACGCCCATCACACCTGGGAACACCGGTCGTTCGTCAGATACCGGACGCAAGAGGAAGTGGCCGAAGGGCGCTCACGTGACCCGCTGCTCATCCAGGCGCAGCTCATCCCGCCCGAGGCCCGCGACCGCATCGACCGCGAGGTGGAAGAAGTGCTGGAGTCCGCACGGGAGTTCGCCCTGGAAAGCCCCAAGCCCGACCCCGCCGACGCGCTCGACCACCTGTACGCGACGGGGCTGCGTCCGCGGGCGGGGGTGGCGTCCCATGCCTAAGCTCTCCTACCTCGGCGCGCTCTCCCGGGCCCTCTCCGACGAGCTCGCCCGCGACCCCGACGTCTGCATCTTCGGCGAGGACGTGCGCGTGGGCGTCGCCAACATCACCAAGGGTCTCGTGGACCGGTACGGCCCGGAGCGGATCGTCGACATGCCGCTCTCGGAGCAGGCGTTCACCAGTTTCGCCACCGGTGCGGCCCTGGTCGGACAGCGTCCGGTGATCGAGTTCCAGATCCCGTCACTGCTGTTCCTGGTCTTCGAGCAGATCGCCAACCAGGCGCACAAGTTCTCGCTCATGACGGGCGGTCAGGCGAAGGTCCCTGTCACCTATTTGGTACCGGGTTCCGGCTCCCGCGTGGGCTGGGCGGGTCAGCACTCCGACCAGCCCTACGGCCTGTTCGCCCACGTCGGCCTGAAGACCGTCGTGCCCAGCACCCCGTCCGACGCCTACGGTCTGCTCGTCTCGGCGATCCGGGACGACGACCCGGTGGTGGTCCTCACCCCGGCCGCCTCCTCCACGGACCGTGAGGACGTGGACCTCGCCGCACTCGGCCCGCTCCCGCTCGGCGTGGGCAATGTGGTGCGGCCGGGCTCGGACGTCACGGTGGTGGCGGTCGGCCATCTGGTCCCGGAGGCGGTCGCGGTCGCCGACGAGCTGGCGTCCGACATCTCCGTCGAGGTCTTCGACCCGCGCACGGTGTATCCGTTCGACTGGGCCGGACTCGCCGCTTCCGTGGGCCGCACGGGCCGACTGATCGTCATCGACGACACCAACCGATTCTGCGGCTTCGCGGCCGAGGTCGTCAGCACCGCCGCGGAGGAACTCACGCTCACCGCACCACCCCGACGCGTCACCCGCCCCGACGGCACGGTGCTCCCGTTCGCCCTGGAACTCGACCGCGCGGCCCAGCCGCAACGGGACCAACTGGTGGCGGCTGTGCGGGGGGTGTGTGGGGTGGCGGGGGCGTCCGGCTAACGCGTGTCTCTTTGCCGGGTTGGTCAGTTGAGCGGATGCGTCCGTCCGATCAGTGATCAGTTGATGCGCATACAAGCAGCGCAACACAGTGGAGCGCTGCATCAACCGCCTGAAACAGTGATGCGGCCTGGCCACACGAACCGACGAACTCGTGATCGCCTACCAGGCCGCACTCCAACTCGCGGGCATCCTCATCTGGAGCCGACGCCGACCGCAGTCAACACTTAGTACTGGACAACAGGACTCGGTGGAAAGGATGGCCCCCAGTCCGGCGGCAACAGCGCCCAGGAACCGTAGCCCAACCACTGCCCGAATTGAACGGGCCGGGCGCCGCCGACATGATCCAAGGACAGCGGGACGATCAAGTCACAGGTAGCCCGTCCATCCCACCAGACCGTGCCGGCCAGAGAACCGGTCAGAGCCAGCAAGGTGGAGAAGCCGCAGCCGTGCTCCTGGATGACGACCGCACCGGCCGTCTTCAGGTCCTCGAACCTCCCGGCCTCGTCGTCCCAGGCACGCCAAGCCTCCCGATACGCGGCAACGTCCTCGAACGCATCAGGCTGTGGCTCACGCGCCATCAGCTCGTCGTCCGCCTCGACGTAGGAGTCGGGATGCGGAAAAGGAGTAGCCAGCAGCTCGCGCCGCCCCTCATCGTTCCCGCCCCACCACCAACCACGCCCGGTCCGCTCAAGCCGGAAGAGTGCCCCGCCGGCGCTCACCTCGCGCAGATACACCCGGTACGCATCGGGAAAGGAAACACCGAGTTCCCTTTCGGCCTCGATGATCTCTGCTTCGGTGAGGGGCGGCTCTGTCATGGGACGAGCCTAAGGGTGTGAGTAGACCATCGGACCCCTCGCACAGACATTGACGTTCGCCGACGTGGTGGAGGATTGGCGTATGACCTATCTCGGACTGGTGACCGTGGTCGTTCGTGACTACGACGAGGCCATCGCCTTCTATGTGGGCGTCCTGGGGTTCGAACTCCGGGAGGACACGCGGATCGACGACGCCAAACGCTGGGTCGTCGTGGCTCCGCCCGGAGCGAGGGAAGCGGCGGTGCTCCTGGCTCGGGCCGCCTCCGGTGAGCAGGAGCTCCGTGTCGGCGACCAGACCGGCGGCCGTGTCGGCTGGTTCCTGAACACCGAGGCGTTCGACCGCGACTACGAGCGCATGCGGGCAGCCGGGGTCGTCTTCGAAGGGCCGCCACGGCAGGAGCCGTACGGGACGGTCGCCGTCTTCGAGGACCTGTACGGGAACCGGTGGGATCTCATCCAACTGTCCGAGTCACCCAGCCGGGACCGGTAGTTCAGGAGGAGCTGATCGGTGTCCGCAGGGCCCACCGTTCGTAAATCGATGCGACAGCGGCGCGCTGACCTGGCTACCATCCGGGGGTCGCACGCGGGGCGTGCGCAGTGGGTCCTGTAGAGCAGAGGCAGACTCGCCGCCCTCTCAAGGCGGATACGCCGGTTCGAATCCGGCCGGGACCACGGGCACGGACGCGCGGGGCCAGTTCCGGCCGGAGCCATGGGCACGGACAGACTCGCGGGGCGGGAACCGGCCCGAGCATGGGCACGGACACGCGGGCGGGAACGTATGGGTGCGAGCGGCGGGATCAGTGAGACGGACCTCCTGGCCTTCCACGATGTGATCGGCAGACTTCGGGAGTTGCCGGTCGACGACCCGGTGCGGTTGCGCGCCGAGCAGGTCGCCGCGTCCTTCGCCCGCGACGGGCGGCTGCGCAGACGCAAGGTGCGCGGCGCCGAACTCTCCGCGGCCGACGCCGCCGCCATGGCCGCCACCGCGACCGGCGCGGGCGACCGGCGCGAGGACGCTCCGCTGACCGCCGACGGCACGGGCGGGGTCTTCCTGCGCCCGCGCCCCTGTTACGTCTGCAAGGCGTCGTATCGACAGGTCGACTCCTTCTATCACCGGCTCTGTCCGGACTGCGCGGCCGACAACCGCGCCCGGCGCGCGCTCACCACAGATCTGCGCGGACGGCGCGCGCTGCTCACCGGAGGCCGGGTGAAGATCGGCTTCCAGCTCGCCCTGATGCTGCTGCGGGACGGCGCCGAGCTCCTGGTCACCAGCCGCTTCCCGCACGACACCGAGCGCCGCTTCCGCGCGGTGCCCGGCAGCGGGGAGTGGCTCGACCGCCTCACCGTGCTCGCCGTCGACCTGCGCGACCCACGCCAAGTGCTCGGCCTCTGCGAGGAGTTGCGCCGGACGGGCGAGCCGCTCGACATCCTGGTCAACAACGCCGCCCAGACGGTCCGGCGGCCCCCCGCCTCGTACGCGGCGCTCGCGGCCGGCGAGTCGGCGCGGCTGCCCGCACTCGCCCGGAGCGCCCCGGGATTCCGGCCGATGCGGACGACGGCGGACCCCGCCGGGCAGGCCGCGCTCGACCTGGTCCTCCGCGACGCCGGCGGGCCGGGCCTGCCGAGCGGGGCCGACGAGGCGGGCCTGCTCCCCGACCCGTCCCCGGAGAACTCCTGGTCCGCCCGGCTCGGCGCCCTCGACCCCGCCGAGCTCCTGGAGACCCAGCTCGTCAACGCGCTCGCCCCGGCGCTGCTCTGCGACCGGCTGCTGCCCCTGCTCCTCGCATCGCCCCGCCCGCGCAGGTACATCGTGAACGTCACGGCGGTCGAGGGCCGCTTCGCCGTGCGCAACAAGACCGGCGGCCACCCCCACACCAACATGGCCAAAGCCGCCCTGAACATGCTCACCCGCACCAGCGCCGCCGAACTCGCCGAGCAGGGCGTGCACATGTGCGCCGTCGACACGGGCTGGATCACGGACGAGAACCCCGCGCCCAAGAAGGACCGCATCGCCGGCGCCGGTTTCCGGACGCCGCTCGACATCGTGGACGGCGCCGCCCGGATCTACGACCCCATCGTGCGGGGCGAGGCCGGGTCACCGCTCTCCGGCGTCTTCCTCAAGGACTACCGGGAGGCGCAGTGGTGAGCGAGGCGCCGTCGGCCGGGGTGCCCCACGTCGTCCCCCGGCCCGTCGCCGAACTGGCGCCGCTGCTCGACTGGTTGCGGGGCGGCGTCCCGGCCGGCGAGCGTCTCGACTTCGCGGCGGGCACGGTGCTGCCCGACGGACGGCTCGACCTGTGCAAGCAGGCGCTGGGCGCGCGCGGCGCGGCCCTCGTAGCCGGAGCGCTCCGCGAGGCCCGCGACGCCACGCCCGTACGCCACCTGCTGCTCGGCACCGACGGCCTCGGTGACACCGGGGCGGCCCAGGTGGCGGGCGTGACGGGCGAGGCGCCCATCGCCACCCTCTACCTCGGCTGCAACGGCATCACCGCGGGCGGCGCCTGCCGCATCGCGGACCAGTTGCGAGCCTCGCCGCAGGTCGTGTCCGGCGTCTGGCTGAAGCGCAATCCGCTGGGGCCGCCGGGCGGCCGAGCGGCGGCCGAACTGATCGACGCCGCACGGGAGTTGCGCACCCTGGACC
>NZ_JBVIZY010000020.1:0-77970 GCF_055591085.1 Streptomyces sp. NPDC041713
GGTGGCCTCGCCCAGCTCGGCCCCGCTCGTATTGCTGATGCACCACCATCCAGCAGTTCCGGTGTGTCCTCTCCTCCCCGGAGCCGTCGCGACGCCTCCGGTTGACACCGGCCGGCACCCTGCAGGCGGTCCAGCTCCCGGCCAGGTCTCCCCGCCACGGCTGTACTCCGCCATCGGGGAAGAAAAGTTCTGCGCGGAACGCGGCACGTTACTCGCCCGCGCACCCACCCCTGAGCCGGTTGGAGCAGAGCCGCGCGCCGATTCCTGGCCGGCAGGTGAAGCTGGGCGTCCCACCCCGTTCGCGCTCCAGGAGTCCTCCCGTGCCGGTCCCCACCTGCCCCCAGCAGCTCCGCCTGCCCCTTGTCACCCTGCTGGCCGCTGCCTGTATGGCCGGGCTGATGCAAGCTCCGGTCCGCGCGGCGGAGGCTTCCGCCGACGACCCCCGCGCACTGCGACGGCAGTTGCACGAACTGACCACGGCCCCCGGCGGGCCGCCCGGAGCCATCGCCGTCCTCAAGCGCGGCCCTCGCGCCGAAGCCGAGATCTACCGGGCCGGCGTCGCCGACACCGAAACCGGCCGCCCGATCAGGGCGACCGACCACATGCGCATCGCCAGTACGGCGAAGGCGTTCAGCGGGGCGGTCTCCCTCCGGCTCGTCGACCAGGGGAAGCTGCACCTGAACGACACCATCGGCAAAGTCCTTCCCCGGCTGCCGCGCGCCTGGCATCGGGTCACGCTGCGTCAGCTCCTGCACCACACCAGCGGCCTGCCCGACTTCAGCGCGGACCCTCGGTTCCTCGCCCTCCTTACGGAGAACCCGCGCCGCCGCTTCGACTCCCGCCGTCTCCTTGACTTCGTGGCAGAGGAGCCGTTGATGTTCCGCCCGGGCACCCGGTATCGCTACTCCAACTCCGACAACATCGCTGTGGCGCTGATGGCGGAGGCGGTCACACACCGCCGTTACGAGGATCTGCTCGCCCGGTTCGTGTACCGCCCGTGGGGTCTGCGCAGCACGAGCCTGCCGCAGGGCTACCGCGTGCCCGCGCCGTACATGCACGGCTACGACGTGACTCCCTCGAACCCGCCCGAGGACGTCAGCGAGGTGCTGAGCGCGTCAGGTGTCTGGGCGTCGGGCGGCATCATCTCGACGCCCAAGGACATGACGGCCTTCATCCGCGGCCACGCGAGCGGAAAGTCGCTCTCCGACCGGACCCGCCGTCAGCAACGGCACTGGGTGAAGGGAGCATCCGAGCCCGCGGGCCCCGGACGGAACAAGGCAGGCCTGGCCCTCTTCCGGTACGCCACGCGCTGCGGCGTGGTGTACGGCCACACCGGCAACTTCCCCGGCTACACGCAGCTGATCGCGGCCACCCCGGACGGCAGCCGGTCACTGACCGTCTCCCTCACCACCCAGATCAACAAGACGAACAAGCCCGAACTGCTCGACCGGCTCCGGACAGTGGAGGAGAACTTCGTCTGCGCGCTGCTGCGCAAATAGCCCGCAGTGACGTAACCCGCCGTGGGAACAGAGCAAGCCATGCCCGCTCAGTCCGGACGGAAGAACGCAAGCATGCGCCGGCCGGCGTCGGGTGACGTCAGGACTTCCTGGATGTACGCGGACTGCTCGCCCGCCGCGCGGGTGCGTTCGAACATCTCGGTCTCGTACTCCTTCACGGCGGCCGGGAAGTCGTCCGGGTGCGCGGCCAGCGCGAGGCCGAGCAGGGCACCGTCCAGCAGCGCCATGTTGGCGCCCTGCCCCACCGGCGGCATCAGGTGCGCGGCGTCGCCGAGCAGGGTGACGTCCGGTCTCGACGGCCAGGTCAGGCCGACCGGGAGCGTGGAGATCGAGCGGGGCAGCACCGTGTCGTCGCAGGCGGCGATCAGGCCGGTGAACCGCGCGTCCCAGCCCCGGAACAGCTCGACCAGCCGCACCTTGGCCGCGACCGGGTCGCCGAACGGGATCCCGCTCGTCGTGAGCCAGTCCTCGGCGGTGTCGTAGAAGCTGAGGTAGACGCGTACGCGGCCGTCGCCGTTGCGCTGCGCCGACAGGGACTGTCCGTCGCCGAGCACCCAGTAGTTGCCGCGCCCGACCATCGCCGCGATGTCGGGGTGGGTGCGGTCGACGTCGGGGATGCCGAGTTCGACGACGTTCTGACCGGTGTGCGCCGGCCGGGCGTCGGTGAGCAGCGGCCGGACCCGGGAATCGGCGCCATCCGCGCCGACGAGCAGCTCGTACGTGGCGCTGCTGCCGTCCGCGAAGTGCAGCAGCTCGTCGTCGACGGACCGCAACGCGCGCCCCCAGCGCACCGTGTGTTCGGGCAGAGAGCCCAGCAGCAGGTTGCGGAGATCGGCACGGTCGACCTCGGGCCGATCGAGCGGGGCGTCGTCGGGCGTGTCCTCCTGGAGCAGCAGGGTGCCGTCCGGCAGGAGGAGACGCAGGTCCTGTCCCTCGCGGCGGGCCATCGAGTGGAACTGCTCGATCAGCCCCGCCTCACGCATCGCTCGCTGCCCGGTCCCGGAGTGCAGATCGAGCATGCCGCCCTGGCCGCGCGCGTCGGGCGACGCGTCACGTTCGTACACGACCGCGTCGATGCCGTTCATGTGCAGCACCCGGGCGAGGGCCAGGCCGCCGAGGCCGGCTCCGATGATGGTGATGGTCATGACTGCCTCCGCGTCTGTCGCCGGTTCACCGACGGAACCGGAGCCGGGGGGCGAGCACCGTACGCACGGCCTTGGTCACGTCGCGCGCGCCAGGCCCACCCTTTCCGTGCCGACCCTCCTTGGCCGCACCCCCACCCCCACCTCCGCCCTCGGGTTCCGATTCCGGTTCAGATGCCCGTTCCGATTCCTGTTCCCGTTCCGGTTCCAGGACGTGCTGGAGCTGCTGCAGCAGCTGGTTGGTGGCACGCCAGAGGGGGACGAACATTCCGGCGACCGGCCCGACGCCCTGGACCGGGCCGCCGGTCGACTCGACGACCTTCTGCGCGGCCGCCATCGTCGACGGGTCCCGCAGGATGAGGTGTACTTCGTCGTCGACCAGGCGGAGCTCCATCTTGCGGGCGGCTGACTCCTCCGGGTTCGCGTCCGTGGTCGTCTCCGGATCCAGTGCGTCGATCTTGGCGGCGACGGCGTCCGGATCCACGCCGAGTTCGCGCAGCACCTTGGCGGCCATGCTGTTCTCCGCCCGCAGCATCGCCTCCAGCAGATGATGGCTGCCGACTGGTGCGCCACCGGCCAGCGCGCCGGCGGTGGCCAAGGTGTCCTCGGCGGCGGACGTCCCGGCCGGCCACGGTACGTCGACGACATCCTGTGGCCTGTCGAGCGCCGCCAGCACGGCGACACGGACCTTGCTGATCGGATCGAACCGAGCGGCGAGCACCTGAGCGCCGACGCCTTCGCCCTCCCTGACCAGGGCGAGCAGGATGTGCTCCGTACCGATGTCGGTGTGCCGCAGCTGCTGCGCCTCACGCAGGGCGAGTTCCAGCGTCTTCTTCGCGCTCGGCGCGAACGGGATGTGACCGCATAGCTCTTGAGTGCCGGGCTCGACCAACGCGACGACATCGGCCTGTGCCGTCACCTTGTCGTACCCGAGCTGGTGCAGGACTTTCGCCGCCGTACTTTCCGCCACTTCGAGCAGCCCCAACAGGATGTGCTCCGTGCCGATGCACTGGTGTTTGAGCAGCCTCGCCTCCTCCTGAGCCGTCACGACCACCTTGCGGGCTTTCACCGAAAACCTTTCGAAAGTCATGGCTCCATGGTCCCAACCATGTCAATGCGCTGCTATTGATAGGGTCACCGTGCCGAAGGGAGGGTGTGATGGAGACACCGTCGGACTGGGAGGCCCGACTCGCGCGCTGGCAGCGGGAGTTGGAGCTGTTCGAGCAGCTGGAGGAGACACCCTGGGTCACACTTGCCAAGGCTGAATCGGAGACCGGCGTTTCCCGCTCGGCCCTGCGTTCCTGGTACCGCAACGGCGAGATCCGGTCCCGCCTGGTGGACGGTCCCAACGGCCCCCAGAGACTGGTCCAGTTGGAAGCGGTCATCGAACGCGCCGCCGCGTCCCCGCGCATTCAACGCAGGGCGGAACGGGAAGTCAGCCTGGAGGCCCAAGTGACCCTGCTGCGGCACCGGGTCGACCAGCTCGAACTGCGGCTGGCGGCACTGGAGAAGGAGTAGCTCAGGCGAGCAAGTGATTACGGGTTACGGGTTACCGGGTGTGGCGTACGGGTCGGAGGATTGGGGTGGGCCCTGTGGTGACACGACGAACGGTGATCAAGGCGGTGGGGGCAGGAGCAGCGGTGGGGGCAGGGGCCTGGGCGGGTGGCCTGTCCGCGCCGACGCCGGCATCTGCGGCGTCCGCCGAGGCCGACGCATCGCGGGCGGCGAGGACCGACGCGCGGGACGAGCTGGTGGTCGTGGAAAAGAGTGGCCACTCGGTCAGTTTCTATGACGTCGCCTCGGGGGAGCGCAGGCAGACCGTCCACCTGCCCGAGTACCCGCACGAGATGGTCGTCGACTCACGTGGGCGATTCGCCTACGTCGGGCACTACGGAGTACGCATGTCCTCGGGCGTCGGCGAGGGCGGGGCCGCGATCTTCGTCATCGACCTGGCCGAGAGATCCCTGGCGCGCACCATCGACACGCGCCCGTTCAACCGCATCCACGGCATGGGAATCGACAGCCACGACCGGTTGTACGCGCTGAGTGAGGAGAAGGCGGTCCTGCTCGGGTTCGACGCACCGGCCACCGATGCGGCGCCGACGAGCGCGGTGCTCACCCAAGGGGTGAAGACCCACCTGTTCTCGCTCACCCGGGACGGCGAACGGGCCTACGTCACCGGCCTGTTGTCGCACACGGTGAGCTTGGTGCGGCCCCACGACGCCTCCGTACCGCCGCTTCTGTGCACGCCTGGCCGGCTACCCGAGAGCAGTTGCCTGAGCCAGGACGAGAGAACGCTGTTCGTAGCGGCCCGCAAGAGCGCGACGCTGGTCGCCCTGGACGCGCACACCCTCAAGGTGCGCCGGAGCGGGAAGGTTGCCGGAGATCCCCTGCGCGTGTACACGGTCGATGACGAACGGCTGTTGGTGACGGACATAGTCGGCGGCACGCTCACTGTCTGCGGCACCGACCTGCGCCCGATCCGCTCGCTCAAGCTCGACGGCACTCCGGCCGCGGTGGCTTTCCACCCTCACCAGCCGACCGCATACGTGTCGTTGCTCGGTGCGGACCGGATAGCCGTCGTCGACCTGGAGAGACTCAGCGTCACCGGCGGCTTCGGCACCAGATCCGAACCGGACTCGGCCGCGCTGCTGCCCGCAGCGCGCTGAAAGACGGAAGCCGAGCGAGACCGGGGCACCGGCGGCCGCCCACCACTCCTCGACGATCAGAGACTTCCCGTCCGGGCTACTCGTGAGTAGGGTCGGGGGTCGAGGATCGGAGTCCCGCATGCCCCGTACGCTCACAGTCTCCCGCAGCATCCTGGTCCAGGCGCCGCCATCGGCGGTGTACGAGCAAGTCAGCCGCCCTGCCCGGATGGGGCGCTGGAGCCCCGAGAACCTCGGTGCGACGGTGCCGGGCGCGGACGAACCCGCCCAGGTGGGCCTGGTGTTCGAGGGGCACAACAAACGCGGCGCTTTCCGCTGGACCACCCGCTGCACGGTGACCGCGGCGGTCCCGGGCAGGCACTTCGCCTTCCGCGTACATGCGATCGGCCTGAAGCACCCGCGCCTGAAGGCTCCCATCGCCACCTGGGAGTACCGGTTCAAGGAATGCGGAGGGCTCGAAGAGCGGGAACAGCGCAAGGGGCTCGACGGGACGATCGCGCGCAACGTAACACCCGGCCGGACGGGGACGGCAGGAGCGTCGGGGGCGGCGACGCGGGTGACCGAGACATGGACGGACGATCGTCGCGCCTGGCCGGACTGGGTGGCCGGCGCCTTCGACCGTATCGCCACGGGCGGCCACGCCTTCGCGACGTTCCAAGTGAGGAACATCGACCGAACTTTGAACAACCTGAAGAGGGAACTGGAAGCCGCGTCCGGCCGCTGACGGAAGGCAGGCTCCACGGTCGGCCTTGGGGGCCAGTGTTGTGCCCGCGCGACCCAATCTCAGTCCGCTTCAAGAGCGGGAGGAAGATTTGCGGCGGTGTGCGCTTCCGCGATGTTGAAGACGCTGGCGCACATGGGGCACTCCGCATGGCCGAATAGGTACCTGATCCCCTTCGCGAGCTGCCGCTGTCCGTCCCGGAAGACTGTGGCGTGCATCCAACGGCCGGGACCGCGAAGTTCTTCGGCCGCGGCAGGCCGCAGGGGCCGCTGCTCGAGGTCGCCCCGATCCCAGTCTCGGACGGCCGAATAGCAACCGTAGTCGCCGACCGCGATGGTCATCTCGGCTTCGCAGTGCAGACAGGACACCGTAGAGAAGTCGTCCAACCGCAGATTGGCAGGGCCCCGGGGACTTCCTGGTCATTGCGGGACAGCTCTTGGCGAGCGATCAACGCGCGGCTTCGGTGGTCAGCGGCGGCGGTACTGCGCACGGCCGGAGGATCATCAGAGAGTCTTCCAGCGTCGCCACCATGGCAAAGGGGAACCGGTCCAACTCCAGGCAGAGCGCGACGTCGTCCGGATGGACTCCTTGACGTATCCCCTCCGCCAGCTCCGTGGCTGCGCGTGACGCGCCGGCGCGGCGGAGGAACTCGGCCGCCACCGGCTCGGCACCGGCGGCGCTGGCCGCGATGTATTGCGCACACGCCAGATCTTCATCGGCGCGCCCGTCCTCGCCGGTGACCACGAACGTGACACGGTCACAGCCGCGTTCCCGCAAGAGCCGGGCAGTCGCCTCTGCCACGACGAAGCCGGCGCACAGCACCAGAGACGCCTCCTTCACCGCAAGGGCGCCGACCGTCCCCGCAGTCGTCTTCTGTACGACGGTCCGTCCACGAAGGTCGACGGACCGCAGCAGACCAGGGGAGTTGACGGCGTCGAAACCCGGCGCAGGCGGACCGTCTTTGAGGGTCACCCAGTCCGGATGGCGGGTCTTGAGAGCCAGGGCATCGTCCAGTGACTCGGCGAGGACGATCTCCTCGGCCCCTTGGGCGAAGGCCCAGGCAGCCACCGTGAATGCGCGCATGACGTCGACCACGACCGCCACGCGCGGCACTTCGACCAGCTCGGCGATGCCGAGGAAACGAGCGTCCATCCGGTCATGATCAGCCATGCCCGACCCAAAGCGGGCGGAAGGTGACCGGCGCCACTTCACGCCGTCCCGGCCGCCGCCGCGAGCGTCTCCCTGACGCAGGGGCTAAGGCCAGCGCCTCAGCGGCTGACCGTTCAGCTCGTCGCAGCCCTCTTCGTCCCACCACAAACCGCCTTGCGCGGTCAGGTACGGGCGCAGTCCGCGGACCTCTCCACCCTCATGAAGGGCCTGCGCGACCTCGTGCAGAAGGCTCGCCAGATCGGGCCAGGAATCGGTGAAGTCGCCGCCACCGCTGTGGCCCGCCCAGCCGAGCCGCCCCTCTTCCGGACCGGGACGTCGGTCGATCACCTGGGCGGCGCCGTCGGCGCTCTCGGCCCAGGGAATCCAGAGCGGGTGCCACCAGGGCTCGTCATCCCAGGGACGAGAGGTCAGGCCGTCGTTTTCCGCCGCGACGTCCATACAGGTCTGCCACCGGTCCACGATGCCGCTCACCGAGAGAGGGGACTGCTCCGGCAGGATGGTCGTCCAGGTGCTCACGCCGTTGTGGCATCGCAGGGATTCGACCAGGTCGGCGGGGAATGGAGCGCCGAGAATCCCTTCCGCCCGTCGGATCTCGTCGGAGGTCGCCGGTGGGTTGAGCTGGGGGAGATCCGCCGCGGCGTGCGTCGCCAGCCAGTCGGCGATCACACGCCAGGACTCCGACGGGGACAAGATCTGCGGTGCCATGACGACATCCTGCCTCAGGCGTCCGACAAGCGGGTCCTGGACCGACGGCTGCCGCCTCCCTGGCCCCGCCAGCCCTGGTGCCCACCCTTGCGGGCGGGATGGCCAGATATAGGGGGGATACGCCACCGGCAGCCTTCGTGACCGAATCCTTAGCACCATGAGCCAGGATGTCGACCTGCGCGAGACCGTCCGCAGGCGCTAGGCGGCCGCCGCGGTTCAGGGGGCCAAAGGCGGCACCGGGTGTTGCGGCCCGTCCCCGTACCCGTCCACTTCCCTGTCCCTGTCCCTGTCCGAGACCGATGCCACCCTCTACGCCCCCGACAACTGCGTGATCAACCTGTCCACCGACAAGGCCGCCGTCTTCACCGAAATGTTCCGCGTCCTAGTCCCGGGCGGCCGTGGGGGAGAGGTCCTGTGAACCGCAGCCGAGGGCGTGACCGTCGCCCTGTCAGCTCCGGCAGGGGGAGTGACAACCGATCACGCTGTCGCCCTGAACGGCCAAGGCACGTCCGACGGGTGGGGCGGCTCACCTGGTGGGAGGGGCGCGCCAGGGAGCCCGCGGCCCCACCCGTCGGGCGGTTCCCGGTGGTGGGCGGGTGGCCGGCCTCCCGCGGCGGCTGCCCTGCCGGTTGATGCGTACACCGGGATCCTGGGTGGTGCATGGGGCGCAAAGCCACAGCAACTGCTCGGCAGGGACAGAAAGACCGGTCTGTCTCGTGAGCCGTTGCTTAGACGATGGCAGCGGGCGGTGGCTCTGTCCAGGGCTATTCTGGACGGTGATGGACAGCGTCCCGCCGCCAAAGACGCGTCGACCCGCGCCTCGTGAACGGATATTGAGTACCGCGTACGAGCTCTTCTCGCGACGCGGCATCCGTGCTGTGGGCATCGACGAGGTCATCGCGCGCTCGGGGGTCGCCAAGGCCACGCTCTACCGGCACTTTCCCTCGAAGGACGCGCTGGTGCTCGCGTTCCTCGCCCGCCGCGAGAGGCAGTGGACGTTGGGGCTCGTCGTGGCCGGTGCCCGCAGCCGGGGCGGCTCACCGGAGGAACGGCTGCTGGCGATCTTCGACGTCTTCGACGAGTGGTTCCGCGGTGACGACTTCGACACCTGCACGTTCATCAACGTCCTGCTGGAGATGGGCTGCGAGCACCCTCTCGGGCGGGCGAGCATCGACTACTTGAGCAACATCCGCTCGCTCGTGCGCGGCATGGCCGAAGAGGCGGGGCTGCGCGACGCGGACTCGTTCGCGCGGTCCTGGCACATCCTGATGAAGGGCTCCATCATCTCGGCGGCCGAGGGCGACGTCGACGCCGCCCTCCGGGCACGGAAGATGGCATCCACGCTGATCGCACAGCACCGTTGTCCGGTCGGGGAGGGCACGAACCCGAAGTAGGGGGGGCGAGCGATGGCCGTGGGGCGTGGGCGAGGATGGGGCCCCGACAGGCGACGTACGAATGGATGTGACACGGCATGACGAGTGAGGGCCACAGGGATTGGCGCGAGAACCGGATAGCGAGTGCGCTGGCTGGCCAAAACCCCACCGTGCTAAGGCGGTTGACGGCCGGTTTCGCCGCGCTCGGTGACGTCCAGTTCCTGCCGGGCTACTCGGTCCTCCTTGTCGACGAGCCCCACGTGGAGCGGCTCTCCGACCTGCCGAAGGCGAAGCGGCATGCGTTCCTGTCCGACATGGACGCGCTCGGGGAGGCCGTGGAACTGGCCTGCCAGCGCCTCGACGCGGGGTTCCGCCGGGTGAACCTGGAGATCCTCGGCAACACCGACGGATTCCTCCACGCGCATGTCTGGCCCCGGTACGCATGGGAGCCGGCCGACCTGGTGCGACTGCCGGTCTGGCTCTACCCGCGCGAGAACTGGGCGGACGAGCGGTACGCGCTGGCGTCCCGGCACGACGAGCTCCGAGCCTCGATCGCGGAGGAGTTGGACGGCCTGGTGGCGGGCGGACAGGTGGCGGCCGGGACCATCCCGTAGGGCGGCGCACCCCGGCTCGACCTACCGTCGCTAAGGTCATGGCCTATGACGAGTGTCGAACTGAGCGCGTTCATGGCGGACTTCGCGACTGCGGTCGCCCATGTCGAGGAGACGGGCGAGCGATTGTCCTGCACCGACGGCGGCGAAGCGACGGCGGTGCTGCTCTCCGCGTCCGACCTCGCCGAGTTGGAGCACTTCGCCCAACGCAACTATGACGGTCCGAGGCCCCGGCCGACGGCGGCACGGGAGAAGTCCCTCGGACCTGTGTCGCAAGGTCCGTACACCCGGTACCTGGATGTCGACGGGGTGCGGATGACGTTCGTACGGGAGCGCGCGGTCGCCGCCGAACTGCGGTCCGTGGAAGAGCTCGACTGGCTGGAGCGCAAAGCGGCCATGGGACGCCAGGGGTACATGGACCCGAAACAGGCCGCGGCCTTCAAGGAGTTCCTCGCCCGCCAGCCCCCGGACGGCGACGGGCTCGCCTGGATCGCCGGAAGCTGGCAGGAGCAACGCCCCTTCACCGTGCTGGAATTCATCAAGGGCCGGACCTGTGAGGAGGTCGCCCTCGCCTACGGCGCCGACCCTCAGGACGTCACCGACGGACTGCTGCTGCACCAAGTGTGGGAGCGGGACGAGCGGGACGGCTCCGACGACGTCGACCGCGTCCTCGTCTTCGGGGAAGCGGGCGGCTGGACGTGGCTGGGCTACCACGACTTCGACCACGCCTTCTCCCGCCGGCTCGCCCCTCCGCCCCCGGAGCAGATCACACTGACGGCGACCTCGGCCAAGGGCATCTACGCCTTCAGCTACAGCAAGGACGGGGAGTACCAGAACCCCTATCCGCTCGACGACAGCCTCGATGCGCGGCGCGACATGTACGAACTCATCTGGTACACGCCCAGCGAGGCCCCCTTCGCCCCGGACGCGCCCCTGGGCTTCCTCAACCCGCACATGCGCCGCGCGGAAGAGAACACCGAGTGGACGGACGGCATCGCGTTGTTCTTCGCCGGTCTGGAGCGCGCCTTCGGGGTGTCCTTGCCCCAGGACGGGATCACGTCCGGGAACGTGTGCTGTGCTCGCCCCGCCCGCCGGACGGCCTGAGGCGTGAAGCCCGACGCCGCGCAACCCGACGTCCCGTAACCCGACGTCGCACCGCGGCACCCGGCAGGTGTGCGCGTCGGTGCGAAAGCTAACGTTGCGTTCCGGAAGATACGTCAGCCACCGCACCGACCAACGGGGAATTCCTTGCGCAAGCTCGGCACGCAGCACACGCAGCCCACGCAGCACACGCAGCACACGCAGCCCACGCTTCATGCGCGGCGCACGCACCGCACCACCCGCGCCGCCCTCCTCATGACCGCGGGCACCGCCGCGCTCGCCCTCACCGTCACCGCCTGTTCTTCGAAGTCCGGGGGCGCGGACGACGGAAAGAACGCTGCGGACAGCGCGCCCAAGGGCTTGGTCTCGCAGGCCGAGGCGAAGAAGATCGTCGACCACTACGTGAAGGTCAACAACCGGGCCAACGCCAAGCGCGACAGCGGCGTTCTGTCCGCGGTCGAGGGCGGCGGACTCTTCGAGGCGAGCGCGAACGGCTACAAGCAGGACAAGCTGCTTTCGGCGAAGGAGCGGGCCGAGAGGCGCAAGCCCTTCGACTACGTGAATCGCGAATACCTCATCCCGTCCGCGAAGAGCCACGCCACCTGGTTCGCGCTGCGCACCGACACCAAGGATCACAGCGGCACCTCGGCCAAGACCAGCCGCGCCACCGTCGTCTTCGACAAGCAGGACGGCGACTGGAAGGCCGTGTGGAGCGGCTGGACCACCAAGAAGGACCCCAAGACACCCGAACTCGCCAAGGACGCCGACGGGTTCGTGCTCCCGGTCACCGACACCGCCAAGAAGCGAGGTGTCCTCGCCCCCGACCAGATGGACGACGCACTGGTCGCGCTCTACAAGGGTGACGAGAAGCTCGGTTCAAAGGTCGGCGCCAGCGAGACCTCGAAGTGGATGACGCAATTCCCGGTGGAGCAGAACAAGATGCTCACGCCCGGCGGCAAGTCCGAGTTCAAGGCGGGCGAGACCGACCACAAGAAGGTCTACGCCCTCCAGACGAAGCAAGGTGGCACGCTGACCTTCTTCGACGCGGTCGTGCAGGAGTACATGCACGCCACCGACCCGGCCGCGCGCATCACCCCGTCCCCGCAGATCGCCTTCCTCGTCGGCAGCAAGAAGGACGAGCTGCTGTTCAACGTGGACTACCTGCACCAGGGAGAGGCGTACATCCCGGCCAAGGGCAAGGTCTCCATGGTCACGGACAGCTGGGACATGACCAAGGCGGAGGGCCCGCAGCGCGGCCTACTCTGATCTGCGCCGACCTCTCGCCGGGCCCGGCTCGTACGGACCAGCGCCGACCTCTCGTACGGGCCCCGTCCGGCCCGTACGGACCTACGATGAGGCCATGCCGGAGCACGACACGTCGTCAGGTGCTCACCGCGGACGTACCACCATGCGTTCGGTCCTGCGGAACCGCACCTACCGCCGCCTGTTCACCGCCCACGCCCTGGCCCTGACCGGTACCGGCCTGGCGACCGTGGCGCTGAGCCTGTTGGCGTACGACCTCGCGGGCTCGGACGCCTCCGCGGTCCTCGGCACCGCATTGGCGATCAAGATGGTGGCCTGCGTGGGCCTCGCCCCGGTGATCGGCGCCTTCGCCGAACGCCTGCCGCGCCGCGCCCTGTTGGTGGCGATGGACGTCACCCGCGCCGGAACCGCCCTCGCGCTGCCCTTCGTCGACCACGTCTGGCAGATCTACGTCCTGATCTTCCTGATGCAGGCCGCCTCGGCCGCCTTCACGCCGACCTTCCAGGCCACCCTGCCCGAAATCCTGCCCGCCGAGCGTGACTATCTGCACGCACTGACACTCTCGCGCCTCGCCTACGAACTGGAGAGCCTGGTCAGCCCGGTGCTCGCCGCCGCCCTGCTCGCGCTGATCACCTACGACTGGCTGTTCGTCGGCACCGCCCTCGGCTTCGTTGCCTCCGCGACGCTCGTCCTGTCGGTCGTCCTGCCCGTCCCGCGCCCCGTAGAACGTACCGGCGGCGGCTGGGCCGGAGCGACGTTCGGGACCCGCCTGCACTGGGCCACACCCCGGCTGCGTGCCCTGCTCGCACTCGACCTCGCCACGGCTGCCGCGGGCTCCATGGTCATCGTCAACACCGTGGTGCTCGTCCGCGACCACCTGCATCGCGGTGCGGGCGACGTCTCACTTGCCTTGGCCGCGTTCGGGGCCGGCTCCGTGGCGGCCGCCTTGGTCGTACCGCGCGGCCTGGAGCGGTTCGGTGACCGAGCGGTGATGTTGCCCGCCGGATTCACGCTCGGTGCCGTCCTCGCGCTGTCCGCTGTGGGGTCCGCGCACGGGACGGCGGCCTGGGCAGAGCTGTTGCTCGCCTGGGGTCTGCTCGGCGTGGGCACCTCCCTGATCCTCACGCCGGCCGGCCGACTCGTCCGCCGCTCGGCCGCGCCTGCCGACCTCCCCGCCGCGTTCGCGGCACGCTTCGCCCTCTCCCACAGCGGCTGGCTGCTCACCTACCCCCTCGCGGGGCGGCTGGCGGCCGGCGCGGGTACGGGCACGGCCGCCGTGACGCTCGCCGGGATCGCGCTCGCCGCCGCGACCGTCGCGGCCCGGGTGTGGCCGGTACGCGACCCGGCCCGCCTCACCCACCTCCACACCGCCCTGCCCGCGGACCACCCCCACCTCGCCGACGCCCACGCGGTCCCCCACGGCTGGCGGCACGCACACGACTACGTCATCGACGCCCGCCACCCGCGCTGGCCCGCTCCGGGGCGTACCGCGGGCGCGTACTAGCCCTCGCCACACGGATTTCGCAGGAGACTTCACCTCCGTCAGCCCCGACCGTCGGGGGCGCCCTCAGCCGGAACGGGGGCCCCGAGGGCGCCCCACCTCCGCGAGGTCCTCGCCGTCCGCCAGCCGCGCCCGTACCGTCACCCGGGCGTCCCTCGGCGCACGGGCCGCGAGGAAGCGGCCGCGCTTGCGCTCGTCGACGTCACCGGTCACGGTGATCCGGGTGACCTCGCGGCTCCCCGCGACGAGCAGGAATCGGTGCCCCGATCCCGACGTCCAGCGAGTACTGGCCACGACATGCTGGCCGAACCGGCTGCAGGCGGCCGTCGGCCCGGCGCGCCCCACGATCTTCGCCTGCGACGTCGGGGATTCGGTGGACGTACGGAACTGGATCAGCACGCTGCCGGGACCGCGCCAGGTCGAGGCGCGCACACAGGACCACACGGCCCGGCCGTCGTTCTCGGGCAACTCCTGCTCGGCGAAGTCCCACCGGTTGACGGCCCGTACACCGCTCCCGTGCAACTCTGCGAGACGGCACGCGCCCCGCGCCCAACTCGCCAGCGCCGCCCCGCTGGTGGCCTCGCGGGGTTGACGGGCCGGGGCGCCGCGCCCGGGCAGCGATGTGTAGCTGAGGTGCGCGGGGGTGAGCCCACCCAGGTCAGTGACGAGGAAGGCGTGCTTCTCCACGATCCGTCGGGAGGAGCGCAGTTGAAGTACGGGGAGTTCGGTGCAGGAACCCGTGGCCGACGGGGTGGCGACCGCTGCCGTGAGCCCTCCGTCGGAGATGTCGAGCGGATGGCCCGGCGAGTTGGGCCGGAGCAGGTCGCGCGTGTCGGCCTCGGCGATCCACGGGGCGGTGAGATAGCGGACCTTGCCGTCCTTGCGGCTGAGGGCCACCGCCGCGGCTGTCGTCACGTCGGAGTCGTCGGCGCGGGCGAAGTCCAGGGACGCGGGCGCCGAAGCGTCGTCCGGCTCCCCGTAACGGACCACGCGGCGACCGTCGTAGAACACCACGACGGCCTCCCCGCCCACCTCGGCGGCGTACAGCAACTGCGTTCCCCTGGGCGGTGGTTCGGTGGTCGTGGCCGCCGCGGCGCCGACACGGGTGCCGCGCGGTGGGTCGGTCCAGGCGGAGAGAGCGCGCGTGAGCAGGGCGCGGTCGTCCACGCGGGAGCCGCGGGCCGGCCATGCGCTGAAGTCCACCCGCGAGGTGTCCGCCCACGCGGCGGGGGAGGTGCGGAGCAGGGCGTCGGCGTTGATCGCGGGGCGCTCGCCGGAGGGGCGGGACGGCTCGTCCCGGGGCGCGGAGCCGAGCGACACGAGCGCCACACAGCTGATGGCGGCGATGCCCGCGGCGCACCCGACGAGACGGAACCGGCGTCTGCGGCGCAGCAGATCGGTGGGCCGGGTCTGGACGGAACAGGCGTCGAACTCCTGTGACTTCAGCAGCGTGCCGGCCGCGTCGCCCACCGTCGCCTCGACCCGGGACGCGGCATCCAGCGCCTTCGCCGGGTCGGCCACGCCCGCGGCGGCGAGCAGGTCGGCGACCTCCGCGCGGGGCAGCCCGTCGAGGCGGCACAGCACGAAGGCCGCGCGGGCCGGCGCGGACACCTCCGACAGGAGCCGCGCCAGTGCGATCTCCTCGGTGCCGCCGGCACGGGGGAACAGGCGCAGCCCCCAGACGACGGGCAGCGCCGGCCGCAGGGTGCGGGGCGGCGGCACGCGGTCCGGCCATCCACGCGGACGCCGCTCGTGCGCCAGCGCCGCGCACAGCACCCGTCCCGTCACCCAGGCCGCGTCGGCCCCGGCCGACCAGGAGGCACCGGGCCCGCGTGCGCCGCCCCGTCCCTCCTCCCGCGCCCCGCCCGCCCTCGGCACCGGGACCCTCGGCGGCGCGTACCGCGCGCGGAAGCCGGGCAGCGCGCGCTGCACCAGGGCGTGCGCGACCAGGACGCGGCGGTGACGGCTGAGAGCGGTGGGCAGGGTGAGATACGCGAGACGTACGAGCCGGGTGTACCGGTCGAGGATGACGGCCTCGGCCTGGTCGAGGGCCACGGGCTCGGTCCTCTTCGCCCGGCGCCGCTGCGATGTGCTCATCGGTCAAGAGGCCTTCCGAAGGCTGACGACGTTCCGTCCTGACCTCCGTCAAACGAGTGAATCCTGCGATGGTCACAGCAGGAGCGGCGGGAACCGGAGCCGTGGCAGGGCCTGGGTGGCGGCGCACCACCCCGGGCGGGCACTGCTGCACCGGGTCGACCCGCGCCACGGCCTCCGCGACGCGGACTTCCGCGCTCTGGACGCCTGGCTCCGCGCCGCGTGACTCAGCCCCGGGCGGCCGCTGTTGCCGTTCGGTGACACGGAAGACAGAGCTGTGACGTGGGCGAGGGCAACGAGTTCGCGGGGCCACGGGTCGTATGTGGCGTAGGAAGGAAGCGCGGGACCGTCCGCCCTTCGACTAGCAGTCTGAACCGAATGAGCTGGGGGAAACAGTGGAGATGAACATGCGTATGAGCAAGGGACTGCTCGCGATGGGCGCCGCGTTGGCGGCCGCAGGTGTCGCCGTCGGCACGGTGCCCGCCACCGCGGCAGGCACGCCCCGGTTCCTGGCCGCCTCCGAACTGCCGCCGCACGCGTCGTCGGAGTGGACCGCGGGCCCGGTGACCTCCGGCCAGCCCGACCCGCTCCCGATGTGTGTCGGCGAGGCGCTGCCGTCGATCTCCGTACACCGCGCCTACCGCACCGACCTCGACACCAACGCCCTTCAGGTGACCGTCGTCGAGCGCAACGAGCAGCGCGCCAAGGACTTCGCGGCCCTGCTGCGCAAGGACCTGGACGGCTGCGCGAAGAAGGTGATGGCCGAGAACCCGGACATCACCGCCAGGCAGAAGTACTACGGCAAGGTCGACGTCGAGGAGGGCGCCCACGTCTACGGCGTCCACACCGCCGCGACGTGGGGCGCCTCCGACATCAACATGTTCTCGGTCGGCCGTGACGGCAACACCGTGACGCTCGTGCACTGGGGGCAGATGGGCGGCTTCGCCGACGCCCAGGTCGCCGACTTCAAGAAGACCACCGCCACGGCCGTCAACAAGCTCTACTAGGAGTTCTGCCGGGTGCGACGACGCCGGGTCCGATCTCGGCATCCCTCTGAAGGGGTGGGAGAATCGGGCCCGGCAAGACCGCGCCCGAGCTTCCTCGCCGGTGCGCCGGTCTCGTCGCACGAGGATTCGGCCGGGGTGAGGCCGGGCGCCGGGGTCGCTTCCGGCACCCGGTGGTGGGGAGGAACCGATGGTGCTGAAGTGGTGGGACATCGCCAAGGGGGCCCGCGCCGTTCCTGAACCCATGGCCACACTGTTCGTCTGGACGACGGCCTGCTCGAGCTCCTTGGTGCTGGTCATCACCTTCGACCTGCTCGGCGCGCTCGACCGCACCGGGCTCGCCCTCGCCGCGCTGTCCGTGCTCGCCGGCCTGGTCGGCACCCTCGGCCGGTTCGTCGCGGCGCCCGGCACCGCGGTGCTGTGCTGGGCGCTCCTGAACGTCTTCGCCGCCCACCCCACCGGCGAGCTCTCCTGGGCCGGGCACCGGGACCCGGGCTGGGTGGCGTGCCTGCTGGGCGCCGCGCTCATCGGCACGGCGACGGCCCGGGTCTGGTACGCCCGGGCCGCGTACCGCCGCCTCACCCCGTTCGACGGCGCGGCCTGATACTCCTGGGGCCCGCGCTTCCGGCCTGACTTCCGTCGAGGCGGGGCCCTCACCCTGCTCCGCCCCCCGCGACTCTCGTACGCCGTACGACCCCTTCGTAGACCCGTCGTACGGCACCTCCGCACGGCACCTTTGCATGACCATGCGAGATGATGCATACTCTTCCTATGTCTAAGGTCCTCACCTCCCTTCCCGCCGGCGAACGTGTCGGCATCGCCTTCTCGGGCGGTCTCGACACCTCCGTCGCGGTCGCGTGGATGCGCGACAAGGGTGCCGTCCCCTGCACCTACACCGCCGACATCGGTCAGTACGACGAGCCCGACATCGCCTCGGTGCCCGGCCGAGCGAAGACCTACGGCGCCGAGATCGCGCGCCTGGTCGACTGCCGCGAGGCGCTCGTCGAGGAGGGCCTGGCCGCGCTCACCTGCGGTGCGTTCCACATCCGCTCCGGCGGCCGCGCGTACTTCAACACCACCCCGCTCGGCCGCGCCGTCACCGGCACGCTCCTGGTCCGGGCGATGCTCGAGGACGACGTCCAGATCTGGGGCGACGGGTCCACCTTCAAGGGCAACGACATCGAGCGGTTCTACCGGTACGGGCTGCTCGCCAACCCGCAGCTGCGGATCTACAAGCCCTGGCTGGACGCGGACTTCGTGACCGAGCTCGGCGGCCGCAAGGAAATGTCGGAGTGGCTGCTCGCCCACGAGCTGCCCTACCGGGACAGCACGGAGAAGGCGTACTCCACCGACGCCAACATCTGGGGCGCCACGCACGAGGCGAAGACGCTGGAGCACCTGGACACGGGTGTCGAGACGGTCGAGCCGATCATGGGCGTGCGGTTCTGGGACCCCGAGGTCGAGATCGCCGCCGAGGACGTCACGATCGGCTTCGACCAGGGCCGGCCGGTGACGATCAATGGCAAGGAGTTCGCCTCCGCCGTCGACCTGGTGATGGAGGCCAACGCCATCGGCGGCCGCCACGGCA
Organism: Streptomyces sp. NPDC041713; assembly: GCF_055591085.1. Classification (NCBI taxonomy): domain Bacteria; kingdom Bacillati; phylum Actinomycetota; class Actinomycetes; order Kitasatosporales; family Streptomycetaceae; genus Streptomyces; species Streptomyces sp. NPDC041713. Next base: position 18,457 of record NZ_JBVIZY010000020.1, read on the forward strand.
TGGGCATGTCCGACCAGATCGAGAACCGGATCATCGAGGCCAAGAGCCGCGGCATCTACGAGGCGCCCGGCATGGCCCTCCTGCACGCCGCGTACGAGCGCCTGGTGAACGCGATCCACAACGAGGACACCCTCGCCCAGTACCACAACGAGGGCCGGCGCCTTGGCCGCCTCATGTACGAGGGCCGCTGGCTGGACCCGCAGGCCCTGATGGTCCGGGAGTCGCTGCAGCGCTGGGTCGGCGCCGCCGTCACCGGCGAGGTCACCCTGCGGCTGCGGCGCGGCGAGGACTACTCGATCCTCGACACCACAGGCCCGGCGTTCAGCTACCACCCGGACAAGCTGTCCATGGAGCGCACCGAGGACTCGGCGTTCGGCCCGGTCGACCGGATCGGCCAGCTCACCATGCGCAACCTGGACATCGCCGACTCGCGCGCCAAGCTGGAGCAGTACGCGGGCCTCGGCCTGATCGGCACCGCCAACCCGTCGATCGGCGCCGCCCAGGCGGCCGCGACCGGTCTGATCGGCAGCATGCCGGAGATGCCCGAGGGCGGTGCCGAGGCCATCGCCTCCCGCGGTCAGGTCTCCGCGGAGGACGAGATGCTGGACCGCGCCGCCATGGAGTTCGGCACGGACTGACCTGCGTACGAGCTCGGGCTGAGCACAGTCCGGGCAGCTGCTGATCGCCACCCGCACCGCGGGGAGGGGCCGGTACGACGCCATGGATCTGGGCGTCGTACCGGCCCTTGCGCGTGGGGGACACGGCGCAAGGCGCGAGGTGCGAAGCGCGCGGCACGGGGTAACGGGTGTGAGCAGACACCACCCGAACGAGCGCACTTGGCCCCGCGTGCGGGGACTTGGCGCGGTGCCCTGTCGACCCCGCGGACCTGGCATCGAGTGCCGAGCGGTCCGTCTCGCCCGGGTCGGTGGACGCGACCGGCGGAGTTTTACGCGGGTGTAGAAGTATGGCTAGGGTGCCGGGAACGCACCGCGATGACGCACCACCCGCATCTTCGGCACGACGCTTTGCACGGCATGGTCTCGCGGGCCCGGGTTCACTGTGGGAGGCATCTTGAAGGAGACGTCACGCCCGACCGGCCGTCACGCGATGCCGCTCCCCCCTCAGCGGCCCACCGCGACCCCGGTCACCGGCCAGGGCCCCGCCTCGGGAACGAGAACCGCCCAGCCAGGTGACGGGTCATGCGTACCCGGTACGAGGGGTGACGCGGGAGCCGCGAGGGGCAGGCCGGCGGACTCGAGGACCAGCGCGCGCGACGCGAGGGGCAGCGCGCGAGACGCGAGGGGCAGCGCGCGAGACGCGAGGGGCAGCGGGGGAGACCGGCAGCCGAAGCGCCGGGACGCCTTCTTCGACAACGCCAAGTACCTCGCGATCGTCCTCGTCGCGATGGGCCACGCCTGGGAGCCGCTGCGCGGTGACAGCCGGGCCGCCGCCGCCCTCTACATCACCGTCTACACCTTCCACATGCCGGCGTTCATCGTCATCTCCGGCTACTTCTCCCGCAGCTTCGACGCGAGTCCGCACCGGATCAAACGCCTGGTCACCGGCGTCGCCGTGCCCTACGTGATCTTCGAGGTCGCGTACACGTTCTTCAAGCGGTGGGCGGGCGACGACCCGGACTACCCCATCAGCCTGCTCGACCCCTGGTACCTGACCTGGTTCCTGGCCGCACTGTTCATCTGGCGACTCACCACCCCGATCTGGCAGGCCGTACGGTGGCCGCTGCCGATCGCTCTGGCCATCGCCGTCCTGGCATCCGTATCGCCGGACATCGGCGACGACCTCGACCTGCAGCGCGTCCTGCAGTTCCTGCCCTTCTTCGTCCTCGGGCTGATCCTGCGGCCCGCTCACTTCCAGCTGGTGCGCCGCAGGGAGGCGCGCCTGCTGGCCCTGCCCGTCGTCGCGGCGGCGCTGGTCTTCGCCTACTGGGCCGCTCCGCGGATGAACGCGGCGTGGTTCTACCGCCGTGACAGCGCCCAGGAACTGGCCGCGCCCGGCTGGGCGGGCGGCGTGATGACGTTGGCGATGTTCGGCTGCTCGCTGGTGCTGGTCGCCTGCTTCTTCGCCTGGGTGCCGGGCCGCACGCTCTGGTTCACGGCCCTCGGCGCCGGGACGCTGTACGGCTACCTCCTGCACGGCTTCCTCGCCAAGGGATCCCGCTTCGGCGACTGGTACGACGCCGACTGGATCCACCGGCCGCTCGGTGAGGTCACCGTGACGCTCCTCGCCGGGACGGTGATCACGCTGCTGTGCACGCCGCCGGTCCAGCGCATGTTCCGCTTCAGCATGGAACCGAAGATGACCTGGGCCTTCCGGCAGGACGCGGCCGACCTCGCCAAGGGCCGCACCACAGGCCGTACAACGGCCCGCGCCAAGAGCCGCACCCCGGGTCACGCCAAGCGCCACGCCAAAGGCCGCACCAGGGGCCGTGAACAGGGCAGACGGAGCGGAAGAGCCGAGTGAGCCGCCCGGCCCGGCCGCCCGCCGTCCACTTCGAGCGCGTCGTCGAGACACCGCCCGCGGGCCGCCAGGCCTTCACCATGCTGGCCCACGGCGAACGGCCGGTGGGCTGCCTCGAATACCAGGTCTGCCACCCCTGTCGACGCGGATACATCGGCAACATCGCGGTCGCCGCCCACTGGCAAGGGCTCGGCCTCGGCCGACACGCACTGCACACGGCCCTCGCCCCGTGCCCCGGTTACATCTGGTCCACGTCACGGCAGTCCGCCGAGGGCAAGCGCTTCTTCACCGCCATGGCGGACGAGTTGGAGATCGCCTTCCCACCCGACGGGATGCGCTGCCCGCACATGGCGCCCTGACCCACGGACCAGTCGGCGCCGCCTCGGGCCGAGTGCCGTCAGGCGCCGCGCAGCGTCGCGACGGCGATCTCCTCGAAGTCGCGCAGCAGCTTCTCCTGCCGCTCCGCGCGGACGACCAGACACGTCTCGACCCCGGGAGCGTCCGTGACGGGCACGTGCACGAGGTCGGGGCGCGAGTAGGAGCGGGCAACGCTCAGCGGTACGAGGGCGATGCCGCGACCGGAGGCGATGAGCTCAAACTTCTCTTCGAGGGACGCCGTCTTCCGCGTGGGTGAGTCCAGCATGGGCCCGTCGGTCAGGTCGGCGGAGGTGAGCTCGTCACGGTGGGCCAACGGGTGCGCGGCCGGCATGCAGGCGACCCGGGGCTCGTGGCCGATGGGTACGACACGCAGTCCGGCCTCGTCGAAAGGACGCCGCAGATAACCGATCTGGGCCCGGCCGTCGCGGAGCGGCGCGTCCTGCTCCCACCAGCGCGCCGGGACGACGTCGGTCTCCACCGTCGGGTGGAGTGCGGCGAACGCTCGGATCGCGTCCGCCACGTACAGGCCGGGGGAGAAGGCGACGGACAGCCGTTGCACGCCACGGTCGACGTCGTGCACGCGGCGTACCGCCGCCGCGGCGGCCGCGAGGATCCCCTGCGCCTCCTCGTGCAGCTGCTTGCCGGCCGCCGTGAGCTCCACGCTGCGGGTCGTACGCACGAACAGCGCGCACCCCAACTCCTGCTCGAACGAACGGACTTGGCGACTGAGGACCGGCTGCGTGATGTAGAGCTGCTCAGCCGCCCGGCCGAAGTGCCGGTGCTCGGCCACCGCGGCGAAGTAGCGGAGCTTGCGCAGATCCAGATCCATGCCCTCAGGGTATCAATCTCCGGAAAGGGTATTGGACGCCACGGACGGCAGGCCCCGAGACTCGACACATGATCGTCATCACGACACCCACCGGCCAGATCGGCGGCCGGCTCCTGGACATCCTGCTCAACGACGCCCTCCCCCGCGGGGAGGACCTGCGCGTCATCGTGCGCGACCCGGCGAAACTCCCCGAGTCGGCCCGCGCCCGCGTCGACGTGATCACCGGCTCCCACGGCGACGCGGAGGTCGTCGACCGGGCCTTCACCGGCGCGGACGCGGTCTTCTGGCTCGTACCGCCCGACTCCCGCGCCCCGAGCCTGGACGCCGTCTACTCGGGATTCACCCGCGCCGCCGCGGAGGCGTTCGTGCACCACAAGGTGGGGCACGTCGTCGGCGTCTCCGCTCTCGGCCGCGGCACTCCCGTCGCGGACCGCGCCGGGCAGGTGACGGCCTCGCTGGAGATGGACGACCTCATCGCGGGCACGGGTGTGGCCTATCGCGCCCTCGCCAACCCGACGTTCATGGACAACCTGCTGCGCCAGCTGCCGTCGATCCGCGACCATGGCGTGTTCACGGACGTCGTCTCCGCCGACCGCAGGGCGCCGATGGCGGCCTGCCGTGATATCGCCGCGACCGCCGCGGGCCTGCTGCTCGACCGCTCCTGGACGGGGGTGGGTGAGGTCCCGGTGCTCGGCCCCGAGGATCTGTCCCCGAACGACCAGGCGCGCATCATGTCCGAGGTGCTCGGCCGCCCGGTCCGCTACGAGCGACAGTCGTACGACGACTGCCGTGCGGCGTTCGGCGCGTACGGCGCCGGCGACGCGTTCATCGAGGGCTACGTCGAGATGATGCGCGCCAAGGACGACGGCCTCGACGGCGGTGTTCGACGCACCCCGCAGACCGCGGGTTCGACGAGCTTCCGCACCTGGTGCGAGGAGGTCCTGAAGCCGGCGATCGGCGCGGAGGGTGTGAGCTGAGTTCAGAGCCAGGTGTACGGCCAGATGCAGGGCCAGATGTAGGGCCAGGGCTGATCCGGGTCCGCGTACGCGACGACACGTGGACGTGGAATACCCGTGGAGCGGGGCGAGTTGGGGATCATGACGGGACGCCCACGATCGAAGGAGACCCGCGATGCCCCTCAGCGTCGAAGAGCGCGAGCAGTTCCTGGCCGAGCCGCACATCGGAGCGCTGGCCGTTGCGGCGGGCGAGGGGCGGGCGCCGCTCACGCTGCCGATCTGGTACCAGTACGCCCCGGGCGGCGACCTGTGGGTCATGACCGCCCGCGACTCCAAGAAGGGGAAGCTGATCGCCGAGGCGGGACGCTTCTCGCTGATGGTCGACCGCCTGGAGCCGACCGTCCGCTATGTGTCCGTCGAGGGCCCGGTGGTCCGGACCGAGGAGGCGACCATCGAGCAGTTGCGGGAGATGACGGCGCGCTACCTCCCGGCCGACAAGGTCGAGCCGTACGTGGAAGGTGCCTGGAAGGCGCACGGCGACGAGGTCGTCTTCACCCTGCGGCCCGAGCGCTGGTACTCGTCGGACCTCGGGGCGGTCTGACGCCTCGACCCGGCCGACGGGGCACGGACGGAGACGGAGACGGCGAGCTCTGAGGCGCGCCCCCACTGAGCGGCCGAAGTGGGGGCGCGCCTCGGTCGGTGTACGGCCAACAGTCCTACAGTTAGCGGATGTTGACGTCGATGCACGCGTAGAACGCGTTGGACGTGTCGCCGATGTTCCACACCGCGAGGACCTTGTGTCGGCCGGTGGCGTTGCCGAGGTTGACCTGGTGCGTGACGGTCGCGGGCGGTTGCTGGTTGCCCCCGTCGATGGTGGCGACCTTCGTGCCGTCGACGAAGTACTCGTAGTTCGCGGTGCGGTGACGGGCGGTGAACGTCCAGGTGAAGGTCTGCGTCCTGCTGACGTCACTCACCCGCCAGCCCTTGTTGTCGTTGTCGAGTTCCGCGAACCTGGCGTTGCCGCCGCTGCAACTGCGCAGACCCTTGGGCCCCTCGACGCTCTGTGGCTCGTACTTGATCTCGCCGCACGACACCGTGCCGGCCGCACACTGCGCCTGCCGGCTCGCCGGTGCGTTCACGTAGCCGTGCGCGCTGGCCGAACCGGTCGGCAGCGTGAGGGCGAGGACCGGCGCCAGGCCGGCGCCGATCGCGGCGGCTATCTTCCGCTTCTTGTCCATGCGTACTCCTTCACTGCATTGCTTCATGGGGGTGTGCAGCGCGAAGTGCTCTTGTGGGGGTGGGGGTGAGGTGGGGGCGGTAGTGGGGGATAGGGGACGGTTGGGGACGCGGGTGCGGGTGAGGGGGGAACGGGGAGGACGTGTCGGGGGTGGCCGCGCCGAATGGTGTGGCCACGTGGGCGCGACTGCTGATTAGTCCGGACCATAGACTTTGGCGAGCCGCGGTCAAGGTCGGTTTCGCGCCATGCGGAGAACCCTGACATCGGGGCAGCGAACGGCCGCCTCGGGCGGAGGCCGAGTGCCTCAACGGGTCTTGTGCGCACCGCCGTTGACGTGCAGCACCTAACCGGTGATGTGACGTGCACCGGGTGACGCGAGGAAGGCGATCGTCTCCGCGACGTCCGAGGGCGCACCAGCACGGCCCGTGGCGGTCGAGGCCACGAGCTGCTCGCGCCTCTCCGCCGGAAGCCGGTCCCGGAAGAACTCGGTGTCGGCGATGAAGCCGGGCGCGACCACGTTGGCGGTGATGTCGCGCGGCCCGAGGGTGTTCGCGAGGTCCAGATTCCAGGTGGAGAGGCCGGCCTTGGAGGCGCCGTAGCTGCCGTACGACCCGGAGCCGCGGTTCGCGGCGATCGACCCGATGTGGATGACCGCCCCGCCGTGTGCGAGCCGGGGGTCCAGTGCCCTGGTGGTCAAGGCGGCGCTGACGAGATTCGCGTCCAGATTGGCACGGAAGGCCTGTGCGTAGGCGATGAGGTCGGCCTCCTCGCCGAGCTCGAGGTCCGGCTGTGACGCGGTGTCGAAGTCGGTGTTCCCGCCGGCGTTGTTGACGAGGACGTCGATCCGCTCCGGCAGTCGGGCGAGGAGGGCGGTGAGCGCCTCCGGCTTGGTGTGGTCGCACACCAGCCCGCGTATGTCGCCGTCGACCTCCGCGGCCTCCTTGGCCAGCCGGTCGAGCGGTTCGGGTCGACGGCCGGTGACGAACACGGTGTCGCCGCGCTCGGCGAAGTGCCGGGCGGTCGCGCGGCCGATGCCGGTCCCGCCGCCGGTGATCAGGATGGTGCGTGCCATAAGCTGAACTCCGTACTCCATTGAGGCCTAAATTTAGAGCTAAACGTATCACTGTGGTGAGGGTCGCGAGGGTAAGGAGCGCCAGATGAACGTCAGATGGGGGATGCAAGAGGGATGCGCGGGGATGTCCCGACACGAGAGGTGAGGATGTGGGGTTGATGGGATCCGGGCCGACGGAAGGGCTAGGTGAGGGAGTGGCCGGGCGTGCCGGGGGAGGAGGCGGTTTCGAGGCAGGAGCGAGCGGCGCACGAGGTCCCGTAGCTCGCGGAGGGCTCGACGATGACGCCGCACGGGCCTCCGTAGCTCGCGGAGGGCTCGACGACGAGGCACGGGCTTCCGTGCCTCGTCGAGGCCGGGACAACGGTGGTCCGCCTCCCGGCGACGCCACCTCCGCGTACACCGCACGGGACATCGCCGACGCCTGGGAGCGGGAGCGCCCCGGCACCCCCGCCACCTCGATCGGCATCGTCACGCCCATCTGGCAGCTGGCGAAACTCTTCGGTGACGACCGGCGCCGGGTGCTCGCCCGAGCGGGGGTGGACACCGCGACACTCGACCTGCTCAGCGTCCTGCGCCGCAGCGGAGCCCCCTACACCCTGACCACCCGCGAACTGGGCCACCTCTCCATGGTCACGGCAGGGGCGGTGTCCCAACGGGTGGCCCGCGCCGAACGTGAGGGCCTCGTCACCCGACGCCCTGGCGAGGGCCGCCCGCGTACCGTCGACGTCACCTTGACCGATGCCGGTCACGCCCTAGTGGAGGCCACCGTCGACCAAGTGCTCGGCAGGGAGGCCGACTTGATCGGCGGCCTCACCGCGGAGCAACAGGCCCAGCTGGCCGAGCTGTTGAGCATCCTGCTCACCGACGTCCAACGGAGTCTCGGGGACGAGCGGATCACTCAGGTGGGCGAGGAGTGAGGACCTCGGATCGCCGCGTGTGATTGCTGGCGGATGCTGGCGAAGGAGTGCGGTGGATGGCGACTGCCTGCGATGGGGAAACCCCGAGCCCGCCCTCACTGCCCGGATCTGCACGTGGTGATGTGCTGTGCAATGTGCACTGTCACCTGTACGCGGTGCGGAGCTGCGTTGTTGACGGGGAATCGAACCCCTGCGTTGCTCTCCACGCGCCAGGAGTGAGCCGAAAACCGCGGCTCTCGGTGTGTGCACGCCTCCGGAACAGCTACCTGCTCCCCATCGCCTTCGGCTGGAACGCCCGCGTTCCGCCGGACGGTTCAGTCCAGCAGGTCGGCCTCCCAGTTCGCGCGCTGGATGCGTACGTCGATCTCCCGGATGTCCCGCGCGAGCGCATCCGCCTGCCCGCGCAGTTCGGCCACGGGGAGAGCGGACAGCATCATCAGCTCGGACCGCAGCTGTCGGCCGTACCCGCGATCGCCGGTTCCCGCCGCGGCGTCCGCGGCCGCGGTGACCACCGAGTGGCGCAGCCGCAGGACGTCCCGGCGCGCGAGCGCGTCGGTGAGCGTGCCGTCCTCGCCCAGGTCGACCGTCGCATTGGTCCGGTTGATCCGCCGGATCAGCGACTCGAGGGTGTCCAGCGCCTCGCCGGCGTCGGACAACAGCTGCGCGGCGTCCTCGGCGGGCGTCTCGCCCTCCTGGTACCGCGCGCTGCTGACGACGCGCGAGCGCAACTGCTCCACACGACGCGTCGCTTCCGCACGCTCGGCCAGTGCCTCAGCAAGTTTCACTGTCTTCCCCCCGTTCACTGAGTTCGCAAGATCGCATGAGTATACGAACACGGGGATGGTGCGTGCGCACGGGTTTTTTCAACCAGAATCCGTCGAACGTCCTCTTTAGGGTACGGAACGCCCCGGCTCTCTTGCTGCAACCGGCCGAGGAAGTCGGTCACGACCGCCGTGAGCGGCGCAAGACGGGTGAGGAGAGCGGCAGTTTCCGGCGGATCGACGGGTGGAGGCCGACCTTCGGCGCACGCACGTATCAGCGCCTCCCGTTCCGCTCGCTCGTAGCCGTAGAGGCAGCTGATGAGCGAGTTGACGAGATAGCTGAGGGTGTACGCGCGATCGTACGTTCTGTGCGCATCGAAGAAGTCACGTTCCGCGGGCGACAGATCGAACCGCGAGGAAAGCGCCAGCCCGAAGTCGGCGAAGTAGAGCCGCTGCCCGTCGGTCAGGATGTTCTGGAAGTGGGCGTCGAAATGGAGAAGCCCGCGGTCGTTCATGAAGGAGGTCCCGGCCACCAGTTCCTCCTCGATGAAGGTGCAGGCCCGGACGACCGCGTCGGGGCCCATCCGCACCTGCTCGGCAAGCCAAGCGTGCAGGGTTTGCGGGATGTACTCGAGAAACAGCACAACACTCGACGAGGATTCTTCAAGGCCGGATATCCGGCGTCGTACGCCGCCGCCCCCGCCCCAATAGGCCACGGCCCGCTCGATGTCGGCGAGTTCCGACGGCAGGGTGACCGGTGCCGCGTTCGGGAGTACCCGCCAGTGATACATGAGCGGGAACCCCTGATGACCGCCCGAGAGCACCCAGTTCGTCGTCATGGTGTGCGCGGCCACTTCGCGCCACGCACCGAAGCCCGGCCCACCGATGCCGTATTGGCAGAAGAGGGGCAGCCCGAAGGTGTTCGCCGTGGAGCGGTGGTGATCCGGTTGCAGCTCCACTTCGGTGAGGGGCACGCGTTTCACGAAGACCGGCAGGCCGGCGACTTGGAGAACCGCGGAGCTCCCGCCGATGCCGGATCCGAGCGGCGAGGCCGTGGCCAGGAGGCGCTGCAGCTCACGATCACTGCGCAGGGCGAGGTCGGTTGAGACGCGACGGTAGGTAGCGGGGCGGGAGCGGGAGCGGGAGCGGGGATGGGGATGGGTGCTGGGGTTGGGGTGCATCGGCCGTGCCGCTTTCCCTTCATCGACTACAGCGAGTGTGCGGTGTGCGTGAGGTCTGGGGGTGCCGGGGGAGCGGGGCACCTTGGATGTTCCGCCGAGGGACGTCGTCACCCGTGGTTCGCATAGCGCATTGCGCGTGATCACGTGGGCCGACTGGAATGACTGGATTGAAAAGTCGGAGCACTGGGCGTGGCCAGTACGCCCGGTACACCGGTAGGCCCACCCCACCCCACCCGGAACGCCTGGTACAGAAGGAACCGCATGACATCCGTGCTCGCGGGCTGCACGCCCTGGCCAGAGGAGTTCGTCGACCGTTACTGGAAGGCCGGCCACTGGCGCGGCAACACGCTCGACAACCTGCTGCGCGGCTGGGCCCTGCAGTACGGGGCACGGACCGCGCTGGTCCAGGACGACACCCGTCTCACGTACGCGCAGCTGAACCGGCGCGTCGACCGTATGGCCGCCGGCTTCCGACTGCGTGGCCTCCGACCGGGGCAACGGGTCGTCGTCCAGATGCCGAACGTTCCCGAGTTCGTCATCACCGTGTTCGCGCTGATGCGGGTAGGCGCGATCCCCGTGTTCTGCCCGATGCCATACCGGGGTGCCGAGGTCTCGTACCTCGTACGCATCACGGAGGCGGCCGGATACGTCGGCCCGTCGACCTATCAGGGCTTCGACCACTCCGTGATGGTCGCTGGCGTCGCGGCCCAAGGGGTGTTCCTGCGGCGGGTGTTCACGTACGAAGCCCCAGGCACATCCTCTCCGTACGGTGGCCTCACGATCGACCCGACGGGTTGTCACTACTTCCCCCTGGCCTCCGTGGACGCGCCGCCCGAACGGCCGCAAGTACGGGGCGCGGACGGCGTGGCATTCTTTCTGCTCTCCGGCGACAGCACCGGCGCCGAGAACCCTAGGCTCGTCCCGCGCACTCACAACGACTACGCCTACCAGGCCCGTGCGGCCGCCGAGTTGCTGTCGCTCTCCGAGGACGACGTGTACCTCGCCGCCATGCCCGCCGAGTCCAACTTCGCCTTCGGCTGCCCCGGAATCATCGGCACGTTCACCGTCGGCGGCACCGTAGTCCTGGTCGAGGACCCGGAACCCGAGAGCTGCCTGACGGCCATAGACCGAGAGCGGGTCACGATCACGGCACTGGAACCGACGGAAGCCCAGCGCTGGCTAGACGTACTCCCCAAGGCTGAAGCCGAGGTAAACAGCCTGCGCCTGGCCCAACTCGTAGGCGGGCCAATGCAATACGCGACGGGGACGGCGACGGCGACTGCGGAGGGTATTACACGCGAACTGGGTTGCGACGTCCAACGGCTCTTCGGCATGGCCGAGGGGCTGCTCACCCTCACCCGGGTCGACGACCCGCTCGACGAGCCGGAGAAGCCCACCCGCACCACCACGCAGAGCCGTCCACTCTCACCCGACGACGAGATCCGCATAGTCGACGCGAACGGCAAGGAGACGGCCCCGGGCGAGCCCGGCGAACTCCTCACCCGCGGCCCGTACACGATCAGGGGCTACTACCGAGCACCCGACCACAACACACGCGCCATCACCTCCGACGGCTACTTCCGCACGGGCGTCCGGGCAATGAGCACCCTGGAGGGCGGGGTGGTCGTCATGGGCGACTTGGAGACACGAGCCCGCCCCGCCCAGACCTGATCACCGACCACTCGTCGTCGAAGGTGTGGAGGCGGTCAAGGACGAAGGCGCGGACGTCGCCACGGACATCACCGGTGTCCGCCCAGCTGGTGCCAGGCGTGGCGGCACCCATGGCCACAGAACCGAGCCCGCCGCCGCTCGTCGGCGACGCCGAGCAGGGCGACCAGTAGCCGGAACGCCTTGACACGCTCGTCCCGCGGCAAACTGATGATCTTTGTCAGCTGTTCGGCCAGGTGCCCACGGGTGATCAACACGGCCGGGGTGTGGGTGGTCCGAATCCCGGCCCTGCGGATGGCCTCGGGCCCGTCCTCGATGAGGGCACGGGCCTGGATGCAGAAGCCCGCCAAGTCACGCTGGACTTCGAACTGCTCGGTGTCGTCCAGGTTCTTGAACCATTCGACGCCCTGATCAAGCGGACGAATGCCCTGCGCCAACTCGTTCAGAACCACCACGCGCTCGTCCAACCCGCCCCCTCCACAACCCGACGCCCCGACCACCTGCATGACCATCGAACCACGGCTCCCATCCCGGACGCCCCAGCCGGGTCGCGCGGACAAGGCGTATGCCTACGGCCCAGGACCGCGCCGAGCTACGCCGGCGGGGGCTCCGCTGCACCATCGCGGTTGAGTGCGGCATCAATGTCCTCAAGAGGTAGCGGGCCGTGGGCTCGCGGTAACGACAAACTCGCGGTCCGCTATGAGGCGATAAGGCGACTGCCCTCGTAGCAGCCTTCAACGAGTGGCGGTGACCAGCGCAGTTGACACGACCTGGCCAGGAGCCCCCAACTATCGAACTGCCGTCATACCCCGGCCGCTATGCCGAGAAGAATCTGCGCCAGTTCGCGTGGCTGGGAGAACATCGGCCAGTGGCCGGTGGCCATCTCGATGAGCCGCCAGCGCCCGCCGGCCAGCAACTTGGCTACGTCGTCACTCGGCTCGGGATCACCGAGCGTGCACTTGAGGTAAGTCGACGGGAGGTCGCCGAGCGGTCTTTCCAGCACGGAGGGTTCCGTCAGCGTGGCACCCGGGTGCGGCGTCGAACCGCCCACGATCCTTGCGATCTGGTCGTCGGTGAGGCCGTGACCCTCGAAGTGAGCCGCGGGCGCGACCGGCCAGCAGCCGCCATGCGCAGCGATCGATGCTCTCATCATCGTCCCACCGTCGGGCCAGGCAGAGACGAAGGGTTGACCCTCGACCGGGATGCTGGAGTCAAGGAAGACCACATGCGCTAGCCGGTCAACGATCCGCCCGGCGGCCTGACCGCTCGGAATACCCGAGTAGCTGTGACCCACCAGGAAGACGTCATACAGATCTTGGTGCTCGACCTCATCAACTATGTCTTGGACGTGGGTCTGTTGCCCGGCTGGCACGCCTCGCTTCTCAGCGAGACCGGACAGCGTCAGCGGATGGACGCCATGCCCGGCCGCACGTAGGTGCGGCACCACGTCGTCCCACGCCCACGATCCGAGTAGCGCGCCTGCAATGAGTACGAAGTTCGCCATGGCCGCACCGTAGCGGCGTGACCCGACGATCACCCTCGAAATGCTTTCGCCACACGCCCTAGAGCGTGATGCCCGGTCCGGCGCACATGCCGCCGCCCCCGTTAGGCAGTGGTCGCAGTGTGGTGCGTGGTGAAGGTGGGCTGTTCGTTCTGGTACCCGGTGATGGTGTGGGTCCGGGTTTGTGGGGCGGTGGTGGGCTGAGGGGCGATGGTGATGTAGCAGGGGTCAGTGAGCTCGACGTACCGGTGGAACTGGGTGCGGGTATGCGTGGTGGTGGCGTCCGGCGGGAGGTGCGGGCGGGTCGCTTGGCGGGCGGCCTCGATGAGGACCATGCCGGGGATGTGGTCGGTGTCGTGGTCGAACAGGATCGGATGCATGGGGTCGGGGTTGAGGAGCCAGGTGCGGGGCCGGGAGGTAGGGGCGAGCACGAGGTCGTGGGTGTGGGAGCGACCGAAGGTGGTGGGGTTTTGGTTGGTGGGCGTGTGACGGAGAGCGCTGAGGGTGGCCATCGGAGTGGCACGTATGCGTCGGTAGACGGCGGGGGAGACGCAGGTGAAGTGTCCACGGCCGGTGGCGACGATGTGCTGGTGCGCGTTGGTGATGGTGAGGTAGATGGCGAAGTTCGCGCCACGGGTGCTGCGGGTGAGGATGGCGTTGAGGCTGAGCTCGGTGGGGGTGGTCTCGATGCCGAGATGCTGGGGATGCGTGGTGACCGTCATGTCCTGCATGACGAAGTGATGGTCCAGCGGGACCTGGTGCTCCGTGTGTGCGAGATAGATGCCGGACTGGCGGACCGTTTCGCACGCTTGGAGATGATCGTGGCTGCGCCCGTCCGGAGTGGAGAAGAAGGAGTGGGTGCGGGGCCACTGACCGGTGAGGACGTAGGTGTTCTCACCGGTCTTTCGGTGTCCTGTGAGGAAGACTTCGGCGTGTGCCGCGCGATGAACGTACTGCCGAGCGACGGTGCTGGAGGGCGCGGGCGGCGGCGCCGGCGTGCAGGGGGCGGTGAGGGGGCCGGGTATGGCCAGCGTCTTCTGAGTCGCCACCGCGTTCATGGGCTTCACCGGCGCGGCCGCGGGGGCGGTCGCGCCGGAGTGCGCCGTCACGGCGCCGGGCTCGTCCTGCGCCTCGTAGGGACCAAATAGGCCCTCCGGGCACTGCGGATTCTGATCGCTGGGTGTGGTCCCGCTGTTGCAACTGTTCTGTGGCGTCAGGACAAGACCGCTCATGAACCTCTCCCCCTGGAGGTGAATGAAACTGAAGCCATAACATACATACCCACCGGTTTTTGAGACAAGAGTCGGTGGGGATTACATGTGACGACGTGGGGGAATGGCGGCAGTTACGAGTATCGGGATTCTGTCACGCTGGGTAGCTCCCTTTTGGTGGGGGATTCAGCATAAGGGGATCTGTGCCGTCCGTTTAATATGAAACCGAGCGGTCGGTTTCATCGGTCTCGCGACGGTACCGGCCCTGGCTTCGGCGCTTGCAGATGCCTGTGTCACCGGTGTCTGTGATTCTCTACGGAGAGTCGGCTGCGGGGATGGGTTAACGGCGATCTCCGAAACCGTGAACCTCGTAAACGGGGAGGCGTTTCATGCTGTGCTCCTGAGTGGAGCCGGGGCTGCTGGTGGGGTGCTGGGTTGGCGCCGCCGGAGACAGGGGAGTTGTCGTGGTCGGTGAGGATTGGCGTGTGCATTGTGGAGCCGGGCAGGTGATCGGTGTCGGTGGTAGCGAGGGCGGGTGCGGGGGGCGATCGCGGGCAGGGGCTGGCGCACCTAAGCCTGGTGGCGGTCAATATCGATGGCGTTCTGCTGAACGACAGTTTCGGTCCGGTGATCAAGCGCCTGGTGGAATCACGAGGCGGTGTGTACGGGGAGGAATTGGAAAAGGCATTGTTGTCGCAGCCGCAGATGGAGGCGGCGCAAGTGGCCGCGGAAGTTCTGGGTGGGAGTGCGCGAGAACTGTTGGAAGCGTATTTCCAGGAGCGGGAACGCTATGTTCGCGAACATCCGATCAGGATCCTGGACGGCGCGGATGGTTTGTTGCGGAGGCTGCGGTCGCTGAAGGTGCGAGCTGTCTGCTATGGGGGTCTGGAGAGATCGCATTTCGACCGCTACCTGGGGCGCATGGCAGACTATTTCGACGAACCTGTTTATGTCTGTACGAACGATTTCCGTCCGGGTATCCGGGAGATTGCGGAGATATTCGCACTCCGTTTGGATCAAGTGCTGTTCATTGATGACGTGGCGCGGGTGGCGGAGGCTGCGCGGGAACTTGGGACGCCATTCATCGGCCATCCCAGTGGTGAGGAGACGGGTTTCCAGCGGCGGTCGATGGAGCGGGCGGGGGTTCGGCACGTGGTCGGTGCGCTCAAAGAGATCGATGAGGAGCTGCTGCGCAGGGTGGATGCGGAGGCGGCTGCCGGAGAGTCTTGGCGCTAACGGGTTGGCGCTGGGGAAGATAACTCCCGCCCTCCGCCTACACGTTGCCGCTAGATGGCCGCAGCGGATAGCGATCACTCGTGCACGTACGCCACATCCTTGGCGTTGCCTGACGGCAGCTGCCTGCTGGATGCGCCCGGTGGCCTCAGCGGCACGGAGTGCAACGGATCCGAGAGCAGGGGGAGGTCGTCAGGTGGGCAGGTGACGGGCAGAAGGGCGCTCAAGATCCTTGGCGGGGTCGTTCGGGGAAGTTATGGGTAAGGTACGCGCACAACGATTGTTTTCGGGTCCGCTGCATACCCGATACGGCGCGGAGTGCAGGGGAGGCCACGTGGCGCAGCAGGAGCGTGCGGTTCGAACGCGCCGCGCGGTGTTGGAGGCAGCCGCGATCGTGTTCGGCGAGCATGGGTACGCGGCGGCCACGGTGTCGGACATCCTCAAGATCGCCGGGGTCACCAAGGGGGCGTTGTACTTCCACTTCGACTCCAAGGAGGCTTTGGCGCGGGGAGTGTTGGACGCGCAGACCGCCTATACGGGACCGTCGCAGGACCTCAAGGTCCAGGAATGGATCGATGTGGGGCTTCTGCTTGCGCACCGGCTGCCGAGGGATCCGGTGGTTCGAGCCGGCGCCGTGCTCTCATCCGACCCGCTGGGCAGGGAACAGTACGGCAGTGCGTGGCCGGCGTGGGTCGACCTGTCCGTCGGGATGCTGACCGAGGCCAAGGATCGGGGGGAGATTCTCTCGCATGTGGTGCCGCGACAGACAGCGGAACTTCTCGTCGGTGCCTTCCATGGGGTTCAGCTGTTCTCGCAACTGGAGTGTGGGCTGAGCGATGTCGAACGGCGCATCGCGACGCTCTATGACCATGTGATACCGGCCATCGTGGTGCCCGCGGTACTGGCCCGTCTGGATCTGACGCCGGACCGGGGGGCACGCCTGTTCGCACAGACGGTGGCCGTTCCGCGCCCTGTACTGGCCGATAGCGTCTCCTGAAGCGCTCCGCCCGCGCGGCGTCGGGGCCGCCTCTCTTGACTCACCAGGTGGTGGCCCCGCCGTCGACGGGCAGAGTGGCGCCGGTGACGAAGGAGGCGCGATCGCTGCACAGCCAGGCGGCCGCTTCGGCGATCTCGTCGGGTTCCGCCATCCGGTTCTGCGGTGAAGAGGCTTTGCTCCTGGCTTCCTGGGCAGGGAAGCGGCTGAACCAGTCCTCGACCATTTCGGAGCGGGCCAGGTTCGGGGCGATGGCGTTGACTCGAATGTTGCTGGAGGCGTACTCGACCGCGGCGACCTTGGTGAGGCCGACCACGGCGTGCTTGGCGGCGATGTAGGGGGCGGCCACTGAGGTGGCGACCAGGCCGGCCACGCTGCTGGTGTTCACGATCGCTCCTCCACCGTTCTCGATCATCGCGCCGATTTCGGGGCGCAAGCAGTTCCAGACCCCGCGCACGTTGGTGTCCATGATCAGGTCGTAGACGGTGTCGTCCATCAGGTGCAAGGGGGTCTTCTCCACGGCGGTACCCGCGTTGTTGAACGCCACGTCCAGGCGGCCGTGGGTCTCCACGGCGTGGGCGACAGCCCGGCGCATGTCTGCGGCGACTTGGACGTCGGCGATGCAGTAAGAGGCCTGGGCACCTTCGGCGCGCAACTCTTTGACCAGGAGGGCCAATCGGTCCTCGCGCCGGGAGACCAGCATCACGTGGGCGCCCTCACGCGTGAACACCCGGACCGCCGCCGCGCCGATCCCGCTGCTGGCCCCGGTGATGAGGGCGACTTTGCCCCCGAGTGATCCCTGAGCGTGCGTCAACCTGCGTGCTCCTCCCGTGTTTTGGCGGCAGGTGCCGCAACGTGACACCCCGCTCATGGCGTGCGGATCACGGCAGTAGCTTAGCGTGCCCGTTCGATAACAGGCGTCGGATTCCCGCTTGTTGTTCTCCCGGGTCGAGCCTGGATGGTGCTGCGAATCTGGAGACGGGGTGGTGCGGGGGCGCGGATGCGTGAGAGGTCGCTGGGGGGAGAGCGGGACGCCGTCGGGATTGATGTCGCTCTGCCCGACCGAGGCGTACGCCTTCTCGTCGGGCCCGGGGCGGGTTTGCCGACGTCGGCCAGTGCCGTCCAGGTCGCCTTGGAGAGCTAGGCGGCGCGACGGACCGGCTCGGCACGTATACCGACGGGGAATTCGTGAATCCACCCGGGCCTGCAACTGGCCTTGCAGGCCCTACCCTTGCGCTCCCCAGGTGACGTACTGATCGGCTTCGCTGCTCGGCGGGAGTGCCGGAGGGGTAGGCGGTCTCGTCGACCGCGGGCGTGCGTCGTACCGGCGTGCGTCGTACCGGCAGGCGACGCCAAGTTCGCGCATCCGGGCTGCCGGGGCGGTGCGTCGATGTCCCGCTGGGTTGGGGTGCCTTTGCTGGCAGCAGTTGTCAGCAGCCCCCGAGGGGGCGAAGGCCGTTCCATGCTCTTGCGTCAAGGATTGTGTCCTAGGCCGCAAAAGGATCCCGAAGGCCTCTGATGTGAGCGGTGTGCGGCAGGTTGGTGCCTACCTCGTTGGAGACCAGCGAAAGGCTGTTGGCCAGGCAGACTCTGAAGCAGGGACCATCGCCCTTGGCTGCTTCCTGGGCTGATTCCTGGGCCGGGGCCTCCCCATGCGCCGGCCATGCTGTGCGCACCCAGAGCCCGCCGATGCGGGTGATTCGGGACGGTTGCCAAATTCGGTGCCGGGTGCGGTGCGCCGATTGGGCTGCCGAGTGGTGGTAATGAAAGCTGAACCCCTCCGTGTCACGCGATGTCAGGCGCGATGCGTCCTGCTCCGCCGTCGTTCTTCTCAGCCCCACCTTCGTGATGGCCGATGCCGCCCTCGATGTGCGGATCATCGGTGCCGTGCGGGTTGCACGCGCTGTGGGCTGTGGGGGCGGTGATGGTCGGGAGGAGGAGTTCCCAGAAGGTGGTGAGGGGGGCGGGGGTGAGCCATTGCTGGTTGGTGCGGCTGAGGACTTCGAGGCCGGTGGTGGTGGCCACGATGGTGGTGGTGAGGTGATCGGGGTGGATGTTGCTGTTGAGAGCGTTTTGGGTGGCAGCGCGAGTGATGAGCTGATGGATACAGGTGTGCCATTGCTGGCGGAGGTTGTGGGTGGTGTGAGGGGTGGTGTCGGTGTTGAGCCGGAATCCAGCTCGAACGGTTGTGTTGTGGTGCAGCAGGTGGTTGAGGTGGTGGGTGAGGTCAATGAGGGTTTGGAGGGAGTTCGAGTGGTGGCGGATGTCGTTTGCGGTCTGGTGGAGGGCCTGGGTGGCGGACTGCTCCACGGCGTTGGCGATGGCGGCCTTGTTCTCGAAGTGGAAGTGGAGGGCGCCGCGACTGACGCCGGCGCCGTTGCTGATGTCGTCAAGGCTGGTTCTGGTGTAGCCGTGCCGTTCGAAGAGCCTTGCGGCAGAAAGAATCAGGGCGTTGCGGGTACGGGTGGCCCGTTCCTGCTTGCTCACGGGGTGACTCCTGTCGAGGGTGGATTTTGGTCACCATATAAAACCAGCATGGCGGTTTCGTATCTAGGGTTATACAGGTTGGGCCTGCCCTAGTGGGGCGGGTGTGTCGTCTTCCGCTTGCCGTGGGCGGGCGGCGCGGTCACGGTCACCTTGGTAGTTGCTCGGGGGTGGGAGGGGTGGGCCGGGGCGGAAATTTGGCTTGAAGGGTCGGTGTTCAGTCCTCTCGGGTCGCGTCTGGGTGAGCGGTGAGAAGTGATCGGACAGGCAACTGAGGTGGGGTGGCCGAAAACCGAACCGGCGGTATGTTTTGGTGAGTTGGAGCGGTCGGTCGGCGGCCAGTGGCTGCTCATCCGGAGTGCTGGGTGGTGGCTGGCTGAAACGGAGGGGTGCGGGGGAGGGCTGGAGCAGGGGGGTGTTCCAGCGGTATCCGAGTGCGCTTTGAGGCGGGCGGTCGATTGTGGGCGTATTGCGGGGAGGGGGACCTGTGGACGCCGGTGAGGTCGCACTGTTCAAGGTGGTGCGTGGTCGAGCCTCTGAGGAGGAGCTCGCCGCGGTTGCGGTCACGTTGTTCTCGCTAGCGGCGGGGTCGGCGGGACGGGGTCGTTTGGTTGCAGCTGGTGCTGGCGCTGATGCCGGTGCTGGTGGAGGTGTGGCGGCCGGTCCAGGCGCGGGCGGCCGGTTCGGCGGAAGGGCCTCTTGGCGCGCGCCTGAGGCGACCGCGTACCGGGCGCCGCACAGCTGGCGTTGAGTCGCGGAGTCCAGAGTCCGCCTGACCCGATGACGGGGGCGGTCCCGCTTACGGTGCGCCCAGGAGGACCTGCCTAGCGGGGTGCGCGACTGGCGGCAGAGTCGCCGGCCTTGTCTTCGCTCCCTCAAATCCTTTGAGCCTGCGGCGTGTTGGCGTCAGGGGCCTGTTGTCGCATCCGGTGGCCGCGGTGGAGCTGATCGGCGCCGCGTCCCGCGCCCCCAACTCCCCTGATTCCAGACGGTTTACGGTTCGCTGGGTCCGCGATCCTCCGGGTAGTCGAGCGTGCGACCCTCCAGGACGGCCGAGAGCCCCTTCCGTTCGGCGGATCGTTGGGTTGGTCGTGGCTCCACGGCTGTTCGGAGGGGGCTTCCGTCTCGGTCTGTCGTGCGCCCCGTCTTGCGCTCCCGCGCTCTCCGGCAACTCGTGCCGGCAAGGCGGGGTCGGCTTTGGTACGGCCCCCAGCAAGGCGTGCTGGTGCGGCCTTTGGGGCAGCGGCGTCCCACCCCGCGGGCGCAACCCCCGTACTTCCTTAGCGGTTCGGGCACGAGCTCCATCTCGCTTGGTCTGTTGAGCGAGGCTGAGTGCAGCCCGCACGTCGCTGCATCGCGTCGGCTGCGTGGTGGCTGGCGTCCTCGGGGGCGCCCCGTTCTTGAACTCCCGAGGCCCCTCTCCCCGTTGCGATTGCTTCGTTCTCGACGCTCGTGCGGTGGCGGGTTCGCCGGTCTCGTTGTCCGGGTTGCGCTCGAGGGACTCTGACTCCCTTGCGACGCAAGCCCGTTGTCCCCTTCGTGCTGTCCGCACCCTGCGGTGGCGTCTGTACGTGCTCGTCCGCTTTTTGGCCAAGGCATGGGCGGGGCTCGGTCGGGGAAGCCAGAAACAGCGGATGGTCGCTGTTTTTGTGAGTATGGACCGCCGCGGTGAGAGGTCGTTGAGCTGGGCTTTTCTGGTGCGTGGGTGGTGTCGTGGTGGGCTGCGGGTAGGGGTCGGGTAGAAACCAGCTACGCGGTTTTCTATTGACAGGGGGTGGGGGATCCAATTGAATTTGGGTGCGGTTCAGCGCGGTGTTTGTGTAGGCGGGCTTTTTGATCTTCGCTTTCAGGGGGGCGCTGTGGACGTTGAGGTGCGCGGTCGGGGGCTTGGTGGGGGACAACGTTTGCTTGGTTGTCGTGTGGACGTTGCTCTGGGCTGCTTGTTCCTGGTCCTGTGTGTCTAACGTGCGGTGATGCAGAGTCTGTTGACGGCCTTGGACGTGCCGGCGTCCGTCCCGCATGCGGGCGCAGGAGGGAGGGGGCGGTGTCGTTGTACTGCCCTTGGTCCGTGGTGATGCGCCGCCGCTTGCCGTCGGGGGTCTCTCGTCCGCGGCCCGTGTTGGGTCCTTGCGTTGCGGTAGGGCTGTCAATGGTTCTGGGTCGGGTTGCCTGCTGAGAGAGCATCAAAGCGCTTGGCCCTGCGGTGTGTTGTCGATGTTGCTGTCTGTGTGGTGGGGGTGGGGTGGGCTGTTGGTGGCGGGTTGTTGATCGTGTGGTTGTGGTTGGTGGTCGATGATGTTCGGGGGATTTGTTGTGAGGGTTCGGGTTTTGGGTCCGTTGGGTGCTGAGGTTGACGGGGTGTCGTTTGTTCCGTCTGCGGGGAAGCCGCGGCAGATTTTGTCTTTGTTTGCTTTGTATCCGGGGCGGGTGGTGCCGGTTCCGATGTTGATGGAGGAGTTGTGGGGGACGGAGCCGCCGCAGAGTGCGTTGACGACGTTGCAGACTTATATTTTGCAGTTGCGGCGTCATTTGGGTGTGGCGTTGGGGGTGGAGGGCCGGGGTTCGGTGAAGGAGGTGCTGGCGACGCGGCATGGGGGGTATTTGATGCGGATACCTGTTGAGAGTGTGGATGTGCAGGTGTATGAGCGTCTGGCGGGTGAGGGTCGGGCGGCGTTTGATGCGGGTGATGATGTGGGGGCGGCGGATTGTTTTCGGCGGGCGTTGGCGTTGTGGCGGGGGCCGGCGTTGGTGGATGTGCGGGTGGGGCCGATTTTGGAGATTGAGGTGATGCGTTTGGAGGAGAGCCGTTTGGGGACGGTGGAGCGGCGTATTGATGCTGATCTGCGGTTGGGGCGGCATGCGGAGTTGATTGCTGAGTTGACGGAGTTGACGGCGCGTTATCCTCAGCATGAGGGGTTGCATTCGCAGGCGATGGTGGCGTTGTACCGGTCGGGGCGTCAGGCGTCGGCGTTGGAGATTTACCGTAGGTTGCGGATCAGGATGATCGAGGGTTTGGGTGTGGAGCCGTCGCCGCAGGTGCAGCGGTTGCATCAGGCGATGCTGGCGGTGGATCCGCAGTTGGATGTGGTGGCGGGGCCGCGGCGGGGTTCGACGTTTGATCTGTATGCCGCGTGAGGTGGACCGGCGGCTGGGGGTGTTGTTCCGCGCTCCGGCGGTCGGCGTTGGGGTTCGGGCCGGTGGGCGCGTCCCGGCGGTGACCGGCTGGTCCGCCTGGTGCGGGTCCGGTGGTGTGGGCCTGGTTCGGGGCTGGTGCCCGGAGGCTTGGCTGTCCTGCCCTGTCCTGTGACTGTTGCCGACGTGTCCCGCTGTGTGCTGTCTCTTTCTCGGGGGCCAGTTGTTGAACGGTCCCGTCCCGCTTCAGAGACCTGCGCCTTCCGTCGGCCCTGTCTGTTCAGCGGCACGCGGGGCCTATGCGAGCGGCGAGTTGAAGGCGTGCTGTGTCGAGGGATTCGGACGCGTGTCTCTCGGCTGTGGTGTTTGCAGGCCGGTGACTTCTTGCCGATGAAGAGGGCATGCGAAGGCCCTCCCGGCGATTTGCAGGCGCTGAGGTCTGGGCGGGCCGTTGAGTGCGAGGAGGCTCCGGTGCTCACCGTAGATCCGGACGCGGTGAGGGTGGGGCCCGGCTGAGAGCGGGTCACCAGTCGAGGGTGGTTGGGCCGGGATGGGTATGAGGGCCGGTCAACACCAACTGCGTCGGGTCGTTCATCCGCGTCGCCGCCCCGAGCGCTGCTGTCCGTTCTCCGGCTGGTCCTCTTTGTGTGGCCGCGTGCGCGGGGTCATCGTGCGGGGCGCCATTCCATGAGGAGGTTGGGGCCTTCCTGTGCCAGGCGGTGGAAGCCGGCCTTCTCCCAGGCGTGCACAGCCCGGAGGTTGGATGCCGCGGGATCGACGGTCACGCGGCGCCATCCGCGTTCCGAGCACAAGTACGTGACCAGCGCGCGGGCCGCGTCTGGGCCCAGGCCCCGGCCCCGGGCTGCAGAGGTCAGCACCACGTCGATGCCACCCTCGGTCGCATCGGCGTGCCAGTACTGCGCATAGCCCACCGCTGTGTCCTGGGCGAGTACCAGGAAGGACTCCACCTGTGGGCGGCGCCGTCCCACGTATTTCTCTGCGACCTCCTGCCGTGACAGCGGCACCCCACCCCAGTGCTCCACGAAATCGGGGTCGGCGAACCACGAGGC
Source organism: Streptomyces sp. NPDC041713 (assembly GCF_055591085.1). NCBI lineage: Bacteria > Bacillati > Actinomycetota > Actinomycetes > Kitasatosporales > Streptomycetaceae > Streptomyces > Streptomyces sp. NPDC041713. The sequence continues at coordinate 41,559 of NZ_JBVIZY010000020.1, forward strand.
CAGCAAATCGAGATCGTTCTCGGTGGTCGGGACAAGGCGAGTCAGCGCGCCCTCGAGAGCGACGTCACCGGCCATCGGACAGCCTCCATTTGAGATGCCAGCCGCACAAGAAGATTAACGATCACTCGGCGTACGTGACCACAACAAGGGGCCGGAGCCCGTTCTCGTGGACGGAGCCAACTGCCGGTGAACGGTGTCGCGGGTCCACCCATGCGAGGAGGCAGGTGTTGTCGGCGGTGGAGTGTGGAGCGGCGTGTCTTGCTGGTGGCCGGGTTGGTTCTGCCGGACTTGGCGGCAGGTCGGCTGCCCGCTCCCGCTGGCCACCTGGCGGGTGCCTCCCCTGTTGGGGGCATCGGCGTGGTCGCGGGCGGTCCATGCGATGGGGGATTGCGGGTGTGGAGTGAGGTATTCGCGGGCCCGCGTGCGCTGGTGGACGTGAGCGTGTAGCCCGTCCGTGACGGGGCGGGGTGAGCGAGTCCCCGGGTGGCGTTGCGGGCCTGTCTGCTGAGCTGGTTGCCGCCCAGGGGTCGGCAGCCTTCGTCCCGCGTCTTGCGCGGGGCGCGTGGGGCTGGGGTGGGAGGGGTTGTCTGCTGGTGTGGCCCGGGCGGGTCGGGTGTCCCCTATCCGGGCGCCCCGTTTCGGGGGTGTCTGTGTCGGTGGCAGTGTGTCTTCGCCTGGCCGGTGTGTTGCCTGCAGGTCGGGTTGCTCCCGCCCGGCTGGGGGAGGACGCATCCCGCTTCGGAGGGGGGCACGTCCGGTGAACTCCCTCTCCCTCTGCGGTGGTTGTGGGGTGTGGTGTCTTCGGTGTGGGGTGTCTGGTCGGGGGGTTGTGTGGTTGTGCGCCAGTGTCTCTGTCAGTGACCTACGTCACTTTCGGGGGTCTTGGTGCCGGGGCGGTGGCCGTGTCACTATTCCTGCACGACGTCCCTGCCCAAAGCCGGTTCTGGCACGGTGGGTTGAGGGTTCGTATCCGCCGCTCGCATCCAGACCATTGCCGAGCTGTCTGCTCCCGGGATGCCGGGTTTCGTTGAGTTCCTCCTTTCCTGACCTTCCTTCACCGTAGGCCCGTATGCCGTGATGCGGTGGTGTTCTGGTGTCGTTGGGCCTGCGGGCCGGTGGCATGGGATTCTCCGTCCTCCTTCCCAGAGGGTGGAGGGCGGGCATGTTCCGTGTTCCTGGGGGCGGTTGGGGGACTCGGGTATCGGGGCTGTGATCGTGCAGGCGGTCGCGGGTCGGTAGCCGGTTGCGTATGTCTCGGTCGTAGTGCGCCTCCGCAACATGGCCGGCCTCGCTTCTGTCTCTCTCGCGTCCCTGGCTGGGGGCGGTTCGCCTGCTGTCTGGGTGCGCCTGTGCTGCCTGGCTGCACGCTCGGTCGCTGACTGGCTCGCCCAGCCGTGCCGGATGGGCTTGGTCGGCTGTCTGTTCCTGGGCCGGGTGGGTTGGATTCCCGTTGTGGGTAGTGCTGTTGTCCTCTCCTTGTGCTGGTGTCGGGGAGAGGGCTCTGTCGTGTCCGGTGGTGTGGTCCGGGTGTGCTTCGGATCGGAGGCGCCTCCCGCTGGGGAGCGGAAGGGTGGCGGGGTATCCACAGCCTCAATTCCGGGGCCTGGTGCTGTTTCACCGTTCAGCCCCGGGCGGGGCGGGTGTTCGTTGTACAGAGTCTTCCGCCGTGTCCCAGCCGCCCCCGGCACGCCCCCGGGTACCTCCAGCACATCTCCGGAACACCCAACTGCACGTCCCCGGGTTGTCTCCAGCACGTCCCGCAGTACTTTCAGCGCGCCCCCGGGTTGTCTCCGGCGCGTTTCAGTACATAGCCCGCCGATTTTCCTGGGCCTTCTTGTATGCCTCTTCGTCTGTCGTCTCCTTTCCTCTCCTGTTGTTCCTCGCCGTTGTCCGTGGGGCTGGTCTTCGAAGGCCGGCTGCTGGCCGGCTCTTGAAAGAGGAAGGGGTGGGGGAGGGGGGCGGCCGTTTCGCCGGTTAGGGCGTGCAGTCGGCCGGTTGGGGTTGGTGTTCAGGGTGGTTGGGGTGTGTTGGCTGCTGCCCTTCGCTTGCCCTTGTTGTCGCCCTGGAGGGGGGTGGGGGCGGGGTTTGAGTGTGTGTGGGTGTTTCGTTCACGTGTCTAAGGCAGACTCTAGAGAAAGTGGATTCCCGTTATGCCCAGGCTATGCAAGCCGTCAGTGCGTGTACCGGAATACGTCATCACGGCGGAAGAGACGCTGGAGTTCGCCGAGAGGGCGCATGCCGGGAAGCCGCAGCTTCCTCTGGCGCTTCGGCTGATCCGTAACACGGGGGTGGTGAAGCGGCATATCGTCCAGCCCATCGAGCAGACGCTGCGGCACCCGGGGTTGAGTGAGCGTAACCGTGTCTATGAGGCGGAGTCGAAGAAACGCACCCCCGAGGTGGTGGAGGAGGCTCTGGCCAATGCGGGGGTGACCGCTCGTGACATCGATGCGATCATCTACGTGTCGTGCACCGGGTTTTTGATGCCGTCGCTGACGGCCTGGCTCATCAACAAGCTGGGTTTTCGTTCCGACACCCGCCAGATTCCCATCGCGCAGCTGGGCTGCGCGGCCGGTGGTGCGGCGATCAACCGTGCGCATGACTTCTGCCTGGCCCACCCGGGCAGCAACGTGCTGATCGTCTCCTGCGAGCTGTGCTCGCTGTGCTACCAGCCCGACATGGACGACATCGGCTCGCTGCTCTCCGACGGGCTGTTCGGGGACGCGGTCGCGGCCGCGGTGGTGCGTGGCAGGGGCGGTACGGGGATCGAGCTGGAGCGCAACTCCTCGTATCTCATTCCCGATACCGAGGAGTGGATCTCCTATGCGGTGCGGGAGACCGGTTTCCACTTCCAGCTGGACCGGCGGGTGCCGGGGACGATGGAGCCGCTGGCGCCGGTGCTGCGTGAGTTCGCCGCCGGCCATGGCTGGGATGCCTCCAACCTCGACTTCTACATCATCCACGCGGGCGGTCCCAGGATTTTGAGTGACCTCGCGAAGTTCCTGGATGTGGACCGCAAGGTGTTCCGTCACAGCTGGTCGACGCTGACGGAGTACGGCAACATCGCCTCCGCGGTCGTGCTGGACGCGGCGCTGCGGCTGTTCGAGGAGGACACCCCGATGCCCGATGCCACCGGGCTGATCGCCGGGTTCGGGCCCGGTATCACCGCGGAGATGGCGCTGGGCCGCTGGAACAGCGACACCCCGCCCGCCTCCTGACCCCGCCGGGCCACCCCGGCCCCTGTCGGCACCGGCGACGCCCACAGCCTCCAACCCACGGCTCACGGCCTACGGCTTCTGGTTGCGCTCACGGCTCGCCGTCTTCGGCTCACGGGCCTTCGTCCCGATGCGGGGCTCACGGCTTACAGTCACGGCTCTCGCCTTCCGGCCCCGATCTCGGCTCACGGCCTGCAGCCACGGCTCTCGGCTCTCGGCCCCGATCTCGGCTCACGGCCTGCGGTCACGGCTCTCGGTTTCGGCCCTCGTCCTGCGGGCTCTGCACCGGGGTTGGGCCCACCGGGCCTTCGGCTCATGGGCTTTCGGGTTGCGGCCTTCGGCCCGGCCTTGGCGTGCGGCGGCTGCTTTCCGCCTCGGGCCCGCGGCCCGTTGCTTTCGGGTGACGGTCTCCGGCTTGTGGCGCACGGCCCGTTTCCTCGGCATACGGTCTTCGGCCCCGGCCCCCGCTGTGGGGTGTTCAGCTCGGCCTTCGGGCTTCGGTTCTTGGCCCACCAGGCCTGTGGCCCAGGGGCTTTCGGCTCCGGCTCGCGGTCTGCTGTCTTCGGGTTGCGACCTCCGGCCGGCTGCCCCTGGTGTCCGGTCCGCTGGCTTCGGGTTACGGCCTGCGGCTTTTGGGGCGCGGCCCGTTGCTTCGGCTTACGGCTTACGGCTTTGGGGCCGGCCCCGGGTGTTCAGCTCCGGCCTCCGGCCTCCGCTTCTCGGTCCCACAGGCCTTGGGCCCAGGGGCTTTCGGGTTGCGGCCTCCGGCGCGGCCTTGGCGTACGGTCCGTTGTCTTCGGGGTGCGGTCTTCGGTCCCGGCCCTGGCGTACGGCTCGCTGTCTTCGGCTCGCGGGCTGCGGCCTGGATGCTCGGTTCACGGCCTCCGGTCCTCGGCCTTTGGGTTGTGGGCCCCGGAGTTGGGCCCCACCAGGCCTGTGGCCTACGGGCTTTCGGTTGCGACCTTGGCGTACGGGGTGCGGCCTTCGGTCCCGGCCTCCGGCGTACGGTCCGCTGCCTCGGCGTTCGGCCTTCGGCGCCGGCTCTGGTGTTCAGCGCCGGCGTCCGGCCTTCGGGCTCCGGGTTTCGGTCCCGGCCCTCGGCTCACGGCCCGCTGTCTTCGGGTGATGGCCCCCGGCCCTCGGCTCGCGGTCCGTTGCTTTCGGCCTCCGGCCTGTGGCGTGCGGCCCGTTGCCTCGGGTTACGGTCTTCGGCCCCGGCTTCGGTGTTCAGCTGCGACGTCCGGCCTCTGGGCTCTTGGCCGCCGGGGTTGGGCCCACCAGGCCTGCGGCTCGCGGGGTTTTCGGTTCCGCTTCGCGGTCTGGCGTCTGCGGTTCACGGCTTGCGGCCCCGATGCTCGGCTCCGGCCTGCGCTCATGGCTCATGGCTCACGGCTGTGGCCTCCGGGCAGTCGGCCCGGCGTTCGCTCCACCAGGTTTGCGGCCTACCAGGCCTGCGGTCCAGGGGGTTGCGGTCTTTGGCCTTCGACGGTGGTCTTCGGACCCCGGCCCCGGGGTTCGGGCCGCCAGGTCTCCGGTCCAAGGGGTTTCGGCATCCGGTCCCGGTGGCGGCATCCGGCCCGTCAGGTCTGCGGCCCAAGGGGTTTCGGTCTCCGGCCCTCGACGGCGGCCTCCGGCCCCGGTGGCGGTATCCGGTCCCCGGCGGCGGCATCCGGGTCCCGGGCGGTGCTCTCCGAGCCCCGGCGGTGGTCTTCGGCCCTTGCCCTCGGGCGGTGGTCTGCGGGCCCTGTCCTCGGGCGGTGGTCTGCGAGCCCCAGCCCCCCACACATCCCGGCGGTGCCGGTGGTCTGGGGTGTGGGTGCACGGCGTGTTCGCCGCCTGGCGGGGCGTGAGACCGCATCCCTGCTCCGCCCCGCCGCCCCGCGCCACCCCCCTTTTTTTGTTCCTCTCGCCCTCTCGTCCTCTCGTCCCTTTTGTCCTTTCGTCTTCTTGTCCATGAAGGAAACCCATCACATGACTGGCCTGATCGTCCCGCCCGGTGGGGGACGCAAGCTGATCACTCCGGCGCAGGAAGTGACCTTCAAGGCCACCCAGGCGCAGGGCTCTTCGGTCTCGATCTTCGAGGTGGTCGTGCCGCCCGGGTTCGACGTCGGCGCCCACGTGCATCACGAGTCCCAGGAGTTCTTCTACGTCCTTGAGGGCGAGCTGGACCTGATGTGCTTCGAGCCCCTCGAGCGGACCCCGGACACCTGGCACCACTGGCGCTCGGCCACCGGGGAGCGCGTCATCCGCGCGGGTGAGGGCGGCTGCATGTTCGTACCGCCCGGTATCCCGCACGCCTTTCGCAACGCCACCGACAAACCCGTCCGGATGCTCTTCGAGAGCTATCCCTCACCCGACCACGAGCAGTACTTCGAAGAGATCACCGAGATCTGGGCGCGGGGCACCACCGTCGATCCCGCGGCCGTGGAGGAGATGCGCAAACGCTACGACGTCGAGGAACTCACCCCCCTGCGCTACACCCCGCCCCCCTCCGCCGGCAACGGGAAGTGACCGAAATGAACACCCCCATACCCCTGGTCCACGCCAGCCTGGGCGAGAAGGAACTGGCCGCCGTCGCCGAGGTGTTCGCCTCGGGCTGGCCGGCCGGCCAGGGCCCCAGGGGCAAGGCCCTGGAAGCCCAGCTCACCCACCGCTACACCCGCCAGGCCGTCGCGGTCAGCAACTGCGGCGCCGCCCTGCACCTGGCACTGCTCGCCCTGGGCGTGCGGGCCGGCGATGAGGTCATCGTCGCCGACTACACCTTCCCCGCCCCCGCCCACGCCGTGCGCTACCTGGACGCGGTGCCCGTCTTCGCCGACGTCCGCGCCGACACCCACACCCTGGACCCCGCCAGCGTCGCCGACCTCATCACCCCCAGGACCGTCGGCATCATCGCCGTGGACACCGTGGGCCTGCCCGCCGACTACCGCGAACTGCAGGCCCTGGCCGATGCCCGCGGCCTGTTCGTGATCGAGGACGCCGCCTGCGCGGTCGGCGCCACCTACCAGGGCCGCGAGGCCGGAACCCTGGCCGAGGTGGCCTGCCTGTCCTTCCACGGACGCAAGGGCGCCACCAGCGGCGAGGGCGGCGCCCTGGTGGCCGCCGACCCCGCCATCGCCCAGGACGCGCGCCTGCGCTCCTCCTTCGGCATCGGCAGCATCTTCGACCAGTCGAAGATCGTGGGCCTGCCCATTGCCCAGTTCACCGAGATCGGCTACAACTTCAAACTCTCCGACATCGCCGCCGCGATCCTGCAGGTCCAGATCGAACGCATCGGGGAACTCCTGGAGCGCCGCGCCACCGTCGCCGCCCACTACCACCACCTCCTGGCCGACGAGGAACTGCTGAGCCTGCCCACGGTGCCCGCCGACCGTACGCATGCCTGGCAGTCCTACCTGGTGCGCCTGGACGAGCGGGTGGACCGCGCCGCGCTGGCCGCGGACCTGCGCGCCCAGGGCATCGGCTGCGGCCACGGCACCTGGGCCACCCACCTGCAGCCGGTCTTCGAGGCCAAGCAGACCTGCCCCGTCTCCGCCGCCCTCTACCACCACCACCTGGCCATCCCCATGCACGCCGAACTCACCCCCGAGCAGGTCGAACGGGTCGCGAGCCGGCTGCGCACCGCCCTTCACACGCACGCGGCCCCCGCCCGGGCCCTGGGAGGAACCCGATGAGCGAGCACCAGCCCACCCCGGACACGGTCCTGCGCCTGATCAACGGCTACTGGTCCACCGGCATCATCGGCGCCGCCGCCGGCCACCGCCTGTTCACCCACCTCGACGACGGCGCCCACAGCGCCCAGATGCTCGCCGAGCGTGCGGGCATCTCCCCGCGCGGCGCGCAGAGCCTGCTGGACGGCCTGGTCAGCATCGGCCTGGTCCACCTGGAGGAGGGCACCTACCGCAACAGCCCCGAAGCCGACGCCTACCTCGTCGAGGGCCGCCCGGCCGACCTGAGCGCCATGGCCCGCCTCAAGCTCACCCACATGGGCAGCCTGACAGGGCTGGCCGACGTGGTCGCCGCCGGCGGCCCGGTCAGCGACCCGGCCGTCGAGGTCGCCGACAACCCGCACTGGGGCCAGGTCGTGCCCGCCATCGCCGCCCAGTCCGTGCCCGCCGCCGCCGTCGCCGCCGACGTCCTTGGCCTGGACGACGCCGGAGCCCTGTCCATCCTGGACGTCGGCGGCGGCTCGGGCATCTACTCCGCGACCTGGCTTAAGCGCAACCCTGCCGCCCGTGCCACCCAGCTCGACTGGGAACCCATCAACGCCATCGCCCGCCGCCTGCTCGCCGAACGCGGCCTGAGCGACCGCTTCACCTGCATCGACGGCGACTTCCACCACACCGACTTCGGCCAGCACGCCTACGACGTCGCCGTCTACTCCCACATCGCCCACCAGGAAGGCCCCGAGGACAACATCGCCGTCTTCACCCGCCTCAAAGACGCCCTCAAACCCGGCGGCGCCCTCATCGTGTGCGACTACGTCGTCGACGACGACCGCAGCGGCCCCGCCTTCCCGCTCCTCTTCGCCTGCGAAATGCTCCTCAAGAGCAAGCAGGGCGGCACCTGGCGGCGCACCGACTACCACGCCTGGCTCAGCAAAGCCGGCTTCAGCGACATCACCTTCCACGCCGCCCCGCCCGCCACCCTCGTCATCGCCCGCTAACCACCCCAACCCCCCAACTGCCGGGCCCAGCAGGCGCGTCAGGGGTCGGGCGGGGGAGGGGCATCAGTCAGCGGCGGCGCCGGCGGCGCGGGCAGCGGCGAAACCCCCGCACCAACGCCGGAACGCCGGAACGCCGGCACACCGGTATGCCGGTACACCACGTAAAAAGAAAAGGGAATCTGCTGTGGAATCTGTGAACGTTGCCATCATCTATTACAGCGCGACCGGCACCGTGCACACGCTGGCCAAGGCGGTCGCCGAGGGCGCGGAGAAAGCGGGCGCGCAGGTACGGCTGCGCACGGTGGCCGAGACCGCCCCCCAGGCGGCGATCGAGGCCAACCCGGCCTGGGCGGCCCACCGTGAGGCCACCGCCGACGTCGCCGAAGCGAGCCACGACGACCTCGCCTGGGCCGACGCGGTCCTGTTCGGCACACCCAGCCGGTTCGGGAACCCCGCAAGCCAGCTGCGGGCCTTCATCGACACCACCGGACCCCTGTGGTTCGCCGGGAAGATCGCCGGGAAGGTGTTCTCCGCGTTCACCGCCAGCAACACCGCCCACGGCGGACAGGAATCCACCATCCTGGCCCTGTCCAACACCTTCTACCACTGGGGCGGCATCATCGTGCCCCCCGGCTACACCGACCCCGTCCAGTTCCAGTCCGGCAACCCGTATGGCACCTCCCACGTCGCCGGCGACGGCGCCCCCGGCGACATCGCCCTCCAGGCAGCACGCCACCAGGCACGCCGCGTCGTGGACACCACCGCCGCCCTCAAAACCGGCCGCGCCACCCTCTGAGCCTCTGAGGACGGCAAGCGCGAGGCCGGGCGTCAACTGCCCGCCGGATGGGGCCGGTTGCGGTGCTCCCACGTCTCTCACGGTGCCTGGCTCATACGGTGCTGCGGTGCTGCGCCGTGTGGTGTGTCCCCCGCCCGGGGGTGAGTCCGGCCGGCCTCCGGGGTGGGGCGTCACTCATCGCCGTCCCCGGGTGCCGGCCGGTGGCCACGGGCCAGGCCGGGGGCGCGGCCGGCTGCGTGGACCGGCCCGAGGGGGCGCCCCCGGCGCCCCGGCGCGGCCCAGGCGTCCATCCGGCCCGCGCCCTGTGCAGGGTGTGGGGCCGGCGGCGTCCGCCTCGTCCGCCTCGCTCCTTTCGACGACGCAGCCCTACGCAATGTGAGGCCGCCCACCCCTTGCCTCCCCGCCCGGCCCCCACCCGGACGGGGAGGCAAGGAGCGGGCGGCGGCTGCGGCACCCGCCCCACCAACGCACCCTGCGCCCTGCACGCCCTGCGCCCTACTCACACTGCCCCACTCGCCCCGTGCGCCCCGCGTGCCCCACACGCCCGGGGTTCGCCCGGCCCGCTCCGCGCGCCCTGCACCCGGGGTTTGCCCGGCCCGCCTCGCCCGCCCTGCACGCCCTGCGCCCCGCGCACCCTGTGCCCGGGGTTTGCGCGCCTCACCCGCCTGCGCCTCCCGCGCGCCTGCGCCCGGGTTTGCCCGCCTCACCCGCTCCGCCCCCCCCACGCTCCCCGCGCCCGGGGCCTGCCCGGCCGGGGGCGGGGTCCAGGCGGGGTTTCGTCCATCCGTTCCCGCAGAAGGAGACAGCCCGATGAAGGGCTCCACGGTCTACCGATCGATACAAAAGCGCGGCCTGCACCTCGGACTCCTGCCGGAGATGGCCGCGGCCGTCAACGGTTCGACGCCGCTCACCCTCGACCACGACCTGGACGTCCTGCCCCATCTGGGACGGCGTCTGACGGTCGCGGAGTTCGCCGACGCCATCGACGACCTGGCGGCCCGGCTGTGGGCGGCCGGGGTACGGCCCGGTGAGCACATCGTGGTCCACAAGAGCGCCAACGCCGACATCTGGATGCTCGGCGCCGCCGCCTCCCGTATCGGCGCCATCCCGGTGATGCTCTCGCCCGCCCTGGACGGCGCGACCGTCGGCGCCCTCATCCAGCGCCTGGAGCGGCCCAGCCTGCTCACCGACACCCCCAAACTCCAGGGCATGACCCAACTACCCCTCAAGGACATCACCCGCCGCGTCATCGTGAGCGCCGGTGAACACCCCGGCGCCCAGTGCCTGACCGCGCTCGCCGGCTCCCCCCGGGTACGCGCCCGGATCCGCCCGATCGACGAAGCGGCCGTCATCACCCACACCTCCGGCACCACCGGACTGCCCAAACTCGTCGTGCACACCCCCCGCACCCAGGGCATCCGCCTGGTGCCGCAGTGGCGGCTGCTGGCTTTGATGCGCCGCAAGGACACCGTCGCCATCCACATCCCCTTCGTGCACTCACGGATGGTGGCGGCCATGTCCCTGGCCCTGCTGAAACAACTGCCGATCCTGCTGATGAACGCATCGGATCCCGACAGCGTCGCCGAGCAGTTCGCCGCCCACCGGCCCGGCTTCGTCGAGGCCCTGCCCAACTCCCTGATGGACTGGGAGGACCTGGCCGCCGACCCGCGCCGCCCCTTCTCCTCGGTGAAAATCTTCAGCAGCACCTTCGATGCCATCCACCCGCGCACCATGAGCCGGCTGCTGAACTCCTCCGAGCGCCCCGGCGCCCTGTTCTTCCAGATCTACGGCCAGAGCGAGGTCGGCCCGGCCGTGGGCCGCGCCTACTTCCGCTCCTCCGCGCACAAGGCCAACGGCCGCTGCGTGGGCTGGGCGATGCCGCTGGGGGCCGCGAAGGTCCGCGTCACCAGCCGCAACGGCCGGCCCCCCTCCCAGGACAACCCCGGCTTCATCGAAGTGGCCTGGGAAGGCCTGGCCAAGACCTACTTCGCCGAACAGGAGCGCTACGACACCAACCGCAACGGCGCCTGGTGGCGCACCGGCGACGTCGGCTACCGCACCGCGCTGGGCTGCCTGCACATGCTCGACCGGGAAGTCGACATGATCGAAGGCGTCACCAGCTCCCTTCAGGTCGAGGACGTCGTCTTGGGCCGGCTGCCCGAACTGAGCGAACTCGTCGTGGTGACCGGCCCCGGCGACCGGCCCGTCCCCGTCGTCTGCACCACCGACGACACCCCCCTGGACCTCGCCCGCTGGCGCGCCGCGGTCACCGCCTTCCCCCAGCTCGCCGACCCCGTCCAGATCCCCCAGGCCGAACTGCCGCGCACCGCCACCCTCAAGGTCCAGCGCAACGCGCTGGCCCACCAGCTCCACACCCGCCTCTCCGACCCCGCCTGACCCCCCGCGCCCGCCAACCCCGGCGCCCCGCAACCGCGTTCACCCCGGCGCTGAACCCGGCAGCCGGAACGCGGAGGCCGGGGCGCGGGGTGCGGGGGAGGGGGTACGAGCCCGCCGCGCGGGACCCGGCCGGGGTGGGGGAGAGGTGTACGGGCGGGGTGTACGGGTGGGCGGGCCCGGCTCGCCTACCCGGTGCCGGCCGGGAGCCACCGCACAGGGCAGCGGCGCACCACAGCCGGGCAGAGGCATACAGGTGCGGTGCCCCTGCGGGCCACACGCGGGGGAGAGGCCTACGGGTACTGGACGGGCCAGGCCCAAGGGAACGGCATATGAGCCTGCCGCAGCGGGAGTGCCGCTGTGCACCGTCGCGGCAACACTCTTGACCGCGCCGCCCGCGCCAGGCCCGTACCGCCGGATACCCCCGGTGCACCGAGCCCTCGTGCCCTGCCAGGGTCGCGGTTCGGCCCAAGAACTGTCCCGTACGCGGGGGTTGGCCCCGGGGGCCCTGTGCCTGCCTCCGCCCCGCCCGGTGCGCGGTTGGGGCCTATGAGCTGTGTCGTGCACGGGAGTTGACCCTGGCAGGGCCTACGTTCACCCCGGCTCCGCTCGGCGCGCGGTTCAGTCCAAGAGTTTGTCCCCTACGCGGGAGGCGGCCCCGGCGGGCCTCATGCCTGCCTCCGCCGCGCGGTTCGGTCCAAGGGCTGTTCCGTACCAGGGAGTTGGCGCCGTCGGGTCCCAAGCCCGCCGCCGGTTCCGCCCGGCGCAAGGTTCGGTCCGAAAGCCAGTCCCCTACGCGGGAGTGGCGCCCCGCCGTCCCTGCGCTCACACTCGGCTCCGCTTGGCGCGCGGTACAGCCCAAGAGCTGTCCCGTACGCGGCAGGCGGCCCCGGAGAACCTCGTGCCCGCCTCCGCCGGGTCGGCCCAAGGCTGTCCCGTACGAGGAGGTTGAACCCTGCAAGTCCCAAGCCCGTCCCTCCCGGCTCCATCCGGTGCGCGGTTCGGTCCCAAGGCCCGTCTCGTACGCGGGAGTGGGTCCCCGTCGTCCCCGCACGCCCCTCGGCCCTGCTCGGCGCGCGGTCGCCCAAGGTCCGCCCCCTACTCGGGAGTTGGGCCTGGAGGGTTCCGCGTTCGCCTGCGGCTTCGGCTGGTGGCCGCACGGTCCCGTCCCCGACGAACCGTGCCGTGGCCGGCCTGCCGGTCAACCCTGCCCACGCGAGGCGGCCTTGAGTCGGCCCGCCCGCCCCGCCGCGTCGGGCCGGTCGTCGGGGCCGGGAGGGTGCCCGGCGCCTGCCCCTGCCCGGCCCCCGCGCCGGTGGCCTGCGTCGGGGCCCCGAGCTCACACGCCCCGTTCCGCCGTGCACGTCATCCATTCGCCCTGCTACGTCCTGGAGAGTCATGTCCCGTCGTCTGTTCACCTCGGAGTCCGTGACCGAGGGCCACCCCGACAAGATCGCCGACCAGATCAGCGACACCATCCTGGACGCCCTGCTCAGCCAGGATCCCGCCTCCCGGGTCGCGGTCGAGACGCTGATCACCACCGGCCAGGTGCACATCGCGGGCGAGGTGACCACCGCCGCCTACGCCGACATCGCCACCCTGGTCCGCCAGAAGATCCTCGACATCGGCTACGACTCCTCCGCCAAGGGCTTCGACGGCGCCTCCTGCGGGGTGTCGGTGTCCATCGGCGCGCAGTCCCCCGACATCGCCCAGGGCGTGGACACCGCCTATGAGAAGCGGGTCGAGGGTGATGAGGACGAGCTGGACAAGCAGGGCGCGGGCGACCAGGGCCTGATGTTCGGCTACGCCACCGACGAGACGCCCGCCCTGATGCCGCTGCCCATCGAGCTGGCCCACCGTCTCTCGCGTCGCCTGAGCGAGGTCCGCAAGGACGGCACCGTCCCCTACCTGCGCCCCGACGGCAAGACCCAGGTCACCATCGAGTACCAGGGCAGCCGGCCGGCCCGGCTGGACACCATCGTGGTCTCCTCCCAGCACGCCGCCGACATCGACCTGGACGACCAGCTCACCCCCGACCTGCGCGCACACGTCGTCGAGCACGTGCTGGCCCAGCTCGCCACGGAGGGCATCAAACTCGACACCGACGACTACCGGCTCTTCGTCAACCCCACCGGCCGCTTCGAGATCGGCGGCCCGATGGGCGACGCCGGCCTGACCGGCCGCAAAATCATTGTCGACACCTACGGCGGCATGGCCCGCCACGGCGGCGGCGCCTTCTCCGGCAAGGACCCCTCCAAGGTCGACCGCTCCGCCGCCTACGCGATGCGCTGGGTCGCCAAGAACATCGTCGCCGCCCAGCTGGCCACCCGCTGCGAGGTCCAGGTCGCCTACGCCATCGGCAAGGCCGAACCGGTCGGGCTGTTCATCGAGACCTTCGGCACCGCCACCGTCCCCCAGGCCCACATCGAACGCGCCGTCGGCGAGGTCTTCGACCTGCGCCCCGCCGCGATCATCCGCGACCTGGACCTGCTGCGCCCCATCTACGCCCAGAGCGCCGCCTACGGCCACTTCGGCCGCGAACTGCCCGACTTCACCTGGGAGCGCACCGACCGCGCCGACGCCCTGCGCGCGGCCGCCGACGCCGACGCCGGCTGACCCCCGCCGGGCGGGCGGGGGTGTGCGGCGGGGTGGTGGCGCCCCCGCCGCGCGGACGTGTGGACGCGCGCCCCGCCGCGCGCCGGCGCGCCCCGCCCCGGCCCGGCGCCCTGCCCGTACCGCCCACCGCCCCGCCAGGCGGTGACCGCACCCCCTCGCCGTACCCCCCCTCGCCGTACCCCCCGCCGCGCCGCCGCCCGCCCCGTCCTGCCCGATGCCCGCCGGCCCCGGCCCTCACCGGCCGGCCCCCCGCTTCAAGGGAGTGCTTTGTCCGTGCGTATCGCCGTGACCGGATCGATAGCGACCGACCATCTGATGGTGTTCCCCGGCCGTTTCGCCGAGCAGCTGATCAAAGAGCAACTGGAGCGCGTCTCCCTGTCGTTCCTCGCCGACCGGCTCGAGGTCCGCCAAGGCGGTGTCGGCGCCAACATCGCCTTCGGCCTGGGGCTGCTGCGGCTGAACCCGGTCCTGATCGGCGCGGCCGGACTCGACTTCGCCGCGTACGGGCGCCGGCTGGAGGAACACGGCGTGGACATCTCCGCCGTCCAGGTCAGCGACACCCTGCACACCGCGCGTTTCGTGTGCACCACGGACCAGGACCAGAACCAGATCGCCACCTTCTACGCCGGCGCCATGGCCGAGGCCGCCCACATCGACCTCGCCGCCGTCACTGCCCGCACCGGCACCCCCTTGCTCGTCCTGGTCGGCGCGGACGATCCCGCCGCGATGCTGCGCCACACCGCCGCCGCCCACGCCCTGGACATTCCGCTGGCCGCCGACCCCTCCCAGCAGCTGGCCCGCCTCGAGCGCGACCAGGCCCGCCGCCTGGTCGAGGGGGCGCGCTGGCTGTTCACCAACGAGTACGAGGCCGCCCTGCTCCAGGAGCGCACCGGCTGGAGCGAGTCCCAGCTCTTGGAGCGCGTCGGCACCTGGATCACCACCCTGGGCGCCGGCGGCGTCAGCCTGGCCCGTACCGGCTGCCCCCGCCTGAGCGTGCCCGCCGTCCCCGCCGCCACCATCGCCGACCCCACCGGCGCCGGCGACGCCTTCCGCTCCGGCTTCCTGGCCGCCACCGCCTGGCAACTGCCCCAGGAACGCGCCGCCCAGCTCGGCTGCGCCCTGGCCACCACCGTCCTGGAATCGGTCGGCACCCAGGAGTACAAGCTCAGCCCCGCCGACCTGCTCACCCGCATCGAGCACACCTACGGGCCCGCCGCCGCCCGCGCCCTGCAGGCCCCGCTCACGGCCAGCACCTCATGACCCCGCCCCGCGCCCACGCCCCCCACAGCGTCCCCCGCAGCGCTCCACGCCAGGACGCCGTCAGCCGCGCACCGCGCGAGCGCATCCGCAGCCTGCGCGAGATCGTCGCCGGCCCCGCCCCCAGCTTCTCCTTCGAGTTCTTCCCGCCCAAGGACGAGGCCGCCGCCCGCCTGCTGTGGCGCACCATCCGCCGTATCGAGACCCTCGCTCCCGCCTTCGTCTCGGTCACCTACGGCGCCGGCGGCTCCTCCCGCGAGCGCACCGTGGAGCTCACCCAGCGCATCGCCGCCGACACGACGCTGCGCCCGGTCGCCCATCTGACCGCGGTCGGCCACTCGGTGGCCGAACTGCGCCACATCATCGGCCAGTACGCCGACGCCGGCGTCCGCGACGTCCTGGCCCTGCGCGGCGACCCGCCCGGCGACCCGGGCGCCTGCTGGAGCGCCCACCCCCAGGGCCTGGCCCACGCCCATGAACTGGTGCGCCTGGTCAAGGAGTCGGGGGAGTTCAGCGTCGGCGTCGCCGCCTTTCCCGAACGCCACCCCCGCTCGCCCGACTGGGACAGCGACATCCGCCACTTCGTCGCCAAGTGCCGGGCGGGCGCCGACTACGCCATCACCCAGATGTTCTTCGACGTCGAGGACTACCTGCGGCTGCGCGAGAAGGTGACGGCCGCGGGCTGCACCACCCCGATCATCCCCGAGATCATGCCGGCCACCGACGTGCGCCAGATCAGCCGCTTCGCCCAGCTCAGCGGCGCCGCCTTCCCCGAAGCGCTGGCCCACCGCCTGGAGGCCGCCCGCGACAACCGCGCCGAGGGCCGGCGCATCGGCGTCGAGCACGCCACGCTCATGGCCCAGCGCCTGCTGGCCGAAGGCGCCCCCGGACTGCACTACATCACCCTCAACCGCTCCACGGCCACGCTCGAGATCCACCGCAACCTCACCCACACGCGCAGCGCCCCGCACCGTCTCGCAGCCCGCCACTGACCAAGGCCCCGACCGCACGGCCCGTCCATACCGCCGCTGACCCCGGCTACCGCCACGGACCCCGACCGGCAGGAGGATCACGTGTACGACAGCGAAGAGGAGGACCACCGGCCCTCCCGGGAGATGGCCCTGGCCCCGCCGCGCACCCCGCCGCTGCGGCTCGCCGGCATCGACGAGGACGACACCTTCGAACCCCACGTCGTACGCGGCATCGACTGACCCCTCCGGGTAGCCCGCCCCCAACTCCGCGCCCCAGAAGGAGAAGAGATGTCCCACGCCGCACACCAGGCCCCCGCCCCACGCCCCGCACAGGACGCCCACACCCCCCAGGACACGCACGCCGCGCCCGCCGCACAGGACGCACCCGCCGCGCCCGCCGCTCAGGATGTGCCGGGCGCGGGCGGGGCCGGCGCGCTGGCCGACATCGGGGGCGCCCTGGCCCGGGCCGGGGCGGCCTCCCTGAGCGGAGAGCGCGCCGAACTGGCCCAGAGCCTGCTGCGGGCCGCCCTGTCCAAGTGGGAGGACCCCGCCGCCCGCCCCCAGCTCCTGGCCGCCTTCAGCGCCGTCTTCACCGGCGAGGACGGCGCGGCCCGGATGCGTGACTTCATGTCCCGCCAGATCTTCCAGCAGCTGGCCGACTCGCTTCAGGAGCCGGCCAAGGACTTCGAGGAGGTCGCCCGCGCCCTGGGCGTACCGCCCATGAACATCAACGCCGCCCAGGCCCAGGTGTGGGGCGTGGCCGTACTGCGCTACGTCGTGAAACTGGAGCCGCTGGCCTCCGCCTCCGTCGAGGACGTCATCGCCACGGTCTCACCCACCATCCAGCGCTACCTGGTCGGCTGACACCCCCGCCCCCACCCCCGGCTGCGCGCGCGCTTTCCCCCGCCGCGCCGGCCCCCTCACATTTGGCGGCCCTGTTTCGTCGTACCGGTGGAGACGGCGCCACCCCGCGCACAGCGGGCGCGGCCACCCACCGGCGCCGGCCGCCATGTCCGCGCGGACGGCCTTCTTGGGTCGCACTTTTATCCGGAGGAAGTAACCAGGCCATGAGTACTCTCGACAAAGAGTCCACGGGCGGGGCGCAGGCACCCGCCGGCGACCCGCGGCGATGGAAAGCACTGGCCGTTCTCGCGGCGATCCAGTTCATGCTCGTCATGGACGTCACGATCGTGCTCGTCGCACTCCCCGAAATCGACAAGGACCTGACCTTCAACCCCAAGGGCGACCTCGCCTGGGTGATCAACGGTTACGTCCTGATGGCCGGCGGATTCCTGCTGCTGGGCGGCCGGCTGGCCGACATGTTCGGCCGCCGCAGGATCTTCATGGTTGGCGTGATCTGCTTCGGCGTCGCCTCGGCCACCTGCGGCGCCGCGATGTCCTCCGGCATGCTCGTCTCCAGCCGCTTCGTCCAGGGCCTGGGCGAAGCACTGTGCGGCCCGGCCGCCCTGGGCATGATCCCCATCCTCTTCCCCGACGCCCGTGAGCGGATGAAGGCGCTGGGCGTATGGGGCGGCACCGCGGCCCTGGGCGGCGTGATCGGCTCGGTCGTCTCCGGCGCCCTGACCGAATACGTCGACTGGCGCTGGATCTTCTACATCAACATCCCCATCGCCCTCGCCGCGCTCATCCTGGTGCCCCGCGTCATGCCCGAGAGCCGCATGGAACGTGAGGGCCGCAGCGTCGACGTCGTCGGCGCCATCGCCATCACCGGCGGCCTCGTCGCCGTCGTCTACGGCCTGATCAAGGCCGCCGACCACTCCTGGAGCTCCTCCACCGTCCTCATCCCGCTGCTCGGCGGCGTCGGCGTGCTGCTCCTGGCCGCCCTGTGGGAGGTGCGCACCCCCGACCCGATGGTGCCCATCCGCTTCTTCACCAACCGCACCCGCGTCACCTCCAACGTGGTGACCCTGGCGCTGCTGGCCAGCTTCCACTGCTACGCCTTCCTGCTCATCCTCTACATGCAGCAGGTCCTTGGCTACTCCGCGATCAAGTCCGGCATGGCCGTGGTGCCGCTGGCCTTCGCCATGGGCGCCGGCATGGGCGCGGCCTCCGCGCTGATGCCCCGCATCGGCGTCAAGGCGGTCCTGGCCATCGGCTTCGGCGGCGCCGCCGTGGGCCTGTTCGTCGCCAGCACCCTGGAGGCCGACTCCTCCTACGTCGGCGGCGTCCTGCCCGGCATGCTCGTCTTCGGCATCTTCAGCGCCATGTGCTACCCCGCCCTGGTCAACGGCGCGCTCTACCAGGTCACCGGCAAGGACTCCGGCCTGGCCTCCGGCGTGCAGACCGCCATGCAGCAGATCGGCGGCGCGCTCGGCCTGGCCACCCTCGTCCCGGTCGCCATCCGCTACACCACCGACCACATCGGCGAGGGCGTCCTGCCCACCGTCGCCCAGTCCGACGGCGCCTCCCGCGCCTTCCGCATCGGCGCGATCCTGGTGGCCGTCGCCGCCGCCCTGGTCGTCGCCCTGATGCAGAAGGTCGACGCCACCCCGCGCAACGTGCTCGCCGAGGCCGACGCCGAGCCCGGCGACGACGCGGTGGCCCAGCCCACCGCCACCGGCGCGGCCACCTGAGCCCCACCCGCACCACCCTTCTTTACGCACCGCCCCCGGGGAGCCGACGTTCCCCCCGGGGGCGGTGTCCTGTCCTGTGCTGGGGCGCGGGCGCGGGCGTCAAGTCGTCTTCTGCTGCGGGTGGTTGGGGCCTTTGGGCGGGTGTGCGGGTGCGTGATCCACGCCACGCCAAGGCGCACTAGGCGCGGGCCCGCGGCGCGTGTCACGATTCTGGTGCGTCCATCCTGCCCAAAAGCCGTACCGGGGCAGGGAATTGGGCGCTCCTTCATGTGTGCGCCGGGGCGGAGCGGGGGAGGGCGCCGGCGCCGGTGCCGTCTGCTCCGGCCACGGGGGCGCCACCCATCCGCCGGGCCCGCACCATCGTTGCCGGGCGCGCCCCGCCAAGGCCATCCTGCTGGGCGGGCACGTGGTGCTCCACGGAGCGCCCGCCCGCCCTCGCTCTGCCGGCCCGTGGACACCCGGGCTCCGCGCGGGGCCGAGGGCATCCGCCTCGACGTGCGCCTGGACTGCGCGGTCCCGCCCGGCCGCCGCTGGGCTTCGGCGCCGCCTGCGCGGAACCGCCACCTCAGGGTGGGGGCCGTCTTCGGCCTCGTACAGGCCGCCGGGACTGTCGCCCACGGCCCGGCCTCCTGCTCTTGATCAGGACCGCTCCCGCGAACTGCCCGCGGGCCGCGGGCCGCGGGCCGCGGGGGATTGTTCATCGCCGCCGGCAGCGGCGAGAGCGGCCGCACCAAGGGGCCCGTCGCACCTCGACGCGATGGGCCTGGGCGCGGGTTCTGCCACGAAAACCCCCGCCGCCCGCACCCCCCCCTGACGGCCAACTGGCCTGTACGGGGCGGCGGTTGACCCGCACCGCAGGGATACGTACGAAACCGGACACGGAGCCGATACGGGAAGGAGCAGGCCCATGCAGACCACCACCAGCAACACCCACCGCAACCGCAGCGGCAGCGGTGGTGGCAGTCGCACGGGCCGCCGTGTCGCCGGCGCCGCGCCCCGTATCCTCGCCGGCGCCTGTCCGCCGGCTGCCGGTGTCCGTGAGGGGCTGAGGGCGGGGGAGTACGGCGCCAGGGGCGCTGTCCCGCTGCCGGTCATGGTCGGAGGAGGCACGGCATGGTGAACGGCTACCGCCCGCCGCGCGACAGCGGCTGACGCGGGGCGCTGAGAGAGCGCGCCGAGGATCGAATGCAGGGCCCGGTATGCCCGGCCCGGCCCGGTCCTTGGCCGTGCGTTGCGTAGCCATCCATGCCGCACGTGCCGTGTGCCCGCCCCCAGAGGCCAGTCCATCTTGGGGAGCCGGGCGAGGGGGCTCGTGCGTGCGAAGAGCGGCACCCGATCCCCTTTGCCCGGCCCGCGAGGCGGGCGGCGGCAACGGGGGGGGTGTCTGCCCGGACCGGACGTGAGCGGCGCCGCCTTCGTGCGCGGCGCCGGCCCGCGCCGCGCTCCCGCCCCCTCTCGCGTGACCAGCAGAAACGGCCGACATGACCACGTCCCACAGCACGATCTGCCTGATCGGTGCCGGACCGCGCGGGCTGTCCGTGCTCGAGCGGCTGTGCGCCAACGCCCGCTCACAGCCCGCCGACCGCACCCTCCACATCCACGTCGTGGACCCCTACCCGCCCGGCGCCGGGCAGGTGTGGCGCACCGACCAGTCACCGCACCTGCTGATGAACACCGTGGCCGGGCAGATATCGGTGTTCACCGACGCCACCGTCGACCTGGAGGGCCCCCTGGAGCCCGGCCCCAGCCTGCACGCCTGGGCCGCCGCCCTGGCCGGCGAGCACACCGCGGACCGCTGTGCGGATGGCTGCCCGGACGGCGCCCTGAGCGGCTGTGCGGACGGCTGCCCGGGTGGCTGTGCGGACGTCTGCCCGGAGGGCTATCCGGAGAGCGTCCTGGCCCAGGCCCGCACCCTTGGCCCCGACTCCTACCCCACCCGCGCCTTCTACGGCCACTACCTGCGCTGGGCCTACAGGCGCATCGTGCGCGGCGCCCCCGCCGCCGTCACGATCACCCCGCACCGCTGCCGCGCCCTGCGCCTGGACGAGGACCCCCACCCCCACCTTCACCCCGCAGGCCCGGCGGGCGGGCAGGGCGGTTCGCCGCGGCAGCGGGTGCGGCTGAGCGATGGGAGCCTGCTCGAGGACCTGGACGCCGTCATCCTGTGCCAGGGGCACCTCCCGGCCCGGCCCACCGCGACGGAGGCCGCATTCGCCGCCCGCGCACGGCAGTTGTCGCTGGCCCACCTCCCGCCCGCCAACCCCGCCGACGTCGACCTGGACGCCGTACCGGAGCACGCCACGGTGCTGCTGCGCGGCCTGGGACTGAACTTCTTCGACTACCTGGCCCAGCTCACCCACGGCCGCGGCGGCACCTTCACCCGCACCGCGGGACAGCTCCTCTACCAGCCCTCGGGCCGGGAGCCGCGCCTGCTGGCCGGCTCCCGGCGCGGCATCCCCCACCAGGCCCGCGGCGAGAACGAGAAGGGCCCCCACCACCGCCACGAACCGCTGGTGCTCACCGCCGAGCGGCTGAACGCGCTGCGCCGCGCCCAAGGCGCAGGCGGCCTGGACTTCACCGAGCATCTGTGGCCGCTGATCGCCCACGAGGTCGAGACCGTCTACTACCGCACCCTGTTCACCTCCCGCGGCCACCGCGCCCGCGCCGACCAGCTGCAGGCCGACTACCTGGCCGCCGCCCCCGCACAGCGCCCCGCGGTCCTGGACTCCTACGGCATCGGGGAGAAGTACCGCTTCGACTGGCAGCTGCTGGCCCGCCCCTACCGCGACCGGCAGTTCACCGGACCCGAGGACTTCACCGGCTGGCTCCTGGACCACCTGCGCCAGGACGTCGCCGAGGCCCGCGCCGGCAACGTCAGCAACCCCCTCAAGGCCGCCCTGGACGTACTGCGCGACGTGCGCAACGAGATCCGCCTGGCCGTCGACCACGCCGGGCTGCACGGCGACTCCCACCGCACCGACCTGGACGGCTGGTACACCCCGCTCAACGCCCACCTCTCCATCGGCCCGCCGGCCCACCGCATCGAGGAGATGACCGCCCTGATCGACGCCGGCGTCCTGAGCGTGGTGGGGCCCGGCCTGCGGGTGGAGGCGGCACCCGGCGGCTACCGCGCGCACTCCCCGTACGTGCCCGGCTCCGCGCGGCGCGCGGACCTCCTCATCGAGGCCCGGCTGCCCGCCACCACGCTGGCCCGCACCGGCGACGTACTCCTTGGCGATCTGCTGGAGCGCGGCCAGTGCACCGCCCACCGCATCCCCGCCCGCACCCGGCAGCCCCACGACAGCGACGGACTGGCCGTCACCCGCCGCCCCTTCCACCTCATCGACGCGGCCGGGCGCCCCCATCCGCGCCGCTTCGCCTTCGGCGTGCCCACCGAAGGCGTGCACTGGGTGACCGCCGCGGGCATCCGGCCCGGCGTCGGCTCGCTCACCCTCACCGACGCCGACGCCATCGCCCGCGCCGCCCTCGCCCACCCCGCCGGCCCCAACCCCCCGGCCCGGGCCGGCAACCGGCCGTGACCAAGGAGGCCCGCATGCCCCCCGCCGACCCCACCCCCGCCCCCGCAGAGCCCGCGCTCACCGCGCAGGCCGGTATGCCGTACGCGCCCGACGTGCCGTACGTGCCGGGGCTGCCGCAGGGCGGTGTGCCGTACGTGTCCGGTGTGCCGCAGGAGGGTCTGCTCGCCCCCGTCTGGGCGGACACCCCGGTGGCCGCGGCGGTCGGCGACGGGGCCTGGCTGCAGGCCATGCTGGATGCCGAGGCCGCCCTCAGCCGTGCCCAGGCCCGCCTGGGCACGGTGCCCGCGGCCGCCGCCGCGGCCATCACCGCCGCGGCCCGCGCCGAACACTTCGACCTGCCCGCCCTGGCCGCCCGCGCCCGGCACAGCGCCAATCCCGTGGTGGCCCTGGTCAAGGACCTGACCGCGCTGGTGGCCGCCCGGGACGGCGAGGCCGCCGCCTACGTGCACCGCGGCTCCACCAGCCAGGACATCCTGGACACCGCCTTTGTCCTGGTGGCCCACCGCGCCCTGCGCCTGATCCGCGCCGACCTGGCCCGCACCGCCCACCACCTGGAGCGCCTGGCCCGCGCCCACCGCGACACCCTGATGGCCGGGCGCACCTTGGCCCTGCACGCGGTGCCCACCACCTTCGGCTGCAAGGCGGCCGGCTGGCGCCACCTCGTCCTGGACGCCGAGGAGAAACTGGCCCACTGGCACACCCGCGCACCCGTCCAGCTCGGCGGCGCCGCCGGCACCCTGGCCGGCTACCTCCAGCACGCCCCCGCAGCCGATCCCGCCGCCCACACCCGCGACCTGAGCGCCGCCTTCGCCGCCGAACTGGGCCTGGCCGCACCCCTGTTGCCCTGGCACGTGCTGCGCACTCCCGTCGCCGACCTGGCGCATGCCGCCGCGTTCACCTGCACCGCCCTGGGCAAGATCGCGGTGGACGTGCTGTCGCTGACGCGCACCGAGGTCGCCGAGGTCCACGAGCCGGGCCCCGTCGGGCGCGGCGCGTCCTCGGCGATGCCGCACAAACGCAACCCCGTCCTGTCCGCCGCGATCCGCTCCGCCGCCCTGCAGGCACCCCCGCTGGCGGCGGGTGTCCTGGGCTGCATGCTGAGCGAGGACGAACGCTCCGCCGGCGCCTGGCACGCCGAATGGGAGCCGCTGCGCGCCCTGCTGCGGCTGGCCGGGGGAGCGGCCCGCCAGGCCGGCGAACTCGCCGGGGGCCTGCGGGTCGATGCCGACCGCATGCGCGCCAACACCGCCCTGACCGCAGGGCAGATCGTCTCCGAGAAGATCGCCGCGGTCCTCGCCGGACACCTGGGCCCGGCCCCCGCCCGCGCCCTCATGGAGCGGGCCTGCGCCCGCGCCGCCGAGCAGGGCCTGGCGCTGGCCGACGTACTGCGCGCCGACCCCCGGGTCGCGGCCCTGGTCCAACAGGGGCCCGGCGCCGGCCTGTTCGACCCCGAGGGCTACACCGGGGCCGCCGCGGTGCTGACCGAGCGGGCCCTGACCCGCACCCTGGCACCACAGCCGGCACACGAGGACGCCGGCACCACCCAGGGGTGATGCCGGCGCCGAACCCCACCCGCCAGATGCGCCGTGCGGGCCGTGCGGTCAGGAGTTCAGGAACTGCAGGAGGCGGGTGCGGGTGTGGGGGAGGTGCTGCGCTGCAGTGCGATCTCGGTGAGTTCCTCGATGTCGAACTGCGAGCGTCCCGGCGTGCCGTAGCGGGTGATCTTCCCCCGGCTCACCCACTTGCGGATGGTGGCTTCGGAGACCCCCGTGGCCAGGGCGGCCACATTGGTGGGGACCAGACGGTGGCGGGGCGGTCGGTTCATGCGGCGTCCTTTTGTTGCCGGTCCATGTGGTGGCGCAGGGCGAGCAGTTCGCGCATCTCCCAGAAGTGCCCCGCCGTGCAGCTCACGCCGGTGCTCTGCGGCGGGGCGCCGGGCGGCGCGGCGCTGATCGTCCCCGGGCAGTCCTGCACCACGCACCCGATGGCGGGCGGGCGCTGCTCGTCGGGTTCGGGGTCGATCGCCCGCAGCGACTCCTGGTGCAGGCCTTCGACTTCGTCGGCGAATTCCACGGCCGGCGCCTGGGCTGCGAGCCACTCCAGATGACGTAACAGAAAACACGCGAGATGCGGCACGGAACGCCCCGGAGCGGCCTGTCCGAGCTTCTCCATCACATACCCCGACCACGACTCCAGGATGGCGAGAATATTGTTCCTGGCATCGAGCGCGGAAATATTCAGGTGATCGCGCCGGCGGCTGCCCGACACCTTCGTCGGGTTCCTGCGGCGGGACGTCGAAAGAATGTGGTGCAGTCCCTCCTGGTGAAGTCCGGGAAGGGTACGAAGATTACGCTCCAGCTGCTCGACGCAGAGGGCACACAGGACCGAGCCGGCCGTGACAGGTAAGTCCTGGGAATGGTTCCTCGGGCATGAGTGAAACTCCAAGGTGAATCTCCTTCATGAGCTGAACGCGCCCCGCGCCCGGCCGGCCGCGAAAAAAGGGAAACCGCACCGGACGCCGTGGTGAAGAAAGGATCAAGGAACGGTGAATCCCGCGAAGGGGAAAGAAGGGGGGCGAGGGGTGCAGGGCCGGGGCCCGAAGGGCAGGGGCCGCTGACGGACGCCTCGGTGAACGGGCGCTCCCGGTCAGGAAATACCGGCGGACGTGAATGCGGCCCGGCATGCGCCGGCTCCGGTCTGTGTTCTGGATACGGCCCTCATGCGCATTCCATCCCCCCGGTTGGTGCCCAGATACCCACGCTGCCCAGCCGCAGCCATGGATGCACATCGGAGAGTTCCATGAGCGGTCGCGGGGTGTCAACGTCCACCCCGCCGGGAAGAGAGCGGTAATCCAGCGGCGTTAAATTTTTCTTTTCGTAATCGATCCCCCCTAAAGGGGAACTCTAGATTCCTCTTTCTTGCGGGGGAACTCCAGCTTTCCTCCAGCGGCGCCGCACCCGGACCGCATCCGGACCCCGGCCCGCCGCAGGCCGGCCCCGCTAGCCTCTCCCACCAGCACCCCCTGCCCCCGCCCTCGCCCCTGCCTCTGCCACGCCAACTCCCGCCCCCCGCAGCTCTATTGACGGACCTGTCAGCCCCGCCGGGCCGGGGACGTGCAGGCGACAGGCCGGCCCCGCCGCCGTGGGGCCGGGGGCGCCCCCGCACCCCTGCCCCCACGGCGGCGGGCCCCTGCCGGAAGACGGTGAAGGCCCCCCGCCCCGCCGCCTAGCCCAACCTCCCCCCCTTTTTTTCAGCACACACCCCCGACAAGGAAAAGGCTGTGGCCATGGAAATGACCTGTATCGACACACAACAGCAATCGGCGGAAACGGCACGCCGCACCCGTGACAATCTGCTGCAGCAGATGGAGGAACATCTGCGCGCATTCCTCTCCGCCGAGCACGAGTTATGGGCGGCGGTGAATGAACGCGCGGTCGGCGCCGTCGACGCACTGAGCGAGCTGGTCGCCGCGGGCGGCAAACGGATCCGCCCCGCCTTCTGCATCGCCGGCTACCTCGCCGCCGGCGGCGAGGCCCACGACGGTGCCGTCGTCGCGGCCGCCGCGGCCCTGGAGATGCTGCACGCCTCGGCCCTCATCCACGACGACATCATCGACGCCTCCAGCCACCGCCGCGGCCTGCCCACCGTCCACACCCGCCACTCCGCCCTGCACCGCCACCACCGCTGGCAGGGCGAGTCACGCCGCTTCGGCGAGGGCGTGGCCCTCCTCGTCGGCGACCTGGCCCTGGTCTACTCCGAGCAGCTGATGGCGCCCGTGCCCGCGGCGGCGGGCGCGGTGTGGCACCGGCTGCGCTCGGAACTGATGATCGGCCAGTACATGGACATGAGCGCGGCCGCCGAGTTCAACGTCGACCCCCAGCTCTCCCGCTGGATCGCCCTGGCCAAGTCCGGCCACTACACCATCCACCGGCCGCTGGCCCTGGGCGCGGGCGCGGCCGGCCGCCCCGACCTCGCCCCGGCCTTCGAACGCTACGGCGAAGCGGTCGGCGAGGCCTTCCAGCTCCGCGACGACCTGCTGGACGCCTTCGGCGACTCCGCCGCCACCGGCAAACCCGCCGGACTCGACTTCAGCCAGCACAAGATGACCCTCCTGCTGGGCTGGGCGATGCAGCGCGACCCCCGCATCCACCACATGATCACCACCCCCGGCCACACCCCCGAAGAGGTACGCCGCCGCCTGCTGGACACCGGCGTCCCCGACGACGTCGAAAAACACATCGCCGCCCTCGTCGACCAGGGCCGCACCGCCATCGCCGGCGCACCCATCGCCCCCGTATGGCGCGAGGAGCTGACCGCCATGGCCGAACGGGCCGCCTACCGCACGTCCTGACCCCCACACACCCTGCCGCCCCGCGCCGGGGTGCGGGTCCGGGTTCCACGCCGGGCAAGGCCCGCCGGGGGCGCCCCCCGAAGTGCCCGCGCGAGTGGGGGGATTGGCCCCGCTGCAGGGGGCGGACCCGCGCCGCGCATCCCGCACGGGGAGGCGACGGGCCTGGGCCCGCCCGGCGTCCCCGAAGTGCCGCCCGTGCGGGCACGGAGGGCTCCGCTGCAGGAGAGGGCCCGGGTCCCGCGTCAGCCAAGGACCGCCTGGCAGCCACCGAAGTGCCCGTGCGGTCAGGGCAGTTCGCCCCGCTGCAGGGGGGTAGCCGGACCCGGCGCCACGCGCCCCGCCACGGCAGCGTCCCCCTCGCCGAGCGGGGCGCCCGCCCGGGCAAGGCGGTGCACAGGCGGCACCCGGCAACTGGCACCAGGGCCCGGACGACTGAGGTGCCCCCGGCCGGGCCGGCTTCACATCCGCCGGAGGCCGCGTCGCGGGCGCCTCGAGGCGCGCTGGAGTCCCCGTATGCCCCGCCCCGCCCGCCGCCCCCGCGCCCAGCCCCCCGCGGCAGCGGCGCCCCCGCTCCCACCAGGCACGTCACGCCACCGGGCGGCGGCACCGCGTGTTCCCGTACCAGCCGACAGGGCCGCAGGCCAACAGCCCGCAGGGAAAAGGCGGTTGGGCAAAGACCGCCGCCCACGGCGGCACGCACCGCATGATGCAACCACATATGCACCGGAAGGGCGGCCACGATGACTCTGGACGCACACGGCGCCGACAGGAGCGCGAGCGGCGGCCGCGGCCATGCCGTGGTGATCGGGGCGAGCCTGGCCGGACTCACCGCGGCCCGCGCCCTGGCCAACTCCATGGACCGGGTCACCCTCATCGAACGCGACCGCCCCCCGCACGGCACCGGCCGGCGCCGCGGCGTCCCCCAGGCCCGCCACACCCACACCCTGACCACCACCGCCCAACAAGGCCTGGAACAGCTCTTCCCCGGCATCGGCGCGGACCTCGAACGCGCCGGAGCGATCCGCCTGCGCATGCCCCAGGACATGCTCGTGCTCGGCCCCGGAGGCTGGCTGCCCCGCTTCGACAGCGGCCTGTCCCTGCTCAGCGCGGGCCGCGACGTGATCGACGCGGTGATACGCGAGCGGCTGCGCGCCGATGACCGGGTGGACTTCCTGAACGCACACGAAGTCGTCGCCCTGCAGCCCGACCGCAACGACACCGTCACCGGCGTCTGGGCCCGCGGCCGCGACCGCACCAGCCCCGACGGCCGCGGCCCGCGCCGGCTCATCCCGGCCGACTTCGTCGTGGACGCCTCGGGAAGCAGCTCCCGCGCCCCGCACTGGCTGGCCGAACTCGGCTACGACACGCCCCGCCAGAGCGCGGCCGGCGCCCCCACCACCTACGTCTCCACCGTCTTCGCCCCGCCCGTGGGCCACGTCGCCGACTGGCAGGGCCTGCTGCTGACGGCCGCACCCGGCCACCCCCACCAAGGCACCCTCACCCCCATCGAGGGCGGCCGCTGGTCGGTGACGCTGTGCTGGAGCGACGGCCGGCCCCCGCCCGCCGACCACGCCGCCCTGCTGCGCGCCGCCGCCGCACTGCGCCACCCCCTGCTGCACGACGTCATCGAGGCCGCCACCCCCCTCGGCCCCCTCTACACCTGCACCCGGACGGACCACCGCTGGCGCCACTACGAGAAACTGCGCCGCTTCCCCGACCAGTTCCTCGTCCTGGGCGACGCGCTGGCCACCCTGGACCCCGCCCACGGCCAGGGCATGACCCAGGCCATCCAGGGCGCGCTGGTCCTCGACCACCTGCTGGCCGGCCACGGCACCACCGTCGGCCTCACCTACCGGCTGCGTCGCGCCCTGGCCCACCGCCTGGCCCCCGCCTGGCAGTCCAGCACCCGCCACCTGCGCACCACCACCGGCCAGGACGCCCCCACCGGCCTGCGCGCCCACCTCGCCCGGCGCCACACCGCCAAGATCGCCGCCGCCGCACCCACCGACCCGCACGCCGCGACCCTGCTCGTCGCCCGCCTCCAGGCGGCAGGACCGCTGGCCGCCGTACCGCACCCCGCTCCCGCCCGCCCCGCACCCGCCCGCCCCGCGCCCGGCCCCCTGGACCCGGATCCCGCCGCGCCGCCCAGCTCCACCCACGGCCCCCGCGCCCGCCGCCGCCCCGCCCCCCGCCCCGCCGCCCCGGTCATCGGGGTGGCCACCGGCTCCGCCCTGCTGAACCCGCCCGGCTCCTCCGCCCAGTGGCCGCCCCCGGCCCCGGCCGCCAAGAGCCGCAGAACCTGAAACACCCCCCTGCCCGCCGCAGGAGATGCGGGGGAGGGCGGACGCGGGCACCCCACCCCGTGGACATAGGCTTCGACCATGACAAGAAGGCAGCAACTAACCGCTGTTCAGGCCGACTTGGGCGACCCGGGCAGGGTCCGCGGCCGCAACTCACCCTTCTCGTACGCCCTGTTGGACACCGGCCGCACCCCGGCACTCGAGAACAACTCGAAGACCCCTCAAAAAGTGGTGGAGTTGGGGCCGGGTTCCGGCTCGAGCGCGGTTGTCGGCCCGCTCAGGGCCCCGATAGCGTTCCTTCCGCTCCAGGGCACGGGCCCGTTTGCGCCGCTGCAGGCCGCCCCCACCGCCGACCGTCCACCGGCCGGCGCGGGTGTGCCTGTGACCACTGAGCGGCGAGGGGAGGGCGCGCGGGCATGAGCATCACCGAAGATGCACCGCAGCGGGAGCGGAGCAAGACGCCGCAGGGCGAACGCATCGCCGACTGGGCCGACGGACGCCTCGGCATCTACCAGTGGCGCACCCTGATGCGCAAGGTCTTCCCCGAACACTGGTCCTTCATGTTCGGCGAGATCGCCCTCTACAGCTTCATCATCCTGATCCTCACCGGCCTCTACCTCACCATGTTCTTCAACCCGAGCATGGGCGAGACGGTCTACGAGGGCCCCCACGTCCCGCTGCAGGGCGTGCAGATGTCGGAGGCCTACGCCTCCACGCTGCGCATCAGCTTCGAGGTCCGCGGCGGCCTGTTCATCCGCCAGCTGCACCACTGGGCCGCCCTCACCATGATCGCCGCGACGATGGCGCACACCCTGCGCCACTTTTTGACCGGCTCCTTCCGCAAGCCGCGCGAGCTGAACTGGCTGATCGGCGTGGTCCTTTTGGTCCTGGTCACCCTGGAGGGCTTCCTCGGCTACTCGCTGCCCGACGACCTCCTCTCGGGCACCGGCCTGCGCATCGCCGAGGGTGTCACCCTCGCCATCCCGCTGGTGGGCACCTACCTGACGATGTTCCTCTTCGGCGGCGAGTTCCCCAGCACCGACGTCATCCCGCGCTTCTACAGCTTCCACATCCTGCTGCTGCCCGGCATCATCCTGGCCCTGGTCACCGTCCACCTGATCCTGGTCGTCTACCAGAAGCACACCCAGTTCCGCGGCCCGGGCCGCACCCAGCAGAACGTGGTCGGCCAGCCCCTGATGCCGCACTACGCGGCCAAGGCCGGCGGCTTCTTCTTCCTGGTCTCCGGCGTCCTGTCACTGATGGCGGGCATCGCCCAGATCAACGCCGTCTGGGTCTACGGCCCCTACCGCCCCGACCAGATCTCCCAGGGATCCCAGCCCGACTGGTACATGGGCTTCCTCGAAGGGGCCCTGCGCGCCTTCCCCGCCTGGGAGTTCGCCGTCGCCGGCTACACCGTCAACATGGGCGTGCTCGTCCCGGCCGTCGTCCTGCCCACCCTGCTCATCGGCATCGCCTGCCTGTGGCCCTTCATCGAGGCCTGGATCACCGGCGACAAACGCGAACACCACCTGCTGGACCGGCCCCGCGAACAGCCCACCCGCACCGCGTTCGTCTGCTCCCTGGCCGCCTTCTACCTGGTGCTCTTCTTCGGCGGCGCCAACGACATCCTCGCCGAACGCTTCCACCTGTCGATGAACTCCATCACCTGGGGCGTGCGCGTCGGCGTCTTCGTCATCCCGGCCCTGACCTACCTCATCACCAAGCGGATCTGCCTGGGCCTGCAGCTGCGCGACCGCGACAAGCTCCTGCACGGCCGCGAGACCGGCCGCATCAAGCGCCTGCCGCACGGCGAGTTCATCGAGGTCCACGAGCGCCTGGAACGCGGACAGGAGTACATGCTGCTCTCCCGCGAGATCCACCAGCCGCTGCCGGCCCCGCCGCGCGAGGACCGCGACGGGGTGCCCAACCCCAACTCCCGCACCGAGATGGTCCGTCACCGCCTCAGCCGCTGGCTCTCCGGCGGGCAGATAGCCGCCCCCACCGAGCAGGAGATGCGCCAGGCCCTGGAACACCTCGACCACGGCCCGGCCGGCGTCAACGGCCACGCCCCGCTCAACGGCCACGGCCCGGCCGCCGTCAACGGCCACACCCCGGTCAACGGCCACGGCTCCGCCAACGGTCATACGCCAGGCGCCGTCGAGGGACGCGAGCCCGACCAGCAACGGCACTGACCCAGCGGCCCGGCCCCTGCACGGCCGGGCCGCCGACAGCGGCGCGGGTGACCAGGGGACGGGTCACCCGCGCCGCCCGCATCCCGCCCCCTCGTGCCGCCCGCATCCCGCCCCCGCGCCGCCCGCATTCCACGCCCGCACCGCCCCGGCACCCCGGAGCCCCGGCCTCCCGCATCCCGCCCCCGCACCGCCCGCCCCCCCCACGCCCGCACCGCCCCGGGCTCCCGGAGCACCGGCCTCCCGCACCGTGTCCCGGCACCCCCGCGTACCGCCCCGCACCGCACCGCACCGCGCCCGCCCCTCCCGTGCACCGCACGCGCCCGGCCCCGCCCGCCGGGCCGCCGGTCCCGGGCCCCGCCCGGCCGGGGCCGCAGAAGGGATGGTCCTCATGCACCGCCCCCCAGGCCACCGCGACCGCCCCCGGCCCGCCCTCACCCCCGCACCCCCACCCCCACCCGGGCCGGGCACCCTCACCGCCGGCACCGCCGCGCGCACCGGCCTGACCCAGGAACTGCGCGGCCGCCAGCGCCGTTACGTCGGCGCCATGCTGGTCCGCACCGCCTGCGTGATCCTGATGGCCCTCACCTGGAACCGCTGGCCGGCCGTGGCCATGTGCGCCCTCATCGGCGGTGTCGCCATCCCGTACGTGGCCGTGGTGGCCGCCCAGGCCGGCTGGCGCCAGCAACGCGGCGAGCGGGCCGCCCTGGCCCCGCTGCCCGAGGAGAACACCACGCGCACCCCCATCGAACCCACCCTCATCCTGCCCCCCGCACACAACCCCGCACCCTGACCCGCCCGTTGACCCGCATCCCGCACCAACTTCCCGTACAAAACGCCGAGTTGAAGGGCGCCGGCCGCCGCTTCTGCCCCGCTCCCGCCGGCGCCGGGGCGCCCGTGGTTCTCCTGGCAAGTGCGCCGCGCACACCGCCACTTGGAGTGACCCACGTCACTTCGAAGGGCTCTTGGTGTGGGGCCCGGCCCGTGTCACTATTTCTGCAGACCTCCCCTGCCCGAAAACGAAAAGCCCCCTCCCTCGCGGAGCGTGGAGCCTCGGCGGCGGGGGAGCTGAGCCGGGCCCGGGACACCGCACGGAAATCCGCGCAGGAAACCGCGCGCCGATCCCAGGGCCCCTCCTCCCTCTCTCTTTTCCGGACACCGGCCGCTGCCGCCGCGCGCGGCAACCCGCCCCGCTGCCCGGCGCCTTCGCGCGGCCCGCGTATGCCGCCGGGCAGGACACCGACCGCCCGGCCCGCCACGGCCCGCGTCCTTTTTGCGCGCCCTGGCGCGCCGCCGCCCGTAACCGCCGCCGCTCACACCGGCGCCGCAATCCACCCATGGAGGAATGATGTCGGGAACCGCCGATCCGGCAGGTGTCTACGCCGCAGTCGAGGAGTCAGCCGGGCTGCTGGGCGTGGCGTGCGCGCGCGAGAAGGTGTGGCCCATCCTGAGTGCGTTCGAGGAGGTCCTGCCGGACGCCGTGATCGCTTTCCGGGTGGCGACCAACGCGCGCCACGAGGGGGAGTTCGACTGCCGGTTCACCGTGCCCAAGGGCATCGACCCCTACGCCACGGCGCTGGAGAAGGAACTCACCACCCCTACCGGCCACCCGATCGAGTCGCTGGTCACCGAGGTGCAAAAGCACTGCGCCGTCGACAGCTACGGCGTCGACTTCGGTGTCCAGGGCGGATTCAAGAAGATCTGGGTGTACTTCCCCGGCGGCCGCCACGAGAGCATCTCCCACCTCGCGCAGGTGCCCTCCATGCCCGCCGCGCTGGCCCAGAACGAGGACTTCTTCGCCCGCTACGGCCTGGCCGACAAGGTCGACCTGATCGGCATCGACTACGCCGGGCGCACCATGAACGTGTACTTCGCGGCCTCGCCCGAGGTGGTGGCCCCCGACACCGTGCGCGCCATGCACCGCGAGATGGGGCTGCAGGAGCCCAGCGAGCAGATGCTCGACTTCTGCGGCAAGGCCTTCGGCGTCTACGCCACCGTCAACTGGGACTCGCTGAAGGTCGAGCGGATCTCCTACAGCGTCAAGACGGAGAACCCCCTGGAGCTCTCCGCCCGCCTGGGCAGCAAGGTCGAGCAGTTCCTCAGGACCAACCCCTACGGCGCCGGCACGCCCAAGATGGTCTACGCCGCGGTGACCTCCGGCGGCGAGGAGTACTACAAGCTCCAGTCGTACTACCAGTGGCGCACCAACAGCCGGCTGAACCTTTCCTACATCGGCGGGCGCTCCTGACGCCCCGCAAGGCCCCGTAAGGCCCCGCAAGGCTCCGTTAGGCCCTGGGTCCCGCACGCACCGCAGCACCCCTGCGCACCACACCTCACACCCGTCGAAAGGGAACAGCGCACATGTCAACTGAAGCCACTCTCGGGCGCTTTCGCGAATACATGGTCGGCCCCTCGCGGTTCATGAGCCTGCTGTCGGTCTTCGAGCTCGGCATCATCGACCGGCTGCGCGAGCGGCCCGGCCAGAGCGCCGCCGAGCTCGGCCAGGCCGTCGGCGCCAAGCCCGACGCCGTGGAGCAGCTGCTGTTCCTCCTGCTCAAGGAGGGCTTCGTCGCCCAGGACGAGACCACGGGCGGCTACCGCCTGGACGCGCTCGCCGAGGTCGCCGAGAGCGACATCAAGCGCGCCCTCACCTACATGAACATGATCAAGGTGGTGGCGCTGCGGCAGCTCTTCTACCTCACCGACAGCGCCCGCACCGGCACCATCGTGGGCCTCAAGGAGCTGTACGGCACGCAGGGCGGCACCCTCTACGACGCCGTCGCCGACCACAGCGACCTCAACGACGCCTGGCTGACGCTGATGAACAACGTCACCGCCAACATCGACCCCTGGTTCTTCTCCAACATCGACGTCCCCGCCGGCGCCCGGGTCCTGGACGTGGCCGGCAACACCGGGCTCGGCGCGATCCACACCTACCGGCACAAGGCCTCCCCGGGGCTGAAGGTGACCACCTTCGACCTGCCGGAGAAGGAGAGCGCCTGTCTGGCCAACTTCGCCGAGCACGGCGTGGCCGAGCACTGCTCCTTCATCGGCGGCAACGTCTTCGACGAGATCCCCCAGGGCTTCGACACCGTCCTGATCAAGCACTTCCTGGACATGTTCGACAAGGACGACGTCTTCACGATCCTTCAGGGCGTCCACCGCTCCCTGGACATCGGCGGCCAGGTCCACATCATGGTGCCGGTCTACCCCGAGGACATCCGCGACGCCGACAACTACAACGTCGACTTCTTCCCGGCCTTCTTCATCGGCTGCACCATGGGCCAGGGCGGCCCGCAGAAGATGTCGACCTACCAGCGGTGGCTGGAGGAGTGCGGGTTCAAGGTCACCAAGGCCATCACCAAGGACCCCGCCGAGGTCCCCCACGACGTCATCCCCGTCCAGGCCATCCTGTGCGCGACGAAGGTCGCGTGACCGGCTGAGCCGGACACCGCGCGGACCCCTGAAAAAGGGGGGCCGCCGCTGTCTGCCGCGAACAAGCGCCGACCGGCACATGGAGGACACATGTCCACACGCACGGCACCGACCGGCATCGACCGGGTGTACGCGGCCATCGAGGAGGCGGCCCGGCTGGCCGGCGTCACCTGCACGCCGGACAGGGTCCGCCCGATCCTGAGCGCCTACGCCGAGGACCTGGAGCAGGCCGGGGTCGTCTACAGCGTCTCCAGCACCGAGCACGCCCCGGCCGACCTCGACTACACCGTCACCGTGCCGACCAGCAGCGGCGACCCCTACGCCACCGCCCTGGCCCACGGATTCCTCCAGGCCACCGACCACCCCGTCGGCGGCCTGCTGGCCGCCCTGCAGGAGCGGTGCGCCATCGCCGAGTACCTCATCGACGGCGGCGTCCTGGGCGGATTCAGCAAGATCTACGCGCACTTCCCGCAGGACGTGCAGCCCGTCACCGAGCTCGCCACCCTGCCCGGCATGCCGCACGCCCTGGCCGGCCACGCCGCCCTGTTGGAACGGCACGGCCTGAGCCACGTCGCGATGACCGGGATCGACTACCGGCGCCGCACGGTGAACCTGTACTTCACCCAGCTCTCCGCGGCCTGCCTGGCACCGCAGAACATCCGCGCCCTGCACCGCGCCCTGGCCCTGCCCGAGCCCGACGAGCAGATGCTGGCCTTCGCCGGGCGTTCCTTTCGCATCTACACCACGCTCAGCTGGGACTCACCCGGCGTCGAACGGATCTGCTACGCCCCGCCGCCGGCCCGCGGCTTCGATCCCGCGGCGCTGCCGGTGGCCATCACCGGGCAGGTGGAGCGCTTCGTGCGCGAGGCCCCGCGCGCGTACGAGGGCGATCCCATCGTGATCGCGGCCGTCAAGTGGGAGAGCGGCGGCAGGTACCTCAACCTGGGCCCCTACCACCAGCTCTCCCCGCTCATGCGCCAGGTGATCAGCGCCGTCCACAACGGCCGCATCTGAGAGACCCCGCACCCGCTGTGCCGCCCGGCACCACCCCCGCCTGAGCCCGGACCGGATCCCGGTCGGGGCTCAGGCCTTTTCTTTGTTCCACCCGCCTTCCGAAATCCGCCTCGGCCCCGTTCCGGCGGCATATTCAACGCATTCCCAGGGGCCTTCTTTTTGTTTCCACCGGTGCGTGCCGCACCATGCCCTCATTAAAGTTGAACATTACACCATGTTCAGGAGTGTAACGTCGGAACGGTGTTGATTTTGCTCCGGTGAATCAGGCAGGATCACAACGGACCGTCACGGAATCCACGCCGAAAAGCGCCGATTCCCGCATTCAGCTCACTATTCGAAGAGGGGACACCCATGTCTGATTCCGCCCAGGCCCAGGGCTTCGCCGACGCCGCCGAACTGCGCGCCGCCAACCGCGCCACCGTCGAGCAGTACATGCACACCCGGGGACAGGACCGGCTGCGCCGGCACGAGCTGTTCACCGAGGACGGCCGCGGCGGCCTGTGGACCACCGACACCGGATCCCCGGTGGAGACCGTGGGCCGCGACCGGCTCGCCGAGCACGCCGTGTGGTCCCTCGGCTGCTTCCCCGACTGGGAGTGGTACAACATCCAGATCTTCGAGACGCAGGACCCGAACCACATCTGGGTGGAATGCGACGGACGCGGCAAGATCCGCTTCGGCGACTACCCCGAGGGCTACTACGAGAACCACTTCCTGCATTCCTTCGAACTGGACAACGGGAAGATCAAGCGCAATCGCGAGTTCATGAACCCGTTCCAGCAGCTGCGGGCGCTCGGCATTCCGGTGCCGGAGATCAAGCGCACCGGCATTCCCACCTGAGAACCACTCGAATACCGCTGGATCGGAGTTACGTCATGGAAGACGTTATACGGGAGATTCGTATCCGCGGGGCACTTCAGCAACCCGACTGGAGTGACATTTCCCAGCTGAACCGGGTCGCGGAGGCGCTGGCCGCCCGCCCCCCGCTGGTCCAGGGCGATGACCTGGCCACCCTGCGCACCCTGCTCGGCAAGGTCGCCGCGGGCGAGGCGATGGTGCTGCAGTCCGGTGACTGCGC
>NZ_JBVIZY010000021.1:0-9660 GCF_055591085.1 Streptomyces sp. NPDC041713
TCGGCGAGCGCTACACCTCCTGCTGCGACCCCCGCCTCAACCCCGCCCAGGCCCTGACCGCCGTCAACGCCTGGCCCGCCTGACCCATACGCCCGACCCGTATGCCTGACCCGTGCCCGCCCCGTACGTCTGACTGAACAACGTTCAAACAGCTGAACACGGCACGACCGTACGGGACTTGCGCCACAGCGGCACGCGGGGATGTGGCGGCATTCCAGCGGGAATCCGTCATCGCCGGAGAAGGACGGCGCATCGTGGGCAGCGACCGGCCGGACAGTGCGGTCCGGCCACCGCCCCGCACCCGCACGATCCGCCCCGAAGGACCGCCGGGCCGGCGTCCTCCCCCGAGCGCCGGCCCGGCCCCCCGTCCTCCGTACGGCAGATCACCGCAGATCACCGCAGCTCACAGCGGTACCGGGCACCACCGGCACGACCAAAGACGAGTGGGAGATCGAAACCAGATGCACACCTATGTAGTCGTCGACGCGTTCGCCAAGGAGCCCCTCACCGGCAACCCGGTGGCGGTGTTCTTCGACAGCGACGACCTGAGCGCGGAGCAGATGCAGCGCATCGCCGGGGAGATGAACCTCTCCGAGACCACGTTCGTACTGAACCCCAAGCAGGGCGGCGACGTTCACGTACGCATTTTCACTCCGGTCAACGAACTCCCCTTCGCGGGGCACCCATTGCTCGGCACCGCCATCGCGCTGGGACAGCGGACCGACGCGGACCGGCTGCGGATCGAGACCGCCATGGGCGTGATCCCCTTCGAGCTGGGGCGCGTCGACGGCAAGGTCGTCTCGACCAGCATGCGCCAGCCGGTGCCCGTCTGGGAGCCGTTCGACCGCGCGGACGAGCTCCTCGACGCGCTGGGCGTCCAGGAGTCGACGCTGCCGGTGGAGATCTACCGCAACGGCCCGCGCCACGTCCTCGTCGGCTTCGAGAGCTTCGAGGCCCTGTCGAAGGTGAACCCCGACCACCGCGCGCTCGCGACCTTCCCCGACATGGCGACCAACTGCATCGCCGGCTCCGGCACGACATGGCGCAACCGCATGTTCTCGCCCGCGTACGGAGTCGTCGAGGATGCCGCCACCGGCTCCGCCGCGGGCCCCATCGCCATCCATATCGCCCGGCACGGGCTCGCCTCGTACGGGCAGCACATCGAGATCACCCAGGGCGTCGACATGGGCCGCCCCTCCCCCATGGGCGCGCTGGTGCACGGCGAGGGCGACCGCGTCGACTCCGTCGACGTCTCGGGCCACGGCGTCGTCACCATCGAAGGGCGGATGCATGTCTGACGTACGGCGTTCCGAAACCCTGACGGGCTCTGTGGAGGTGGCCTTCCCCGAGTTCCGCACGCCGCCGGCCGAGCCGTTGGGGCTGTTGTCGTCCTGGCTGAAGACGGCCACCGAGCTGGGGGTGCGCGAGCCCCGCGCGCTGGCCCTTGCCACCGCCGATGCCCAGGGGCGGCCCTCCTCCCGGATCGTGGCCGTCAACCAGATCACCGACACCGGCCTGGTGTTCATCACCCACGACGGCAGCCAGAAGGGCCGCGAGCTGGCCGCCAACCCCCACGCCTCGGGCGTCCTGTACTGGCGCGAGACCAGCCAGCAGATCACCCTGGCCGGCCCCGTCGTCCAGCTGCCGCGCGCCGAGGCCGAGCAACTCTGGGCGGCGCGCGCGGTGTTCACCCACCCCATGTCGACGGTCTCCCTGCAGAGCGAACCGCTGCGCGACCTGGACCACCTCGAAGAGATCCGCGCCCGCGCCCTGGCCCTGGGTGAGCCGGCCCGGCCGCTGCCCTGCCCGGAGCCGTTCGTCGGCTACCGGCTGGAGCCGTCCAGTGTGGAGTTCTGGGCGAACGGCACCGACCGCCTCCACGAACGCCTGCGCTACGACCGCACCGACAGCGGCTGGACGACCACCCGCCTGCAGCCCTGAAACCCCCCACCCGTTCGGAGACCCACACCATGACCTCCCCGACTTCCACCCAACCCGCCACCACCGGCCCGGTGTTCACCAGCCACCTGGAGCTGCGCGCCCGCAACCGCCGTGCCGTGGAGCAGTACATGGAGATCGGCCCCGAGGCCCGCCTGCGCCGCTACACCCTCTACACCGAGGACGGCACCGCCGCCCTGTTCAACACCGACATCGGCCGCCCCATCGTCGTCCAGGGGCGGGAGAAGCTGAAGCGGCACGGGGAGCTGTCCCTGAAGGTCCTGCCCGACTGGCAGTGGTTGGACGTGCACCTCTACGAGACCCAGGACCCCGGCACCATCTGGGTCGAGTGCGACGGCGAAGGCACCATCCGCTTCCCCGGCTACCCCGAGGGCCGCTACCGCAACCACTTCATCCACGGCTTCACCCTCCACGACGGACAGATCGCCGCCAGCCGCGAATACACCAACCCCATCGAGCACATGCGCGCCCTGAGCATCGACACCCCCCACATCAACCGCGACTGGATCCCCTCCTGAACCGCGCCTCCGACACCCAAGGGAGAGACAGGCAATGAGCCCGGACACCACCCCCCGGCCGGCGGCCCGCGCCACCATCGACCTCATCACCGCCGCCTGGCACACCCAGGCCGTCTACGCGGCGGCCAAGCTGGGCGTGCCCGACCTGATCGCGGCGGGGCACTGCGCCCCGGCCGACATCGCGCGGGCCGCCGGCGCGGACGAGGACGCCGTCCGGCGCCTGCTGCGGCTGCTGCTCCGCCTGGACGTGGTCGACGGCGACGAGAGCGAGGGCTACCGCAACACCTCCGTGGGCGAGTTGCTGCGCGATCGTCCGGGCTCCCTGCGCGACGTGTGTCTGCTGTACGGCGAGGAGTTCTACCAGGCCTGGGGCGACTCCATCGAGACGTTCCGTACCGGCAGGACCGGCTTCGAGAAGGCGTACGGGCAGTCCCTGGTCGGATATCTCCGCGAGGACTCCGACGCCGCCAAGCGCTTCCAGCGCGCCATGCGGGCGCAGGCCGACAACTTCGCCTTCGACGCGGTCCCGCAGCACGTCGACTTCTCCGCCGACCGGCACGTCGTCGACATCGGGGGCGGCAGCGGCCAGTTGCTGTCCACCGTGCTCGGCTCCGCATCCGGGGCCCGGGGCACGCTGATCGACCTGGAGCACACGCTGCCCATCGCCCGCGCGCACCTGGAGCAGAGCGTGGGCGCCGACCGCGCCGAACTCGTCGGCGGGGACATGTTCACCGTACCGATCCCGCAGGAAGCCGACACATATCTGCTGTCCCGGGTGCTGGGCGACTGGTCGGACGACGAGTGCGTACGCCTCCTGAGCTCCATACGCGAGGCCATGGCCCCGCACTCCCGCCTCGTGGTCATCGAGATGGTGGTCCAGGACGGCAGGGCCGGTCTGCTCGCGCCGCTGTGGGACCTCCACCTGATGGTCGTCAACGGCGGCCATCAGCGGTCCGCCCAGGAGTACCGCGAACTGGCCGCCCGTGCTGGCCTGTCCATCGACCGCACCGTCCAACTCCCCATGGAGGCCTGCGCGATGGTGCTCACCTACGGCGGCTGACCGCCGCCACCCACCGCCCGTCCGTCTTTCCGTCGTGACCGAGGAGTCTGCATGTCACCACAGCAGCCGAATCCACCGCGCACCATCAGCACCACCACCGGCCCGTTCGGTCCCGGCATCCACCTCCGGGAAGCGGACGACATCCGGGGAACCGGCCTCGGCGCCCCCGTCATCCGCGGACTGCACACATCCGTGGCCGTGTTCCTCGGGGACGCCCCGGGCCTGCCGGACAAGCCGGCCTTCGTACGCCATCCGCAGGAGTTCATCGAGGCGTTCGCGCCGCGCCGCGGAGGCGACGGCGCGGCGCGCTCGTACGTACACGACGCGGTGCTCGGCCACTTCCGCAACGGTGGCGGCGGGGCGTGGATCCTGGGGACGACCGCCGAGGAGGACCGCGTCGGCGGCTACCGGGCCGCTCTCGCCAGGCTGGAGCGGCTCCCGGAGGTCACCCTCGTGGTGGCCCCGGATCTCTGGCGGGTGGAGGACGAGGCACAGCGCGTCGCGGAGCTGCTCGCCGGGCACTGCAGACGGGTCGGCAACCGGGTCGCGCTGCTGCACACACGGGCGGGGCTCGCTCCCGCCGACGTGGGCAGACCCTTTGAACTGCCGGAGCCCGACGCCCAGTTCGCCGCCGTGCACTACCCGTGGATCACGGTGACGGAGCCCGGCGGGAGCGAGCATGTGGCGCCGCCCTCGGGACATGTGGCCGGGCTGTGCTGCCGCGTCGACGTGGAGCGCGGCGCGTACACGGCTCCGGTGGGCCCGCTGGTGGGCGTGGTGCAGCACGAGCGGAACGTGTCCGACGAGGAACAGGTGGCGCTGGGGGATGTGGGGGTGAACTGCCTGCGGTTCGTCCCGGGACAGGGCATCCGGGTCACCGGGGCGCGCACGCTGTCCACCGAGGCCGACTGGACGGACCTCGCGGTGCGCCGCCTGGTGAACCACGCCCGCGCGTCGCTCGCGCAGGGCACGTGGTGGGCGGCGTTCGAGACCAACAGCGCTCATCTGCGGTCGCTGGTGCGGCAGTCCGCCGTCATGTTCCTGAAGGGTTTGTGGCGCCAGGGCGCACTGCGCGGCGAGACCGCGGACGAGGCGTTCCACGTCGTCTGCGACGAGACCAACAACAGCTACGCGTACGACGCGCCCGGCACAAGCGCCACGAACGGCGCGAACGATGCAAGGGGTGCGAACGGCGCGGACATCGGCGATCCGACGCGG
The DNA here is from genome assembly GCF_055591085.1 of Streptomyces sp. NPDC041713. Classification (NCBI taxonomy): domain Bacteria; kingdom Bacillati; phylum Actinomycetota; class Actinomycetes; order Kitasatosporales; family Streptomycetaceae; genus Streptomyces; species Streptomyces sp. NPDC041713. Next base: position 4,756 of record NZ_JBVIZY010000021.1, read on the forward strand.
GGCCGCGTGGTCCTCGACGTCGGTCTCGCCACCCGGCGGCCGGGTGAGTTCGTCACCTTCCGCATCCTGCACGAAGCCGGCCACAGGAACCCCTGACCGGTCCATTCACCCTGAAGGAGATTCACCGCAATGGAGATTCACTCATGCTCGCGGGACCACCGCCAGGAACTCCGCGAGGCGACCGGAGCCATCCTGTGTGACCCGTGCGTGGCAAAGCTGCAGCGTCATCTGCGCGCCCTGCCCGGCCTGCACCAGGAGGGTCTGCACCACGTGCTTGCGACCTCGCGGCGGCGCAACCCGACGAAGGTCTCGGGCAGCCGCAAGCGCGATCACCTGAACGTCGCGGCGCTCGACGTCCGCAGCAATATCCTCGCCATCCTGGAGTCGTGGGCGAGTTACGTGGCCGACGAGCTCGACGTCGCTCCCCCGGCCAGGTCCGTGCCCCACCTCGCCTGCTTCCTCCTGCTGCACCTGGAGTGGCTCACGGCGCAGCCGCCGGCGGCGGACTTCGCGGCGGAGGTCCAGGAGCTGCACGTCGAACTGCTCGGGGTCATCGAGCCCGACCAGGCCGACCGGAATCCGCTCACCAGGCGCTGTGTGGTGGAGAGTTGCGCGGGGACGATCAACACCTCGCCGCAGCACGCCGGGGCCGCGGGAGCGGGAGCGGCAGGCAGCATCAGCTGCTCGTCGGGACACTCGTGGGAGATACGGGAGTGGCTCGTGCTGCGTCACCTCATGGACCGGCAGAGCCGGGAAGCGGCCTGACGCACCCGGTGACTCCGGTCACTCCGGTCACCCTGGTCATCCGGTCACCTCGATGATGACGCCGGCGACACCGACAGCTCGGCCTGTTCAGCGGGAGAGAGCAGGACGGAGCGGGACGTGAGCGCCGACGAGGGCGCGGGGCCCGGACAGACGGTCACGGGGCGCGGGACAACTCACCGCGCCCCGTGGCCGTCTGCGTACGGGGACCTTCGCCTAGCGGATCTGCAAATTGTCGAGGTAGGACCGCACGTTGCGGCGCGTCTCCGGCACGCTGTCGCCACCGAACTTCTCCGCGACCGCGTCCGCGAGGACCAGCGCGACCATCGCCTCGGCGACGATCCCGGCGGCCGGCACGGCGCACACGTCGGAGCGCTGGTGGTGCGCCTTGGCGGCCTCGCCAGTGGCAACGTCGATGGTGGCCAGGGCGCGCGGCACGGTCGCGATGGGCTTCATCGCGGCGCGTACGCGCAGCAGCTCGCCGGTGGTCAGGCCGCCCTCGGTACCACCGGAGCGGCCCGAGGTGCGCTTGATGCCGTCGTCCGTGGTGACGATCTCGTCGTGCGCCTTCGACCCGGGCACTCGCGCGAGGTCGAAGCCATCGCCGACCTCGACGCCCTTGATGGCCTGGATGCCCATGAGCGCGGCGGCGAGCCGCGCGTCCAGACGCCGGTCCCAGTGCACGTGCGAGCCGAGGCCCACCGGTACGCCGTAGGCGAGGACCTCGACCACACCGCCCAGGGTGTCGCCGTCCTTGTGGGCCTGGTCGATCTCCGCGACCATCGCCTTCGACGCATCCGCGTCCAGGCACCGCACCGGATCCGCGTCCAGCTTCTCGACGTCGGCCGGCGTCGGGTACACCCCATAAGGCGCCTTCGCCGCCGCCAGCTCCGTGACATGCGAGACGATCTCGATCCCCGCCGTCTCCTTCAGGTACGACCGGGCCACCGCACCCAGCGCCACCCGCGCCGCCGTCTCACGCGCCGAGGCACGCTCCAGGACCGGACGGGCCTCGTCGAACCCGTACTTCTGCATACCCGCCAAGTCCGCGTGACCGGGACGCGGACGCGTCAGCGGAGCATTACGGGCCGAATCGGCCAGCACATCCGGATCCACCGGATCGGCCGACATCACCTGCTCCCACTTGGGCCACTCCGTGTTCCCCACCATGACCGCGATCGGCGAGCCCATGCTCAGACCGTGCCGCACACCACCCAGGAACGTGACCTCGTCACGCTCGAACTTCATCCGCGCACCACGGCCATACCCCAGCCGCCGCCGCGCCAGATGGTCGGCCACCATCTCCGTCGTGACCGGCACGCCGGCGGGAAGACCCTCCAACGTCGCGACAAGCGCGGGTCCGTGCGACTCCCCCGCGGTCAGCCAACGCAACCTGCTCAACGGATGCTCCTCTGTCTCAACCGCGCGTGTGCAGCGCCCTGTTCAGCCGCACGTGTTCAGCCGTACATGTTCAGCCACTCGTGCTCGACGCGAGCGCGTAGCCGGTGAACAGGCGGCGCATCTCGTCGTGGAATTCGGGGAAGGTCTTCGCCACGCAGGACGGGTCGTCCAGCGTGATCGTGCCGGGCACCGCGAGCCCGAGCACCGAGAAGGACATCGCGATGCGGTGGTCGCGCCGGCACGCGACGCGGGTGGGGCGCGGCACTCCGGGGTGGACGGTGATCCGGTCGGGGCCGTCCGAGGTCTCGATGCCGCAGGCCCGCAGGTTCGCCGCCACGGCGGCGACACGGTCCGACTCCTTGAGCCGCGCGTGCGCGATACCGCGGATGGTGATGGGCGCGTCGGCCAGCGGCGCGATGGCGGCGAGGGTCATGAAGGTGTCGGAGATCTCGCCCATGTCGACGGTGAAGCCGCCGCGCAGCGGCCCTGTCCCGGTCACGGTGGTGGCCGTCGGACCCACGTGCACCTCGGCGCCCGTCTGCCGCAGGACGTCGACGAAGCGGAGGTCGCCCTGGAGGCTGGCGGTGCCGAGGCCGGGCACGGTGACGGTGGTGCCGGTGACGGCCGCGGCGGCGAAGATGTAGGAGGCGGAGGACGCGTCGGGTTCGACGACGACGTCGGTCGCGTCGTACGGGCGGGGTGCGACGTGGAGCGTGCCGTCGCCGCTCTCCTCGACGCGGGCCCCGAAACGCCGCATCAGGGCCAGCGTCATGTCGACGTACGGACGGCTGACCAGGCTTCCGGTGCGGATGCGCAGGCCGTCGCGCATGAGCGGCGCCGCCATCAGGAGTCCGCTCAGATACTGGCTGGACAGGGACGAGTCCACGGTGAGCTCGCCGCCCGCCAGGCCCCGCGCGCGGATCAGCAGAGGCAGGCCGTTGCCGGGCCCGGGATCGAGGTCGGCGCCGAGCGCGCGCAGCGCGTCGATGAGGGGCCGCTGCGGGCGGGCCCGCAGCTGGGAGGAGCCGTCGAAGAGGAAGGTGCCGTGGCCGGTGGCGGCGAACGGCGGCAGGAAGCGGGCGGCCGTCCCTGCGTCGGCGCACCAGAGCCGGGCGGATCCGGTCGGGCCGCGGCCCGTGCCCGTCACCTGCCAGAACTCGTCCCGCGGGCCGCCGCGCACGGGGAGCCCGCACGCGCCCAGCGCTTTGCGGAACGCGACGGTGTCCTCGCTCACCAGCGGGGCGCGCACCGTGCTGGTGCCGTCGGCCGCGGCGGCCAGCAGGAGCAGTCGGTTGGTCAGACTCTTGGATCCCGGTATCCGGGCGGCCAGGCCGGCGTCCGGCTCCTTCTCCGTGATCACGCGGGTGCCTTCCTGCGACGGGCGGTGCGGGTACGAGGGATACGAGGGGTACGCATTCGGGGGTGGGGGGCAGCGCGTGCTGCGCACGGCGAAGTGCGGGCCGGGGCTCTTCTTGGGGGGGAAGGGAACGCCCCGGCCCGGTCGGTGGGGGTGGTGCCGGCCAGGACCGTCAGGAACCCGGCCGGCCGCTCACCATTCGAGCAGGGCGAGCCCCGCGGCCATGCCGCCGCCGAACCCGGCCAGGAGGATCAGGTCGCCCGGCCGGAAGGCGCCCTTGCGGGCGGCCGCGTCCAGGGTGATCGGGATGGAGGCGGCGCCGGTGTTCCCGTACTCCTCCAGCGTGAGGTGCGTGGTGGCGCGGGACAGCGACAGGTCCTCGATCACAGTGTCGAGCATGACGCCGTTGGCCTGGTGCGGCACGAAGTGCGCGATGTCGTCGGGCACCACGCCCGCCTCGTGCAGGAACTGCTTGGTGAGCTGCGGCAGTTGCTCCACGACGAAGCGGCGCACCTCGCGGCCGTCCATCGCGAAGTACTGGAGCTTCGCGTCAAGGGCCGCCTGGTCCGGCGGGATCCTGCTGCCGCCCGCGGGCACCTGGATGAGGTCCGACAGCTCACCGAACGTGTGCAGGGCGACGTGGCGGATCCGCGGGCCCTTGCCGGGGCCGAGGACCATCGCGCCGGCCCCGTCGCCGAACAGCACGACCGTTTTGCGGTCGGCCGGGTTCAGGATCCGCGAGTAGACGTCCGCGCCGATGACCAGCGCGTGGCCGCCGCGGCCCGCCAGCATGCGCTCGACCACGGACAGCGCGAAGACGCTGCCGGAGCAGACGGCGTTGACGTCGAACGCCGCGGCGCCCAGCGCGCCCAGCTGCTGCTGCACGAAGACGGCGGTCGGCGGCTGCGGCCGGTCCGGCGTGGACGTGGCCACCACGATCAGCGACAGCTGTCCCGCCGTGATGCCCGCCGACTCCAGCGCGGCGCGGCCCGCCGCCACCGCCAGATCCGAGGTCGCCTGCCCGGGAGCGGCCCAGCGCCGTTCCCTGATCGCGGTCTTACGGACGATCCACTCCCCGTCGACCCCGGCGGGGGCGCCTACCTCGTCATTGGAGACGATACGGTCCGGCACATAAGCGCCCGTACCGAGAACTGCGACATCGGCTGCGACATCGGTCATGCGCCTGCCCTACCCTCAACGCGACGTGAATGGATGGTGCCGGTGGCCGGCGCCCGGTCGGCGCCGCCGTACCCGTACGCGGCGTGGGGGGGGGGGGGCTGGGGGGCGCACCCCCCCCCCCCCCCCCCCACCCCCCCCCCCCCCCCCTCCTCCCCCCCCCCCCCCCCCCCCCCAGCCCACCCACGAAAACATCCCCCCCTCTCCCC
>NZ_JBVIZY010000021.1:9670-65189 GCF_055591085.1 Streptomyces sp. NPDC041713
GTGTCCGGCGCCTGTTCGCCACCGCCATACCTGGACGCGGCGTGCGGGGGCGCCCCCGACGGGCCGCCCCCGCACCTGCGGTACCGCACGGGGCCCTACCGCCGTTCGTAGATCCGCTTGTGACCGCGCAGGGCCGCCAGGCGGAACTGTCCGCCGTTCTGCACCGGCGTCGGGTAGTCCCCGCCGTCCGTGGGGAACGACCGCTCGTGCAGCTGACGGTAGCCCGCGTAGTCCAGCGGCGTGCGCCGCTCGATGGCCGCGCGGTTCTCCGCGGTGCGCAGCCGCTCGCGGTAGCCGGGGACCGGCTCGCCCGCGAAGAACTCGGCGACGCTGCCCGAGCCGTAGCTCAGGAACCCGATCGGGCGTCCGGTCAGGTCGTCGGCCTGGTCGAGGAGGGCGGCGAGGCCCAGGTACACCGACGCGGTGTAGCTGTTGCCGATCACCCGGTTGTACGCGGTGGTCCGGCCCAGCGCCTGCTCGATGGCGTCCTTGTCGGTGTCGTACCCGCAGTAGTTGAGCAGGTGGCGGTGGGCCTTGTACGCCATCTTCGTGAACGGCTGGTGGTAGCAGAACGCGGCGAAGTCCTCCAGCGCCCGGCCGCCCTGCTCGGTGTAGTCCTTCCAGCAGCCCTCGACCGCCTGCAGATAGGCGGAGATCGACTCCTGCCCGTCCACCAGCGCCGCGTCCCGGTAGTTCGGCCGCCAGAAGTCCATCACGTCGGCGGTGAACAGGCCGGAGGGGCCGTCGATGCGCACCAGGGCCGGGTCCGCGCCCACCAGCATGGCCACCGCGGCGGCGCCCTGGGTGGCCTCGCCGGGGCTGTCCAGCTCGTACTTGGAGACGTCGCTGGCGATCACAAGGACCTGCTGCTCGGGGTCGCGCGCCACCAGGCCGAGGGCGAACTGCAGCCCGGCCGTCGCCCCGTAGCAGGCCTGCTTGAGCTCCACCACACGGGCCGCCGAGGGCAGTCCGAGCAGCGAATGGACGTACACGCCGCCCGACTTGGCCTGGTCGATGGAGGACTCCGTCGCGAAGACGACGGTACGGATGCGCTCGCTGCCGTGCCGCTCGACGATCGGCGCGGCCGCCGACGCGGCCAGCGTCACGATGTCCTCGTCGGCCGCCGGCACGCTCATCGACTCCTGGCCGATGCCGATGTGATACTTGCCGATCTCCGTGCCGTTGTACGCGGCGAGCGCCGAGTGCGGCAGCACGAACTCGGTCGTCGCGAACGACAGATCATGAATACCTATGCCTGAACCACTGGCCATGCCTCACACACCGACCTTTTCCGTCGTGTTGTCGCGCTCCAACTGGACGTGCGCACGCATCAGTTCACCGGGGTTGGTCTGGGCGGCGAGGAGCGAGAGCTCCCCGCACAGCACGGTCGCCGCCGCGATGACGGCGAGGCGCCGCGCGTTCTCCCCGGGCTCGCGCTCGGCCCGGCAGCCGAGCCGGGCGAGGTTGGTCTCCACGAACTCGATCCCCTTGCCGTTGCCGACCGTGCCGACGATCAGGTTCGGCAGGGTGCAGGCGAAGTAGAGGTCGCCGTCGCGGTCCTCGGCCATGGTGACGCCCTGCGAGCCCTCGACGATGTTGGCCGCGTCCTGGCCGGTCGCCAGGTAGAAGCCGAGCAGCATGTTCGCGTAGTGGGCGTTGGCCGAGCGGATGCCGCCGGCCAGCAGGGTGCCGAGCATGTTCTTGCGGATGTTCAGCTGGACCACCTTGGCGGCGGTCGTGTGCAGCACGTCGGTGACGACGTCCCGCGGGATGAGCAGCTCCGTGACCACGTTCTTGCCCCGGCCGAGGATGCCGTTGATCGCGGTGGCCTTCTTGTCCGTGCAGTAGTTGCCGGAGATCGATCCGTAGGCGATGCCCGGGATGGTCCCCAGGAGGTGCTTCAGGAGCGCGTCGGAGGCCAGCGTCGCCATGTTGTGCCCGGACGCGTCACCGGTGGTGAACTCGAACCGGATGAACAACAGGTTGGCGTTGATCTCGTGCCGGATGTTCACCAGCTCGGCGAACCGGCTGCAGCCGCGCACCACTTCGCGCAGCTCGTCGATGCGCGCGTCGATGGCGCGGGCCGCCACGTACGCGGTCTGCGCGTCCGTCGCCTCCACGAGCACCGAGCGGGTCATCCGCTCGTCGACGAGGGTGGCGACGATGCCCTTCTCGGCCAGCATGGAGACCTTCGCGCCGCGTCCCACGGAGGGCCACAGCGGCGTCTCGTAGGTGGCGAGCGGGACCTGCGTCTCGGTGGTGGCGACGTTCCCGGAGATGCGCAGCGGGCCGACCCAGCGCATCGGGACGCCTGCGATGGCGTGTGTGTCGGTCATCGGGTGCTTCCCGTCAGCTCGGTGGCGGCCGCGACGGAGCGCGAGCGCTGGGCGAAGGGCCCGGTCTCGATGCCCCGGTCGGCACAGAAGGTGCGGAGTTCGCCGTGGATCAGCAGGTCGCAGCGCTGCAGTTCGGCGGGGGTGCGGGCGCCGAGCATGGTCTGCAGGGCGGCCAGCTGGTCGAGCCAGGTGGAGATCTGTGCGATGAGGGCGGAGACGCCCTCGTCCTTCAGGGTGCGCAGGAACCCGCCGGAGACGCCGACGCCGGACGCGCCGAGCGCCAGGGCGCGGGCCACGTCGAGGGCGTTGCGCACGCCGCCGGAGGCGAGGACCGGGATGCCGACGTCCTGGTTGTCCAGGAGGCAGGCGGCGGTGGACTGGCCCCAGCCGTGCAGGAAGGCGTACTCGCGCAGTTCGCGGCGGCCGTTCTCGATGCGCGCGAAGTCGGTGCCGCCGCGGCCGCCGAGGTCGGCGACCTTGACGCCGAGGCTCTCCAGGAGGAGGACGGTCTCACGGCTGAGGCCGTTGCCGACCTCCTTGACGATCACGGGGACGTCGACGGCCGCGGCGATCTTCTCGATCTGCGGGACCCAGGAGGAGAACGACCGGTCGCCCTCGGGCATCGGCGTTTCCTGGGCCGTGTTGATGTGGATCTGCAGGGCGTTGGCCCGCACCAGGTCGATGGCGCGCTGCGCCTTGTCGACGGAGGCGGTCGCGTTGACGTTGGCGAGGACGAACCCGTCGGGGTTCTCCTTGCGCAGCACGCTGAACGTCTCGGCGCACGACGGGTCCTTGAAGTACGCGCTCATGGAGCCGGAGGCGACGGCGACGCCGGTCTCGCGGGCGGCGATGGCCAGGTCCCGGTTGATGACGCCGGTGCTGACGCTGCCGCCGGTCATCGCGTTGATGTAGAGCGGCACCGGCCAGGAGATGCCGGCGAAGCTCGTGGCCAGGGAGACGTCCGGCCGGTCGATGCCCGCCAGCGCGTGGTGGACGAACGACACCTCGTCGAACTGGTTCTGTCCGCTGTGCTGGCGCTGGTGCTCGACGGCCAGCCGGACGTGGTCGTCCTTGCGTTGAGAGATCATTCCTCGTTCCCTTCCATGGCGGGACGGATCGGCAAGGGCCGCACGCCCGCCGTGGTCCACCGTTTCTGTACGTGAGCGATGTCCTGGGCCGCCCCGGCGTCCAGCAGCGCGATGCCGCAGTCGCCGCCGCCCGCCCCGGAGGGCTTGGCCGCGCCGCCGACGGCTTCGGCGGCGTCGCACAGCGCGGTCAGCCGGGTGGTGAAGATGCCGAGCCCGACCGCGTCGTCGAGGCGCGCCAGCTCCTGGCGGGCTCTTCGGATCTGGTGCAGCAGGGTGGCGCGGTCGCCGCGCTCCAGTGCGTCGGCGGCGGCGCGCACGAAGTCGTTGCTGGTCTCCACGAACGTCCGGTAACCGGCGGTGTCCCGCCAGGCTCCGCGGTCGGGGCCGGAGACGAGCGTGGTGGTCGATGCGGGGTTTCCGGTCCAGCCGACCTGCAGCGCAAGACCCGCGGGCTGCGGCAGTCGGCGTACCGCGAAGCCCGGCCAGGGCTCCCGCAGCGCCTTCTCGACGCCGGCCGCGCGGGCCAGGTCGAGTACGGCGGCGCGGTCGGGTGCCTGGTAGGTGATCCAGCCGCCCCAGGTGCTCGCGGCGAGGTCGCCTCCGGAGGCCTTGGGTTCCAGGCCGGCCGTGGCGAGCATGGCGAGCCGGTACCGGTCCTCGTACGACAGGTCGAGACCGCAGTACGCGGCCACGGCGGCGACGGTCGCGACGGTGACCGCCCCGCTCGACCCGAGCCCGAACTTGGTGCCGTTCTCGTGCAGGCCACTGCTCACCGATACGTGCAACTCCGGTGAGGTCAGGCCGCGTTCGGCGAGGAGCCGGTTCACGATTCCGACGGAGGCCGCCACGTGGGCGAGGCCCTCGCCGAGCTGCCGGGTGTCCTGCGGCGCCGACCCGGTCAGTTCGCCGTCCCGCCACCGGCAGTGCGCCGGCGAGGCGAGGAGGTCGGAGGAGAGGACGACGCCGGGCGCGTCGGGCTCGGACACGGTGACGGTGATGTACCGGTCGACCGCCACGAGGATCGCGGGGTTGCCCGGGTCCACCACGGCGTACTCGCCCGCGACGAACAGCTTGCCCGGCGCGCGCCGCACGACCGTCCGGGGCGACATCACCCGTCCTCGTTCAGGAGCCGGGCGGCGGGTCCGGGCCGGGCGACGTGGATCGCGCCGCCCCGCGCGGCGGCGCGCACGACCTCGGCCACCCGGTCGGCGTCCGCGTTGCGGCAGAGCACCTTCACGTTCGGCCCGGCGTCCATGGTGGCGTAGGCCGCAACCCCGTCCCGCCGGAGCTGCAGCACGGCGTCGAGCACGGTGAGCGTGGCCGGGGAGAGGTAGCGCACCGCGGGTCGGGCCGCCAGCATCGTGGCGTGCATGCCGAGCGCGTTCCGCTCCGCGATCTCCCCGACGGCCGCCAGATCGCCGCGGCCGAGCGCCCGGCGCATGTCGGTCAGGTCGTCCCCGCTGGACCGGGCCCACGGCTCGTACAGCGGCGATGTGTCGACGGTGCGTCGCATGGCCGCGCGGCTGGACACGTCCTTGGGTCCGGCGTTGACGACGGCGACGACCAGCGCGGGGTCGAGGGGACCTGTGGGCACCGGCTCGGCGTACGAGCTGAGGTCCGCCTCCTCCTCCGTGCCGTCCTCGCGGCCCGCGTGCCAGACCACGAAGTCGCCGAAGAGGGAGCGGGAGGCCGAGCCGGAGCCGCGCCGGGCAAGCCGCGACAGGGCGGTGGCGTCCAGGTCGAGTCCGTAGGCGGCGGCCGCTGCCACGGCCAGGGCCGCGAAGCCGCTGGCGGAGGAGGCGAGTCCGGCGCCGGTCGGCACGGTGTTCTCGGTGTCCACGACGGCCCGGTGGGTGGCCCCGGCCCGCTCGCGCACCAGGTCGAGGAAGGTGACGATGCGCTGTCGCGCGTCGCCCTCGGCGGGCTTGCCGCCGAGCGTCACCTCGTCGTGGTCCTCGCCGGGGGCCTGCCGGACCCGGGTGGTCGTGGGGAAGATGTCCAGGGTCATCGACAGGCTGTCGGTGCGCGGCAGGATGAGCCGTTCGTCGCGCTTTCCCCAGTACTTGATGAGGGCGATGTTGGGGTGGGCCACGGCGGTCGCGGCGCCCGGCGCACCCGCGCGCACGGACTGCGCCGACTGCACCGACTGCACCGACTCGGCCGATCGCACCGACTCGGCCGACCGCACCGCGGTGGCCTGCTGTTCAGCGCCCATAGCCGGTGAACCCCCTCAGCGGTACGACCCACGTCTGGACGGCGCCGGCCTCGTGCAGCCGCCGGGTCACCGCGCTGGCCTGCTCGGACCGGGTCAGCGCGAGCACACAGCCGCCCATGCCACCCCCGGTGATCTTGGCGCCGAGGCTGCCCGCCCCGAGCGCGCCCTCGACCAGCGCGTCGATGCGGTCGGTGCTCAACCCGCCCTCGCGCAACAGCTCGTGATACTCCGTCATGTGGCTGCCCAACCGCTCGGGTTCACCGTCGGCCAGGGCGTGCCGGGACGCGTCGGTGAGCTCCGTGGCGCGGCCCACGAACCGCTCCTGCGCCCCGGGGTGCCGCTGGAAGCCTTCGCGCAGCAGCCCGACGGCGTCCTTGGTGCGGCCGACCTCGCCGCTGTCGGCGACGATGAACAACCCCTCGCAGCCGATGGGGAGTTCCTCGGCCTGGCCCTGCTGGAAGAGGAGCGGGCCCGAGGCGCCCACGGCGGTGGCGTCCACGCCGCTCGCGCGTCCGTGCGCCACGTTCTCCGCGGTCTGGACGAGGTCGAAGGCGGTCTGCGGGGTGACCTCGCGGTCGAAGAGGTCGGCCAGCGCGAAGACGACGGCACGCGCGCACGCCGCGCTGGAGCCGAGGCCGCGGCCCGGCGGGATCGCGCAGTCCAGGATCACGTCGAGGTGGACGTCGTCGGTCACGTCCATGGTCGACCGGAACTCGGCGGTCAGCCGCTGCAGCCAGTCGGACGCCTGCGTCGCCACCGGCCGCGAGGCGGATCCGGTCATCGTCAGGGACACGTCGCCGGAGTCGCCCGGGGTGCGGGCCGACCAGCCGGCGCTCGCCGTGACCGCCAGCTGCGGCACCGGGAGCGCGAGAGCGGGGGCGCCGTAGACGACCGCGTGTTCCCCCAGCACGATGGTCTTCGCGTGGGCGCGCCCGATTCCGACCGACCGAGCGCGTCGTATGTCCGGCAATCCCTCCGCCGAGGCCGATGGCGTCAACGCGCTCAGCTCCCTTTGTCTTTTCTGCATGGAGATCGCATCATCCAGAGTTCTAGGAAGAAATGAAGCCGGCCGGGATTCCGTGCGGAATCCGGCCGTTTCAGAGAAAGATCTTCAGGCCCTGGCGGGCGAATTGCCGTCAGGAATCCGAACTGCCGTCAGGAGTCCGAACGCAGCAGATTCTCCACGCGCTTCTGCCACTGGTAGTACGAGGCGATCTTGTGGTACTCGCCCTTGGGCGTCGACGCGATGCCGTAGACGTAGTTGCGGCCCGTCGTGTCGTACGGGGCGTTCCTGATGAGCCGGTCGAACGTCGGCGCCAGGTCGATGGGCAGGCCCAGCGGCTCCGGCGTCATGACGGAGTACGTGAAGCGGTTGATCTCCGGCGAGTCCCAGCCGAGGGTCACGTAGATGACGAACGAGCGCTCGCAGAACCGCAGCAGCTCCGCGCTCGGCTCGGCGAGGCCGAGCTCGCCGAGGATCGCCCTGACGCCCTTCTCCTCGAAGACCTCGGCCGGCACGCGGTCACCGACACCGCCGCCGAAGTACAGGTTCATGGTGCGCTTGGAGTAGTCGATGCCGACCGTGCTCACCATGTCGGCGAGGCCCCACTTCTTGAAGAAGTCGAGGTTGGCGGCGACACCCTCGGGGATCGAGGGGAGCTTGACCAGGTCGTCGACCTTGACCAGGTTCTCGGCGCTGGGGAAGGACCAGGTCTTCGTGAACCCGCCGGCGACGCCGAAGTCGACGCCGCAGCTGGTGATGGGGAGGTTCTCGTGGACCTCCTTCAGCAGGCTGCCGACCGGGTGGTCCGTCTTCGGCGTGAGGTCGTGCTCCAGGGCGCGGGCGTACGGGTCGAAGCCCTTCGGCAGCATCGTGAAGCGGCAGTCGAGGTCGTCGGCGCTGCTGCCGGTCGACGCGCGGAAGGAGATCACGGAGTTGCCGACGAACTCCTTGTAGGCGTTCAGGATCGGCCAGACCTTCTCGCGCGAACTCGTGACGTCCACGACCTGAGCCGTCTTCTCGATGATCGAGTACAGCTCGTTCAAATCGGTGGTCTCAGACATGGTTCCTCCATGGAGCGATCGGCGGACGCCTGCGGAACGGCAGGGTGAATCTCACGCTTAGGGTCATCAATTCCCTCCTCGACCTGCGGAGTTCCCCCTCGGAACAACTCCGGGTCAGGGCAGGCCCATCGGCACACCTGCAAAGGGAGGGGCCTCCATCGCACGCGCGGCTCTCGCGCCGCCCGCATTGAGGCAGGACGGCACGCATGAGATGGAATGCGGTGGGAATCGGAACTGCGTCGGGCTCGGGCCCGGTCTCGCCAGCATCTACCGGCGGCTACGGCGCTCAACCCCCGGCCTCGCGGCGGGTTTTGGGCAGAGTCGGCGTGCAGAAATAGTGACACGGGGCCGACCGCCGGGCCAAGCCCCTCCCCGAGTGACCCGGGTCACACCAACGGCGGGGCGGGGTCGTTGAGTTCGGCCCCGCCGCACCGCTCACGCGTACTGGCAGATCCCCCGCGGCACGTACGTCCCGTGCCCCGCGCGCCCCGCGTACACCCGGTCCTCGATCACCGGAACGCCCCGGGACAGCACGGTCTCCACGCGTCCGGTGACCCGCTTGCCCTCGTACGCCGAGTAGTCGACGTTCATGTGGTGCGTCTGCGCGGAGATGGTCTGCTCCGCGTGCGGGTCGTAGATGACGATGTCCGCATCGGCGCCCGGCGCGATGGTGCCCTTCCTCGGGTAGAGGCCGAACATCCGGGCCGGTGTGGCGCAGGCGACCTCGATCCAGCGGCGCCGGCTGATGTGCCCGTCGACGACTGCCTGGTGCAGCAGGTCCATGCGGTTCTCCACGCCCGGCAGGCCGTTCGGGATCTTGGAGAAGTCGTCCCGGCCCATCTCCTTCTGCCCCTTGAAGCAGAACGGGCAGTGGTCGGTGGAGACGACCTGGAGGTCGTTCGTGCGCAGCCCCCGCCACAGCGCCGCCTGGTGCTCGCGCGGGCGCAACGGCGTGGAGCAGACGTACTTGGCGCCCTCGAAGTCGGGCTCGGCGAGGTTGTCGGTGGACAGGAAGAGGTACTGCGGGCAGGTCTCCCCGAAGACCGGCAGCCCCTCGTCCCTCGCGCGGGCCAGCTCGGCGACGGCCTCCTGCGCGGAGACGTGCACCACGTACAGCGGGGCGCCGGCCACCTGGCTCAGCTTGATGACGCGGTGCGTGGCCTCGGCCTCCAGGAGCGCCTTGCGGACCTCGCCGTGGTAGCGGGGGTCCCGTTCGCCGCGGGCCAGCGCCTGTTCCACCAGGACATCGATGGCGAGGCCGTTCTCCGCGTGCGTCATCACCAGGCCGCCGTTGGCGCTCGCGCGCTGCATCGCCCGGAGGATCTGTCCGTCGTCGGAGAGGAAGACGCCGGGGTAGGCGGTGAAGAGCTTGAACGAGCTGACCCCGGCCGAGACGAGCGCGTCCATCTCCTTGAGCGAGGACGCGTTCACGTCGGACATGATCATGTGGAAGCCGTAGTCGACGGCGCACCGTCCGGCCGCCTTCGCGTGCCAGGTGTCCAGTCCCTCCGCGAGCGTCCCGCCCTTGGGCTGGATCGCGAAGTCGACGATGGTGGTCGTGCCGCCCCAGGCCGCGGCGCGGGTGCCGGTCTCGAAGGTGTCCGCCGCGGTGGTGCCGCCGAACGGCATCTCCATGTGCGTGTGGGCGTCGACGCCGCCCGGGATCACGTACTTCCCGGTGGCGTCGATCACGCGGTCGGCGGTGAAGCCGTGGCTGTCGTGGGTGGCCAGCGCCACCACCCGGCCGTCCTCGGCCAGGACGTCGACGGGCAGTTCGTCGGAGGCCGTGATGACCAGGCCGCCGGTGATCAGCGTGCGGTTGCTCATGTGGTGCGCTCCCTTTCCTGCGGGCCCGCGCGGTGCCGCGCGGGCCTCTGGACGAACTAGGCGCTCCGCAGGGCCCGTTCGAGGATCGAGGCGCCTTCTTCCGCCTCCGCGACGGTCAGCGAGAGCGGCGGTGCGATGCGCAGCACGCTGGTGTCGTGCCCGCCGCCCTTGCCGATCAGGAGGCCGCCCTCGCGGGCCGCCTCCAGCACGGCGGCGGCCGCTCGCGGGTTGGGCCGGTCGGTGCCCGGCTCGACCAGTTCGACGCCGATCATGAGTCCGCGGCCGCGCACCTCGCGTACGACGGGCAGCTGCGCGCAGATCGCCCGCAGCCGCTCGATGAGGAGGCCGCCGACCCGCCGGGCGTTGCCCTGCAGGTCGTGCTCCAGGAGGTACGCGAGGTTGGCGAGGCCGGCCGCCATGGTGACCGGGGAGCCGCCGAAGGTCGAGATGGAGTTGGCGTCCAGGGAGTTCATGACCTCGGCGCGGGCCACCACGCCGCCGATCGCCATGCCGTTGCCGATGCCCTTGGCGAAGGTGAGGATGTCCGGCGGGCCGCTGCCCGCGTGCGCCTGCCAGCCCCAGAAGTGGTCGCCGGTGCGCCCCCAGCCGGTCTGCACCTCGTCGGCGATCCACAGGATGCCGTGCTCGTCGAGGACCTCGCGGAAGGCCGCGTAGAGGCCGTCGGGCGGCGAGGTGAAGCCACCCACGCCCTGGACGGGTTCGGCGATGAGGGCCGCCACTCCCCCGCGGCTCTGCCCGAGCATGTCGCGCAGGTCGGCCACGCAGGCGGCGGTGAACTCGGCGTCGCTCAGGTCGGCGTACGGGCCGCGGCTGCGGACGCCGCCGTGCACGTACAGCGTCTGGAGCGGCGAGAGGCTGGTGGGTGACCACGACTGGTTGCCGGTGATGCCGACGGTGGTGAAGGAGCGGCCGTGGTAGCTGTTGCGCATCGCCAGGATCTGGTTCGAGCGGCGGTGGGCGGTGGCGAGCAGCAGCGCCGCGTCGTTGGCCTCGGTGCCCGAGGTGGTGAAGAAGACGCGCGCGTCGGGGATGCCGGACAACGCCGCGATCCGCTCGGCGAGTTCGACCATCGGGCGGTTCAGGTAGAGGGTCGAGGAGTGGATGATCCGGCCCGCCTGCTCGCTCACCGCCTTGGTGACCTCGGGCAGCGCGTGCGCCGTCATGGTGGTGAGGATGCCGCCGAAGAAGTCGAGGTACTTGTTGCCGGCGGCGTCCCACACGTGACGGCCCTCGCCGTGGGTGAGCTCCATGGGCCGCTGGTAGTAGAGCGCGAGCCAGTCGGGCAGCACGGCCCGGTGGCGGTCGTACAGGTCGGTCACGGCTGCACCAGTCCTTCGTAGGCGTCGGGTCGGCGGTCGCGGTAGAACGCCCACTGCTGGCGCACTTCCTCGATGAGGGCGAAGTCGAGGTCCCTGACGACTAGTTCCTCGGTCTTGTCGCTCGCGGGGTCGCCGACGAACTGGCCGCGGGGGTCGACGAAGTAGCTCGTGCCGTAGAAGTCGTTGTCGCCGTACTCCTCCTGGCCGACGCGGTTGATCGCGGCGACGAAGTACTCGTTGGCGACGGCCGCGGCGGGCTGTTCGAGCTGCCAGAGGTGGGCGGAGAGGCCGCGCGAGGTGGCCGAGGGGTTGTAGACGAGCTGGGCGCCGCCGAGTCCCAACTGGCGCCAGCCCTCGGGGAAGTGGCGGTCGTAGCAGATGTAGACGCCGACCTTGCCGACGGCGGTGTCGAAGACCGGCCAGCCGAGGTTGCCGGGCTTGAAGTAGTACTTCTCCCAGAACCCCTTCACCTGGGGGATGTGGTGCTTGCGGTACTTGCCGAGGTAGCTTCCGTCGGCGTCGATCACGGCCGCGGTGTTGAAGTAGAAACCGGACTGCTCGATCTCGAAGACGGGGACGACGATCACCATGCCGGTCTCGCGGGCGAGCGCCTTCATCCGGGTCACGGTGGGGCCGTCGGGCACCGGCTCCGCCCAGCGGTAGTGCTCGGCCTCCTGGACCTGGCAGAAGTAGGGGGCGTTGAACACCTCCTGGAAGCCGATGACCTTCGCCCCTTGGCGGGCCGCCTCGCGGGCGTGCTCCTCATGCTTGGCGATCATGGATTCGGTGTCGCCCGTCCAGGTTGCCTGGACCAGTGCGGCGCGTACGACGTTGACCATGAGCTGCTCCTTCGCAAGTCCGTGAGAGGACGTCAGAGAGCTTCTACGCACGTAGACTTGCTGCGTGGATTAGGAGAACGTAAGCCTCCGCCGACGGGCTGAGCAAGACCATCGCCGTCAACCGGCCCAGTCGATCATGTTTCGCACCCGAGCGGCCGAGAAACGGGCCGAAAGGGACAGAGTCAGGGGCCGGGACACGGTCAGGTCAGGGGCAGGACAGGGTCAGGCGCTGAAGCCCGCGACGCGCAGGGCGTGCACGAGATCCCAGTGGTGTTCGTCGGAGACTCCCTTGGCCGTCTCCAGGAGGACGGGGATGAGGCGGTGCGGATCCGTGTGCGCGCAGCGGGCCACGTCCTCGGAGGTGCGGACGCGGACGTAGGAGTCCAGGAGCGCGCGGGCCTCCCGCTCCCGGCCGGCGTCCATGAGGGCGAGGGTCGCCTCGGCGATCTCGGGGGCGGGGCGCGCGACGCCCTGCCGCAGCAGCTTTCTGCAGTCGTCGCCGCGGCCCGCCCCGGCCAGCGCGTCGGCCAGCGCGACGAGCCGGTCGGGCGGCAGGGAGGCGGCCTCCCACAGCAGGGTGGCCCAGTCGGCGCCGAGGCCGGCGCGGTGCAGTTCGCCGGCGAAGAGCGGCAGCCGGGCGGCGGGCCAGGCCGTGGCCTCGACGAGCACGCCGTGCGCCTCCCCGCTGCGGCCCTCGCCCCGGAGCCGGATGAGGTCGCGGACGGCGTCGGAGGTGGCGCGGGCGTCGGCGTCGGGGCCGGGGTCGGGTGCGACTTCGGCATGACTCCGGGGCCGCGCCTGGGCCTCGGTGTGGTGCGGGGCGCGTTCCTGCGCCGCCGGAGCGGGTGCGCCCGACGAGGCCGACGAAGCCGCGACCTGCGGGAAGCGCGCGCCTCGGGGCGGCTCGCCCGAGGACCCCGGTTCAGGCCCGGTCACCGGCCCGCGCGCGCCCTGTCCCCCGCTGTCCCCGAACCCGGCGAACCGTGCACCGCGCGGCCAGCGCCGGGATCGCTCGGCGCCCTGCCGGGGTACGTGGGGTCCGGCGTCCGGCGCCGAGTGCCGCGGCGCGGCGGGCGCGGGATCGAAGTCGAAGTCGTCGACCGGGACTGGGCTCACGGCGTGGTCGTCGGCCACCACCCCACCGCCCTCCACCCCGAAGTCGGCGAAGCCCCCGGCGAACCCACCGGCATCCACACCCGCACCCCCACCCAAGCCCACGTCCAAGCCCGCTCCCCCGCCGAACGAGTCCGCCGAGAAGTCGCCCCCCGGCGCCCCCGCGCCGAGGTCCACCCACGTCGGACGCTCCGCCTGGGTCAGGCGGTCCATCCGCTCCCGGAGTTCGGCGCAGCGTGCCGTCGCCCGCTCGTGGTCGTCCCGTACCCACGCCAGGTCGAGGTTGATGCGGTCGGCCTCGTCCGCGTCGACCGCCGCGGCCAGTTGCCGCGACAGGTCCGCCTGCCGATCCAGGGCGACCCGCTGTTCCCTGAGCATCATGTCGAGCCGGTCGGCGAGGAGTTCACGGCCGCCGGGCCGGGCGTCGTACGCGTCGAGCGAGGCCCGGTGCAGGGCCTGCGCCCGGCCCCGTTCGCGCTCGGCCTCGGGGACGCCGCGGTCCGCCGCGAGGTCGTGGAGCAGCGCCTGCACCACGTCCCAGGGCGGCACCTCGGCGCCGTCCACACAGGCCCGCATGCCGTCGGGGTCGCGCTGCCAGAACACGCCGCACCAGCCCGCGTCCTGGTCGAGACACCCGAGCAGTTCCCTCAGGTACTTCGCGAACTCCCCCACCTTGTCCGGGAGTTGTCCCACTGCCATCTGATCTGCACCGCCCCGTGGAGACTTGGAGTCTTCCGGTCCGGAAGATAACACCAGATGAGTTACGGGACGACTACATGCAGTTTTCCGGGCCTGGCTTACCGCAGGTCACCCCGAGTTTCACCGACTCACTTGTCCGGCCGCACCACCATCGCCGAACCGCCGCCCCTGCGGGTCTTCTCGGCGGCGGCGAGCCACTTGCCGCCGGGCAGCCGCTGCACGCCCGTGGCCGCGCCGATCTCGGGGTTCTGCTTGAAGGAGTGCCCGAGGGACTCCAGGGACGCGCGCAACGGACTGTTCCAGAGCTCCGGTTCGAGCTCGGTCTGCGCGGCGTTGCGCTGGCTCGCACGGGGCGCGGCGATGGCGTCGACCAGCGGCAGGCCCCGGTCCACGAAGCCGGTCAGGGTCTGCAGCACGGTCGTGACGATGGTCGCGCCGCCCGGCGATCCGAGCGCCACCACCGGCTTGCCGTGCTTCAGCACGATGGTCGGTGCGATCGAGGAGCGCGGCCGCTTGCCGGGTCCCGGCAGGTTCGGGTCGTGCACCGCCGGGTCGGCGGGCGCGAAGGAGAAGTCGGTGAGTTCGTTGTTGAGCAGGAAGCCCCGGCCCGGGACGGTGATGCCGCTGCCGCCCGTCGACTCGATGGTGAGGGTGTACGCCACGACGTTGCCCCACTTGTCGGCCGCCGTGAGGTGCGTGGTGTTCTCGCCCTCGTACGTCGTCGGGGCCGCCTCGTCACCCGTGCCGCACGCCTCGGGGTGGCGCGGGTCGCCGGGCGCCAGCGGGCTCTTGAGGACGGCGTCGTCCTTGATCAGGCACTCCCGCGAGTCGGCGAACCGCTGGGAGAGGAGTTCCTTCGTCGGTACGTCCTCGAAGGCGGGGTCGCCCACCCAGCGCCCCCGGTCAGCGAACGCGATGCGGCTTGCCTCGATGTAGCGATGCAGGTACTTCGCCTTCGACGCCTTGGAGAGGTCGGTGCGCTCCAGGATGTTCAGCGCCTCGCCGACCGTGGTGCCGCCGGAGGAGGAGGGGGCCATGGAGTAGACGTCGAGGCCGCGGTAGGAGGTCTTCGTGGGCTTCTGCCGCTTCACGCCGTACGCCGCGAGGTCCTTCGCGGAGAGGTCGCCGGGCCGGGCCACCCGGCCGGATCCGGGGTCGACGGGCGGCTTGTTCACCGTACGCACGATGTCCTCGGCCAGCTTGCCGCGGTAGAGCGCGTCCACGCCCTTGCGGCCGAGCTCCGCGTAGGTGCGGGCCAGGTCGGGGTTCTTGAACGTCGAGCCGACCACCGGCAGCTTGCCGCCGGGCAGGAAGAGCTTCGCCGTGGCGGGGAAGTCCGCGAACCGCTCCTGGTTCGACTCGGTCTGGCCGCGGAACGTCGGGTCGACGGTGAATCCGTCGCGCGCGAGCCGCTCGGCGGGCTTCAGGAGCGTGCCGAGGCTTTTGCTGCCCCAGGTGTCGAGAGCCGACTGCCAGGTGGCGGGCGTGCCGGGGGTGCCGACGCTGAGACCGCTGGTGACCGCGTCGGCGAAGGGCAGCGGTTTGCCGTTCTCCAGGAAGAGTCCGGAGTCCGCGGTGCGCGGGGCGGTCTCGCGGCCGTCGATGGTGGAGACCTTGTGGGTCCTGGCGTCGTAGTGGACGAAGTATCCGCCGCCGCCCACGCCCGCCGAGTACGGCTCGGTGACGCCGAGCGCGGCGGCGGTGGCGACGGCCGCGTCCACGGCGTTGCCGCCCTTCCGCAGGACCTCGATGCCGGCCGCCGAGGCGTCCGGGTCGACGCTGGCGACGGCGCCGCCCGCACCGACGGCGACCGGCGTCTTGTCCGGGGTCCTCGCGGGACCCTGTGCGGATGCCGGTTCCGCTGAGCGCGTAGGCGAAGGGGGCGCTGCCGCACCGACCGACACCAATACCCCTCCGACCGCCAATAGGGTCAGATTCCGTACGACAGCACGACGCATTCGTACCTCCAGTCAACAGCCGTCTGCGCAGCGTAACTTCGAGTCCCCCGTCGCGTCAGGACCTCCTCGAACACGGGTCCGGCGGGCCGCTAGCATGCGCCCCCATGACTGAAGACGTGCGGAACATCGTCCTCGGCCTGATCGCGGTCGGCATCAGCGCCGCCCTTGGCTGGCTCGTCCGCGGCGCCCTGTGGAAGCGCAGGCTCCGCCGCAAGCAGGCCTTCTTCGGGCTGCCCGAGAACTCCGAGTCGCTGCTCGTGGTGAACCGCGACGCGGGCGGCCCCGAGCTGATGGTGGTGCGGCAGGACGTGTTCGCGCTGATCGAGCTGGCCGGGGTGGTCAAGGAGTGCGGGGCGCACGCGCAGGTCGTCGCGCACGACGCGGCCCAGCAGGGCTTCGGCGAGCGCACCGAGTTCTGTGTGGGCAACCCGGTGGCGAACCGCCGGATGGCCGCGCACATGCACTCCCTGCTGCCGGGCGTACGGGTGAACACCGAGCCCGAGCCGGTGCCCGACCGCGGCGCCTTCCAGATCGGCCCCGAGCGCTACCGCCTGGAGTCCGGACTCACCGAGTACGTGATCCTCGCCCGGCTCACCGCGGACCAGGGCCAGGACGCCCGGCCGGTCTTCCTCTTCTGCGGGCAGCGCGCGGTGACCAGCCAGGCGGCCACCCGCTATCTGGCCCGGCACCACGAGAAGCTCGCCCGCAAGCACGGCAACAAGCCCTTCGTACTGCTCCTGAAGATCGTGAACTCGCAGGCGTACGGGCCCGACGTCGTCGAGGTCGTCGCGGACGTGACGCAGGACGCCCGGACGCCGCTGCCCACGCCCGCCCGCGCCTCCCATCGCGCCAAGTGATCCGTTCCTCACGGAACGTCGACGAACGTCGACGCCATTTTGGCCCTTCTGTGACCTAGCAGGCATTTTCCGGACAACGGACAACCCGCCGGGGCGATCCGCCCTCTCTCCGTGCAGACCTATTCGCACGGAGGTACGTTCCTTGACCCCCCAGAGCTCTTCGAGCCGCCGACGCCCCCTTCGCGCCCGCCCCACGGCGGTCGCGGGCCTCGCGGTGC
This sequence comes from Streptomyces sp. NPDC041713, assembly GCF_055591085.1. Classification (NCBI taxonomy): domain Bacteria; kingdom Bacillati; phylum Actinomycetota; class Actinomycetes; order Kitasatosporales; family Streptomycetaceae; genus Streptomyces; species Streptomyces sp. NPDC041713. The sequence goes on from NZ_JBVIZY010000021.1 coordinate 26,225, forward strand.
TCACCGCCGCCCTGTCCGCCTGTTCGGGCGGCAGCGGCTCGTCCGGCGACGACCGGGCCGCCGAGAAACCGAGGATCTCGGTGAACCTTGCGGGACAGCAGGCGAAGGCGGGCGGCCCGGTCACGGTGAAGCTGGCCACCGGCAAGCTGAAGGAGGTGACCGTCACCGACGACAAGGGCGCCAAGCTGCCCGGCAAGGTCGCGGCGAACGGCACCACCTGGACCTCGCAGCGCACGGTGACCCCCGGCACCGCGTACCGCGTCCAGGCCGGCACCGACCAGGGCGGCACCGCCAAGTCCACCTTCAGGACGGCCGCGCCCGACAAGGTCAACAAGGTGACCCTGGCCCCGGGCAAGGGCACCACCGTCGGCGTCGCCCAGCCGCTGTCGATCACCTTCGACCACGCGGTGCGGAACAAGGCCGAGGTCGAGAAGAACCTCAAGGTGACGACCTCGAACGGCACTACGGGATCGTGGGGCTGGATCAAGAACTACGACGGCAAGGACCGCGTCGACTGGCGCCCCAAGGAGTACTGGAAGTCCGGCACCAAGGTGAAGCTGGACGCGAAGCTGAACGGCATCGACTCGGGCGGCGACGACTGGTTCGTGCGCGACTACGCCACGCACTTCACCGTCGGCAGGAACCAGGTCGTCAAGGTGAACCTGGACAGCAAGACGGCGGCGCTCCAGCGCGACGGCAAGACCGTCAAGTCGGTGCCGATGTCGGCCGGCACCCCCGGCGGCGAGAAGGCCTCCTGGGGCGGCACCTCCGTCCTGATGTCGAAGGAGGGCACGATCAACATGCGCTCCGAGACGGTCGGCCTCTCCGGCAGCAACAGCTACGACAAGATGGTCGACGACTCGATGCGGCTGACCTGGTCGGGCATGTACGCCCACGCGGCCCCGTGGAACGCCGCGTACTTCGGCAACACCAACCACAGCTCGGGCTGCATCGGCATGAGCGACGCCAACGCCGACTGGCTCTACGGCCAGGCGCAGATCGGCGACCCCTTCGAGGTCACCGGCAGCGGCTCCAAGGGCGTCCCGGACCCGGGCAACGGCTACGGCGAGTGGAACCTCTCCTGGTCGGACTGGCAGGCCAAGAGCGCGCTGAAGTAGCCACCGGTCCTCGCCCCAGGGGTCACTGAGGCTTCAACTATCGTTACCGGGGCGTAACTTACCGACGGGTTACCCCCGGTAAACAATCGCGGTTACCGTCGGGTCACTTTGCACTTTCAACGAGTGAGGAAGTGACCCGTGAGAGCTCCGTACCCCCACCGGGCCCTGCGCACGACCACCGTCGGCGCGGTCTCCGCGACCCTCGTCGCGGGCGCCGCCCTCGGCCTCGCCCCGACGGCGCAGGCGGCACCGGCCGCCGCGCCGCCGGCCGCGGCCTCCGCGGACGTGCGCTTCGTCGACATCCCCGGCGACGGCGGCACGATCCTCAAGGCCAACGTCTTCACCCCCAAGGACGCGAAGGCCGGGGCGACCTACCCCTCGATCGTGCTGCCCACAAGCTGGGCCATGCCGCAGATCGAGTACGTCGCCCAGGCCCAGAAGCTCGCCGACGCCGGTTACGTCGTGGTCAGTTACAACTCGCGCGGCTTCTGGCAGTCCGGCGGCGAGATCGAGACCGCGGGTCCCGAGGACATCGCCGACGCCTCCAAGGTCATCGACTGGACGCTCGCCCACACCCCGGCCGACCCGTCGAAGGTCGGCATGGCCGGTGTCTCGTACGGCGCGGGCATCAGCCTGCTCGTCGCCGGGCACGACAAGCGCGTCAAGGCCGTCGCCGCCCTCAGCGGCTGGGGCGACCTCATCGACTCGATCTACAGCGGCCGCACCCAGCACGCCCAGGCGGCGGCCCTGCTGGGCGGCGCGGGCGCGCTCACCGGCCGCCCGAGCGCCGAACTCCAGCAGACGCTGAAGGACTTCCTCGGGTCCAACCTGGACAAGGAGGACGAGATGATCGCCTGGGGCGCCAAGCGCTCCCCCGCGACCTACCTCGACCAGATCAACGAGAACGGCGCCGCCGTCATGCTCGGCAACGCCTGGGGCGACACGCTCTTCCCGGCCAACCAGTACGCCGAGTTCTACGAGCGCCTCACCGGCCCCAAGCGCCTGGAGTTCCGCCCCGGCGACCACGCGACGGCGGAGGCCACCGGCCTGCTCGGACTGCCCAACGACACCTGGACCTCCACCCGGCGGTGGTTCGACCACTACCTCAAGGGCGCTGACAACGGCATCGACAAGGAGCAGCCGGTCCAGCTCAAGTCCCGCTCGGAGGGCGGCTACGAAGGCTACCCGGACTGGAAGTCGGTCGGCGCCACCCGCAAGAAGATCGCGATGGCGGGCTCCACGACGATCCACACGAACGTCGACTCGGGCGCCAACGGCGGCATCGCCATCCTCTCCAACGCCCTCGACCAGTTCCTGAAGATCCCCCCGATGGCGTCGGTGCCGCTGCTCCCGCGCCGCTACACGGGCGTCTGGCAGTCGGAGCGCTACACCTCGGCCCAGCGGGTGCGCGGCACCGCCAAGCTGCACACGACGCTCACCCCGACCAAGGAGAGCGGCACCCTCGTCGCGTACCTCTACGACGTGGGCCCGCTCGGCCTCGGCAAGCTGGTCAGCAACGCGCCGTACACCTTCCACGGCAAGACACCCGGGAAGCCGTTCGGCGTGGACCTGGAGTTGTTCTCCACGGCCTACGACGTACCGGCGGGCCACAAGCTCGCCCTGGTCGTCGACACGGTCGACCCGCTCTACATCGAGCACAACCCGGCCGGCGCGCAGCTGACCTTCTCCTCGCCGGCGACGGACCCGTCGTACCTGTCCGTTCCCCTGCGCGAGCAGTGATCTCCGGCTGCTGCCGGGTCGGTGTTCCCTCGTGCCACTGCCTACTGGGCGCCCGGCAGCAGCGTCCCCGGTTCGGCCGGGGCCACATCGGCGGCCTCGGTCTTGGGGTTGCGCCGCTGACGCCTGGACACCCACTGGGCGAACCACGACAGCAACATGCACATCCCGATGTAGACAGGTGAGATCACCATGACCACGGGGATGAAAGGCAAATCGTAGTCGAGGTTCGAAGCGATCAGCTTCCCGGCGTGGAGGAACTCCTCGTAGGTGATCAGATATCCGAGCGACGTGTCCTTCAGGGCCACCACCAACTGGCTGATGATGGCGGGCAACATGGCACGAACGGCCTGCGGTACGAGGACGTGTGTCATGACCTGTGTCTTGCGCATTCCGAGTGCGTAAGCCGCCTCCCGCTGCCCCCTCTCCACGGAGTTGACGCCGGATCGGAAGACCTCGGCGAGTACGGAGCCGTTGTAGAGCGTGAGCCCGGCGACCAGCGCGGGCAGTGGCTGGACCTTCAGCGCCACGAAGACGAAGAAGATCATCACCAGGACCGGCATCGCCCGGAAGAACTCCACGACGAGCGTGGCGAGCCAGCGCACCGGCCGGTGGTCGGAGAGCCGGCCCACCGCGAGCAGCCCGCCGAGCGCGAGGGCGAGGACCGCGGAGATGGCGAAGGCCTTGAGCGTGTTGCCGAGGCCGCGCAGGAGCAGCTCCTGGATGCCCTTGTACTCGAAGGGCGTCCACTTGGTCGAGGTGAACTGGTCGGTGTCGAAGAGCAGATAGAGCAGCCAGCCGACCAGGGCGAGCACGATCAGGGTGGAGATCAGCCCGTACAGCTTGTGCCGGCGGATCGTGCGGGGGCCCGGGATGTCGTAGAGGGCGGTGGAATCGTGGGAGAGGGCTTTCATCGGGCGACTCCCCAGCGCTTTTCGAGGACATTGAAGATCGCGCTGATGGCGAGGGTGATGATGAGGTAGCCGACGGCGATCCAGACGAAGGTCCAGATGATGTTGTAGCCGAGCTCGTTGAGCGTCTTGTACGTGCCGAGCAGCTCCGTGACGCTGAAGGCGCCCGCGATCGCCGAGTTCTTGGCCAGCGCGATGAGGTTGGAGCCGACCGGCGCGATGACGGACCGGAAGGCCTGCGGCAGCACCACCATGGACAGGGTCTGGCCGAAGGACATGCCGAGGCTGCGGGCCGCCTCGCCCTGGCCCTTGGGCACGGTGTTGATGCCCGACCTGAGCGCCTCGCAGATGAAGGCGGAGGTGTAGCAGCCGAGGGCGAGGACCGCGAACACCTTGAAGGGCAGCACCAGGCCGAACCGCGGCAGGCCGAGCAGCACCGCGAAGAAGAGCAGCGTGAGCGGGGTGTTGCGCAGCACCGTCACCCAGGCGGTGCCGAAGGCCCGGAAGGACCCGACGGGCGCCACCCGGAAGGAGGCCATGACGAAGCCGAGCACGAGCGCCAGGACCGAGGCGTAGACGGTGAGTTCGACGGTGCCGACGAAGCCCTTGCCGAAGGTGGAGAAGTTGTCTGTCAGTACGTCCACGACGCCTCCTCAGCTCGCCGGGTAGCGGTCGATGGCGGGCGGCTTCGGCGCCGGCACGCCGGAGAGGCCGAGGGTGGCGTCGTACGCCTTCTTCCAGTCGCCGTCCTTCTCGCGGGCCGCGAGGGCGTCGTCGACGGCGAACCGCAGGGCGTTGTCGCCGCGGGGCACGCCGATGCCGTACGGCTCCTTCGAGAACGGCTTGCCGACCACCTTGAGTTCGTCGGGCACCTTCGCCGCGTAGCCGATGAGGATGGCGTCGTCGGTGGTGACGGCGTCGACCTGGTACGTCAGCAGGTTGTCGACGCAGACCGAGTACGTGTCGTAGGCGACGAGGGTGGCCTTCGGGTAGTCCTGCTGGATGCGCTGGTACGGGGTCGATCCGGCGGCCGAGCAGACGCTCTTGCCGTCGAGGTCCTGCGGGCCCTTGATGTCGTCCTCGTCGCTGCGCACCAGCAGGCCCTGGCCCGCCATGTAGTAGGGGCCGCCGAAGCCGACGAGCTTCTTGCGGTTGTCGTTGATGGTGTAGGTGCCGACGTAGTAGTCGATCTGCCCGTTCTGCAGGGCGGTCTCGCGGTTCGCCGACGCGATGGTCTTGAACTCGATCCTCTTCGGGTCGAGACCCAGCGAGGCCGAGATCATCTTGGCGATCTCGATGTCGAACCCGGAGTAGGTGCCGTTCGCCGGGTCCTTCTCGCCGAGGTAGGGCTGGTCCTCCTTGGCGCCGACGATGAACCTGCCGCGGCTCTTCGCCTTCCGCCAGGTGCCCGACTGGGGCAGCTGGAAGCCGGTCGCCACCTGGTACTTGGGCAGTTCGTCGGCGGCGGGCCCCTTGGTCGGCGGGCTGCCTTCCTTGCCGCAGGCCGCGGCGGCGCAGGCGGTGAGGACGAGCGCCACGAGCAGGTGGAGCGCCCGCGGGGTGTGCCGCCCGGCGTGAGACATGGTGTGTCGCTTCACGAGCAGTCCCCCCGTCAGTGCTTGAGGATCTTGGAGAGGAAGTCCTTGGCGCGCTCGCTCTCCGGGTGGGTGAAGAAGTCCTCGGGGGTCCGGTCCTCGACGACGCGGCCGTCGGACATGAAGACGACCCGGTTGGCCGCGGAGCGGGCGAAGCCCATCTCGTGCGTGACGACGACCATGGTCATGCCGTCCCGGGCGAGCTGCTGCATGACTTCCAGGACCTCGTTGATCATCTCCGGGTCGAGCGCCGAGGTCGGCTCGTCGAAGAGCAGCGCCTTGGGGTCCATGGCCAGGGCGCGGGCGATGGCCACGCGCTGCTGCTGGCCGCCGGAGAGCTGCGCCGGGTACTTGTCGGCGTGCGCGGAGAGGCCCACGCGCTCCAGGAGCTCCCGGGAGCGCTTCGCCGCCTCGTCCTTCTTGCGGCCGCGCACCTTGACCTGGGCCAGCGCGACGTTCTGGAGGACGGTCTTGTGCGCGAAGAGGTTGAAGGACTGGAAGACCATGCCCACTTCGGTGCGGAGCCTCGCGAGCGCCTTCCCCTCGGCGGGCAGCGGCTGTCCGTCGAGTCTGATCTCTCCCGACTGGATGGTCTCGAGCCGGTTGATCGTCCTGCACAGTGTGGATTTGCCCGACCCCGACGGGCCGATGACCACGACCACCTCCCCCTTGCCGACGGTGAGGTTGATGTCCTGGAGGACATGCAGCTTCCCGTAGTACTTGTTCACATCGCGCAGTTCGATCAACGGATCGACGGCCATGGCAAGACCTGCCCACTCTCAGCTGTGTACGTCCGCGCAAACTATCCACGTGAAAACGGGAGTTACTGGACGACACGCACTTATGGGCATTAACCGTATTTGAGGTATTGCGGACTACGTCTCGGACGCCTCGGCGTAGACCTGCGACAGCTCGGGCGCGCCGTGCACCGCCCAGTCGAGTCCCGCCTCGACGACCTGGATGCCCCGCCCGCTCTTCAGCCGTACGACGGGGCTGCCGCCGGGCCAGACGTGCCAGGCCGCGCCCGGCACGGTCCGCACCACGACGCTGCCGAGGTAGAGACCCGCGTCGTTGCCGAGCCACGGCAGCAGCTCGGGGTCGTCGCGCCAGCGCGGCAGGAGTTGGTCGAGTGCGCCCAACGAGGCCGGGGAGTCGTCGAGTTCGAGGCCGGCGGCGGCCGCCTGGGAGCGCAGCAGCTCGCATTCGGAGAAGAGTGCGGCGACGCCGTCCGGGTCGTCCTGGAAGGCGGCCGCGAGCCCCTCGGCCGGGTCCGTCGCGGGGTGCCGCCTGCGCCACTTGTCGAGGAACGGGATGTTCATGATCGGCCTCTTCCGTCGGGTGGCGCCGCCGGACGCGCGGCCGGGCGCTGGTTCCGCATCTCCAAATGTATCTTGCATCAGTTGATCACGGAATCGGGCGAATCGCGGCGCAGGCGCACCTCCCGCCTCGGCGCAGGCGCACCTCCCGCCCCGGGCGGACGCCGGGGGCACAGCGGGCGGACGCCTGGGCGCGGTGGGCGTCGCGGGTCAACTCCCTTGTATGCCGCGCCGATCGGTGACTGTTCCCCGTCACGGGGTACCCGAACGTCCTGAGGTTGTTCCGGGAGGTGGGCGATGGTGTGGTGGGCGTGGTTGATCGCCGCGGTCGTGGTGGTGGGGCTGCTGGTGGCCGCGGTGGCCGGCGTGCAGGCCCGGCGGCGCAGCGGCGGAGTGATCGTGGTGCGGCGCGGTCGGCGCACCGGGCGCGGGAGGGTGCGGTGACGGCGCCCCCGCCGGCCGTGATGGCCGCAGGCGACCTCACCAAGCGGCCGGTGGTGACGTTGGACGGCGAGGCGGTCGCCCAGGTCAAGGATGTGGTGCTGGACGGGGCGGGCGGCCGGATCGCGGGGTTCACGCTGGCCGGCCGGGGTCTGCTCTCCGGTCCGCTGCGCAAGAGCCTGCCGTGGTCGGCGGTGCACGCCCTGGGCGCGGACGCCGTGATGATCACGTCCGCCGAGGCGCTGGAGGACAAGGCGGCCGTGGCTTCCTGGCAGGAGGCCTCCGGCGGCCTGGTCCGCGGCGCCCGGGTGCTGACGGACCAAGGGGTGCAGGTGGGATCGGTGCGCGACGTGCTGGTCGAGTCCGGGCGGGAGGGGCGGGTGGTCGGCGTGGAGATGTCCTCCACGGAGGCGCTGGGGCGGCAGGAGCGCACGGTCTTCCTGCCGCTCGGTGGCCGACCCGCCCTGACGGGCGACACCCTGATGATCCCCGCGCGGGACACGGAGTACGTCGTCGAGGACGTCGGCGAACTGGCGGCGGCGGTACGGCGCAGGCGGCTCGCGGAGGCGGGGGCGGGGGCGGAGGCCGGTCCTGGCGGGTTGGGCGGGGCTCACCTGACGAAGGGGCCCTCCGTGGCGGGTGGGCCCGGCGGCGCGGGCGTGGTCGACGGCTCGGGCGTGGCCGACGGCTCGGGCGAGGGGCGGACCTCATGATGCTGCTCAGTCAGACCGTGGGCCGTCCGGTCGTCAGCGCGTCGGACGCCACGCACGTCGGCACCGTCGCCGGGCTCGTCGTCGAACCGGGCGGCGCGGGCGGTCCGGGCGGTCCGGGCGGTCCGGGCGACGCCGTGGTCACCGCCGTCCGCCTGGACGGCGTCAAGGACGGCGGCGACGTCATCGCCTGGGCGGACGTGCACGCGGTGGGGCCCGACGCGGTCGTCGTCGAGGCGGCGACCGCGGCCCGGTTCACCTCCAAGGACTCCTCCGAGCGCCAGAACCTGCTCGGCAAGCGGCTGTTGACGGAGCTGGGCGACGCCGCGGGGACCCTCGCCGACGTCGCCTTCGACCCGGCGTCCGGCCGGATCGACATGCTGTACGGCTCGCGCGGCGACCGTATCCCGGACGACCGGCTGCTCGGTGTCGGCTCGTACGCGGTGGTGATCCGCGTCGCCGGGGAGGTCAGCGGAGTCTGACGCCCGCCCGGCGTCCTCACAGGTCGCGGCGCTCCACGCCGAACACGGTGACGGCCGCCGCGACCACCGGCCAGATCGCCAGGACCAGCCACGCGCCCGTGGACGTCGACGGGAAGAGGACGTCGGGGCCACCCCGCTCCGCGAAGAACAGCCAGGCCTTGTACGGCATCGCGTGGCCGACGACCGCCGTCAGGTGGCGGTCGTCACTGAGCGCGACGGGCAGCAGGAGCGTCAGCACGAACAGGGCGACCAGCGTGGTGCCGCTCTGCCGCAGGAGCGCGCCGAGCGCCATGCCGACCAGCGCCGACACCGGGGCCAGCAGCGCGGAGGCGACGACCAGCGACCACGCTCCGGGGTGCCCGATCGGCACGCCGACGCCCCGTCCCGCCAGGATCGCCTGGGTCAGCCAGAAGGAGCCGCCCGCGACGACCGCGCCGAAGACGGTCATGACGGCGGCGGTCACCAGGAGCTTGGCCGCCATCAGCGGGCGCCGGGCCGGGACCGCGGCGAACGTCGTACGGATCAGCCCGGTCCGGAACTCCGCGACCAGGAACAGCGCGCCCACGGCGCCGGACGCGAGCACCAGGACCAGGGAGGAGTTGGCGGTGAAGGCCTCCTGCAGCGGGATGCCGTCGCGGATGTACCGGGCCCGCCCGGCCGGTCCCTCGTCCGTCCAGTAGTGGTACGTGTCGTACGCCGTGCCGACGTTGATGCCGACGACGGCGAGCCCGGCGATCAGCAGGGACCAGGCGGTGGAGCGCAACGAACGCATCTTCAGCCACTCGGCGGCGACGAGATCGCCGAAGCGGGCACGGGGCTCGGTAATCGTCTCGGTCGTCTCGGTCATCGGGGCTCTCCCGCCAGGAACTCGACGCTGTCGGAGGTGAGTTCCATGAACGCCTCCTCCAACGAGGCCGTCCGGGTGGCCAGTTCGTGGAGCACGATCCGGTGGTGCGCGGCGAGTTCGCCGATGCGGGGCGCGTCGACGCCGGTCACCACGAGCCGTCCTGCGTCGTCGGTGGTGACGGTCGCCCCCGCCGCCGTCAGCAGCGGGGTCAGGGTGCTCGCGTCGGGCGTTCGTACGGCGACGGTGGCGCGGCCCGAGCGGCCCGCGAACGCGGCGAGGCTCTCGGCGGCGATGAGTTCACCGCGCCCGATGACGACCAGCTCGTCCGCGGTGTGCTCCATCTCGGACATGAGGTGACTGGAGACAAACACGGTGCGGCCCTCCGCGGCCAGGCGCCGGAAGAGCCTGCGGACCCACTGCACGCCCTCGGGGTCGAGGCCGTTGAGTGGCTCGTCGAACAGCAGTACCGGCGGATCGCCGAGCAGCGCGGCGGCGATGCCGAGGCGCTGTCGCATGCCGAGCGAGAAGCCCGCCACGCGGCGCCGCGCCGCCTTCTCCAGGCCGACCTCGGCGAGGACCTCGTCGACGCGGCGCCGCGGAATGCGGTTGCCGCGGGCGAGGACGGCGAGGTGGGCGCGCGCGGCGTGGCCGCCGTGCACGTCCCCCGCGTCGAGCAGCGCGCCGACGTGGCGCAGGCCCCGTTACCGCTCCCGGAACGGGCGCCCCGCGACAGTGACGGAGCCACCGGTCGGGCCGTCCAGGCCGAGGATCATGCGCAGGGTGGTGGACTTCCCGGCGCCGTTCGGCCCGAGGAACCCGGTCACCAGGCCGGGGCGGACCCGGAAACTGAGGGCGTTCACCGCGGTCTTGGTGCCGTATCTCTTCGTCAGTTCGTTGGCTTCGATCACGTGTGCCACGGTGCCGGGCGCCGGGCCGCCGGGCGTCGGCCCTGCGACGACACTTGCCGCCTCCGGTGTCGACCGGGGTTGTACACCTCAGGTGCGATGCCGGTCGGGGCCGGTCTGGCTACGATCGGCGCATGTCCGCCACATCGCCGCTCCACCTGCTCAAGCACGCTCCCGTGGGCGGGTGGGCCGCCGCGTCCTGGTGGCTCGGCACGGCGTTCGCCGCGCGGGCCTACTCCGGGCTGCCGCTGATGCCGACGAGCGCGTTCGCCGGCCCCGCCCCGTGGGAGTGGCTGGTCGTCGTCGCCGCGGCCGGGACGGCGCTGGTGGCCGGCCGGCTCCTGACGCGCCACCCGCTCACGGCCCTCGGGCTGCTGGTCGGCTGCTCGTACGCCGCCACCCTGGCGCTCGGCGAGACGCGCCTCACCTTCCCGCAGTACGCGGCCGTCGACATCGCCGTCGGCTTCGTCGTGGCGACGGGGACGCCCCGCGCCCGCCGGACGGCCGTGGCCCTCGCGCTCTGCGTGCTGCCCGCCTTCGCGATCCTGCGGCAGCTGCTCGGACTCCCGTTCCGGCTACCGCACAGCGTGGACAGCAGCTGGTCCGAGTGGCAGATCCCCGTGCTGCTCGTCGCCGTCGCCTGGCTCGCGGGCGACTCGGTGCGCCGGGCCCGCGCGTACGCGCGGCGGCTGAGCGCGCAGGCCACCGCGCAGGCCGTCACCGCCGAACGGCTGCGCATCGCACGGGAGATGCACGACACGGTGGCGCACAGCATCGGCATCATCGCCCTGCAGGCGGGCGCGGCGGCCCGGGTCGTCGAGAGCCGGCCCGCCGCCGCGCGGACGGCGATGACCGCGGTGGAACTGGCGGGCCGGGACACCCTGGCAGGACTGCGCAGGATGCTCGTCGCGCTGCGCGAGAGCGAGTCGGACCAACACCCGGACGCGGCAGCCGAGTTGGTGCCGCGCGGTCCTGCCGATGGCCTCGCGGACGTGGACCGGCTTGCCGCGTCGACGACCGCCGCCGGGGTACGGGTGGACGTGGTGTGGCGCGGCGAGCGGCGGCAACTGCCCCCGGACGTCGACCTGTCGGCCTTCCGCATCGTCCGGGAATCGGTGACCAATGTGGTGCGGCACGCGGGCGCGACGGCCTGCACGGTCCTGGTGGACTACCGCGACGAGGAGATCGTCATCGAGATAGCCGACCCCGGGCGGGACCGCGGCACGGCGTCCGGCCCGCACTCCCGTACGCCGTCGGCGACCGGCACGGACACCGGGTTCGGTCTGGTCGGCATGGGTGAGCGAGTCGCCCTGCTGCACGGCGAGTTCAGCGCCGGACCGCGTCCCGACGGAGGCTTCCGGGTGAGCGCCCGGCTGCCGCTGCCCGCCCCGGCGGGTGCCCGATGACGGTCCGCGTCCTGCTCGTCGACGACCAACCCTTGGTCCGTACCGCCCTGAGCATGGTCATCGCCGAGACCCCTGACCTCAAGGTCGTGGGCGAGGCCGCGTCGGGCGACGAGGCGGTCGAGGCCTGCGCCGAACTGCGCCCGGACGTCGTGGTGATGGACATCCGGATGCCCGGGATGGACGGCATCGAGGCGACCCGGCAGATCACGTCGGGCCCGACGGACGCACATGTGGTGGTCCTGACCACGTTCGACGACGACGCGTACGTGTACGGGGCGCTGCGCGCGGGCGCGGCGGGCTTCCTCGTCAAGGACATGGCGCTGGACGACATCCTGGCGGCGGTGCGGACCGTCGCGGCGGGGGACGGCCTGATCGCGCCGGGCGTCACCCGGCGGCTGATCCGGGAGTTCGCGCAGCGGCCCGTCGCGCCGCCGCCGCGCGAGGTGGCCGTCGACGGCATCACGGACCGCGAGCGGGAGGTCCTGACACTGGTTGGCCGCGGCCTCTCCAACACCGAGATAGCCGAGGAGCTCTGCCTCAGCGTCGCCACGGCGAAGACGTACCTCACCCGGCTGCTCGCCAAGCTCGACGCGCGGGACCGGGTGCAGCTGGTGATCATCGCGTACGAGAACGGGCTGGTGTCGACGGGGAGTTGAGACCCTGCCGTTGATTCGGCCGGTGTGCCCGGCGAGTTCGCGTCGTGTTCACGCGCCCCTCATTGACGCGCCTCCGGCACCTCCTTAGCTTCATGGCGCATCTGTCCTCACTCGTCGCCCGGCCGCCCGGTCGACGGGCCATCATCCGCGGGAGGTCCGTCGTGCGCCGACACCGCCGACACATCTGGGGGGCGGCCGCCGTGCTGGCCCTGCTCACGGGGCTCGTACCGGTGGCATCGGCGCAGGCCGCGGCCCCGCACAGACCGGGGCCGCTCCCGCTGGAGCGGCTCTTCGACAGCCGTGCGGTCAGCGACGACGACCGTCCGGCGGACGCGGACTTCGACGGTGCGGGCCGCTCGCTGTCGGCACGGGACCTGGCCGCCGCGGGCTGGACCCCCGGGCGGACGCTGGGCGTCGACGGCGCCCGCCTCACCTGGCCGCGCACGGCGCCGGGCGCGCCGGACAACGTGCTCTCCGACGGGCAGGCGGTACGGGTGCGCGGTCGCGGGAACGCGCTCGCCTTCCTGGTCGCCGGCACGGGCGGCGACGCGAGCGGCACGGGCACGGTCCGCTACCGGGACGGCTCGCGCGGCAGCTACCGGCTCACCGCGCCCGACTGGCGCTCGGGCCCGCTCGCCACCAAGGCCGTCGCCCTGCCGCACGTCAACACGCCCGGCGGCCAACTCGCCGAGAAGGCACGGCTGTACGTGGTGACGGTGCCGCTGGCCCCGGGCCGCGAGGTCGACTCGGTGCGGTTGCCGCGCGACCCCGGCGGGCCCGGCCTGCATGTGTTCGCCCTGTCGGTGCGGGCCGAGCAGCGGGGCTGGACGGGCACCTGGTCGGCGTCGACCGCGGGCTACACGGCGGTGGGTCCGTGGGCCGACCGCACCGTGCGGCTCGTCGTCCACACCAGCGCCGGGGGGCCGCGGGTCCGCGTCCGGCTCGACAACACCTTCGCCGCCGCGCCGGTACGGATCGGCGCGGCGACGGTGGCGGTGCAGGAGTCCGGCGCGGCGGCGCGCGGCACCCCGCGCCGGCTGACGTTCCGGGGGCGCCCCGGTACGGAGATCCCGGCGGGCGCCCAGGCGTTCAGCGATCCACTCGGCTTCGCCGTGCCGGCCGACGCCAACCTCCTGGTCAGCTTCCACCTGCCCGGGTCCGTGACGACGGCGCCGGTGCACAGCCAGGCCCTCCAGCGCAGCTACGTCAGCACGCCCGGCGACCACGCGGCGGACGGCTCCCCGGCGGCGTACACCTCGACCCTGACGACGTGGCCGCTGCTCACCGGCGTCGACGTGAGCGGCGGGCCCGGCTCCGTGGTGCTGCTCGGCGACTCGATCACCGACGGCGTGCGGTCGACGCCGGACGCGAACCGGCGCTGGCCGGACGTGCTGGCGGACCGGCTGCGCGACCAGTCCGACGTGCCGCGCTACGGCGTGCTCAACCAGGGCATCTCCGCGAATCGCGTGGTCGCCGACCGCTACCCGGGCGACGGCGTCTCCACCGACACGGGCGGCGTGAGCGCCCTGCACCGCCTGGACCGTGACGTCCTCGCCCAGACGTCGGCGCGCACCGTCGTCGTCTTCCAGGGGGTCAACGACGTGCGGTGGGGCGCGTCGGCGGAACAGGTGATCGCCGGGCTGCGGGAGATCGCGGACGGGGCCCACGCGCGCGGGCTGCGCGCCGTGGCCGCGACGATCACGCCGTGCGAGGGCGAGTCGCTCTGCACGGCGGCCGCGAACGGGCAGCGGGAGGCCGTGAACGCCTATGTGCGCGCGGGCGGCGCGTTCGACGCCGTGCTCGACTTCGACGCGGTGCTGCGCGACCCCGCGCACCCGGCGCGGATGGCGCCCGCCTACGACAGCGGGGACCATCTGCATCCGGGCGACGCGGGGCTCGCGGCGCTGGCGGACTCGGTGGACCTGCGGAAGCTGGTGCCGTAAAGCCTGACCGACGGCCCCGGTGGCCCCCTACACGTCCAGGTCGACGACGACCGGGGCGTGGTCGGAGGCGCCCTTGCCCTTGCGCTCCTCACGGTCCACGTAGGCGTCGGAGACGGCCTTCGCGAAGGGCTCGTTCCCGTACACCAGGTCGATGCGCATGCCGCGGTTCTTGGGGAAGCCCAGCTGGCGGTAGTCCCAGTACGTGAACGGGTGGGCGTACTTCAGGGGGCGGGGGACGATGTCCGTGAGGCCCGTCTCCCGCAGCGCCGCGAGGGCGGCGCGCTCGGCCGGGGTGACGTGGGTGGCGCCCACGAAGAGCGAGGGGTCCCAGACGTCCTCGTCGGTCGGCGCGACGTTGAAGTCGCCGAGGACGGCGAAGGGGCGCGGGCCCGCCGCGTCCTCGGCCACCGCCGCCTTCAGGGCCTCGAACCACTGCAGCTTGTACGCGTAGTGCGCGTGGTCGACCTCGCGGCCGTTCGGCACGTACACCGACCAGACGCGGACCGGGCCGCAGGTCGCGGAGATCGCGCGCGGCTCGTCGGCGCCCTCGTACCCCGGGCCGCCCGGCAGGCCCTTGACCACGTCGTCCAGGCCGACCTTGGAGACCACCGCGACGCCGTTCCACCTGCCCGTCGCGTTCACCACCGACTCGTAGCCCAGCTCGCGGAGCTCGGCCGCCGGGAACTGCTCGGCCGTCGTCTTGGTCTCCTGTATGCACAGCACGTCCGTGCCGGTGCTCTCCAGCCAGGCCAGGAGCCTCGGCAGACGGGCGGTGATCGAGTTCACGTTCCAGGTCGCAATGCGCATGTCCTCAAACCTACCGGGCGCCACCGACAGTCAGAGTTCGGCCGACTCCCCCGGGGTCAGCCTGACGTGTTCGGCGCCGCCGAGCGAGCCGATCTGGTGGTCGTAGATGGGCCGCGCGAGGTCGGTGAGGAGCGCGTCGTGGATGTCGTAGGCGCGCTGCGGCTTGACCTCCCGTACGTACTCGATCACCTCGGAGATCTTGTTCCACGGGGCCATGACCGGCAGCATCAGCGTCTCGACCGGCTGGTCGGGGACGGTCAGCGCGTCGCCCGGGTGGAACACCGCGCCGTCCACCAGGTAGCCGACGTTGGTGATCCGCGGGATGTCCGGGTGGATGACCGCGTGCAGCTCGCCGTGGACCTGCACGTCGAAGCCGGCGGCCGTGAAGGTGTCGCCGTGCCCGACGGTGTGCACGCGTCCGGGGAAGGCCGCCGAGATCTTGTCGGCGACGGACTTGAGCGTCCAGATCTCGGCGCCGGGGCGCGCTTCCATGGCGGCCCGCAGCCGGTCCTCGTCGAAGTGGTCCGGGTGCTCGTGCGTCACGAGGATCGCGTCGGCGCCGAGCGCGGCGTCCTCCTCGCTGAAGCCGCCGGGGTCGACGACGAGCGTGCGCCCGTCCTTTTCGAGACGCACGCACGCGTGGGACTTCTTCGTGAACGTCATGCGCTGCGCGCGCGGGGAGTGGTCTTCCGCAAAAGGCGTCATCCCCCCATCCTGCTACTCCTGGGGCGTGGTTTCCTCACGGATCACGGCCTGGGCGACCTTGAAGGCCGAGTTCGCGGCGGGGACCCCGCAGTAGACGGCGGCCTGCAGCAGGACCTCCTTGATCTCGGCGGGGGTGAGGCCGTTGCGCAGCGCGGCGCGGGTGTGGAAGGCCAGCTCGTCGAGGTGGCCGCCCGCGACGAGCGCGGTGAGCGTGACGCAGCTGCGGGAGCGGCGGTCCAGGCCGGGCCGGTTCCACACCTCGCCCCAGGCGTAGCGCGTGATGAGGTCCTGGAAGTCCCCGGAGAAGTCGTCGGCGGCGGCGAGCACCCGGTCGACGTGCGCGTCGCCGAGGACCTCGCGGCGGACCTTCATCCCGGCCTCGTACAGGGCGGGCGACGCGGCATCCGGGACGGCCTCGGGCTGCTCCACGGGGGCGATCTCGCCGACCGGCGAGACGGGCCCGGCGGGCGGCGGGGCGAGGACGGGCTTGACGGGCGGCGCGCTGATGGCCGACTGGCCGAGGGTCGCGTCGGGCGCGGCCTGCCAGGCCGAGGAGAAGTGCCGTACGAGCAGGTCGGTGACGGCGGCCGGCTGCTCGACCGGGGCGAGGTGCGAGGCGCCCGGCACGACGGCGAGCCGCGCGTCGGGGATCCCCGCGACGAGCGTGCGGGCCTCGCCCTGCCCGGTGACCTGGTCCTCCGAGCCCACGAGCACCAGGGTGGGCACGCCGATGCGGCCCAGCTCGGCGCGGATGTCGAAGGCGGCGAGCGCCTCGCAGGCGGCGATGTAGCACCCCGGGTCGGTGGTGCGGACCATCTGCACGGCCCACTCGGTGATGGCGGGCTGGGCGGCGGCGAAGCCCGGGGTGAACCAGCGCTCGGGGGCGGAGCGCGCGATGGGGTCGAGACCGTTGCTGCGCACGATCACGCCGCGCTGCCGGAACTCGTCGGCCGTGCCGAACCGGGGCGAGGCGGCGATCAGCCCGAGCGAGGCGACGCGTTGCGGATGCCGGAGGGCGAGCTCGGCCCCGATGGCACCGCCGAAGGCGCAGCCCGCGTATCCGAAGCGCTGCACGCCGAGCTCGTCGAGCGTGCCGAGCAGCCGGTCGGCGAGCTCCCCGACGGACCCGCAGGGGTGGGCGGGCGCGCCCCCGTGTCCGGGCATGTCGAACCGGAAGACCCGCCACTGCTTGATCAACTCGGGAATCTGGCGGTCCCACATATGCCATGTGGTACCGAGGGAGGCACCCAGGATCAGCACGGGGGCGTCTTCGGGCCCGTCAAAGCGGTATTGCAGGGTGTTCTTCGGTGGCTCACTCACCCGCCAGACCCTCTCATCTGTCACGACAGCGCCTATGCGCGGGGTACTGGCTGTAGGTGTTCGACCAGGTGGAAGACCTCCCGGGCCGCGTAGCGTGAGCGGCAACGGACGATTTCGCGTCGGGTCTTGCCCTCCTTGATGCGGCGCTCGTAGCACGCCTGGGTGCGCCGGTCGATCCGCAGGCGGGTGAACACGATGCGGTGGAGCGCAGCGTTGGCCTCACGATCGCCGCCGTGGTTGAGACGACGGAACTGGCGCCCTCTCCACGGCCCGCGAGCCCCTGCGGATGGAATGGGGACACCTGAACAACCCAGCACGCGAGCGGCTTGCTGCCGGTGCAGCTCTCCTCTCCCTCGCGCTGCACCCGGCGCTTTACCACCGGCCTCACGCCGTCCCGTCTATGTCTGGCCGATGGGACGCGTCGGACTGCAGGAGTTCGATGCGGAAGGCGCCCCACCTTCCGCCAGTCCATCAGGCCTGCTGCCGACGACGACCCGGGGGCCCGCGACACCGCCGGCTGCATCTACCGGCACCAGTGGTTCGTCCGCCCCCACCCGACCAGAGCGACCCCACGGGCTACTCCCGCTAGTGGGTCGGCCCCTCCGTTACCTTTTCGTGGCTCCGCAACGGGGCCTCTGGCCTTAGGGTCCGGCATGACTTCCCCCCTTGTTGTTCATGATCCCGGGGGGGGTGGTGTCACCGGGCCCGGAGGCTTCGACGGACCGCTGATGAGGGGCTTGAGCACCGGCTTCACCCAAGGCCGGAAGAGCTCTCCGTAACGTGGATGTGGCCAGCTCGGTGCCGAGGTGAGGCCGGAGGAAAGCATGATGGAGGGGCGTGCACGTGATCGACACCGGTGACATCGACGTCTTCCTCGGCCTGGACATCGGCAAGGGCGAACACCACGCCACCGCCGTCACCCGGTCGGCAAGAAGGCGTTCGACAAGCGCCTGCCCAACACGGAACCCAAGCTCCGCGAGCTGTTCGCGAAACTCCAGGCCAAGCACGGAACAGTGCTGGTCGTGGTCGACCAGCCGGCCTCGATCGGTGCCCTGCCGCTGGCGGTCGCCCGGGACATGGGCTGCCCGGTCGCCTATCTGCCGGGGCTGACGATGCGGCGGATCGCCGACCTCTACCCGGGTGAGGCGAAGACCGATACGAAGGACGCGTTTATCATCGCCGGCGCGGCCCGCGCGATGCCCCACACTCTGCGGGTGATCGACGGCGAGGACGAGACGATCGCCGAGCTGGAGATGATCGTGGGGTTCGACGACGACCTGGCCGGCGAGGCCACTCGAGTCTCGAACCGGCTCCACGGCCTGCTGACCCAGATCCACCCGTCCCTGGAACGGGTGTTGGGGCCGCGTTTGCAGCACCCGGCCGTTTTGACACTGCTGGAACGGTTCGGGTCTCCGGCCCAGATGCGCATTGCGGGGAGGCAGCGGCTGATCACGCTGCGGCGGCCCAAGGCGCCGAGGATGGCCGAGCGGCTGGTCGAGGAGATATTCGCCGCGTTGGACGAACAGACCGTCACCGTTCCGGGGACCGAGGCGGCCGCGCTGATCGTCCCGAGCCTGGCCGGGTCACTTACCGCCGCGCTTGACCAGCGGAAACTGTTGGCCGGGCGGATCGAGGAACTGCTGGAGGCCCACCCTCTTTCGAAACTCTTGACGTCGATGCCGGGAGTCGGCGTCAGGACCGGAGCCCGCATCCTGATCGAGGTCGGTGACGGCAGCACCTTCCCGACTGCCGGCCACCTCGCCGCCTACGCCGGCCTCGCCCCGCAGTTCTGGGTCCTCAATCCGCGGCGAACAACCCTCCAGGCGAGGAAACAAACAGCTCAAGCGGGCCTTCTTCCTCTCCGCGTTCGCCGCCCTGGGCGACCCGGCCTCCCGGGCCTACTACGACAAGAAGATCGCGCAGGGCAAGCACCACACCCAGGCCTTGCTCTGTCTCGCCAGACGTCGGGCCGACGTTCTGTTCGCGAT
The DNA here is from genome assembly GCF_055591085.1 of Streptomyces sp. NPDC041713. Lineage (NCBI taxonomy): Bacteria > Bacillati > Actinomycetota > Actinomycetes > Kitasatosporales > Streptomycetaceae > Streptomyces > Streptomyces sp. NPDC041713. Next base: position 45,112 of record NZ_JBVIZY010000021.1, read on the forward strand.
GCTCCGCGACGGCACGTTCTATGAACCCCCGCCGGTCGCCGCAGGCAGCGGAGCCTAGGACGAAGTCCCGTCCCCAGCTGGAAGATGGGCAGCCACGTCATAGTTGGCGATCCGTCCCGCCAGCGTCCGTGGGCTGACGCCATGGCCGTTGCCTCGGTCAGGGTCGGCACCGGCGTCCAGCAGCAGCCGGATCGTCGCACCCTCGCCCTGCGAACAGAACACCGCCCTCCACAGCGGCGTATGGCCATGCCGGTCCGCGACATCAACCGCCGGTGGAGCCTGGGCCTGAGCCGCGAAATGCAACGGGGTCCAGCCCGCATCGTCGGCTGCCTCCACAGCGGCACCTCCGGCCAAGAGCACCCGCAGGCCATCCGCGTCCCCATCGGCAGCCGCATAATGCACCGCAGTCCGCCCCAACCGATCCCGATCCGTCATGCCGAACATCCTCACCCGGCTTGACCAAACAGATAGGGGCCCCCGAAGGACGTGAGGACGCCCCCATCCTGGGCAGGGAACGAGTCGTCAACGCCTCCGCCGCTGACAACAGAGATCAGACCAAGGATTGAAATTCAGGCTCTGACGGGAGCCGGACGGCCGTCGTAGCGCTGCCCCGGCCGTTCACCGGAGGACCACCGTGACGCCACGGCCCTCCAAGTACCGCACGATGTCGTCCAGGTACGTGACCTTTCCGTCCGGACCGCCAGGACTATCGAGGCCGTCAGGGCCGTCCGCCCACCCGGCCAGGAACTCGCGGGCGACCTCCGCGTCGTGCCAGTGCAACGTGAAGGGTGGGGCCACGCCGAAGCCTCCGGCGAGGCAATCCTTGAAGGACTGCCAGTCCGAGCCGTAGTAGGCGCCCGGGCCGAGGAGCGCCTCGGCGATCGCGCAGTAGAAACCCTCAGCGTCCATGACGAAGCGGCCATCGATATGGTAAACGCCGCCCACCTCGTCCGTGTCCGAGGCAGCCGTGTTGTGGTAGGCGAGCCTCGACCACGCGCGCCTGCCCTCCGGCTCGTAACGGGCCCACAGGTTGGGCGCGGTCGGGGCCAGGCCTCCCAGACCGGGCGGACGCGCGGCGACGGCGGGCTCTCGACGCCCTCGGCGAGCGTGATGTCGAGGAGGTCCTCCCCCCAGGCCGCTCGGGCGTGCTGACTCGACGTCAAGCGCCAGGGTCCGGGTCTCCATGGGGCGGCCCCGGCGGTCCAGCGCCCAGAGATTCAGCCAGTCCCCTGCTCCTGGTCGTGCACCGCCTTGAGCAGGCGCTCCGTTGGCTCACAGCCGATGAGTTCCATGGAGGTGCCGGCGGCGGGTTCCGGCCGCTCCACGTGCAGGCCCTCAACTCGCGTGCAGGAGCCGAGAGAGAGATCACCCGACGTGAACAGGTCGAAGCGGAGGGGCGCGGCGGGCAGCTTCCTGCGGTCCGAGCCCAAGTCCGAGTTCGAGTCCGCGTCCGGGTTCGTCACCTCGGCTTCGACCACCACGTCGAACAGAGAGGCATCCCTCGGCGAGGGACGATGCCCGACCACCACGACGTCGGTCAGGTCCCACCACTCCACCGGACGCTCGTCATGGGAGACCTCGACACACCCGCTCGGTCCCCACAACGCCGTCCCCTCACTGCGAGAGGCCCTGATGACCTCGCTGGACCGCCGCTCGTTCATCGCCTACACCAGCGCCTCCCTGACCATGATGGCTCACCAGTGGGCCGTCACCGAGCCCGGCCGGTTCCCCCGCTCCGACCCACCCGGTGAAGTCGACGCCGAGATGCTCGACTGGCTGGAGGCGAGCGGAGCGGAGCTGATCCGACTCGCCACCGAACGCAGGCGCCGCACCCGCCACCTGCTCGACGCGCACCTGAGCAGCGTCACCGAGGTCATCAGCGAATCCCGCTACACCTCAGCCGCCCGGCAGCGGCTGCACACCCTGGCCGCTTCCCTCTCACAGGCCATCGCCTGGCAGCACTTCGACGAACGGCGTCACGCCTCAGCCAGCCGCTTTTGGCACACCGCTCTCCACAACGCTCACACCGCCCACCAACGCGACCTCGGCGCCGGCATCCTGTCCGACCTCGCCTACCAACTGCTATGGCTCAAGGACGCCCGCACCGCCGCCGACATCCTCGAACACGCCATCCCCCGCACCCAGCACCCCACCGCCCGGTCCCTCCTGCACCTGCGACAAGCCCGCGCCCTCGCCGTCCTCAACGAGGACGGCCTGTGCCGCCGGGCCCTCACCGCCGCTGAAAAGGCGCTGGACACCGTGTCGTACGACCCCGCGCCCGCCTGGTGCTCGTGGATGTCACCCGCCGACCTGGCTTCGGACGGCGGCCGTTGCCTCGCCGATCTCGGTCAGCGCCGCCAGGCTCACCGACTCATGAACGAGGGCATCGCCCTGCTGCCCGCCACCCGCTCGAAGACCAAGTCCGTGTTCCTGGCCTACCAGGCCGAGACCTACCTCCGCGACGGCGAACCCGATATCGCCGCGGAGACAGCCACACGCTCCCTCGACCTGGCCGGCCGGACCGACGCCCCCCGGTGCGTGACGATGATCCGCGACCTCGAACCGGCCTTCGCGCCGTACGCACACACGGCAGGCGTTGGCGAACTCCTTGAACGGCTCCGAGCCGTCGGCTGAGGCTCCGTCACCGGTTTCTGCATCCTGCAAAGTTCGAACGGATCGGTGGGCGATGAGAGTGGGGCCGGTGGTTCCAGCGCGCGGCCCGTCTGCCCACCGAACACCACGAAAGTCCAACTCGCCTTCCCCGCCGACCTGGACCCCGTCGTGCGGGGCACCGAGACCTCGATGACCGCCGAGGCCGCCCCGCTGCGGACCGCGCTGGCGCGCACGGAGGAGAACGGGACGCGGATCTACACCTGGACGACGGCCGCCCCGCCCTGCACGCCCGATACCGTCTTGAATGGAGGTTCCGGGCACGCCCCGAACTCAACGCAACTCCCGGGGAGTCCAGGTGACCGAGGTGCCACAGCCCAGCCAGCGGATGCGCGAGATCGGCGTCGTCCAGTACGGCGCCCCCCTCCTCGCCGAGGTCGCCCGGCCCTTCGACCTGCCCGCCGAAAGCGAGAACGCCGAGGCGGCCGTGGAGATGCTGTTCGCCTCGATGGAACGCATCGGCCAGGTCCACCCTTTTGCCAAGGGCATGGGGCTGGCCGCCCCGCAGATTGGCATCGGCCGGGCCGTGGCCGCCGTCCAGCCGCCCGGTCGCAACACCCCTGCGATCGTCCTGTTGAACCCGCGTATCACTGCATCCTCCGAGGACGCCGACGAGCAGTACGAGGGGTGCCTGTCCTTCTTCGACGTCCGGGGCCTGGTCCCCCGCCCGATGACGATCACGGTGCAGACCACCGCACTCGACGGCGCCACGGTGAGCACGGTGTACGAACGCGGGCTCGCCCGGCTCGTGGCCCACGAGATCGACCACCTCAACGGACTGCTCTACACCGCCCGCATGCGACCCGGCGTGGAACCGATCCCCGTCGAGGAGTACCGCCAGACGGGCCGTGCCTGGGCCTACGAGCAGTAGGCCAGCCGAATAGACCACTCAGAACCGGGGCACGTCAGCCGGTCCCCGGTCCATGCGCAGCCGGGTCACACGTACTTGGTGGCGCCAGGCCCCTCGTTCGCGGGCGGTGTCCACCTCGATCTCCGCGACGAGTCCGGCTCGACCAGGACGACGTCGAGCGGCGTGCGGGAGCCCCACGCAGCGGTGAACCGCACCCCCTCCCATGGGTGCCCGCTCCCGGCCCCGGCAGGGGTCAGGTGCTCGGCCAGCTGGCGTGCGACGTCGGCCCGCAGTGGGGTGCTGCGGCCCACGGTCCGTACTACCCCGCGCTGGTCCAGGCGCCCCAGCACCAGGCTGCGGGGGCGGCTCGGCGTCCCGGTGATGGCGCCGATGAGGGCCTCCTGCGTATCTCTCCTGCGAACTTTGATCAGTGCGCGGGCGCCGGGCCGGTAGCGCTGTCGGCTGCCGCGCACCACCAGGCCCTCGATGCCCGGGACGTCGGTCCACGTCGTGAACCACTCGCGTGCGACCCCCACATCGGCCGTCTCGGGGCAGAGCGTCCACGGCGCGGCCAGCCGATCCTCGGCGAACAACTTCTCCAGCCGTGCCCGGCGTTCGGCGTACGGGGCGTCGAGGAGCTCTTGGCCGTCGGCCTGAAGAGCGTCGAATACCACCAGGTGTGCCGGCAGATCGACCGCGAGGCGGGCGGCGTTCTTCCCGCGGGCGGTCGCGCGCCGCTGCAGGGCGGCGAAGGACATGGCGCCCTGGCGGTCGGTGACGATCAGTTCGCCGTCGAGGACCCAGCCGTCGGGCAGGTCGCCGGCCGCGCGCAGCAGGTCCGGGAACCGGTCCGTCAGGGCCGCGCCGCGACGGGACTGCAGGAGTACCGCGCCGCACCCGGAGCTCGGCGTGAACAACGGCGCCCGGAATCCGTCATTCTCCAGACTGCGTGATATCCCATGCGCCATCGAGTCTGCTTGCCCTGCGTAGCTTGGCCTACTGGCCCCGGGATGCGTGGGTGGAGCGTGGCTGCTGCCCGGGGCAAAGCGCGTGTTACCCGTTGTTGACACCGGTCGAGGACAGGACCGGGATTTGATCGAGGATTTGGGAGAGCGTTTCGTCGCCCTTGGCGTTGGTGGAGTTGTCCAAGCACGTCTGGGTCTGAGGCGCGGACAGGATGGGGATGTCCTGGATGCCGATGTTGACCAGGGCGACAATGTTCTGGATGTTGGCCTTGACCGGAAGGCCCACGCAGGACTTGTTGAGGGTGCCGCTGATGAGACCCACCGAGGGGGCCTCATCACCAGGGGCGCGCGTGGCGGCGGTGGCACGGGCCTGCGCGCCCAGGCTGAGAGGCGGCTTGTTCCCGAGGGAGTCCAGCGGGGAGGAAGTCACCTTGTCGATGACGGCCGGGACCGGGTTCTTCGAATCGGCGGCGGCTTTCTGGAGAACCGTCCCACTTGGGCTGAAAGATCAGATCGCCGGGGAGCGCGCCGGGCGAGGGCAGGGTAGGGCAGGGTCTCGCGGGCCTGCGCCAGCATCGGCTCCACCGGCGGCCGCAGGACCATGAGCTCGCCGCCGCGGTCAGTCGTGCGCGACAGTCACGAGCTTCCAGCCGCTGCCTACGCATCCCTCGTGCGGGGGCGGGAAGCGGTGGCCCCGCACATCGGTGCTGTACCGGTGGTGCTGCCCGCACTCGCACTCGTAGATCCCGGACTCGGGAACAATCTCGCCGGGCTTGAAAACCCGCTCACCCGGCTCCGTGTGCTCGCTCATACCTCTGGTCTACGGCGTCGAACGCGCCCCCGCGACTCGGACGCGAAGGTCGAGGCCGAGTCTCGTGAGAAGGCACCGAATGGAGCGGTTACATCGATTCCTTAACTGCGGTGAAGAACCGAGAAGCCTCGCGACATAGTAGCGAGGCTTCTCGGAGGATGGTGTATCGGCCTACCGGCCCAAAAGCCGGGGATCGATATCACCTTGCCGAATGTTGACCTCCGCTACACCGCGATCAGCGCCACCTCCGGCAATCCGGATGGCCTGCCGAGTCACAGCGACCGCGATGTCCGCTGCTCCGCCGGGGGTTTCAGCCGAGACCTGCACGGTGGCCCCGACGGAAAAGAAGGCGCCGGTCGGACTGTTGGACGTGGCGGTCGGCACGATTTCGTACTGCGGTTCCTTCTCCAGCGCCTCGGCCATTCCTTCCCGAAGCCGTGCCCACTCATCATCGGTGACGTCCAGCAGTAGCTGCACGTCGACTTCCCAGTCACTGGCCATTGCGGTGCATCCTCATCCGAATCCATCTACCTGGGCTTTGCATCAGCGGCCTTGCTGACAACTTGCGTCTTCGTACCAGTGATAGGCGAGACGATCTGTGCGGTGCTCTGCCCCCAGAACCGCCCAGCGTACTTCACCTTCTTGCCGTGGGGGACAGGAGCGTAAAACGTCGCCTTGCCGCCACCGGTCCTCACCGTCTGCGTTTCCTTCGCCGTCGCGGCGACAAGCGGCTTCGGCGCACCGGCACGCATCAACTTGGATGTGACCTTCAACTGGACTGAGGGGATGTTGCCGTAACACTGGGCGCGGGTCTTATAGATGACACTTTTCCCCTTATTTGGCCAGTGGGGGGCGTCCGTCGTGACATTGCAGTACGCGCGAATCGTTCTCCTGCGCGCATCTGCGCTCGCCGCGTTCAGCGTGATCCTCGTAGTTCCCTCCGTCTTCGGCGTGGGGGCGCCGTCCGAGGCGCTCGTCGAGTTCGAGGGAACCTCTACCGCACCGGCGGGGCCATTGTCTGCCTGTACCGCTGGAGCAAGGGCCAGCATCGGGCCGAAGCTGACGCAGAGCGCTTTAAGCACTATCTTGCCGCGCATGCCACTATTGTTCAACGTTGTTCCCCTGGTTTAACTTTCAAAAGCGGTTGGTCCTATTCCGCTTGGAAGTACATTACGCATTAATTTAGAGCAAGATCAACTGCACTCATGGCGTCAATTGCGTGCGACATGTCACTTAAAAAATCCTGCTCCGACCACACAACCGAAGAGTCCAAATCTCCGTCCGGACATGTTTAGTGCGGGTCGACCTGGCGGTCGTGCCACCACCGATCTGGAGCAGCCAGCTCGCTCACGCCTCAACAGTCCCGTCCTCCGCCCACACCCATCCGCACCCTGTGCAGTGTGCGATCGGCGTCCGCCCCTCACCCCGTGGACGTCGGTTGCACTACCGCAATCGTGGCGCTGGACCAGGGTGCGGCGCTGCGCCGCGATGTCGAGGGCCCGCTCCAATCCGCCCGGCCGCGTCCGCCGCGGCCGTGGCGATGCGCCGCTCCTCCTGCTCAGCGAGCGCCGCAAGAGAAGTCCGGTCCCGAGCGAGGTGTGCCGCACACCCCGCCGCAGTCGTGCAGTGTGAAGCGAGGCTGTACGTTCATTGTGTTCAGCTCGGCGAACGTGTGGTGCCGGCCAGAGGTGAACGCCTCGCTGATGCGGTCGCTCAGCTGGGGAGAACTGGTGCGGAGGCGTTGAAGATAGCCGCGAAGAAGTGCGGCGCCCGACTCAGTAGCTGTCTTTGAACTCTAGCCGCGGTCGCACTCGGCCATCGCGATGACGGTACCTTCGCGTAACCCCGGCGGGGGTGTCCCAGCCGGGGGTTCGTGGGCCTTCCTGGGGGCCTGACGTCTCACTGCAGGTGTTTGTCGAAGAATTTGGTGGCGTAGCGGATCGCGGTTTCGCGTTGTTCGGCGGGCTTCAGCCGACGGGGGCTGCCGGTTCCGTTCGTGCTCTTGCAGCGGCCGCCGGGCCTGTTCCGGTGTTCGACGGCGACATCGTCTGTCGCGAAGCGCGGGCCGGTACCGGGGGTCCAGATCGTGTTGAAGTAGTTGTGGTTGGCGCCGGTGACGGCGTGGTGTTCTGCGTGCGGGTTCTTGGTGGCCATGGCGAGGGGGATCTTGCTGTCGTCCCACATGGCGTCGCAGGTCCCGGCGACGACGGAGACAGGGATGCGGCTGATGTTTTCCTTCTTGGCGTCGATGCCGTTCATGGCGGGCGCGAAGGCCAGCGTGCCGCGGATGTGGATGCCGGAGAGGCGTTCGTGGCTGTCCAGGGCCTGGGTGAGGACGCCGCCCCCGCCGCGCGAGTGCCCGAATGTTCCGACTCTGTCCATGTCCACGTGGCCGCGCAACTTCTTGAGGTGCTTCAGCGGGCCTCTGCCGGCGGCCAGTTCTTTCCACATCTGCAGGTGCTTGTCCAGCAGGGCGGCGCGGGCGATGTTGCCCTGTTCGTGTTCCTGGGCCTGGATGCCGTTGGCAGACACGGAGACCACGATGTAACCCTTAGCGGCCAGGGCATCAGCGAGGTAGGAGTAGCCCAGGTAGTTGTCGACCGGTTTGGCCCCCTTGGCGCACGGCCAGGTGGCGGGACGGGCGGGTTTGTTGCCCTTGGCACAGACGTCGGCCCAGCCGTGCAACCCCATCACCAAGGGGTGTTTGTTCCGGCCGAGGTGGCGGGGGTAGGTGACGGCGGCCTTCAGCTCGGTGCGTTTTCCGTCCAGTCCGGGCGGCGCGTAGGCGGTGTCACCGAGGTTGTAGGTGATCTGGGTGGTCCGGTCCGTGCCGGCTTCGGCGGAGATCGTGGCTGATCCCGTGGTGTCGGTCTTGGCCGTGGCGTCGGGGTGGGAGGTACTGCAGGAGGTGCCCAGGGTGATCGCGGCGGCAGTCACCGCGAGAAGGAAGCTGCGGCGCGGCGGGCGAGAGGTCGTGCGCGTCGTGCGCATGAGGAAACGGTCCTTCCGGGACAGGGTTGTGGGGCAGTGATGGCCCGCTGGGCCCGTCGTCGGTTCAGGGGCGCGGACGGCCGTTGATGACGTGCCGGGCCAGCAGTCCGACGATCAGGAGCGTCCCGCCGATGCCCAGGCCAAGGAGGCCGGGGATACCGGCGGGTTGCCAGGATTCTCCGGCCGATGAGTCCGTTGCGAGGGCGCTGCCTACCAGGAAGAGGGAGACAGCGGTGATGACTGCTCCGAGCAGCCAGAGCGTCCACAGCAGGGCGGTCGGGGTGCGGGGAGTGATCGAGTGCTCTTGTGCTCGGGGGGAACCGGTGTGGTCGGTGGTGCTCATGGGCTGCTCCTGGGGGTTGTCGGGTCGAGGTCGTTGTGCGAAGAAAGGTGAAGCCGGTCCGAGCTGTGCGGGGACATTCGAAGAGTGGCCGATGATTGCATCGATTTGAGGGCGACCGTGTACGGATACGTGCTCCTTCTCCGCGTGCCGGCGCGAGGCGCCTTTGCGCGGGTGGTGGAGCAGGCCGTCGCCGCCTCGGACCGGTATAAGGAGGCGCTCGATGAGAGTGCCGAGGGCGAATTCCGCCGTGCCGGCATCGGGGATCCAGCGGTTGTTGGCCCGTGCCGCCGCCGTCATGCGGCAGCTCACGGGTCGCGGGTGGCCGGTGAGACGCGTCGCTGGCGGTGTTCGTGCCCGCTTATGCAGCACATGGTTGTGGTGCCAGGGCCGTCCGGGTGGCGGGGAAGTCGTAGTAGGTGTGGGGGTAGGGCTCCTCGATGAGGGTGTAGTGCCACCATTCGGTCGGCAGGTTCTGGAAGCCTGCCCAGGACATGGCGTGGTTCAGGGCCTGGCGGTGGGCGCGCGCGGCCGGGCTGATGCCGGGGTGGTCGGTGTGGGAGCGGGGGTCGAAGAAGTCGAAGGTGGTGCCCATGTCTATGGGGGTGCCGTCGAGGGCGGTGAGGGTGATGTCGAGGGTGCTGCCCCGGCTGTGTCCTGAGCGGGAGTGGATGTACTGGGGGCCGAACAGCTGGTCTTTGGGCACGCGTGGGTAGTAGTCGGGCTTGGTTGTCTGCCGGCGCCCGTCTTGGGCCCAGCGGCGCATGTGGTCCACAGCGCGCTGGGGGCGGTAGCCGTCGAGGACGGTGAGCGCATAGCCGTTGCGGGTCAGCAGGTGCTGGGCCCGGCTCAGAGCTCGTGCGGCGGGCAGCGTCAGCAGGCAGGTGGCCTCGTGATAGCCGGCCAGAGGGGTGCCGACGAAGTTGCGGTCGGTGGCGTAGCGCAGGTCTTGGCGGATGGTGGGGTCGAAGTCGGCGAGGGCGACGAAACTTGCGGGGGCATGTGAGGGCATGGCGTGCTCCTGAGGGACCGGGGCGACTCCTGTCGCTGCTTGGGCGCCCCCCGGACCTGTGGAGCGGCGCCGGGTTCCACTGTGTGGGGCGTGTGTGGCGGGCTCGCGGCGGTGCTGTATCAGCGGACGCTCCGTCTGCGTTCGCAACAAGGCGCTGCTCGATACAGGACCGATGCACGAGTGCCGCATGCGCCGGGCAGGGTGGGCGGCGTGATCGAAGAACAGCGACGCCAGCCCGTCCTTCAGGTGGACTTGTCGGCAGTGGCAGCCAATGTCCGCCGTCTGCGTGCCCGCACCGCTGCCTCGTTCATGGCGGTGGTCAAGGCCGACGGGTTCGGGCACGGCGCTGTGGAGGTTGCCCGTACGGCTCTTGGCCACGGGGCTGAGCGGCTCGGGGTCGCCACGGTCGCCGAAGCCGTCGAACTGCGCTGTGCGGGAGTACCGGCACCCATTCTGAGCTGGCTCAACTCTGTCCACACCGACTTTCGCCCGGCGCTTGAAGCCGGTGTCGAACTCGCGGTGTCATCCGAGGAGCAACTGCACGCCGTCGCGGCCGCTGCCGGTGCGGTGCGCCGACCGGCCGGCCTGCATCTGCATGCGGATGTCGGCATGGGCCGTGAAGGCGCGGGCCCAGAGAGCTGGCCCGCTCTGTGCCGCCGGGCCGTATGGCTGCAGCGGTCCGGCACGATCGACGTCCTCGGCATCATGGGACACCTACCGTGCGCCGAACGTCCCCGCGACCCGCACAACCGCACCGGCCGCCTGGCCTTCGAACGAGCGGTGGGTGAAGCCCGCCGCGCGGGGCTGCGCCCGCGCCAGTGCCACCTGGCTGCCACGGCAGCGCTTCTCAACGATCCCGCCACCCATCATGACCTGATCCGCGCCGGGGCCGGCCTGTACGGCATCGACCCGTCCGGGGAGGCCGGGCTGCGCTGGGCGGCGACGCTGACCGCTCCGGTCATCGCCGTCCGCGAGGTGGCGGCCGGCGCCTGCGTCGGATACGGGCACACCTGGACCACACCGCGCCGCACCCGCCTGGCGCTGCTGCCGTTGGGCTACGGCGACGGCTTGCCGCGCGCCGCCTCCGGCCACGCCCAGGTGTTCTTGAACGGCCACCGCCACCCAGTGGTGGGCATCTTCTCCATGGACCAGATCGTCGTAGACATCGAAGACAACCCCGCCGCTGCGGGTGATGTCGCCACGCTCTTCGGCCCCGGCGATCAAGGGGAGCCCACCCCGGCCGAGTGGGCCGCCTGGGCCGGCACCCTGCCTCACGAACTGCTCACACACACCGGCTCCTGCGCCGGCCGCCGCATCACCCGAACACACCTGCCCGCCCCCACGCGGACAGCACTTGCCCAGGAGATCCCCGCATGAGCACCACCGCCCCAGCCCGCCCGGTCCGTGTCGCCGTGATCGGTGGCGGCCAGAACTGCGAGCACGAGGTCGGGCTGGCTACCGCCGCTGCGATCTGCGCAGCGCTGCCCGCCGCGTACACGACCCTCGCGCTCACCATCGCTGCCGACGGGACCTGGCACGGCCCCGACCATCTGCCGCTGAACGGCCTGAGCAGTGCGCTCGAGCTGATCGCCTCCTGTGATGTCGTCTTCCCCGCCGTCCACGGCCCGCACGGTGAGGACGGCACCCTCGCCGCTCTGTGCGACCTCGCCGGCCTGCCCTATGTGGGCTCCGGAGTCAGAGCAGGCGCCCTGGCCATGGACAAGCCCACCACCAAGCTCATCGCCCGACAGGCCGGTATCGACACGGCACGCGCCGTGACCGTCACCTCCGCACACGGCACGCCCCCACTACCGCTGCCCGTGGTCGTCAAACCCGTGGCGGCCGGCTCCAGCCACGGCGTCACCCGTGTCGAGCACGCCCGCGACTACCAGCAGGCCGTGACCGAGGCCCTGGCGCTGGACACCAGGGTCCTGGTCGAGGAATACATCCACGGCCGGGAGATCGACATCGCCGTCCTGCGCCGCACCGACGGCTCCCTGGTCACCGGCCCGGCACTGGAGATCGTCACCCCCGGCCAGGCCATCTTCGACACCCGCCGGAAGTACGACGGCACCGCCGACTTCCGCATCCCCGCACCCCTTGGCGCCGCCGAGCAGGACGCTCTCGAAACGGCAGCGACCGTACTCTTCCGGGAGCTGGACTGCGCCGGAGTAGCCCGCTTCGACTTCTTCCTCACCGCGGACCGTCTCGTCCTGAACGAGATCAACACCACCCCGGGCCTGACAGCCCACTCACAAGTCCCCAGCATGTTCGCCGCTGCCGGCCTGCCCTACGCCGAACTCCTCAAAGAACTGATCAACGAAGCCCTCGACCGGCAGGCTCCTCCGACGACCACCGCCGATATCGAACCGGCCTCAGACACCGTTCGACTCACCCCTGGGCCGAGGCGCACCAGGTCAAACCGAGCCCCGTGATCGCTCTATCCTTTCCCCGGATCCCATACGCGCTGATATGCGTAGACCCGCACTAAGAGAGCACTGCCCGAACAGGAGTACCTGCCCGTGTCCACATCCCCGGCTGCGGCCCCTCAGCAACTGGTTCGGGTGCTGCTGGTGGAGGACGACGATCTGATGCGCCGCTCCTTCACCGTCGCCCTGGAGCGGTACGGCTACCAGATGAAGGCAGTCTCCGACGGTCTCGAGGGACTGGAGGCATTCCGTGATGAGCCCTTCGACCTGCTGATCCTCGACGTAATGCTGCCCGGCCTGGACGGGATCGGCCTGTGCCGCCGGGTCCGCGAGAGCAGCCTGGTACCCATTTTGATGATGTCGGCCCGCGGTGACGGGCTCGACGTCGTCAGCGGCCTGGAGGCGGGAGCCGACGACTACGTCGTCAAACCCGTGGAGACCGGGGTTCTGGTCGCCCGTATCCGCTCCCTGCTGCGACGCGCCACCTACACGCGGCCCGCCACAGCCGAGCACCCCAGCCCCGCCGAGCCGACACCGCCCGAGGACAACGTACTGGTCTTCGGCGACCTCACCATCGACACGGCGGGGCTGGTCGTCTCACTCGCCGGGCGCCCCATCGCGCTCACCCCCACCGAACTCAAGCTGCTCCTGGAGTTCGCCGCGCACCCGGGCATCGTCCTTGAACGGCACACGCTGCTGCGCAACGTCTGGGACTACGGCTGGGACGGCGACAGCCGAGTCGTTGACCTGTGCGTACAGCGGCTGCGCGCCAAGCTTGGCCGCGACCGGATCGAGACCGTCCGCGGTTTCGGCTACAAACTCAAGCGCTGATCCCCATGCCCCAGTCCCCGAACCGGCCCCAGCACCGTCTGTCCCTGCGCTGGAAAACCGCCGCACTCGCCGCCGCCACCGCCTGCCTGGTCGCCGTGGTGGTAGGCGTGATGGTCCACGCCTGGACCGCCCACGAAATGCGGAGCCGCGCCAGGATGGATGTCCATAACCGCCTGTACTCGGCCATGGATGTCTACCGACGCACCGGTGTCCTGTCCGGCGGCGCCGAACTCGACTCGCCTCAGCTGCCCCACTCCCTGCGCCAGCTGAATGACAGCGAGCGCCATACCGCCTTCCATGGCCAGTTCGTCTGGGCCGCCCAGCGAGTGGGAGCATCCGACGACCGCGTGCTGGCCGTTGCCCTGAACCTCGAACCGCAGCTGACCACCGTGCGCCGCCTCGACGCCACCATCGTCGTCGCCTCACTCAGCGCACTCGCTGTGGCCACCCCGCTCGCCGTCTACGGGGCCGGACTGCTGGGACGCCGCCTGCGCCAGGTCTCACAGACCGCGCAGCGCATCAGCGCCGGCGATCTCGACGCCCGCACCGGGCCGGCCAGGACTCAGGACGAAGTAGCCGACATCGCCTCCGCCGTGGACCTCATGGCCGACAACCTGAGCCAACGACTGCAAACCGAGCGCCAGTTCACGGCAGATGTCGCGCACGAACTACGCACGCCCGTCGGCGGCCTGCTCGCCACCGCCGACCTGCTGCCTCCCGGGGAAACAGAGGATCGGATGCGAGCCCGGGTCCGCGACCTGCGCGACCTGGTCGAAGACCTCCTGGAGATCTCGCGCCTCGACGCCGGAGCCGAGCAGGCCGAGCGCACCCACGTTCCGCTCGCCGCGGTCGTCAGCGACGCCGCAGCGCGCACCGGCCTCCCTACACGCATCACCACCGTGGACAATCCCGAGTCCGTAGAGACCGATCCGCGCCGCCTCGAACGGATCGTGAGCAACCTCATCGCCAACGCCCACCGCCACGGCCGAAGCCCGGTCGAGGTCACCATCGACGGCCACACCGTCGTCGTCCGCGACCACGGCCCCGGCTTCCCGCCTGACGTGCTCCGCGACGGACCGCGCCGCTTCCGCACCGGAGCAAAAGACCGAAGCTCAGGTCACGGCCTCGGGCTGACCATCGCACTGGCACAGGCACAGGTCCTGGGCGCCACACTGAACCTGCACAACGCCCCGGACGGCGGCGCCGTCGCCAGCCTGGAACTGCCACCCTGATCACCCACGTATGGAGCCGGCCTGCATCGGTTCCCAGCCAGATGCGGCCAGTTGACGCTCCCGTGTGCGGGTTCCTCTGACGCCTCCCTCGCTGAGAGGTCGTTTCATCCTGTTGTTTCATCCCGGAATGCGGCTCTTTGGTGTGCTGGTGTCGGGGCGCGCCAGGAGACGGTGTTCTCGCCGCTGAGGCGGCGGGCCATGAGGTCGGTCATGGCGAGGTGGATCATCGCTTCGGAGCGGTGCGGGTGGGTTTCGTAGTCGCGAGCCAGGCGGCGGTGGAGCATCAGCCAGCCATAGGTCCGCTCCACCGCCCAGCGTTTCGGAATTGGGGTGAAGCCCCTGGTCCCGGGCGTGCGTTGGACGATCTCAAGGTCGATGCCGAGGGTGGCTGCGTGCTCGATGAAATGTTTGCGGTAGCCGCCGTCGACCCAGATCTTGCGCAGGCTGGGATGATCGGCGGCCACCTGTTCGAGGAGGATGCGGCCGGCGGTGGAGTCCTGGACGTCTGCCGCGGTGACCAGGACGACCAGCAGCAGGCCGACATGTCGGTGATGATGCTGCGTTTGCGTCCCACGATCTTCTTGCCCGCGTCGATGCCCTGGCTGGCGGCGGGGACGCTGGTGGAGGTCTTCACGCTCTGCGCGTCGATCACGCAGGCCGACGGGTCAGGGCTTTTGCCCTCCTGCTGGCGGACGAGTTCGCGCAACAGGCCGTTGAGCTGGACGAAGATGCCGTCCTTTTGCCAGTGCGCGAAGTAGCCGTAGACCGACTGCCTATTAGTTACGTGGAATCACTCGCGCAGGATGCAGCTCGTATCCTGCGGCGTCCCCGCGTACTGAGGAGATCCGTTGGGCAACACGGTGGTCCTAGAGGAGAAGTGGCCCGTCCTGTGCCGGCATAAGCTGGCGGCCGAGTGGCTCCGAGTGTGGACGGATCCGGGGCGGGCTCCCCGGGCGATCGACGCGTACGCGCGGGGCCTGGCCGAGTACCTACTGATCTGCGAACGGGACGGAATCGATCCGGCTGCTGCGAAGCGCCTGCACGTTGCGGCGTTCGTGAAGGAGCTGAGCACGCGGCCGAGCAGGCGCGGAGGCAATGTCGTCGTTCTGGACTCCGAGGCTGGTCTGGCGAATGCGACGCTGCAGCAACGGCTGGTGCCGGTTCGGCTGTTCTACGACTACCTCATCGAGGAAAGCCTGCGGGAGTCGAACCCGGTCGGCCGCGGTCGCTACACGCCCGGCCGGAACTTCGGCGGGCACCAGCGAGGGCTGGTGCCCCGCCTTACGAAGCTGCCTTGGATCCCGGGCGAACAGCAGTGGCCAGACCTGCTGGCGGTCGCGCGTGAGGAGCCCGTACGCAACCGGGTCATGCTCGCTCTCGCCTATGACGCGGCCTTGCGTCGCGAGGAGCTGTGCTCTCTGCGGACCGACGATCTCGACCCCGCCCACCGGACCCTTCGGATTCGGGCGGAGACGACGAAGACCCGACGCGAACGCGTCGTCCCCTACTCAGCGGCGACCGGCGTCCTGCTGTCCGGCTACCTCACGCATCGGGCCACGATCAGCCGGGCCCGAGGGCCGCTGTTCCTATCGGAGTCTCGCCGCAACTACGGCCAGCCGCTGACCCTGTGGACCTGGTCGAAAGTGATCCGGCGCGTCGCACTCGCGGCCGACCTGCCCCGGTTCTCGACGCACACCACACGGCACCTGTGCTTGACCGACCTGGCCAGGTCGGATTGGGAACTGCACGCCATCGCTTCCTTCGTACGACCGTCGCGGCCTGCTCACTCAGCCCGAGGCGGAAGGACTCGCTGCGCTTGGCATTGATCAGCTGCGGCGCGATGGCCTCAGCCCCGATGCGGCGTCTCTTCGCCCGATCGCGCGGTTGGTGCGGCCCTTGGCGGACACTCTCGCCGGCTTCCACTGGCCGCCGGACGACCGTCACCAGCAGCGGTTCGCGCGGGACGCGGCCGGTCTGGTGCTGATCCGCAGCGGCGAGCTTCGCCGGGCGTTCTGGGACTGGTCACCAGGCGACTGGGCGGATCTTGTCGGCACCAGCGGCGCCGACTTCCGACGCTCATGGGGCCGGCAGATCGGCCCCAATGCCCGGCCGTTCGTGATCGCCTATGCCTACCTGCTCGGCGAGGTCACCGCCTTCGATCGACTCGGTCGCTTCCAGCGACCCGCTCTGGCCACCAGGGTGTTCGGGGCCGATCCCGTCGACGACGCCGTCCGACAGATCTGCAGGGTTCTGGCCGAATGGGGCTATCGCCGTGACTCCGACAAGCTCACGGCCGTGATCTGCCAGACGCTGCTGCTGAACCGCAGTCCGCTGGCTGGAGGACCTGTCCACCGACGCCCTGACCATATTGCGCGCTCATCCGGCGATGAGTGGACAGTGGGGCAAGGATTTCTACGGCCTCCAACGGGCGGTCGCAGCACTCGGCCACGCGGACCCGCCACCGTCACGCCACGAGGCCGGACCGGCAGCAATGGAGGGCGTCCCAGATGCCTGGGCGGCATCGGTCGAGCACTGGTACGCGACATCCCCGCTGACTCCGAAGATCCGCAGCGGCTACCGCAGCGTGCTCGCCAAGATCGGTCGCTGGCTGGCCGCCGAACACCCCGAGATCACCGAGCCCGGCCAGTGGACCCGACAGACACGCCCGCCGCATCCCAGACGTCAAGGAAGGCAGCCTGCCGCTCGCGCCAGTTTCACTCCACACGGCCGGCCGGGCCTTTGTGACAGGCTGCGGGCGGGTGGGGCCAGCCACCCCCGCCCGCACCCGCGTCGGCCGCCCCGACGAAACAGGCCGCCCGTACGGCACCACCATGACAAGAGCGACAAGACCCACTCGAACGCGAGACTTGCACCAGCCGGCTACCGCGTAACCGCCAAGCCGGCGGCGTCGTTGAACCGTGCGACTCCATAAAGTCGGGCCTCGGGGACCTAATGGCTGATCCCCCGGGGCCCGTGGTGGCTGAAGCAACTCCTACAACAGTCTCTGGCCCACAGTGTGCCTGGAAGCTCCTCATGCCCACCTGGTCAGGTCATAGACCGCGTCACACCGTGGATCAACAGCCTCATCGACGCGATGCGCGGGAAGGGTCTCACGGTCATCTGGGTTGAGGATGGCCATAAGTTTGGCTGAGGCCCACCACCCCACGTTGCGGAGCTGGTGGGTGTCATCGTCGTACAACGAAACATCCACGCCGATGGTGCCGTAGTCGCAACTCAAGTAGAGGCGCAGGACGGTGGGAGTGCGCAGGTCGAAGCCCACGAGGTGGTACAGAGCCGGAGCAGCGGATGCTGGCGCGCCATGCCAGAGGGGATCTCCCACCAAGTCGGCGATCACGTAGTCAAGGGCGTCCTGAGCTGAGACTTCGCTGTTTCTACTCAGTAGACCTGCGGATTCCAGTGCTGCGACATCGATTACCCGCAGTCCCTCATTGCTGCGCGCGTACGGAAGGTCTTCGGCCAGGGCTCGCTGCGCTACGTGCCGCAGGGCCCCGACATACCACCAATCGCCGATCTGTTGTCCGTCCGACCACCGCTCGGGCAGGTCCACGAGGAGAGACTCGACCGTTGAACTCGCCAAGCGGACCCGGTAACGCTCACTGCCGGTCCGGTGGGCAGCCTGCACGTAGTAGTCCGTCCCAGGCAGCGGGGCGCCGATGAAACGGCGAAGCGTCAGCAAGACGCGGGCCGGGAAATCGTCCATGTCTCCAGAATCCTCCGGCCAGCGTCCGCTGACTGCCTCTACCGATCAGATGTCGTTGACCCAGTCAGGGCACAAAGTCTGCCCCTTGCAGAAGGAAGTGATGGTCCCAATGGGCCGGCCATCGGGAGTATGGACACCTCCGGGTCCCTTCTCACCCCGCTCGGCACTGCTCAGAATGTTCATGCGCACGTGACTGCCGCTGGTGATGACGCCGTCGTACTCGGCCCGCTTACCGTGAACACGGTCAGCCTTGCCATGGTAGGGCGCATTGATGAACTTCTTCGACGTCACGTTGTGCTTCTTCGCCGCGTGCCGGGCGCCGAAGTCGTTGTTGCCCTGACGTGTAGGGGATGTCGTGGCCGTCCCAGTCCAGTGCCGACCAGTTGACGCGGTACCAAGGAATGGACGGGTCAGGCGGGACTACGCCGGGCTCCTCGGTTTCGGCGGGGTTCCCCGGGAGCGGCACCCCCTCACTCAAAGCCCGCTGCACCCCAAATTCTGCGACGTACTCGTCGTTGGACAGCACCTGGATGTCAGCCGGGCCACGGGAGGCCTCGGCATCCTCCTCTGCGGCCGTGGCCGCCCCCGGTGTCAGTACTGACGTAAGGCAAGCGACGGCAGTAGCAGCCATCGCGGTCTTGTGTAACAAGCGCACGAACGTTCCCCCAGCAACTCAAGGCGGGCTTGCAACGAGACTGTTGAGCCCGTGGGTGGTCTGTGGTGGTCGTGGTGAGCCTAGATACACGATGGGAAGTCTGAGCCTTATGCACGGAGGTTTGACGCAAATCCTCCTCCCAAAATTCCCGCCCACGCCCCGCCACTGCACTGCGCGCTGGCTACTCAAGTCCTCCGGCCCCTGGATCAGCTCTTGGCTGATCCATATCCCAACGGCCCGTACACGCATACATGCCGCGCTATGTGCGCCTATTGGTGATGCGTAAAGCAGTCCTTCCTCGGCAGGTCGACAGCAGCCCGGAGACCAACTGCTGCACCCGGCGACGGGGTTGAACTCGGGAGAACCGGCCGACGATCCGGCTCATCAGTCCTTGGAATGCTCCTGCCAGTGGGCAGGCACTACGCCGGCGTCCGAGGTCGCCACGTGATCATTGGCTGTCCACACAACACCCCGTGGTCAACGGCGGCCTCGGACGCCACCGAAGCCAGTAGTCGGGCCCTTCGACTCGGTAGCGAACGTCGACACCAGCAACGAACCGCAGCTCACACACGAGCCGACGGGCGTCGTCCGGCGCCAAGCGGTGCGGCGCCAACAGCGCCTCCAGCTCGTCATAGCGGGCGTCGACCCCGCCGTGGCCCGGATGGCTCTCCTGTCCGACCTCGCCCGCCTCACGGCGCCCATACCACCTGGCGAAGATCGCCCACTGCTCACGCTCCAGCTCCGCCACCGCCTCGCTTGCGGGCCAGACCCGGTACTCATCGACTTCATGGCTGTGGTCGTAGACGCGCATCTCGAAGTAGTGAGGCGTCCCGTCGATGCCAGCAAGACCCGCCCACGGCCCGTCGTACCACTCCGACTCGGCGTACACACGCTCGAAGCCGTCCGCGATCAACTGATCTTCACCCCAGACCTCAACCACGCAGGCAGGCTACCGCCGAGCAGCCTCCTGGTTTATGGGGCCCGCTCAGCCGATCGGGGCGCCCCTCAGCCCCGCCTTCCGCGTCGTGCGTCGCGGAAGGCGAAGAGTCGTAGGCGTCCAGCCACACGTCGGCCATCCACCGACCAACGAACTCCCATGCTCCGTCGTCTCGCCGTCGTCCTCGCCAGGCGATCTGCCGCAGTCTGTCTCGCCGCGGGCACCGCGACCGCCGTCCCCACCGACGGGCCCAATGATCTGACGCCCCGTGAACAGGCGGGTCTGCGATTCGCGGGCCATCTGCTCGGTGGCCTCTTCGGCGGTGTGCCGATGCCGGTGCAGGGCCTCTGACACGGCGAGGTGCGCACGCCACGTCACAGGCCGAAGGCGCTGCCCTCGATGAGGAAACATGCCGAGTGCGGCCAAGAGCAGGGCAGCAAAATGTGCCCCAGCGGGTGAGGCCTCGGCGATGACTGGGCGGGTGGCGAAGTGCCGGCCTGTTCGAAGAAGGCGCGGGCAGCGCTCGCAGGCCTCGACGGCTAGGTCGTGTCCGCAATGTGGTGGCGTCGTTGGTCTGTTCGTGGTGCGTCGTCATGAGCTGACTGATCAAGCGTGGGCGGTGATCGAGCCGTTG
>NZ_JBVIZY010000022.1:0-61383 GCF_055591085.1 Streptomyces sp. NPDC041713
ACCCGCTACGCCAAACGGGCTCGCCACTACGAAGCCATGGTCACCCTCGCCTGCCTACAGCTCTGGCTGCCCTGACTATGCGGACACGACCTAGGCCCGCATGCCGCCGTCCACCCGAAGAACCGTGCCGGTCACGTAGGAGGAGCGGTCGCTGAGGAGCCAGGCGGCGGCCTGGGCGATCTCGTCGGGGTCGGCCGCACGGCGCAGGGGAGTCTGCGCGTTGAGCCGGTCGATGACTCCGGGAGAATTCGCTTCCCAGGAACGGATCATCTCGGTCAGCGTGGTGCCGGGGGCGATCGCGTTGACCCGTATGCCTTCCGGTCCGTAGGTGACGGCGGCCGACTCGGTGAGGCTGTTGAGCGCCCGCTTCATCGCGCCGTAGGCGGGCAGTTGGGGGTTGCCCCTCAGACTGCCGACGCTGGAGTTGTTGACGATGGCCCCCGTCCCGGCGGTGGCGCGGATGGCGGTGACCTCGGCGACCATGGCCAGCCAGGGGCCCCTGAGATTCACGCCGTAGATGTGGTCGAAGTCGGCCTCGGTCACCTGGTCCATCGGGCCGGGAGGGATGCCCGTCGCGGCGTTGTTGAAGGCGACGTCGAGTCGGCCGTAAAGCTCCACCGTGCGGTCGACGGCGGCGCGCACACCGGCCGCGTCGGCCACGTCGCACACCACGTAGTCCGCGGTGCCGCTCGCCTCCCGGATCTCCTCGGTCACCGCCTGCAACTGGCTCTCCGTACGCGCCGCGAGCATCACCCGAGCCCCCTCCTTCGCGAACAACCGAGCCGCCGCGGCCCCGATCCCGCGTCCGGCACCGGTGATGAAGGCAACCTTGCCGGCCAGCAACCCCTGTGCGGGGGGAGGGGCGGAGGTGTCGGTGGTCGTTGTGTTGTCCATGGGGTGATTCTGATCTACGGGGTGGCGGGGAGGCCAACTTGCCGGTGCGCGAGCTCTGTTGGGCCTGGGTGTGGGTGTGGGTGTGGGTGTGGGTGTGGGCAGGGAGGGTCTGGGTTGACGTGTGTTTAAGCCGCGGGGCCGTGCGGCTGTCGGCCGCCTGGGGCCTGTCCGATGGGTCGGATCCGGGGCGCCCTGTCAGTCGGCCGACTGAGTTAGGTTCGCTGGTCATGGACTCGGAATCTCTGCTGCAGCACCTGAGTGACGAACTCGACGCGTTCCACGCGTGCCTCGACGGTGACTTGGCCGTACCTGTCGAGCACTGCGGCGAGTGGGTGCTCCATGATCTGGCTGAGCACATGGGCAGCTCAAATCTTTGGGCGGCAACCGCTGTTACCGAGCATCACGGCTAGTACGAGGCAGCCCCGGCCCCGCGTGACCCTGGAGAGCTGGCGCGTTGGTTCGAGGAGAGTTCAACGACTCTGCTCAAGGCGCTCGACACCGACCCGGGTGTCAAAGCCTGGACTTTCCACCCGCCGCACACGGTCGGTTTCTGGCAGCGGCGCCGTGCACTGGAGACGCTCATTCACCGCTGGGACGCCGAGAACGCACTGGGCATCAGGCGATCACTCGACCCGACACTGGCCGGCGAAGGCGTGGCCGAGGTCTTCGACACGATGGCACCACGGCAGATGGCACGGGGACGAGCACAGTGCCCGCAGCACGCCCTGCGTCTGCACGCGACGGACACCGGGACATCCTGGGTGTACGGCCCCGGCACTGCAGTGGCCACGCTCTCCGCGACGGCGGAGGAACTCCTGCTGCTCCTCTGGGGACGGATGCGCCGATCAGACGCCGCCTTTCACTGGACCGGCGATCAGGAGACCGCGCTGCGCATCCTGGCCGACACGTTGACAGCCTGAAGCCGTTCAGGAGCGCAGCTATAGGCGGATTACTGCGAGGGTGTCCCCCCCGGCCGACGCACGCGAAAACCTCGCGCCTTCGTCCTCGGGCGCTCTGCCAGACGGATATGGCATTCCTGGCATTCCATCTCGCAGACGCGGCGCGCCCCGAAACGGTCCTTTGTGGACGTACTACCTTCGGAAGCGGCAGGCCGCCCCCTTGGCGGCCACGCTCCCGTGCAACCGACTCCGTAAGGCAGTACGACCATGAGCCTGAGCCTGAGCATCCGCAACCAGCTCCCCGGCACCGTCGCGTCCGTCACCACCGGCGAGGCCATGGCGACCGTCAAGGTCCGCCTCGCGGGCGGCCAGGACATCACCGCCGCGATCACCACCGAATCCGTCAAGGACCTCGGCCTCGCCGAGGGCGACGAGGTCAGGGTCCTCGTGAAGTCCACCGAGGTGTCCCTGGCCACCGGCCCCGCCTCCGGCCTCTCCATCCGCAACCAGATCGCGGGCACCGTCGCCGCCATCGCCACCGGCGGCGCGATGGCCTCCGTCAAGGTCGACGTCGAGGGCGGCGCGCTCACCGCAGCCATCACCAAGGACGCGGTCACCGAGCTCGGCCTCACGGCCGGTTCCTCCGTCGTCGCGCTGATCAAGTCGACGGAAATCTCCCTGGCGACCGCCTGATCGCCGCACGTACGACGACGCGGCGCCGAGAGAGGCCCTCACGCCGGCGCACCACCCGCATCACCCGCATCACCCGCATCAAGGGGCAAGGGCACCAAGAGCATCGTGAACAGGTTCCCGTACGACCAAGAGTCCGGCGCCCACCGGCTCCTCGACACGGGCCACATCCAGGGCAATCTCGCTCTTGTGGTGTGACGCCGTCCGGGCGCTCGACGAGAAGCGGGCGGGCTGCCCGATGATGCGGTGGCCGGCATGGACGAGCATCACCCGGGGCGACGGCAACCACGCCCACGTTCGTACTCCGGTCCCATGAGCCCGTGCCCCGGGGCCGGAAACGCGGCTCGGAGCAGGAAGCATCCGTCCGGCGTCGGGCCCGCGGTGAGCGCGCCGTCCAGGATGCGGGCGCGCTCACGCAGGCCGGTCAGACCATGGCCGCCGCCCTCGGTGGAGTTGGCTGCCCTTGTGTTGTCGGATGTGGCCGCGCCCCCGGCGCCCCAGGTCAGCCCGCTGCGGACCTCGACGACCAGGCACGTGTCGCCGTCCACGGACTCGACGCGCAGGGCGACCGGGACGTCGACGTCACCGTGTTTGAGTACGTTGGTCAGCGCCTCCTGCACCGTGCGATAGGCGGCGAGTTCCACTGTGGCGGGCCAGTGGGTCCCTGCCCCCGGAGCGACGATCAGAGGCCGCACCGTGAGTCCGCTGCGTTCGACGAGGACGGGGATGTCGGCCAGGCGCGAGCCGATCGGCACGCTCGACTCCTCGGGACGCTGTCCCCGCAACGCCCTGACCAAGTGCCGGGTCTCGTCCAGGGCGCGCAGGCTCACCGCGCGGATCAGTTCGGCCTCATGGCGGGTCTCCGCGTCCGGGGCCCGCCGCGCCAGCACCGCTGCCCTCACCGAGATCAGGCTCATCTCGTGCCCCACCACGTCGTGCATCTCGCGGGCGAGCGCGGCTCGCGCGGCCTCCTCGACGGTGGCTCGTTCACTTCTCAGGGCACGCTCCTGGCTCCGCCGAAGGGCCACGACCTGTTCGGCCACGCGGGCCCGGGAACGCAGCAACTGCCCGAGCGCGGCCGGTGCCGCACCGAACACGGCGCAATACACCAGCGCCTCCAGCACATCGCCGGGCGCGTGCGATGTTCCGTCGCGCCACAGGAGTTGGTCCAAGAGCTCGCTCCCGGACACCACGATCGCGCAGAGCGACGCCGGCAGGAGCGGAAGCACCCGAGCCGCCGCGACCAGAGCCACCATGGAGGCCAGTTGCATGCCTGCCGGGAGCGCGGGCAGCGTCAGGGCCAGCACGAGCACGGGTCGGCGCCGCCGCCACGGCAGCGCCGCCAAAGCGAGAACCGTCAGCGCCAACCCGTACGGACCCGGCCGCTGCTTCTCGCCCTCGAGGATCTCCACCAGCAGGTCGGTGCCCGTGAAAAGCAGCACGACGGCCTCTGTGGCACAGCGGCGACGCAAGGGCCGGAGCCGGGGCGCGGCGGGGGTCATCGCGCCGGTTCCGGGGGCGCTTCGTCAGCGCGTCCCGGCATGGGGGCTGCGCCGGGGCCGTCGAAGAGACCGGCCCGGTAGGCGATGACCGCGGCTCGTACCCGGTTGTCCGTGCCGAGCTTCGCCAGCGTGGCGCTGACGTGCTCCTTGGCCGTGCCGGGAGTGATGGCGAGCCGCTCCGCGATCTCCGGGTTGGACAGGCCGGTGCCGAGCAGGGTGAGCACTTCGCGCTCACGGGCGGTGAGCCAGGCCAGGCGCCCCCGCAATGCACGCGACGCGGCCCGCTGCTCCGCACCGGCAGCGTCGCGTCCCACGACGTCGTGCCCCGATGCGCCGCGTTCCACGACATCGCGCCCCGATGCGTCGCGTCCCGCGTGGTGCCCCGATGCGTCGCCTTCCACGGCGTCGCGTTCCGACAGGTCGGACGGCGACGAGGTCGCGTCCCGCTGACTGTGTGGCCCCGCAGACGATCCCGCGCCCGAAACCGTACCGCCACCGAGCGAGGAGGCGTACCCCTCCACGACCGCCGTGGCGATGGACGGGGAGAGATGTCCACCGCCCACCGCCGCCGCGCGCACGGCGCGGATGAGGTCGTCCGGATCGCTGTCCTTGAGCAGGAACCCGTCCGCCCCGGCGCGCAGCGCCCGCACCACGTACGCGTCGGCGCTGAAGGAGGTCAGCATGACCACGGCCGGTGTCGGGATGCGCCCCTTGAGGTCCTCGAGCACGGCGAGGCCGTCACGTTGAGGCATTCGGATGTCGAGCAGCACCACGTCGGGCGAGTGGGCGGCGACGGCCTTCAGCACGCCGTCCGCCTCGCACGCCGCGACCACGCGAATGTCCCCGGCCGTCTCCAGGAGCATCCGCAATCCCGTACGGAACAGCTCCTCGTCATCGACGATTACGACGTCGATCAGACTCAGGGCGTCTCCGGCGTCCCGGGCACCCTTGCTATCGGCAACCCTGGAGTCCCTGGAGTCCCTGGCGTCGATGACCTCACCAGGTCGGCCCACCCGTTTGCCCGCCACTGTCCCCGTAGCCCCCGTCGCCCCCGCGGTCCCCTGATGATCAAGTACCCATCATGGGATTCCCGTCCTGACTTGCGCAAACCGGGCGAGTACGGCCTTGAGCGGCCGAGGGGGCCCTCCCGGCACCCGCCGTTCCAGACGGAATCCGCTATTCCAGCACCCGTTCCGCCCGGAACATCAGCGGCAGCAGCACGAGCAGTGCGGCCGCCAGAGCAACGGTGCCGCTCACGTACCAGCCCGTCATCGTCGTGTACGCCTCCGGCGCCACGCTCCCGGCCGTGGTCGCTCCCAGGGCGGGCAGCAGGGCGACCGCCCGAGCGAGTCCCCCGCCCAACCCCGACGTCGGCCGCAGTCCGGCGGGCCAGCGGAAGCCGATGAACACGGTGGCGGCGGCGGCCCACACCACGGACGCGGCCGGGACGAGCAGCCCCAACAGCAAGTAGCCGGCACTGAGATGCACGCTGCTGCCGCCCAACGCCAGGGACACCCAGGCGAATCCGGTGAAGCAGAGGACCAGGACGAGCCACGACAGAGCGCCCGTGATCAACGCGCACGCGGTGTAGGCGAGATACACGGAACGCAGGCGCACCGGTGTGGCCAGCAGCGCTTCCATGGAGCCGCCGGCGAGGTCCCCGGAGATCACGGCGCGGCTGATCGCTCCCGTGATCAGCGCGGCGGCCACTCCGAGCAGCGTGGGTGCGACGAGCAGCGCGGTGCTCAGCGCACGGGCGGTGTCGGAGTGGAGACCGGACACGGCGACCAGACCGTTGTCGGCGGCGACGAGCTCTCCGTGGACCGCGTCGGGAAAGACGTACGGCAGCACGAGCAGCAGGGCAACGAGCCCCGTCCCGGCGGCCAGGGGTACGAGCAGGGCCTGGCGGCCCTGGTGACGCCAGGTGCGGAGGAGGAGGGCGCCGAGGAGTCCACCTGTGGTCATGAGGAATCGTCCAGGAGTCGATGGATGGCGGTTTCGACGGCGGACCGCGCGACGCCCCCGGTGCCGCCCGCACGGCCGTCGAGGGTCCCGGCGGTGCCGGTGGCGTCGGCGGTGTCCACGGCGACCGCGGAAACCGGGCGTACGCCGGTGACCTCGACGCCGTCGGCGACGAGCCCGGCGATGTGCTCACCGATCGTCGTGTCCGGCCCGACGCTGATCCGCTCCCAGCCTCCACCGCCGCGCGAGGTCCGCAGGTCGTACACGGAGGGCGACGGCAGGTCGTACACGGAGGGCGACGCGCTCCGCTCCGGTTCCGCGGTCGTGGGTAGTCGGGTGAGCACCCCGCCCCTGAGGACCAGCAGCCGGGAGGCGAGCGTCAGCGCCTCCGGCACGCTGTGCGTGGAGTACAGGACGGTCTTCCGCTCGCCCCACGACCGTACGAGCGCGCGGGTGTGTTCGGCGCTGACCGGGTCGAGCCCCGTCAACGGCTCGTCGAGCAGCAGGACATGAGGGTCGGGCAGGGTGAGCCGGGCCAGGTCGGCGCGCTGGAGCTGGCCTCTGCTGAGCCGGGCGGTGCGGCGGTCGAGGAGCCCTTCGATGTCGAACCGTGCGGCCGCCTCCCGTATGCGCGTGCCGCGCCGCGCGGCGTCCAGGCCCTGCACCCGGGCCCAGAACTCCAGGTTGTCGCGCACGCTCAGCTGCGGGCTGAGCGCGGCACGGTGGGTCAGTACGCCGATGGCGCGCTTCGCCTCTCGGTGGTCGGCCACGTCGGTGCCGTCGATCAGCACCCGGCCCGCGAGCGGCGGGAGAATACCGGCCAACACCCGCATGAGCGTGGTCTTCCCGGCGCCGTTGCGCCCGAGCAGGACATGCACCCCGTGGTCGAGTTCCGTGTCGATGGGGCCGATCACCGGGCGTCCGCGGTATCCGGCGACGACCCCGTCGAGGCGTACCCCCGTCACGGTGCGTCGAAGAGGGTGGCGCGCTGCGCGGCGGTCAGCTCCCTCTCGTCGACGCGGCGGAGCAGCGACAGATGCCGGCCCGCCTTGCACATGCCCAGCCGGCGCGGCCCGAGGCGAATGGTGGTCACCGAGGCTCCGTGCACCCACCTTCCCCAGAAGACGTGGCCCTTTCCGCACGCGATGATGGTGTCCGCAGTCATGTGTCTCTCCTTGAGCCGGGGTGGGAGGTGAGGGTCGGCTTCGGTTCTCAGGTCGGCTTCGGTTCTCGGGTCGGCTTCGGTTCTCGATCGGGATCCACGCGGTCCGGAGTGGCCGCGACGGCGGCTGCACCGATCATGATCAGACTGAAGCTCCACAGCCCGATGGTCGCGATGATGGCGCCGTGCAGCAGCACATCCATCCGGAAGGCCAACTTCCGCCAGCGTTGCGGGCCGATCAACAGTGCGGCGATGACCACCTCAATGAGGATCGCACCCCAGGTCATCGCACTGACCAGCAGCCCGTTTCCGGACATCTTCAGCAGCGGCGCGGCGAGCGGCTCGGCCACTCCGAAGACCGGGTCGCGCAACACGTAGTACTCGGCCGAACCGTTCAACCAGTCCGCGACGCCGAACTTGCTGATGCCCGACTGCAGATAAAGGATCACCAGCTGTACGCGCAGCGCCCAGAACGCGGCGAAGGCCACGCCACGACGCCGCGGTCCGAGCGCGGTGGTCGGCCGCTGCCAGTGCCAACGCCGGTCGTCGGCCAAGCCCATCAGGATCAGGAGCAGGCAGACGATCCGCGCGATGGCCTCGCCGCCGTCGGGCAACGCGGTGCTGACGCCGATCGAGTACGCGATCCAGGCGTGGACCCACACCGTCCAGCGGGGCCGGTATCCGCTGGCGACCAGGGCGAGCAGCGCGACCATGATCCAGCGACGCCACTCCTGGGAGACCGCGTCACCACCCACGCAGTACGTGGAGATGGCCTGCACACCCGCACAGTGCGGGTAGGGCTGCTCGCCGAGGAGAGGGTGGAGCAGCGCGGCGGACGGAGTGAAGGCCAGCGTGACCAGATGCGCCAGGGCGATGACCGTCCGGCCCCAGCCGAACCACACCGAGCGTGGGTCGAACTTGCGCAGTGCCCGGTCCACGGCGTCGGGAAGCCGGCCCGGCGGCGGATCCGCCACTCGCACGGCCGTCTTCCCGCTCTGGCCGGTCCCCGATGGGGCACAGCTCGTCTTTGCTGACTTCGCCGACTTCGCCGTCTTCGCCGTATCCACCGTATTCGGTTCGGTCGTCGGCCCGTTGACGTCGGCCGTCGAGGCTCGCGCCGCTCTCGGCCCGGTCTCCGTCGTCCCCGTCGTCTCAGTCATCGCACCGGATCCTCAGATGTGCCGCACGGGTCACGCGTGAGGTCTCGGACAGCACTTCACGGTAGGCCCAAGGCACGGGCCTCTGGTTGGTCACGACGACGTCTCCGCAGAGCGAGGGCAGGGGTGAGGGGTTGGTGACCGAGGCGGCGGGCCGGGTGGCGGCCGCGCGCAGGCAGTCGTCGTTGGAGCCCTGACAGGTCTCCCAAGCACGGACCTTGGAGGCGAGCAGCGCCTCCTCGGGCCCCTGCGCGCGCTGCCGCCGCGACAGGCCGAAGAGATTCCCGGCCCTGCCCTGCGGGGTCAAGGAGAGGTTCTCCGGCTGCGCTCCACCGCCGCGCAACCGGTAGGCGCCGAACTGTTCGCTCTGCGGGTCCTTGGTGAAGAAGGCCCAGCCCTGGGGCACGAACGCGGAGAAGGCCGTCTTCACCGGAGGCATCCACGGCTGCGTGGTCACGTTGCGCGGCATGGCGAAGTAGATGGAGGCGATCAGGACGGCGGACAGCGCGGCGGCAGCCGTGACGAAGGCCCGGCGCTCCCGCCGTACGGCCTGGGACGTGTCGCTCATGTACGTTTCCTCGGACGTGCGGGTGCCGCCCGCTCTGCAGGGGCGGCATCCGGTACACGGGTGCACGGAGCCTCGGCGCACGAGCGCGCGCCTCGGCCACCGGGACGCTTACAGAGCCTTGGCCACCGCGACGTTCAGCGCCTCGCGGGTGAACTGCGAGGTGTCGTCGGCGGGCCGGTACGCGACCACGACGACCACGCCGACCTCGGCGACGGCCGCCACCGTGGTGGCCACCGTGCCGGTCTGGAGAACGACGTTGTCCGTCTTGACCCAGAAGGAACCGCGCGCGACGCCGTCGGGGAGGGACTTCTTGTCGGTCACCTTGTTCACGTCGGCCGCGAGACGGGTGAGGCCGGCGTCGACCTTGTACGGGTCGCCGCTCTGCACGTTCTCGGTGACCGCCTCGTGGAACTGCGGGTCCGCCGTACGCAGCGCGCCGGTGAAGGCGGCGGTCTTGGCGGCGTCCACGTTCTGGTGCGGGATGCCGAACTTGCTGAGCACGTCCGGGTTCTCCTGTGCGGCGCGGCCGCTGCCGAGCGCGAAGAGCCCGACGATCTCCTGGTCGTTGTACGCGACGCCTTCGGCGGCGTTGCCTCTGCCGTCACCGTGAGCAGGTTCCGCCGCGAGCGCCGTGGGGGCGAGCGTGGTCAGGACAGCGGCCGCGGTGACCGCGCCGACGCCGGCGGTTCGGATACGTCGGGACGCCTTGATCTGCACGTTGTCTCCTCGTCGAAGGCTCGGCCCGGCGTCTGCCGGGACCGAGACTTGATCTTGGTCGGGGGCCTGCGACGCCTCAAGAAAGAGACCGCAAAGAGGGCACAACGGGACCGTGTCGACGCTGTGCCCTCATCTGCCGATCAGGGGGTCCACCTGCTGACCGGGGGGTGTGCAGCCGGCTGATCGGGGGCATGGTGGGTCGGCGTCGTGACGCGCGCGGAGGGCTCGAAGGCAGGAACGGTTACTGCGTGAGCGGTGGCGTCTACGCGCCGCTGCTGGAGGACCAATACGTGCGCGGGATTCTGCCCGCACCGGCACACACACCTACCCGGGAAACAGGGCCACTTCCACCTGGGAATGGGCTGTATCCAGTGGACCTCACCGACTGGTAGAGGAATCCATTTCTTGCTCGATCCGGTCCATTTTGTCCTGGGCCGCCTGTGCCTGGCACCCCGCGAAGAGCAGCAGCGCAGCCCACGCGAAGAAGAACACGCGCAGCCCCGTCACCGCGGCGTCAGAGGGCTCATGGGCCTCCGGGTTACGGAACCACCTCGTCATGAACCGCCGCCACAACCTGCGCTGATCGGCCAAGCCGACGGCGACCAGCACGACAGCCACGACGATGGCAAAAATCAGTACCAAGCTCATTGCGAAGTCCCCCGCCGAAGCCGTCCCTGTGCCGCCGATGCTAACGGCCGGGGTGCAGCCGTTGGTTTCGGGGAGTGCGACGGGATGCGGACCGAGTTCGTCCGGCCTGCTGATCGTCGATGAATCTACGCGCTTACCGGTACCTAATTGCCCATGGGCTCCCGTTCAGGTCCCCGGCCCCAATGTCTGAAGCCGTGCCGGTATGCCGCGGCCCTGGTGTATGCGCTGGGCCGAAGGGAGCCCCGCGGCAGGTCGGGGGGATTGTCTCCGGACTCGCGGTCACAGGCCGTCCGCTGATGGTGTGCCGTGGGTAAAGGGGGTGTAGTGAGCCGGTGTGTGATTGATGGGGAGGTCGGGACGCCAGGCCGTGAGGATTTGGGCGCTGCAGACGAACAGTCCGTTCGGAAGGTGATCAAGGTGGTGCCAGGCCCAGTCTCCGACGCTCTCGTCCGGCTGTGTGGTCGGCTGCCCCCGCCAATTGCCGACGAGCGCTCCGACGGTGACCCGCAAGACGCTTTCCACGTGGTCGACGAGTGTGCCCAGGAGCGTGACGTCGCTGGGACGGGCGATCAGGCCGGTTTCCTCGCCGAGTTCGCGGATCACGGCCTCTTCGAGGGATTCCCCGGCCTCGACGGTCCCCCCGGGCAGTTCGAGGGTGCCGCGTCGATGACGGCCGAGCAGGATGCGCTCCTCGTTCAGGAGGATGGCACCCACGCCGACGGCCGCCCGGGGGCCTGGTGCCACGGGGGCGGCTGGATACCCGTGCGGGGCGGTCGGGCAAGCGCCGGGCGCGGATGAGTTGCTGGATGACCGAGGCGTTCTTGTCGGGGTGCGAGAACAGGTCGAGGGCTTCGACGCGGAAGCCGTACTGAGTGAGCAGGTCCTCCCACAACTGCGGTGCCAGGACCCACATCTGCGTCGGCAGGGGCGGGCCGTCGCCCAGCAGGAGCGTCTGTTCGCGTGGTGCCACTTCGGTGGAGGGGCCGCGGCCGTGCAGGTCGGTGTGGAGGAGCGAGAGGATCAGAGGGGCGCCGGGGCGCAGGCCGTCACGCAGCGCGGGCAGTGAGCGGTGCGGGTCGATGAAGGAGAGCGTCCCGATCGCGTAGGCGGCGTCGAACGGCTCGGCCCCGGTCAGGTACTCGGCCACGTCTGCCTGGGTGAACTCCGCACCGTCCACGTCCGCGTGGGCCGTGACCGCGCGTTCGTGCTGGGCCCGGGACCGTTCGATGCCGGTGACGCGGGCTCCGTGAGCCGCGGCGAGATGGACGGCGTGATGGCCGGCTCCGGAGCCGATGTCCAGGACACGGCGGCCGGCGATGTCGCCGAGGATCTCTGCCCCCGGTCCGATCCCTTCCCAGGGTGTCCAGCTGAGCTGGTCGGGGACGGGTGGGGTGTAGGCGCGGGCGAGTTGGCGCTGTCCGTAGAGCTGCCAGGCCCGGATGTTGGTGTCCTCGGCGGGCACGGTTGCCTCCTGGTAGGGGTGGGAAGCTCAGGTGTGCGTCAGCAGAAACCTGGGGCCCTCTCCCCGCCTCGCTCGTTCGGTGGCGTCGAGGCGGGCGAAGGCGCGCGGTGTCATCAGCTCCTGCCAGGCCGCGAGGTCGTGGACGGCCCACATGTCGTGCTCGGCGGGGTCGAGGCGGATCCGGCCGAGCTGTTCGGCGGTCAGCCGGCCTCCGTCGAAGATGAGCCCCACCTTGTTCAACGGCAGACGCGAACTGGCGTGCAGGAAGTGCGTGAGGAGCAACTCCGGAGTGTCCAGAGCGAGTTCGAGGCCCGTCTCCTCGACCGTCTCGCGCCGAGCGGTCTGCAGCGGGTCCTCGCCCGGGGCGTCCAGGTTGCCGCCGGGGAACTGCCAGAGCCTTGAGCCGTAGACCGAGCGGAGCTGGACGGGCCGGTCGTGCTCGTCGCGGATGTACAGGCAGCCGTACACCGTGTGGTGGGGCACGGTCTGCGCGTACTGGGCGGGTGTCATCGGCATGGGGCGGCCGGGCCGGGCAGGGCGGTGGTCGAACGCGAGGGCAAGGACGCCGAGCGCCTCCTTGCTCGGCGGGTAGATGCTTCGGAGGCTGGCGAGCAGCTCTCCGGGCGGGCCGTCCGGGTCGATGTACGCGGTGTTCTCCGAGTTGAGCAGCTCGCCGAGGGAGGGATACGGGGTGATCCGCCGCACGATGACGTCGAGTTCCCGCCCGGTGTCCCGGTCGTGGAAGACGACCGTGTCACCGACGCCGACGGCGCGCTTGTTCGGGGTGGCCGCTCTCACTTCGATCGTCTTGCGGCCTGCTTCCACTTGGTGGTAGTACCGCCCGAGCAGGCGCATGTGGTGCTCACGTGGTTGGTCTCCGGCCGCCGGACTCGGGACGGCTGGGATCGCCTGCTGGGTGTCGTCAGGCATACGTGCCTCCGTTCGATGCTTTCCGTCGCGGTCGCGGGGCCGGGGCTATGGCAGTTCGATTGGTCCGTAGCGCGCGTGCGACTCCTGCCGCATCAGCGCGTCGTACCGGTCTGCCACCGAGAAGTGCCAGAACTCGGTTCCGTAGTTCGTGAAACCCGCGCCCTCCATCGCCTTGAGCAGCAGCGTGCGGTGGTGGCGCGCTTGGTCGCTGAGGTTCGGCGCGTGGGTGAAGCAGGCCCCGTCGCTCTCCTCCGGGGAGGCGTTGACGCGGGTGCCGAGGTCGAGTTCGTGGCCGTCCTGGTCGACGAGGGTCACGTCCACGGCCGCGCCCGCGGAGTGCGGCGCGATCTCGGGCGGCGACACGTACCGGCTGGCGGCCTGGTGCAGCTGCTCAGGCGTCCAGTCGGGGTGGGCGGCGGCCAGCTCGTTACCGTACTCGGTGAAGTAGCGCTGCTGGAGGGACAGCGGACGATAGCCCTCGATGAACAGCAGGTCGGTGCCGGCGGGCAGGAGCGATCGGGCGTGCTTCAACCGGGCGAGGACGCCTTCACGTACGTAGGCGAACGCGCCCAGTGGGTCTTGCTTGCGGCAGTCGACGCGGAAGTCATGGTCGCGCACGTCGACGAGCGGCTCCCCGCACTCGCACACCGGGACCGCGGCGACCTGCGGATCGGACATCAGCACCAGGTTCATCGAGTTCCCCTCTGATGGCGTGCACTGCGGTGGCGGGGCGGAGGCGACGGCGGTCAGACCGGTGTCGCGCACGATCCGGGCGACCGTGTCCTGCAGCGTGCTGTCGGCCGGGACCACGGTCTCCGGACCGCCGGGGAGCAGGTCCAACTCGCGGTACCAGAAGGCGAGGTGGGCGTCGGTGACCTGCTTCAGGTACGCGGCGTCCGCTTTCGACGCGTGCCGGGCCAGAGTCACTTCCAGAGGCACGTCGAGGTAGTAGCAGGCCGAGACGCCGCGGTGGTCCCGGACCAAAGACGTGATCATGTGGCTGTAGCGGTCGGCGTAGAGGACCCCTTCGAGTACGACGTGAAAGCCGGCGTCCAGTGCTCCGCGGGCGATCCTGCCGAGCAGGGCGATGTTGGCACCGCCCGTGGTGTCGTGCTCGCGCAGCACATTTCGCCGGATCACGTCCTGGCCCACGATCGCGACGCCGCGGCCGTAGTGCTCTCGCAGGCCCTGGGCCACGCTCGACTTGCCCGACGCCGAGTTTCCGCGGATCACTACGAGGCGGGTGTCGAGACGTCCGGCCGCTGTCGCAGCGGTCACGTGGCGGGGCGTGTTGGTCGCTGTGCCGGTCATGCGGGCCAGCCCGTCTCGCTGTACAGCTCGCCGTTCAGGATCTTCGCGATAGCCAGTCGGGTATACGGGACGAGATCGTCGGGAAGGGCGGTGGGGTCCCAGAATTTCCACTGGGTGCACTTGTCCGGCTCGCGCAGCTCCGGCTCGCCGCGCCAGGCGCGGGCGCGGAAGAACAGGCCCAGGCGGGGCGGGTTCCTGGGCCTGCCGATGTGGTGGATGACGTGGACGAGTTCGACGTCGTCGCGCTCGATGTGCAGGCCGGCTTCCTCCTCTGCCTCCCTGATCAGGCAGTTGATGGCGTTCTCCTGTTCGCAGTGGCCCGCCAGGACGTGCCAGGTGGACGGCGCGAAGGCGGAGTTGGGGTGGCGCAGCCCGAGCAGCACCGTCCCGTCGGGCCGCTCCAGATAGAGGTGGACGCCGATGATGTTGGGGACCGTGCCGTGCGGTGAAGCCGGACCTTCTTCCTCGGGTTCGGGCTCGCTCTGCGGCGCCGGGTGGCTGGCGGCGTGGCGCCGTACGAGATCGCTGGTGGAGTCCGCGATGCGCAGGCGGTGGAGGTTGTCGGGGGTGAACCAGGCCAGCATCACCCCTTCTGTCAGGCGGAGGTCGCGCGGGTCACCGTTCCAACGGCCGGCGTAGATGGCGATGGACACGGTCGCGCCGGCGTCGTCGGTGGCGTACTCGGTGCCGAACGGGGTCAGGTCGGCGATGTCCAGGCCGGTCTTCTCGTGCAACTCGCGTCGCACGGTGTGTTCCAGGGTGGCGTCCTGGGGCTCTCGGCCGCCGCCCAGCAGGGACCACATGCCCGGCTCCCAGATCCCTCCGGGGAAGTTGTCGCGCAGGTGGAGCAGGTACTCGCCGCGGTCGTTGTAGATCAGGACGGAGGCGTTGGCCGTCTCCGGTTCGGCCTGGAGGGGGAGCTTGAGGAGCTTCTCGCGCGGGGTCGGTCGGGTTACTCGGTCCACGGGACGCCACCCGATGCCGCCGACCTCGTCCTCCTGCAGCGCGACTGCCACGCCGGTCGTGGTGTGCAGACGGGAGAGGAACCGGAGGCCGAAGCGCTGGTGGGCGGGTGCTTGATTCCGTGCGCCTTCGTGTACTCGGCCAGGTCGTCGACCGCGAACAAGTGGCTCGACCACTCGCCGGGCCAGACTGCGAAGTGGCGGGACTTGCAGGCCGCGGTCCGCTCGTACGCGGCGTGCCCGCCCCCGTGCGTCACTGTGCCGTCTTCGTGGATCTCGATGTAGCACGTCGTACGTGCGGCACATGGGAAGCCCTTCCCTGCCGCCGCGGCACTCCTCGGTTCCAACCGGTCCTCCCCGTGTACGCCGTTCCGTGTGACCGTGTCAGCCAAGACTCACCGTGACGGCGTACGCAGGGAGGCTGGCGGAAGTTGGCGGAAGTTGGCTGGTCGAGGCTTACGGAATGGCTGGCGATGCGGACGGTGCCCCGCTCCCCAGCGCCGCCCATTCTTCCTAGGTGCTCCCCAACGGGGGCACGGGCAAGACACTCGTGGGCTTGCACCGCGCGGCTCACCTCGCCCGGCGCACCAGCGGCCGATCCTGTACGTCACGTTCGCCAACAACCTGCCCCGGGGTGCAGGGCACCTTCTTCAAGACCGTGTCCCCGGTCGTCGCGGACAGGGTGGACTTCCGCAGCCTGCGTTCCTGGGCGCAGGAGTGCTTGCAGGAGCGCGACGTCCAGGTTCGGCTACATGGGGACACGGCCGAGACTGCCCTCAGCCTGGCTTGGAAGCACATCGGGCGAGACAGCGCCTGGCGGAGGTCGAGCCGGCGCCGGTCGCACCGGCAGGCAGTGTGGGCCTAGTACGAGGCGGACGAGTCCTTACGCATCGAACGGGGCGCGCATGATTTCAGCGACGTCCTCACCCTCGCCCTGACGGAGGCGACGCGGCGGACCGACGAGCCGCGCTATTCCGCTGTGATTGTCGATGAGGTCCAGGACCTCACTCTCGTCGGGGTCCGCCTCCTGCACGCGCCGGTCGGTGACGCTCGCAACGGGCTGCTACTGGTCGGCGACGGCCAACAGGCCGTCTACTCACGCGGGTTCCGCCTTGCGGACGCGGGCATCGACATCCGCGGAGACCTCGGGCAGGTGCTGCACACCAACTACCGCAACAGCAAACAGATCCTGAGGACATTGACGGCCTGGACATTCCGGGCGGCCGGGACGTCGAGCTCACCTACCACGACGGGCAGGTGGTCGGCGTGACGAAGCCGACTTCGTTGCCCGACCGGGAACGGCCTGACCCGAACGAAGCGACCCAGCCAGGAGTTCGACGGCGGCTCAGGCTACCGAGTATGGGGCCGTCTCGCGGTCTGAGGCTGAGGCTACGCAGGAGGGTGCTCTTCCGGATGGGGTGTTCTCCGGACCGCCCGGCTCCGTGCTCTGGTCGGTGTCCGTGGTGGTGCCCGCTGTGCTCAGCGCGGCTCACTCGTCCTCACGGACATGGTGGACGTGGACACGGCGACTGCTACCACGCACGAAGAAGGGCCCCACCGCGAACGGTGGGGCCCTTCGCCATCGTGCCCGGTGAGGCACTGGCGGATGACAGAGGATTCGAACCCTGCGGCGTTGCCCCCAATACGCTTTCCAAGTCTTCATCTGGGGGTTCTGATGCGCACGTGGGCGTCCTGCCCTGTGGTGCAGCCGAGTCGAGCTGGGCTTTTGAACGGTGCTGTACGCCGGTGAATGCAACCAGAACTGCAACCAAGGAAACGCGGCTGATCGGGGCATCCAAGCATCGCGCTGAGGGAGTCGTTCGAGTCGCTGGCCAGTCCGCGTCGGAACACTGCTGGAGGCCGGCCCCTCAGCTCCGGCCGGCCACCGCTACTCGACGTCGGTATCCAGGTCGAGTGCCTCCTCCTCCACCGCGAGGTAGGTGTCCGAGGTCGCTGCCTCCAGGAAGCCCTCCTCGCTGGGGAGCGCGAGACGCGGAGTGAGATCGATGAGGCGCATCCACGAGCCGCTGTTTCCCATCGTGAAACCTTCACGTACGGAGCGGAGCTGATCGTCTAGCTGTTCCGCTCGAACTCTGCGCGCGTACTCCTGAGCAGCAGCGGCTCTTTCCTCACGCGCGCGATCGCTCATCTGCCGTTCGGGCCGCTGCGCCACCGCGTTCTCCTGGCGCTGAACCGCACGGGGCAGCTCGTCCATGTACATGGGTCGTTCTTCTCGGACACGTGCGATGACGCGACGCTCTGCGTAGGCCAGCTCGCGGCACGCGCCGTACAGACGTCGGGACATCCCCAGCATGAGATCCGTGCCCGGAATCCGTCCCGTCAGCATGTCCAGGCCGTGCTGTTGCCTGATGTCGGCGTCCCCGGAATCCGGTGCGACGTGACGACGTAGCTCGGCTGTGGGCTCGTCGCTCTCCAACAGTCGGATCGGAGCCCTTCGCGTTGTTGCTGCCTCCACCTCGGGCCTGCCAACTGCCGTGACGCGCAACCCGCCCCGGGGCAACGACGAAAGTGCCAGATACGTCAACATGCGCGACCGAGCGAGTTCCAGGAGGGCCTCGTCGTCCTGCTGCAGCGTTTCCTCGTCGGAGGTGTTGCTGGGGTCACCGTCCGGCAGGTCGCCCTCGACGTCGATCATCATGAACAGGCGCCGCTCCAAGCTGGTCCCGCACAGCACCTTCTGGTGTGCAACGGGGACGAGAGCACCGACGTCCAGTTGCTGCGCCCCTTTGACCCTGGGCCCCATGCCGAGCCGACGGCTCCCCTTTGCCTCGACCAGCCAAAGCTCGGACGTGGCCGGGTGCGTGCCGAACAGGTCCGGCAGACTGGGCGTCTTGTCCCAGCCGGGCGCCGCGCCTTGGGGTATCGCGCTCTCAGCGTGTGTGGTGGGGCCGAGCCCCATCGTCTGGCAGGCCCACTGGGCCATCGTCATGCCCACGTGGTAGCCGAAGGCGGTACGAGTCGAGCTCTCCGTTCCGTGGGTGTAGACGACGCTGGGTACGACCTCGCGCCCGGCCCGTACCAGGTAGGCGGAGAGCGGATACCGGCGTGCCTTGATCTCGTGGCGTGCGAGACGGGGCGTAGCGGTGATCCAGGAGCTGATGTCCCGTCCCACCGCGATCGTGGCGTCCAGGAGCGCACGCCACGTCGTGCCGACCAGATACGCGCCGTCCGCAGGTATGCCAGCGCCCTGGGGCAGTGGTTGGTGGGCCAAGGCCACCATCACAGGAGTGGGCCGCGGCGCGGGGGCCAGCGGTGAGCTACGGCGGAGGAAGACGGGGACGTCGAAGGCGTCGGGCGCGGATAGCGGGGTATCCACTGTCCCCGCCCAGGCAGGCGGCTGCATGCGCTCACTGTGCCATTGGTTCCCTCGGCCGAGGGCGGCGGGGCGAGGTTGACTCCATTGGCCTCTGCACCGTGGGAACCACTGACGACCCTCAACTTGGCCGGGTGAGGAGCGCCGGATGGCTTGTGGTGCGGACAGTGCCTGCTCCCCAGTGCCGCGCATTCTCCCCAGGGGCCGGGAGAGCCCCTCTGAACCCTTCGCGTAAGCGAAGTTGATCAGGCCCGCTGGCTCCCCGCTACAGCCAGTCCCGCCGCTTGAAGATGAAGCACAGGCTCACGCACACCACCGCCATCAGCAGGATCGCGAACGGGTAGCCGAAGGTCCAGTTGAGTTCCGGCATCGCGTCGCGGTTCATGCCGTAGATCGTGCCGACCAGTGTGGGGGCGAAGAGGATCGCCGCCCAGGACGAGATCTTCTTGAAGTTGTCTGCCCGGCCACTCTGAACTGCAGTGATGGAGCCAGGCTGCTCTCTGAGCTGCCTGAACCGATCTTTGAGGGGCTTTCGGCTGCATCTGTGGTTTACGTGGTTCGTTCTCCCCATGCGCTCCCCAGCGGCCGTCGTTCTCCCCAGATTCTCCCCACCGCGGTCACCTGGGAGATGCGGGGCTGCAGAGTATCTGGGGCCGTCTGATGAGGCGAGGCAATCACGATGGGTAGTCGCAGAGTGCGAGACCTTAGGGCAGTTGGTCAGTGGCCAAGCGTCTACCGGATGGCGTTACGCCTCATAATCCGGACGTCGGCCGAATGCCGCAGTCGCCCGTAACGATGTGCGGTTGCTGGACGCGGGGTGAGCGCTACCGGGCCGTCGACAGGACCCGTTCCAGCGTCGCGTAGCCTGCCGGTTCCCACGTCGGCCTGCCCCGGGCAGGCCGAGCCGTCCGTTCTGTCCGATGGAGATTAGATCGAGGGCACGCAGGACGGCCCGGCTTCGGGCGCGCGATCGTGGCCTCGTCACCACGTCCCCCTTGGCCAGGCGCCAAGAGCCGCCGCAATTGACACAATTGCGCTTACTTTCGTCGGCGATGCGCCTTGTTCGCCGAGCGAATGAACGAATTCCCGCACCGCTACCGTGAACGCGGCTGGGTCAAGGGCGCCATCACCATCAACGACAGTGAACTTACGTTCTACGGCGGCACCCGGCCCCTGGGACCAAGCCCTGGGACCAAGCCCTGGGGGCAGAGTTGGAGGTGCTCCTCTTCCTGGGTTACCGCTGACCTGTCCCTGGCCGCTGACCTCGACGACGGAGCAGCGGTCCCGGGCCTGCTGCTCCTGGACAGCCCAAAGACCAAGGCCCCCACGCAGGGGTGGGGGCTCGACCTCTTGGATGCCGCATCCTAGGGTGGGGCGTGTAGCCATTGGACGCTCGGCCTCAGGTCAGAGAACCAGTCGAACAGCTGGCTGCGTCACAGCCCACTCTGCCTACTCCTGGGCCTGCCGAGGATCGACGGGAATCTCGCGTGCCGTACTCTCGGCGCGCTCCTCGGCACCCAACTGCCGCGCCCTGGTTCCACAGCAGCGGTTGAACTGACTCTGCCAGTCCGTCTTGAACGCGTCGTAGTCGGGCTGGCCGATGAATTGCAGGTCCGACTCGTCGTTGTGCCAGATGCCGTTGCTCGTCCAGTTCGAGGAGCCGACGAACACGATTCTGGTGTCGGACGCACTCCCGTATCCGCCGCTGACCAGCATGTATTTGTCGTGGGTGTAATGCAGGGCGTTGCCGTTCGCGTCGGTGCCGCGGGTGGTGTCGTGCACCTTGATGTTCGGCCGGTCCTTCAGGTAGTCCTGCACGCTGTCATCAACCATGCCGGCGGTGACGAGTATGTGGATTTTTACGCCAGTTTTTGCCAGGCTGACCAGCTTCTTCGGCAGCTCCAAATAGTTCCGGTCGCCAGGTTCGCCGTGAGAGGTCCACTCGAACATGGCGATGTTGATCGTGGCCGGCGCCTTGACGTTGTTCAGGAAGTCGACCCAGGTGTCGCTTCTGTCGCGCGCCTTGGGCCACTGATAGGAGGCTGGATACAGCTTTCGGGCCGCCAGACCGCTGTCGGAGTTGTAATAGTCGGGCGCCAGCGGGCCCGGGCCGTTGAGTGCCCCCTTGGACATGGCTGTGAAGTAGCGGAGATAGGAGTTGTACAGGTCGACGTTGCCCTTGACGGTGGCGGCACTGTTCCACGCGGTGTTGGCCTGGGCGGAGGTGGGGTTGGCGCTGCTGACGGTCACCGTTCTGTTTGCGTCGCTGCCGCCACTGAGCATGTAGTACTTCGCGTGCAGGGCGGAGCCGGAGAAGTGGGTCAGGCAGCCGCCCGGGCACAGCGCGGCGAAGCTTTCGGCTTGTGGGTCGTTGCCCAGCTCGCTGACCATCGACTGCCAGGTCGCGTTGTCGCTGTGGGCATCCATCAGCGCCTTGACGATGACGCCACGCTGGTGTGCGGCGATCAGGGCACCTGCGAATTCCGGGCCCGGGTTCGTGCTTCCTATCGAATACATGGCGACGCGTATCGTCTGCCCGCAACTGGCGCTGTTTATCGATTCGATGATCGGACCCATGACGTTCATCCGGGCATTGGCATCCTCCGGATCGCTGAAGCTCGGTCCCGGTTTTGAGGTGAACGTCCGCGACTCGCAGCTGATGGGAGGCTTGGCCCGTTTGACTGCCGCGTGCGCCGTAGTCGGCGACAGCGCGGTCATGGCAAGCGCGGTGATCAACGTGAGTGTTCGCTTCATGGATGGGCCTTTGCTGGGCTGTTGACGGTGACAAATCAGGGGTGTTGCTGTGTTGATCGAGCAGTGAGTGGTACTCAGCGGTCGCCAGGTGGAGGACCTAGCGGTACGGGCCTGTTAACCCTGGTTGGTGTGGCGGGCTGCCTAGTCACCGTCCGGTTGCACACGCCCTCGGACAAGTCAGCTTGGAACCAGCGGAGAGCCCTGCGTGTGGGGCGTCTCCCAGCGGCTGGCGAAGGGGAATTGACTCTCCAAGAAGTCCCGGAGGGCGCCCGCTACGCGCTCTAGCTCAGGGGCGGCGGTGTTGACGTCGTTGAGGCACAGAAAATCGTGTGGGTGCCCCGGCTGGAACTCGTCGAGAGCCGCAGCCAGGCCCGGCTTGCCTACGTCGATGTAGCGCAGTTTGAACGTGCCGGGTACGGCGCGTCCTGTGAGGTAGGCGTGGTGGTGGTGCAACGAGTTTGCCATGGCGATGTCCGTCGTGGCACGGAACCGGGACCGGCTCGTCCGCTGCACGTCCTCTGTGAAGAGTTCCTCCAACTCGGTTAACACACTGCGAAGTTGAGGATGCGGGGTGTGTTTGAACTTGGAGACGGTGAAGCGGCTGTGGGTCTTCTGCATCAGCTCGCGGACGTTCTTTCCCGCCGAGTTCGGTGCGGGTTCGTCGGGGTGAGGGGCGTCGACGCCGAGCTGGAAGGGAGAGAAGGGGAGCTTGGCGATGCCGTTGCCGTGGAAGAACTGTCCGGCGGTGGCCGGGCGGGTGAAGAAGACGTCGTCGTTGAGGTAGAGGTAGTGCTCCGACAGGCCCGGTATGTGGTGCAGCTGGGTTTCGATGGCGTGGGAGTTGAAGACGGGAAGCGCGGTCGGATCAGCGAAGATGTCCTTGTGGTCGATGACCTGGATGCCGGGTGCGTGCGGGGCGAGCCAGTCGGGCCTCTGGCCGTCGGTGACCAGGTAGATGTTCCGAATGAATGGGGCGTACATCTCCACCGAGCGCAGGGAGTACTTGAGCTCGTTCCGGCTGGTGTAGCGGGAGGTGCCGGTCTCGCGCGCGTGGATACGTGGGGCGTCGGGCCCGGTGCGGAAGGATTCGCGTCGGGCCGTGAGGTCGGGGTCGGAGCCGTCGACCCAGGTGTAGACGAGGTCGATGGGGAAGTTGGCGGCGTCGATGCGGAGCTGGGTGAGGCTCTCGTATGTCGGGTAGTCGCGGCGCTCGATGGTGCGGACGGCCGTGGTGCGAGCGACCGAGGGCAGTACGTCGGTGACCGCGTTGGAGCGCGGTGCGACCAGAGCGTCGGCGAGCACCGCGGGCGGTGCCTGGGTGCGCAGAGCCTCGATGCGAGTGGCGCCGCGGTCGTCGTCCAGCAGCCGCCGGCCGTCCTGCCAGAACTCGACGTCGCAGCCGTAGGTGAGGTCCGCGAGCACTTGCCCGTGCGGACCGAGCAGGATTTCGCCGAAGCGGATGATGTCCTGCCGCTTGAGCGTGGTGGGCAGGGAGCCGTCGGCGTACAGAACCGCGTCGTCCGGCAGGGGGTGACTGGTGGGCCTGAGCGCGTACAGCGGGCTGGTCCCGTAGGCGGCCCGCAGGGCGTCGAGGAGCTTCTTGCGGTCGGCGCGGCGCACGGCGACCACGTGGCGGGTGCGAGAGCGGCCGGGGACGAGGAAGAAGTCGATTCCGGTCTGCTCCAGGGCGTCGGCGATGAGGGCGAGGTTGTGGGCGCTGGCGCCGGCTGCGGTGAACCGGTCGACGGTACGGCCGTAGTAGGTGCGGCCCTCGAAGGGGATGGTGCGCACCGTGGTGTCCGACTCCAGCAGGGCGAGTCGCCGATCCGCGATCTTCTGCTGTTGTCTTCGGGCCGCTTCGGCGGCCTGTGCAGCTTTGGCTCGTGCGGCCTGTTCCTCGCGGGCGCGGGCGCGCCCGGGCATCAGACGGTCGGCGAGTCGATGGATGCGGGGGGACATAAGGGTTTCCTGCCTGGGGTGGTGGCCGGTGCGGGTGCCACCCCGTCGAGCCGCCTGGCGTGACGGCACCTGCTGGGTCAGATTGGTCGCCGGTGTTGCGGTCTTGTCCTCCGGGAGGTCAGAGGTCGGCCTCGATCCACGCGAGGATCTTGTCCGGCATGCCGGGGATGCCGAGGAGGGCGCCGCCGTGGGCGCGGCTGCCGGCGACCGTCTCGTCTGTGACGCCGTAGGCCCGGCGACAGGGCGACGCTTTCGCTGACGCGACCGCCGCCGACCCCGTAGGTGGCGAGCGACTTGCGATCCGGCCACCGACCGAGGAGCCGAGGACGACGAGCCGGTCCGGGTCGAGGTCGAACTGCGGAACGTTGCCCCTGATCCAGTCGATGGACGAGACGGCGCATCCCTGGTCGGCCAAGTAGCGCGGCCAAGTGGCCCAGCCGGAGTTCTGGTACCAGTAGCCGCCGTGCAGGATGGCAAATCTCGGCTGGCTCGAGTACGAGGTACTCCGATAGACGTCGGGTTCCTGCCGGGCGCGTGACCCGTACGAATCGGTCGCTTCGCTGCGCTCTGCGGCGGCGCTGGGGTACACGTCAAGAACTAGCAGAGCCGCGACAATTGCCGCATACGCAACTAGGCGCACCCACAGGCGTTCCACAGGCTTTGCGTCCCCTCGGCCCCCGAGCAGGCGACCTGCAAAGTTCGCCGGTTCGCCCCCTTGCGAACCTTTTCGGCATCCTCTGGAGTGCCGAAAACGCGAACAGCCTGCGAGTTCGCGGTGAAGAAACTATGTGCTTCGGGCTGATGGTCCGTCAAGCGCAATTTTGCAATTTGTCCGCCTTGCTCACCATTTGACCAGCAGGAGGTGACCTTGTTCTTTCGATTTCAACCGAGACGGCGTGACCGACACGATCATCGCGGAGCCGCAGGCGACGCTGAACGGGGCGGTGCGGGCCGGTTTGGTGCGCGTGGTCCTTGCAGCGGCAAAGGGGTCTTCGGTCGTGCCGGCCGCGCGAAATGGTGGTGTCGACAAGGCGATTCACCTGCATTGGGAGGGGTGGCGCCGCGTACACGGTACAAGTGGGGTCGGTTCGGCTCTACAGCCAGTCCCGTCGCTTGAAAATCACGTACAAACCCGTACAGACAACCCCCATCAAGCCCACCGCGAAGGGATATCCGAGGCTCCAGCTCAGCTCGGGCATCCTCTCGAAGTTCATGCCGTAAATAGTTCCGACGAGAGTGGGTGCAAAGAGGATCGCCGCCCAGGACGAGATCTTCTTGATCTCCTCGTTCTGTTCGAAGCCTGCCTCCGCCAGGGCTCGCATCTCCGCGTTCTGTTGCTGGGTCACCAGGGTCGCGTTCACCGTCAGGATGTCGGCCAAGGCCTGGCGGAAGCCGTCGACGCGTTCGCTGGTGTGGGTTACGTGGTCGGCCACGTCGCGCAGGTAGCGCTGGAGTTCCTCGTCCGTGCCGTACTTCGCGAAGCCCGCCATCAGAGCGTGCAGCATGCTGACCAGGGGGCGGGTGGCGCGTTGGAACTCGACCATTTCGCGGGAGAGTTCGTAGATGCGGCGGGACACCTCCGGGTCGCCGCTGAAGACCTCGGTCTCGATCTCGTCGATGTCGTTCTGGACGCCGGCGACGACCGGGGCGTAGCCGTCGACCACCGCGTCCAGGATGGCGTACAGGACCGCCTCGGGGCCGAGTTTGAGGAGGTCGGGGGAGTCCTCCATGCGGCGGCGGACCGATGTGAGGTCGGGGGCCGCGCCGTGTCGGACCGTGATGACGAAGTCCGGCCCCACGAAGACGTGCAGCTCGCCGAAGTCGACCTCCTCGGCCGCGTCGAGGTAGCGGGCAGCGCGCAGGACGACGAAGAGCGTTTCGCCGTAGCGCTCCAGCTTCGGGCGCTGGTGGGCCTCCATCGCGTCTTCCACGGCCAGCTCGTGGAGGTCGAACTCGGC
The DNA here is from genome assembly GCF_055591085.1 of Streptomyces sp. NPDC041713. Classification (NCBI taxonomy): domain Bacteria; kingdom Bacillati; phylum Actinomycetota; class Actinomycetes; order Kitasatosporales; family Streptomycetaceae; genus Streptomyces; species Streptomyces sp. NPDC041713. The sequence goes on from NZ_JBVIZY010000022.1 coordinate 24,870, forward strand.
TGCCAGGGAGAGGAGTTCCGCCTCGGTCGGGCGTGCCAGACCGATCCATGCCATGCCGTCCGGCTGGTCGCGCAGCTCGCGAAAGGTGTCCGCCAGGGTGGCGGGGGTCGCCACCCGTACGCCGTCTCGGTACAGCGCCGCCTGGACGAGGGTGTCCCCGTTCGGGCGGGCGGCTCCGACGCCGTTCCGGTCCGTCGATAGTGGCGCCGCCGCGGTCTTGGTTTTCTTTGTGCCCCTTGCGGCCTTGGAGCCTCTGGCTGATTCGCCCGGCTGAGGCGTCGCCTGGGATCGCGTCATGCGCAGCCACGAGTGCTTCCTCGCGGGCGGGTTGGATGGGGTGGAGGTGGGTGGCTGCTCGGGCGTCGCGGGCGTCTCCCGCCCCGTCGGCGTCTCCCGCCCCGTCGGCCCCGCCGACCTCTCCCGCCCCGTCGACCCCGTAGGACGCGCTCGGCGCTCCGCCATCCTGGCCGCCTCCTCTGTCGAACGCTTGTCCCGTCGACCAGGGCGCGGTCGCGGAACGGCCACCTCGTGGCACCGGAGGCAGGATATGCGTCCCGGTGGCGCCCGCCGGGACGCATCGCGGACCGTACGTGTCCGCGAGTCCCGCTAGCGTGCCCGCATGACCAAGTCGACGCACCGGACCGGGACCCAGACCCGGCCCGGGACCCAGACCCGGCCCGGGACCCAGACCCGGCCCGGGATTCAGGCCCGGACCGCGGCCGACGCCCCCGCCCCTCTGCTCGGCGCCCGTGCCCTCAACCGCGCCACGCTCGACCGGCAGCTCCTCCTGCGCCGGGCCCGTGGGCTGTCCGTCGAGGATGCCATCGCCCATCTCGTCGGGCTCCAGGCGCAGAACGTCAAACCGCCGTATTACGCCCTCGCCGCGCGGCTCGCCGGCTTCGACCCCGCCGAACTCTCCGCACTCCTGGAGTCGCGCCGGCTGGTCCGCATCGTCACGCTCCGCTCCACCATCCACCTGCACACTGCCGCCGATGCCCGTACGTTGCGGCCGCTCGTCCAGGAGGCTCGGCAACGCGAACTCATCGCGTTTCGAGGGGGGGTGGCCAGCGTTGATCTGACGGCGCTCGCCCGCGTCGCCCGCGAGGCCGTCGAGGCCGAACCCCGCACCATGAAGCAGCTCCGCGAACTCCTGCACGTCCGGTGGCCCGACGCCGACCCGCAATCTCTCGCCGTGGCCGCTCGCTGTACGTTGCCGCTCGTCCAGGTCACCCCGCGCGGGCTCTGGCGGCGCAGCGGACAGGTCGCCCTCACCACCCTCGAACGGTGGCTCGGCGAGCAGGAGCCGGGAGAGCGGGAGTCCGGGAAGCGGGAGCCGGGAGAGCGGGAGCCCGGAGCGCAGGGGCTCGGCGCGCGCTCGTCCGGCGACGGGGCGCCTGGCCTCAGCGACCCCACCCGTATCGACGCGCAACGACTCCACGCGCAACGACGTGACTCCGCCGTCCTCCGCTACCTCGCCGCCTTCGGCCCCGCCTCCGTCAAGGACCTGCAGACCTGGGCCCGGCTCACCCGGATGCGGGACGTCTTCGAGCGGCTCCGGCCCCGGCTGCGCACCTTCCGCGACGAGAACGGCGTCGAGCTCTTCGACCTGCCCGACGCGCCCCGCCCCGACGCCGACACCCCGGCCCCGGCCCGCTTCCTGCCCGAGTACGACAACCTCCTGCTGTCGCACGCCGACCGTGGCCGTGTCGTACCGGCCGAGTACAAGGGGCGTACATGGGAGGGGAACCAGCCGCACTGCGTCTTCCTCCTCGACGGGTTCCTCGCCGGGGTGTGGCGGCTGCGGGAGGACGCGAAGGCCGGGACCGCCACCCTCACCATCGAGCCGTTCGGGAAGCCGAGCCGGGCGCAGCGGGACGAGTTGACGGAGGAGGCCGAGCGGATGATGACGTCCATTTCTTCGCCAATCACCTCCCCATCCACCTCCCCAACCTCCTCCCCGGGCTCTTCCCCTGTCCCCTTCTCGTACGACATCCGCTTCGGGAGCATCCGGCGTACGTGAGGGCTCTCAACTCGTCCGCCGCAAGCGGATCCGCACGCCCCGTCCGCACGCCCCGTCCGCTCAACTCGTCCGCTCGGCCAGGAACGCCTCCCAGGTGCGCGTGCCCGACGCGCCGACCGTCGCGAGGTTCTCCCCGCTCCGGTAGGCCCGGCCGACCTTTCCGGGCATGCGGACCGGCATCAGCGGGCGGCGCTTGCCGGTCGACTTCAGGTAGCCGCGTACCAGCTCACCCAGTCCGTACACCTGCGGGCCCGACAGGTCGGCGACCATGCCGGCCGGTTCGCCCAGCGTCAGCTCCACCAGGCGGGCCGCGACGTCGCGGGCGTCCACCGGCTGCCAGCGCATCCCGCCCGGCGCCGGTACGACCGGCAGCTTCCCCATCTTCTCTGCCAGCGTCAGCGCGAGGTCGTGGAACTGGGCCGCCCGCAGCGTCGTCCACGGGATCCCCGACTCGGCGACGGCCCGCTCCGCGCCCAGCTTCGCGCGGAAGTACGCCAGCGGGATCCGATCCGCGCCGATCACCGAGATGTAGACCAGGTGCCGCACCCCGGCCGCGCGTGCGGCGCGCACCAGGTTCTCGGTCGCCTCGTCGTCGCCCTTGGGGCCGCCCGCGAGGTGCAGCACGGTGTCGATGCCCTGCAGCGCGTCGTCCAGGCCGTCGCCCCGCAGCAGGTCGCAGCTCCGGTACTCGATGCCGGGCTCGGGCTCGCGGCTGTTCCTGGTCAGGATGCGGACCGAGTGGCCCGCCTCGCGCAGCAGCGGTACGACGTGGCTGCCGAGCGTGCCCGTGCCTCCGGTGACGAGGATGGGGGCGGAGGTGGGGGTGGGGCCGGTGGCGGGGGTGCTGGTCATTGCTGTCTCCCTGGCAGAGGTGGATCTTGCGAGCCGTCCTTGTGGACTCACTGCCATGACGGGTGGCGCGACGAGAGTGTGACCGGTGAGCGGGAAAACTTTTTTCGTACGAAGCCTTCGGCGATCTGTCACGTCTTTGCGCCGGGATCCGTCAGGGAGGTGAAAGCGAAAGCAGCAGCATCCCAACCCTGAGGAGTTGTCGACCATGGAAACGCGTGCGATCACCGAAGAGGTCCCTATGGTTCCGCGTATGTCCGAGGACCCTGGAGAGCTCGTCCCCGAGCTGGCGGACGTGTCGGCGGCGCTGTTCAAGCTCGTCGGCAACGGTTCCGTTCCGCGGGCCACGATCAGTCTGGTCCAGTTGCGGGCGGGTCAGATCGTGGGGAGCACGTATCTGACCGTTCTGCACGCCGGGTTCCTGCGCAAGGGCGGGGAGTCGGAGGAGCGGATCACGTCGGTGGCGTCCTGGTGGGACTCGCCGTACTTCACCGCTGCCGAGCGCGCCGCGCTCGCGCTCGTGGAGGCGGTGCACCAGCCGTCCATGGGGGGTGAGCGGGTGTCCGACGAGTTGTACGCGCGGGCGGCCGAGCACTATGACGCCAAGGCGCTCGCCACCTTGATGTTCGCCATCGGGCAGGTCAACTTCTTCATCGCCGTCGCCCTCATCGCCAAGCCGGTCCCCGGCCGCTCCTTCAGCGAGCCCTGGAAGTAGCGGCGACCGCGCCGCCGCCGGTGCCTGAGCCGGCGGGGTGCGTGCGGGCGGGGCTCCCGTCGGCCCCGGGGGCGCCGCCTGCTGCATAGGCTTCCCCGCATGGACCTGCGGCAGCTCAGCTACTTCGTGACCGTCGCCGACGAGCTGCACTTCGGGCGGGCGGCCGAGCGGCTGCACATCGTCCAGTCCGCCGTCAGCCAGCAGATTCGGCGCCTGGAACGGGAGTTGGGGGCCGAGCTCTTCGACCGTTCGCCCCGTCATGTGCGGCTCACCGGCGCGGGGGAGCGGCTGCTGCCCGAGGCGCGGGCGGTGCTCGCCGCGGCCGAGCGGGCGCGGGCCGCGGTGGCGCCGCCCGCCGGGCTGCGGCTCGCCACCAGTACCGGTCTCGGCGAGCACCTTGACCGTGTCCTCACGGAGTTCGCCCTACGGGCGCCGGGGGTGCCGGTGGAGCTGGTGTCGGGCCGTGCGGGCGAGCGGATCGAGCAGGTCGTCGACGGGCGGGCCGACGCCGCGTTCGTACGGTCCATGGAGCCCGTGCCCGGCGTGCGGGTCGAGCCGCTGTGGGACGACCCGCTGGTCGCCGTCCTGCCGGCCGGGCACCCGCTGGCGGCGGGGCCGGACGTCGCACTCGGCGACCTGGCCGTGCTTCCGCTCGCCATCACCGCGCGGCGCAACAACCCCGCCCTCGTCGACCTGGTCGTCGGGGCCTGTCACGACGCCGGGTTCGAGCCGGTGCCAGGGCCGGTCGAGGGATCGCTGCAGGACCGACTCGCGACGATCGGTACGGGGGTGGCGCGGCAGTGGACCGTCGTGTACGCGGCGCATGCGCGGGTGCTGCGGAGTCCGTGGGTGGCGTTTCTGCCCTTCCGGGCGCCGGGGCTGGCGTTGCCGACGCAACTTGCGCTCCGGGCGGGGGAGGTGGCGCCGGTGCTCGACATCTTTCTTGCGGCTTGCCGGGCAGCGGCGCCTTCGTCTGCTCCCGTATCTCCCCCTGCTTCCTGACTGGTCCCGCGTCGGTCTCTTACCCTCCCTGACCTGCGGCGATCTCGAACGCTGATCGCTGTGGTCGCGGGCTGGCCCTTGGTCGCGGGGCGCGGCCGCGATGGACTGGAGTCGTACCGAACGCCCCGGCGCACACCGGGGCCACTCCGCCGGTGAACCCGGCCTGGAAGCACAGGAGTTCAGCATGCCCACCGTGACCGTTCAGCAGGGCCCCCGCGACATCGAGCTCAAGCGCGAGCTGGTCAAGCAGATCACCGACGCGTTCGTGGACGCGTACAAGATCCCGGCGGAGACCTGACCGTCTGGATCCACGAGACCCCGGCGGACAGCTGGGGCTCGGCGGGGAAGCTGACCGCCGACAAGTAATCCGCGTCCGCGGGTCCGTGCGGGCCGCCTCCCCGGGGGCGGCCGCCGCCTCCCGCGCCACCGCCTCGCCCCCGTCAGCCGACACCCATGCGCCCTCCACCTTGCGACACCCCGACCAGGGGTGGTGAGATCCGCCTCCCGGATTACACGATGTTCCGTAGCGTCCGGCATTGAGTACGGCGGCCGGGGTGACGGAAGCTGCGGAAGCAGCCCGGAACCCCGTCATCGAGCAGGTATCGAGCAGGTATCGAGTAGGGGTGCACATGACGACGACCGGGACGAGCGCCACGGAGCAGTTCCGTACCGCACGGGACTTCCTCCTGCGGCACCGAGAGGACTACGCCACCGCGTACGAGGGCTTCGCCTGGCCGCGGCCCGAGCGGTTCAACTGGGCGCTCGACTGGTTCGACGTCATCGCCGACGGCAACGAGCGGACCGCGTTGCACATCGTGGAGGAGGACGGCAAGGAGGACCGCTTCTCCTTCGCGCGGCTCTCCGCACGTTCGAACCAGGTCGCCAACTGGCTGCGGGCGAACGGCGTACGGGCCAGTGACCGCATCGTCGTGATGCTCGGCAACCAGGTCGAGCTGTGGGAGATCGCGCTCGCCGCGATGAAGCTGCGCGCCGTCGTCATCCCGGCGACCCCGCTGCTCGGCCCCGTCGACCTGCGCGACCGCATCGAGCGGGGCCGGGCCCGACATGTGGTCGTACGCCCCGAGGACATGGCGAAGTTCGACGACGTACCGGGCGCGTACACGCGCATCGTCGTCGGCGGGACCGCCACCGGGACCGCTGCCGACGGGAACACCGCCAACGGGACCGCCGCCGACGGGACTGCCGTCGTCGGTGGCGGCTGGCTCTCGTACGACGGGGCCGACGACGCCCCCGAGCCCTTCGAGCCCGACGGCGTCACCCTCGCCGACGACCCCCTGATGCTCTACTTCACGTCGGGCACCACCGCACGCCCGAAGCTAGTGGAGCACACCCATGTGTCGTACCCCATCGGTCACTTGGCGACGATGTACTGGATCGGTCTGCGGCCCGGCGACGTCCATCTGAACATCTCGTCGCCCGGCTGGGCCAAGCACGCCTGGTCGAACCTGTTCGCCCCGTGGAACGCGGAGGCCACGGTCTTCATCCACAATTACGCGCGGTTCGACGCGGGGCTGCTCATGGCGGAGATGGACCGGGCGGGCGTGACCTCGTTCTGTGCGCCGCCCACCGTGTGGCGCATGCTGATCCAGGCGGACCTGACCCAGCTGCGCACTCCGCCGCGCGAGGTCGTCGCCGCCGGTGAGCCGCTCAACCCGGAGGTCATCGAGCAGGTGCGGCGGGACTGGGGGGTCACGATCCGCGACGGCTTCGGCCAGACCGAGACGGCCGTGCAGGTCGCCAACTCGCCCGGCCAGAAGCTGAAGCCGGGCTCCATGGGCCGACCGACGCCCGGCTTCGTCGTCGAACTCCTCGACCCGGTGACCGGCGAACCGGGCGCCGCGGAGGGGGAGATCTGCCTCGACCTGAGCGCGAACCCCGTCGGTCTGATGGCCGGTTACCACGGTGATCCGGAGCGCACGGCGGAGGCGATGGCGGACGGTCACTACCGAACGGGTGACATCGGTGCGCGCGACGCGGACGGCTACATCACGTATGTCGGCCGCTCCGACGACGTCTTCAAGGCGTCCGACTACAAGATCTCCCCGTTCGAGCTGGAGAGCGCGCTCCTGGAGCACGAGTCGGTGGCCGAGGCGGCCGTCGTCCCCGCCCCCGACCCGGTACGGCTCGCGGTCCCCAAGGCGTACGTCGTCCTGGCGAACGGCTGGTCGCCGGGTGAGGAGACGGCCGAGGCGATCTTCGCGTACACGCGCTCGGTGCTGGCCCCCTACAAGCGGCTGCGCCGCATCGAGTTCGTGCCGGAACTGCCGAAGACCATCTCGGGCAAGATCCGCCGGGTCGACCTGCGCGAGCGGACGGCGGCCGGGGGTGCGGCGGAGGGGGAGTGGACGGAGCGGGGGAGGGGCTGAGCCCAGCCGTCGCGTCCTCTCTCTGGCCCCAGGTCCCAGGCCCCGAGCCCCGAGCTCCAAGCCTCAAGCTCCGAGCCAGGAGCCCCGAGCCTCAGGTCCCGGCCGTGGCGACCCTCAGGCCCCGGCCGCGGCGGCCCTCAGGCCTCGACCCCGCCCAGTTGCTCCAATGCCGCCTCCATCGCCGCCCTTCCCGCCGGCAGAAGGGGCAGACGTACGTCCGGGGTCGGGATCAACCCCCGGGCGTGAAGGACTGCCTTGATCACCGTGGGGTTCGGTTCGCTGAAGCATGCCGATGACAGGCGGGCGAGCGCGTGGCCCAGTCGGCGGGCCCGTGCCACGTCGCCCGTGCGCCACGCCGTGTCCAGGGCGACGAAGTGGCTCGTGGCCAGGTGGGCCGTGGCGAGGATGGCGCCCGTCGCGCCCATCGCCAGCAAGGGGGAGACGAAGAGGTCGTCGCCCGCCAGGACGGTGAAGTCGGGCGGCAGGTCGGCCATGAGGGCGACCGTCTCCTGACTGATGCCGCCGGGCGCGTACTTGACGGCCACCACGCCCGGGATCGTGCCGAGGGTCCGCAGAGTGGCCGCGGAGAGGGGGAGGGCGGTGCGGTACGGGATGTCGTACACGACCAGCGGCACCGGGCTGACCTCCGCCAGCCGTCGGAAGTGGGCGATCACGCCCTCCTGGGAAGGGCGGGTGAAGCTCGGGACGGTCACCAGGGCGGCGGACGGCGCAGGGCCCCGCCCCAGTTCCGTGAGCGCCGCCTCGCTGGCCCGCGTGTTGTTCGAACCCGCGCCCACCGTCAGCCAAGCGCTCCGCTCCGCGCAGACGCGGGCGCACGTGTCGACCACCTCCCGTCTCTCCGCCGGGCTCAGGGTGGCCGCCTCCGCCGTCGTTCCGAGCGCCACGATTCCCGCCGCCCCCGCTTCCAGGACCCGGCGCGCCAGGCCTTCGAGGGCCGAGTGGGCCACGCCTCCGGCAGCGGTGAACGGCGTGATGAGAGGGACGTGAATACCCTGGGGGAATGTCTGGTCTGTCATGACGACCAGCCTGGTCCGCCCCGTGCGCCGGGTCCAGGTCGCCTTTCTGAAGTGAAGAGTCAGCAGAACTGATGCTCGCCGATGCTTGATGTCCGACGCCTGCGGCTGCTGCGTGAGCTGTCCTTGCAGGGCACCATCGCGGCCGTCGCCCAGACCCTCTCGTACACCCCGTCCGCCGTCTCGCAGCAGCTCAGCCTCCTCGAACGGGAGGCGGGCGTCGCCCTGTTGGAGCGCACGGGGCGGCGCGTCGCCCTGACCCCCGCGGGCCGTCGCCTGGTCGGTCACGCCGAGGCGGTCCTCGAGCGGCTCGAACAGGCCGCCGGTGAACTCAGCGACTTCCGCACCGGGCCCGCCGGGCCCCTGCGCATCGGTGCCTTCCCGACGGCGGTCAAGGCACTGCTCCCCGCCGCGCTCGCCGCCCTCTCGGCCGACCACCCCGGCCTGGAACCGATGATCTCGGAGGTCGACCCCGCGGAGGTGGCGCGGGCCCTGCGAGCCGGCGAACTGGACGTCGCCCTGCTCCACGAGTACGACTTCGTCCCGCACCCCTTGGAGCCAGGCCTCGGCGCCACGCCCCTGTTCAGCGAGCCCATGTACCTCGCTTCCCTCACCGCCCCCGCGACCGACGGGGCGCTCACGTCGCCGGCGCCGTGGCGGGACGAACCCTGGATCACCGCGACGCCACGGACGCTGTGCCACGCGATGACCGTCCGGGCCTGCGAGGCGGCGGGCTTCACGCCGGGCGTCCGCCATCAAGTCGACGACTTCGGCACGGTGTTGCGTCTCGTGGCGGCCGGTCAGGGCGTCGCGCTCGTGCCGCACCTGGGCATCGCCGACGGCCCGCCGGGCAACGTCGTCCTCACCCGCCTGCCCATCGAGCGCCGCACGGCCGTCGCCTACCGCAGCGGCGCGGAGCGGCATCCCGCCGTCGTGGCGGCGGTGACGGCCCTGCGGTCGGCCGTGCCGACGGAACCTCGTGCCGGAGCGTTGACGCGTGCGTCAGGGTGTAGCCCCTGGACGGGGGTGTAGCCCCCGGGCGGGGGTGTAGCCCCCGGACCTCGCTCGATCACGTACTGGCGCCCGGCGCCTCCCCGGGTCACACTTCTCCTCCATCGATCTGTGTGCGGCGGCGGGCCGGTCCGGTGCGCCCGGCGCCGTGAGGAGGACTACGCGTGAGCGAACTCTCGTACGCGCACGGCACCAGCGGCACCCCGCTGCTCGGCGACACCATCGGCCGCAATCTCGACCGGGCGGTCGCCGCCTGGCCCGAGCGGGACGCCCTCGTGGACGTCGCGGCCGGCACCCGCTGGACGTACGCCGAATTCGGCACGGCCGTCGCACAGTTGGCCCGCGGCTTCCTCGGCGCGGGGGTGGCCAAGGGGGACCGCGTCGGGATCTGGGCGGTGAACTGCGCCGAGTGGGTGCTCGTGCAGTACGCCACCGCGCGCATCGGCGCGATCATGGTGAGCGTCAACCCGGCCTACCGCGCCCACGAGTTGGAGTTCGTGCTCAACCAGTCGGGCATCTCCGTCCTGGTCGCCTCGCAGACCCACAAGAGCAGCGACTACCGCGCGCTCGTGGACGAGGTGCGGCCCCGCTGCCCCGACCTGTGCGCCGTCCACTACATCGGCGACAGCTCCTGGGACGCCCTCCTGGACGCCGGGCGCACGGTAAGCGACACGCAACTGCTCGTCCGTGAGGCCGAGTTGAGTTTCGACGACCCGGTGAACATCCAGTACACCTCCGGCACCACAGGCTTCCCCAAGGGGGCCACGCTCTCCCACCACAACATCCTCAACAACGGGTACTGGGTGGGCCGCACGGTCGGCTACACCGAGCAGGACCGGATCTGCGTGCCCGTGCCCTTCTACCACTGCTTCGGCATGGTGATGGGCAACCTCGCCGCCACCTCGCACGGCGCGTGCATCGTCATCCCCGCACCGTCCTTCGATCCCGTCGCCACCCTGCACGCCGTCGAGCGGGAACGCTGCACCTCGCTGTACGGCGTGCCGACGATGTTCATCGCGGAGCTGAACCTCGCCGACTTCGCGACGTACGACCTGAGTTCGCTGCGCACCGGCATCATGGCGGGGTCGCCCTGCCCGGTCGAGGTGATGAAGCGGGTGGTCGCCGAGATGCACATGGCGGAGGTGTCCATCTGCTACGGCATGACCGAGACCTCGCCCGTCTCCACCCAGACGCGCCGCGACGACGACCTGGAGCGCCGCACCGGCACCGTCGGCCGCGTCCTGCCGCACGTCGAGGTGAAGGTCGTCGACCCGGCGACCGGCGTCACCCTGCCGCGCGGCGCGTCCGGCGAGCTCTGCACCCGGGGCTACAGCGTCATGCTCGGCTACTGGGACGAGCCCGAACGGACCCGTGAGGTCATCGACGACGGGCGCTGGATGCACACCGGTGACCTCGCGGTCATGCGCGAGGACGGATACGTGCAGATCGTCGGCCGCATCAAGGACATGATCATCAGGGGCGGCGAGAACATCTACCCGCGCGAGATCGAGGAGTTCCTGTACGGCCACCCGAGGATCGCCGACGTGCAGGTGGTGGGCGTCCCCGACGAGCGGTACGGCGAGGTGCCGCTGGCCTGCGTGATCCTGCGGGACCCCGACGACGTACTGACGCTCGAGGAGCTCCAGGCGTACTGCAAGGGGCAGTTGGCGCATTACAAGATCCCGGCCGGGGTGCGGGTGCTGTGCTCCTTCCCCATGACGGTCTCCGGGAAGGTCCGCAAGATCGAGCTCAGGGAGCGGTACGGGGAGTGAGCGGGCCGTCCGGGAGAGCGCGGCGCATGCAGAGGCGGGGCCAGCGGTCCAGGCCCGACTCCGCCTCGTGCGCGCGGATCCGCCGCAGGGCCGGGGTGAGTTCGGCGTCCGCGAGCGGGCGGAAGCCGATGCGCGCGTAGTACGGGGCGTTCCACGGCACGTCGGCGAACGTGGTCAGGGTCAGCGCGGTCGCGCCCAGCGTGTGGGCGTGGTCCGCCGCGTGCTCGATCAGGGCGCGGCCGACGCCGCGCCGGGCGGCGCGCGGGTGCACGGACACCTGCTCGATGTGGAACGCGGGGCCGGGGTCGTGCGGTTCGGCGCGGGATTCGGCGACGGGTTCGGCGACGGGGTCGGTGAGGAGTTCGCCGATGAGGTACGCGACCGGGGTGGCGCCCGCGTCGGCCGGAACACCGGCGGCGACCCAGGCCCCGCCCGCGCTGCGGTACCGCTCCAACTCCTCGATCGTGAAAGGCTCGTCGTCGGCGATCGCTGTCATGCCGAGGGCACGGAACGCCTCGCCCGCGGCGCGCTCGATGTCCTGGAGCGCGGGCAGATCGGCGGCCGTGGCGGGACGGAGGATGGGCCGGGGCGTAGGCACGGGCATGTGCATGGGCATGGGCATGGGCATGCGGCGAGTATGCCGTGGCCAAAACCGGTTGTGCGGCGAGGGGCCGACCGGCGATCGTGAGCCGGTCCTTCAGCTGGTTGGCTTGCCTGCCGGCCCGGCAGCCGATTCCGTGAGGTGAGAGTGCACCAGCCGCACCAGCCGCACAAGCCGCACCAGTCCCAGACCGGTGAGCCCGCGAGCCCCAGGGCCGGGCAGGAGCGCGCGCCGCGCCCACCCGGACTCAGTCGCGGCATGGTGCTGCTGCTCGCCGTCACCTGCGGTGTGGCCGTCGGCAACGTCTACTTCCCACAGGCCGTCAGCCCGTTGGTGGCCGACGGTCTCGACGTGTCGGCCGACACCGCGGCGCTCGTCGTGACGGCCACCCAGTTCGGGTACGCGGGCGGCATCTTCCTGCTGGTGCCGCTCGGCGACCGCATCCCGTACCGGACGCTCATCGTCACCCTGCTCACGCTCACCGGGCTCGGCCTGCTCGGAGCGGGCGCCGCGCCGGGGCTCTCGCCGCTGGTCGGGGCGAGCGTCCTCGTCGGCGTCACCACCGTGATCGCCCAGGTCATCGCGCCGATGGCCGCGGGCCTCGTCCCCGAGGAGCGACGCGGCGCCGTCACCGGCACGCTGCTGAGCGGGTCCATTGGCGGCATGCTGCTCTCCCGCGTCTTCGGCGGTGCCGTGGGGGAGTGGCTGGGCTGGCGGGCCCCGTATCTGATGACCGCGGTCGTCACCCTGCTCATCGCCTGCGTCCTGGCCCGCGCCCTGCCGAGGTCGACCGCGCCGTCCCGGCAGCGCTACCCCGCGCTGCTCGCCGAGGCGCTGCGCCTGCTGCGCACCGAGCCCGACCTGCGCCGATCCGGCTTCTACCAGGCGATGATCTTCGGTGCGTTCTCCGCCCTGTGGACCGGCGTCGCGCTGCTCCTGACCGGTCCCACGTACGGTCTCGGCGCCTCGGCGGTCGGCGTGCTCGCCCTCGTCAACGCCGGGACCATGATCTGTACGCCGGTCGCCGGGCGGCAGGTGGACCGCCGGGGCTCCGACGCGGTGAACCTCGTCTGCATGGTCGCCGTCCTCGCGGCCGCCGCGGTCCTCTTCTTCGGGGGCCTCGGCGGGGCGGTGGGGCTCGTGGCCCTCGCGGTGGGTTCGCTGCTGCTGGACGTGGCGATGCAGTCGGGCACGGTCGCCAACCAGGTACGGATCTTCGGCCTGAGCGACGAGGCGCGGGCCCGCCTCAACACGGCGTACATGACCTGCGCGTACCTGGGCGGAAGCGTCGGCTCCTGGTTGGCGGTACGGGCGTACGGCGCGTTCGGCTGGGCGGGGGTGTGCGGGCTCGTGGTCCTGCTGACCGGCCTCGCGCTCGGGCGGCACGTGGCGCATTTGATGCGGGTAGGGCGGACGGGACGGATGGGGCGGTTGGGGGGTACGGGGGCGGCGGAGTAGGGGGCGCGCGGTAGGGGGTACGGGGAGTACGGCCCGGCCCGTACGGTTGAGGCCCCTCACGCCCCCGTGGCGACCAGCTCGTCCGCCGCGCTGTTGACCGGTTGGGGCGTGCCGGTCAGGTCCATGGTGAACAGGGGGACGCCCAGGGTGTCGGCGCGGGTGCGGGCGCCCGCCGTATACCCGGCGAGGGAGAAGCAGGCGCAGGTCACCGGGGTGTCCCCGGCCTCGGTCATGGCGGTCAGCCACAGGCACTCGACATCGCGCAGGGTGGTGGGCCGCAGCGCGGCCTCGACCTGGGCCAGCAGGCCGCGCGCCGCGATCCGGGCGCCGGAGGGCGGTCGCCGGGCGGCGCTGCGGGTGTCCGGGTAGCCGAGCCACCGCAGATACAGCGCGGCCACCGTCACCGCGTCGCGCGCGTCGCGGATCGTCACGGGCCGGAAGGCGGGGCGCGGGCGCGGGGCTGTGCGGGGCAGCGAGATGTGAGCGGGTGGGTCGGGCGGCTCGGGTGGGGCGTCCTCGCGACCGGGACCGCTACCGGGGTCCTCCCTACCGGGGGCCTCCCTACCAGGACCGCCCCCGAACCCCTCCCCGCCGGCCGAGATGACCGGAACGCGCAGTACCACCCCGCACACGCAGTCCAGCTCCGGCCGTGGCCAGTGACCCGGGCGCCCGCAGGTCCCGCACCGCACGGTGACCCACTCGTCCGCCCAGGCCCGGTCCGTCACCGGCTCCGGCGCGGCGCCCCGGTCCACCGGAGGGGTCACAGGGGCCCCGCACGCGCAGGGGTAGGCCGGAGGAACGTACACATGCTCGCGCCGGCAACCCGGACACCGTATCGGCGCGCCGCTGTCCGTCACCGTAACCACCGCCTGCCGTAACCGCCCCGCCCGCCCCGCAATGCCGTGCCGTGCGGCCCGTCTCCGGGCCGTCCCCACCCATCCTCCACCCAACGCGTCCCCCGCGGCTGGAAGTTGGCTCAACGGGCGAACCGGACCCCGGGGCGGACGGCCCGCGGGACGGGTCGGCGGGCCGCGAGAAGGAGCCGACCGCCCCCTCTCGTGGTCCCTCTCTTGACGGTCTCCCGCAAGCCCGCTTACATTGCTTCCATATAGCAGAACTAAATTTCCACAATGCGGAAACAGAAGCTCACCGCGGGGCGCGACGGGAGCCGGATCCGCCAGCCGTATCCGGCAGCCGAAGAGCTGTCGAAGCTGTCGAAGCAGGAGAACCCCATGGCTCGTATGACCGCTGTCCGTGCGGCAGTTGAGATCCTCAAGCGCGAGGGCGTCGTCAACGCGTTCGGTGTGCCCGGCGCCGCGATCAACCCCTTCTACAAGGCGCTCAAGGAGAGCGGTGGCATCGACCACACGCTCGCCCGCCACGTCGAAGGCGCCTCGCACATGGCCGAGGGCTACACCCGGGCCAACCCGGGCAACATCGGTGTCTGCATCGGTACGTCGGGTCCGGCCGGCACCGACATGATCACCGGCCTGTACTCCGCGATCGGTGACTCCATCCCGATCCTCTGCATCACCGGCCAGGCGCCGACGCACCTCCTGCACAAGGAGGACTTCCAGGCGGTCGACATCGCGACCATCGCCAAGCCGGTCACGAAGATGGCCGTCACGGTCCTGGAGGCCGCGCAGGTCCCCGGCGTCTTCCAGCAGGCCTTCCACCTGATGCGCTCGGGCCGTCCCGGGCCGGTCCTCATCGACCTGCCCATCGACGTCCAGCAGACCGAGATCGAGTTCGACCCGGAGACGTACGAGCCGCTGCCGGTCTACAAGCCGGCCGCGTCGCGCGCCCAGATCGAGAAGGCGATCCGCTTCCTGGTCGAGTCCGAGCGCCCGCTGATCGTCGCGGGCGGCGGCATCATCAACGCCGACGCCTCCGACCTGCTGGTCGAGTTCGCCGAGCTCACCAACACGCCCGTCGTGCCGACCCTGATGGGCTGGGGCACGATCCCCGACGACCACGACCTGAACGCCGGCATGGTCGGCCAGCAGACCGGTCACCGCTACGGCAACGCCACGTTCCTGGAGTCGGACTTCGTCCTCGGCATCGGCAACCGCTGGGCCAACCGTCACACCGGTTACGCGCTGGACGTGTACACCGAGGGCCGCAAGTTCGTGCACGTCGACATCGAGCCGACCCAGATCGGCAAGATCTTCGCGCCGAACTACGGCATCGCCTCGGACGCGAAGGTGGCCCTGGAGCTGTTCGTCGAGGTGGCGAAGGAGCTCAAGGCCGAGGGCAAGCTGCCGGACCGCTCCGCGTGGGTCGCCTCGCACCTGGAGCGCAAGGAGACGCTGCAGCGCCGCACGCACTTCGACGACATCCCCATGAAGCCGCAGCGCGTCTACGAGGAGATGAACAAGGCGTTCGGCAGGGACACGCGGTACGTCACGACCATCGGTCTCTCGCAGATCGCGGGCGCGCAGATGCTGCACGTCTACAAGCCGCGCAACTGGATCAACTGCGGCCAGGCCGGCCCGCTGGGCTGGACCATCCCGGCCGCGCTGGGCGCCGCGAAGGCCGACCCGGACGCGCAGGTCGTCGCGCTCTCGGGTGACTACGACTTCCAGTTCATGATCGAGGAGCTGGCCGTCGGTGCGCAGCACCGCATCCCGTACGTCCACGTCCTGGTGAACAACGCCTACCTGGGCCTGATCCGTCAGGCGCAGATCGGTCTGGACATCAACTTCCAGGTCAACCTGGAGTTCGAGAACCAGAACAGTCCTGAGCTGGGCGTCTACGGCGTCGACCACGTCAAGGTCGCCGAGGGCCTCGGCTGCAAGGCGATCCGCGTGACCGACCCGAACGAGCTGGCCACCGCGTTCGAGCAGGCCAAGAAGATGGCCCAGGAGTTCCAGGTCCCGGTCGTCGTCGAGGCGATCCTGGAGCGCATCACGAACATCTCCATGAGCCCCACGGCCGACATCAGCGCGGTCAAGGAGTTCGAGGAGATCGCGACGGAGCCGGGTCACGCGCCGACGGCGATCCGCCCGCTGAAGGTCTGACCGACCGCTTCTCCGAAGCCGGGGCGGCCCACCCGTGGGGGGTGGGCCGCCCCTTCGGCGTGCGCGCGGGGGGGCGTGCGGGGGGACGCGTGCGCGGGGCGTTGTCAGTGCCGGGCGGCACACCTTGCGGCAGCCGCCGCCGACGCGGGCGTGAGTAAGTGCCGCGGCCGTGCAGGGACGGCATGCGACCCCCCTCGCGGGGCGGCCGGGCGCCACCTGCCCCAGGGCCTCCAGAGGGAGACGGCCGAACGGAGAATTAGCGGTAGCCACTGACGGGGCTCGATGTCACCGAGCAGGCTCGGTCACTACGAGGGCCGGGGACTTCACGAACCGGGAGGGCGGCGAAGTCGGCGTGCGCCGCCTCGATGGCCTCGGGGTACGCCTCGCGCTTGGCGTGCTCGGAGAGTGCCCGGTAGATGCCGGCCACCCAGGGGTTCTGTCCCTTGCGCTCGCCGGTGCGGATGATCAGGTCGGGCTGGATCTGCTCGACGGACTCGCCGTTCGCCCTGCGGCGGAGCACGGTGTGGAGCATGTCATCGGTGATGACCGGCGGCCGGCCGCCGTGCTTGCCCTTGCGAGCCGCGGTGTCGAGTCCCTCCAGCGTCGACTCCCGGATGTTCTCCCGCTCGTTCTCCGCCATCGCCGCGGAGAACGCGAACAGCAGCTTCCCCGGCCCGGTGGGGTCGTAGCTGCCGGGCAGGGGACCGGCGAGCATCTCCAGGACCAGGCCGTGCGCGGTGAGGTGGTCGGCGAGCGCGGTCAGCTCGGCGGCGTCACGTCCCAGCCGCTTCATCTCGTGCACCGTGACTGCGAGCAACGGGCGTAGCCGATACGGATGTCCGCGGCCGGGGTGTCCGCGACAGCCGGCGCCGGAGGCGGGGTGCCGGGCCGCCACGGCTGTCCCGGCCCGCGGTCGGCTGGGGTCTGCACCCGCAGCAGCTTCGCGAGCCGGGCTGAACGTCGCAGCGGGGGCAGGGGCGGCGTTCTACGTCGTCCGCGTCGCGACGCGAGGGGTTCTGAGAGGCGATCGGGGATCGGCAGGGGTTCGGTGGGCAGTTGTTGTTCTTGTTCGGGCATCGGGCCGTTTGCGAGAGGCCCCGCTGAGCAAGGACTTGCCCGATCCTCGATCATTTCTCGGCGGTCAACCCTTGCGGTGGGCCGGAGGCCAGAACGCTGGTGACGAAGTTCGCCAACTGTGACCGCATTCCTTCCCGCGGCATGCGTTCTTCTCCGGCGAGGTGCTCGACGAGGTCGGCTCGTGTGGCGGCGAGCAGGGCGTGGGCGGTGAAGTCGCTGTCGGCCAGGCCGGGGAGCTGCTCCAGTACGGTTCGGAGCAGGCTGTGCCACCGCTCGTAGTGCTCCGCCTGGTACGGGCTGCTGCTCCCGCCTTCCTCCAGGGCCAGCGCGAGGCGCCGGTTGTCGAGTTTGAAGCACAGGACGGCATCGAGTAGGGCGGGTACACGATCCCGCGGTGGGGTCGTGGGGCCCAGGGGTGGTGGGCCGGTCTCGATGGCCTGCCTGATCGGTTCGAGCCGTGCCTCGTACAGCGCGCGGAGCAGCCCGGCGCGATCGCCGAAGGCCCGGAAGAGCGTGCCCTTGCCGACGCCGGCCGCGGCAGCGACGTCGGCCATGGTCACGTCCTCGGGACTCTCGCGGCGGACGAAGAGGGCGTCGGCGGCCGCGAGCACGGCCTCCCGGTTGCGGATGGCGTCCTTGCGAGAGGACTGGCGTTCGGGCATGCCGCTCCTTCCAATTGCAAAACGGACCCGTGGTCCATATCGTTGAAGCGGACCCACGGTCCGGATTCTGATACTTGGAGGATACTCATGTCCGCACCGACCTCCCCGGTGGATCTGTACCGCCACAGCCTGCGACTGCTGCTCGACAAGGACATATCCGCGTGGATCGCGCTGTGGGCCGAGGACGGCCTCATGGAGTTCCCGTTCGCCCCCGACGGCTGGCCCCAGCGCCTGGAGGGCAAGGAGGCCATCGCCGCCTACATGCGCCACTACCCCGACCACATCGAGCTGCACGACTTCCCCGACCTGCGGATCCACCAGACCACCGATCCACAGACCATCGTGGTCGAGATGCGCGGCGTCGGCCGCTGGGTGGAGAGCGACGCCCCCTTCGGCATGACCTACATCGCCGTCGTGACCGTTCGAGACGGACACATCACCTCCTACCGCGACTACTGGAACCCCCTCGCCGTCCAGGAGCCCGGCGCCGACTTCACCGGGAGCAGCCGATGACCACCACCGGCACCACACTGGTCATCGGCGCCACCGGCACCACGGGAAGCCGCACCGCTGCACAGCTGACCGCCGCGGGTCACCGCGTCAAAGCCGCCGGCCGCCGGGCCACCCCGGTCGCCGGCTCCGAACCGGTCCCCTTCGACTGGTACGACCCCGCCACCCACGCGGCCGCCCTCGACGGAGTCGACCGCGTCTACCTCATACCGCCCCTGGGTGACTCCGACCCCGCGGCGACCATGCTGCCGTTCCTCCATCAGGCCCGCACCGCCGGCGTGCACCGCGCAGTGCTGCTGAGCTCCTCGGCCATCCCCGAGGGCGGCCCGGCGGTAGGAGCGGTGCACCAAGCCCTGCCCGATCTCTTCGACCAGTGGGCGGTACTGCGGCCCTCGTGGTTCATGCAGAACTTCACCGGCACGCACGCGCACGCTCACGGCATCCGCGACGAGGGCATCATCTGGACCGCCACCGAAAGCGGCCGGGTCGGCTTCGTCGACGCCGAGGACATCGCGGCCGTCGCCGTCCGCGCTCTGACCGACGAGCAAGCCCCCAACACCGACCTCCTCCTCACCGGACCCGAGGCACTCTGCTACGACGACATCGCCGCGATCATCACCGAGGTCACCGGTCGGCCCGTGGCCCACCGTCGTCTGTCCTACACGCAGATGCGCGATCGCCTCGCGACGCAGGTGCCGGTGGAGTTCGCCGCAATGCTGGCCGACATGGACCGCGCCATCGCCGAAGGGGAGGAGGACCGCATCACCGGCACCGTCCAGCGCCTCACCGGCCGGCCCCCGCGCACCTTCCGAGCGCTCCTTGAGAGGGAGATGCGAGGCGGCAGCTGATGTTCCAGGACGATCAGCAGTTCTGGTTCGAGACCCTCCCGGCACACCGCCGGCCCCGCACACGGAAGAGCGCCGAGTACGGGACCGTCCGTACTCGGCGCTCTGGCCTGACGTCGTGTGACGTGGTGACCGCCCGACCGCGCGCGACTGGCGGAACATGCATACGCGCTGCCGGACGGAGTCCTTGGGCCTCCGTGGCGGGCGGAGGGATCGGTCGGGGCCGCGGCGGCCGGTTGCGATGGACCGAGTATTCCCCTCCCTCAGGTCGAGAAGGGAAGCGTCGGACCTTGACCACCGCACTGGCTCGCAGAGCCGCCGCGGACCCGTGCCTGTCCGCGTCAGCGGACTGCCCGCGGTGCGCACGGGACCACCCCTCATCCGGGTCCGTGGCGGTGCGGGCTCAGCACCGGTGGGTCGACCTCCCGTCAACCCACCGGCACAGCCTGGGGGTTACTGCGCTCGCTCAGTCCTCGCGCAGGGCGCGGACCGCCTCTTCGACGCGCTTGCCGTAGTCGGCGTCGGCGGCGTGGAAGTGGGCGAGGTTCTTCTCGATGACGTCGTCGCGGGAGACCTGCGACAGGCCGCCGGCGATGTTCGCCACCAGACGGGACTTCTCGTCCTCGGACATCAGACGGTAGAGCTCGCCCGCCTGGAAGAAGTCGTCGTCCTTGGTGTGGGTCGCGGCCGCGTGCGTACCGGTGTAACCGGCGACGGCGAGCGGCGCCGACAGCGGCTGGCCGGTCTCGGCGGGGCCGTCGTACGAGTTGGGCTCGTAGTTCTTGCGGTCACGGCCGTAGGCGTTGGACGCCATGAGACCGTCGCGGCCGTAGTTGTCGACCTTCGTCGCCTTGGGGGCGTTGACCGCGAGCTGGGTGTGGTTGACGCCCAGGCGGTAGCGGTGCGCGTCCGCGTAGGCGAACAGGCGGCCCTGGAGCATCTTGTCCGGCGAGGGACCGATGCCCGGCACGAAGTTGTTCGGCGAGAACGCGGCCTGCTCGACCTCGGCGAAGACGTTGTCGGGGTTGCGGTCGAGGACCAGCCGGCCCACGCGCTGCAGCGGGTAGTCCGCGTGCGGCCACACCTTGGTGAGGTCGAACGGGTTGAAGCGGTAGTCCGCCGCCTCGGCCGCCGGCATGATCTGCACGTGCAGCGTCCAGGACGGGTTCACGCCGCGCTCGATGGCCTGCAGCAGGTCCGTCTGGTGCGAGTTGGCGTCCTTGCCCACGGTCTCGGCGGCCTGGTCGGCGGAGAGGCTGCGGATGCCCTGGTTCGTCTTGAAGTGGTACTTGACGAAGAAGGCCTCGCCCTTGGCGTTCGTCCACTGGTAGGTGTGCGAGCCGTAGCCGTTCATGTGACGGTACGAGGCGGGGATGCCGCGGTCGCCCATCAGCCAGGTCACCTGGTGCGTGGCCTCGGGGGCGTGCGCCCAGAAGTCCCAGACGTTGTCCGGCTCCTGCTTGCCCGTGAAGGGGTCGCGCTTCTGGGAGTGGATGAAGTCGGGGAACTTGATCGGGTCCTTGATGAAGAACACCGGGGTGTTGTTGCCGACGAGGTCGTAGTTGCCCTCTTCGGTGTAGAACTTCAGCGCGAAGCCGCGCGGGTCACGGACCGCGTCCGCGCCGCCGAGGCTGTCCGCGACGGTCGAGAAGCGCAGGAAGACCTCGGTGCGCTTGCCGATCTCGTTCAGGAAGTCGGCGTGGGTGAAGCCGGTGACGTCGTCGGTCACCTCGAAGTAGCCGTACGCGCCGGAGCCGCGGGCGTGCACGACGCGCTCCGGGATGCGCTCACGGTTGAAGCGGGCCAGCTTCTCCAGGAGGTGCTGGTCCTGGAGCAGGATCGGGCCACCGACGCCGGCGGTGGCGGAGTTCTGATTGTCGGCGACGGGGGCGCCGGACTCGGTCGTGAGCACACGCTTCGACATGGTGGCGAGGTTGACCTTCCGTACGGAACTGCTTCGACTGCAGACGGTGTTCGGGAGCGTATGGAGCCCTGAGCAGCTACGTCAACAGTTTGTTGAAGTTTTTGAGTGGGCCTTGGTGCGACGGGTGGAGCCGGTGGAGCGGGTGGTGTTCCGGGCCGCGGCGACGCCTGGGCGCGACAGGACAGGTGTCAGCGCCGCCACGGCCCGGAAGTTCAGGGGAGCTCGGAGTGGCTCAGAGCTCGGCGCCCGACAGGCGCTCGACGGAGCGCAGCAGGGCGGAGTGGTCCAGGCCGCCGTCACCCTGCGCGCGCAGCGAGGCGACGAGCTGGGCGACGACGCCGCCGACCGGGAGAGCCGCACCGACGTTGCGGGCGGCGTCGGTGACGATGCCCATGTCCTTGTGGTGCAGGTCGATCCGGAAACCGGGCTTGAAGTCGCGGTTCAGGAAGTTGTCCTTCTTGCGGGTCAGCACGGTCGAGCCGGCCAGACCGCCGTTCAGGACGTCGAGCGCGGCCTTCAGGTCCACGCCGGACTTCTCCAGGAAGACCACGGCCTCGGCGCACGCCTGGATGTTCACGGCGACGATGAGCTGGTTGGCGGCCTTGACCGTCTGACCCGAGCCGTGCGGACCGCACAGCACGATGGTCTTGCCCAGCGCGTCGAGGAGCGGCTTGGCCTCGTCGAAGTCGGCCTGCTCGCCGCCGACCATGATGGAGAGCACGGCCTCGATGGCACCGGCCTCGCCGCCCGAGACCGGGGCGTCCAGGACGCGCAGGCCCTTCTCCTTGGCGGCCTTGGCCAGGTCCACCGAGGTCTGCGGGGTGATCGACGACATGTCGACGATCAGCGCGCCCGACTTCGCGTTCTCCAGGATGCCGTCAGGACCGTACGCGATGGCCTCGACCTGCGGGGAGGCGGGCACCATCGTCACGACGACGTCGGCGTCCTTGACGGCCTCGGCGATGGACTTCGCGGCGGTGCCGCCGGCCGCGGCCAGGCGGTCCAGCTTGTCCTGCTCAAGGGTGAAGCCGGTGACGGAGTAACCCGCCTTGATCAGGTTCTCGGACATGGGGGAGCCCATGATGCCGAGGCCGATCCACGCGATCTTGGGAAGGTTGCTCATGAGGGTGCCTCTCTAACTGCTTTCGTACGACGGTGAGTTGGCGCTCAGCGCGCGGCGCGGGCCTCGGCGGGCAGCCAGTCGAAGGCCTCGGCGCTCGGGCGGTCGCCCGCCTTGTACTCCAGGCCGACCCAGCCCTCGTAGCCCGCCTTCGCGAGCTGGTCGAGCAGGTCTTCCAGGGGGAGCGAGCCGGTGCCGGGGGCGCCGCGGCCGGGGTTGTCCGCGATCTGCACGTGGCCGGTCCTGGCCGCGTACTGCTCGATGACCGACGGCAGGTCCTCGCCGTTCATGGACAGGTGGTACAGGTCCATGAGGAACTTGGCGTTGCCGAGGCCGGTGGCCGCGTTCACCTGGTCCACGACCTCGATCGCCTTCGGCGCGCTCACGATCGGGCAGCGCGGCGACTCGGGCTTGTTGAGGGCCTCGATCAGCAGGATCGCGCCGACGCGGTCGGCCTCGCGGGCGGCGAGCACCAGGTTCTCCAGGGCGAGTTCGTCCTGGGTGGCCGGGTCCACGCCCTCCACGCGGTTGCCGTAGAGCGCGTTGAGCGCCGTGCAGCCGAGCGACTGTGCGAAGTCCGCCGCCACCGCGAGGTTGGCGCGGAACTTCTCGCTCTCCTCGCCGGGGATCGACAGGGCGCCGCGGTCGGGACCGGGCAGCTGCCCGGCGTAGAAGTTCAGACCCACCAGCCGCACGCCCGCGTCCTCGATCGCCTTCTTCAGGGCGTCGAGCTCGGACTGCTCGGGGGTGGGGGCGTCGACCCAGGGCCACCACAGCTCGACCGCGCTGAAGCCGGCCTTCGCGGCGGCCGCGGGGCGCTCCAGGAGCGGGAGCTCGGTGAAGAGGATCGACAGGTTCACATTGAAGCGCTGGTCGGAGTATCCCATGGGGCTTCCGCGCTCCTTCCGTATTGCGGAAGTTCATTTCTGCTTGATGGAAGACTGCCTCTGGTCTGCGGAAGCTGTCAAGAGGGGGCTGCCGAAATTTCGATCGGCGGCATTAGGTTGTGGACGTGCGATTGAGAGTGGAGTTCACGACCGAACCCTTCGATCTCGACGAGGCCCCCGCGCATGCGCTGGTGGCCCGTGAGGTCATCCAGGGGGCCCCGCTGGACGCCGTGGACGTAGGTCCGTTCGGCAATACGGCCGAGGGGGACGTCGACGCGGTGCTGACCGCCGTCGACGCGATGCTGCGCCGGTCCCTGGGCGCGGGCGCCACCCGCGTCTCGCTCCAGGTCAACGTGATCGGCGAGCCGGGCGGCCCGGCGGACCCGGGGGAGGCGGATAAGTGACCGGTTTCGGGGACGACCCCTTCGTCACCGCGGTGAAACCGCTGGTGGACGCCATGGGCGGCGAGATGATGCCGCCCGAGCAGGCGGGGACCGACGACGTCGTCCTCGCCTGGGAGGGCGAGGACGTGGTGGCCGTACGGCTGCCGCAGCTCGCCGACTCGCTGGACCACATCCTGCTGGCCCTGGAGCGCAAGCAGGGCAGACCCCTCTCCGAGCTGGACCGCAAGGCCAAACAGGAGGTCGTGCGCATACTGGAGGCGCGGGGCGCCTTCTCCGTCCGGCACGGCGTCGAAACGGTCGCCGGGGCGCTCGGCGTCAGCCGTTTCACCGTCTACAACTACCTGAACAGGGAGAATGCCGCGAAGGGGGAGTAAATCCCCCGTGGGACCCCCGCGCACCCCGTCCCTTTCGTCACGCTGAGCGGCCGAGCCGTCACCCTTTCACCGGGTGACGGCTTCTTTGTTCAAGTTATTTCAACAAACTGTTGACGCGGTGTTGTTCAAGGTCTTAGCTGTTCCGCAGCCCGTCCAGCACAAGGCCACGGAGGCTCCCGTGACTTCGAGTACACAGCGTTTTGTGGGGGAGGCCCCCACCCCCCCGGCGGGTCTGACCCGGTTCAATGCCTTGGAGGAGGCCGCGGTCACCGCCGCGCTCCACGAGGTCTGCGCCTCTTCGGCCTGGGGAAGCAAACTGCTCTCCCAGCGCCCCTACGCCACCGCCGACGACCTCTTCGCCGCGAGCGACGCCGCCATGGCCGAGCTCACCGCCGAGGACCTCGCCGAGGCGATGGCGGGGCACCCGCCGATCGGGCGCCCGAAGCCCGGGGACCCGACCTCGTCCCGCGAACAGCGGGGCATGGCCGACGCCTCCGAGGAGCTCAAGGCCGAACTGCTCGAACTGAACCTGGCCTACCAGGAGAAGTTCGGTCACGTCTTCCTGATCTGCGCGACCGGCGCGACCGCCGAGTTCATGCTCGGCCAGCTCAAGATCCGGATCGAGAACGAGGCGGAGGGAGAGCGCGAGATCGTCCGCACCGAACTGGGCAAGATCAACCGCATCCGCCTGACCCGCCTCGTAGAAGAAGGAAACGACGCATGAGCACGGAAACGACCGCCTCGGTGTCCACGCACATCCTGGACACCAGCGTCGGACGTCCCGCCGAGGGCGTCGCCATCTCCCTGTCGGCCCGCAGCGGCGCCGGCGAGGAGTGGAAGACGCTCGGCGGCAGCGCGACCGACGCGGACGGGCGCTGCAAGGACCTGCCGGCACTGCCGGAGGGGACCTCGCACGTACGGCTCGACTTCGAGACCGAGCCGTACTTCCTGAGCAGGACGAACACGCAGAACAAGCAAGCCGAGGCGCAGCAGGACGCCCCCGCGAATCGGGACAGCGGTGCGACCGGAGCGTTCTTCCCGGAGGTGGCGATCACGTTCGCCGTCACGCCGGGCGAGCACTACCACGTACCGCTGCTGCTCAACCCGTTCGGCTACTCCGTTTACCGAGGGAGCTAGCAGACATGCCCACCATTCTGGGACAGAACCAGTACGGCAAGGCTGAGAACCGGGTCGTAAAGATCACGCGGGACGGCGACACCCACCACATCAAGGACCTGAACGTCTCCGTCGCCCTCTCCGGCGACCTGGACGACGTCCACTACAACGGCTCGAACGCCAACTGCCTGCCGACGGACACGACGAAGAACACCTGCTTCGCGTTCGCCAAGGAATACGGCATCGAGTCCGCCGAGCAGTACGGCATCCACCTCGCCCGGCACTTCGTGGACAGCCAGCCCTCGATCCACCGCGCGCGGATCCGCATCGAGGAGTACTCCTGGGAGCGCATCGGCGGCTCCGACAGCAACGCCAAGTTCATCGGCGCCGACGAGGTCAACCACTCCTTCGTCCGCAAGGGCCAGGAGACGCGGCTCGCCCAGATCACCTACGACGGCGAGAAGTTCGAGGTCCTCTCGGGTCTGAAGGACCTGACCGTGATGAACTCCACGAACTCCGAGTTCTGGGGCTTCATCAAGGACAAGTACACGACCCTCCAGGAAGACTACGACCGCATCCTCGCCACCTCCCTGTCCACCTGGTGGCGGCACAACTGGACCAGCGACGAGCAGCGCATGCCCAGCTGGGAGCGGTCCTACGCGCAGGCGAAGAAGCACATCCTGCACGCCTTCGTGGAGACCTACTCGCTGTCGCTGCAGCAGACGCTCTACCAGATGGGCTCGCGGGTCATCAACAACCGCAGCGAGATCGACGAGATCCGCTTCTCCGCGCCCAACAAGCACCACTTCCGTCAGGACCTCTCGCCCTTCGGCCTCGACAACGAGGCCAAGGACGGAGCGGTCTACTACGCAGCCGACCGTCCCTACGGCCTCATCGAGGCCACGATTCTGCGGGACGGCGTCGAGCCGAAGATCCCGGTCGACATGACCAACCTCTGACGCGGGATGCGCGCCCCCACCCCACCGCAGTGGACGGGGGCGCGCCACACCGGAGGGAACATCCGCAATGGCACAGCCTGCAAAGGGGCCGGCAGCAGCCGAAGGCCCGTGTTCCACCCCATCGGACACAGCTGACAGCGCATCAACTCCCGACTGTCACCCGGTGGATGAGAAGCTCCATCCCTCGCGGCTCGTCCCCGCCGCGCTCCAGCACATCGCCGCCATGTACGCGGGTGTGGTCACCCCTCCGCTCATCATCGGCCAGGCCTGCGGCCTGGACACCGTGGCGCAGACCCGGCTCATCGCCGCCGGACTGCTGATCGCCGGTCTCGCCACCATCCTGCAGACGCTCGGCGTCAAGGGCTTCGTCGGCAACCGTCTGCCGTTCGTGAACGCCGCATCCTCGGCGGGCATCGCGCCCATCCTCGCCATCGCCGAGACCAACGCCAAGGGCGACCAACTCCCCGCGATCTACGGCGCGGTGATGGTCGCGGGCGTCTTCTGCCTCGCCGTGGGGCCCTTCTTCGGCAAGCTGCTCCGCTTCTTCCCGCCGCTGGTCACCGGCGTCGTCATCACCCTCATCGGCGTCACGCTGATGCCGGTGCCCGTGAAGTGGGCGCAGGGCGGCGACGACACCGACCCGACCTTCGGCGACATGAAGTACCTGGCGCTCGCCGCCTTCACGCTCGTCGTGATCCTGCTCTTCCAGCGCTTCGGACGCGGCTTCCTCAAGCAAGTCGCCCTGCTCGCAGGCATGTTCATCGGAACGCTCGCCGCGATCCCGTTCGGCATGGCCGACTTCACGTCGGTGCGGACGGCCCCGCTCGCCGCCCTGCCCACGCCGTTCGCCGCCGGCGCCCCCGTCTTCCAGCCCGCCGCGATCCTCTCCCTGTGCATCGTGATGCTGGTCCTGATGACCGAGTCCGCGGCCGGCATGCTCGCCCTCGGCGAGATCTGCGAGCGCAGGACCGACGGGAAGACCATCACCCGCGGCCTGCGCACCGACGGCATCGCCACCCTGGTGGGACCGGTCTTCGGCGGCTTCCCGACCTCCGCCTTCGCGCAGAACGTCGGCGTCGTCTCGCTGACCCGGGTGCGCAGCCGGTACGTCGTCGCCGTCGCCGGTGGCGCGCTCATCGTCCTCGGCGCCTTCCCGGTGCTCGGCGCGGTCGTCAACGTCGTCCCGATGCCGGTCCTCGGCGGCGCGGGCATCGTCCTCTTCGGCTCCATCGCGGTCAGCGGCATCCGTACGCTCTCCGAGGCGGGCCTGGACGACAGCTCCAACATCATCCTGGTGGCCGTGTCGCTCGGGGCGGGCATCATCCCGCTCGCCGCGCCCACCTTCTACGCGGAGTTCCCCGCCTGGGCCCAGACGGTGCTCGGCTCCGGCATCAGCGCCGGCGCGCTCGTCGCGGTCTCGCTCAATCTGTTCTTCCACCATCTCGGCACCCGTGGCTCCAGCGCCGCGGCACTCAAATCTTCCTAGGGTCATGCCGTGCCCACATCGCATCGCCACCAGTAGAGAAGGAAGCACCATGGCAGCATCGGCAACCCCCAACGGAAACGACGGCGCCGTAGAGCGCATCGTCATCGAGAACGCCGCGATCGCCACGGTCGACGCCCAGGACACCGAGTACGCCTCGGGATACGTCGTCGTCGCCGGCAACAAGATCGAGTCGATCGGCGCGGGCAAGGCCCCCGAGGGCCTGGCGAACGTCGTGCGCCGCGTCGACGCCACCGGCCACCTGGTCACCCCCGGCCTGGTCAACACCCACCACCACTTCTACCAGTGGATCACCCGTGGCCTGGCCACCGACCACAACCTGTTCAACTGGCTGGTGGCGCTCTACCCGACGTGGGCGCGCATCGACGAGCAGATGACGTACGCGGCCGCGCAGGGCTCCCTCGGCATGATGGCCCGCGGCGGCGTCACCACCGCCATGGACCACCACTACGTCTTCCCGCAGGGCTCCGGCGACCTCTCCGGCTCGATCATCCGCGCCGCCTCCGAGATGGGCGTCCGCTTCACCCTGGCCCGCGGCTCCATGGACCGCAGCGAGAAGGACGGCGGGCTGCCCCCGGACTTCGCCGTCGAGACGCTCGAAGGCGCGCTCGCCGCGACCGAGGAGACCGTCAAGAAGCACCACGACGCCTCCTTCGACGCGATGACGCAGGTCGCCGTCGCGCCGTGCTCGCCGTTCTCCGTCTCCACCGAACTCCTCAAGCAGGGCGCCGAGTTGGCCCGCCGCCTGGGCGTGCGTCTGCACACCCACGGCAGCGAGACGGTCGAGGAGGAGAAGTTCTGCCACGAGCTGTTCGGCATGGGCCCGACCGACTACTTCGAGTCCACCGGCTGGCTCGGTGAGGACGTGTGGATGGCGCACTGCGTCCACATGAACGACTCCGACATCGAGGCCTTCGCCCGTACGAAGACCGGTGTCGCGCACTGCCCGTCCTCCAACGCCCGCCTCGCCGCCGGCATCGCCCGCGTCCCCGACATGCTGAAGGCGGGCGTCCCGGTCGGCCTCGGCGTCGACGGCACCGCGTCCAACGAGTCCGGCGAACTCCACACCGAACTGCGCAACGCGCTCCTGATCAACCGCCTCGGCGCCCACCGCGAGGCCGCCCTGAACGCCCGTCAGGCGCTGCGCCTCGGCACCTTCGGCGGCGCGCAGGTCCTCGGCCGCGCCACGCAGATCGGCTCCCTGGAGGCCGGCAAGCTCGCCGACCTGGTGCTCTGGAAGATCGACGGCATCGGCCACGCCTCCATCGCCGACCCGGTGACCGCCATCGTCTTCGGCGCGGCGGCCCCGGTCACCCTGTCCCTCGTCAACGGCAAGCCGGTCGTCGAGAACGGCACCCTGCTGCACGCCGACGAGGACGCCATCGCCCGCTCCACCCGGGAGCAGGCCCAGCGTCTCGCGCGGATCGCCGCCGGGAGCTGAACCCGAGAACTCCGGTCGGGGGGGACGGCCCTCGACCGGACTTGAGCAGCCGAGCGGGCTGCTCAAGAGCCGCCCCGGAACGCGGCCCAAAGCTTCGCGTTCCTGGGGCGGTCCGTACTACCTGGGCGCATTACCCCACCGGTCACGCCGGTGCTCCGCGGTACCCACAACTTCACATCGAGCAAGTCCTTGCATCACGCACCACCTCCCAGAAGCGAAAAGTGCCGGCGGCCCGCCGGGACCGGAAAACAACCGGAGGAGCCACAGTGGCCACTCAGCCCAGGTTCACCAAGCAAGGCACCACCCCAGAACCACCACAGAGCGACGAGAGGTCCATACCTTCGACCGGGTCCGTGCACCCGGTCGACGAGAAGCTCCCCGCCCTGAAGATGGCGACGACCGGCCTGCAGCACGTGGCCGCCATGTACGCGGGCGTCGTCGCCCCACCGCTCATCGTGGGCGCGGCCGTCGGACTCTCGGCCAAGGAACTGACGTTCCTCACCGGCGCCTGTCTGTTCACCGCGGGCCTCGCGACCTTCCTGCAGACCCTCGGGTTCTGGAAGATCGGTGCCCGGCTGCCCTTCGTCAACGGCGTCACCTTCGCCGGTGTCGCGCCGATGCTCGCCGTCGTCGACTCGACCGACGACAAGAAGGACGCCCTGCCGCTCATCTTCGGCGCGGTGATCGTCGCGGGCGTGCTCGGCTTCATCGCCGCCCCGTTCTTCTCGAAGATGGTCCGCTTCTTCCCGCCGGTCGTCACCGGCACGGTCATCACCCTCATCGGCATCTCGCTGATGCCGGTCGCCTTCGGCTGGGCCCAGGGACCCGTCCCCGGCGCCGACGACTACGGCTCGATGAAGAACCTGGGGCTCGCCGGCCTCACCCTCGTCATCGTCCTGCTGCTGCGCCGCTTCACCACCGGCTTCGTGAAGCAGATCGCGGTCCTGCTCGGCCTCGTCATCGGCACGCTCATCGCGATCCCGTTCGACGCCACCGACTTCAGCCCGATCGGCGAGGCGGACGTCATCGGCTTCCCGACGCCCTTCCACTTCGGCGCCCCGCAGTTCGCGGCCGCCGCCATCGTCTCCCTCTGCGTCGTCATGGTCGTCTCGATGACGGAGTCCACCGCCGACATGCTCGCCCTCGGCGAGATCGTCGAGCGGCCCGCCGACGAGAAGACCATCGCCGCCGGACTGCGCGCCGACACCCTCGGCTCGGCGCTCAGCCCGCTCTTCAACGGCTTCATGTGCAGCGCCTTCGCCCAGAACATCGGCCTGGTCGCGATGACGAAGATCCGCAGCCGGTACGTGGTCGCCGTCGGCGGCGCCTTCCTGGTCCTCATGGGCCTGTGCCCGATGGCCGCCTCGCTGATCGCGGTCGTGCCGCGCCCCGTGCTCGGCGGCGCGGGCGTGGTGCTCTTCGGCTCGGTCGCGGCGAGCGGCATCCAGACGCTGGTCAAGGCCAACCTGGAGCGGGACAACAACGTCCTGATCGTGGCCGTCTCGCTGGCTGTCGGCCTGATCCCGATCGCGGCGCCGGAGTTCTACCACGCGTTCCCGGAGACCGCGAAGATCATCCTCGACTCGGGCATCTCGACGGGCTGCGTGGCCGCCGTGCTGCTGAACCTGGTCTTCAACCACATCGGGCGAGGCGCCGACGAGGACGACGTCACGTCGCCGATGGAGCCGGGCAGGGAGATCGCCGAGACACGGGTGCCGGGCCAGACCGTGGCCCACTGACCCGCCGTCAACTCCCGTACGTACAAAGGCGGTCCCTCGCGCGGTCAGGTCCCGCGCGAGGGGCCGCCGTTTCCGTGCGAGAGGCCGCCGCTTCCGTGCGAGGGACCGCCACCGCCGCGCGAGCGGCCCTCGCTCAGTCGCTGTCGACGTCCATCGCGTCGCCCTGCTGCTGCCCCGCCCCGGCGCCGCCGGCCGGAATGACCTTGAGGATGTTGCCGTCCTTGTCGCACAGCTCCGCGCGCAGGACGTGACCGGACGTCATGCCCCGCCAGAAGATGACCTCCTGCTGCTGGGCGAAGGACGTGGTGCCCAGGGTGTCCACCAGGTCGATGCCGCCGGGCGCGCTGATCACATAGCGGTAACCGCTGCCGTCGGGCTGGCGCGCCCAGTCGGGCACGTATCCGCCGGGGGAGCGGGTGGTGCTGACGAAGCCGGTCTTGGTCAGCAGCTTCTGGTAGTGCCGCAGGCTGGCGGGCAGCTTGTCGTTCCAGGAGTCGAAGCCCTTGCCGAGGATCTGGTCGGGGGTGCGCTTGTCCCACCGGTACAGGAGCTCATTGTCCTTGCGGTAGCGCAGCGGCGGGAGGGCCCGGCCCTGCTTGCGGTCCTCGCGCATCGACTTCACCTTGCCGGGATCGGGGCCGTACGTGCTGTCCCCGAAGCCCACCGTCGGCTGCGGGGTCGGCGTGGTCTCCCGCGGGTACTTGTTCCGCTCGTCCAGGAACGAGGCGTAGTCGTACTCGCCCGCCTCCGAGTCGGTGCCGCCGTCCGTGAGCTCCTCGGCGTCGGAGAAGTCCCGCGCGTCGACGTCCATCGCGTCGGGGCTCGCGGGCGCGCGCTGCACGGTGGCCTGCTCGGCCGCCCCGGCCTGCCCGTGGCCGCAGCCGGCCCCGTGCCGGTGCTGCTCCTCGGCCCGGCCGTCCTGCCGGAGCATCTGTACGACGGCGGCGTTGCCCGCGGACCCTTGCAGGGCGAGGAGCCGCTGGAGGTGCGAGTCCGTCTCGGCCGCGGGCTTGCCGGCCGGGGTCCGCGGCTTCCCGGCGGCGTTCGTTCGGGCGGGGTCGCGTTCGTGTGCGCGCATCGGGGCTCCTCGGTCACAGAGATCTCCAGTCTTCTCACAGGGCACCCCCGCGGGGCCAGGAACCGAAGGGCAGTCCTGGATGGCTGAAGGGGCAATTCCGTTTACCGGGGGGCGGTCGCGTTCCGTGGCGCCGACCTCGACGTCGCGTTCCATGGCGCCGGCCCCGACCCTGTGCCGGGCGGTGGCGTCCTCGACCTGTGTCGGGCGGCGGTGGCCTTGACCTCAAGTGCGCTTGATGTTCGAACATGGCCGTCATGCGTACCGAATCAGCCACCACCCCACCGTCGACCACGAAGTCCTCGACAACGAAGTCGTCGACCGTGCAGTCGCCGTCCACCGAGTCCGCGGACATCGTC
Organism: Streptomyces sp. NPDC041713; assembly: GCF_055591085.1. Classification (NCBI taxonomy): domain Bacteria; kingdom Bacillati; phylum Actinomycetota; class Actinomycetes; order Kitasatosporales; family Streptomycetaceae; genus Streptomyces; species Streptomyces sp. NPDC041713. The sequence goes on from NZ_JBVIZY010000022.1 coordinate 56,735, forward strand.
GCGATACGTCAACTCGTCGACGCCGCCGTCGCGTCGCAGTCCGACCCCGACCGTTTCCTTCCCCTGCACACCGCCGACACCAGCGTCGTGAACTTCCGTGGGCGCCGCGTCGCGGGGCGGGACGCGCTGGACGCGGCGATGAGCCAGGCCCTCGCCTCCCCGCTGACCGACGTGGTCACCACGGTCGAGGTCGAGGACATCCGCCTCATCCGCGACGACGTCGCCCTCGTGGCGAGCGTCAAGCACGTCTCCGACCGGCGGCGACCGGAGGCCGACGGCGACCCGGTGACGCCCCTGCACGCCACCTCGGGCCGGCTCACCTACGTCCTTGTGAAGGAGGCCGGCACCTGGCGGATCGCCTCCGCCCAGACCACGCCGATCCTGGACTGACCTGGACTGACCCGGACCGACCGGAACGGAACGGGACCCGACCGGGCACCCCGCGCGTACCCCGTACGACGTTGACGTCGAATTCATGCCAGACCCGGGCGGGTGACCGCTGCTGAACTCGGTACATGTCCGCACCGACGTCCACCCCGGCCCTGCCCCTCGACGCCCCCGCCCCCGCCCCCGTCACCCCCACCCCCCTCATGGGATGGCTCGCCGTCGTCTCCGTGACCCTGGGGATCTTCTCCATCGTCACCACCGAGATCCTGCCCATCGGCCTCCTCACCTCCATCGGCGACACCTTCGCCACCTCCGACGGCATCTCCGGCCTGATGATGATGCTGCCGGGACTGCTCGCCGCCGTCGCCGCGCCCACCGTCACCGTCACCACCGGACGGGTCGACCGGCGCCGCATGCTCTGCCTCCTCATGCTGGTGCTCGCCCTCGCCAACTTCATCGCCGCGACCGCCCCCGCGTACTGGGCGATGATGGTCTCCCGCGTCCTCGTCGGCCTCGTCATCGGCGCGTTCTGGTCCATCGGCGCGGGGCTCGCCTCCCGCCTGGTGCCCGAGGCGCAGGCCGGGCGCGCGACCGCCGTCATCTTCTCCGCCGTCCCCCTCGGCTCCGTCCTCGGCGTCCCGGCGGGCACGCTGCTCGGCCAACTAGCGGGCTGGCGCACCGCGTTCGTCGCCATGGGCGTCCTCACGCTGGCCGTGCTCGCGGCGCTCCTCGTCTCCCTGCCGCCGCTGCCCCCGCAGCACGTGACCCGGCTCGCCGTCCTGCGCGAGCTGCTCGGCGCGCCACGCGTCCGGCTCGGCCTCGTCGTGACATTCCTGGTCGTGGCGGCCCACTTCGGCACGTACACGTACATCACCCCCTTCCTCGAGGAGGTCACCGACGCGGGCCCTTCCCTGATCACCGTCTTCCTGCTCGCCTACGGCGTCGCCGGCATCGGCGGCAACTTCCTCGCGGGCACGTGGGCGCGGCGCGGGCTCCGGCTGACCTTCGCCGTGGCGGCGGGCCTCATCGCCACGGCGACGCTGCTCCTGCCGGTGCTGGGCACCGCCAAGGTCGGCGCGCTCGTGCTGCTCCTGGTGTGGGGCCTCGCCTACGGCGCGGTGCCCGTCTGCTCCCAGGCGTGGTTCGCGGGCGCGGCGCCGCACGCGCCGGAGGCGGCGTCCGTCGTCTTCACGTCCTCGTTCCAGGCGACGTTCGCGCTGGGCGCGGTGGCCGGCGGGGCGGTGGTCGACGGGATGTCGCTCTCGACCGCGATGCTGTGCGGGGGCGTTGCGGCTGCGCTGGCGGTCATGTCCCTGAGGTGGGGGCGTACGCGATGAACTCCCGCCACGCGGCGGGGGCGAGGGCGAGGGCGGGCCCGCCGGGGTTCTTGGAGTCGCGGATGTGCACGGTGGCGGGGCAGACGGCGACCTCCAGGCAGTCGCCGGAACCTCCGCTGCTGTAGCTGGACTTACGCCAGTTGAGGGCGACCTCCACGCAATCGCCGCTGGAGTCGCCGCTGTAGCTGGACTTATGCCATTCCAGGGCGGCTTCCACGCAGTCGCCGTCACCGCTGCTGCTGTGACTGCTCTTGAACCAGGCCAGTTCAGTGGCGCTCATCTTGATCCTCGCATCCGCTGCAGCAGTTCCGCAGAGTCTTCCAGGGTAAGAGCCTGTGAGCGCATCCTGGCATACCGGGTCTGCAGCATGCTGACCACCTTGGGGTCGGAGAGCAACTGGCCACTCTCCTGTCCCTCGTTGTACGCGAACCACTTGTTCTCCGGCGTCTCCAAGAGCTGCATGGGGCCGTCCAGTCCAGCGTGCGTCTTCCTGACCAAGGGCATCACCTGAATTTCGATGTTCCGCCGCTCGGCAAGGTCGAGGACGTGGCCGACCAACTCCATCGTGACTTTCTGTCCACCCATGCGTCGCAGGAACAGGTGCTCCTCCAGGATGAAGCTGTACGACGTGTTGGGCCGCTCCGACAGCAACTTCTGCCGTTCGAGGCGGGCCGCGAGCTGAGCCTCGATCTGCTCGTCCCCCAGCGGGGGCAGCTGGTTGGCGAACAGAGTCCGCGCGTACGCCTCCGTCTGAAGTAACCCCGGGATCAACCGGCACTCGTACGTATAGAGGTTGAGCGCCTCCTGCTCAAGCTGCGCCCACCTCCGAAACCAAGAAGCCAACCCCCGCTGCCGAGAAAGCTGATGCACCATCAACCGCAACGTCCCGAACGCGTCCAGCGCCGCCTCGCACCGGTCCACGAAACGCGCCGGCGGAAAGCGCCGGCCCTGCTCGACGGAGGCGAGGAAGTGCGTGGAGTACCCGATCTCCGGCGCGAGGGACTCCTGCGTGAACCCCGCCCGCTTCCGGAAACTCTTCAGCGCCGCTCCGAACGCCTTGAGGCCGTCCGTCGGTTCGGGCTCGTTCGCGCCCTGCGTGCTTGACGACGTCACGCGTATCCCCTGACACTCGCTCACCGGTCCCCGCCAACCCGCCCATGGTCACGGTCGGTTACGCGTACTGTCCACACTTCGCACCCGTACAAATACGGAGCGTACGAGTCGGGTGCCTGGTGAAGGGGTGGGAGCCGGGCCACCGTGGGCGTCATGCCACAGCGAGTACAGACTTCCGTCTCCGTACACATGTTCACGGAGCGTTTCAGTGCGACGCCGCGAGGGGCCCGGCTCGCGCGTCGGATGGCGCGGTACCGCCTGGACGGGTGGGGCATCCCGTACGGGGGTGAGATCTCCGAGCGGGCGGCGCAGATCGTGGCCGAGCTGGCGGCGAACGCCGCGACGCACGGCAGGGTCGCGGGCCGGGACTTCGAGCTCCGGCTGACCTGTACGGGCGAGCGGGTCCGGATCGAGGTGAGCGACGCCCGTACCGAGCTGTGCCCCACGGAGGAGCCCCGACGCCCCGACCCCGACGACGAGTCGGGGCGGGGGCTCCTCCTGGTGGCCGCGCTGGCGGACGAGTGGGGGGTGGCGCGGCGCGACGTCGGCAAGACGGTGTGGGCGTGGATCGACCGCCGCCCCGTGACCGCCCCGCCCAGTGTCTAGCTCAACGCCCGCACAGGTCCGCCGAGTTGACGTACCCGCCCGCGTTCTCGTCGTCCGTGCCGAGGACCGCGGGCCCGGATCCCGGCGCGCACTCCACGGCCTCGATCTTGTGTCCCCTGAACTTCCGCAGTACGTCGGGGTGCTTGGCGACGGAGAGCCGTACCGTGCCGGAGCGGTTCACGGAGAGCGTGCCCGCGTCCATGACCGCCGAGTCGAAGGGGCCGTCGTCGCCGGCGTCGGACGCCGAACTCACCAGCAGGCGGCCGGAGTCGGTGACGGAGATGTCCGAGGCGTGCCGGACGGCGCCGGTCGGGTAGGGCGCGCGGAGGCGGGTGGTGGAGACGCGGCCGAACTCGGCCTCGTCGTACTCGTTGAAGGAGAACGGCGCCGCGTGCACCGTCGCGGGGCGCTCCTTGCCCGCGCCGCGGTCCGCCCAGACCGCCGCCATCTTGCCGTGCCGGGAGGTCAGCGCGAAGCTCTCGTAGTCGTCGCCTTCGGCGATGGCCGGGAGCGGTGAGGTGTCCAGGACGTGGGCCTCGGAGCCCCGCACCTTCAGGTGGTAGACGAGGCCCCGGCTGGCCAGGGCCACGAACTCGTCGGAGGCGCCGGGCACCGCCTCGATCGCTTCCAGGTCGATGGGTTCGGCGCCGTCCGCCCAGGCGAGCGGTTCGATGTGGGCGGAGCGGCCGGGGCGGTAGAAGAGTTCGCCGACCCGGTTCTGGCCGGGCTTCTTGTTGTCGCGGACGACGAGCGCGTGGGCCGTGCCGCCCGAGCTGTGCGGGCCATCGGTGAGGGCGAGGCCGCTGATGCCGGAGGTGATGTCGTCACCGGCCTGCTGCCAGCCGGGCGTCGCCGAAGGGGAAGGGGCCGCTCCCGGCGAGGGGGCCGCTCCCGGGGCGGCGGCGGGGGCGGCCGCGGCGCCGGTGATGAGGAGGACGGCGGCGGACGCGGCGACGGTGACGGCTGCGGTGCTCAGCACGGTCGTTCGGGGAAACATCGGGATCTTTCACCTCGTGCAGATGGACGCGCGTAGACGGGGGAGCTGGCCGGGACCGTACCCATGTCGCCCGCTGGGAGGCAAGAGGTGTGTGCAGGCGCGGGGGGGGGGGGGGGGGGGGCGGGGGGGGGGGGGGGGGCGGGGGGGGGGGGAAGGGGGGGGGGGGGGGGGGGGGGGGGGGGGGGGGGGGGGGGGGGAAGGGGGGGGTG
>NZ_JBVIZY010000023.1:0-56695 GCF_055591085.1 Streptomyces sp. NPDC041713
CACCGCCACCGCTACGAGGTGAACAACGCCTACCGCGCGGACCTGGAGAAGAAGGCCGGCATCCAGTTCTCCGGCGTCTCCCCGGACGGCAAGCTCGTGGAGTACGTCGAGTACCCGCGCGAGGTGCACCCCTACCTGGTCGCCACCCAGGCCCACCCGGAGCTGCGCTCCCGTCCGACCCGCCCGCACCCGCTCTTCGCCGGCCTCGTGAAGGCCGCCGTCGAGCGCCAGCAGAACGAGCGCAGGTGAAGAGCTGATCACGCATCTGCACGCCACGCTTGAGGTGCGTCGCTACGGCCAGCATGAACATGGCCTGAGGTGCAGACCTCTGGTGTCGGCCTGCGACAGTCGTGTAACCGGCAGATGGCGTGGTCGTCCGGCTAGCCGACCGGGCCCCCTTTTTTGCGGGCCCCGGCGGCGTGCTAGTGAGCTCGCACGATCGTGGAGTCCACCGCCGCAGCACACTGCAGGTCCTTGTCGGCGTCGGCCTGGGTCATCCGTGCGGTGAGCACCCTACTTCATCCAGTCCCGCCCCGCCCCTGGCCAGCCCTGGCGGCGCGCGACGGGCGTCAACGCCAGCTGGGAGTCCAAGCCCAAGGCCTTTGGAGCGCCTCGCCGCCCGACGCCAGATGCAACCGGGATGGGAGCACCGGCTCATGGAGCGGATCACCACCGTCACCGAACAGCCCGCCACGGAGGCATGACCATGGAGCAGCAGGCCCCCAACGACCTCGTAGCCGCGCGCACGCAGCAGGCCGTACGGAAGTACGCTGCGGCCCTGATGAAGATCGAGGACGTCGAGCGGGAGCGGGATGGCGCGTACCGCGAGCACCTCGTCGCCCTCCTCGCCGCCATGACCACCGGCGCCGTCATCACGCCCGTCCTCGATCTCGACGAGCCCGGATGGTGGATCGCCTACGTCACCATCGGCGGCCGACAGTGCTCCTGGCACATCGCGCCGCGCGACGCTGGCCTGTTCGCCGCCGTCGAGCGCGTCGAGCCAGACGACCCGCGCGCGCAGTGGGACGGCCACACCACCGACGAGAAGTACGCCGGCATCGCCGCGCGCGCCGCTGAGTTGATGAAGCGCTGCGGGCCCGAGTGCGCCGACTCACACACCCAAACCGGACACTGTGAGATCGCGAGGAACCGATGACCGAGCCGCTGCCGCCGTTCTCAGGCGGCACCACGAAGTGCGCGAAGTGCAGCTACACCGAAGCGTTCACCGAGTACAAGCCACGGGGAGAACCACGCTCCGGTGAGTTCGTAGGAGTCGGCATGCCCGAGCGCCTCGAACGCTGCTGCACCCGCTGTGACTTCGTGTGGGACGAAGCCGCCGAAGGAGCAGTGATCATGGAACCCACCCGCGTCGAACTTCTCGACTACACCGGCGAGTGGCAGCCCCTCCACGGCATCACGAACGTCGTGATCTACGACGAGTCCGAGATCGCCCGCGCCGTCACAGACCGGATCCGCGAGTTCCAGGACGCCATGGCCGCGCTCGTGCGCGCGTACGCGGAGGCCGCCCTCCCGGCGCTGGAGCAGGTTGCGCGCGCGTTCCAGATGATGCGCGAGGCGGGATACGTCGGGGGCGACGGCAAGCTCACCCGCCACCGCGAACGGCCCGCCTGGCAGTCGCCGTACGGGCCCGCAAGGAGGCGACGTTGAACGGCCTCGACTGGTTCATGGCGGGCCTGTGCGCAGGCATAGGCCTCGCCTGCGCCACCTACCTCCTCACCGGCCGCCACCGCTGAACACGACGAAGGGGCGCCCTCTCAGTCTCCCCAGACCAGGACGCCCCTCAGGTGCTGATCACCGTACCTCCCGCGCACCACAGGAGCACCCACGATGACCACCACCGCCACCCACCTCCGCACCATCGCCCTCCGCTGGCACGACCTCCACGAAGCCGCCGGACAGCCCCCGCAGATCGGCGCGTTCGGGCTCGGCCTCCGCGGCTACCTCGCCCGCCTAGACCAACTCGACGCCGACCAGCTGGAGTACGACCGCCACCAGGCCGCCCACCTCCGCTCCCTGGAACGCGCCAGCGACCAGCTCGGCGAACGCCCCGCCCCCGTCCGCCTCCACATCCTCGACACCATGCGCGCGGTCGAGGCCGCCCTCGTCGAGACCGCAGACCAGACCGCGGCCATCGTCCAGCGCTCGCCCATGGGCTACGCGCCGCGGGGGTGGCCGGCCGCCGACCGGGCCCGCAGAGACGTGCTCGCGCGGGGGGACGCACTCGACCCGCGACGGTGGCGGTACACCGGCCGCCGCACGGCGCCGTACGCCGCGCTGTGGCTCCTCGCCCGCATCACCCGCGCGCCGGGCCCGTTCACGGCGCTCCCGGAACGGGAGGAGCGGCGCATCGCCACGGTCGCCGCGGGCGCGGCAGGGCGGGTGGAGCGGGCCCTCGACATCGCCGCGCAGCGCCGCACCCTGGAGCAGCGATGCGCCTGCGGCGGTGCAATCAACGTCCACGGTGGCGAAGGCCGGCAGCCCCTCGCGCACTGCACGGGGTGCGGACGGGTGTGGACGGGGGACGGGACTGTCGCGGCATGACTGACTTGCTGAAGGACGCCCCTACCGCCGAAGGATGGCGGGTCACTTTCTCCTGAAAATGCTGCGGCTATGCGCGTCAAGACTTTGCGGTGTGGTGGCGCGCCGGACGAGTCATGATCGTTTTTGCGTCAAGGCTGCACTTCAGGGACGACCTCGTGACCCACTGCTGATATTCATATTCATGCAGTAATGACCACGGAGGGGGAATTCGTTGAAATTCGCAAACATGATGTCAGTCAGTGCCGTTGCGGCCTGTTTGGCCCTGCCGCTGGCAATGGAGCCAGCCGCTGCCGCTGCCGGCCCGGAGACCGTCGCCGGTGTCGCGTCTAACGCCTGTACAGGAAAACCCAAGAAGCACATCGTGAAGAAGTACTACCGTGGCCCCACCATGGTGCCCCTTCGCTGTGGCACCACCTCGTGGGGCTATAAGCACCTGGTTGCGCGCGGCCGTTGGAGCAGTAACTTCAACAAAAAGATCAGCCAAACGATTTGGAGCGGTACCATCCTGGTGGACAGCCCCGGGGAGCGCACCTACGTGCGCAAGCAGGCCGCCTGCCCTCCGCGAATCCTGTTCAAGGTAATCACCAACCCCGGCAAGTACGGGGCCGATCCCAGCATCAAGCCGCAGGGGGTCATCTCCGCATACAAGCCAGCGGGTCTCGCTTCCGCCTGCTAGGAAAGGGTGCCCATGCCGTCAGCCGACGAGGTTCGCAACCAGCTCACCCCGCACCTCATGGGGCGCTTGGATGATGCAGACGCCGTGATCGAGGTGACTGCACTCGACGTGGTTGAAGGTGTCCGATCCTTTACTCTCGTCGTTGAGCTGACCGCGTATGGGCAGCGGTGGCGGGTACGCCTGGAGAGCGACCGGACTGCAATGGCCCTATTCGACGGTGCGCCACCTTACGATCTGGTTCGGAGCGTGGCGACAGAGTTTCGCATCCGCTTGTTCGAGTGGTGGCACACGAAAAATGCGGAACGGCAGTCGGCGAAACTCGGCGAGCGCCTGGATTAAATGACCAACTCCAGCTCACCTCCCAACGCTGTCCACTCCGGTCCGGGTGTCGAGGCGCCTCGGGGTTTCTGTAAGCCACGCCGACCGGTCCTATTTAGCGGCGTTACCCGTCGGCTGCAACCGGTCAGCTAAGCCATCCGACATCAAGCACCGCAACGCCGCTGCCCGCAGCTGGGCACGTAACCCAGCTCGACGCCCCGAACGCCACGACCGGCCCGGCCGGCTGAGTGTCCGGGGCGTCAGCCATGGCGTCGATCAGGACGAGCACCTCTTCGTGCACGTCGTCCGGCAGCATCGTCAGCACGGCGTCGGCCCGGTCCGTCAGCTCCACCCTGCACCTGGCGCCCCCTTGTGATCCGCAGGGGCGCCACGGTAGAACGCGACCCACGAGAACGGGTGCGCCTGTGGATAACTCGGTTCACCTCACCCGTGTGACCGCCACCGTCGCGTGCCGCGTCGTGCCGGCCTCGACCTCAACCACCAGGCCGCTGCCCGTCGTTGTGTACGCCTCTCCGTCATCCGTCCGCGCCTGCGGACCGGGCCCGGCCGCTGCGGCGTAGCGCGCGAGCTCGGCCGCGATTGGGGGTGTGAGCGCTCGAGAGAGCACGCACCGGCCGTCAGACAGCAGTACGGCCGCGCGGCGCGGGCGGCCTGCGGGGCCGACGTAGCCGACCACTACCGCGTCAGCCGTCTCGGAGTGCCTGATCTTCTTCCAGTGCCTCGCCGCCCGATACGGGCCCGTAGCGTGCTTGGCGACGATTCCCTCGATGCCCTGCGCGTGCAGCTGTTCGAACCACACGAGCGCCACCTCGCGGTCGTCGGTGGCGGGCACGGCCTGGAGCGGCGGCTGCACCCCGGCGAGGACATCGAGGAGCGCGGCCCGCCGCTCGGTGTACGGCCGGGGGCGGAGGTCCTGGCCGGCGAGCATGAGGCAGTCGAACGCCGCGTACGAGGCGGGGTACCGGTGCACCAGGTCGGCGAGGCGTCGGCCGCGGGCGGAGGCGCGGGAGCGGACGGCTCCGAAGTCGGTCCGGCCGTCGCGCCAGATGACGGCCTCGCCGTCGAGAACGGTACCCAGCCGGTTGTAGACGTCACTCCAGTTGTCATAACTCTCGGGCAGGTGAACCCTCTGCGATCCGGTTCGGAACTTCCGGGCGATCGCATCGATCACCTCCCGGTGCCACCGGCCCACCCCGCTTCAGTGGCCGGTTCGGACGTAACGGATCGATCCGTTCCCGCTGCGCTTCCGTCAACGGCATGCCCAGATCAACGACTGGCTGATCCCATCGAATTTACCTATCCCATTGTGCAAATAGAGAGCGTCTGCAATTATTGCAATCGCGCGCAAAGTGCGCATGCATCAATTGCTCCGTGTCCACGCTCGGTGCGAGGGGTCGGCAACCGGCCGGTTTCCTCTGCGCCTCGGTCGAGCCTGAATCGCCGACACCCGGGCCTTCAGCGTCTCGACCGCCTGTGACTGAAAGGCTCAACCGCCGTGCCCTACAAGACCGTTCATGTCCCAATCTCCGGTGGTGACAGTGCCGTCAACTGTCTGGTCGTTGGGTCGGGCCCGGCCCTTGTGCTGGTGCACGGGACCGGCGCCACACCCGAGGGCAACTGGGGCCCGGTGATCGATGCCCTCCAGAACCGCTACACCATCGTTGCCCCGACCTTGTCCGGCTCGGGCGCCACCACCGACACCGGCTCGCCGCTGAGCATCGGCGACCTCGTCGCCCAAGTGCTGGGCGCCGTGGATGCGGCGGGCCTGGACACCTTCCACCTGGCCGGGCACTCCCTGGGGGCAACGGTCGCAGCCGCTGTCGCCGGAGAGAGCCCACAACGGGTGCGTTCCCTCTTCCTGCATGCGGGCTGGGCGGTGACCGACCCGTGGCAACAGTTCCAATTCGACCTGTGGCAGCGGCTGCTACGCGCGGACAAGGACCTGCTCTCGCGGGTGCTGCAGGTCACAGCGATCGGCGCCAGGACGCTCACCAAGCGCCGGACAGAGGACTTCGAGCAGGGCGTAGCCGGCTTCAATGAACTGTTCGACGCAGAAGGCATGGCCCGCCAATCCGAGCTGAACACACGGGTGAACATCACCGCGGCACTGGCCCGGATACAGGCGCCCACCCTGGTCGTGTCCGGGGCCCAGGACCTGATCGTTCCTCCACACCACCAAAAGGAGTTGGCCAACGCAATCGCCGGTGCTCGCTACCTGGTGCTGGACAGCGGGCATGCACTGCCCTTCGAACTGCCCGAAGTATTCGCCCGTACCCTGATCGAGTTCGTGGATCGGCACCAGGCGGACACCGCTGGTGCTCGGGCCACCTGGGACCCAGCGCTCCCGCCCGCGTGACACAACATCACGCCGTGGCACCAATAATGAGCGTGGCCCCAAGCACTCTTCCGTGCTCTGCCCAGTGATCCAAACGGAGCGCCTCAGCGGATACACGACCCTGATGCGGCCCCGGAATCCGCCTAGCGATTCCGGGGGCTTCGTCATGTCCCCGCTTAGACGTCGAGCGGGCCTGGTGCCCGGCTGAGGATCTGCTCCGCGTCGCTCAGAGCGGCGGTCCACCGTGTCTCGGCCCTAATTCCATTGCAGAGAGCAGGATTTCGGCAGCAGCGCCGTCGTGGCAGGCTTTCGGCCTGGGGTGTATCAGTGCATCCAGGGCCTCAAGACAACCCCACTCCCGTCCCCCCGCCAGTCGCGTGGCGACACGCGGCATCATGCACGAGCATGCCGCCACGGCGTTGAGGATCGGGGCGCACGACCCAGCCGGAAGGCTGTGTGCCGAAGCACGATAGTTGGCACCAAGGAGAGCAAAGTTGCTGCGGGTTCGGGAGAGGGCTCGAGGCACGGTAGTTGTCACCGAAGCGGCACTCTGCTTGTCACCAGTCGCGGGATCGGCAGGGTTACTGTCGCCGGCCGCGCATCGCCTCTGGGGCACTCGGCCGGCCCCGGGTCAGGTCAGTTGCCCGCCGCTGGCGCCGGGGGCCCTTCCAGAGGCTTGTCCAAGACGATTTCGTCGCGGAGCACGCTATAGCGCACGACGTCGCGCCACTGCCCGTCCCGGAACACGGCGCTGCGCAGCACGCCCTCACGAGCGAAGCCGGACTTCTCCAGAGCGCGTTGCTCGGCGATGTTCTCCGTCTCAGTGTCCGCCTCGAGTCTGACCACAGGAGTGTGCGCGAACAGATAGCGCACCAGCAACCGCTGCGCCTGCGTGCCGACACCATGGCCCCGACCGTTCGGCAGCAACTGGGCCCCGATATTCCAGCAGTACGAGCTCCGAGAGGTCATGACCTTCCGCCATGCCACGAAACCCAGCCGGCTGGTGCCAGTCATCACCATCAGATGGCCGCCGTCATCGTTCAGCAGACCATCCTGCGCCCAGCGGCGTCGCCAGCGCCCTGGGTCTGACCAGCCCAGCCATTGGAACGGCCCAGTCGCCTCCGGATCTGTCAGAAACCGCTCGAGTACCGACAGGTCCTCCTCGAGCACTGGACGCAGTATCACGGGATCGTCGCTCATCCCGTCACCCTAGGTTCTGCCAGCAGCCCAGGTAGCAACAATCCTGCCTGTGTGACATCTATCGTGCTTCGGCTCACCTTCGCGTGGCTGTGACTGCGCACGCTCGAATGGACAACTCCGATAGTCAGAATCACCCGCGGCCGACACAGGAACCGGCGGCCGCCGCCAGGGTCGGGTGCCGAGTTAGCGGAATGAGTCCCAACTGGAAGTCTCCGCCAGACCGTCACAGATTCGCGCCGCTGAGTAGATGGGTTGGATAGCGGTCAAGTTTGGTTAACACCACCGGTGTTGACGGTTTCACCCAGGCGCTACGGCGGTGTTCACGGGGGGCTGGAAGCGGCGGCAACTATCGAGGGGAGAGCGGCTCGCAGATGCTGGCGTTGTCGGCGTAGTCGTCGCCCTGCAGGGCTTCGTATCCGACTAATGATCGCCAGGTGGCTGGATTACCTTCGGGGTGTTGGGCGCGGCGGGAGGTTTCGTCGCAGCACGGGGAAGCCGGACGCAGGCGCCCACACCTCCTGATCCGCCCGCGCCGACCTCGGTGAAGGTGTGGATTGTGGACCGGGAGGAGCGGCGGCGGGCCGAGGACGCGGTGGGCGGCGACAGGGCCACGGTGGGATCACCCACCACTTAGCTGTGGGGTGCGGGAGGCGGAGGCACTGCTTGCCCCATTCCTCAATGGCGGCACGCACTGCGTACACCTGATTACCACCAGAGTCCCGTCGCTGCTACCGATCGATACCCGGACGATCCAGGTCGACCAGAAACCAGGGCTTCACGACGCCGTGCCCGTAGTGCGAACGGGTTGAGCGGCCCGCGAGCCGGCCGCGTCCGGCGACCGCGGCCGTGCGGGTCAGGACGGCACGGGAGCCGCGTTCTTTGCCCTGGAAGCAGAGCCGCTGACACCGGAGGCCACCCGTTCCTACGCTGCCCTGATGATCACTCCTATTGAACTTGTCATCTTCGACTGCGACGGCGTGCTGATCGACGGCGAACGCATCGCCGTACGCGTTCATGCCGCTGTGGGCGCCGAGTTGGGCTGGCCACTGACCGAGAACGAGGTGATCGACAAGTTCATCGGCCGATCGCTCGCGTCCAACGCAGAGTGCATCACCGCCCAGCTGGGATCGCGCCGGGCCACACGTTGGCTGGAGCGGTTCAACGAACTCCACCTCGCCGCCGTCGATGCCGAACTCGCCCCCGTCGACGGCATCCTCGACGTCCTGGACACCCTCACGCTTTCCAGCTGCGTCGCCTCCAGCGGGACCCACGACACGATGCGCCACACTCTGGGCCGCACCGGCATCTACCCGTACTTCGAGGGTCGCATCTTCAGCGCCAGCGAGGTCGCCCACGGCAAACCGGCCCCCGACCTATTCCTGCACGCCGCCGAACAGATGGGGGTCCACCCGTCCGCCTGCATCGTCATCGAGGACAGCAAATACGGGATCCAAGCGGCCCAAGAAGCCCGCATGCGCGCCCTGGGATACACCGGCGGACTCACACCCGCGCAGTGGCTTGAAGGACCCAACACAACGATTTTTAATGACATGCGCCAACTCCCGGCACTCCTCGCGCAAGCATCACGAGCCACGGGGTCCCCCAGAACATGACGACGAGGGAATTGCCGCACGAACGTTGCCTGACACGGCACCAGGACCTCGCATCGTGGAGGTGGGTTTGTTCACGAGTGGTGACAGTGCTTGTTCGCCACTTTGGGAGGTACCGACACCACGCTGTGTTCGATGGCCAAGAGGGATGACAGCGCCTGGTCCGTGGCGCTTCAGTCCTTCCCAAGGGTGGCGACGGCGTCATCGCCGAAGGACGCGGTGAGTGCCCCTGCGATCAGGTCGCGCAGTTTGGTGTGTCCGTCGTCTTCGACCCAGCGTGTCAGCGCCGTGTGCATGGCGGCGATGCAGGCGCTGGTCGCCGCCTGGGCGCGGAACGCGGCGTCGGGATCGGTCGCGTCATCCCCGAGGGCATCGACGATGGCCTGTTGCAGCGCGTACTGGCTGTCCAGGTGCCGGGCCCGTAGCGCAGGCGTCGACACCATGAGCCGGAGACAGTCCAGCAGGAACCGTTCGTTCGCTGCCTGTTCGTCTCCGTTGCCGCCGGTCGAGATCGTGGCCGCGTCGATGAGCGCGCTGCCGACGCGGCGCACCAGGGGCTGCGTTGGGGACGACGCTGCGACGTGCTCGGCGATGAGCTGGGCGGGCTGGTCGATGAGGACGAGGTCCTCCTTGGTGGGGAAGTGCCGATACACGGTCATTGAGGAGACGCCGGCGGCCTCAGCGACGTCGGCCACCGTCACCGAGTCGTAGCCGTGGTCGGTGAACAGGCGGACCGCGTGCGCCTGGATCAGGCGCCGGGTCTCGGAGCGCTGTCGTTCCCGCAGGGTTGGTTGCCGCTCACTCATGTGCTAGACACTAGCATCATGTTAGTAACTAACAATCAGATGGGTGGAGCCGTGGGCGATCTAATGGGTAGAACGGCTCTGGTGACGGGCGCGTCGCGCGGCATCGGGCAGGCAATCGCGACTCGGATGGCGGCCGAAGGAGCCACGGTCATCGTGCACTTCGGCACGGACGAGGCCGGGGCCGCGGCAACGCTCGACGCGATGGAACACGCTGGCGGGACCGGCTTTGCCGTCCGAGCCGAACTGGGCGCGGACGACGACGTCGAGACACTCTTCGCCGGCGTGGAGACCGGCTTGGACGGTCGGCCGCTCGACATCGTCATCAACAACGCGGCGGCCGCACCAGCCGGCGCGCTCGGCGTCACGACGCGAGCGGAGTTCGACCACTTGTTCGCCGTGAACGTGCGGGCACCGTACTTCATCATCGAGCGTGCACTGCCTCTGTTGCGTGAGGGCGGCCGGATCATCTCGATCTCCTCGGTGGCAACCCGGATGGCCAACTCGTCCCAGACATCCTTCGCCATGACGAAGGGCGCGATCGAGACCATGACCAAGACCCTCGCAAGCCAACTCGGCCCTCGGGGGATAACGGTGAACGCAGTTGCTCCTGGGGCCACCAGGACAGCGAGCAACGGAGCTGTCTTCGACGTGCCGGGCCTCACCGAACAGATCTCCGGCATGACGGCACTCAGCAGGCTGGGCGCGCCCGACGACGTAGCCGACGTGGTCGCCTTCCTCGCCTCCGATGCCGCCCGCTGGGTCACTGGACAGATCCTTGACGCGAGCGGTGGCCTGTTCCTCGGTCCACGCATCTAACCGACGCAGACTTGGCGAGGCAGCGCATCGCGTAACTCGAGTTCTACGGCCCGGGCCGGACGAAGAGCTACACGAACTTGTTGGTGTTCGACCGGATCAAGGCGCACAAGCGGCCGTTCGTCCCGGTCGACGCCCATGCCACGCGTTCCCTGGTCTGGACCCCAGACGCGAGCCGCGCTTTCGCCGTGCTCGGCAACACGCCGGATGCCTACGGCCAGACGTGGCACCTGCCGGTCGACTCGGACCGGCCGTCCTACGCCCAGCTCATCGAGATCGTCGGCGAGGTCACCGGCCGAAAGATCGGCTACATGGTGCTGCCGATGCTCGCCTTCCGCCTGGGACGCCGCTTCGTCAAGCCGCTCGTAGAGATGTACGAGCTGCTCGCCCGCTACCGCGACGACAACATCTTCGACAGCTCCAAGTTCGCGGCCCGCTTTCCCGAATTCCAGGTCACGAGCTACCGGCAGGGAGCGGAGCAGATCCTCGCCGGCCGACCGGTCACAGGTCCTCCTGCCGGGCCGGCTCGTGCCGCGATGCAGAACCGGCTCCAGTACCCCGCCGGTGTGACGCCCGTGGCGTGCTGGTAGTGCCCCAAGGTCCACCAGCGTCACCCACAACACCCTCGACCCCGCATTACGCGCTTGTAGCCGAGCGCTCAGTTCCTCCGCGGCTGGCCCGGGTAGGACCCAGCGGGGCGGAACCGGGTGCCGGTTCTCAGGAGGGCGGGACGGGCGGTGGCCAGGCTGGTCTCTTCGCGGTCGGCGATGGTCTGCAGGGGCAGTTGGTCTTGTTCGTACCAGGTGCGCCACTGGTGGACGCGGATGGCGGTGTGCTGGTGCGTCGGAAGCGGCCGTCACCTGCCGCAGCCGCTTGTCTGCCAGCCCCGGGAACCACTCCTTGATCAGCTTCGCCCAGTCGGCTTCGCTCATCGGCGGGCCGCCCGGGATGACCCCGGCTGCTTTCGCCGGCGCCAGGTACTTCCGGATCGTCTTGCGATCGACACCCAGCGACGCGGCCAGCGCGCTCTTCGGCCGGCCTGCGTGCCAGTGGATGTAAATCTCGGTGATGTCGACCACGATGAGTGTTCTCCTCGCCATCCGGGCTGCTCATCAGCCTTCCGAACAACGAGACATCGGACTCGACCGGCTCCGCGACGACCAGGTCCATCAGTCCCGGCCTCCGCGCTACCCATGGCCAATCAGGAGGATTCGACCAAACCACTCTTGCTGGGGAAATACTTGATCATCGACATGGCCACGACAGGTCCTCCATGAGCTTGCCGTCGGAGAGGTGAACGCTGACTTCTACGGCGGGATCGTCCACGATGCACCACCCCCAGCTTGGGAAGTATCTGCAAACCACACGATCTGTGGGATCTCAACGGCCGTGTCTCTTAGCGATGTTGTGACCTGCGGCTTCAGGCTGTGTCTTACTCCGTGTCCCAGTGGATCAATCTCACGAACGTGGCCTTTCTCGGGCCTGAGGCTGCGCGCCAGAGTTCACCACTCAGGTGATTACGAGCCGGCGCCTTGTCGCGTGATAGCCCGCGCCGTGCGGGCGGCCTTCTCCTCGGTGTCCGAGAGGGCCGCGTCTCCCACACCGAACAGGCCCTGCCGCAGGAAAACCGCGAGGCCGTGCGCGGCAGCAGCGACCCTGAGCAGTAGGTCGAATGCGGTCTCAGGGGTGGAGGCGACTTGCCGGGCCACCGGTAGCAGGAGGCGGGCCACCTCGTCGCCCGCCGTGGCCAGTTCGGCGAACCTGGACTTTTCGAGGCCGGCATTGAAGGTCACATCGAACAGAGCAGGTTCCTCGGCGGCGAATCTGACGTACGCCGCCGCGAAGGACGCCAGCTGTTCAGCGGGGTCCTCGATGCCGTTCACGGCCGTGGCGAAGCGATGAAGTTGCTCGCGGTAGCCCTGTGTGGCGAGTTCCGCCAGCAGTGCGTCCCGGTCGGCGAAGTGCTTGTACGGCGCCGCAACGCTCACTCCGGCCCGGCGGCTCGCTTCGGCGAGGGTGAAGCCGTGTGGACCTTTCTCGCCGACCAGCTCCAAGGACGCCCGCAGGAGGGAGTTGCGCAGGTCGCCGTGATGGTGGCCGACGGGACGTCGAGAAGCGGGGGGAGCCATGCTCGATAGGTTAACATCGCTTACCAGGTAAATGGCATTAACCATGGAGGTCATCATGTCTGCTGCCCGGTTTCACCACGTCAGCCTCTCGGTCGCGGACCTTGCCGCGCAGGAATCTTGGTACGCCGACGCGTTCGGTCTCACGCAGGTGGAAGAGCGTTTGGAGATGCCCGAGGCGGGAGTGCGTACCGTCGTTCTGAGTGATGCGGCGGGCCTGCGGGTCGAGTTCGTCGAACGGTCCGGCTCGCGTCCCGTCTCGCACACCGATGCCTTTGCCGCCACCGCCGTGCAGACCTTCACTCACCTGGCACTTCAAGTCCCGGATCTCGACGACACGTTCGCCCGCCTGACGCAGGAATGCGGGGCTGCTGCGGTCTCCCGACCCGCGCCCGGCGCCAGTGAAGGCATGCGCTACGCGTACGTCGCCGACCCGGAGGGCAATCTGCTGGAGCTGATCGAGACGTCCTGAGTGGTGCGGGTCCGGGCCGGCGCAGCACGGCACTGCTCAAGCAGGGGGATGGGGCGTGTGAGCCTCGAGTGCCGTCGCGCGAAGGACGGCGGCCATCCGTGTCACGGCCGGCGTCGGTGGGTCAGGCAGGCGGGCAAGGAGCAGGCGCCGCTGTTCTTGCGGGCCGCCGCGGACAGGGAGGACCCGCACGCCGGGGGGCACCGCGGAGACGAGCGAGGCGGGGAGGGTGGTCAGTCCGCACCCTGCGGCGACGAGGTGGAGTTTGGCCAGCCAGTCGCGGGCGGTGTGGACGATCTCGGGGCGCTCGTCCAGGCCCGGCCACACGCCCATCAGGCGGTCCTCTCCTGATGAGGACCCGGTGATCCAGCGCTGTCCCCGCAGATCGGTGACGTCGACATAGGTGCCGCGGGCGAGGGGGTGCGTGGCGGGCACCGCGAGACGCAGCGGGCGTTCGGTGAGTGTCTGCAGTGCCAGTGGGGGCGACTCGGTGTCCGGCGCGCGGAACGGTGGCGCCGAGGCGAGCAGGGCCAGGTCCAGGCTGCCCGCCCGCAGCGCGCGGACCAGGGCCGGAGTGCCGCCCTCGCGGCCGACGACCTCCAGTCCGGGATCGCTTTCACGCAGTGCGGCAAGGGCTCGGGGTACCAGCACGGCACCGGCGCTAGGCACCCACCCCAGCCGGACCGTCCCGGTCTGCTCCGGCAGGCCCGACAGTTCCCTGGCGGTCGCGGCGATCTCGTCGAGCACGACCGTCGCGCGGCGCATGACGACGCGGCCGGCGGGCGTGAGCCGGGCCCCGTCGCGCCGCCGCTCCAGCAGTTCGGTGCCTGCCGCGCGCTCGATCGCGGCGATCTGCCGGGAGACGGCGGACTGGGTGTAGCCGAGCGACGCCGCGGCCGCGGTGAAGGTTCCCTGTTCGGCCACGGCCCGCAGGACGCGCAACGCAGTCAGTGACACCTCGGTGAAGTACATGATGTTTACGCATGCTAGCTGTTCCAAACTTTCGTTGGACTCATGGATAACGGGTTCCTAGCGTGGAGGCATGACCACTTCACGCATCGCCCTCGTCACGGGCGCCAACCAGGGGCTCGGCCGGGCCTTCGCAGAGGGTCTTGCGGCCCGCGTGGATCCGCAGGACCTGGTCCTGCTCACCGGTCGCAGTCAGCAGCGGGTGGCGGACGCCGCCCGGGACGTCGCCCAGCTGCCCGCCACCCGGGCCCGGGTCGAGGGGCGGGTCCTGGATGTCACGGACACCGACGCCATCGCCCGTCTCGCCGAGGATCTGCGGGTCCGCCACGGAGGGGTGGACGTCGTCATCTCCAACGCGGTCGCCCGAATGCTCCCCGAGGAGTCGCAGTCCGAGCGGGCCGATGAGTTCATCGACGTCTCCAACACCGCCACGCACGCGATGCTGCGCTCCTTCGGCCCGGTGCTGCGTCCCGGAGGCCGCCTGCTCGTCGTGGCCAGCAGCCTGGGGACGCTGGGCCACCTCGACGGCCGCCTGCACCACCTGTTCGACGGCGCGAGCCTGGACCAGGTCGAGTACGCCGTGGAGTCGTGGCGCAGCGCCATCCACCACAAGACCGCGCAGGAGGCCGGCTGGCCGCTGTGGCTGAACGTGCCCTCGAAGGTGGCCCAGGTCGCCGCCGTGCGCGCCGTCGCCGCCGAACGCCGCGCCAGGGACCTGGCAGACGGCACGCTCGTCGCCGCCGTCTGCCCCGGCATGGTCGACACAGCGACCTCGCGCCCGTGGTTCAGCGACTACAGCCAGGCCCAGTCACCCGCCCGGGCCGCTGAGGCCGTCCTCGATCTGGTCTTCGCCGAGCACATCGCCCCGGAGCTCTACGGCGAGCTGGTGCGCTTCGGCAAGGTCCTGCCCTGGCACGACGGCACGCCACCGGTCGAGCAGCACGCGTTGCTCGTGCCCTGACCGCACCGGCTTCCGCCCGCCCGCAGCGCCCCTGGCCGCTTCACCATCCAGCCTTTTCAGCAAGGAGCCCCCTCATGAGTGCCCTCACTACCCCGTTCGGCTTTGCCAGCACCGCCGGCGAGGTCGTGTCAGGTATCGATCTCTCCGGCCGCCGCGCGGTCGTCACCGGCGCCTCCTCCGGCATCGGGGCGGAGACGGCCCGCGCCCTGGCGGCCACCGGCGCGGCCGTCACCCTCGCCGTGCGGGACGTGGCGGCGGGCGAACGCGTCGCCAAGGACATCACCGGATCGACCGGCAACCAGGACGTGCGGGCCATGTACCTCGACCTGGCCGACCCCGCGTCCATCACGGCCTTCACCACCGCCTGGCAGGGCCCGCTGCACGTCCTGGTGAACAACGCGGGCGTCATGGCCTGCCCCGAGCAGTACACCGAGCAGGGCTGGGAATGGCAGTTCGCCACCAACCACCTCGGCCATTTCGCCCTCGCCACTGGCCTGCACGGCGCGCTGGCCGCCGACGGCAATGCCCGCATCGTCGTGGTGAGTTCCACCGGCCACCAGCAGTCACCGGTCGTGTGGGACGACGTCAACTTCGCCTTCCGCCCCTACGACCCGTGGCTGGCCTACGGACAGTCCAAGACGGCCAACGTCCTGTTCGCGGTGGAGGCGACCCGACGCTGGGCCGGCGACAACATCACCGCCAACGCCCTGATGCCGGGCGCCATCTACACCAACCTGCAGCGGCATACCGGCGGCCGGGGCAGCGGCCGCGTCCCCGCCGAGCTGATCAAGACCGTGGAACAGGGCGCCGCCACGTCAGCGCTCCTGGCCACCTCGCCGCTGCTCGACGGCATCGGCGGACGCTACTTCGTCGACTGCAACGAGACCGAGATCGTCGACCGACGCTCCGGCACCCTGCACGGCGTCGCCCGCTACGCCGTCGACCCGGCGGGCGCGCGGCGCCTGTGGGACCTGTCGCAAGACCTGATCACCGGCGCCGCGTGATCGAGGCGTCTCCCGTCAGACCAGCTGCACCTGCCGGTCCAGGACCGCCGAGTGGATACTGGTGGACGCCTCCCGCATATAGGCCCCGCGCAGCTCGTGTGCCCGCTGGTACTCCGGTGTCGCGAGCGCCTCGCGCATCGCGGACTGCGAGTCGAAGCTGATCCGCACGATCGCGTCGATGGGTTCTTCCGCGCCGTCGCTCACCGCGTCGGTGAGGTAGTACTGCACGTACTCCCTCACCTGGGGCAGCGCCGCGTAGGTCGGTCCGTATTCGTGCTCCATGAAGCGGCGGAAGTCCCCCGTGGAGACCTCGGGCCGCTTGCGGATCACTGTCATGAGCGTGAGCATCGCCGTATCCACCTTCCTGAACACCTGTTCATTGAAGCCTACAGTGAACAGGTGTTCAATGGGGTGGTGAGCAGATACCGAGAAGGAGCCAACGCCAGAGCTCGCCGCGATCTGCGCGGCGAGCTCGTCGCAGCCGCGGTGGAGATGCTGGCGCAACCGCAGCCCGTCGCCGTGCCGTCCCTGCGCTCGATCGCGCGGGCCTGCCAGGTCGCCCCGTCCGCGGTCTACTGGCACTTCCCCTCGGAGGCAGACCTGCGCTCGGCCGTACTCGACGCCGAGTACACCTCCTTGATCTGCACGGTCGAAGCGGCGCTGGACAGCGCACCCGACGACACCGACCGGCTGGTCGTCGCAGGCGACGCCTACATCACCTGGGCGCTGGAGCACCCCGGCGCGTATCAGCTGCTGTTCGAGAGCGACGACGAGCTTCCGGCGACCCGCGCCGAACACGGGCCGCGCCTGCAGCAGCGCATCGTGGAACTCGCCCGTCGAGTCGATCCACAGGCCCCGTTCACCGCGGCGCTCTTGCTGTGGTCGGCCTGGCACGGTGTCGTTTCCCTGCGCCTGCACAAGACCGAGTGGGACTGGGGCATGACACCCCAGGAGGCCAACGAGCGCCTGGTGGCCGCCCTGACGACTCGCCACTCCTCACAGGAATCCTCCGCCGAGAACGGTTCCCAGCACCATGACCCTTGACTCCCGCCCCGCCGATTCGCGGGCCTCGGTGTGCTCCATCAGCCGGGTCGAGCACGCCCTGGGGATCCTGCGCGGCCGATGGAAACTGCTGATCATCCATCACCTCCTGGTCCGCCGGCCCCGCCGCTTCTCCGACCTCGAGCGGGCCATCCCGGAGGTGACGCAGAAGATGCTCGTCCAGCAGCTGCGCGCGCTGGAGAGCGACGGCGTCGTGCGCCGCATCGTCTACGACGAGGTGCCGCCCCATGTGGAGTACGAGCTGACGCCGGCCGGCGCGGAGTTGGCGACGGCGCTCTACGCCCTGCACGACTGGGCGGCACAGTCGCGAAGCGACGCCCCTTCCCCCGCGGGCGAGGACCGGCCTTCCGGCTCGGGGAGCTGATGCGTCCCGTCACGCCGTGGGGAAGGTGTCCATCCAGATGATCTCCAGGGTGCGGTGGCTGATGCGCCATCCCTCCGGACGCTGCTCCAGCCGGTCGACGAAGAAGCCCGTCTGGATGAGGTTCCAGCCCTGACCGTCGGTGTCGCCCTTGTGCGTGTGCAGGTGCTGGGTACGGGCGACCGCGTGGTCGCCATCGATACCGTCGGTGTCGCCCTTGTGCGTGTGCAGGTGCTGGGTACGGGCGACCGCGTGGTCGCCATCGATGTCGACAGTGGAAAATCCCTGGAAATGCTGCCACTTGAGCAGCCCATTCATCGATCCGTCGGGGGCGTGCATCACCTCGACGAGATCCCTGTGTCCTTGAGCTGCGGGCCGCCGGCCACCGAGTAGTCGACGCGGGCCTCGGGTGCGAACACCGAGTCCCACTGCTCCAGGACGTCGTTGTCACCGTCTTCGTGCAGGTCCTGGCCGAGGCCGTAGCGCACCATCAGGTCCTGGATCTCAATGCGGTCCTCCAGGTACTGAAGGCGCTGCTCAAGAGAGGGTCCGGCGTTCTGCCGGGTTGCGTTGTACGTCATGAACGCACCGTACGGCGGCGTGACTTGTCACTGGAAGTACTGACAAAAAAGTGCGTATGAGGATGAGAGGCCTCTCACGTGCCGGGTCACTGCCCATCCGGAGCACCGGCCCGCAACAGGGACAGCGTTGTATCGAGAGCCGCTTCGAGGTGTGTGATGCCGCCGGTGGCCATCAGGATGGTCACCCCGCCCTGTACCGCGGCGACGAGTGCGGCCGCCGTCCGGTCGGCATCCAAGCGGCGGTCGATCTCGCCAGCCTCCTGCATGGCCAGGACGCCCGCGCGCAGGGCCGCCTGCCACGTGCTGATCAACTGGCCCGTCAGTTGCTGCGCGGCCGGAGTGGTGCGGCCCAGTTCAGTGATCAGCACCCCCAGCGGGCAGTTGACCCCCTGCTGCTCGTAACGCCGCAGCACCGCGTCGCGCCAGTCCCGCCAGGCCGACCATGTGCGCAAGTCGGAGAGGTGGGGCTCCTGGTCCTCCAGGACGCGGTCCGCCTCGCGGGCGGCCACCGCGAGGAGCAGCTCCTCCTTCCCGCCGGGGAAGTAGTGGAAGATCTGGCTCTTGCTGGTCGCGGTGCGGGCGCGGATGTCGTCGAGGGTTGTGTCGGCGGCACCCCGCTCGCGGATCTCCTCGGCCGCGCCCTCGACGATGCGCCGCCGGGTCTCCCTGCCCTTGCGGGTCAATCGATCCGTTCCGTCTGCGCCGATGGTCACGGGTGCCTCCCCAGGCTCCAGGATTGGACTTGCTGGTCCATTTTATGCGAGGGACAGTGGACGGCATCCGAAAGAAGGAAGGGTGCCCGACATGCGCGCCATCGTTGTGGAAGAACTCGGCGGACCCGAGCAGCTGCACGTCTCCGACCTCCCCACCCCCGAACCAGGACCGGGCGAGATCCGCGTGGACATCACCGCGGCCGGGGTGAACTTCATGGACACCGGGGCCCGCCGACTCGGCGCGGCCACCGGGGAACTCCCCTTCGTGCCCGGCGTGGAGGGCGCCGGCCGCGTCAGCGCGCTGGGCCCGGACGTGAACGAGTTCGCCGTCGGCGACCGGGTCGCCTGGGTGTACGCCTACGGTTCCTACGCCGAGCAGATCGTGCTGCCCGCGGCCGACGCCGTGCCGGTGCCCGACGACATCCCCGACGACGCGGCCGCGAGCCTGATGATGCAGGGCATCACCGCTCACCACTTCGTCACCGAGGCCGCCGACATCCAGCCCGGCCAGACCGCCGTGGTGCACGCGGCGGCCGGCGGGCTCGGGCAGAAACTGACCCAGCTCATCAAGGCCCGCGGCGGCACCGTCATCGGCATCGTGTCCGGCGCACAGAAGGCCGACACCGCCCGCCATGCCGGCGCCGACCACATCGTGCTCTCCACCGGCGCCGCGTTCGTGGAGCCGGTGCTGGACCTGACCGACGGCGAGGGCGTCGATGTCGTCTTCGACGGCGGCGGCGAGACCACCTTCCGCGCCTCCATGAGCGTGCTGCGCAGGCATGGACTGCTGCTGTACTACGGGGCCGTCCTGGGCGCGGCCCCGGTGGTCAACATGCGGGAACTGCCCCGCAGTATCAAGATCTCCTATCCGGTCTTCCGGGACCACATCCCCACCCGCGAAGCACTCCTGCGCCACAGCGCCGACCTCTTCGACCTGGTACGGAACAAGAACCTCGCCCCTGGAATCGGCCACCACTACCCACTCCACGCCGCAGCCCAGGCCCACCGCGACATCGAGTCCCGCGCAACGACCGGCAAACTCCTGCTGCTTCCCTGAATCAGGAACAGCATCGTGGCGTCGGCCGTCGGGACACGCAAGGCGACGGAACGCGCGCGCCGGTAGTCGCTTCTTTCCTCAACTGTGCTGACTTCACTTGCTGTTCGATACGGCGGTGTCTGCCCCTCGGCCCCTGCCTCCACCAAGAAAGCCTGACCTAGCAGGGCTGTCCCGGTCGCTTGGAAGGGCACGGCGAGCGGCTAGTTCCTTAGCAGTCTGCCCACCGTCGCACCCTTCTGCTCGGTCGGCCTGGTTGAGGCACGGCGGTTCGGGGCGGAAGTCGTATTTGAGCAGCGCGAGGCGGACCGGGGCCAGGCTCGTTCCTTCGAGGTCTGCGATGTCCTGGAGGGAGTAGTGGTCGTCTTCGTACCAGGTGCGCCACTGGCCGATGTGGGTGGCGGTGTACTGGGTGTGGCGAAACCGCGGCGGGCTCCAGTCGACCGGGTGCTGCGAGAGCAGGTAGGCCGTGTGGGCCGTGGTCGTGTTCAGGGTGTGCGCGAGGCGGGCGATGGAGAAGTCGCCGCCGAGGACAGCCCGGTGGAGGTCCGCCACGGTGCGGCCAACCGCAGATCGAGCAAAGCTGACGACCGGTCCCGGACCTCGTCGACGGCACCATCCATACGGCGAATACTGAGAGTGATCGCGGCACTGTCCATGACGCCCCCAGTGCGGGCCGGATGCCGACCGACCCTCCAGCCAGGAGACTGTCCGTAAGAGCTCTCGGCCACGTCTGTCTCACTCCAATGAGTGAACAGGCTGACCAGGCAGTCTCACATCCATGGCCGTTCGGACACGGCCTGGCCACTTCCCCCGAGATTCGGCCACGGGATCTGAGATCCCACAATGACAACGGCCAGCAGTTCGCCGGGGGCAGACAGGAAAGATCGCGAAAGGACTGGTGGAAGCCGCCAGGGGCATGTCAACGTAGACGACCTTCCCCGAAACCCCAGGTCAGAGAGGTGATGCCCGTGACCGTGGACGCGTCCGCCCCCGGATTCTCCACCACCACCGAAGCCTTGCAGCTGCGTTCGTGGCAGCTGGGCCCCGGCCAGCCGACGATGGTCACCGATCTGTTCAAGGCCGAGTTCTTCCACCTCGTCGTGGACGACCGCGCCGACGTCCACGTCAGCAGTAAGGACGGCCGCTTCTACCTCGGATGGTTCCCCCTCGGCCGCCCCGGCACCGACGGTGACGGCTGGACCCTCACCGTCACCGGCACCGCCAAGGTCCCTGGCTACCGGATCCGATTCGACACCGAAACGCCGGCGGAGATCGTCGCGGCCACGGTCCAGCGCGTCCTGGCCACCTCCTGGCCTCTGTGAACCGACCGGAGGTCCCGCGCGGATCGGAGCCGCTGCTCACGTACGGCACGTACCCTGCCCTCGGCCCCTGCGGGGGCGCCCGCTATTGCAAGGAGATGCGTCTTGGCCCCGGAGTTGACCGTCGGCGATCTGCTCGACCGCCTGTCCGCCAGCGACCGCGACGTGGTGGTCCGCCTGTGGATCAACCCCTTCGCCCGCACGGGCCGCCGCCTGGGCGGCGTGGTCCCCACCCGTGACGACGCCGGCCGACCGGTGGTGTTCATCGCCGAGGCCAAGGACGCCGAGCCGCTCGGCGCGCTGCCCGAGACGACCGTCGGTGACCTGCTCGACCAGCTGTCGGCCTGCGACCGCGACGCCGTCGTGCGGTTCGCCCTCAACCCCGACTTCCCGATGGCCCACCGCGCGGGCCCCGTTGCCGCCGCCCGCGACGAGAAGGATCGTCCCGTGCTGCTCCTCACCGAGCCGGACGAGGACGAAGTCGAACAGTTCGGCCCCCTGTTGCCCGACGTCGCGGTCGCGCTGACCTGGCACGAACCGACCGAGGCCCCGCCGCGCCGTCGGCGCGGCACCCGCCCCAGCGGCGGGCAGTGAACCACCCCCGAGCCCACGGAGGCGCCCCTGTACCCGCACCATCCCGCAAATCCCTCTCACCCCGCGTCGCCGGACGCCGTGCGCTGGGTCACCCCGCGCCATCTGGCCGGCGATGACGACGTCCTCGCCGAGCGCATCGGGGACACCCTCACCGACCTGGGGTGGCGCATGTGGCCGACCTCCCGCGACACCCTGCTTTATGTGAGCCCCGACGAGCTGCGCGCAGCCGAATGGATCCTGGCCAGCAGCCCGTTCACACTTGGCGGCCTGCGCGTGGCCCTGCAGATCTCCGCCCGTCCGGATGCCGACAGCGCCCTGGTGCAGTGGAACGCGTACTTCACCACCGGCGTCCCGCACGAGGCACTTCACGACTTCCTCGTCGCGCTCGACGCCAGCGCGGTGCCCGGTATGGGCTTCGAGGAGCCAAAGGCGGTGGTCACGGCGCTGAGCGCCCGGGGTTGGATCCGTGACGTGGACCGCCCCCGCACCGCCGCTACGGACCCCGGCTTCGCCTCGCACATCTCGCTCGAGATGCTGCCGGACCTGATCGCCGACGCCGATCTGCGGGAGGACCTGATGGGTTGGCAGGCATGGGCCGAGCCCACGTTCGGCGCCCCCTATCTATGGTGTGCGAACTTCAGCCCGAGCGTTCCGCACGAGCTGGTAGCGGCCTTCGCCGCCTCGCTCGCCTCTCCGGCCCCGGTGGCACGCCACCGGCTGCCACAGAGCGCGGAGAAGCGACTCACCATCGTCCACCGCGGCTGACCAGCAGGGCTGGCTAGGCCCGGCAGACCCTTTGGTCTGCCGGGCCTTCGCCGTCCGCGCTGGTTGACTCTCCCCTTCTGCGGAGGTGCAGGGGCTGCTTCGCACTCCGAGACGAAGATGGTGGGGGTCAGGGGGTTGGGGCGGATGGCGCGGTTGTTCCGCCTGCGATCCAGGAATTGCGGCTTCTCCCCATCCAGTACCACGGCTCTCGAAGGTGGAGCTGTGCCACGGTGACGTAGTGGGACAGGTGACGGTCGAGATCCGCCGCACCCACCGAAGGGTCGCTCAGGGAGTCGTTGATCGCATGCATCAGGAACTGCGCATGCGCCGTGACATTGTCGGTGCCCTCCAACCACAAAACTTGATAAGCCCGCTCCGCCTCAGCCAGAAGCGTTTCGTCCAGGGAACCCTGATCTCGCTTGCGGTCTTCGACGAGCGCATGGGCGGCTTGGAGGAAGGCCACATACACCTCGCGCTTAGCGTCGATCTGCTGATTCCTGGCCTGCGCTTCCAGTGTCTGCTGCACCGTCTTGAGGACGGCCTCGGCCTGCTTCTCCCCAGCGTGCCGTGCCGCAGCAGCCTGTGCCTCGCCGGCCAGCTGTGCAGCGGATGCTTGGCGAAGTCCGGCACTGCGCGTGAGCCAGCCGGTTACGACACTGCCTGCAATCGCTGATCCTGCCGCGATTAGCGCTACGCCCCACTCACTCATGATCGATATCTTCTCGCATGCGGTCGGTGGTGGTACGCGTGGGGGAGAATGCAACCGCTCAGCAACGCCTGAAGAAATGACAGTGCCCCTGCCGGAAGTGGCAGGGGCACAGTTGAGTGCTGCCTCACGTGGTGCGGTCGGTGCGCAGACCGACCTCGTGATTGCGGAAGATGGTGCGTACGCCGAACGCGACGAGACTCACGCACACCCCGCAGATGACGCCCACCAGCCACCACTGCGGATTGCCGGTGAGTACCCAGGCGAACAAGCCAAACAGCGCAGCAGTCCCACCACCCAGCCAAAGAATGGGTGGTGCATCGGAGGCGGAGTTATGCGAACTGGACAAGTGAGAACGCCCTTCCACGTATTCCACGGTGGGTAAGGATTTCACCCCTAGGCACGTGCCTTGTTCAGCGCCTTGTCGAGATGGGCGTCGACGAGGGCTGGCGAGCCGGAGACGATCACCACGATGTTCCCGGCGCGGACTGCTGTCTGCTTGACGACGGTACGCTGCCCGCCAACCGCGTAGGTCAGCAGATGACTCCATCGCTCGTCCCCGAGGTCGGGTGCGGTGGCTGTCTCAGTGGTCATGTCGATGGCAGTGCTACCCGAGACGACTTGGTACTTGGGGCAGGAGGCCATCGCGTCGAAGATGCGGCCGACGCCGTCGGACAGCTTCCTGGCGGTGTTGCTGTAGAGCTCCTCGCTCACCTCGGAGTTGCTGCTGCCGCTGTAGGTGAACGCGGCCTTCGCCTTGCTCGGGAAGTCGAGGCTCTGGCCGGTCGCCGCGTCCCCGCCGAGCTCGTCGAGGGCGGGGCAGCCGATCACCGTGACGTCGTCGTTGTGCTGAGTGCTCTCGGCTTTACGTACGTAGCCCCCGCCCAGGTCCTTCTCGGCCAGGAGCCGCCTGCTCAGCGCGGCCGAGGACAGCGGCTTGGCGCCGACGGCGTCGCTTCCACCGCGGGGCGCGGAGGCCGCCGACGGCGAGGTGCCGGAGCTGCCTGCCGAGCAAGCGGATAGGGCGAGTGCGGCGAGTGTGGTCAGAGCGAGGGCGGTCGTGGTGTGGTGACGCATGCGAAACCCCTGGGTGTGCGAGCGGACGGTCTGACTTGGGCCGACACGCGATCCGCTGTCGGCGGGAGGGGGGTTACGGGTGGTCAGTGGCCCAGGTGGCGCAGGCCGTCGTCCAGGGTGGGGTGGAAGTGGTCCACGGGACCGGAGTTGCGGTTGTACCAGGCCGGGTCCAGACGCGGCTCCGCAGTGTTGTGGCCGGCGCGGCAGCGCAGCCAGATCGTGTCGTCGCGCAGGCTGAAGACGATCCAGTCCCGGTACGCGCCGCACTGCGGGCACTCGCGCACCTCGCCGTCGATGACGAGCGGCTGCTCCCAGCGCATCATCAGTCCCTCGACCTCGTGGCGTGAGGGCACGCGAAGGTCCGGCGGCAGGAAGTCGGGCACCTCCTGGACGCCCGTGCTGTCCTGCGCGGTCGGCGTCGGCTCGGCGGCCGGGCTGACGAAGTCGGGCGCCGTCCAGGTCGCGTGCATCTCCAGCAGGGCCTGGCCGGTGAGCTGGGCGTCACGGAACTCGCGGTCAGCACGTCGTCGAAACATCTGTCCCCTCTTCGTCGTTGATCGGCACACGGAGAGTGCACTAGGTCTCTGACCTGCTGCAACTTGCAGATTCAGTAATTACCTTGCCTTTCTGGGCGGGGTGTTGCGCCCGCTGGAAGGCCGCTTCGCCCGCCGGGCGCTCTGCGGCGTGGCGGTGCCCGGCTCGGGCATGGCGGAGGCGTCGGCGGGCAGGTCGGTCAAGCGACGCAGCCGCCAGACCAAGACGTCGCTCACCGACTCGGCGGTATCGAGTTCGCGTCGTGCTACGACCGCGGCGAGCAGGGCGGCGGGCTCGTGGCCGGCGGCCTCGACGTCGGCGAGGGTGGCGGCGAGCGCATGCCAGCCGGGCTCGGCGAGGATCTGTTCGGCCAGCTCCGGAACCGCCTGGCGCAGATGGGCCACCTGGCGGCGCTGAAGCGGCTGGGAGAGGCGGCGGCCACGGTGGCGCAGCACGGCCATCGGATGCTGTGCGGCGGACTGGTAGGCCGCGCGCAGGTGTTCGGCGGCCTGGCGGGCGGCAGCGGCTTGCTGGGCGTGGTTTTTTCTGTCGTGCCAGTGGGCCGCGGCGATGACAAGGAAGGCGACCATGTCGATCACCATGGCGGTGGCGGCGCCGTCCTCTCCGCGCCCCAGGGCGGGTCCGCCGTAGACGAGGTCGCGGGCGGCCTGGCGCAGCGCGCGGTCGTGGCTGCGCTCGGCCTGTACGTGGGAGCGGGAGGCCCGCTCGAAAGTCCGTGCCGCGTCACGGAGTTGTTTGCGGGTATGGGCGGCGGCGGTCTTGGCGAGGGCATCGAGGACTTCCCCGGCCGCCGCGATGGATGCGGCGACCTGTTGGTCGTTGCCGTGGTCGATGATCAGGACCGTCTGCCAGGCAGCGGCCGCCGCGCGCCGCCGAGCCTGTGCCGGACCGTGAGGCGTGCCAGCGAGGTCGTCGGCAGATGGGTCTTGCTGCGTGGCGGACCAGCGTTCGCGGATGCGGGGCAGGGAGAGGTCGGGGGCGAGCGTGGAGCCGGCGAAGAAGACCGGCTCGTCGTCCTCATTGCGGTCATCAACCAGCGCCACCGTGTAGCCCAGGAGGTCACCGGAGGGTGCTTGGCGCTTGCGGATGAGTAGGCCGGCCGCGGCCAGCCGGTCGAAGAACTCCTCCTCGTTCTGGGCGCCGGCCACGGCGCGGCGGACCGTCTCACGTAGTTCCTCGCGGGCGGTCTGCTCCCGGCCCTGGCGCTCGGCCTTGTGGCGTTCTGCGCTGGTGGGGCGTTTGGCGGCAGTGCCGTCTCCCGCGTTGACCAGGGTCAGGCCCAACTCCTTCTCGATGAGACGGCATTCGGCCTGAGCGCGCATACCGGAACGGAAGTCGTCCGGGCGGCTTCCGTCCTCGCACACGCGGGTGGCGACGATGTGGATGTGGTCGTCCGCGTGCCGTACGGCCGCCCAGCGGCAGCCGGGTTCCCCGTCGCCGGGATCGATGCCGGTGGCGGCGACAACCCGGCGGGCGATGCCCGCCCATTCGTCGTCGGACAGGATGCGGTCGCCGGGAGCGGCACGCACAGAGGTGTGCCACACGGGCAGGGCGGGGCGGGAGTGCGGAGGGAGGGCCTCGACGGGCTGGTCGATAAGAGCTGCCAGCTCTTTGATGGCGCGATGGAATTCGGCGGTGCGGCCGGGATCGGGCGCCATACCGTCGAAGGACGCGACGAGGTGCGGGTCGGCGTGCTCCTCGGCGCGTCCGGGGCCGTACAAGTAGTAGAGGAGACCGGCAGTGTTCTCGCCAGGGTCGTTGATGCTGGGAATCATGCCGGGTTCTGCTGGCGGGCGATGAGCTGAGCGGTGGCCTCTTGGACGCGGTCGGCCGCCGCGCGGACGGCGGCGACGGCCTCCACGAGTTGCGGTGCCGGAGCGCCGGAATTGAGTGCCTTGACGGCCTGGTTGAGGTTGCTGCCCGCCCAGCCGAGACGGCGGCGGGAGTCGAACAAGGCGCTGATCACTTCGCGGTCGTCGGCTATCTCGGCGGCGGTGCGGTCACGGTCGCGGGCGGCGCGCAGGGCGGAGCGGGCGAGGAAGCCGGCGACGGACAGATTCGACTGGGCGGCGGCGGACTTGATCAGCGCGAACTCTTCATCGTTGAAACGGGCATTGGGCTGGTGCAGGCGCTTCTTCTCGCGCGGCTGGCGCGGACGCTGACGGGCGCGCGGTGTGGCGGACGAGCGGCGACGGCGGCGGTTCGCTTCGTCTTTTCCCCCAGGCTTCGGTCCGCCCTCGGTCGAAGCCTGCCGGACCTGCGCCCCCTGGTGCAGGCCCGCTCCCGCCCCTTTCGGGGCGGAGTCGGCGGAAGCTACGCTTCCGCCCCAACTTGCTCCCCGTGATAGCGAGTTGGTGCCGGGTTCGTCCGCGGGGGTGAGATGGGGTTCGTGCTGCTGAGTCATCGGGTGTGGTTCCTCGTGGTGCGGGTGTGGTGCTGGATCTGGGCGGCGAGATCGATCACGGCGGCGGGCCCCTCCAGGACGCGGACGGGCGCCTCGGACGCGCTCTGCACGAGCCACTGACCGTTCGGGGCCGGGACAGCGGCGTGCAGGAGGCGGCGGAGGACCAGGACCTCGGCCCAGGCGCTCGCTTCGGCGGCGGTCGGGACGGACGTACGGGAGTTGGGTGAGCGGATGGCGGGTCCTCCAAGGTGGAGGCGGTGGCCGGCATCAGGCCGAGCCACTGCGTCGGTTAGGGGTTGACCTGCTGGTATGGCTCAGTCATCCGCATATGGGGCAGCGCTCGAAGTGCCGGCCGAGGGCTTTGGCCATGCGCGACTTCGCGGCGAGGGCATTGGTCGCGCTTGTCTTGGCTGCCGTGGTGCCCGCGCTGCGCTGGGAGTGGTTGCGCAGGTACGTGATGTCCCGCTCGTAGCCGCTATTGATGCGCTCGAAGCGCGCGCAGGTCTTCATCGGGCTCTCCTTGTGTCGCGGGGCAGGTGTGCGAGTGTCGGGTCCGCGTACAGGGCGGCCTGGAGGTCGCTGAACAGCTCGTTGCTGACGGTGATGTTGGCGTTGCGCAGGTGCGGTCGGATGGCCCGGCGGGTCATCCGGCCTTCTGCGAGGGCGGCTTTGCGCGCGACGGCGACCTTCGCTTCCCACGGGACTTCGTCCTGGTCCACGGGCTTGGTCCGAGGGCCCGGGGCTGGGGCGGGGTGGCTCGTGGTCCGCGTCCCCTGCCCTCCGCCCGTGGCGCCGCCCTCGCCCGGGTCCGCCGGTTGGTCTGCGGGCTGGCCCGCAGCAGGACCGTTGTGGTCCGGGTCGTGGTCCGGTGCCGGGTTGGTCTGCTGGTCCGCGGCCGTGGCGTCGTGGTGCGCGGGGGTGGAGTCGGCCGGTTGGTCCGTGGTCCGCGCTGAGTCGTCGGTAGCCCGCGGGTGCTCGCGGTCCGGCATTTGGTCCGCCGGGGCGCCCTGGTCCGCGCTCGCCGGACCGGCTTCCTCAGCCGGTCCGTGCTCGTGGTCCGCCCACGCGTGGTCCGCGGAGGACGTCTCCTCGAGCCGGACCGCCGTGCGGTCCGCCGGGTGGTAGCGGGTGATGAGGATGTACAGATGGACCGCACCGGCCAGGGCGAGCGGGGCCAAGGTGGAGAGGATCGCGACGACGGTGTCGCTCAGGCGCAGACCCGAGTGGGTGGTCTGCTGGTTGAGGCGGTACCGCATGCAGGGCGTTGGCCCAGATGCTCGCGGCGGTCGCGGTGCCGAAGAGCACCCAGACGTAGAGGCGGGCACGCAGCGGAGCCTCGGAGAGGACCAGCAGGGCGCGCACTCCGTAGGCGATGAAGCCATCGACCACGAGCGGGAAGAGGTACGTGAGGAATCCGCGGATGTGGATGGCGACGGCCATCTGCTGCAGGGCGTCGTAACTCAGAGCGCATCCGGCCAGGCCCAGGACCACGACGGCGAGGCGGTCCCAGACTCCGACGGGCGCGACGGCGGGGTGTGCAGCGCTGGGGCGGGTCATGCGGCCTTTCCGAGCGAGGCGATCAGGGCATGGGTCTGCAGTCGACGGGGGCCGTCCGACGCGGTGCTCTCCCCGCCCTGCGGGCGCTCGCCATCGGCGTCGTCCGCATCGTCGAGGCCCCAGTAGCGGTCCCGGTCCTCGACGACGTAGGCGGCCTCGCGCATCAGGTCGCGGATCCAGTCCAGGTCGGCACTCAGCAGGTAGGCCACGCGCTCCGGGCTCCAGCCGCGCAGGTAGGCGTGGTGGATGACCGTGCTGCGCTCCGCAGTGCTGAGGTGGACGTCCCGGCCCTGGAGGGCGGCGCGTACGCGGCCGTAGTCCAGGCGCTTGCTCAGGTTGGCCAGCCAGGGCTGGCGCTCCTTGTCGGTCAGGCCGCCCCAGATGCCGTATCGGACTTGGTTGTCGATCGCGTAGTTGAAGCAGTCCTTCTTCACCGGGCAGGACGAGCAGGTCCGCTTCGCCTTGGCGATGGCCTGCTGGTCCCGGGGTGTGTGGAAGAACAGCTTGTCGGCGCGGGCCGGGTCCATGCCGTGGCAGGCCCCTCTGGCGTGCCAGCTGTGGTCGGCGATTCCCCGCAGGTCCGGTGCGGGGGAGTCGTTCGTGGTCTTGTAGCGCAAGGAAGTCTCCGAGATCGCCTCGCGGGAAGGCCGGCAGCGCGGTGCGGCGGTGCGCGGCGAGGCGGGACAGGGTGCGGCGGACAGGGCCGCACGGCGGGATCGGCGGCGCAAGGGCGGGTCAGCGGCGCTGGAAGCGGCGATCAGGTCCGGTGAACTCGACGGCGGTGCACATGCCGGACAGGCGGGAGAGCACTCGGTCTCCGACCTTGTCGCGCAGCACTGCCTGGCGCGCGGGCATCCGGTCAGAGCGCACGGGCGGCATGTTGCTGGTGAAGATCGTCGGCAGCCGGTTCTGGCAACGCCAGTTGACCAGCCGGAAGGTGATCTCCTCGGTCCACTCGCTCGGCTTGGCCGCGCCGAGGTCGTCGAGCAGCAGCAGCGGGACCCGCATGATCCGCCGCAGCAGGTACTCAGGATCCGCCCCGGCGCGCGGCCGCAGCTCGGCGTACAGGTCGGCGGCGGTGGTGGCGTGCCAGTGCACCCCGCATCCGGCGGCGGTCAGGGCGCGGATCGCGCCGAACGCCTCGTGTGTCTTGCCGGCGCCGGTGGAGCCCCACAGCAGCAGGCTGGGTCCGTGCGTGATCTGTGTGCGCCCGGCGGTGCCGTAGTGGGGATTGACGCCCTCGGCGTTTGGCGCCACGGCGTTGTCGGCGATGGAGCGGACCCACGCAGCGACGTCCGGGTGCTCGGGCACGGCGGCGCGGTAGTCGACCGGGATGCGCGCCTGGGCGGCTTCCAGGGCCGGGATCGGCTCCGGAGTGTTTGGCAGTGCCCGGTCCAGGTCCAGGCCGCGCTCGGCGAGTTTGGCCTCCAAGCGCTCACGCAGCCGTTCGGAGATCGCGGGCTGCGGGCCGGCGTAGCGGGCGCGGGTCACAGGTGGCCTCCAAACGTCGTCGGCTCGGCGGTGGGATTGAGATACGGCGTGTACGAGCTGCCGGTGCTGGCCCAGGGCCCCGCGCCGGAGGCGGACGGCGGGGCGGCGGCTGACTGGGGCGTCGCGTTGACGACCTCGTTCACCAGGCTCGGCAGGACGCTGGGATTGAGCCCCTTGGCCCGCAGTTTGTCGAGCGCGGCGCGGATGTCGTCGGCCTCGAACCGCTCGTCGAGCAGAGTGTTGATCTTCCGGCCCAAATGGCCGAGGAAGTCCTCCGGAGGGCGGCGGTTGCAGCCTCGGACGTACTCGCCCACCAGATGCTTGGCCGAGACCTTCTCCGGTGAGGCGTCGGGCGCGGGCGCCTCGCGCCCCGTAAGGAATGATCCAGGATCCAAGATCCTAGATCCAGGGCGTGACTCCTCCCGTAGTCCTCCCGTAGCCCTCTGGGAGTCCTCCGAAAGTGCCGTCTGACCTGCCGTTTTATCCGCTGGTGTCGAGTCGGCATCCACGGGGGCACCGACCGTGGCCGTGTCGGGCTCCAGAGCACGCTCCGGAGTGCCGACGGCGCGGGTGACAGGGCTGCGGAGCCCTCCCTGGGGACTCCGGGAGCCCTCCGGGAGTTCTCCGGGAGGAGCCAGCACCTCCGACGGCGATGCTTCGGCGCGAGTGCTGGGGCAGGCCGCGCCCTGGCACTTGCCGCAGTGCTGTCGGGTGTGGTGGCTGGGGCAGCGCGGCAGGCGGGAAGCGGTCGCCTTGTTGATCTTCTGGTGCTGGTCCCAGGTCACGATGTGCAACCAGGTCCGACCGTCGCATCCGGTGTAGCGGCACACCAGCCCGGCGGAGGCCAGCTCGTCCAGGTCGCGCGCGACGTGGGTGGCGGTGTGCTCCGGACGCAGGGCCCACAGTCGCCCGGCGATGATGGCGGGGTGGTCGCGGTGCCGGCCGGAGTCGTCGGCCTGCGTCAGGAGTCCGAAGAAGGTGCGCTCGGCGGTAAGGCTGACCGAGGCCAGGTCCTCCGACTCGAACGCCTCGGGCTTGATCGTACGGATGCGTGCCATCGGACCCCACCTCCGACGCGACCCTGCAGCGGGCCCCGCTCGACCAGCACGCGGTCCCGGGGGGTGGACAGGGGGCAGCCTGCCGCGCTGGCCGGGCGGACCGACCTTTTGCGCAGGGCAGCGCGCATGCAACACTCTCCTCTGAAGTGGAAGCCGCTCCGGGGCGTGTTTGGGAATTGACCCGGTGCGGTGAAGGTGGGTAAATCTCCGGCCCTTGCACGGGCAGGAGTTCCATTTGGCGGTCGGCGTCTGGGAGTTGCACCTCTCAGGCGCCGCCGCTGTTTTCCGGGCTACCCGGCCCGGCCCGGATGCCCCGCGTGAACCGCATGCCGCTCCTTCTCGCGTCATACGCCGGACGGCAGCCCGGCGAGGGACGACGAACATATGCGGGTGCCGCCGCAAGATCCAGACTTAACTAAAGGTGGCGGTACAAGTCGCAGAGGGAGGGCGCCGGCACCGGCGCCTGCGGGTCGAGGCCGCGGGCCGCGACACAGGCAGCTGTCGGATCGCCCCGAGCCTCCCGGAGATGATCTGCACTGCGACCCCCCCTGCGCCTCGTGCCACAACGTGTTGAACCAGCTGGTCAAAAGGATTTAAGCCAAGCTGCATGAGGGGCGTCAACGATGATCTTTTGCCCGATTTAACCGCATACTTCAGGCAGCTGTTGTGAGACCACTGATTCACCTACGGGACCGTAAGTCGCTTGCGGCGTAGGCGGAATGAGGTAATCCACTATGTCGTGCGGCCGGCGGTACGAGCTGGTCTAGACCGGCCCCGGAAGCACTGAACGAAAA
The DNA here is from genome assembly GCF_055591085.1 of Streptomyces sp. NPDC041713. NCBI lineage: Bacteria > Bacillati > Actinomycetota > Actinomycetes > Kitasatosporales > Streptomycetaceae > Streptomyces > Streptomyces sp. NPDC041713. The sequence goes on from NZ_JBVIZY010000023.1 coordinate 31,965, forward strand.
CCGGCAAACTTTTGCCGGTTTCGCGGAGCGATCGTGATCTGCCGTCGAGATGCCCGATTTGCGAGTGAACATCTCTCGGATATCGCCAAGTTCCGTTCATGAATAAACTATGCGTTCCGGGGGTATGTGGGCGAGGCCACACGTGGTCAAGACCGCCAAAATCTTTGCGTATGGTCGTGAGTGGGGAGACGACAGGGCGGGGGTCGGCTATCGAGCTGTCCCCCCTTTTGCATGCCCAAAATCAGGCGCGTCTCCCGTCCGAAAGGGTGAGGGAGGAACTCAATGGTCGCGAAGGAACCGGACCAGTCCGACAGCAACGGCGCTGCGGAAGAGGAGACCTCCGACATAAGCGCACGGCAGCACCTCGACACGGGCGGCACCGGTGCCGCAGAGGCGGAACTCGTGTCTGCGCGCCCCGCCCCTGCTGGTCAGTTCATAGGCTTCGGCGCGATGCTCAAGCGGTGGAGGAAGGTCGCCGGGGTCACACAGCCTCGCGCCGCCCGCACCTTGGGAATCAGTGAGCGCAAGTTGCGCGGCATCGAATCGGGCGCCACGCCGCGCTTTACCCAGGAACAGTGCGACGCCCTCGTCGATCTACTGCAACTCGACTCCGAAGAGCGCCGCGCGCTGTTGCTCCACAACGTCGGCACCTACCTGCGGTCGGCCGAGGGGCAGCCCGAGGTTGGTCCCGCGCTGCGGCTGCTCATTGACCAGCAGATGCCCAGTCCCACATACCTCAGCGACAGGAACTGGAACGTCCTGGCTTACAACCAGGCGATGGCCGAGACCTGGCCGTGGGTGATGGAGCCGAAGGCCAATCTGATCCGGTGGGCGCTGACCACGGCCGAGGGGCGCGCGACCTACCACGACTGGCACAAGCACGCCACGGTCTTCGTGCGGATGCTCCGCTTCGCCGAGACCACCCACGGGGACGATCCCGACCTGCAACAACTGATCAAGGACGTCAAGAAGAACCCCGAGGTTCTCCGTATCTGGGAGTCGGACACCGACTTCGTCGAGCACCGCGACGGGCACGTGTTCCTCGCCACCGTGCCGACGCTCGACTACCGGACGATCGAGATCGTCAGCCATGTCGCCTACCCAGCGATCATGCCCGACTGCCGGCTCGTCGTCATGACGTGGGTCGAAGCCGGCGCCGAAGTGAAACCGGACGCCACGCACGACGCGCTCGGCGGCATCCGTGATGCCTGGGCCGATGAGACGCACAACCTCGCGCAGGGGATAGACCGGGCGCAGGGGCGTCTGGCCGAAGCCGACCGTCTTCGTGAAGCAGACCTCCGCACCGCCCGTGTCCTGGTCAGCAGCCCGGAGCAGGCCGCGGCCCGGGTGGGCCAGGACGCTGTCTCCCTGCCTGCGCTCAGCCGCCGGATGGGCCCCGACGCGCAGCTGTTCCTCTCGCCCTCAAACCGCAAAGTCACCTGGGCAGTCGAGGAAGCTCCCGAACGCTGGGGGGCTACCGAAGTCTCCCCGCTCACGGTGCTCGCCCGGCTCTCCTGGGACGATTTCGATGATCAGGTTCGAGCTGAAGCGAAATCCGTACTCCGGGCATCGTTGCCGCATCACCCCGAAGACGCTGCTACGACGATGGCCCGCTACTTCAATGAGGCGGAAACATGGGTGAGCCTCCTCCGTGAAATCCGGGCGGAGCTGCCGTCGACCGACAGCGATCAGCCGAACCGGTAGAGCAAAATCACCAAGGAGCCCTCGCCAGAAGGCTATCCGCCTGATCCATTGCGGCCGGCGCTCATGACTACGCCGAGTGCAGCCCCCACGAGGAGAAGGAACACCGTCGTGCACAAATACACCTACCCATGCCCACTGCGCTGGGCTGACGCCGACGCGTACGGACACGTCAACAACGCCTTGTTCCTCCGGTTCATGGAAGAAGCGCGCACGAGGATGTTCCAGGAAGTATTGGCCGCCGACGAGCTAGGCCGTCGCCAGAACGCATTCGTCGTGAGCCGCGCCGGCATCGACTTCCGAGCTCCTTTGCACTATCGCGAGGACCCGGTCGACGTGCACGTTTGGGTGACACAGAGTCGGGCGGTCTCCTTCGAGCTGGCGTATGAGATCCGAGATGTCGATCAGCTATACGCGGAGGGCACGACCACCCTCGCCGCCTATGACCTCGACAACGGCAGACCGCGGCGCCTGAGCGAAGCAGAGAAGGAGTTCATCGCTCGCTACAGCGATTCCTAGGACAACGGTGCTCTGTCATCTGCGGATACGGCAGTTCGCCCCAGCCGGGAGCTGATACAGGCTGTTCTCCTTCCGGCCCGTTCCTCCGGCTGTCGGTGGTTGTGATCATCGTGTCCATGGTCTCCATGCCTGCACAACTCGCCGCCGCCACAACCGTTCTCTCCCCCCACCCAGCCCTGCTCGGCTGCTTACGACCTGATCCGCGGTTGTGGTCGCGCTGGGATCGGGTGGTCCGGGCGGAGATGCCCATGCCTGTTCGGAGGAGGCGGACTGAGATACTCCGGCCATGGATGCCGGGGTGATGGGGAGCGGTAGGCAATCGGACATGGCAGTGTCCGCGCGGACCACAACATCGGCGGACGCCGCGGGCTGGGTGTTGCGTTCTGCGGTGGCAGCGGACATCGAGGTGATCGCGGAGTTGCGGGCCACGGTCATGCGTGCGGACTTGGAACGCCTTGGGCGCTACGACGAGCACCGGGTACGGCAGCGGCTGCGGGACTCCTTCTCCCCGCAGCACACGTCGATCATCATGATCGACGGTGAACTGACAGGTTGCGTCACGGTCCGTCCCGCCGAAGGCAGGCAGTGGTTGGAGCACTTCTACCTTGCTCCGCACTGTCAGGGTCGAGGGCTCGGATCCGCTGTGTTGCGCACGGCACTGAAGCGAACGGACGCGCAGGGCATGACCGTGGGCTTGAATGTCTTGCAGGGCAGTGCTGCCCGTCGACTCTACGAGCGCCACGGATTCGTCGTGGAAGCCCAGGACCCGATCGATGTCTTCATGATGCGCCCGCCAGCAAGCACTCCTGCGAAAGCCTGACCCGCAACGATGCGAGGGTCCCGCCTCGGTGGCGCGGGGCGAGTCGGCACTGCGTGAGCGGCGAGGTTCCGTGCCGCGGCGGGCGGCCGGTGCTGGCCCGAAGTACGACCCGACCTTCGCCGACCGGGTGCTGGTTTCCCTACTCATGGTGCCCCGCACCCGGCCGGGCCTCGCGGTGCGCAACGCGATGGGCCGCGCGGTCGGCCGCACGAACCCGATCACCTCTCGCGAAGCCGCGAACCGGTAGACCGGGCCCGCACCGTCCGCTCACCGGCCGGGGCGCAGCTCCGCGGCAGCTCTCATCCCGGTCGGCGCCGCCATGTCCGACGAGCCCGGCTCGAGTGGCAGGGCACCGCCGATGCGGCAGGTCGGTTGCTGGCGGCCGGACACACCTGTACGGCTGAGCCACGTTCCGCCTCCTCCGCACCGAATCTCGCTCCCAGCATGAGCCGGATTCACGGAATCGCGGCCTGAACCAACCGCATGAACGCTCACACTCCCGTCAGAGGATGTGCCAGCGCATGTCCAAGTCTGCGGTTCCGAGGCCGTCTACGCGGCGCAGCACTTCGTGGATGCTTTCCGGAGCGTGGTGCACCTTGCGTGCGTTCGTGGTGATCATCCGCAATTCGCGTAGGTCACGCAGGGTCGGGAAACCGGCCAACGCAGTGACGTCGTACTCGTAGGCCGTGGCGAATTCCTGGTAGTGCTCCGCGCCGTAACCGAAGCGTCGGCAGTGGACTTCGATGGTGACCAGGTCCCACTCCGGGTGGCCATACGCCACGGTGTCCCAGTCACACAGCACTGCTTCACCGCCATGATGCAGGGCGTTGCGGTGCTGAGGGTCGCCTTGCAAGGGGCCGGTCGGCAAAGCGAAGTCCACTTCGGCGAGTTCGGCTTCGAGCCGGTCGACGCGTTCGGTGAGGAACCGCAGAGTCGCTGTGGGGAAGGCGGTGATCGCGGCGATGGACTTGCGGATCGCACGGACGTTGTCGTGTTCTGGCAGCTCGACGGGTGGCGTGGGCAGGTAGTGGAGGTGGAAGAGGGGTTTGGCGATCTGTGCGGCGCTGACCGGGTGGTCTGGCTGCGGAAGGTAGGTCCAGATGGTGACGGCGTGTCCGTCCACCAGGAGAGGTTGTTCCGGTCCAGGGTGCAGCGGCACGGTGGGGAAGCCGCGGTCCATCAGCCAGCGTACGAAGCGGGTGGTGCGTTGCACTTTGCCGGCCGGGGTGCCGCGGCGGGCGACCTTGACCACTGCGGCGGCCTCGGGTAGCAGGATGACGGCGTTAGTGTGTCCGCGCAGGAGGCGTGCGTTCGACCCGTCGAGGTCTGCTACCTCGCAGGTGTGCTTGACGATGTGGCGCAGTTCGAATTCGTCGAAGCCGCCGGGTGCCGGTGCTGGAGCTGTCATGGGGTTCAGGCTGACCGACGATCCCTGGCGCTGTCACGCGCGTCCCTTGGGCAGCGCGAGGATTTCGGAGAGTTCGCGTGCGGCGCGACCTCGGCGTATTCCTGGTGGGAGCACTTCCAGGACGCCCCGGGCCCGCTCCTCCAGGATGTGGGTGCGGTGGCCGGCTGGTACCCGGAGGTAGGTGGTGCCGGCGAGTTGGCATGCCTCGGCCGGACTGCGGTCGTGTGCCAAGCAGATCGCCGCCTCCAATTGAAGGAGGGCAGGGTCGATTCCCGTGCGGGCCGGGTACATGGCGAGTGCTTCTTCCTGCACTCGGCGGGCCTGGCTGCTGCGGCCCAGAGCGGTGAAGGCGCCGCTGAGGTACAGCAGCATCCGCCGCTCAGGGAAGCTGAACGCATCGTCTTGGTCGCCGGGGTCACAGCGGTCGTACAAGCGCTGGGCGGCGGCGATGGCTGCCTCCGCTGCGGCGGCATTCCCTTGACGTGCCAGGGCTCTGGCTTCTGCCGCGGTCGCGAAGGCGGCTGTCGCGGTCTGTCGGCCCCGCGAGAGCAGACGAGCTTCCCGGCCCAGGGTGACGGCGCCTTCCAGGGGCCCGTAGTAGTACGGCAGCATGGCGCGCTGGGCGCGGACCCGGGCCCTGAGTTCGATGTTGCCACTGTCGTCGGCCGCGCTCTGTGCAGTGTCGTACCAGGCGCGAGACGGTGAGAGGCGCCCCAGCTTCATCAGGGCATCGGCGATCAGCGTGGCGAGAACCGCCGTCATCTCCGACAGCCGGACTTGCACCGCGGCAGGCTGCCGGTCGACCGCCAAGTTCTTGACTTCCTCCAACTCATCGAGCAGTTCGGTGAGCATCTTCGCGGGCGGGGCGTAGAGGTACTGCCGCCGGACATCGAGGATGCGTTCGTCGAGCAAGTCCATCTGCGCTGCGGTGACACTGCCCAGCGCCAGAGTCCGGTCTATGGAACGGCGGGCAGCCTCAATCCGACGGTCGATCAGATCGACCGGTGTGCCGGCCCTCTCGGGCTGCCGTTCCGGCGTCCAGGCGCCACCTGCCGGAACAGCGAAGCCAAGGTCATGGGCCGAGCAGTCGTACAGACGGCACAGCAAGGAGATCGCTCCCTGTCGCGGCTGGTGCATGCCCATCTCCCACAGCCGCAGTTGGTCGGCATCGGTACGTGGCGCGGTCAGCCCCAGGTCTTCCGCCAATGCGCGTAAGTGTTCAACGGCTTCGGTCTGGGCCCACCCGCGCGCAAGCCGCTGGGCGCGGAGCAAACTGACGTGGCAGCATTGGTGAATCTCCAAAGCGATCTGGGACAGCCCGTATCCCGCCTCGGACCGTGTGTCGCGGATGCGTTTGGCGCACGACGGGTTGTGCGATACCGAACGCTGGTTCATGAGCGGGCCCTTCTCCGTACGCGGTCACCCGTCACGAGCGTAGTGAGCAGACCGCAACGCTGCGTTGAGAATCCGTGACTTCTTCACGGTCCCGAAGCGCGAAACCGTGAAACGGACGGCGCACCCGTAAAACGCGCTCGAGTCACGGTTGTTGCCGCCTGCCCTTCTGACAACCCTTACACCCCGAACCCCGCAGGCGGGACTACCAACGCCAACGCTCAACCGTCTGGATGCCGTTGGCGACCACGCCTCGGAAATCGGTTCAACACCTAGCAGGGTCCCCGGCACTGAGCAGATGGGAAGTTCACCCATGAAGCCCATCACCGACGTCACCTTCAAAGCCACAAAGCCGACGCTTCAGGAGGCGTGGAGACCGGCGAATAGGAAGGAGGCCCCTCGCCCCTTGGGCGCTCAGCTCGTCGTCAACAGCGGAGATCACCGGAGGCGGGAACTGATGGGCACCGCGACCAACCGTCTTCCTGACTACCTCCCCCTGGACGCGAACGATGTCCTCGACGACGTGGGTTTCGTCATCCAGCTCGACCGCCGGGCCCCGTACGCAGACGTCCCCAGGCCCGAGGCTGTGTGGGTCGGACGCTGCCGCCGGATCGGCATGGCCAAGCTGAACGTCTGGGGCATTGCCCCCGTCCTTGTCGAGAGCGCGATGCTGGTGATCAGCGAGCTGGCCACCAACGCGTTGCGGTACGGCATCGTCCTCGGGTTCCGTCTGATCATCACCACGGAGTCGATCGCTATCGTGGTGACCGACGGCACGGTCAGTACGCCACAGGTGCATAAGGCGTCTGTGGAGGAGGAGCACGGCCGCGGGATGTACCTCGTGGACACCTTCGCGACCAAGTGGGGCGTGAGCCCCGACGGCATGGCGACGTGGTGCACCCTCGCCACCGCTGAGGGGTGGCCACGATGACCGCCGCACGCGTCTGCGCGGAGCTGATGAGCCGCCGGTACACCACCGCGCCCGACGAGATGGGGCCGCTGCTTGTCGCATTGCGCCGCTCTCAGATCAGCCTCGACGCGCCGGCGCTGTACGGCGACTTAGAGGCCGTGCTCGGTGAACACGCGCGCCCCACTCCAGAGGAAATCGAAGGACTCGCCGCCCGGTTCCGCCAGACGACGCTCTCCCTCATCCAGCTCGTGCCGTACACGGTCACGCCATACCCCGTCGATGAGATGTACCTCCTCACCGAACTGCGCGCCGAGCGACCACAACCCCGGAACGCCCACCGGTACATCATCCGCTTCGCCCTGGCCATCGTCGACGTGCTCGACCTGATGGGAGACGGCGCGCCATGAAAGCACGGTCCACTCTCGACCTGCTGAAAGCACTCGGCACGGGCCTCCGGGACACCGAATGATGCATACGCCCGACGCCAAGGACCATCCGCCCGTGACCGCGGTTCTGATGGAGGCGCGCGAAGCATACGACTTCACGTACTACGCGCAACGACTCGCTGAGCCGGAGCTGGTGGAGGAGAGCCTGGCGGTCTGCATGGTCCGCATGCCGCTGCTGGCTGTTCCCATCGGAGGTAGCCGCCGCGGTGGCTACTACCCCGTGCCCTGCCTGTGCTTCGGGCTCGCTGTCCGAAACGCGCTGCGCGGACAGCCCGGCTTTCCTCTCCCGCGGGTGCGGTGGTCAGCCCACCCGGACGACGGCTACGTCGTGGAGTGGGGCGCGCACCCCCCATCCCTCCGGCCGGGCCACAACGATGCGGATTTGGGCCGCTTCTACGGCTACAGCGAAGGCGCCATCGACCAGTACACGGCGGCCCAGCACACCCGGGCGCCGACCACGTCCCCGGCCTCCTGCTCGGTGACCTTCCCCGAGCGGCCCGTTGTCTGAGCATGCCCGAAAGGAACAGCACCGCATGTCTGTGTACAAGCCCCCCAGCGCCGACTTCGACGCCGCCGACCACGACGCCGGCAGCGGCCGCCCCCGGGAATTGCGCCCACGGCTGCGCTTCGCGCGGCGGCGCGCGCCCGCCCGGCAGCTCCGGCATCCTGCTAGTCGCCGAGAGGTTGGCCCTGTCGCACCGGCTGGACCGCAAGGCAGAAACAGTAATGGGGGCAGTACCCTCGCGGCCGCGGGCGACGATCCCGTACATCACGGGCCGCGAGGGCGAGGTGGACGAGTCCTTCCTCGCCTTACGCGCTTCCTTCAGCAGCGCCGGGAGCAACCGCATCAGCCGTGCGGACGAAAGGTGGAAGGACCGAGACGCACAGGGTGTCCTGTGGGCACGGGTCTCGTAGTCGTTCGACGAGCACGGGCTGCTGACCGGTGCGCCGCCCTGGAAGATGATCGACCCGGTCCGGTTGCGCGAGACGATGTCGAAGCTGCTGTGCCAGGTCTGCGGCAAGCCCGCAGCGATGCCCGACGGCCGGCTGCTGTTCCTTCACTCCACCGAGGAGTGCGGGCACGAGCCCAGCGCCGCGATCCGCACAGCCCAGCCGCCATTCTGCCTCGAACGGCGCCGCAGAGGTTCCCCCACCTCGCCCAGCACGGGTACGTCGCACTGCTCACGCAGAGCGCGCCCCTGTACGGCGTCATCGGCACGCCTTATCAGTACACGGCTGATCGCGCCATCCAGGTCTTGGCGTGCGACGGCGCCGCCGGTGCCCTACGGCCACGCCGACCTGGACTGGATGGTGGCCGAGCAACTCGTGCGCCCTGCGGGCGTTCACGGTGGTCAGCCTCGACGACCTGTAACAGCGCCAGCCCGCCCAAGACAGCCGCTCGGTGAGCCGGAGAGCACACACCCAGCTCGTTGAGCGGCCCTTCATCCAGCATCGCAAGAGAGAGGACAGAGGTGACCGCCGTCATGACCGTCTCGTTCACCCACCGCGAGAGACAGGTGGTACAAGAGCTCGCCGAGGGCAAAACCGACCGTGAGATCGCATGTCGCCTGGAGCGATCACCGAACACGGTCCGGCACTACATAGGCACGGCGAAGAAGAAGGTGGGCGCCGGGGGACAGGTTTCACTCGTGTCTCGCTCCTACGACTTGGGACTGCTCCAGCCCCCTGCTCGTGAAAGCGGCACGGTCGACTTGCCGCCCGAGCAGCAGCGGCTGATCCGGCTGCTTGCGCTGAACACGAGGAAGCGGGTGATGGCCACCGAGACTCGGATGTCGCTCGGACACGTCACCTTGCATCTCCGCCAGTTGAAGGAGACCCTCAATGCTCGGACACGGCCCCACGTGGTGACCAGGGCCCGTCAGTACGGCCTGTTGCAGACTGCGGCGCCGGCCAGCGGCACCGTAGGGGCCTGACGCTTCCCAGACTGGGCTTCCTTCCGGTCTCGTGCCCACCGTGCCCCCGTGCGGGAGCGGCCCGAGACCACACCGTGGGGAGGAAGAGGCGCTCTCGCAACCCGGTTAGATGCGCGAGCGCCCCGACCGCCGCCCTTCAGGGGTGCGAGGCGGCGGTCGGCCACCTCCCATCACCCCTCCCACACCCCGTGCTTGCCTCCCTGGTGGTGTCCTCGAACGGCGCCACTGCCTAACCCGCCCGTCTCCCTGCTGTCTGGCGCTCCTGCCCACAGCACAGGGCGGGGGGTGGGCACCACCACTCGGGCGTGTCCAAGCCGTACGTCACCTCTCCTCCACCGGATTGGAAAGATGATGCTCACTGCACCGACCTACCGCACCGTCGAGGGCGCATACGTCGACCTGCTGCGTCTGGCCTGCGAGAGCCCCGAGCACCGCATCGAGGCTCGGGGGAACGCTGCTCGCGAGGTCATCGGCGTCGCGTTCCAGCTGCCCAACCCGCGCCAGAGGCTGCCCTACATCGCCGCGCGAAAGGCCAACCCGGTCTTCCACTTCGCCGAAGCGCTCTGGTATCTGGCCGGCCGCCGGGACCTGGCGATGATCGGCTACTACGCGCCGTCGATGCGCTCCAGCTCTCCCGACGGAGTCAATCTCGGTGGCTCCGCCTACGGAGACGCCCTCTTCAACCCCGCTGCCGGCGACACGGTGCCGCCGTTCGACCGGGTCCTGGAGCTGCTGCGCACCGAGGCCGACAGCAAGCGCGGCTACCTCCCGGTCTTCTCGGCCTCCGAGCACGCCACCGCCGACAACCGGGACATGGCGTGCCTGGCCGGCCTGCACCTGTTCGTGCGGGAGGGATACCTGCACATGGTGTGCAACATGCGCGCCAACGACCTCGACTGCGGGCTGCTGTCCGATGTGTTCTCCTTCACGATGATCCAGGAGTTCGCCGCCGTCCAACTCGGCGTGCGCCTGGGCCACTACACCCACACGATCGGCTCCGCGCACGTCAACGAGTGCAACGTCGAACGTGTCAAGAGGGTGCTGAACGAGGCGGAGCTGCGTCGCACTCGCCCACAGTTCGCCTTCCCGGTGATGCCGCAGGCGACCGGGCCTGACACCATCCGGCGGGTCTTGGAGCACGAAGAGCTGCTGCGCACCAACACGGCGCGGTACAGCGCTGATGAGATCAGGCACCTTGGCTTCGAGGCGTACTGGCAGCAGGTGCTGTTGCTGTTCGAGCTGTACCGGCAGATCCAGCACGACGGGACCGACACGGTCAGCCGTGACGTGCTGGATGCGCTCCTGCCGGGCCTGCGCTGGCTCGTGGGACGCAAGTGGGCCTCGTGCGCGGCAGCGGCAGAGGTGAGTAACCGATGAGCCGCAAGCCGCCGTCCGGTGACGTGGTCGAGGGCGTCGACTTCACGCGCTGGGCCGTCATCCTGTGCAAGCCCGACGCCGTCGAACGCGGCCTGGTCGACATCGTCCTGGAGCGCATCGAGCTCGCGGGGATCGCCGTGCAGGCTCGTACGGACCTGGTCGCCGAGGCGTGGCAAGCCCACGTCGCCTACCGGGACCTGCTGGCCAACCCCGGGCGGCTTCCCGCCGACGTGCCCAGGCGGCTCCACGATGCCTACGCCGGGAGGACCGTCACGGTGGCGCTCGCGCACGGAGGGCCGGACGTCCATGCCCGCCTTCGGTGTCTGATCGGCCACACCGACCCCACCATGGCCGTGCCCGGCACGGTCCGCGGCGACCTCGGCGACGACAGCCTCTCCGTAGCGCGCGCCGAGAAGCGCCTGGTGCGCAACCTCGTCCACACCTCCGACGACGCGGACGCCGCGCGGCGCGACTTCGGCACCTGGTACGGCCCCGGCCGAGCACTGGCGGTCTCCGACTTCAACCGGTGCTCGGTCATCCTGTGCAAGCCCGACGCCGTCGAACGCGGCTTGGCCGATGCCGTCTTGAAGCGCATCTCCGCGGCCGGTGTCACCATCGTCAACCGGCATGAGGTGACCGCCCAGCCGTGGCAGGCTCACGTCCACTACTGGGATCTCCTGGTGGACCGCGACTGGTACCCCGACCGCAACATCCCGGCCTGCCTGGACCAGGAGTACGCCTTCCGCCGGGTCACCGTTGCGCTCGCCTACGGAGAGCCGGGCGTGCACACCAAGCTCCGCGACCTTCTCGGCCACTTCGACCCCACCAAGGCCGCGCCCGGCACGATCCGCGGCGACCTCGGCGACGACAGCCTCCGCGCAGCGCTCGCCGAGAAGCGCCTGGTGCACAACCTCGTCCACACCTCCGACGACGCGGACGCCGCGCGGCGCGACTTCGGCACCTGGTACGGCGCCGGCCGCCGCGACCTCCTCTCTCCGAAACTGCCGACACAGGGCACGCCCGCAGACGCCTGACCCCACCTGGAGACCCTGATGAGCACTCCCACCATCGGAGCCCGTCGCGCACTGCCGATCCTCACCCCCGAGACGGTCGGTGGTCTGAAGCAGGAACTCGCCGACGTGATCGAGTACCGCAAGTCGGGACTCTCGCTGAACTGGATCGTCGGCTGCCCGCTCGACTGCGGGTACTGCGTGCGCCACCTCTTCCAGAACTTCGACATGAAGGTCCCCCGCCGGCTGATGAGTGACGAGGACGCCGTACGCCGCCTCGTCGGGCACCGCTACTTCCGCCCGCACCAGACCCCGATCCAGCTCCTGAACCGGGCCACGGACCCGATGCTGCCCGCCGTAAAACTCCACGTGTTCAACGTGCTGCGCCAGCTCGACGAGCAGGGGCTGACCAACCATGTCCTGATCATCACCCGGTGGCGCGTCGACGCCGACGACTGCGCCCTCCTCAACAGCTTCACCAACCTGCGGCTGACGGTGCTGGTGACCCACTCGCACATCCAGGACAACCGGATAGAGCCGGTGGACAGCAACATCGCCGCCGCGAGCCTGCGCACCCTCTACGAGAACGCCGAGCGGTACCGCACCGTCCTGTACTGGCGTCCCATCGTGCCGGGCCTGAACGACTCCGCGGCTGACATTGCCCGTGCCAAGGAGCTTTCCCAGTACGCGCACGCCACCGTCTTCACCGGCCTGTTCTTCCGCCAGGAGATCGCCGCGTACTACGAGGCCCACGGTCTGGAAATGCCCTACGAGGACACCGCCCGGCGCAAGATCATGCCCGAGGCCGCCGAGCAGCGGATACTCGGCGCCTTCGAGGAGGACACCTCGTGGGGAGCGCTGTTCCGCAAGACCTCCTGCGGTGTCGCGTACGCGCACGGGGAAGCTGACTACAACGGTCACTACGGCATCCGTGAACTGTGCGACATCTGCCCTCCGGAACAGATCGCGAAGTGCAAGGCGGCCTGGGTCCGGCCGGACGCGAACGCCGTCACGCAGGAGGCCCGCGGACTCGGCGCGACCGGCCCGATCGATGTCACTGAGCGTGCCATCGTCGTTGAGGGACTGGACGAGCCGCCGCGCTACTACCTCCAGCACGGGTTCGGCTACCAGTGCCACGACCGAGCCAAGCCCCACCACTACCGCCAGCACGGCCGCGCCGACATCGGCTGGAAGGCGGAGGACGGAACACAGACCGCATGAACTTCTCCTCCTGGCCCGCGCTGTTCGTTGTCGATGTCGAGGGCAACGGCACCAACCCGCCCGACCTGGTCGAGGTAGCCGCGCTCCCCGTGCGCGAGGGACAGCCCGACAAGAGCACCGCCGGCGCGTGGCTGACCAAGCCGAAGCGGCCCGTCACGCCGTTCGCCGCCCGCGTGCACGGCCTCACCAACCAGGTCCTCGCCGATCAACCGGGCTGGGAGGAGATCGGCAGCGCAGTCCACGAACTGCTCGGCACGGCATGGATCGCCGCCCACAACGCGCACGTCGACTACCGCGTCCTGTCCGCACACCTGCCGCAGTGGCAGCCGGCCGGGGTCATCGACACCCTCCGACTGGCCAAGGCCACCTACCCGGACCTGCCCAAGTACACCCTCGACGCCTTGATCAAATACATGACGCCGGACCTGAGCCAGGCACCCGGGCAGCGCCACCGCGCCACCTTTGACGCCTACGCGACCGCCCAGCTCCTCATCACGATGGCCGCGCGGTACGAGAGCTGGGAACAGCTCGTGGCCGCTGCCGTCCCACCCGGCCTGCCCGGCGCTCCCGAACCCGAACAGGAGCCCACCCTGTGGTGACGCAACCGAACCTCATCCGCATCGGCGTGATGGGTACCCACTCCACCGGCAAAACACTGCTGATGCGCCGCATCGAGATGGAACTGCGCAGCCGGGACATCCCCGTCGCGCGCACCGGCGGTCTAGGCCGCCGTGCCGCCTGCGTTCCCCTGCCCAAGATGCAGCACCACACGGTGGAGTCCACCCGCTGGGTCCTCGCCCGCGGCATCGCCGACGAGGTCGCCGCCTCCGCGAGCCTGGACACCACCGCCCCCACGCGCGTCGTCCTCGCGGACCGCGCCTGCTGGGACGCGCTCGCCTACCACCGGGCTGCCGTGGAGTGGCGCGGCCAACCCATCGCGCGCACCGACCGTGAGGCCCTGCACCGGCTCGCCGCCGCCAACATCCCCTACGACCTTCTGCTCGCCACCATCCTCGACCCCGACGTGCCGGTCCGGCCCAAGCACGACTACGACGACCGATACCGGCGGTTGGTCGAGAAGCACACCCATGCGCTCCTGCGCGAGGAACACCTGCCGCACACCCGCGTCACCAGCAGCGACGGCAACCAGGCCCACGCCATCGAACTCGCCCTTCGGCTCTGCTGCACGGAGGCGCCGGTATGACCACCAGCCCGCCCGGCGGCAGCATCGAGATCGTCGGGAGAACTGTCCCCCGCCTCGGGCTCGGGACCATGCGCCTGACCTGCCCCGGCACCTGGGGGGACCCCGTCGACCGCGATCAAGCCCTCACGGTCCTGCGTCAGGCCGTCCACACCCACGGCATCACTCACATCGACACCGCTGACGCCTACGGTCCTCACACCGTCGAGCACCTGATCAAGGACGCTCTCTACCCCTACCCCGGCCAACTCCTCATTGCCTCCAAGGTCGGCTTCGTCCGCCCCGCCGCCGGCATGTGGGCGCCGCACGGCCACCCCGTGTACCTGCGCGCCAGCATCGAAGCGAGCCTGCGCCGCCTGAACGTCGAGCGCTTGGAGCTGTGCTACCTGCACCGCATCGACCCAGCGGTGTCCCTCGCCGACCAGCTCGGCACCCTGGCCGGGCTCCGCGACGAGGGCAAGATCGGCTCCATCGGCGTCTCCAAGGTCACCCCCGAAGACCTCCTTCTCGCCCAGAAGGAAGTCCCCATCGGCGCCGTGCAGAACGTCCTCAACATCAACGATCGATACGACCCCATCCTGGAACTCTGCCTCGCCCATGAGATCCCGTACGTCCCCTACCGGCCGCTCGACGCCGGCGCCGCAACGATGGGACACGGGCTGAGGTCCGCACTGTCCTGGCTGCTCGCCCGCGGACCGCACACCGCGTCCATCCCCGGGACCGGGAACCCGCACCACCTCAACGCCATAGTCCAGGCAGTGGCTGGGGGGCGAATTCCCGTGACGGCAATCGCACCGTTCGCCGCCCCATCAGCGCGGCGCCGGGCGCCGTATGAGAACTGGCGGCCGCCGATCATCGGCGTCTCCGTGCTTGCCCTCGTAGGCAACTCCGACCTCGTGCTTCCTTGGTTCCAAGACGGCACGATTGCCCTGCCGACGGGGGCTGTCGAGAACGGCCAGAGCCCCGAGGCCGCCGGGCAGGCCGTACTCACCGGACTGGCGGACGAACTCCCCATCCAACGGCGAGTCGTGGTGGACGAAGTACAGATGCGGCGCAGAAGGGTCATCACCTACGTCGTCATCACAGAGCCGCTGACCCCACGCGAGGCATGCGCACTGGTCTACCGCGACCCGCGCGCGGACATGCTCGTGCTGCCCAAACGACATGCGCTCTCCTCCCTCGCACGCAAAGGGAAGTTGAGGGCGTTCCTCGGCCTCCAAGCCGCGGAGATCGGAGCGGTGCTCCACCTGCGGGATGGGCAGATATCGCGCATCGAGGACGTGCGATCCCAAGATGCCCCGCCCTACAGATAGCGAGGACTCACATGCTTGATCCGTGGCCGACGATCGAGGGCCTGGTAAACCGTCTCGAAGAGCACTCCAAACTGCCGCGCGAGCAGCGGCTCCTCCTCCAACTGCTCAAGATCCAGGAGGAGACAGGAGAGGTAGCCGAGGCGGTGATCGGCGCCATGGGGCAGAACCCCCGCAAGGGATCCAGCCACACATGGGAGGACGTAGAGGCGGAAGTCTGCGACGTCATCGTGACCGGCATGGTCGCCCTGCTGCGGCTCAACCCCGAGGCGCCGTCCGTACTGGCTCATCACCTGGCGCGGATCGCAGCCAGGGACCTATCCCCGGCACCGCAACCCTAACGCCACGAGACAGACCTCGCGGCTCCTCGCCCTTAAGTAGGAGCCGCTGCTCGTCTCTGGGGCGAGAGCACCATCGGCTTGCGGTGTAACGCCTGACGACATAACAGCGTCCATACAACGCGGCCAGCCGTGGACGGCCACGATCTGATGTAGCGCCGCCAGGAGGACCGAGACTGTGCTGACCCCAGTCCGTCGCGCGCCACGCCATGGTGCCTCACCACACACCACGGCGCCGTCCAGGTGCAGCGAGGGAACCTCGATGAGGCATGCGCAACCTGGAGCGAAGCGCTCGACGCCATGGCGGGTGTCCAGTTCGGCCGGACGCATGACGTCGTAGTCCGCATCCAGAGCGATCTCTCACCGGTCCGACAACGCGGAGGTCGCCACGTCACCGAGCTGGACCGACGGGCACGCGACATGCTCCGGGCCATAGTTGATCGCGGCGTGGACGTTGCATGCGGGACCTCCGCGAATTGCGCATGATCACAACGAACGCGCGCAAAGTGCACCATGCTCCGGAAAGCGTCCACGAAGTGCTGCGCCGCGTACACGGCCTTGAAGACGAAGACCTGAGCATGCGTTGGCACATTCTCTGAGGAAGGCCCACTTGACAGCGATCCGTGCTCGCGGGAAGTCGCACCAGTTCATGGAGGAAAGGCTCTCTCTGGAGCCCGGTCGCTCGGGTCGCTGCCCGCTGCGGGGCTGCCGCTGAGCAAGTACCGGCGCAGATATGCGGTCTGCACACACTGCTGCTTGGAGGGCTTCAGTATGGCGTCGGCATTCGCCACGGATCTCCGCACGCATAACGAGCTGGACGCCAGCCGCGGCAAGCTGCTCGACGTGTAAGGTCGGTGCGTGCCACGGCGCTGCACCTGCCGAGTTACCGGGTTCGGCGAGTGATTGGACCGGCACGGATGCAAGCCAGGGTTCGTGTCCGTCGTGGCCTACGTCGGCGACTACCCTTCGGGCGGCTGATGGCGATCTGTCCGCCCTCCGTGGCGGCGTATGACTGCTTAGCGAAGAAGGCCAAGATTTCACTCTGGTCACCCGGGGCGATGCAGATGAGCCGGCCGTCCTTGGCGGCCAGCAGAATGTTGCGGTCACCGAACCAACCGAGCAGGGCGCTCTCGACCTCACGTAGCACGGCGCGGGTCTCGTCGTACGCCGTCCCGCCGTGGGCGACGGCTACCGCGTGTGTATGGGACAACCGTAGTCCGAAGCGTTCGGCCCGCCCGGCGAGCAGGCCGAGATCGCTGCGGCCGTAGAGCAGATCGTCGATGAACTCCCGGCACGCGGAGATCTCTTGCCGGATCGCCACGCGCTGAGCGCGCTTATAGCCCTCGGCGAAAGCGTCCACGGCCTGCTCGGCGGCGGCCGGGACGCTCCAGGCTAGTCGCTGCCCGCGTCGCAGGCGCGGCCGCGAGGATCGGGATCGACTTCGTGGTCGCGCTCGATACCGGCGTCGTGCCTGAAAGTGGCCTCCCGGGGCCGGAAGTGGCGGTCACTGCGTCAAGCGATGTCGGATTCCCACAATGGCCGATGTGCTCCCGCCCTCAAGACTGTGTCCCTGGGGTGATCGGCTTCCGGCGCAGCCAGAGTCGCGAGGGGGGCGTGCGTTTTCTCCTCTGCTTCACGTCATCCAGGTTGAGGCCCGACCTCCGACAGCACTTGACGGCCAGTCAGGAAAGTCAGCATCAGGTCAGCATTCGTCCAGTCAAAGCTGCCTACAGATGCTCACAGCCTGGGAACCTGCAAGCCCACCCGGGACGGGCTCAGGCACGCGCTCTGGCGTCCATGGCGACCGATACCTTCGGCATGGCGTGAACAGTCGGAGCCTCGTTGGTTCTTGGTCCGACGGGCCGTCTCTTCCCAGGTCAGCGCGTCCTTCCACGTGGTTTGAGAGGGAGGTCGGGCAGCTTCGGTGCGGGTAGAGGCGCCCCGTCGTAGTCCTTCACCTCGCCGAATCGAGACCCCTTCATCCAGGCTTCGCGAGCCTGTACGATCTCGTCCCGGGAGCGGGCAACGAAGTTCCACCACATGATCAATTCCTCCTCGAAGGGTTCGCCGCCGAGGAGCATGAGGCCCGCGTCGGACACCGCCCGCAAGGCCAACTCGTCGCGTCCGCAGCCGAGGTAGAGCATCGATCCCGGCAGTAGGGGCACACCGTCGACGTGCGCCTCGCCCGACATCGACAGGACCCCGTACTCGAAGTCGGGGACGAGCGGCAGGCGGGTCTCCGTGCCCGCCGTCAGGGCGAGGTCGGCGCCGACGATCGGTGAGTACGTGGAGCCGGGCGACGCCGCGCCGTCGAGGGCGCCGAGGAGCACGGTCGCCTCAAGGCCGGGGGCGGTGACCGTCGGCAGGTCGGCGTGGTGCTCGAACTTCGGCTCCGTGTGCCGGTGTTCGTCCGGCAGCGCCACCCACAGCTGGGCGCCGTGCAGGAAGCGGGCGTGCGACTTCGGTGACTCCTCGGAGTGCGAGATCGCCCGGCCCGACGTCATGAGGCCGAGCTCGCGCGGCCGGATCGTCTGCAGGCTGCCTGTGGAGTCGCGGTGCAGCACCTCGCCGTCATGCAGCCAGCTGACCGTCTGCAGCCCCATGTGCGGATGCGGCGGCACCTGCATCCCCGGTTCGTCGGCGATGTCGTCGGGGCCGTAGTGGTCGACGAAGGCCCACGCCCCGATCATGCGACGCCCGAGGTTCGGGAGGAGCCGGCGGACCTCGGTCGACGCGCCGAGCTGGACGCGGCGGGGGCTCAGCAGCTCGCGTACGGGTTCGGCGACGACGAATCCGCGTCCGCCGCACAGCGAGGGAACCGCCTGACGGTCAAGGTTGCTCATGCCGCTCAACCTAGCCTGCGGGCGTGCCCCAGCGGCAGGCGTCCCCGGCCTTCACCCGTCCGGCTACGGTTCCGCTCCGCTCCGTACCGCCCCGGCCCATCCCGCCCGACACCCCAACCCCGGTCGAGGTGCCCTCTCCGGGTGACCCGAATGGGCTAGCGGGCGGGGGAGCGGCCCAGATCGCCTCGATCGCCGTAACCGCGCCGCCGAACGCCCCTCGCCGGGCGATCCGCACACGTTCCGTGACTCTCCTGGTTGCGGAGTGCAGCGGGTCGGCGCGCGATGGAGGGGAGGCGTGCGTCGTCCGTGGCGAGAGTCGATTCTGCCCGTCGCGCGCTCCAAGGGAGTGATCACCCATGACGCAGGGCGAGGCCTTCACCAATCCCGACGGGCTTGCGGGCCTGACGGCCTATGACCAGACCGGCGAAAAGATCGGCAGTGTCGAGCAGATCTACCTCGACGACCGCAGCGGCCGTCCCGAGTGGGTGACCGTCAAGACCGGTCTCTTCGGGATGAAGCAGAGCTTCGTCCCGCTCGCCGGCGCCCGTCGCCAGGAGGACCAGCTGCACGTCGCGACCACCAAGGAAGCCGTCAAGGACGCCCCGCGCGTGGACGCCGACCAGCACCTCGAGCCGGAGCAGGAGCACGAGCTCTACCGTCACTACGGTCTCGAGCGCCCCGCGGACGCCGTCGGTGGCATGGGTGGCGGCATGCGGCCCGGTACCGGTCGCGGGCGAGGCGACATGGCCGGCGCCGGTGCGGGCGCGGGTGCCGGACGCGAGTTCGCGACGCGTGCCGGAGCCGAAGACCGCGACCGCAAGCGCGACGAGATGGTGCGCTCCGAGGAGCGGCTGCGCGTCGGCACCGAAGAGGAGACCGTCGGCCAGGCCCGGCTCCGCAAGGTGGTCGTGACCGAGGACGTGACGACGTCCGTGCCCGTCTCGCACGAGGAGGTGCGCGTCGTCCGCGAGCCCATCCGCGAGGGTGACGGCACGCGCGCCAGGATCGGCGAGGAAGAGGCCGAGGTCACCCTGCACGCCGAGAAGCCGGTGGTACGCAAGGAAGCGGTGCCGGTCGAGCGGGTCCGCCTGGAGACCGAGAAGGTCACCGAGACCCGTGAGGTCTCCGACCAGGTGCGCAAGGAGCAGATCGAGTACGACCGCGCCAAGGGCGAGCGTGGCCGTGACGCGAAGGGCGAGAACTGGCGCGACCGGAAGCAGGGTCCGAGCCACTGACGCCGACGCCCGAGCCGTCGCCGCGCTGAGCGCCCCCTGACGGGCCGCTGAAGGCGCAGGGAGGGAATACCCGTGCACGGGTATTCCCTCCCTTTTTGCCATGCCCGGGGTGTTTTCTCCCCAGGGTGCTGCGGGCCGGGATGCCGACCGCTCGCCCACCTGGGGGCTGCTTTGTGTTCGGGACTTGATCGATACTGTGCATCTATTGACGTGGATCGTTCAGGAAATTTATGGTCCCTGGACCCTCACAGGCGAACCAGAGTGACGGAGAACAATGACGTACTCCCTCGGCGCACGGCCGCGTGCCGCCCGACTGACCGCGGTCCTCCTGGCCGGAGCGCTCGTCGCCGCTGTGCCGCCCGCGGCCTCGCAGGCGGCACAGGACATCGCCACCGCGAGCCCGGCCGCCGCCACCCCCACGGACACGAACTGCCGCAAGAGCGACGGCTGGACGCTCGGCACCACCAGCCCGGATGCCACAGAGACCCATGACGCCTTCGTCGGCAACGGCTACCTGGGCCAGCGCGTACCGCCCAACGGCGCCGGCTACGCCGACAGCAAGATCAAGACGGGCTGGCCGCTGTTCACCCCGCGCTACGACGGCTCCTTCGTGTCGGGCCTGTACGCGCACAACAAGCAGACAGCGAAGGACCGTCAGGCCGTCGCCGCGCTGCCCACCTGGTCCGCGCTCAATGTCAGCACCGGCGGCGCGCACGGCGATACCTTCAACTCTTCGACACCGTCCGGCCGCATCTCCCACTACCGGCAGACACTCTTCCTCCACTGCGGCGTCGTCCGGACCTCCCTGACGTGGACCGCCGCCGACGGCCGCCGCACCGACCTCGTGTACGAGGTGCTCGCCGACCGCGCCCACCCGCACGCGGGCGCCGTACGCATGAGCATGACGCCGCACTGGAGCGGCAAGGCGACCGTTGCGGACGTGTTGGACGGCCGCGGCGCGCGGCGCATCCGGCAGACCGGCGGCGGCGACCGCACCACCGAGCGTCGTGGTGGCCGACCGGCCGGGACGAGCATGGACGTCGCCTTCCGTACGGACGGCACGAAGGTCGACGGCGCCGTGGCCTCCACGCTCCGCGCCGAAGCCGGAACCCACGGCGTAAAGCACCAAAGGGCAGGTGACGCAGCGAAGTTGACGGTCCGCCAGTCCCTCGACCTGCCGGTCCAGCGCGGACGGTCGTACGACTTCACGAAGTACGTGGGCGTCGACACCGCCCTCACCTCACGCTCGCCGCGCCGGGACGCCACCGCCACCTCGCGGCGCGCCGCCGACCGTGGCTGGGCGGGGTTGCTGCGCTCCCACACCGCCGCCTGGGCGCGGCTGTGGCGCAGTGACATCGAGGTGCACGGCCGGCGGGACATGCAGTCATGGGTACGGTCCGCGCAGTACGGGCTGTACTCCAGCACCCGCGCCGGCGCCGCGAACAGCATCGCCCCGGCCGGGCTGACCAGCGACAACTACGCCGGTCTCGTCTTCTGGGACGCCGAGACCTGGATGTACCCGGGGCTGCTCGCCACCCGCCCCGAACTCGCCAAGTCCGTCGTCGACTACCGCTACCGGACGCGCACCGGGGCCCGCGCGAACGCCCGAGAGCTCGGCTACAAGGGGCTCTTCTACCCCTGGAACAGCGGAAGTTCGGGCGACCTGGCCAAGGAGTGCCACAGCGTCGACCCGCCGCACTGCCGCACCCAGATCCACCTGCAGTCCGACATCTCCCTGGCCACCTGGCAGTACTACCTCGCCACCAAGGACGACCAGTGGCTGCGCGAGCGCGGCTGGCCGGTCATGAAGGGCATCGCCGAGTTCTGGGCGGACCGCGTCAGCCGCAACAAGGACGGCAGCTACTCCATCAAGGACACGGCGGGACCCGACGAGTACAGCAACGGTGTCGACGACGCGGTGTTCACCAACGCCGGCGCCGTCACCGCGCTGCGCCACGCCACCCGCGCCGCCGAGCTCCTCGGCGAGCGGGCCCCCGCCGCCTGGACGTCGATCGCCGACCGCGTCCGCATCCCGTACGACGCGAAGCGCAAGGTCTTCCAGCAGTACGACGGCTACAAGGGCAGCACCATCAAGCAGGCCGACACGGTCCTGCTGATGTACCCGCTGGAGTGGCGGATGCCCGAGGGCGCCGCGGCCGGCACCCTCGACTACTACGCACAGCGCACCGACCCGGACGGCCCGGCCATGACGGACTCGGTGCACGCGATCGACGCCGCCGGGATCGGTGAGGCGGGCTGCTCCACGTACACCTATCTGGAACGCTCCATCAAGCCGTTCGTACGCGGCCCCTTCGCCCAGTTCTCGGAGGCGCGCGGCGACAAGGCGGGCGCCGAGGATCCTCTGGCGGGTTCGCCCGCGCACGACTTCCTCACCGGCAAGGGCGGTTTCCTCCAGGTCTTCACCAACGGACTGACCGGTCTGCGGATGCGTGAGGACCGCCTGCGCCTCGACCCGATGCTGCCCCCGCAACTCCACGAGGGCGTCAACCTCCGCGGGCTGACCTGGCAGGGGCGTACGTACGACATCGAGATCGGCGCACACCACACCACCGTGCGTCTGACGGGTGGCGAGCCGATGACGCTCGACACCCCGCAGGGCGAGCAGATCGTCGGCAAGGACACCCCGGTCGTCCTCAAGACCCGCCGCCCCGACCTCACCCCCACCACCAACGCGGCCCGCTGCACCCGTGCCACGGCCTCCTCTCAGCAGCCCGGCATGTACGCGAACGCCGCCGTCGACGGCAACACGGCCACGGGGTGGGTCCCGGACGCCGCGACCGGCCGGCTGACGGCGGACCTGGCAAAGCCCGTCCACGTCAGGAAGGTCACCCCCACCTGGACCGACACAAAACCCACCGCCCACACCGTGGAACTCTCCCTGGACGGTCACCACTGGCACCGGGCGAAGGCGGACGACACACGACTCGCGCGGTACGTACGGGTGACGGTGCGCGGCGAAGCGGACGCGAAGAAGCATCCGGGAATCGCCGAACTGACGGTGAACTGACGCCGAGCGGTGGGGGGAGCGGAGGGAGCTGGGCCGCTCCCTCCGCTCGCCCTCGTGGCGTTGTCAGACCCGGCTGTTACGTTCCGGGCATGATGAAGCGCGTGCCGTACACCGGCGGGGAAAAAGAGAGCCTGCACGTCAGCCTCGACCGACACCGTGACGTGGTCTCGTGGAAGCTGGAGGGTCTGGACGACGCCGCGCTGCGGCGGCCGATGACACCCTCGGGGACGAGTCTGCTGGGCCTGGTCAAGCACCTGGCGGCCGTCGAGTACGGATGGTTCTGCACGGCGTTCGGCCGGGAGACCGAGCCGTTCTGGTTCGACCCCCTCACCGACGACGACATGGCGGCGGCCCCCGGCGAGACGACCGCTCAGATCGTCGAGTTCTACGCGCGGGCCAGAGCCGCCGCGGACGCGGTCATCGATGAGCTGGACCTCGACGCCCTGGGGACGTCCTGGGACGGCAAGACGGTCTCCATGCGCTGGGTGCTGATCCACATGATCGAGGAAACCGCCCGGCACGCGGGGCACATGGACATCGTCCGCGAACTCATCGACGGTGCCGCGGGCGATCACCCCGGTCGGTGATCACCGTGCCGTCGCTCCGGCGCCGGGGCACCCGCCACGCCCTCGGGAGGCGGAGTCTTCAGCGAGAGTGGCCAAGCGGGCACATCGTCTCGTCGCCGCGCTGCCAGTGCCGGGCGCAGTAGGGG
Source organism: Streptomyces sp. NPDC041713 (assembly GCF_055591085.1). NCBI lineage: Bacteria > Bacillati > Actinomycetota > Actinomycetes > Kitasatosporales > Streptomycetaceae > Streptomyces > Streptomyces sp. NPDC041713. Next base: position 55,370 of record NZ_JBVIZY010000023.1, read on the forward strand.
ACGTCGCACTCGGCGCAGAAACCGGCGTCGCCCTTGAGGCCGGCCGTCTGGACGCGCGCGAAAGTGCGGGGATAGCGGAGGGCTCTTCGGTAACGCTCGGCGTCTTCGGCGGAGATGTTCTCACCCACGCCGTTCGTGTGGTCCTCGCTCTCCACGGTGAACCACCAGAGGGTGGGGCTCCTCGACGTGGCGTAGGCGGCTCGGCGCACCGCGTCCCAGCGTGGCTGGCTGACGGGATCCGTGCCGGGCGGGGTGAATTCCAGGTGCGCGACACGGGTCTTGCACACCGTGCAGGCCACGTACAGGACGAAGAGGAGCGAGGGGGCTTGCTTCATGGCGGTGGGCCTTGTAGGTGGCGCGGACTCTGCGATCGACGGAACGCATCTTTGCACAGTGCAACCCGGAAGAGAGCGGGAAGGGAAAGGGACGTGTGGCGGGGGGCGAAGGCAAGCCCCCCGCCGGGCGGACCATGCGGGCCGTCAGGACGCGGACAGCTCCTCGCGGACCGTCCTGGCCGCCGCGACCAGGTTCTCCAGGGACGAGCGGGTCTCCGGCCAGCCGCGGGTCTTCAGGCCGCAGTCGGGGTTGACCCACAGCCGCTCGGCGGGGATCGCCTCGAGTCCCGTGCGCAGGAGGGCCGCGGCCTCCCCGGCGCTCGGCACGCGCGGGGAGTGGATGTCGTACACGCCGGGCCCGGCCTCGCGCGGATAGCCGTGGGCGGCGAGTTCGCGGGCGACCTCCATGTGCGAGCGGGCCGCCTCCAGGCTGATGACGTCGGCGTCGAGATCGTCGATGGCCCGGACGATGTCGCCGAACTCGGCGTAGCACATGTGGGTGTGGATCTGCGTGTCCGGACGCACCCCGCTCGTGGTGAGCCGGAACGCCTCGGTGGCCCACGCCAGGTACGCGGCGCGGTCGGCGGTGCGCAGCGGCAGGGTCTCGCGCAGCGCGGGCTCGTCGACCTGGATGACCGCGGTGCCGGCCGCCTCCAGGTCGGTCACCTCGTCGCGCAGGGCGAGGGCGACCTGGCGGGCGGTGTCGGCGAGGGACTGGTCGTCGCGGACGGAGGACCAGGCGAGCATGGTGACCGGCCCCGTGAGCATGCCCTTGACCGGCCGGGAGGTGAGGGACTGGGCGTACGTCGTCCAGCGCACCGTCATCGGCTCGGGGCGGGAGATGTCGCCGGCCAGGATCGGCGGGCGGACGTACCGGGTGCCGTAGGACTGGACCCAGCCGTGCCGGGTGGCCAGGTAGCCGGTGAGCTGTTCGGCGAAGTACTGCACCATGTCGTTCCGCTCGGGTTCGCCGTGCACCAGGACGTCGATG
>NZ_JBVIZY010000024.1:0-32518 GCF_055591085.1 Streptomyces sp. NPDC041713
GCGCGCGGTCTGCTCCGCAGACACGACGCGCCGCCGCTACGCGGCGGTACCCCGGCCCCGCTCCGCGAGGCCGGGGCCGGGCAACTCCGTTGCCCGGCACACGAATTGCTCCGCAATTCGTGTGTCTGGGATTCGCTCCGCGAATCCCAGAGTGAAATCCGCTCCGCGGCTTTCACAAAAGCCGCAGCAAAAGCAGCGGGCCCGCGCGCGTAGCTGACGAGTCGTCAACTTTGGTCCCCCTGGCGGAATTTGACACCCCATAAATTCTACGCCGCGAATCCCACAGCCGAAACATATTCGTACTTCCCCCACTGAGACCCGAGGTCCACAATGACATCGACCCACGCGTCGTCCAGACCGCCGGCATCTCCTGCTGCCCAAGCCCGGATCAGCATGTCCCATCGCCGAATGTTGAGACTGCGGTACTCCAGCACCCTCTGGAACCTGCGGTCGACCTGGGACTGGTTGAACGGGTGGATCTCCACCCGGGTCCCTCCCCCATCATTCAGCCGGCGCAGCAAATAGCGGGCCACGTTTTGGCGGCGCACCGTGCGGTAGGCGGCTTCGATCTGCTTCAGACTGGAACTGGAGGGGCGTTGTTTACCCTCCAGCCAGGCCTTAATGGTGCGGTCGGTGACGGTTAGGCCTGCCTCGCGTGCTGCCTTGCGGGCATGCTCGGATTTCGTCAGGTAGCGCAGACGTGCCATGAGGCCGCGTTTGGCGGTGATGGGTGTCGCGATATAATCGGTGAGCTGGTCGAGTTGACGTGCCACTGCGTCACTGCCCTTGATGCCGCGAGCCCCGTAATGACCGAAATCACGTGTCCTTTCCGACACTTGCGAGGCTCCCTTCGCGGCGATCTGTATTCCTCCAGAATACCGCAACTTCCTTGTATTCGCAGGGCTGTTGGCTGTTCTCTGTGCTTCTGTGAGAGTTCATTCGGGTGCCGGATTTCTTCTTCTCAGTCGTTGGATTCCCAGTCCACCCGAAGTCGGTACCGCCTCCCCGCGGCATGGTCGATCTGGCTCCTGCAAAGTGATGGAACGGTCGCGGCGGGATCACGTACGGCGAGACCGGTGGTCTAGGTGTGGTGCACGCCAAGCTGTGCTCCAACGGCAAGATCACCTCTCGTGCCCCAGCCGGATGACGCAGCTTTGATGGCTGCATGAGTCCACAGCATCCGGGCGCAGCATCGAAGAGCGAAGAGCGGCACGTCGCATCGATACGTGCCGCTCGGTGTTGCACGGCCTGTGACTGGGTGTCAGGTGGGCCGGGGGTCCGTGGTTACCTGCAGTTGGGTACGTTTCCGTATGCCTTGACGTAGCGGGCGGCGACCCAGCCCTGCGGGGTCTTCACCTGGTACCAGGTGCGGTTGCCGCCGACCGGCTGGCCGGCCTTCTTGCAGGTGAGGGCGATGGCCTGGTTCTTGCGGTAGGTGCCGGTGGTCCGCGAGGCGGTGGTCGGCCGCTGGCGTACGTTGATGCCGGCCTTCGCCGTGACGACGCCCTTGACGGTCTTGGGGGGCGCTGCGAGGACGGTGAGCTGTGCCTTTGCGACCCACTTGCCGCAGCCGATGCCTGCGACGGTGACCCGCTGGACGCCGGGCGCAGCCTGGGTCTTTGCCTTCGCGTAGCCCGAGTAGGCCGGCGGGTTCCCGCTCTTGGACAGGGCGGTTGTCTGTTCGAAGGCGGGGGATTTCGCCTGTACCGCCCGGCATTCCTTGGGGGCTCCTGCGACCTTGACCGTGACCATGTCTCCGCGCTGGATGGTGCTTGGGGTGACTGTTGCCCTCGGTGCTGCCGCGGGTGCCGGTGCGGGGGCCGGCGGCGGCTCGGTTGCCGCCTGTGCGGAGCCGGTGAGCACGGCGGAAGTGAGCGCGACCGTGGCGCAGCCCGTCACTGCCTTACGAAGCATCATGTCGTTTCTCCCTTTTCTTGGCACTGGCCTTCAAGGCAGCCGAAGTTGTGCCCTGGGGGAAAGGTAGGTTCGTCCGGCGGGGTATCGGGTGTTACGCACCGTGGGGCAGTCGTTGAATCACCAGAATGTAGGAGCCGGTACGCTGTGTGATTCCTCGATATGTGGACTTCTGGGTTCGAGCTGATTATGAGAAGGCTTGCATTGTGGGGTCCTCGCTGCTGGTCCGGTCCGGTTGTTTTTCTGAGGTGTCAGGGTGTGGCGGAGCGTCGGGGGATGACTGCGGTGACTCATGCGGAAGCCTTTGCCGCCGCCCGATCTGTGAGAGGCGTCGGGGGTGCTTGTGTGCAGGTCACCTACCCTGTTCGTCATGAACCGTTGGGAAGAGCTGACCGGTGGGGTGTCCGGGGAGGATTACGCTGCTCGGTTTGCGGCGTTGGCGGGCAGTGGCCGGGACGTGCATGGTGAGGCGCGGTTGTGTGCCGCGCTGGTGCCTGACGGGGCGCGGGTGTTGGATGCCGGGTGCGGGACGGGGCGGGTCATGATCCGGCTGGCGGAGCTCGGGTATGACTGTGTCGGGGTCGACGTGGATGCTTCCATGTTGGCGGTGGCGCGTCGGCAGGCGCCGGAACTCCTGTGGATTCAGGCGGACTTGGCCTCGTTCGAGCTGGCTGCGTCGGGGGTCGCGGCGGGCTTCGATCTTGTGGTGGCCGCGGGTAACATCTTTCCGCTTCTTGCTGCGGGTACCGAGGCCGTGGTGGTGGGCCGTTTGGCCGCGGCTTTGCGTCCTGGTGGGCTCATGGTCGCCGGTTTTGGGCTGGATGAGGCCCATCTGCCGGTGCCGCCCGGTATCTCTCTGGCGGAGTACGACGCCTATTGTGCTGCGGCCGGTCTGGTGTTCGTCGATCGTTTCTCGACGTGGGGTGCCGATCCCTATGAGGGGGGCGGTTATGCCGTCAGTGTTCATCGGGCGGGTGGCAGCTGACTGCGGGCCTGGGCCGGGCCTGGGAGGCCCGCCGCCCCAGGTGCGGTGTGTCCCGGGGTGGCGGGCCTTGCCGTCCGGGGCGACGGGCCTTGCCGGCGCTGTGTCGCGGGTGAGTGTGCTTGTGCGTGTGCGCCGGTTACGGCCGGTCAGGTGGCTGGTGTCGTCAGCGGTAGTAGATGGGCATGATGCGCTGGCTGTCGTCGCACCACACCTCGTTGTAGCCGTTCGCCTTGGCGTTGGGGAGTTCTGAGGCCTCGCATGCCGCCTTGGAGGGGTAGGCCTCGGCTCCGACGGGCACCCAGCCGGCGCCGGGAGGTCCGGCGGCGTAGGCGGTGGCACTGGTCAGTGGAATGGTGATCGCCGCGGCTCCGACAGCGAGACCGACACCGATACGGGTACGGGTGCGCCACGATTTCACTGGTATCTCCTTGCTCTTTTCTGCGCCTCTGAGGTGGTCACGCTCAGGGGTCGGGTGAACCGACCGTTCCACCCTGGTGTCTGGGCTCTGCTCGGTTCCAGGGACTCGGGGGCAGCTTCGCGGAAGCGAAGGGGCACGAGGTCTGCCCCCGTTGCGTGCGGTGGCTGGCGGCAGGCGGCTGGTGTCCGGCGGGCAGCGGGCGGTGTGCCGTTCGGTGGCGGACCGGCGGGTGGGGTGTGTTCACTGGCGTACGTCGTCGTCGTGATCTTGGGGCAGGGTGTATCGATGAGTTCATGGGATGCCGCGTTGGATGCGGCCGGGGTGCGGGGCGGACAGCTGCGCGCGGACTTCACGCGTCAGCGGCGTGTGGTGGCGCGGTACCGGTTTGCCCAGTACGCGGCCGTCCGGCTGCTGCTGCCGGGGGCTGTCGTGCCTCATGTGGTGGCGGCGACCGCGTTCATGCATCACACCGACCATCTCCTGGACCAAGGTGGGTCGTTGGAGGAGCGGTCGGCCGCGTACGAGTGGTGGGTGAAGCACGTTGGCGAGGCGCTGGTGACGGGGCGCAGCGAGCACGGCGTGCTGCGGGCGATGTCGTACACCTGCGGGGTGTATCCGCAACTGGCGGGGCTCGTTGAGGAGTTCCTCGAGGGCGCGGGGGTCGAGCTCGACTTTGCGGGCTTTGGTACGGAGGAGGATTACCAGCGTTACGTCGAGGCGTACTCTCTGCCGGCGTTCATGGTGGTGGCCCATGTGATCGCGCCGACGGCGGATGCGGTCGGCTATCGGAAGGCCTGCCGTTCGTTCATCGACGGCAGTCAGCGGTTGGATTTCGTGAATGACCTGGCCGAGGATCTTCGGGTCGGCCGTCTCAATATTCCGCGGAGTGTGCTGGATCGTCACGGGGTGGGGCGGGGCGATCTGGTGGCGGGGCGGCAGGTGGCCGGGGTGGGTGATCTGATCGGCCGGGAGCTCGATGAGGCGTGTGCCTGCCTGGGTGCCGGGCGGGCGATGGTCGGGTATCTCCCTGTCGCCCATCGTGCGTTGGGGCGGGCGTTGATCGGGATGGAGGAGGCGACGGCGGAGGCGGCTCGGGCGAAGGGGGCCGGGCTCCTTGTCTCTTCGGCTCGGCCGGCTGCGTTCAGGGCTCTGGGGCTGCTGGCGCGTGAGTATCGGCGGCGCGGGCGAGGGTGACGCTCCTCCCCTCCCCTGCTCCCCCTATTGCCGGGCGCCAGGTGTCGGGCACCTGGTGTCGATGCCGGGCTGTCGTTGGGGGCTCTATCCGTGCAGCGCCGTCGCGCGGCGGCAGGTCGCGCGGGGTCGGTGGCCGTCGCGTCCTGGGTGGCACCGGTACGGGTCAGCCCAGGGCCGTCAGGACTGCAACTGCCAGCAGCGTCCGGCCTGCGGATCGGGCGTGGCGGGAGGCTCCGTCACAGGGACTGGATGGCGATGTGCCGGTTGTGTGCATCGAGGATGACGACGCTCCTCGCGATGCCGTGGCCGTCGTCTCCGTCCCACCAGACTTCGAAAGTGCCGGCGAGATTCTTGGCCTGGCTCCGAGAGGTGTAGTCGGTCTTTATCTCGACGTCGTAGTCGGGGCCGACGAGTGTCACGGTGAAGAGCTGGTCGGCATGTCGGGCCAGGGCTCCATGTCCCTCGGCGCGTGCCCACGCCCGGAAGTTTCGCAGAAGTGCCGGATTGGTTTGCTTGTCACTCAGGGGATGAGCCGGTGGATTCTTCGGGTCACCCAAGACTCCGTCACGGCAGCCCTTCACCCAGGAACCGCGATCCCCATGGGCGTGGGTGTCGGCGTCTAAGGCTCGGCGGGTACATCCGCCGTGTACGACTTCCCGCACCGCCGCGCCCTTGCCGCCCTCGTCGTAGACCCTGCGGCCTTCGGTGTACCCGGCGACGTAGGCGCCCTTGAAGTCGGACTCTGGCTCAGTCTGTGCCCCGGGCGAAGGGGAGGCATGCGTCTTTGCGGGCTGTGGCGCGCCGTCGGCTCCGCATGCCGGGACGGCGAGCATTCCCACCGTCACACCGGCGGCTGCGGCGGCATACCGCCAGCCATGTCTCTTGCCCTCGCCTGCACTCATCTCGTGCTCTCCAATCGGTTGGGCGACGCGATGAGGTAGAGCTTTGCGGCCGCGTGTGTCCTTTCCACGCATAAGTTACGGCACCAAGATCGGCGACGCGTGGGCCAGGAGGCTCCACCCCTCCCCCTGCAGAAGGGTGCAGCCCGCAGGGATTTCGGACGCGACAGGAAAGGAGCGTGCGATGAGCAGGCGGCATCTGCAAGGCGAGGAAGAACCGGCGTGGAGTTCCTTCACGTGGGGGCAAAGTTCTTGGCCGCAGCCGGAGTTACCGGCCTGGGCGTTGTCGCGGGGGCGGCCGCCGTCATCGGACGGCGGCCGGGTGGCCTGGGGTCTGAGGGGTCAGGGCTTTTCGAGGAGGGTCTTCAGGTGCGACAGCATCATGGTCCAGCCGCCGCTGACGCCTTCGAGCATCTTGGAGTCGGGTGTGGTGAAGCCGTCGTGGGTGATGGTCAGTTTCATGCCCAGGGCCGGGTCTTCGGCCGGTTCGATGTCGAAGGTGACCTTGGAGCGTTCCTTGGCCGCCTCGGCGAAGTCCTCGTCGCTCATGCCGAACATTTCCTGGTGCATCGGCTGCAGCGTGTGCCAGGTGTAGGCGAGTCGCCTGCCGGGCTGTGACTCGGTGACGACCTGGCCGAGGTCCTGGGGTTCGCCGCCGTCCTCGACGGGCCACAGCACCTTGGAGCCGACCTTCCAGTCGGAGGAGGGTGCCCAGCCGCCGTGGTACTGCTTCAGGAATTCGGGGGTGGTCAGTCCCTCCCAGAGCTTTTCGGGGGTGGTGTCGATGTAGATGGTGTAGACGTAGGCGGGCTTGTTCATCGCTGTTCCTTCCAGGGCGTGCTTCAGGTTTTCGTCCGCAGGGGCGGGCTCTGGGGGGGCGCGTTGGCCAGGGGCCGGTTTTCGTCAACTCGCCTTGCTGTTACGGGCGGTACGGGGCCAATCGGCCGGCGTCGGTCGACGGGAGGCGAGTGAATTTGTCACAACGCGACCCGGGTGCAGGTGAGTTCGGCCTCTCTGCTTTGTTCCCGACAGTACGTCACCTTCGGGCGCGGAATGCGGCATTGTCCGGCGCGCTCTTCGTTCTGTCTTTGATCGGCCTTCTCCAACCTCGTTCATTCTCTTCGTCTCTTTTCTTTCTGTCGCCTGCTCAGGTGGGCTCTTCCGGTCCCCTTATCTCTGTTCTCTGGGCGAGTTGAGGTGGGTGCCGGGTTGGTTGGTCCAGCCCTGGGGCCGGGGAGTGCGGGACTCGCGCGCGCGGATGTGACCGGCTCAACACCGTACGCCTTATGCCTGATTTGGGGGGAAAGTTACCTTTTTGTGTTGCCCAGTTTCGTGTGAATTGGTCGCCTTGGAGGCGTACGGGGAGTTCTGTACTCATCGCAGGTATATCCGGTGGAATGACCGGCACCGGTGCGGTCGTGAGTCACTTTTCCCGTGCTTCGTTCCGTGAAATGTGTCACGTCGGGGTGCGTGGTGCCGGGAGGCGCCGTTGTGCGCATTTCCGTTCCGGGGAAAGAAAGTTGAGTTATTCGATCTTTGCGTGCGGGGCCGCTCCCGGGGCCGGGGGGCGGGGCCACGTATTCGTCTTTCGAATTCTTGCCTTGTTCCGTCCGGGCTTTCTCGCTTAACGTCACCGTCAATCCCGGGCTGAACGCCGAATCCTGCCGCTGCCCGGAAGCCCTTCCCACCCACTCACTTACGCACGGCAGGAGCGGGGGACCCAGGTAAGCGCCGTTCCGGGATTCCGGCATGGCTCGGGGTGAAGTCGCATGCAGTGCGACCGGACATCTCCCGTCCGAACCCGACAGCTCACCTCGCAGGCGACGGAGAGGAATTCGTCATGCCCGCAAAGGGAAAGCACCGCCGTCCCAAGTCCAGCTCGCTGCACCGGGGCATCGCCGCCGCCGGCACGGGCGGGGCCGTGCTCGTCCTCCCGGTGCTCGGCGCGACCGGCGCGAGCGCGGCGCAGGCCGCTCCGGCCGTCAAGCCCGCCGCGGCCCCCGGCACCTACGTCGTCGCCGCGGGCGACTCCCTCTCCAAGATCGCCAAGGACCACTCCGTCAGCGGCGGCTGGAAGAAGCTCTACGAGGACAACCGCGGCGTCCTGGGCGGCAACCCGCAGCTCATACGCCCCGGAGTCAAGCTCACCCTCGCGGGCAAGGGCTCCGAGCCGGCCCAGCGCGCCGACCGCTCCGCGCGCGATAAGGCGGCCGCCCAGCCCGCCGTCGCCCCGGCGAAGAAGACCTACGCCAACAACCTCGACGGGTGGATCAGGGAGTCGCTCGACATCCTGGCCCAGCACGGCATCCCCGCCTCCTACGAGGGCATCCACCGCAACGTCATGCGCGAGTCCTCCGGCAACCCGATGGCCATCAACAACTGGGACTCCAACGCCGTCGCCGGCACGCCCTCCAAGGGACTCCTGCAGGTCATCGGCCCCACCTTCGACGCCTACCACCTGCCCGGCACCTCCACGGACAGCTACGACCCGGTCGCCAACATCACCGCCGCCTGCAACTACGCGGCCGACCGGTACGGCTCGATCGACAACGTCAACGGCCCCTACTAGGAGCCACCGGGAGCACCCTCTCCCCTCCCCCGCTCCCGCCCCGAGCCCCGGCACACCCCCCGCGTGCCGGGGCTCGGGCATGTCCCGGCCCCGCGCAGGCGTCGCCGAGGGCGGGGGCGGGTACCCGGTCGGGGTGCGGCAGGCGGCGGGTGGGGCCGATGGCTGGTGTGATGAAGGGGTGAGTCTGCGGCGGCCGGGCACCCGGTCGGTCACGGGTCAACCGACGATGACGGACGGGAACGCATCATGGCTGTACGGCACCGACTGATCGAACGCCCGCCGCGCGATGTCTGGGCGGTCCTGGAGGACGGCACCCGTTATGGCGAGTGGGTGGTCGGCACCCACGAGTCCAAGCCCGTCGACGACGCGTGGCCGCAGACGGGATCGCGTATCGAGTACACCGTGCGGCTGGGGCCGTGGGAGCTGTCGGGGCACACCATCGTGCGCCGGTGCGAGGCTCCCCGCCTGCTGGAGCTGGAGGTCGACAGCGGCCGGCTGGGCACCGCGCGCATCTCCATCGACGTACGGCCCTGGGGCGAGCACACGCTGGTGATCCTGGACGAGCATCCGCTGCGCGGCCCGGGCGGGCTGCTGCACTCCGCGGCCGTCGACGTCCTGATCCAGGTGCGCCACCGCGCCATGCTCGCCCGCCTGGCCGACGTCGTCGAGCACTCCCCGCGCCGGCCGGCCCGTGCGGCGCACTGAATCCCCGCCCGCCGGCCATCTCACCGGCCCGCCCGCACGGCGGGCTGGGCGACGCGAGGGAAGCAGGAGGCGCTCATGCCGGACGCGGTAGTGATCGGCGCGGGCCCCAACGGCCTCGTCGCCGCCAATCTCCTGGCCGACGCCGGATGGAGCGTGGAGGTCCTCGAGGAGCAGCCCGAGCCCGGCGGCGCCGTGCGCAGCGACCGCGGTGTCTACCCCGACTACGTCAGCGACCTGTTCAGCGCCTTCTACCCGCTGGCCGCCGCCTCCCCCGTTCTTGCGGGCCTGCGGCTCCACGAGGAGGGGCTGGCCTGGAGCCATGCCCCCAGCGTGCTGGCGCACCCGCTGCCCGACGGGCGGTGCGCGGTCCTGGAGCGGGGCGGGCAGGACACCGCGGCCGGGCTGGAGGCCTTCGCCGGCGGGGACGGGGATGCCTGGCTCGATCTCCACGACATCTGGGAGCGCCTGGGCCCGGACATCCTCGGTGCCCTGTTCACCCCCTTCCCTCCCGTACGGTCCGCGGCCCGTATCGCCGCCCGGCTACGCGCCGCGGGCGGACTCCGGCTGGCCCGCACGCTGCTGCTGCCCGCCCGGCGCCTGGGCGAGGAGGAGTTCCGCGGCGAGGCGGGCCGGCTGCTGCTGGCGGGCAACGCGCTGCACGCGGACCTCTCCCCCGAGTCGGCGGGCAGCGGCGGCTTCGGCTGGCTGATGTCGATGCTCGGCCAGAGCCACGGCTTTCCCGTCCCCGTCGGCGGGGCCGGCGCGCTCACCGCGGCCCTGGTGCGGCGTCTGGAGCGGCGCGGCGGGGTGCTGCGCTGCGGCGAGCGGGTCCAGGAGATCGTCGTGCGCGGCGGGCGGGCCGTAGGCGTGCGCACCGCCGCCGGCGAGGCGGTCGCCGCCTCGCGTGCCGTGCTGGCCGACGTGTCCGCTCCCGCCCTGTACGGGCACCTGGTCGATGCCCGGCACCTGCCGGGGCGGCTGCTGCGCGATCTGGAGCGGTTCCAGTGGGACTTCGCCACCTTCAAGGTCGACTGGGCGCTGTCGGGGCCGGTGCCCTGGAGCGCGCCGGAGGCCGGGCGGGCGGGGACGGTCCATCTGGCCGACGGTGTCGACGGGCTCACCCGTTTCGCCGCGCAGATCGCCATGGGCCAGGTGCCCGACCGGCCCTTCCTGCTGTTCGGCCAGATGACCACGGCCGATGCCTCGCGCTCCCCGGCCGGCACCGAGTCGGCCTGGGCGTACACCCACATCCCGCACCGGATCAAGGGTGATGCGGGCGAGGAGGGCCTGAGCGGGCTCTGGGACCGGCGCGAGCAGGAGGTCATGGCCGACCGGATGGAGGCCGAGGTCGAGCGGTGGGCGCCGGGCTTCCGCTCCACGATCCGCTCCCGGCGGCTGCTCGCGCCCACCACCCTCGAGGCACTGGACGCCAACCTGCACGGCGGTGCGATCAACAACGGCACCACCGCGATGCACCAGCAGCTGGTGTTCCGCCCCACCCCGGGCACCGGCCGGCCCGAGACGCCGGTGCCCGGGCTCTTCCTCGCCTCCGCCGCCGCCCACCCCGGCGGCGGCGTCCACGGCGCGCCCGGCGCCAACGCCGCGCGCGCCGCCCTGCGCGTGCGGAGCCCCTCCGACTTGCTCAGCCGCGCCCAGCGGGCCCTCGACCGGCGGGACCGGAAGGGCGGGCGCACCGGCGGGTCCTGAAGGGGACACCGGCGGGGTTCTGCAGCGGGCTCCGGTGCCGCCTCCGTACGTGCTCGGTGGTCCGCTGGGGCTGGTGAACAGGCCGGGAGCGGGCGGGTGCGGGGCGGCGGCGTCAGCTCCGCTCCGCCGACACTCCACTAACGGGCGAATAGCCCCCTACCTGGGGCATTGGCGGATGTACTGGCCTCTTCCGGCAACTGACGTTTCTGTACTGGAGTGACATGCGTACCCGTAATCTCCCCCTTGCCCTGAGCCTTGCCGCGCTTGCCCTGGCCGGCAGCGCCGGAAGCGCCGCCGCCATCGGCGACGACACCGGCACGCAGAGCGCGAGCGGCAACGGTGCCGAGCAGGCGTTCGGCAACAGCGCCAGCGAGGGGAATCTGAGTCCGCAGGCGCACCTGGTCGGTGGCTCGCTGAACAAGCTCTGCGCCGGCGTGCCGGTCAAGGCGAACGTGGGCTCCCTCGTCGGTCTCGTGCCGATCGCCGTTCAGGACATCCCCATCCTCTCGGCGCCGCAGAACCAGCAGTGTGTGGAGAACTCCACGCAGGCCAAGGAGGACGAGCCGCTCTCGCACCTCCTCAGCGACATCCCGGCGCTCTCGGGCAACGGCACGAACAACCACTGATCCCACGCGCTGCGCGTGCCGGCACCGCCCGGCCCCGCGCAGCGCACCAGCTGCGGGCACAGGACGCCGAAGGGCGGTCTGTGCCCGCAGTGCGTTCCGCCGGCGATCCGGTCGCCGCGGGCCGGGGCGGGCTGTTCGGGGTTCTGGCCGGGGGCTGCTCGGGCTGCTGTCCGGGCGGCAGCCTTCCGGGAGTGGGCGGCGCAGAAGTGCCCGATTCGCCCGTGGAGGAAATCTGTATCGGTGACAGTAGACATTGGCTCGTCGTGGGGTTACTGTTTTCTCGTACCCACGAAGTCGAAGAGGGCACGGCAGAGGCGAACTGCCGTGCATGCAGGTCAAGCAGGACAGCAGGTCAAGCAGGAGGCGGAACGGCAGTGGAGCGTCGGGGCCGGAAATGGTGGGGTCCCGAGGCTGGCTGCCGGGCCGAGCGGCCCCAGGGGCCGCGCGCAGTACCCGCGGTATCCAGCAGTACGAGGAACACAGCAACAAGTAACAAGTAACCGAGTGAGGTAAGGAGCAGACGCCATCAGGATCGCCCGGGCAGGCAGGCACGTTCGCCCGGGTACCGCAGGCCCCGGATTGGAAGGTGGTCCCCGGTCACGCAACCGCGATCCCCGCGCCTCCGCTCTCCCAGGCGGACCCGCGGAAAAATGAGACCGGCGCAGTCGGCCGGTAGATGGTGTTGAAAGCTCGGGGCCCGGGTGCCGTACGGCATCCGGGCCCCTCGACGCGTCCCTGAAAGAAGAGGTCTATGCCCCCTCGCAGTACCAGCCCCGTCGACAAGCTCGACGACGACGACTATCCCGCCTACACCATGGGCCGGGCCGCCGAGATGCTCGGCGCCACCCCCGCCTTCCTGCGCGCCCTCGGCGAACACCGGCTGATCACCCCCCTGCGCTCCGAGGGCGGCCACCGCCGCTACTCCCGCTACCAGCTGCGGATCGCCGCCCGCGCCCGCGAACTCGTGGACCAGGGCACCCCCGTCGAGGCCGCCTGCCGCATCGTCATCCTCGAGGACCAACTCGAGGAGGCCCAGCGCATCAACGAGGAACTGCGCACCCAAGCCGCTCCCACCTGAGGGACCACGGCGCCCCTTCCCGGCGGACGGGGCGGCCGCCCCGGGAGAAGGCACGTCCACCACGAGGGCGTACGACAACGCCTTCCGCATGGCGCACCGTTCGAGAGACGAAGAGCCCGTCCCCTGCGCGTGGGGGCCGGGCTCTTGGCGCCTCCCGGCCGGAAAAGGGGCAAAGGGGCCGGGCGGGTGTGGCGGGCCGTGTCAGACGCCGGCCGTCTCCCGGCACTCGACGTGGCCCCAGCCGTGCGCGTTCTTGGCGATCTTCTCCCCCGCCTCGTAGCTCTTCGTGCAGTGGCAGCGGCCGGGGAACTTGGCCTTGATGACCGCGCCCGAGCCGCTCTTGCCCGCCCGGCCCGCCGCCTTCTTGGAGGCGCGGGGCGCGGGGGCGGCGGTGGTGCGGTCCGCGCGGGGCTCGGGGATGGCCGTCGCGCCGTGGGCGGTGCCCGCGGGCTCCTGGGTCGTGGCGGCGTCGCTGGCCGCGACGTCGGCGATCGCGTTGAGGTGATCGCCGTCCACCTGGTGGGCGGCCACGTGGCGGAACGTCACGGCACGGCCCTGCAGCAGCGCGTCGATGCGTACGACGAGGTCCTTGTTGGCGACCGGCTTCTTGGCCGCGGTCAGCCATCCGTTGCGCTTCCAGGAGGCGATCCACTGGGTGACCGCGTTCATGGCGTACTGGCTGTCCATCCGCACCTGGAGCGGCACGTCCGGGTCGGTGGCCTCCAACAGCTGGGCCAGCGCGGTCAGTTCGGCGACGTTGTTCGTGGCGTGGCCCAGCGGGCCGGCCTCCCAGCGCAGCGGGCGGGCCTCGGCGTCGGCGACGACCCAGGCCCATGCGGCGGGCCCGGGGTTCTTCTTCGCCGCTCCGTCACAGGCGGCAATGATCAAGTCAGGCATGCCCCGATGATTTCATCCGCCGCGCCCCCGGCCGCCCACCCCGCCCCGCCCCGCCCGCCTGGTGTCCCTGCGGTGCTCTCACCGCCCGGAGCAGTGCGGGCCTCTCGCCGCCGCCCGGGCCCGCGGTCATTCGGTGGCCTCCGTCGCCGCGCCCAGGCCGACCTCGCTGACCCCCTCCAGGCGCGCCAGGTCGGCCACCAGGCGGTGGGGCTGCGCCGTGCCCGCCAGCCGCAGGCGCACCCAGGCCCGGCCCGGCGGCGCCTCGTCGCGCAGCACGCGTACCGCCTCCACCCGGAAGCCCGCATGCGTGGTCAGCTCGAGGACCCGGCCCAGCAGGCCCTGCGCGGTGTCGTAGGCGAGGGTGAGCTCCAGCTCCCTTGGCCGGGGGGTGCGCGGGATGCGGTCCGTGAGGTGGGGCAGCCCGCGCACCACGAGGAAGTGCACGGCGGTGGCCGCGGCGCCCAGCAGCGGCAGCCCGCCGCCGCACGCCATGCCGATGCCGCAGGCCAGCCAGATGGTGGCCGCCGTGGTGAGGCCCTGCACCGCGTCGCGTTTGACGAAGATCAGGCCGCCGCCGATGAAGCCGATCCCGGAGACGATCTGCGCGGCCACCCGCGAGGGGTCCAGGGAGACCTGCCCCATGTGGGCGGCGGCGCCGAAGCCGTGCACGGAGACTTCCATGAACAGGGCGCTGCCCACCCCGACCAGGGTGTGCGTGCGCATGCCCGCGCTTTTCTGGCGGGCCTCGCGCTCCACCCCGATCAGCAGGGACAGCACGAGGGCCAGGCCCAGTTCGGCGAACTGGCGGGCGCCCTGCCCCGCACCGGTATCGAAGAGGGGGGCGGCGTTGGAGTGCAGGGCCTCACCGGTCGACAACATGCCCCAATTGTTCCACTCCGGGCGGCGGGGGCGGGCAGCGGCGCGGGGTGGGGCAACCGTGCGGGGTGTACGGGGATTTGGGGCCGGCGCACCCGGGGCTCCGCCCGGCCGGCACCGGGGCCGGCACATGGCCGGTGGAGCGGGCGTCAGGCCGGGTGGGCCTCGCGCCAGGCCGCCATGGAGCGGTTCCACTGCTCGCCGTCGAGGGCGGTGAGGGAGGCCGGGAAGAGGCCGTCCTCCTCCTTGGCGATGTGGCGGTGCAGTTCCCCGACGGCCTCGGTGAGGGTGGCTACGTCGGCGGGGTCGGACAGGTCCAGGGCGGGCAACAGGGCCTCCAGTTCGCGGTGTTCGCGCTCCAGAGCCTGGATGTAGTGCGCGTACTCGGGGTCGGTGCGCATCACCGCGAACAGGCCGTTCTCCTCTCCCCTCCAGTGCGCCCGCAGTTCGCCGGCCATCACCTCCACCAGCGCCTGGGCGCGGACAATCTCCCCCTGGCGCAGGGCGCGCAGCGCGTCTCCCGCGGCGTCGGTGACCCGCTCGTGTTCGGCGATGAACTCCTTGATCAGGGGGATCTCCCGGCAACCGCAGTAATGGCACATGGAGCCGTTTGTAGGCAGCGGCCCCCTCCCCCGGCGCCGCGCCACGCACATACGGCGGCGGCCTTCACCCGCGCGCGGGCGCACCGACGGCGGCCGGGCGGGGTTCTCAGGCTCTCAGGACGCCGTTGACCAGGCGGCGCGCGTAGGCGGTGTCCAGGCCGCCGGGGCGGAAGAGGATCCGGTACATCATCGGGGCGACGACGTGGTCCAGGACCGTCTCGGTGTCCGGCGCGCTCTGCCCGCGGCCGGCCGCGCGGGCGCGGATGACGTCGATCTGCTCGGCGGCGTAGGCCGAGCACTGGCCGGCGTTGGTGCCGTCCGCGTCGCCCAGCAGCGCGTCGCGGATGTAGGCGCGGCCCGCCGGTGAGGACATCTCGTCGAGGAACTGCTCGGCCCAGGCGTGCAGGTCGCCCGCCAGGTCCCCGAGGTCCTGCGGGGGTGTCTCGGGGCGCAGCCGCTCCACCGCCACGTCCGACAGGAGTGCCTGCAGATCGCCCCAGCGGCGGTAGACGGTCGAGGGGGTGACCTCGGCGCGGGCGGCGATCTGGGGAACCGTCAGGGCGTCGCGGCCCACCTCCGCCGCCAGTTCGCGGACGGCGGCGTGCACTGCTTCCTGGACGCGGGCGCTGCGGCCGCCGGGGCGTGCCATCGGTCTACGGCTCACGGGCCTCACCTTAAAACGGATCCGGTCTGCGGCAGCACGCGCGCTCCTGGCCGCGGGCCTGCGGGTGGCAGGGCCTTTCAGGGGGTGAGGGCCGCGGGCAGGGCGGGCTGGGGGGCCGTCTGTTCGTAGGCGTGGCCCACGCGCAGCAGGTCCGCATCGGCGCGGGGGCGGCCGAGCAGCTGCATGCCGATGGGCAGGCCGGCGCGGTCGCGGCCGACGGGCAGGGACAGCGCCGGCAGGCCGGTGATGTCGGCGGGAGCACACAGGCGTACGTAGGCGTCGGAGACGCTCTCGTGAGTGCCGTCGGGCCAGGTCAGCGTCTGCTGGCCGGCGGGCACGGCGGTCAGGGGCACGGTGGGGGCGGCGACCACGTCGACCTGCTCCAGCAGCTCCAGCCAGGCCCGGCGCATCAGGGTGCGGGCGCGCTGGGCGCGCAGGTAGTCGGCGGCCGGCATCAGGGCGCCGGCCTCCAGCAGGACGCGGATGTCGGGTCCGTAGCGTTCGGGGACCGAGCACAGCCACTGTTCGTGGTAGGCGCTCGCCTCGGGGACCATCAGGCCCCACTGGGTGGCCTGGATGTAGCGGGTCATGGGGATGTCGACGTCGACGAGGGTCGCGCCGAGGCTCTGCAGGTGGGCGATGGCCGCGCGGACGGCCCGCTCGACGTCGGGGTCGACGTGGTCGAAGTAGTAGGTGCGCGGGACCCCGATACGCACCGCGCTCAGGTCGGTGCCGGGGGCGGGCCGGTAATCCGCGGGCGGCAGGGGCAGGGCCGCGGGGTCGCGGGGGTCGTGGCCGGCCAGGACGGTCAGGGCCAGGGCCGCGTCCTGGACCGTGCGGGCCAGGGGGCCGACGTGGTCCAGCGTCCACGACAGGGACGTCACGCCGTGCCGGGGCACCAGGCCGTAGGTGGGCTTGAGGCCGACGACGCCGTTCAGCGCGGCCGGTACGCGGATCGATCCCCCGGTGTCGGTGCCCAGGGCGAAGGGTGCCGCGCCGGCGGCGACGGCGACGGCCGAGCCGCCGCTGGAGCCGCCGGCCACCCGGCCCCGGTCCCAGGCGTTGGCGGTCTGGGGCGTGGTCAGTCCGTAGGCGAACTCGTGGGTGTGGGTCTTGCCCAGCAGGGCGGTGCCGGCCTCGGCCAGGCGGGCGGCGACGGTGCTGTCGGTCTCCGCCCGGTGCCCGGCGCGGACCCGGGAGCTCGCCGTGGTCGCAAGGCCCGCGACGTCGATGAGGTCCTTCAGGGCCACGGGGATGCCGTGCAGCGGCCCCCTGAAGCGGCCGGCCGCCGCTTCGTCCGCGGCCCGGCGTGCCGCGCCGCGTGCCCGCTCCGCGGTGACGGTGACGTAGGCGTTCAGGGCGGGCTGACTCTGCTCGATGCGTTCCAGGACGGAGTCCACCAGTTCCACGGGCGAGAGCCGGCGGGCCCGGATCGCCGACGCGGCGGCGGTGAGGGTGAGTTCATACGGCTGCATGGTGCTCCTGGTCCGCGTGGTGCTTCTGGTCCGCGTGGTGGTGGGCGGGCGGGGTTTCGGCGAAGTCCAGTTCGCGCAGGACGGCGACGACGGAATGAATGTGCTCGGCGGTGGCGGCGACCGCGCGGTGACGGTCCTCGGGCAGCGACAGCCCGGCACGTGCCGCCCAGCGGGCGGCCTCGGGGGGCGTGAGCTCTGCGGCCTCGGGTGGGGTGGGTTGTTCGGCGGCGGGTGGGGTGGGTGCTTCGGCGGCGGACATGCGGGGCTCTCCTGCAGGCCGGGGGTGGCATGGAGCGGTCGGGGTTCTCGGGGGGCGAAGTGAACAGGGTTCTCGGGGGCGGAAGTTGGGGGTGGTGCGGTACGGGGGTACGGGGTGGCGCGTGCCCCCCGTACCGCTTACGCGGCGCCCTCACCGTCCGCCCCGCTCCCAACCAAAAGCTAAATGTTTGCGTTAGGCCACGGTAGGACCTACGCTCACTTAACGCAAACGCTTAGCTTTTAGCGGGGCGGGGTGCGACGGAGCCCCGGATCCGCGGCCGCCGGCCCGCACGCCGGGGGCCCGCACGGCGCCGGCCCCCGGGAAAGGACCCCAGACATGCAGACCTCCCCCCTCACCACCCCGCACTGGAGCGTCGGCGACATCACCGTCCACCGCATCGACGAGACGCCCCTGCCGCCCGGGACCGGGCCCTGGCTGCTGCCCGGCGCCACCCCCGGCCTCATCTCCCGGCAGGACTGGCTGAGCCCCGACTTCGCCGACCACGAGGGCACCCTGCGCCTGGACAGCCACAGCTTCGCGCTCACGGTGGGAGCCCTGCGGGTCCTGGTCGACACCGGCATCGGCAACGGCAAGACGCGCGCCAACCCCGCCTGGCACCGCCTGCGCACCGACTACCTCACCCGCCTGGCCGAGGCCGGATTCACCCCGGACACGGTCGATTTGGTCGTCCTCACCCACCTGCACACCGACCACGTCGGCTGGAACACCCGTGAAGCAGGCGGGACTTGGGTGCCCACCTTCCCCAACGCCCGCTACCTGGCCTCCCGCACGGAACGGGAGTACTGGGCCGCGCAGAGCATGGACGCACCGCGGCGGCAGATGTTCCGCGACTCCGTGCACCCCGTCGAGGACGCCGGACTGCTCGACCTCCTCGACGTCCCCGAGCGCGGCCTCGGCATCGCCCCCGGCCTGCGCGTGCTGCCCACCCCCGGGCACACCCCCGGCCACCTCGCCGTCCAGCTGGACAGCCGCGGACACAGCGCGGTCATCACCGGCGACCTCATCCACCACCCCGTCCAGCTCCCCCACCCCCACCTGGGAAGCTGCGTCGACACCGACCCCCGCCAGGCCGAGGCCTCACGCCGCGCCCTGCTCTCCTGCCTCGCCGGCACCGACACCCTCCTGCTCGGCACCCACTTCCCCGACCCCACCGCCGGCCGGGTCGCAGCCCACCAGGACACCTACCGCCTCACCCCCGTACCGCCCACCCGCCGGCCCCGCACCCGCTAAGCAGGGCACACCGGGGCGCGGCGGGGGCCGTTCCCAGGGTGTTCACAGGGTGGCGCAGGCCTCGCCCAGTGCCTGGTCCAGGATCTCCAGGCCGAGCGCCAGCTCCTCCTCGCCGGCCGTCAGCGGCGGCGCGATCCGGAACACCCCGCCCATGCCCGGCAGTTGGACGATGTTCATGTGCAGGCCCAGCTCCAGACAGCGCCGGGTGACCCGGGCGCCCAGCACGTCCGCACCCTGCCGCTCCTCGCGGCCGGTGAGCAGTTCCAGGCCCATCAGCAGACCGCGGCCGCGGATGTCGCCGACGACCCGGTGGCGGCCGGCGAGCTCCTCCAGGCCCGCGCGCAGCAGCGCGCCCAGCTGCCGCGCGCGGGCGTCGAGCTCCTCCTCGGCCAGCACGTCCAGGACGGTGGTGCCGACCGCGGCCACCAGCGGGTCGGCGACATGCGTGGTGAAGAACAAGAACCCCCGCGCGTGCGCCTCCTGCTCGATCTCGGCGCTTGTGACCACCGCGGCCAGCGGCAGCCCCGCGCCGAGCGTCTTGGACAGCGTGAGGATGTCCGGGACGACGCCGTCGCGCTCGAAGGCGTACCAGGTGCCGGTGCGGCACAGCCCGGTCTGTGCCTCGTCGAGGATCAGCAGCATGCCGCGTTCACGGCACTTGGCGTGCAGGGCGGCGAAGTAGCCCGGCGGCGGCTCGATGACGCCGCCCGAGCTGAGGATCGGCTCGACCAGGCACGCGGCCAGACTGCCGGTCGACTGCGCGTCGATCAGGTCGAAGGCGGCATCCAGCTGACGGCGCCAGCCCGACGCCCGGCCGGCGGGGGCGGCCCCGGGCCGGTGGGCTGCGGGCACCGGGATGGCGAAGTTGCCGGGCGCGCCCGGACCGTAACCCTTGCGGCCCGCGCTGTAGGTGGCCGATGCGGCCCCCTGGGTCATGCCGTGCCAGGAGCGGGCGAAGGAGACCACCTCGTACCGGCCGGTGACGAGCCTGGCCATCCGCAGTGCCGCCTCGTTGGACTCCGCGCCGGTGCTCAGCAGCAGCGTCCGCTCCAGCGGGGCGGGCAGCGTCGCGGCCAGCCGCCGGGCCAGGTCGATGACCGGGCGGCTGAGCATGCCGCTGTAGAGGTGGTCCAGGGCGGCCACCTGGCGCCGTACGGTGGCCACGATCCGCGGGTGGCAGTGGCCCAGGATCGCGCTCATCTGGCCGGAGGTGAAGTCCAGGATTCGGCGGCCGTCCTCGGTGAACACGAAGCTCCCGGCGGCGCGGGCGATGACCTCGGGGGTGAACTCGACGCCGTAGCGCACCAGGTGACGCTCGGCGTCGGCCCAGAAGGCGCCGGTACGCACGGCATCGGCACCGCAAGGGCCGGGGCGGGAGGCGGTGGGGCGGGCGGGGTCGGGGTGGGAGGCGGCTGCGGGTGGGGCGGGTCTGTCAACTGCCATGTGCGGGACGGTAGTTCGCGCCGTGATGCCGCGTCCATCGGGTCTTTGTGGCCGTGCTGTGCGGCTGAGGCGTACAGCACGGGCCCTGCCGGCCGGGCCCGCCGGAGACGACAATGGGGGCGTGCTGAATCCCTGGAGGCTGCATCTGCTGAGCCGGCTGGACACGCTGGGCACCGTCCGCGCGGTCGCCCGGGCCACGCACCTGAGCCCCTCCAGCGTCTCCCAGCAACTGGCCGTCCTGGAGAGCGAGACGCGCACGCAGCTGCTGGAGCGCACCGGGCGCCGGGTGCGGCTCACCTCCGCCGGGCTGATCCTGGCGCGGCGGGCGCGGGCGCTCCTGGACCAGATGGACGGCGTCGAGGCGGAACTGCGCGGCTTCGGGCAGGAACCGACCGGCACGGTGCGGCTGGGCAGCTTCCAGAGCGCGATCCACACCCTGGCCGTGCCGGCCGTGTGCCGCCTGGCGCGGGCCCATCCGCACCTGGACGTCGAGATAGTGCAGCTGGAGCCGCACGAGAGCATGCCGGCGCTGCGGATGGGCGAGGTCGACGTCATCATCACCACCACCGACTTCGGCGAGCTGCCGCTGGGCCCCGACCTCGATCTCCTGCCGCTGGCCACCGACCCGGTCCTGCTGGTCCTGCCGCCCTGCCACCCCGCCGCCCAACGCGGCGCCGCGGAGCTGGCCGCCTTCGCCGACGAGCCGTGGACGTTCGACATGCCGCACACCTACATGGCCGGGCTCGCGCTGCGGCTGTGCCGCCAGGCCCGCTTCGAGCCACGGGTGGTGGGCCGCTTCAGCAACTACATGATGGCGCTGCAGCACGTCGAGGCCGGCCTGTCCCTCGCGCTGCTGCCCGCCCTCGCCGTCGACGCCCGCTACCGGGTCGCCACCCGCGAGCTCGCCGCACCCGTGACCCGCACCATCACCGCCGCGACCCGCCGCGGCACGCCCCCACGCGCGGCGGTACGCACCGTCCTGGACGCCCTGCGCTCCCAGCCGGGCCCGCCGGCCACCGCTCCGCCGCCCACCGCGACACCCCCGCCGCAGCCGCAGTCACCGTGACCGGCGCGGCCGGTGCGGCCGGTGCGGCCGGGACGAGGAGGCTCCAGCCCACGCCGCGGACCGTCTCGATCCGTCTCGATCCCGTGCGGCGAGCGCCGAGTTCGCCGCGCAGCCGACCGACGTGGACGTCCGGGGTTCGGGCGAACCAGTTCTCGTCCGGCTTCGTTCACGTGAGGCACAGCGATCGGTCAGTGCTGTGGGCAGCAACTGACGATCTTGGGTGCTGCGGATGTTCACGCCTGTTGCGGCATGTGGCTGGTTTCTTGCCCGCCTTCTTCCCGTGCCGCCCTGGGGCCACCGACCCTGACCGGACAGCGGACCTGAGGTGTGTGAGGAGAGCGGCATGAGCGAGATGCGGAACAGGGCACCTGGGAACGTTGCCGCAGACAGCCCGCACGCGTCGGAGCTCCCTGTCCCGGAGGGAATGGCGGCGTTCGACGACATCTACGTCCAGCCGGATCCGCGGGCCTATTTCCGGGCATTGGGCCCGCTGGAATACCAGGCACCCCATCACGGGCAGAGCGTCTTCCGGCGGACGGTTGCGGCTCTCAATCGGACAGGCGGCGTGACGGGACGACCGGTGACCGTGCTGGACATCTGCTGCTCGTACGGCATCAACGCCGCTCTTCTCAACCATGAGGTGACACTGGAGGATCTCTATACCCACTACACCTCGCCGCAGGCCACCGCGCTCACCACCGCTGAACTGATCGAATGGGACCGCAGCTACTACGCGGCTCGCCGGCGCCACGATGCGGCCCGGGTGATCGGACTGGACCCGGCCACGAACGCCATCTCCTATGCATGCGAGGTCGGCCTGCTGGAACGAGGCTTCGCCGAGAACCTCGAAACCGCGCCTCCCTCTGCGTCTCTGCTCCGCGCCGCGCGGCACACCCGTTTGATCACGATCACCGGAGGGGCCATGTTTCTGTCCCCCCGCACCTTCCAACCGATCCTGAGCTGTGCCCAAGACCCGGTGTGGGTCGCGGCCTTCGTGCTGCGCACCACCTCGTACAAGTCCATCGCCGCATGCCTGGCTTCGAACGGCCTGGTAACCGAGAAGGCCACCACGCACACGTTCCGGCAACGACGGTTCACAGACGCGGACGAACAGCGATACGCCGTTCAAGCGGTGACGGCGGCCGGCGAAGACCCGTACGGGAAAGAGACCAATGGCTACTTCCACACGATGCTGCACTTGTCGCGCCCCTCTGAAGACGCGACGGAACTTCCGCTGACCACTTTGATGCGGCGCCTGTGAGCCCAGCCCCGCACCGTGTCCTTCGACATCCAATCGAGGCGTTCGACACCAAACCCAGTCGCGCACAGGGCTGCAGCAGGGCGCACCGTACGGGTGAATACTGGTGGGGTGAGTGTTTCGCACATCAAGCCTCACCTGCGGTGCCTGGACGGCAGCGGGTCCGATCTCGGCCATGCGGTGGCCGAGCGGTCAATTGAGCGCGCCGCGGGCAGATCGGACGTCGCCCCGCTGCCGGTGGGCCCTCCGGTGCATGTGCTGGTGGTGCACACGGGACAGTCGGCGAATCTGCGCTGGTCAGCGGACGGGACGCCGCGCCAGGAGCGGTTTCGTGCCGGGGAGGCGCTGGTCAATCCCGCCGGATGGGCGTCGCGGCCTCGCTGGCAGGACGACGTGGAGCTGCTGCTTCTGGGGATTGATCCGGCGTGGCTGGAGAAGCTGGCGGCCGAGAGCGGCGCCAGCGGCCAGGTGGAGCTGGTGCCGCGGTTCCACTTCACCGACCCGCTGCTGAAGATGCTGCTGGAGCGTCTGGTGGCGGAGTACGCCGGACCCGGCCCCGCGGACTCCCTGTACGCGCAGTCACTGGTCCAGGCGGCCGCCGCGGTGATACTGCGGGTGGCCGCCGAGGGCCGGACACTGCCCGGCCGAGAGGGCGGGCTGCCGCCGCGCCGGCTGGCCGAAGTCATGGACTACATCCACGCGAACCTCTCCCAGCGGGTCACGCTGGCGGAACTGGCCACCGTGGCCCAGGTCAGCGAATCCCACTTCACCCGAGTCTTCAAAGCATCGACCGGCGAATCCCCGCACCAGTACGTGATGCAGCAGCGCCTGGAGTACGCACGAGGGGAGCTCACCCGTACCAGCAGGCCGATCGCGCAGATCGCCACGGAGGCGGGTTTCGCGGACCAGAGCCATCTGACGCGGATGATGCGCCGCTACGCCGGGGCCACTCCACGGCTGCTGCGGGACGGCAACCGCGGACGCTGACGGCCGGCGCTGACGGCCGGCGGGAAGCCGTGAGCGGTTTGTTCCACCTCTGATCGGATCGTTCAAGATCCACATGCGCCTCTGCGGCGAGCCTGGTGAATATGGCATGGCCCCCGGTACTCGCCGGGGCCGGGCCGCCCCACCCCAGCACATCGCAGGAGGCAGTCATGGTCACCACCCCGGACAAGACACTCAACGGCAAGGTCGCCTTCGTCGGCGGCGCGTCCCGCAACCTCGGCGGGCTGATCAGCACCACCCTCGCAGCGCAGGGCGCCCGGGTCGCGGTGCACTACAACAGCGACTCCTCCCGCGCCAAGGCCGAGGCCGTCGTGGAAGAGATCAACGCCGGCCCGGGCGAGGCGTTCGCGATCCAGGGCGACCTGACCCAGGTCGCCGAGGTGGAGCGGGTCTTCGACGACGTCGTGAACCGGTTCGGGAAGCTCGACTACAGCATCAACACCGCCGGCATGGTGCTGAAGAAGCCGCTCACCGAGATCACGGAGGAGGAGTACGACCGGATGTTCGCGGTCAACTCCAAGGCCGCGTTCTTCGTGATGCGCGAGGCCGCCCGCCGCATCGAGGACGGCGGGAAGATCATCACCATTGTCACCTCGCTGCTGGCCGCGTACACCGGCCTGTACTCCACCTACGCGGGCAGCAAAGCCCCGGTCGAGCACTTCACCCGCGCCCTGTCGAAGGAACTGTTCGGCCGCAACATCTCGGTCAACAACATCGCCCCCGGCCCGATGGACACCTCATTCTTCTACCCCGCCGAGGACGACGACTCCGTCGCCTACCACAAGTCGTCCGCGATGAACGGTGACCTCACCAAGATCGAGGACATCGTGCCCTGGGTGACACATCTGCTCACCGACGGCTGGTGGGCCAACGGCCAGACCATCTTCCTCAACGGCGGCTACACCACCCGCTGAACCGCGAGCTGGGCAGAGACCTCTCGCCATCGTGATCGGCTCCCGAAACGTGAAGGCCGCCGAGACCGTGTCCAAAGCGAGCTGCGGCTACGACACGGGCAAGAGGACCAACGGACGCAAGCGCCATGGGGTCGTCGACACCCGAGGGCTTCCGCCGTCCCGAATGGCGGCCGCCGCCCGTTCGTCTTCTACCGTCAACGGGACCCGCGGGCTGCGGCCGGGCGCGAGGACTCCACACGAAGTGGACCGGGGCCCCAGAAACGAAGTCACCCTTGGCTAAGCTCGCTGTCATGTGGAGACAGTCGGTGCAGGAAGTCTTTCCTGACGCAGGACTTCGGGAGCCGGTCGAGGCGTCCCGGATCGCCGAGGCCGAGACGCGGCTGGGGCGAGCTCTGCCCAGGGACCTCGAGCAGCTGCTGCTGGAGAGCAACGGGGTGCTCGGCCACTTCCACGTGGACACTGTCTGGCCCATCGATCAGATCGTCGAGCAGAACCTCCGCTTCTGGTCCGACGAAGCCTTCGCCCAGCTCTACATGCCTTTCGATGCCCTCATGTTCTTCGGCGACAACGGGGGCGGTGACCAGTTCGCCTTCGTGCACAAGCCGCAGCGCCCGGACGTGTTCGTCTGGGAACACGAGAGCGACAGCCGCAGGTGGGTGGCCAACAACCTGCGCGACTACCTGGGCCGTTCGCTGCGCGCCGGCGGAGACGACTGGTATCAGCCGTAACCGGACGATCCGCCAGGCAGGGCCCGCCGTGCGCACCTTGCCGCCGCCGTCGGTCCACATGGTGACCTCCGGGGCCAGCATCTGCATCAGCGCGTCGAGGTCACCGCCCAGCGCCGCGGCCACGAAGCGTTCGGCGACCTCCTGCCGGACCTGCGGGGCGGTCTCGTAACGGGGGCGGCGCGCCTGGACGTGGGCGCGGGCCCGGTGGGCGAGCTGGCGCACCGCCAAAAACGCGGCCTCTTCTGCGCCTGAGCCTGGGCGGCGCGTACCGGTCAGCGGCCCTTGCGCGAGTTCATGTACCAGGCGACGGCGACGGCCAGGACGACGAGGACGATGAGGATCTTCATGCCTCTTCAGCTCCCCCCGATTGCCCCGGACATGCCTGGCGGTCTCACACCGCTTTCCTCGCAGGGCGTGATGAGCCGCGGGGCCGCCGCAGGGAGCGGTGCGGGGCGGTTACGTGCGGCGGGGTGCGATGGGGGGTGTTTTGTCCCTGGGGGGCCAGGGCACCCGAGGGCCGCGAGCGGCGGGTGCGCCGCACCGGACGGGCTCGGGTGGTGCGGCGCACCGGTCTTGCGGAAGGTGGGAGAGAGCGCCCCCGGGCCTGCAAGGGCCGGCGCCGGCCCGCACCCACCCGACGCGCGAGCACGTACCCCCGTACCAGGGAAAGGCGAGAGCAGATGAAGGACACCCCCGGCACGCAGGGCCCGCAGGACCCCACCACCAGGGGGCCGCGGCCGGACTTTCCCCAGCAGGAGCAGGAAACGCCGGGCTGGACCGGTCCCATGGACCCGCCGCCCGACCACGGCGAGGAGTCCTACCGCGGTTCGGGGCTGCTGCGCGAGAAGGCCGCGCTGGTCACCGGCGGCGACTCCGGGATCGGGCGGGCCGTGGCCATCGCCCTGGCCCGGGAGGGGGCGGACGTCCTCTTCACCCATCTGCCGTCCGAGGCCGAGGAGGCGCGGGAGACCATCCGCTGGGTCGAGGACGCCGGGCGCCGGGCCCTCGCGGTGGCCTGCGACATCCGCGAGGAGGAGCAGTGCCGGGGGCTCGTGGGGGGGGGGGGGGGGGGGGTTGGGGGGGGTTGGGGGGGGAGGTGGCTTTGGGACCCCTGTTTGGGTTGATCACCGGCCGACTTCCGGCGATGGACATGGATGGCTCGTCAAGCTGGTGTCCGCCTGCGGAGGGAGGCACCATGACGGTTATGGCAGAACGTGGGTCATCCCAGTTGTCGGTGGACATGTTCGAGCGGATCGCCGAGTTCGCCGAACGTGAGGACGAGACCGTCAGGTTCGAGTTCATCAACGGACGGATCGGGCTCAGGAAAGTGACCAACGGCAATCACGGAGCGATCATCATGTGGTTGGTCCGCCAGTGCATGCAGGCCAGGCCCGAGCTCGATCTCAGCCCGGTGCAAGGGCTGAAGGTGGAGTCCTACCGCAGGGGCAGGGCCCTGCCGGACGCGGTGCTCGCCCCTGTCGCCCACTTCGCGGGGCAGGGGGACTGGGCGGACACCGATGGCGTGCTGATGACGGTGGAGGTCACCTCCTTCGACTCGGACACGCACGATCGCGACCGCGTGGAGAAGCCCCAGGCCTACGCCGAATCCGGAATCCCCGTCTACCTGCTGATCGACCGCGACCGTCGCTCCGTCCTCGTGCACAGTGACCCGGACCCGGTGGTCGGCTACCGGAACGTCCAGAAGCGCCAGCTGGGCCAGAAGGTCGTGCTTTTCGACCCCGTCGGCATCGAGTTCGACACCGAGGAGCTCAAGCCGTTCATGGACTGACCGTCTCCGTCACGTCGACAGATCCCTGCGCCGCAGCCCGGCCAGCCCCGCCGCCACCAGGGCGACCGCGAGCGCCGTGAGGACCAGCACCGGCGCCCACGCCATCTCCCCGCCCGGCAGCTTCGGCAGATGACCGAAGGGGGACAGGTCCAGCACCGCCTGCGGCACGTCCAGCGCCGGACCGACCCAGCCGATCAGCAGCACCGCGCCGGCCACCCCCCACGCGCCCATGGCCGCCCCGGGCGCCAGCCCGTACAGCAGCACCGCGACCCCGCCGATCACCCACACCGCCGGGATCTGCACCAGGCACGCGCCGAGGATGGCCCCCGTCCGCTCGCCGTGGCCGAGTGCGAGACCCGCGCCCGCGAGCAGCATCAGCAGCGCCGACCCGCCGAACGCCACCACCAGGTGACCGGCCGCCCAGCGCAGCCGCCCGACCGACCCCGCGAGCACCGGCTCCGCGCGGCCCGAGATCTCCTCGCCGTGCAGCCGCAGCACCGACGCCACGACGTACAGCGCGGCGACCAGCCCCAGCATCCCGGCCATCGCCGCGAGGAACGCGTCCGTCAGCCCCGACTCCCCGCCCATCCGCTCGAAGATCTCCCGGGCGCCCTCGTTGTCGCCGAGCAGGTCGGCCGCGCCGTCCGCCATACCGCCGTAGACCAGCCCCGCCAGCAGGAAGCCGATGCTCCAGCCGAGCACGGAGCCCCGTTGCAGCCGCCATGCCAGCGCCCGCGCGCCGCCCAGCCGTCCGGCGGCGGGTCCCGGGCGGCTCGGCAGGAAGCTCATGCCGAGGTCCCGGCGGTCGGCGAGCGCGTACGCCACCGCTCCCTGCACCAGCGCCGCGCCCGCGAGCAGCCCGAGCACCCACCACCGTTCCCCGGCGAACGCCCGCAGGTTCGTCAGCCAGCCGAGCGGGGACGCCCACGTCAGCAGTGAAGAACCGTCGTCGGTCGCCGAGTCGCCGGCCGCCCGCAGCACGAACGCCGCGCCCAGCACCGCCGCCGTCAGCCCCCGGGCCAGCCGCGCGCTCTCCGTCAGCTGGGCCACGATCGCCGCCGTCGTCGCGAAGACCATGCCCACGCCCGCGATCCCGAGCCCGAACGCCAGCGCTCCCGCCGCGCCCTGACCGGCCAGCCCCGCCGTCACCAGCAGCGCCAGCGCCCCGTTCGCGACGGCCGCCGCGAGCAGCGCCGCCGTGAGCGAGGCCCTGCGGCCCACCATCCCGGACGCCACCATTTCCTGACGCCCGCTCTCCTCCTCGTCGCGGGTGTGCCGGACGACGACCAGGAGCCCCACCACGGCGGCCAGCGCGCCCGCGTACACGCCGACCCGCCAGGCGGTGAGCGCGCCGAGGGAGTCGCCGAAGACGGGGCCGACCATCGCGCGCAGGGAGGAGTTGCCGGCCATCTGGCCGATCAGGTCGGCGCGTTCGGCCGGGGTGCCGTACAGGCCCTTGAGCGTGTTCGGCATGGACAGCACCATCAGGGCGTTCACCCCGACCCAGAGCGGGATCATCACCCGGTCCCGGCGTAGCGCGAACCGCAGCAGGATGCCGGTGCCGGCGAGCCGGCGCGCGCTCGTGGGCCGTACGGCGAAGGAGGCGGCGCTCATCGGACGGTCACCTCGTCCTGGTAGTGCCGCAGGAACAGCTCCTCCAGCGTGGGCGGGGTGGAGGTGAGCGACCGTACGCCCGACTCGCTCAGCGAGCGCAGCACCGCGTCCAGCTTGTCGGTGTCGACCTGGAGGCGGACCCGGCGGCCCTGGACGTCGAGGTCGTGCACGCCGGGCAGCGCGGCGAGGCCGTTCGGCGGACCGGCGAGTTCGGCGCTGACGCTCGTCCGGGTCAGATGCCGCAGCTCGGCGAGCGAACCGCTCTCCACCGTGACGCCCTTGCGGATGATGCTGACCCGGTCGCACAGCTCCTCCACCTCGCTGAGGATGTGCGAGGACAGCAGCACGGTCCGCCCGCGCTCCCGCTCCTCGGCGACACAGCGCTGGAAGACCTCCTCCATCAGCGGGTCCAGGCCGGACGTCGGCTCGTCGAGGATCAGCAGGTCGACGTCGGAGGCGAACGCCGCCACCAGGGCGACTTTCTGCCGGTTGCCCTTGGAGTACGTGCGGCCCTTCTTCGTCGGGTCCAGCTCGAACCGCTCGATCAGCTCGGCCCGGCGGTGCGGGTCCAGGCCACCGCGCAGCCTGCCGTACAGGTCGATGACCTCGCCCCCGGACAGGTTGCGCCACAGCGTCACGTCACCGGGGACGTAGGCGATCCGGCGGTGGATCTCCACGGCGTCCGTCCAGGGGTCCCGGCCGAACACCTGGGCCGCGCCGGAGTCGGCGCGCAGCAGACCGAGCAGGACGCGGATGGTGGTGGACTTCCCGGAGCCGTTGGGTCCGAGGAAGCCGTGGACCTCGCCGGTCTCGACGGTCAGGTCGAGACCGGCCAGTGCGTGGGTCCGGCCGAACGACTTGTGCAGTCCGGACACGGTGATGGCCTTCGTCATGCTCCGGAACGTACGCTTCTTTCAGAAATTTGTGAAGTTAAGGAAGCGTATGAATCGACGGCTAGACTGGGCAGGGCGTCCGAGCAGGGGAGATGGTGCGGATCATGGCGGAACCGAGCGGGACGGCACGGGACCCGGAGGCGGTCTCCCGGTTCGTCGAGCACTTCGCGGCGCAGCTGGTCGAGGCCGGGATGCAGCGCATGCCCGCCCGCGTCTTCGGGGCCCTGCTCGCGTCCGACGCCGGGGCGCTGACCTCCGCGCAACTCGGCGAACAGCTCCAGATCTCACCGGCGGCGGTGTCCGGCGCCGTGCGCTACCTGGCCCAGGTCCACATGGTGTCCCGCGAGCGGGAGCCCGGCTCGCGCCGCGAGCGCTACCGGGTCCACGGCGACCAGTGGTACGAGGCGCTCACCAACCGCGAGGCCGTCATCAAGCGCTGGGAGGACGCGCTGCGGGAAGGCGTCACCAGCCTGGGCGCCGACACCCCGGCGGGGCGCCGGCTGGCGGAGACGCTGGCCTTCTTCGAGTTCGTGGAGAAGGAGGTCGAGGCGATGATGGAGCGCTGGCGGGTGCACCGGGAGAAGCGGTTCGGACAGTAGCTGCTCGGCTACAACGAGTTGCGGCTGGTCCGTCACCGGAGGAGGGCGCATCATGACAGTCATGGCAGAGCGAC
The DNA here is from genome assembly GCF_055591085.1 of Streptomyces sp. NPDC041713. NCBI lineage: Bacteria > Bacillati > Actinomycetota > Actinomycetes > Kitasatosporales > Streptomycetaceae > Streptomyces > Streptomyces sp. NPDC041713. Next base: position 29,503 of record NZ_JBVIZY010000024.1, read on the forward strand.
CGACGACAGACGGCACCGAGCTCGGCGACTTCGAGGAGATGCTGAACCTCCTCGACGAGCTGGAACTGCGTGATGGCTTCAAAGCCGAGATCATCAGGGGGAACATCGTCGTGTCGCCGTGGTCGAAGGCGTTCCACCTCGACGTCATGGAGCTGGTGTGCGAGCAGCTCCGGCCGCACCTGCCCGCGGAGCACCGGATCAGTTACGGTCCTTTCCTGTACGTGTTCCCAGGCGTGGAGCGCGCCTACGGGCCCGACATCCACGCGGCGCATCGCTCTGCCAGCCGGAGCACCAGCAGTCACCTGGACGGGGAAGCTCTCTCCTTCGTCGCCGAACTGACCTCGTCCTCCACCCGTGACGACGACCTGACCGACAAGGCCGAGACCTACGGCAAGGCGGGCGTCCCCGTCTACCTCCTCCTCGACATGCAGGGGGAACAGGCCACGGTCTTCTCGATGCCCTCCGCCAAGGGCTACGAGGCCCGCGAGACCAAGCCGTTCGGCGAGAAGCTGTCCGTCCCGGCCCCGTTCGACTGCGTCCTGGACACGACCAACTTCACGGCGCCCCGCGCCTGACGCCCCGCTACCGCGCCGGCATCGTGAGCCCCCACGCCCCCTCCCGCACCTCCCACGTCCGCGTCCGCACCGGCCCCGAGACGACCGCGTCCGCGCGATAGCGGAAGTGCGCGCCCGACACGGTCACCGTCCGGCCCTCCGCCAGCAGCGGGGACGCCTCCGCGCCCACCGACACCGGCCGCACCTCGACCCGCGCCGTCCCCGGCACGCCGGGCATCACCGAGACGCCCTCCACCGGCTGCCCCAGGTCGACCAGCGTCTCCCCGTCGACCTCCACCCGCAGCCGGGCCGGCCCCGACCCGGGCGCGTCGGCCGTCCCCGGCGGCCTGGCCGGCACCAGCGTCCGCACCAGCGAGCGGCACGTCCGCAGCCACGGGCGCCCCCCGTCACCGCCCGCCTCCCGCAGCCGTGCCGTGCGCCCGAGCGGCGGGATCCGCAGCGCGCCGAGCACCACCCCGTCGCTGTCGTCCACCAGCAGGTCCATGCGCCGCTCCGCCCCGTCCAGCACGGCCCGCGCCGCCGCCACCGCGCCCGTGGGCACCCCCAGTGCCCGGGCGAGGGAGACGGCGCCGCCCACCGGCACCAGCGACAGCACGCACCCGGCCAGCTCCCGCTGCCGGTGCAGCAGCGTCACCGCCCGCACCAGGGCCCGGTCGTCGCCGATCACCACCGGGCGGCGTGAGCCGCGCCGCGCCAGCGCCCGCGCGAACTCCTCCGGATCGTCCGGCAGGCACACCTTCATGCCCGCGGCACCCGCGCTGAGCACGTCCTTCGCGATCCGGACCGATTCGCCGTCCGCCCGCCGGGCGACCGGATCGATGACCACCAGGAGCTGATCGGACGTCGCGGAAGAAGTCCCGGATGTCGCCACCTCGGCCATGCCTCGCTTCCTCGGGTAGCATCTTTGTGCAAGAGCCCCTTTGCGCTATTGCGCCAGGGGCTTCGTCTATTCCGGGGCATCCGGTCCGACGGTTGGCGGCCAACGGTGGTCGCGGTGCACGCGGCGGAGATCCTCCGTGTGCGCCCCTGACCTTGGACATGCCCCGCCCGGAAGGGGTGTACGCGCGTGCCCGCACTTGTGCTGCTCGGTGCTCAGTGGGGTGACGAAGGCAAGGGAAAGGCGACGGACCTGCTCGGTGGTTCTGTCGACTATGTGGTGCGCTACCAGGGCGGCAACAACGCCGGCCACACGGTGGTCGTGGGCGACCAGAAGTACGCCCTGCACCTGCTCCCTTCCGGGATTCTCTCCCCCGGCTGCACGCCGGTCATCGGCAACGGCGTCGTCGTCGACCCGTCGGTCCTGCTCTCCGAGCTGAGCGGTCTGAACGAGCGCGGCGTCGACACGTCCAAGCTCCTGATCAGCGGTAACGCGCACATCATCACGCCGTACAACGTGACGGTGGACAAGGTGACCGAGCGTTTCCTCGGCAAGCGGAAGATCGGCACCACCGGCCGTGGCATCGGGCCGACCTACGCCGACAAGATCAACCGCGTCGGCATCCGCGTCCAGGACCTGTACGACGAGTCGATCCTCACCCAGAAGGTCGAGGCGGCCCTCGACGTCAAGAACCAGATGCTCACCAAGCTCTACAACCGCCGCGCGATCGCGGTCGACCAGGTGGTCGAGGAGCTGCTGGGCTACGCCGACAAGCTCGCCCCGTACGTCGCCGACACCGTGCTGGTGCTGAACGAGGCGCTGGAGCAGGACAAGGTGGTCCTCTTCGAGGGCGGCCAGGGCACCCTGCTCGACATCGACCACGGCACGTACCCCTTCGTCACCTCCTCCAACCCGACCGCGGGCGGCGCCTGCACGGGCGCGGGCGTGGGCCCGACGAAGATCAGCCGGGTCATCGGCATCCTCAAGGCGTACACCACCCGCGTCGGCGCAGGACCGTTCCCGACGGAGCTGTTCGACGAGGACGGCGAGGCGCTGCGCCGCATCGGCGGCGAGCGGGGCGTCACCACCGGCCGTGACCGCCGCTGCGGCTGGTTCGACGCGGTCATCGCCCGCTACGCCACCCGCGTCAACGGCCTCACCGACTTCTTCCTCACCAAGCTCGACGTCCTCACCGGCTGGGAGCAGATCCCGGTGTGCGTGGCGTACGAGATCGACGGCAAGCGGGTCGAGGAGCTGCCGTACTCGCAGACGGACTTCCACCACGCGAAGCCGGTCTACGAGATGCTGCCGGGCTGGAGCGAGGACATCAGCAAGGCGAAGACCTTCTCCGACCTGCCGAAGAACGCCCAGGCGTACGTGAAGGCCCTGGAGGAGATGTCCGGCGCCCCGATCTCCGCGATCGGCGTGGGCCCGGGCCGTACCGAGACGATCGAGATCAACTCGTTCCTGTAGGCCACACCTCAGGACAGCCGCCCTGTGCACCGGCGCCCGCGCGGGCGCCGGTGCACAGGCATAGCCTGAAGGTGTCCCTCCACGTGCGTCG
>NZ_JBVIZY010000025.1:0-15566 GCF_055591085.1 Streptomyces sp. NPDC041713
TCTCAAGGAACGGACGCTTCCTTTGTACTCACCCGCAGAACATTCTCTGGGGCTTTCCTCCGGGCGCTTCCCTTCGGTATTTCGTGTTTCCAACCTTACCAGATCCGTTTTCCGTTCCGTTTCCGGTTCGGATTTCATTTCCGGTGGCCGTTGGAGGGCCTTTGCCTTTCGGCGTGTTCACTACGTTAGCGGATTCCCTCCGCAACTCATAATCGAGTTCCGCGAGTTCGAATTCAGGCATGCGGACACGCCGAATAAGCCCCCGCCGAGGGGAAGTCGTTAGGTAGTGGTTGGCCGCTTCCGGCTGCCGACAGATTGTCGTACCCGGCTCAACGGCTCGGACTACATTACGGATCCCCCCAGGGCGCGTCAAGTTCGTCGACGCCGGGGCGTATGGGCCCGATAAGGGCTCACCGTAGGGTCGTTGGCCGTCCAGAAGCGCCACGGGTGGACGCCGCCCTCACCCCCCACTCCGGTGCGCGGTCCGCTCATCACCTGGTCGGAGGGGGTGGCCGAGCCCGTCAGCACGGTGAACGGGGAGTCCGGGTCGCCGCAGACGTCGCTGCCGTCGAGCCGGCGGTCCACGTCGAGGGCGGTGGCGAGGCGGGCCGGGCCTTTGGCCAGTTCCCTGTCGTTGCGGGCCGAGAGTCGTCGGGTGCGGGCCAGGTCGGCGCCCACCGTGACCTCCCCCGCGCGCAGCAGCACCGCGCCGGCCTTGCCCTCGGGACCGCAGACCAGGTTCATGCAGTGCCACATGCCGTACGTGAAGTAGACGTACATGTGTCCGCCCGGTCCGAACATGACGCTGTTGCGTGCCGTGCGGCCGCGATACGCGTGGGAGCCGGGGTCCACCTCACCCGCGTACGCCTCGACCTCCGTCAGGCGGACCTCTATCGGCCCCTCCGCCGAGTCGCGCACGAGGATTCTGCCGAGCAGGTCCGGCGCGACCTCCAGTACAGGGCGGTCGAAGAAGTCACGGGTCAGGGGCGTACGGTCAGGGGCCACGATCATGCCGTACGAGCGTAGTACAGGTGGTCCGCAAACGCGGGTGGCCTTCGGGTCACCCGCTTCTGAGGGTGACGGGGCGGAACCGGGCGCGGTCCCCTCGCGTTTGTACCGATCGAAGATTCACGTCGAGACGAACCACAGGCGGCGGCCTGGGGAGGAGAGTCATGGGGTTCAAGAAGCTGCTCGCGAGCATGGGTGCCGGCGGTGCTTCGGTCGAGACCGTGCTGACCGAGGTGAACGTCGTCCCGGGCGGTGTGGTCCAGGGTGAGGTGCGCATCCAGGGCGGGTCGGTGGACCAGCAGATCGAGGGGCTCTCCGTCGGGCTGCAGGCCCGCGTGGAGGTCGAGGGGAACGACCAGGAGACCAAGCAGGACATCGAGTTCACCAAGGTGCGGCTCGGCGGCGCGTTCACGCTGCAGTCCGGCCAGGTGCACGCGGTGCCGTTCAGCCTGGAGATCCCCTGGGAGACGCCGGTCACGAGCATCGACGGGCAGCAGCTGCGCGGCATGAACATCGGCGTGACCACCGAGCTGGAGATCGCCCGCGCGGTGGACTCCAGCGACCTCGACCCGATCAACGTGCACCCGCTGCCGGCGCAGCAGGCCATCCTCGACGCCTTCATCCAGCTGGGCTTCCGCTTCAAGAGCGCGGACATGGAGCGTGGTCACATCCGCGGCACGCGGCAGAAGCTGCCGTTCTACCAGGAGATCGAGTTCTTCCCGCCGCAGCAGTACCGCGGGCTCAACCAGGTCGAGCTGAGCTTCGTCGCGGACGACCGCGAGATGGACGTCGTCCTGGAGATGGACAAGAAGCCGGGCCTGTTCAGCGAGGGCAGCGACTCCTTCCGCTCGTTCAAGGTGGGGCTGAACGACTTCCAGGGCACGGACTGGGCGGCGTACCTGAACGAGTGGCTGTCCCAGGTCGGCAGCAAGCGCAACTGGTTCTAGGCTCGGAGACGATCAGCGAGGACCCGCAATCAACCAGGAGGTGCCGACGTGACCGAGCTCAAGAGGCCGCCGCTTCCCCATGACTTCCACCCGTCCGTGCCGTCGTTCACGGTGGTGAGCGACGACTTCGAGCCGGGTGCGGTCCTGCAGGACGCGCAGGTCTACGCGGCCGGGAACACCTCGCCGCAGCTGCGGTGGGAGGGCTTTCCGCCGGAGACCAAGAGCTTCGCCGTGACGTGCTTCGACCCGGACGCCCCGACGGGCAGCGGGTTCTGGCACTGGACCGTCTTCGACATCCCGGTCTCGGTGACCGAGCTGCCGGGCGGTGCCGGGAGCGGCGCGTTCAAGGGGCTGCCCGAGGGCGCGGTGCAGGTGCGCAACGACTTCGGGACGAAGGACTTCGGCGGTGCGGCGCCGCCGCCCGGCGACCGTGCGCACCGCTATGTGTTCACGGTGTACGCGGTGGACCAGGAGAAGCTGGGCCCCGACTCGGACGCCGCTCCCGCGTTCGTCGGCTTCAACCTCCGGTTCCACACGCTCGCGCGTGCGCAGGTGATCGCCGAGTACGCCGCTCCCGCGGAGAGCTGAGCGGGATGTGAACTGACCGTTCACCGATTGTTTGCCCGCCTCTGGTCATGGAAGTGATCAGGGGCGGGCATTTTTTATTGCGTTGTCCATCTCGGCGTGCCCGGCCAGAGTTGATCCCAGCCCGCCAGGCGGTGGGCCGGTGCATACGGGAGGTGGGCAGGTTGATGCGGGACACGCTGGTGCTGAACGCGAGCTTCGAGCCGCTCTCGACGGTGTCGCTCAACCGGGCCGTCGTTCTGGTGCTCCAGGACAAGGCCGTGGTCGAGCACGCCCACCCCGGGCTCCGGGTGCGCGCCGCCGCGATCGACATTCCCGTACCGCGGGTGATCAGGCTCTGCAGATACGTCCGGGTGCCGTTCCGAAGACAGGCTCCGTGGTCGAGGCGGGGTGTGCTGGTCCGGGACCGGCACCGGTGCGCGTACTGCGGCCGGCGGGCGACGACCGTGGACCATGTGGTGCCGCGGTCGCAGGGCGGCGCGGACTCCTGGCTGAACACGGTGGCGTCGTGCGCCCTGGACAACCACCGCAAAGCGAACCGGACGCCGGACGAGGCGGGGATGCCGTTGCTGCGGCAGCCGTTCGAGCCGACGCCCGCGGACGCGATGCTCTTGGCGCTCGGGCGGGACGAGTTGGCCTCATTGCCCGAGTGGCTGGCGCAGCCCGCGGCCTGACATCTTTGGCCGCGGGCCGTTCCCGGCTGGTCGCGCAGTCCCCCCGCGCCCCTGATGGGGCTCGTCAGTCGATCGTCGGCTGTTCGCGGCGCTCCTTGCCCGACGGGGTGCCCGAACCGCCGCCCATGGGGCCGAAGTTGCCGAGCGCGCCGCCCAGGCCCTTGAGCGCGTCGCCGATCTCGCTGGGGACGATCCAGAGCTTGTTCGCGTCGCCCTCGGCGATCTTCGGCAGCATCTGGAGGTACTGGTAGGAGAGGAGCTTCTGGTCCGGGTCGCCCGCGTGGATGGACTCGAAGACCGTACGGATCGCCTGGGCCTCGCCCTCGGCGCGCAGGGCCGCGGCCTTGGCCTCACCCTCGGCGCGCAGGATCGCGGACTGCTTCTCGCCTTCGGCGCGGAGGATCTCCGACTGCCGGACACCTTCGGCCTGGAGGATCGCGGCGCGCTTGTCGCGGTCGGCGCGCATCTGCTTCTCCATCGAGTCCTGGATGGAGGTCGGCGGCTCGATCGCCTTGAGCTCCACGCGGTTGACGCGGATGCCCCACTTGCCGGTGGCCTCGTCGAGGACGCCGCGCAGGGCCGCGTTGATCTCCTCGCGGGAGGTCAGGGTCCTCTCCAGGTCCATGCCGCCGATGATGTTGCGCAGGGTGGTGACGGTGAGCTGCTCGATCGCCTGGATGTAGCTGGCCACTTCGTACGTCGCGGCGCGGGCGTCGGTCACCTGGTAGTAGATGACGGTGTCGATGTTCACCACGAGGTTGTCCTGGGTGATCACCGGTTGGGGCGGGAAGGGGACGACCTGCTCACGGAGGTCGATGCGATTGCGGATCGAGTCGATGAACGGGACGACGATGTTCAGGCCCGCGTTGAGCGTCCGTGTGTAGCGGCCGAAGCGCTCGACGATGGCCGCGCTGGCCTGTGGGATGACCTGGATCGTCTTGATCAGGGCGATGAAGACCAGCACCACCAGGATGATCAGGACGATGATGATGGGTTCCATCGTGGCTCCCCGTACCCTTCATGACTCGGAAGTTGTCCGCGGGATCTCAAAGATCTTGCTGATCGAGTCTGTCAGAACGTCGTACCGCTCGTGGGGCATTCACATGACGACGGCCGTCGCTCCGTCGATCTCGACGACGTCCACCGCCTGGCCCGCCTCGTAGGCCTGGTCGGTGTCGAGTGCGCGGGCCGACCAGATCTCGCCGGCGAGCTTGATGCGGCCGCCCCTGCCGTCGACGCGCTCCACGACGACGGCGGATCTGCCCTTCAACGCGTCGACGCCGGTGGCCAGTTCGGGGCGCTGGGTGCGGTGCCGGGCGGCGACCGGCCGTACGACTCCGATGAGGGCGACCGAGACCGCGGCGAAGACCACGACCTGCAGCACCGTGCCGCCGCCGAAGAAGCCGGCGGTCACGGAGGCCGCGACGGCGCCCACGGCCAGCATGCCGAACTCGGGCATCGCGGTCAGTACGAGCGGGATTCCGAGCGCGGCGGCGCCGATCAGCCACCACACCCATGCGTCGATGTCCACACCGCCATGGTAGGACTGCCGGTCCCCTGCGGGACAGGGCGCCGATCAGCTGAGCGGAAGGCCCGTCGCGGTCCAGCGGTCGTTGCGCTGCTCGACGACGAGCGGGAGGCCGAAGCAGAGGGAGAGGTTGCGGGAGGTCAGCTCCAGCTCCAGCGGGCCCGCGGCGAGGACCTTGCCCTGGCGGATCATGAGGACGTGCGTGAAGCCGGGCGCGATCTCCTCGACATGGTGCGTGACCATGATCATCGAGGGGGCGATCGGGTCGCGGGCGAGGCGGCCGAGGCGGCGGACGAGGTCCTCGCGGCCGCCGAGGTCGAGACCGGCGGCCGGCTCGTCCAGGAGGAGCAGCTCGGGGTCGGTCATCAGGGCGCGGGCGATCAGGGTGCGCTTGCGCTCGCCCTCGGAGAGGGTGCCGAACCTGCGGTCCAGGTAGTCGCTCATGCCGAGGCGGTCGAGGAAGGCGCGGGCGCGCTGCTCGTCGACGTCCTCGTAGTCCTCGTGCCAGCCGGCGGTCATGCCGTACGCCGCGGTGAGGACGGTCTGCAGGACGGTCTGGCGCTTGGGGAGCTTCTCGGCCATCGCGATGCCGGCGACGCCGATGCGGGGGCGGAGTTCGAAGACGTCGGTGCCGGGCCTGCCGAGGGTCTCGCCGAGGATGGTGGCGGCGCCGGTGCTCGGGAAGAGGTAGCTGGAGGCGAGGTTGAGGAGGGTGGTCTTGCCCGCGCCGTTCGGGCCGAGGATGACCCAGCGCTCGCCCTCCTTCACCGACCAGGAGACCTGGTCCACCAGAGCCCGGCCCTCGCGGACCACAGATACGTCCTCAAGCTCCAGTACATCGCTCATGAGCGCGCTGTCTCCCATTGCAGTCTCGGTCGTCGCTCGCGTCGGTGGACGCGGCCCCCGGATAAAACCTACGCCACCGGTCGGGCGTTCCTGTCGCGAGGCCGGTCCTTAGGCTGTGTGCATGCTCTCGGAACCACGCTCAGGACGTCTGGCCGCATGGGGAAACGCCCTTTTGGCCGGACTTGTTTCCCCGGATGACGCGGTGCTCGCGATGGTCGGCGAGGACGCGGTGCACCGGGTCGAAGGACTCCCCGGTGAGTCGGGCCCTGTGGGGCTCACGCTCGCCATGGGGCGGCTGCGCTCGCTGGGGGTGACCGGTCTGCGGGTGGCGCTGCCCGCACCGGGGCATCCGCTCGGCCTGAGCGGCCCGCCGGAGTTCAACGCCCGCGCCCTGGAGGCGGAGGAGGCCGTCGTCGGGTTCGGCGCGCCGTACGGGCTCGTGCCCGAGGTGTACGAGGCGGGCCCGGACGGCGACGTCCACGTGGAGGTCGTCTGGCACTGTCTGCCGGTGCGGGAGGCGCCGCCCGCCGATGTGCCCTCGCTGGGCGAGTCCGAGCGGGAGCTCGCGGAGGCGCTGCGGGAGGCGACGGAGGTCCTGTCCCGGCTGGATGTGGCGGGGTCGGGTCCGGTCGCGGAGGCGGCGCTCGACGCGTACCGGGCGCGGGCGGAGCGGGGGCGCGAGGTGCTCGCGCCGGGCTATCCGCCGCGTGCGGTACGGGTGTTGGAGCTGGCGCAGCGGGTCGGGCTGCTGATCTCCCTCGCGTACGAGAACGGGCACGGCGGGGCGGTGAGCGCCTCGGAGATGGCAGCGCGGGTCGAAGCCCTGCGCCCCGTGGAGCGGACCGCGCGTCGGGCGCAGGTGGCCGCGTTCAACGCGTATGTGGAGGAGCGCGAGCGCGGGCGCTGAGCGCGGGCCGGGGCCGGGGCGGGGTGGCCGGCGGGGCCGGGCCCCGCGGGACAGGGGTCCGCGGGGCCCGGGGTGGGTCAGTGGTTCACGGTGGCGTTACCGAAGGCCGGGTTCAGCAGGCCGATGACGTTCACGCTGTTGCCGGTGATGTTGACCGGGACGTGCACCGGCACCTGGACGAGGTTGCCGGAGCCGACGCCGGGCGACTTGGTGGCCGCGCCGTTGGCCTGGGCGTCGGAGGTGGCGGACGCGACGCCGGCGGAGGCGCCCGCGGCGAGTCCGGCGGCGACGACGGCCACGGCGGCCTTCTTGGCGATGCTGTTCATGGGAGTGCTCCTCCTGCAGACAGGGCGACCCGGGTAACGGGTCGGAAGAGTGCGCGGCGCGCTGGGATGCGGTGAACGCGGGCCGGCCCTGCCGTGGACGTGGCGCGGGGCCGGCCGCGGAACCGGTCGCGTGCGTCGTGCGGACGCGGCCGGTGGATCGCGGGGTGCGATCAGACGTTCGCGCAGACGTTCCCGAAGGCCGGGTTCAGGGCGCCGATGACGGTGACGGTGTTGCCGCAGGCGTTCACCGGGATGTGGACCGGGGCCTGGATCAGGTTGCCGGCGACGACACCGGGCGAGTGCGTGGCGGCACCGTCGGCGTGCGCGCCGCCGTGGGTGGCGGAGGCCATGCCGGCACCGGCCGCGACCAGTCCACCGGCGACCATCGTGACGGCGGCTGCCTTCTTCAGGTTCTTCACTTCTGTCTTCCTCCTGAGCAGCTGCGGTCGATCGCCGCAGCACGCACTGGAGAACGCCCCGGCGTCGCGATGGATACGCCAAGTGGGGGACAATTACACGACGGTATGAATCTCAGTCCGGATGAACGACGGCCGGAGGAGAAGGGTCCGCCGGAGGAGAAGGGGCCGCCGACGGCCGGATCAGCCGGCCACTCCATGGCGTACGGCCCAGAGCGCGGCCTGGGTGCGGTCGGCGAGGTCCAGCTTCATCAGGATGTTCGACACGTGGGTCTTGACCGTCTTCTCGGAGAGGACGAGGGCGCGGGCGATCTCGCGGTTGGAGCGGCCGTCGGCGATGAGGCCGAGGACCTCGCGCTCGCGCTCGGTGAGCGAGCCGCCGCGGCCCTGGCCCGCGCCCGCCTCCTCCTGGGACAGCAGGGCGCCCGCCACCTCCGGCTGGAGCAGGACGTGGCCCGCGTGCACGGAGCGGATGGCGCCGGCGAGGGCGTCGGGGTCGACGTCCTTGTAGACGTATCCCGCGGCGCCGGCGCGCAGGGCCGGGACGACCGTGCGCTGCTCGGTGAAGCTGGTGACGATGAGGACGCGCGCGGGGTTGGCCAGCTCGCGGAGCTTGCGCAGCGCCTCGACGCCGTCCATGCCGGGCATCTTGACGTCCATCAGGACGACGTCCGGCTTCAACTCCTCGGCCCTGGCGACGCCTTCGGCGCCGTCCGACGCCTCGCCGACGACGTCGATGTCCTCCTGGATCTCCAGGAACGTACGCAATCCCCGGCGGACCACCTGGTGGTCGTCGACCAGCAGCACACGGATCCCTGTCCGCGCGTTGAGCACAGCGTCAGCCACCGGGAACCTCCATCTCGATCGTGGTGCCCTTGCCGGGCTCCGATTCCACGGTCAGCCGTCCGCCGACCCCGCTCGCGCGATCCCGCATGGAGACCAGGCCCAGATGCCGTCCCGCGCTCCGTACGCCCTTCGGGTCGAAGCCGCTGCCGTCGTCGGTGACGCGGAGCGCGGCTCCGGCGCCGCGCTTGTCCAGCGTGACGGCGACGTGCTCCGCGCCGGAGTGGCGCAGGGCGTTGTGCAGGGCCTCCTGGGCGACCCGCAGCATGGCCTCCTCCTGCGAGGCCGGCAGCGCCCGCACGCCGTTGCTCTCGAAGGTGACCTGTGCGGAGTGCGCCCGGTGCAGCACCTGGATGTGGGTGCGCAACGTGGCCACCAGGCCGTCCTCGTCGAGGGCCGCGGGGCGCAACTCCACGACGGCGGCGCGCAGTTCGTCCGCCGCCTCGGCGGCGAGCACCGCCACCTGCTGCAGCTCGCCCTTGGCCCGGGACGGGTCGCGATCCACCAAGGCGGTGGCGGCCTGTGCCGTCAGGCGCAGCGAGAAGAGCTTCTGGCTGACGGCGTCGTGCAGTTCGTGGGCGAGGCGCGAGCGCTCCTCGGCGATGGTCAGCTCGCGACTGCGCTCGTACAGGCGGGCGTTGGTGAGGGCGATGGCGGCGTGCTGGGCGAGGATGGAGAGGAGGTCCGCGTCGTCCTCGGTGAAGCCGCAACCGCCTTGTGGCTTGGGGCAGTTCTTGTTGGCGAGGAAGAGCGCGCCGAGCGTCTCGCCGTCGGAGTGGATGGGCACGCCGAGGAAGTCCGACATCTCCGGGTGGGCGGCGGGCCAGCCGCCGAAGCGGGGGTCCTCCCGCACGTCACCGAGGCGGACGGTCTCGCCCTTCTGCAGCATCGAGGCGAGGATGCCGTGCTGCCGGGGCAGCGGGCCGATGGCCTTCCACTGGTCCTCGCTGACGCCGTCGACGACGAACTGGGCGAAGCCCCCGTGGTCGTCGGGGACCCCGAGCGCGGCGTACTCGGCGTCGAGCAGCTCGCGGGCGGAGGCGACGATCGTCTTGAGGACGTCGCGCACCTCCAGGTGCCTGCTCATGGCGAGGAGCGCGGAGCTCACCGCGGTCAGGCCGGATCGGGGTCCTTGACTCATGGTCACACCGTACCGGCGGGGTGTGACGGCACGTATCCGACCTGTGGAGGCCGCCGGCTAGGCCCCGAGGCCTAGGCCGATGGTCCCGGACCGCGGCCGCGCGCGGGGCGCGGAAGGCGGCGCGAGGGCGACACACCGAGTCGTCACGGAGAGCGTTGCTTCGGCAACTCACGGTGAGACTGTTACGGGACCGATGTGAGCCCGCGCATAGGACCCACGTCACGTACGAAGACCCCTAGTGGAGGAGGTTTTCCTTTATGTACGGGCTGTCCGACCCTGCTGGGGGCCTGCACCGCCCCCCTGATCCACTACCCGGCATCGTACGTCACAGCTTTGCCTCAGAATTTTGCGCCCGCTAAGAATTGCTCCCGTCGCTCGGCGCCGCGGAACTGACCACCGCGGCGTTTGTGCCGGAACGAAGAACCTGTCCCCTCCGGACCAGAGCGACCTCCGCTATTCGAAGAGGTCCCACTCGCATGTCCAAGCAGCACCTGTACGGGCTCAGTCACGCCCCCGTGAGCAAGGCCCAGAAGTTCTCGATCGCCGGTGTCGCCACGCTCGGCGCCGCTGCCCTCGCGTTCTCCCTCGTGCCGGGCAACTCCGAGGCCTCCACCCAGGCCACCACCGACGTCTCCCCCGTGGCGTTCGCCGCGTCGACCGACGCCCGGCAGGCGGTGCACGCCGGCGTCGCCAAGCAGCAGTCCAACGCGGACAAGCAGGCCAAGGACGCCAAGAAGGCGGCCGACGAGGCCGCCGCGAAGAAGAAGGCCGAGGACGAGCGCAAGGCCAAGGAGGCCGCCAGCCGCGCCGCCGCCCGCAAGCCCGTCTACAGCAACAACCTCGACGGCTGGATCCGCCAGTCCCTGGACATCATGAAGTCCAAGGGCATCCCCGGCTCCTACGAGGGCCTGCACCGCAACATCATCCGTGAGTCCGCGGGCAACCCGCAGGCCGTGAACGGCTGGGACATCAACGCCATCAACGGCACCCCGTCGATCGGTCTGCTCCAGGTCATCAAGCCGACGTTCGACGCCTACCACGTCGACGGCACGTCCACGAACATCTACGACCCGGTCGCCAACATCACGGCCGCGGCCAACTACGCCGCCGACCGCTACGGGTCGATGGACAACGTGAACAGCGCCTACTGAGCCTTGATCGCCTGATCAACGGGACCTCTTCAGCCGAAGCTGAGGCCCATGGACGCCGAAGGGCGGCACCCCGTGCGGGGTGCCGCCCTTGTCGTGTGCCCCGAGCGCCCTCAGGGGCCCGCGGCGCTTACTTGCGCATGACCTCCGGCTCGTGGCGGCGCAGCAGGCGCGCGACCGCGAAGCCGCAGATGACGCCGAGCACGATCAGGACCGTGATGTTGAGGCCCCACTGGCCGACCGAGTGCTCCCACAGCGGGTCGAGGTCGCCCGGCTTCTTCGGGTCCCACGGCGGCATGAGGTGCGCCAGGTCGAGCGTGGCGCCGGCGCCGGCGATGGCCCAGCGGGACGGCATCAGCCAGGCGAACTGCTCCAGGCCGGGCGAGCCGTAGATCTGGAAGAGGACGCCGGTGAAGACGACCTGGACGATCGCGAACATGACCAGCAGCGGCATGGTCTTCTCGGCGGTCTTCACCAGCGAGGAGATGACCAGGCCGAACATCATCGAGGTGAAGCCGAGGGCGATGATCGTCAGGCAGATCTCCACGGCCGGCGGCATGATCAGGCCCTCTGCGGGCAGCTCGCGCGGGGCGAAGCCGATGCCGCAGATGATGACGCCCTGGATGGCCGTGATGACGCCGAGGACGATGACCTTGGACATCAGGTACGCCGAGCGGGAGAGGCCGGTGGCCCGTTCCCGTTCGTAGATGACCCGTTCCTTGATCAGCTCACGTACGGAGTTGGCGGCGCCCGAGAAGCACATGCCGACCGCGAGGATCAGCATGATGGTGCCGGCGTCGCCGTTGAACTTGACCGGCGGCTTCGGTGGCGCGAGGCCGAAGTCGGCGGGGATCACGACGCTGACGATGCCGAGGACCGCGGGCAGGATCACCATCAGGCCCATGAAGCCCTTGTCGGAGGCGATCACCGAGGTGTAGCGGCGGATCAGGGTCCACAGCTGTGAGCCCCAGCCCTGCGGCTTCGGCGGCTTCACCGCCTGGGGCGGCGGCATCTGTACGGACTGCGCGGCGACGGCGTCGATGTCCGCGGCGTACATCTGGTAGTGCTGCGAGCCCTTCCAGCGGCCCGCCCAGTCGTAGTCGCGGTAGTTCTCGAAGGCGGAGAAGACGTCGGCCCAGGTGCTGTAGCCGAAGAAGTTGAGGGCTTCCTCGGGCGGGCCGAAGTACGCCACCGAGCCGCCCGGCGCCATCACCAGGAGCTTGTCGCAGATCGCCAGCTCGGCGACCGAGTGCGTGACGACGAGGACCGTACGGCCGTCGTCGGCGAGGCCGCGCAGCAGCTGCATGACGTCGCGGTCCATGCCCGGGTCGAGGCCGGAGGTCGGCTCGTCCAGGAAGATCAGCGAGGGCTTGGTGAGCAGCTCCAGGGCGACCGACACGCGCTTGCGCTGGCCACCGGAGAGGGAGGTGACCTTCTTCTCCTTGTGGATGTCCAGCTTGAGCTCGCGCAGCACCTCGTCGATGCGGGACTCGCGCTCGGCCTCGGTGGTGTCCGCGGGGAAGCGCAGCTTGGCCGCGTACTTGAGGGCCTTCTTGACGGTCAGCTCCTTGTGCAGGATGTCGTCCTGCGGGACCAGACCGATGCGCTGACGCAGCTCGGCGAACTGCTTGTACAGGTTGCGGTTGTCGTAGAGCACGTCGCCCTGGTTGGCGGGCCGGTAGCCGGTGAGCGCCTTGAGCAGGGTGGACTTGCCGGAACCCGAGGGTCCGATGACCGCGATGAGCGACTTCTCGGGGACGCCGAAGGAGACGTCCTTGAGGATCTGCTTGCCGCCGTCGACGGTGACCGTGAGGTGGCGAGCCGAGAAGGAGACGTCACCGGTGTCGACGAACTCCTCGAGCTGTCCGCCGACGAGGCGGAAGGTCGAGTGGCCGACACCGACGATGTCGTTCGGGCCGATCAGGACCGTGGAGGACTTCGCGATCGGCTGGCCGTTGACGTACGTGCCGTTGTGCGAGCCGAGGTCGTGGAGCTCGAAGCGGCCGTCCGGCGTCGCCGTGAACTCGGCGTGGTGGCGCGAGACCTGCAGGTCGGAGACGACGAGCTCGTTCTCCAGGGCGCGGCCGATGCGCATCTTGCGGCCGAGTGCCAGCTGGTGGAACGTGGTCGGGCTGCGGTCACCGTAGACCGGCGGGGCCCCCGCGACGCCGCCGGAACCCGGTGTCTTCTGTGCGTACTGCTCGGACGGACCGCCGCCCTGCTGCTGCGGCACGTGTGACTGGTGCTGCTGCTGGGGCTGGTGCTGGTGCTGCGGCGCCTGCTGGTGCGGTGCCTGGTGCTGTGGTGCCTGCTGTTGCGGCCAGCCCTGCTGCGGCGCCTGGTACGGGGCCTGGTGCTGGTACTGCTGCTGGTGCTGCTGGGGCGCGTGCTGCGGCGCGGCCTGCTGCTGCGCGTGCTGCGGTGCGGAGACGGCGGCGGCGCTGCCGGATACGTTCACCAGGGGGCCGTCGGTCGCGTTGCCGAGGTGGACGGCCGTGCCCGGGCCGATCTCCATCTGGTGGATGCGCTGCCCCTGCACGAAGGTGCCGTTGGTGCTGCCGTGGTCCTCAATGACCCAACTGCGCCCGCTCCAGCTGATCGACGCGTGCCGCCAGGAGACCCTGGCGTCGTCGAGCGAGATATCCCCCTGCGGATCACGTCCGAGGGTGTACGGCCTGGACGCGTCCAGCGTCCAGGTCCTGCCATTCAATTCCAGTACGAGTTCCGGCACTCCATGCCCCACGTGAGTTGTCCCCCGAGCTAGCCCCCATCGATGGGGAGTCTAGGGATGTCGAACATCGGGAGGAACTATTTCAGGCGGAGGGCTCTGACCGAAAGTCGGGCCTTGTGAAGACTGCGTACGGGCGTGACGGGTTGCCCCGTTGACGGGGCAGATATCACCCCGGAGAGTGGTAAGCACCCATCAGTGCATACGGATCATGCGCATCGGGCGCATTTCGCCCATCGCGCTCATGGCGCTCATCGTCCGTTTTAGGCGTATGAGTTGCGGGATACGCAGGGGACGTCTGCGCAGTGGCGATGGGGTGGCGCACTGTGGTTCGGGGGGTCCTCATGACGGCCGGCGAGCACAAACGTGAAGGTCGGGGCGTGCGGTGGGGCGATGTGCTGCTCTCCGCGGTCGCGGCGGTGAGTTGGGCGCTCGTCGGCATGGCGGGGACGGCCGCCCTCGGGCTGCATCTGCTCGGCGCCGACGCGGTGGGTTCGCTCGGGCCGATGACGGCGGCGACCGTCGCGCTGGGCGCGGGCGGCTCCGTCACGCCGTCCGGCGACGTCTCGGCGTTCGGCCTCGACGGCGTCGAGACCGCCACGACGATCGATATCGCGCCACTCGGCGTGGGCCTGGTGGGCGCGCTGCTCCTCGCGCACTTCTTCCTGCGCTCGCTGCGGGCGGCCGGGGCCGTGATCGAGCCGGCCGAACTCCTCGCCCGCGCCGGCGCGGTGATCGCCCTCTTCGTGGCGATGCTCGCGGGGCTCGCCTGGGCCGGTCACGACCTCATCACGATCGACGGTGAGCGGCTCGGCATCGACAAGGGGATCGAGAAGGGCGTCGACCGGCTGCCGGGCGGGATCGGGGACAAGCTGCCGGGCGGGCTCGGTGACATCGGCGGGCTCCTGCCCGACCGGCTCGGGGACCTGGCGAAGGCGAAGGCGTCCGTCGGTTTCACGGTGGACACCGCGCCGACGCTGCTGGGCGGGGCGGTGTGGGCGGCGGGGGTGCTGCTCGTCGCGCTGCTCGCGTCCCGTCGTACGCCGTTGCCGGCCGCCCTGGGGTGGCTGCACCGGGTGGTGCGGCCCGCGGTGTCCGCGCTGGTCGCGGCGGTGCTGCTGGCGGTCGCCGCGGGGCTCGCGGCGGCGGCGTACGCGATGGTCGGCGACGACCATCCCCAGCGGATCGCGGGCGCGGCCCTGCTCGGAGCGCCGAACGGGGTGTGGCTCGGCATTCCCGTGGGGCTCTTCGTGCCGTGGGACGGCCGGGCCACGGGGGCGCTCGCGCGGTTTCTGCCGGATCCGGTGGACGACCTCCTGACCGGCCCGTCCGACCGGGCGCTCACGCTCGGCAGGCTGGCCGAACTCGACGGCAGGGTCTGGCTGTTGGGCGTCGCCGCGGCGACGATGATGTTGTTCGCCGGGGTGCTGACGGCGGTGCGGACTCCCTGGGTACGGGATGGGGTGTCCGTCGTCGGATTCGCGGGCCGGTGCGGGGTGCGCCTCGGGGCGGCGACGGCGGCGGGGCTCCCCCTGATGGCATGGCTGACCGGGGTGTCCGCGGACGCGTCGCTCTCCGTACTGGGCTTCGACGCGTTCGGCGCGGGCATCGAACTGCACGGCCGCCTGGTGCCTGCGGCGCTGTTGGGGGCGGCGTGGGGGTTCGGGGCGGGGGTGACGGGGGCGCTGCTGGCGTGTGCCGCGGGGGCGGCGGGGACGGGCGCGGGGGCGGGCCCGGGGGCCTTGGCGGGGGTGGGGGTGCCCGGTGCGTCCGGGGTGCCGTCCGCGGGGGCGTCCGCGGGGGCGTGGGGCGGTGGGGTGGGGGCACCGGGAGGCGGGGCTTCTGAGGGTGGGGCTTCTGGGGGTGGGGCTTACGGGGGCGGGGCTTACGGTGCGGGCGCGGGGGCTTCTGGGGCCGGGGCTTCTGGTGAGCGGGCTTACGGTGCCGAGCCCGCCAGGCCCGGGTCTGCCGGTGCCGGGTCTGCTGGCCCCGGGTCAGCCGGTGCCGAGCCCGCTGGCCCCGGGTCTGCCAGTGCCGGGCCCCCCGGAGCCGGCCCGTACCGCCCAGGTACCCCGCACCGGCCGCCGAACCCTGACACGAACCCGTACCTGCGCCCCCCGAAGGACACCTCCGGGGCCCCGACGGTGGCGGGCCCGCTGGTACCTCCGCCCCCACCGAACCGCCGCCGAGCCCGCACGGGCGACTGGCCTCCGCCACCACCACCCCCACCTCCTCCCCCGGACAACCCACGCCGCCCCCGCACCTGAGCGACCCCAGCAGGCGAGAAGGGCACACCCAGCGAGGAACGAGCCGGGGAGCGGACCGGGGGCAAGCCGGGCGGCCGGACCAGGACCAAGGGGCACGGGCCGGGGGGACGGGCCGGGAGGGGGGCACGGGCCGGAGAGGGCCGGGAGGGGGGCACGGGCCGGAGAGGGCCGGGAGGGGGCACGGGCCGGGGAGGGCCGGGAC
>NZ_JBVIZY010000025.1:15661-32037 GCF_055591085.1 Streptomyces sp. NPDC041713
GGGACGCGGACCCGAGGGCGAGCCGGGAGGGAGCAGGCCGGGGGTAAGCCGGGCGGGCGGACCAGGGCACGGGCCAGGGAGGGCCGGGACGCGGACCCGAGGGCGAGCCGGGAGGGAGCAGGCCGGGGGTAAGCCGGGCGGGCGGACCAGGGCACGGGCCAGGGAGGGCCGGGACGCGGACCAGGGGCACAGGCCAGGCACCCGGACCAGGGGCGAGCCGGGCAGGCGAACCAGGGACACGGGCCGGAACGCGGACCCGGGGGCGAGCCAGACCGGCGGACCAGGAGCACGGGCCAGGGACACGGGCCGGGGAGGGACCCGGGGGGCCGGACCGGGGGGGGCCGGACCGGGGGGCCGGGGAGCGGGCCAGAGGGCCGGGGCGGGGGGCGGGCCAGAGGGCCGGGCCGGGCGCGGGCCAGAGGGCCGGGGAGGGGCGGGCCCCACCCCCGCCGCAGGCACCGCACCGTGGCCTCCTCGACTGGACATCGCGTCCTCGCCCGGGCGGGGCAACACCCCCCTCAGCCGAAAACGCCCCGACCCCGTCCCCCTGTCCGCCACGCGGACCAGCAGGGCGCCCCCGTCATGGGGGCGGATACCGTAGGGATCACCATGAGTGCTTCGCAGCCCCCTCAGCCCGCCGACGTCCCGACGCTTCTCGTCAAGATCTTCGGCAAGGACCGCCCCGGTATCACCGCCGGTCTCTTCGACACCCTCGCCGCCTACTCCGTCGACGTCGTCGACATCGAGCAGGTCGTCACCCGTGGCCGGATCGTGCTGTGCGCGCTCGTGACCGAGCCGCCCGCCGGTCTGGAGGGCGACCTCCGTGCCACCGTCCACAGTTGGGCGGAGTCCATGAAGATGCAGGCCGAGATCATCTCCGGCATCGGCGACAACCGGCCGCGCGGTCTCGGGCGGTCGCTGGTGACCGTCCTCGGCCACCCCCTCACCTCGGAGTCCACCGCCGCCATCGCCGCCCGGATAACGGACACCGGCGGCAACATCGACCGTATCTTCCGGCTCGCCAAGTACCCGGTCACCGCCGTGGAGTTCGCGGTGTCCGGCACCGAGACCGAGACCCTGCGCACCGCCCTGGCCGTGGAGGCCGCGAAGCTCGGCGTGGACGTCGCGGTCGTCGCGGCGGGCCTGCACCGCCGGGCGCAGCGTCTGGTCGTGATGGACGTCGACTCGACGCTCATCCAGGACGAGGTCATCGAGCTCTTCGCCGCGCACGCCGGCTGCGAGGACGAGGTCGCCGGGGTGACCGCGGCCGCGATGCGCGGCGAGCTCGACTTCGAGCAGTCGCTGCACGCCCGCGTGGCGCTCCTCGCGGGGCTCGACGCGTCCGTCGTCGACAAGGTCCGCTCCGAGGTCCGGCTCACCCCGGGCGCCCGTACCCTCATCCGTACGCTCAAGCGCCTCGGCTACCAAGTGGGCGTCGTCTCGGGCGGGTTCACCCAGGTCACCGATGATCTCAAGGAACGTCTCGGTCTCGACTTCGCCCAGGCCAACACCCTGGAGATCGTCGACGGGAAGCTCACCGGCAAGGTGACGGGCGAGATCGTCGACCGCGCGGGCAAGGCGCGGCTGCTCCGCCGTTTCGCCACGGAGGCCGGCGTTCCGCTGGAGCAGACCGTCGCGATCGGCGACGGCGCGAACGACCTCGACATGCTGAACGCGGCGGGCCTCGGCGTCGCCTTCAACGCCAAGCCCGTGGTCCGCGAGGCCGCGCACACCGCGGTGAACGTTCCCTTCCTCGACACCGTCCTCTATCTCCTCGGCATCACCCGCGAAGAGGTCGAGGCGGCGGACATGCACCTGGACTGAGCGCCCGAGGGCACGACACCCCTCCCCGTACGTCCGAGGGCCCGGCACCGCACGGTGCCGGGCCCCTTCACGATGGGCGGGAGCGGAGGGCCGGGTTACCCGGATTACTCGGACGGTGCCCAGTAGTCGACGAGGGTGGCCACGCCGGGCTCCAGCGCCTTCCAGGAACCGGAGTACGTCAGGACGGCGAAGGAGGCGGTCGGGAAGCCCCGGCGGTTCAGCCGCGTCATGGCGTCGCCCTCGGTGTCCCCGGCCAGGACGTCGGTCAGCCCCTGCACACCCGGGTTGTGGCCGATCAGGACGAGGTTCCGCACGTCGTCCGGGGTTTCGTTGAGCACGGCGATCAGCTCACCGGGAGACGCCTCGTACAACCGATCCTCGTACACGGTCTTCGGGCGCTGCGGCAGCTCCTGGACGGCGAGCTTCCAGGTCTCGCGGGTCCGGGCCGCCGTCGAGCAGAGGGCCAGGTCGAAGGGGATGCCGCCGTCGGCCAGCTTGCGTCCGGCGACGGGGGCGTCCCGGCGGCCTCGATCGGCGAGCGGCCTCTCGTGGTCGGAGACGTCCGGCCAGTCGGCCTTCGCATGCCGGAAGAGGACAATCCTGCGGGGTTCTGCGACGCTCATGCTTCCCAGCTTCGCATGAAACGCGCCATGGGGCGCAGGGAGTTGGTGCGGTCCGCCGACAGGAGTGACGGCCGCGTCCCGAGGGGGCTCACGGGGCGGTGCGCAGGATCATCGCCTGTATGCGCTCCAGGAGGTCGGTGAGGACCGGATCGCCCGCCGCGGCGTGCGCGTCCACGGGGTTGAGGACCAGCAGGAGCAGGGCCGCGAAGGCGACGGCGGGCAGGGCGATGGCCCACCAGGGGAGCTGGATCTCGACGCCGCCCGACTGGGCCGGGTCGCGCCGGGTCTGCGATCGGGCCGACATGCCGCCTCCGTGGTCTTCGAGTGGTCCGCGCCGCGTCCTCGCGGCACTCCTCGAATCTAGGCGACCGGCACCCCTCGGTCCCATCCGGAGACCCACCCACTTGACCCTGACACTGACCCCCTAGGGGATGGGGGTGCTAGCCCCACCATCCGCCCCGCCGGGGCCCGTTCGGACCGTCGCAACCGTTCTGCGCGGGCATCCGGCACGGGCGTCCGCAGGGTCCGGCGCGGGCACCCGCTCACGGCGAGGCGATGGAGGCGATGATGCCGATGATCACGGTGATGGCCAGCATCGCGCCGAGCACGATGAGCAGCTTCTTCTGGCCGTTCTGGGGGTTCGGGTCGAGGACGGGCATACGGCCAGTCTCGCACCCTTTGCCCGCCCCACCGCCGCCGGGGTCAGGCCACCGTGACCTTGGCCGCCACCTCGTCCTCGACCGTGCGGTTGCGGCCCGCCAGCGTGCCGACGACGATCTGCGGCACCATCAGGCCCGCCATCAGGGCGATCGGCAGACCCCAGCCGCCGCTGTGCTGGTAGAGCACGCCCACCAGGAGCGGACCCGGAATCGAGATCAGGTAGCCCGTGCTCTGCGCGAAGGCGGACAGCTTGGCCACGCCCGCGCTGCTCTTGGCCCGCATCCCGACCATGGTGAGGGCGAGCGGGAAGGCGCAGTTGGAGATGCCGAGCAGCAGGGCCCAGGCCCAGGCGCCGCCCGCGGGGGCGAGGTAGAGGCCCGCGTACCCGGCGAGGCCGCAGGTGCCGAGGACCATCACGACGGGGCCCTGGTTGGTGAGCCGGGTGGCGACCCGGGGGATGACGAACGCCAGCGGCACACCCATGGCCATGGTGACGGCGAGCAGCACGCCCGCCTCGCCGGCGGGGACGCCCGCGTCGCGGAAGATCTGCGGCATCCAGCCCATCGTGATGTACGCGGCGGTGGCCTGGAGGCCGAAGAAGACGGCGAGCGCCCAGGCGGTGCGGCTGTGCGTGATGCGCAGCGCGGCGTCCTCCTGGCGTACGGTCGCGCTGATGTGCTCGGGGGCCGCCGCGGCGACCGGGCCCCGGTCCCGTACGAGCGGGATCCACGGCAGGACCGCGACGACGGCGAGGCCCGCCCAGACGGCGAGTCCGGTCTGCCAGCGGCCGCCCAGCGCGTCGGTCATCGGGACCGTGAGGGCCGCGGCGAGCGAGGTGCCGAGGGCCAGCGCCATCGAGTACAGGCCGGTCATCGAGCCGACCCGGTCGGGGAACCAGCGCTTGACGATGACCGGCATCAGGACGTTGCTGACCGCGATGCCCATGAGGGCGAGCGCGGTGGCGGCGAGGAAGCCCGCGGTGCCGCCGACGAAGGGGCGGATGACCAGTCCCGCGGCGATCGCGGCCATGCCGAAGCAGACCACGGCGCTCGGGCCGAAGCGCCGGGCGAAGCGGGGCGCCATGACGCCGAAGACGGCGAAGCAGAGCGGCGGCACGGAGGTGAGGAGGCCGGCGAGGGTGCCGCTCATACCGAGGCCGTCGCGCACCTCTTCGAGGAGGGAGCCCAGGCTGGTGATGGCCGGGCGCAGGTTCATGGCGGCGAGGACGATGCCGACGATGACGAGCCGCGTCGCCCACGCGCGCGTGGGGGGCTGTTTCACCCCGGTCGCGGTGGATGCGGGGGGTGTCGCCGTCGGGGTCATCGTGCCGGTTTCCTCACTAGCCATGAGGCCATCATAGAATCATGGGATGATTGGCTGTCCAATCCGAATGCGTCACACCCGGCCCTCCCGGCCCCCGGCCCCGCCCGCCCCGGCCCCGCACGAAGGAACGTCATGCCGCTGACCACTCCTCGCCGTTCGGCACTCTCCGAACAGGTCATCTCCGAGCTGCGCACCCAGATCTCCTCGGGCGAGTGGCCGGTCGGCTCGCGCATCCCCACCGAGCCCGAGCTGGTGGAGCAGCTGGGCGTGGCCAGGAACACCGTCAGGGAGGCCGTGCGCGCCCTCGCGCACAACGGCCTGCTGGACATCCGGCAGGGCTCGGGCACCTATGTGGTCGCGACGAGCGAGCTGGCGGGCGTGATGCAGCGCAGGTTCGCCGACGCGGACCCGCGCCACATCGCCGAGCTGCGCAGCACGCTGGAGTCGAGCGCGGCCAAGCTCGCCGCGGAGCGCCGTACCGAGCGCGACATCAAGCAGCTCGACGCGCTGCTCGTGCGCCGGGAGGAGGTCTGGGCGACCGGGGACGCGGAGGCGTTCGTGACGGCCGACGCGACGTTCCACATGGCGGTCGTCGCCGCCTCGCACAACGACGTGATGACGGCGCTCTACGCGGACCTCGGCGAGGTCCTGCGGGACTGGCTGCGCGAGGACATCGGCGAGGAGCTGACCCCCGAGTCGCACATGGACCACGCCCGTCTCGTCGACGCGATCCGCGCGGGGGACGCGGAGGCCGCCGCCGCGGAGGCCGCGGGCTACCCCTTCATGTGCCGCCCGGAGCGGTTCACCTCTGGTGGCTGACCCAGACCGCGCGGACCTCTTTCCAGCACCGCCCGGTCAGGCGCACCGTCATCGCGGGCTCCGCGTCGACGGGCCGTGAGTCGCTGTCGATGTCCCACCAGCGTGCGCACTCCACGTGCAGGCGGACGTGGTCGGTCTCCGGGTAGGGGTTGTGGCAGTACGCGACGACGTCGGGCCCCGCGACTGCGGTGCGGCACTCCGCGCCGAAGGGCCGCGGCGCGGGCTTCTTCGCCGTCGCCCCGCGCGCGGGGGAGGTGTCCTGCGGGACGCCGCTCGGCGCGGCGACCACAAGAGCGAGAGCCACGAGCACCGCACCGGTAGGACGCACACTCCAGGGTGCCCGGCACTCCCCCGCCACCGCCCGGCCGGGGGGCCGAACGGGTGAGGCCCCGCCTCCCGCGCGCGGCGGGGACGGGGCCTCGGAAACGTACCGGGGCCTGCTGGATCAGGCACCCATCATGTGGACGCCGCCGTCGACGTGGACGATCTCGCCGGTGGTCTTCGGGAAGAAGTCCGAGAGCAGCGCGACGATGCCGCGGCCCGCGGGCTCCGGGTCGGCCATGTCCCAGTCCAGCGGGGAGCGGGTGTTCCAGACGTCCGCGAGGTCGGCGAAGCCGGGGATCGACTTGGCCGCCATGGAGCCGATCGGGCCCGCGGAGATCAGGTTGCAGCGGATGTTCTCCTTGCCCAGGTCACGGGCGAGGTAGCGGCTGGTGGCCTCCAGGGCGGCCTTGGCCGGGCCCATCCAGTCGTACTTCGGCCAGGCGTACTGCGCGTCGAAGGTGAGGCCGACGACCGAGGCGCCGTCCTCGAACAGCGGGCGGCAGGCCATGGTGAGCGACTTCAGGGAGTACGCCGAGACGTGCATCGCCGTCGAGACGTCCTCGAAGGTGGCCTCGAGGAAGTTGAAGGCGCCCTGCGGCGCGAAGCCGATGGAGTGCACGACGCCGTCGAGGCCGCCGAGCTCGTCCTTGACCAGGCCCGCGAGCCGGTCCAGGTGCTCCTGGTTGGTCACGTCGAGCTCGATGACCTTGGCGGGCTTGGGCAGCTTCTTGGCGATGCGCTCGGTGAGCGTGGGCCGCGGGAAGGCGGTGAGGATGACCTCGGCGCCCTGCTCCTGCGCGACCTTGGCCGCGTGGAACGCGATGGAGGACTCCATCAGAACGCCCGTGATCAGGATCTTCTTGCCTTCGAGAATTCCGCTCATGGTGATCAGTGACCCATGCCCAATCCGCCGTCAACGGGGATGACGGCTCCAGTGATGTACGAGGCGTCGTCGGACGCGAGGAAGCGCACCGCGGCGGCGATCTCCTCGGGCTGCGCGTACCGGCCGAGCGGCACCTGGGCGACGATGCCCGCGCGCTGCTCGTCCGTGAGCACCTTGGTCATGTCGGTGTCGACAAAACCGGGGGCGACGACGTTGAAGGTGAGGTTGCGCGACCCGAGTTCACGGGCGAGCGAACGCGCGAAGCCGACCAGGCCCGCCTTCGAGGCGGCGTAGTTCGCCTGCCCGGGACCGCCCATCAGGCCCACGACCGAGGAGATCAGGACGACGCGGCCCTTCCTGGCGCGCAGCATGCCGCGGTTGGCGCGCTTGACGACCCGGAAGGTGCCGGTGAGGTTGGTGTCGAGGACGGACGTGAAGTCCTCCTCGCTCATGCGCATCAGGAGCTGGTCCTTGGTGATGCCCGCGTTGGCGACCAGGACCTCGACGTTCCCGTGCTTCTCCTCGATCTCCTTGTAGGCCTGCTCCACCTGCTCGGCGTCGGTGATGTCGCACTTGACGGCGAGGACACCGGCGTCGGTGAGGACCTCCGGCGGTTCGCCCGAGCGGTAGGTGATCGCGACCTTGTCGCCGGCGTCGGCAAAGGTGCGGGCGATGGCGAGGCCGATGCCCCGGTTTCCTCCGGTGACGAGAACCGAGCGGCTCAACGGATCACCCTTTCGATAGCTGGCTGGTACCTCGAAAACCTATCGGTACCGTCGACGATCCGGAGAATCGGTGCCCGACAGTGGCGCGGAGTGCGCGCTGTCGGATCCCTACAGAAAGCCTCTGGCCCCCGACCCGTCCGGCGCGACATGATCGGACCGGACCGGTGCCGACAGCAGGGAGACATCCGTGCCCCATTCCATCGACGAAGCCTTCACGGCGTTGCCCTTGCGGGCTCTCGCCGACGCCGCGCTGGCCCGCGCGCGGGCGCTCGGCGCCGAGCACGCGGACTTCCGCCTGGAGCGGGTGCGCAGCGCGTCCTGGCAGCTGCGCGACGCGCGGCCGGCCGGCACCTCCGACACCACGGACCTCGGGTACGCGGTGCGCGTGGTGCACGGCGGCACCTGGGGCTTCGCCTCCGGGGTCGACATGACGATGGACGCGGCGGCGCGCACAGCCTCCCGGGCCGTGGCGATGGCGAAGCTGTCCGCGCAGGTCATCAAGGCGGCGGGGTCGGACGAGCGGGTCGAGCTCGCGGACGAGCCGGTGCACGCGGAGAAGACGTGGGTCTCCTCGTACGAGATCGATCCGTTCTCGGTGCCGGACGAGGAGAAGGCGGGGCTGCTCGCCGACTGGAGCGCGCGGCTGCTGGCCGCGGACGGCGTCGCGCACGTCGACGCCTCGCTGCTCACCGTGCACGAGAACAAGTTCTACGCGGACACGGCGGGGACGGTGACCACCCAGCAGCGCGTGCGGCTGCACCCGCAGCTGACGGCGGTGGCCGTCGACGGGTCGAGCGGCGAGTTCGACTCGATGCGCACGATCGCGCCGCCGGTCGGCCGCGGCTGGGAGTACCTGACGGGGACCGGCTGGGACTGGGAGGGCGAACTCGCCATGATCCCCGAGCAGTTGGCCGAGAAGATGCGGGCGCCGAGCGTCACCGCGGGCTCGTACGACCTGGTCCTCGACCCGTCCAACCTCTGGCTGACCATCCACGAGTCGATCGGCCACGCCACCGAGCTGGACCGCGCGCTCGGCTACGAGGCGGCGTACGCGGGCACCTCGTTCGCCACCTTCGACCAGCTCGGCAAACTCCGCTACGGCTCCTCGCTGATGAACGTGACGGGCGACCGGACCGCCGAGCACGGCCTGGCGACCATCGGGTACGACGACGAGGGCGTCGCCGCCCAGTCCTGGGACCTGGTCAAGGACGGCACACTGACCGGCTACCAGCTGGACCGGCGCATCGCGAGGCTCACCGGCTTCGAGCGGTCCAACGGCTGCGCGTACGCGGACTCCCCCGGCCATGTGCCGGTGCAGCGGATGGCGAACGTGTCGCTGCAGCCGGATCCCGGCGGCCTCGGCACCGAGGACCTGATCGCGGGCGTGGACCGCGGGATCTACGTGGTCGGGGACCGCTCGTGGTCCATCGACATGCAGCGGTACAACTTCCAGTTTACGGGTCAGAGGGCATACGCCATCCGAAACGGCCGCCTTTGCGGACAGGTTCGGGACTTTGCCTATCAGGGAATCACCCCTGAGTTCTGGGACTCGATGCAAGCTGTCGGAGGGCCCCGGACGTACGTCCTCGGAGGGGCCTTCAACTGCGGAAAGGCTCAACCAGGTCAGGTCGCCTCCGTGTCCCACGGCTGCCCGTCCGCACTGTTTCGGGGTGTGAACATCCTGAACACCTCGGAGGAGTCCGGCCGCTCATGATCGAGCGCCGGCAGCGGCGCCGAAGTCTGCACCGGGTCTGCACCTCATCACAGTGAGCCCCTACGCGACGCCGTCGATTGGACTCACGAACTCGTCGAAGCCGTCAATCCCACCGGCCGAGGGGCGTTGTACTACTCCGTTACCCAGCTTGACGCCCGGTCCGGGTCGGAGCGTGGCAGGAGGCCGAAGAGCCGCTCATGCGATGGGGGCCGCTCCTGAACAAAGTGGCTTCATTCCGCAACCGCAAGCGGCTACGGAGGGTGGCAGCCGGCCGTGCACGGAACCTGTCTGTGCACGGCTGGCTTACCCCCGCGTGTGCCGCGGACCAAAGCGTCGGCCTAGGCCTCCCGCCCGCGGACCCGTGCTGCCCTTTGCATACCTGCTTCAGCTGTCAAGGCCAGGCCCGTCCTAGCCACGGACTGCTGCGGTCTGGCCCACCTTCGACCGTCCTGACCGTGCGAAGGGCAGGAGACGAGTGCTGTCCTCCGACTGCTCGTGCTGCGCCTCGTGAAGCACAGTGGTGGCGAGGTGGCGGAGGGCGTCCGCGTGTTCCGTCAGGATGCTGTGAGTGTGGGAGTCATCGGGATCAGTGAGCAGCAGACGTGCCGCGGTGTTGACGGCTCGCAATCGCGGTTTTTGGGTGTCCCGGTAATGAGCGGGGAGGCAACGCCAGGCCGTGTTGGCGATCGTGACGAGCCGCCAGGTGGGCGACGATGAGGGTTCCGCTTCGTAGAAGCGCAGGGCATAACGACTGACCAGCCAGTACGACAGCGCCAGTGAGGCGCCTGCGACGGCGTCGAACGCCAGCCAGAGGTACGGAAGTCGGCGATGTCCGGTCAATTCGTCGGTCAGCCATGCGAGGCTGGCTCCGCCCGCGCCGAAGAGAGTCAGAGCGGCCAGGACGAAGAGAAGCACCGCCGGAAAGAGGCCAATGCAATTATCGCTTTCCAGGCGGGTCAGTCCTTTCCAGTGCGGAGCGAGGTACCTGGCGTACCGCACAGTTCTGGGGGCGGGTTCGATGACGGCGATACGTCTCGCCCAGCTTACGGCCATAGCGATTCCTATCCATGGGTGAAGCCTGCGCGTATTGGACATTGAGGGAACGACGCCGGCACGCATGAGACTCTACCCAATGAACGGAGTAACGTTTTTGCGTAGACTTTTACACCGAACAGCGGGGCGCAATTGAGGGCGCTCGAATTACATGCAGCGTGCGCGCAGGGAACTGCTCGACTCGCCCTGGTTGAGGACTCCGCTCACTGCAGTGTTTCCACCGGTTGAGATGGCGAAACGCTTAGGCCACACGCTCGCTTGACGGTTGATGTTTCTTGTGAAAATAGAAAACCACGCACATTCTTCGTACAAGCACGTATACGGACTCCTGAACGGATGCACTCCTCACCCGTATGCCACACATCCGCAGCAACTTCGTCGCGTTATCCCGGATATGACTAAGGAATGTCCAGGGTGCATCTCCTCTCCGCACACCGATCAGGCTGCCCCAGACACACCGAGGGAAGCCAAGGTGAACCTAGCTGAAGCGGCACCTGCTTCAGCTGCGGTGGCAGTCTCGGGTGTCGAAGTCAACAAAAACGAACCGTCCATCACGATCTCGACAGAGTCCCTTCTGTCGGATTTTCTGGATCGCATGAACGCTCTTGAATCAGGATTCGTTCAACGGTGGCGCGATTCGACCTCATGGCGAACCTCCCCCAAGCCGGAATGACCTGATTCCATCATGTGGAATGAGCAGAACTACTATCACCCGGGATTTCCGGACGAGCAGGCACCTGAACAAAGTTACGGGCACGCCGGACCTTACGGAGATCCTGCCGGTCAATACTCAGCTCTAACGGATCCCTCTGGTCCGGCCTGGGATGGTCAGGCCTGGGATCCTGCCGAGGAATTGGCTTTCCTGCTGCAAGAGTCGATCGCGGATCAGTCCGTCCAAAACGCTGCAGTCAGCGAAGCGGTGTCGATCGATGACCCTACGGTCAGTTCTCCGCTTCAAGCACTGCAAGACATCACAGCGGAACTGCCGCCGCTGAGAGCGAGCCCGCAGGGTCATCGCAAAGTGCGCGAGCGTCGCCGCCCGCACCTCGCTCGGATCACGAGTTATGCCATTGCCGCGCTCGTTGCTCTGACGGCGTCGGCCGTCAGCTTCTTCAGCACTGCGGTGACTTATGACCCGTTGCGGCTCGTTGCCGAAGACCACACGAAAAGTCCCGTCACCTGGTGGCCCGTCCTCATTTTCGGCCCCTGGCTGGTCGCCTCCCTTGCCGTCCTGAGAGCCGCATTGCATCAGCGTCGCGCGGTGCACTCCTGGTGCGTGGTGATCACCTTCTCTCTCATCACCATGCTTCTCTGCGTC
Source organism: Streptomyces sp. NPDC041713 (assembly GCF_055591085.1). Classification (NCBI taxonomy): domain Bacteria; kingdom Bacillati; phylum Actinomycetota; class Actinomycetes; order Kitasatosporales; family Streptomycetaceae; genus Streptomyces; species Streptomyces sp. NPDC041713. The sequence goes on from NZ_JBVIZY010000025.1 coordinate 26,928, forward strand.
GCGCAGGCCCCAAGGGACGTCATCGACATCACCGCGGCACTCTTGCCCAGCCTTGCCTCTCTGGCCTGTTTTCAACAACTGGTCCGGCAGATCACACTTACTCGGCCTCCACGACGGCCCGTACCCCGCCACCGCCTTGCGCAGGCCAACGTTCGCGTGCCGTCCTCCACCGAGGAAGCGGCGCACGACATGTCCGCCGGCGGGAACGTCAAGGCAGAAGTCCCCAGACCACGTGCCGCAGGACTCGGGTCACATCAGTCACGTTCGAAACCCGACTAGAACGCCGCCTCGCTTGGCCGGCCCTGGTGGCACTTCATACGACAGGGCTCCACCTGACACAGGTGGAGCCCATTACTCTGCGATGCGCCCACTTGCTGCCCCGCCCTCCCTTCGGCCGGCTCAGGCATATCGTCGCGAGAGAGCCGAAGGCCAGCGGGGCCGAAGTCGACACCAAGTCATCACCAGACCCCGCACAGTCCGGTTGCAACCGGTATAGACAGGGATTGAGGGTAGCCCGTGACACACCGCTTGACCTGCATAAACACTGGCCATGAGGGGATACCCCCTGACCCGGCCCACCAGGCGACGACCACCGACTTCTGGGGGCCGATGGCCGCGGTCGGCGGCCCCCAGACGTACGTCCTCGGCGGCGCGTTCAACTGCGGCAAGGCCCAGCCCGGCCAGGTCGCCGCGGTCTCGCACGGCTGCCCGTCCGCCCTGTTCCGGGGCGTGAACATTCTGAACACCACGCAGGAGGCCGGTCGATGAGCCGCAGCGCGAGCAAGCCGCACGAGATCGTCGAGCGCGCCCTGGAACTGTCCACCGCCGACGGCTGCGTCGTGATCGCCGACGAGGAGTCGACCGCCAACCTGCGCTGGGCGGGCAACGCGCTGACCACCAACGGCGTCACCCGCGGCCGCACCCTCACCGTCATAGCGACCGTCGACGGCAAGGAGGGCACCGCCTCCGGCGTCGTCACGCGCGCGGCGGTCACCGCGGACGACCTGGAGCCGCTGGTGCGGGCCGCCGAGGAGGCGGCGCGCGGCGCGGAGCCCGCCGAGGACGCGCAGCCGCTGGTCACCGGCGTGGCCCCGTCCGCCGACTTCACCGAGGCCCCCGGCGAGACATCCTCGGACGTCTTCGCGGAGTTCGCCCCGGCGCTCGGCGAGGCCTTCGCCCGCGCGCGGGCGGGCGGGCGCGAGCTGTACGGCTTCGCCAACCACGAGTTCGTCTCCAGCTACCTCGGTACGTCGACGGGGCTCCGGCTCCGCCACGACCAGCCGGGCGGCACGCTGGAGGTGAACGCCAAGTCGCCGGACCGCACCAAGTCGGCGTGGGCCGGGCGGGCCACCCGCGACTTCAAGGACGTCGACCCGGCGGCCCTGGACGCCGAGCTCGCGCAGCGGCTCGACTGGGCGCGGCGGCGCGTCGAGCTGCCCGCCGGGCGGTACGAGACGCTGCTGCCGCCGACGGCCGTCGCGGACCTGCTGATCTACCAGATCTGGTCGGCCTCGGCCCGGGACGCCGCCGAGGGGCGCACCGTCTTCGCCAAGCCGGGCGGCGCCACGCGCCTCGGTGAGCGGCTCGCGGCGCTGCCGCTGACGCTGCGCAGCGATCCGAACGAGCCGGGCCTGGAGTCGGCGCCGTTCGTGTTGGCGCACTCCTCGAGCGGGGACGCCTCCGTTTTCGACAACGGCCTGCCGCTGACCGCCACCGACTGGATCCGCGACGGTGAGCTCGCTCACCTCACCACCAGCCGGCACAGCGCCGCCCTGACCGGGCTCCCGGTCACGCCGGCCGTCGACAACCTCGTCCTGGACGGCGGCGGCACCCGCTCCCTGGACGAGATGGTCGCGGCCACCGAGCGCGGACTGCTGCTGACCTGCCTCTGGTACATCCGCGAGGTCGACCCGGCGACGCTGCTCCTCACCGGCCTGACCAGGGACGGCGTGTACCTGGTGGAGAAGGGCGAGGTGGTGGGCGAGGTGAACAACTTCCGGTTCAACGAGTCGCCGGTCGACCTGCTCGGCCGGGCCACCGAGGCGGGCCGCACGGAGCGGACCCTGCCGCGCGAATGGGGCGACTACTTCACCCGGGCCGCCATGCCCGCGCTGCGCGTGCCCGATTTCAACATGAGTTCGGTCAGCCAGGGCGTATAACCTCGGACCTTGCACCTTCGTGCACCGAGCAGACACACCCAAGGAGACACGAGACCGTGACGGACATCGTCGACGAGCTGAAGTGGCGGGGCCTTTTCTCCCTGTCCACCGATGAAGACGCACTGCGCAAGGCGCTCGCGGACGGTCCCGTCACGTTCTATTGCGGCTTCGACCCGACGGCGGCGAGCCTGCACGTCGGGCATCTGGTGCAGGTCCTCACCGTCCGCAGGCTCCAGCAGGCGGGGCACCGCCCGCTGGCGCTGGTCGGCGGGGCCACCGGCCAGATCGGTGACCCCCGGCCGACCGCCGAGCGCACCCTGAACGACCCGGAGACGGTCGCGAACTGGGTGGCCCGGCTGCGCTCGCAGATCGAGCCGTTCCTGTCCTTCGAGGGCGAGAACGCCGCGACGATGGTGAACAACCTCGACTGGACCGCGGGGATGTCCGCGATCGAGTTCCTGCGCGACATCGGCAAGCACTTCCGGGTGAACAAGATGCTGACCAAGGACTCCGTGGCCCGCCGCCTGGAGTCCCAGGAGGGCATCTCCTACACGGAGTTCAGCTACCAGCTGCTGCAGGGCATGGACTTCCTGGAGCTCTACCGCAGGTACGGCTGCACGCTGCAGACCGGCGGCAGCGACCAGTGGGGCAACCTCACCGCGGGCATCGACCTGATCCACCGCCTGGAGCCGGACGCCACGGTGCACGCGCTCGGCACGCCGCTGATGCTCAAGTCGGACGGCACCAAGTTCGGCAAGTCCGAGGGCGGCGCCGTCTGGCTCGACCCGGCGATGACCACGCCGTACGCGTTCTACCAGTTCTGGCTGAACACGGACGACCGGGACGTCTCCACGTACCTGCGGATCCTCTCCTTCAAGTCCCGCGAGGAGCTGGAGGAGATCGAGAAGCAGACCGAGGAGCGGCCGCAGGCGCGCGCCGCGCAGCGCGCGCTGGCCGAGGAGCTGACCACGCTGGTGCACGGCGCGGACCAGTGCGCCGCGGTCATCGCCGCGTCCAAGGCGCTGTTCGGCCAGGGCGACCTCGCCGAGCTGGACGAGGCGACGCTGGCCGCGGCGCTCTCCGAGCTGCCGCACATCGAGGTCGCCGAGCTCGGCCAGGTCGTGGACCTGCTCGCCGAGGTCGGCCTGGTGGCGAGCAAGTCCGCCGCCCGGCGCACGGTCAAGGAGGGCGGTGCCTACGTGAACAACGTGAAGGTCACCGCCGAGGACGCCGTGCCGGCCGCCGCCGATCTGCTGCACGGCCGGTGGCTGGTGCTGCGCCGCGGCAAGAAGAACCTGGCCGCCGTCGAGGTCACGGCGGGCTGAGCGCCCGCGCCCGCACATGCGAGGGGGCCGGTCCGCAGGGACCGGCCCCCTCGTCGTGCGTCGGTGCGGCTAGGCCGTTCGTCGTTTGTTGCCCCGGATCATCTTGTACGCGGCGTCGCCGAGGCCGACGATCACGACCGCGGCGACCAGCTGCAGTGCGTGGCGCCCCCAGTCGATGCCCTTGGTCTCGTTGATGCCGAACTGCGTCGCGAGCCAGTTGCCCAGGACGGCTCCGATGATTCCGAACACCGTGGTCAGCCAGAGCGGACTGTGCTGCTTCCCGGGCAGGATCGCCTTGGCAATCAGCCCCAGCACGAATCCCACGATGATCGCCCACAACCAGCCCATAGCTGCCTCCTCGTAGCTCTGCATGAGCGTTACGGTCAGTGTCGTCCGGTCCGCCATACGGCGCATGTCGGGCACCCCCATACGTGGCACGGCCCAGGAAGGGCACCGAGGTGGGGCCGCCCCCGGTCTCGTGGGCGGCGCAGACGCGGCGTAACGTTGAGCTGTCCGGACCGGGGCAGGTACCAGGGAGAGTCCGGCACAGCGGACAGGGCGGTGGAACGTGATGCGGAAGCAGAGCAGCGGCCAGGTCTTCCGGATCACGGGGGCCCGGCAGGGTCTCGCGGAGGACGTCCGGGGCAGGCAGCGCCGGTATGTGATCTCCATGTCGGTCAGGACGGTCTCCGTCGTGGCCGCGGCGGTGCTGTGGAACGTCGAACGGCATGTCGCTCTCGTCGCTCTGGTGCTCGGGATCCTCCTGCCGTACGTCTCCGTCGTGATCGCCAACGCCGGCCGGGAGAACGCCCCGTCGCTGCCGTCGACGTTCGTACCCGCCCCTTCTCGGCCAATGCTGGCTCCGCCGGCCGCGGCCGCCGCCGCGGAATCCGTCCCGGAAGATCCCGCGGGCGCCGCGCACGACCAGCGGCGGGGCGCCGCGCACGAGCCGAGCTGACCCGTCGACGATGCGCCAAGCTCAAGAAAAGCTCAGATCAATCATGTAGTTCCGGTGCCAGTCACCGGGTCCCCCATGACATACTTCGTACGCGCTCCGCATCCCCCGTCGGAGCGACAGACCGACGCCGGGCAGCTCCCCCCGTGGCTGCTCGGCGTCGCCTTGTTGTGAACGGTTGGACGCGTTGTGGTGAACGGTTGGACGCGACGGTGAGTGACGAGATCCCGATCTGTTCCGCCAAGGGCTGCCGCGTCGCCGCGGTCTGGGTGCTCGCCTGGAACAACCCCAAGATCCATACGCCGGAGCGGCGCAAGACGTGGCTCGCGTGCGACGAGCACCGTGAGCACCTCGCCCAGTTCCTGGGCGTCCGGGGCATGTTGAAGGACGTCGTGCCGCTCGCCGAGTGGCAGGCCCGCGAGAGCGGCTGACTAGCCGCCGATCGCCGACATCGGGCGGTCCGGCTGCAGGAACGACGGGTCGTCCAGGCCCGAGCCGGCCTTCTTGCCCCACATCGCGAGCTTCCAGATACGGGCGATGGCCTCGTCCGACCCGTCCGTGCTGTCCTCCGGGGCCGGGGGGGGGGGGGGGGGGGGGGGGGGGGGGGGGGGGGGGGGGGGGGGGGGGGGGAGGGGGGGGGGGGGGGGGGGGGGGGGGGGGGGGGGGGGGGG
>NZ_JBVIZY010000026.1:0-23700 GCF_055591085.1 Streptomyces sp. NPDC041713
AGATCTGGAAGCCCGGTAACGGGTGGAGGTGACTGGTACTAATAGGCCGAGGGCTTGTCCTCAGTTGCTCGCGTCCACTGTGTTGGTTCTGAAACAACGAACAGTTGTGTCGGCTGAACAGCGTCACTATCTAAATTGAAAAGTGTGCTTGTTCGCTGCCCTGTTTGAGATCCTGCGTCTTCGTAGGATATTTCATAGGGTTTCGGTGGTCATAGCGTGAGGGAAACGCCCGGTTACATTCCGAACCCGGAAGCTAAGCCTCAAAGCGCCGATGGTACTGCAGGGGGGACCCTGTGGGAGAGTAGGACGCCGCCGAACAATCTTTGGAGGACCCTTGGTCCCAGCGTCCACGCTGGGACCAAGGGTCCTTTTTGTTTTTGTCGAAGCGCGCCGACATGCCGGCTGCGCGAGAATGACTGCGGTACCGAAGACTAGGAGTCACCGATGTCCCCCAACTCTCCCGACGAGCGACCGGAGCGCGACGAGCGCCGCCGGGACGGTGGTGACCGGGGCGGATACCGCGGAGCTCCCCGTCGTGACAACGACCGTGGTGACCGTGGCGGCTTCCGCCGTGACGACACCCGCCGTGACGACAACCGTGGCGGTGGCGGCTTCCGTGGCCGTGACGACCGTCGCGACGACCGGCGCGAGGGCGATCGGGACCGCGGTGGACGTGCCCCGTTCCGTCGGGACGACCGGCCCAGCGGTCCGCGTCGTGACGGTGGCGACCGTGGCGGTGACCGTGGTGGCTTCCGTCGTGACGACAACCGTGGTGGCGGGGACCGTCCTGCCTTCCGTCGTGACGATCGTCGCGATGACAACCGCGGTGGCGGCGACCGTCCGCCCTTCCGCCGTGATGACCGTCGGGATGACCGGCGTGACGACCGCGGCGGCTTCCGTCGCGATGACAACCGCGGTGGCGGCGGGTTCCGTGGGCGCGATGATCGGCCCAGCGGTCCGCGTCGTGATGGCGGTGACCGTGGTGGGTTCCGTCGTGACGACAACCGTGGTGGCGGGGACCGTCCCGCTTTCCGTCGTGACGATCGTCGCGATGACAACCGCGGTGGCGGCGACCGTCCGCCCTTCCGCCGCGATGACCGTCGGGACGACCGGCGTGACGACCGGCGTGACGACCGCGGTGGTTTCCGCCGTGACGACAACCGTGGTGGCGACAACCGTGGCGGTGGCTTCCGAGGTCGCGACGACCGCCGGGACGATCGCCGGGACGACCGTCGCGATGACAACCGTGGTGGTGGCGGGTTCCGTGGGCGCGATGACCGTTCCAGCGGTCCGCGTCGTGATGGCGGCGACCGTGGCGGGTTCCGCCGCGATGACAGCCGTGGTGGCGGGGACCGTCCTCCCTTCCGTCGTGACGATCGTCGCGATGACCGCCGTGACGGTGACCGTCCGCCCTTCCGCCGCGACGACCGGTCCGGTGGGCCGCGTCGCGATGACCGCTCGTACGACCGCAGGGATGACCGCAAGGACGACCGCGGTGGCTTCCGTCGTGACGACAACCGTGGCGGCGGTGGCTTCCGCGGGCGCGACGACCGGGGCCGTGGCGACGACCGTGGGCGTGGTCCGCGCGACGACCGCGGCGGGCGCCCCGGCGGGTTCCGTGGCCGTGACGACCGTCGGGACGACCGGCGCGACGGCGACCGGGGTGGATACCGCGGTGGGCGTGACGACCGGGACCGCGACCGCGAGCCCATCAAGCGGCTGCCGATCCCGGACGACGTCACGGGTCACGAGATCGACAAGGACGTACAGCAGGAGCTGCAGAGCCTCCCCAAGGGGCTTGCCGAGGACGTCGCCAGGAACCTGGTGATGGTCGCCAAGCTCATCGACGAGGACCCCGAGCAGGCCTACGCCTACTCGCGGATCGCCCTGCGGCTGGCCTCCAGGGTCGCGGCCGTGCGTGAGGCCGCCGGCTTCGCCGCGTACGCCAACGAGAAGTACAGCGAGGCGCTCGCCGAGTTCCGCGCCTCCCGGCGCATGACCGGCAGCGTCGAGCTGTGGCCTGTCATGGCGGACTGTGAGCGTGGTCTCGGCCGGCCCGAGAAGGCGTTGGAGATGGCGGGCGCCCCCGAGGTGCACAAGCTCGACAAGGCGAGCCAGGTCGAGATGCGGCTCGTCGCCGCCGGCGCGCGCCGCGACATGGGCCAGATCGACGCCGCCATCGTCACGCTGCAGAGCCCCGAGCTCGCCTCGAACTCCGTGCAGCCGTGGACGGCCCGACTGCGGTACGCGTACGCCGACGCGCTGCTCGCGGCCGACCGCGAGGACGAGGCGCGCGAGTGGTTCGCGAAGGTCGTCGAGTCCGACAAGGACGGCAGCACCGACGCCTCCGACCGCCTCGCCGAGCTCGAAGGCGTCGAGTTCGTCGACGCGTTGGTGGAGGAGGACGCCCCCGAGGCTTCCGACGCCCCCGACGCCCCTGACGCCTCCGAGGCCCCCGAAGCCCCCGCGGAGCCGGTGCGTCGGGACGTCGACGAGGACTGATTCGTCGATCCGTCGATCCGTCGATTCGTCGCGGCCGCACGGCTCACGACAAGAGACGACAAGACAAAAGGGCGGGCTCCCCGGAAGGGGGGCCCGCCCTTTCTTGTGTGCGCCCCCGTTCCCGCCGGAGGCGTGGCCATAATGGGTCGGACCGCATCGAGGAGATCACGATGGCCAAGTACCTGCTGCTCAAGCACTACCGCGGCGCCCCGGCCCCGGCCAACGACGCGCCGATGGACCAGTGGACCCCGGGTGAGTTCGTCGACAGTCAGGCACTCGCGCCCGAGGGATCCTTCGTGCGGTACGACGGAGAGGGCCGGCCGCCGGTGACCGACGGGCCGTTCGCCGAGACGAAGGACCTCATCGCCGGCTGGATGGCGATCGATGTCGACAGCCACGAGCGCGCCCTCTGCGCCACCACGGAGTGACCTCGGCGATGGACGAGGTGCTGTTGCGCGGCCTGACGCCCGGTGTGCTGGGGGCCCTGGTCCGCCGCGGGGCCGACTTCGCCGCGGCCGAGGACGCCGTGCAGGACGCGCTGGTCGAGGCGGTCCGGGTCTGGGCCGACGACGAGCCGCGGGACCCCAAGGGCTGGCTGATCACCGTGGCCTGGCGGAAGTTCCTCGACGCGACCCGGGCGGACACCGCCCGCCGGCGGCGTGAGGACCGCGTCGAGGAGGAGCCGCCGCCCGGCCCCGCGCCCACCGTGGACGACACGCTCCAGCTCTACTTCCTGTGCGCCCACCCGTCGTTGACGCCCTCATCCGCCGTCGCGCTGACGCTGCGGGCCGTCGGTGGGCTCACCACCCGGCAGATCGCGCAGGCCTATCTGGTCCCCGAGGCGACCATGGCGCAGCGGATCAGCCGGGCCAAGCGCACCGTCTCCGCCGTGCGGTTCGACAAGCCCGGCGACGTCGCGACCGTGCTGCGCGTCCTCTACCTCGTCTTCAACGAGGGGTACTCCGGCGACGTCGACCTCGCCGCCGAGGCCATCCGGCTCACCCGGCAGCTCGCGGCCGCCATCGACCACCCCGAGGTGGCGGGGCTGCTCGCCCTGATGATGCTCCACCACGCCCGGCGCGCCGCGAGGACCGCGCCCGACGGAAGTCTGGTGCCGCTCGCCGAGCAGGACCGCGGCCGGTGGGACACGGAGGCGATCGCCGAGGGCATCGGCATCCTGCAGGCGGCCCTCTCCCGCGACCGGCTCGGCGAGTTCCAGGCGCAGGCCGCCGTCGCCGCGCTCCACGCGGACGCGCCCACCGCCGAGGAGACCGACTGGGTGCAGATCGTCGAGTGGTACGACGAGTTGGTGCGGCTCACCGACAGCCCCGTCGTCCGGCTCAACCGCGCGGTCGCCGTCGGTGAGGCCGACGGGCCCCGCGCGGGCCTCGCCGCGCTCGCGGCGCTGGACGACTCGCTGCCGCGCCACACCGCCGTGGCGGCGTACCTCCACGAACGCGACGGTGACCTGGCGACGGCGGCGCGGCTCTACGCCGAGGCGGCGCACCGGGCGCCCAACGCGGCCGAGCGCGACCATCTGACGCGGCAGGCCGCCCGCCTGGGCGCCCGCGCGAAGCGCTGACGTTCACGGGCGGTGGGCAGCCGCCGACGTATGGCGGGCCTTCAGGACGTGAGGTCGCGCAGGACCAGGCCGGTCGCCGGCTTCGGGCCGAAGGACGTCGACTTGCGCGGCATCGTGACGCCTTGGCGGGCCAGGTCCCGGACGACCTCCTCGCGCACCGGGTGCATCAGGACCGCCGTACCGCCGTCGCGCTCGGCCTTCTCGACCGTCGCGGCCGTGTCGTGGATGTACGCGATGTGGTCCGGGGTGTCGGGGATCCGCCACACGTGGTCGAGGAGGGTGGCGTGCAGGACCGTCGCGTCGAGGGTGCGCCAGGCCTCCGGGCGGTCGGCCGGGATCGTACGGGCCAGGAGTTCCGGGGACGGCCGGTCGACGAGGTGGAAGGCGCCGTCGCCCGCCAGGACGAAGGCGTTGCCCTGGACGGCGGCCTCGCCCAGTGCTTCGAGTGCCCGGTCGAGGGGGCCCTTCAGGGTCTGGACGCGGAAGTCGTCGCCGAGGGCGCTCAGGGCCTCGGCGACCGGCAGCCGGTGGAGGTAGCGGTGGATCGCGCGGACCCGCAGCGGGTAGCGGGCGGTGTCCACCAGGAGCACCAGGCCGTAGTCCCAGGCGCTCGGCGAGGGGTGCTCGGCGCGCAGCCGCAGGTTGGTCGCCCAGCGATGGTGGCCGTCGGCGATGAGGGCCTGGTGGCGGGCGAGGTCCGACTGGATCTCGGCGATCTCCGCGGGGTCCGTCACCGACCACAGGCGGTGGTGGAAGCCGTCCTCCGTGATGGTCGAGAGGAGGGGCTCGCGTCGCGCGGCGCGTTCGACGACGGCCGTCGCCCCCTTCGGCTCGCCCGTGCCGCCGCTGCGGTAGGTCAGCAGGAGCGGCTCCAGATTGGCCGAGGTGGCCCGCATCAGGGCCGCGCGGTCCTCGACGACATGGGGCATGACGCCCTCGTGCGGCAGGACGACGCCGTCCTGTGCCTCCGACAGGCGCAGGGCGCCGATGACGCCGCGCTGCAGGATGTCGTCGTCCCGCTGCTCGTAGACGTACAGGCCGGGCTCGGCGTCGGGGGCGAGGACGCCCTCGGCGAGCCAGCCGCGCAGGGTGTTTGCGGCCTGCTGGTTGCGGGCGGCCGGGGTGGTGGCCTGCGGCAGGATCAGCCGGACGATGTTGTGCGGGTCGGCGGACTCCAGGTGCAGCAGGCCGTCCGGCCGTACGACCACGTCGTACGGGGGAGAGGTCACCGCGGCGAGCCGTCCCACCTGCTCGGGGACGTACCGCACGCCCCGGAACGGGATCAGGTCGAGGCCGGTGTCGTCGCTGTGACCCGCTGTGTTCATTGGTGCATCGTATGTGTGTCAGTGGCATAAGCGATGATCGGGGGAGTCGGATCGAGCGAGGAGCGATGTGTAATGAGCCAGACCGCGGACCGAGGCGCCGGCCGGGACGTCAGGACGCGTCCCGCGGGCAGTGAGCGGGCGCTGAGCGAGCTCTACGACACGGCTCTGCTCGACCTGGACGGAGTGGTGTACAAGGGCGGTCACGCCATCGACCACGCGGTCGATTCGCTGGGCACCGCGCGCGACGGCGGCATGCACCTGGCGTACGTCACGAACAACGCGCTGCGCACCCCGGACGCGGTGGCGGAGCATCTGACGGAGCTGGGCATCGCGGCCGACGGCTCGGACGTCATCACCTCCGCGCAGGCGGTGGCCCGGCTGGTGAGCGAGCATGTGCCCGAGGGCGCGCGGGTGTTGGTGATCGGCGGCGAGGGGCTGCGGGTCGCGCTGCGCGAGCGGGGGCTCGAACCGGTGGAGTCCGCCGACGACGGCCCGGTGGCGGTGGTGCAGGGGTACGGCGGGCCGGACCTGGCGTGGTCGCGGTTCGCGGAGGCCTGTTACGCGATCGCGCGCGGCATCCCGTGGTTCGCGTCGAACACGGACCTGACGATCCCGAGCGCACGCGGCATCGCCCCGGGCAACGGCGCGGCCGTCGAGGTCGTACGGATCGCGACGGGCGCCGAGCCGCAGGTGGCGGGCAAACCGCTGCCGCCCATGCACCGCGAGACGATTCTGCGGACCGGCGCGAAGAAGCCGCTGGTGGTGGGCGACCGCCTGGACACCGACATCGAGGGCGCGAGCAACGGCGAGGTGGACTCGCTGCTGGTCCTGACCGGTGTCACGGACGGCGCGCAGCTCCTCGCAGCCCGGCCCGAGCACCGGCCGACGTACGTGGCCGAGGATCTGCGCGGAATGCTCACCGGCCAGCCCGAGGTCACCCCGGGGGACGGCACGTTCGGCTGTGGCGGATGGACCGCTTCGGTGCGGGACGGGGAGCTCGTGCTCGACGGGGACGGCGAGGCCATGGACGGGCTGCGGGCGCTGTGCGCGGCGGCCTGGACGGAGGCCGGGGACGGCACGTGCGGGCTGGACGCGGGGAAGGTGCTGGAGCGGCTCGGGCTGTGAGGCCGCGCGGGGCGGGGAGGCCGCGCGGGGCGGGGGAGTGGGGCCAGGAAGGCGTCCAGGGTGGGGAGGGTGCCCGGACCGCACCCGACAGGGCCGCGCGAGGGTAGGCTAACCTAACCAGGTGTTGGTCGACAGTCCTTCAGAAGCCCGCGCGGAGGCCGCCTCCGCGCCCCCGAAACGCCGCGCGCTGCGCGGCGCCGGGTTGCTCGTCTCGGTGGCCGTGCTGCTGGTCGTCTTCCTGGCGAGCATCGCGGTCGGCGCCAAGTCGATGTCCTTGGACCAGGTCTGGCACGGACTGTTCCAGGACTCGGGGACGTACGGGGACGTCGTGGTCGGCGAGCGGCTCTCGCGCACCCTCCTCGGACTCCTCGCCGGCACCGCGCTGGGCCTCTCCGGCGCCGTCCTCCAGGCGCTCACCCGCAACCCGCTGGCCGACCCCGGGCTCCTCGGCATCAACCTCGGCGCCTCCGCCGCGGTCGTCAGCGCCATCAGCTTCTTCGGCGTCACCTCGCTGAGCGGTTACGTCTGGTTCGCCTTCGTCGGGGCCATGCTCGTCGGCGTCCTGCTCTACATCCTCGGCGGCGCGCGCGGCGCGACCCCGGTGCGGCTCGCGCTCGCCGGCACCGCGATCAGCGCGGCGCTCTACGGCTATCTGCAGGCCGTCATGATCACGGACGGTGCCGCGCTCAACAAGATGCGCTTCTGGACGGTCGGCTCGCTGGCCTCCGCCAACATGGACACCATCGAGCAGGTGCTGCCCTTCCTCGCGATCGGCACCGTGCTCGCCCTCGGCCTGGCCAGGCCGCTCAACGCCATGGCCATGGGCGACGACGCCGCCCGCGCGCTCGGCGCCCACCTGGGCCGCACCCGCGCGCTGTCCATGGCGGCGGCGACCCTGCTGTGCGGGGCCGCGACCGCGGCCTGCGGCCCGATCGTGTTCATCGGTCTGATGGTCCCGCACATCGTGCGCTCCTTCACCGGGCCCGACATGCGCTGGATCCTGCCGTACGCGGCCGTCCTCTCGCCGGTGCTGCTGCTCGGCGCGGACGTCGTCGGGCGGATGGTGGCGCGGCCCGCGGAGCTCCAGGTCGGCATCGTGACCGCGGTCATCGGGGCGCCGGTCTTCGTCCTTCTCGTACGTCGGCGGAAGATGGCCCAGCTGTGAAGGCACTACGCACCCGGGGCGGCCTCTCCGTCCGCCTCGACGTCCGCACGGCCGTGGTCGTCGCCCTGCTCGCCGCCGCCGCGCTCGTCGCGGGCGTCGTCCTGATCGGCACCGGCGACTTCGACATCCCGGCCGCCGACGTCGTCCGCACCCTGGTCGGCAACGGCGACGCCGGGCAGGAGTTCATCATCAACGAACTGCGCCTGCCGCGAGTCCTCGTCGGCCTCCTGGTGGGCGCGGCGCTCGGCCTCGGCGGCGCGCTCTTCCAGTCCATCGCCCGCAACCCGCTGGGCAGCCCGGACGTGCTGGGTCTCGGACAGGGGTCGACCGCGGGCGCGCTCACCATGATCGTGCTGTTCCAGGGCAGCGCGGTCCAGGTCGCGGGCGGCGCGCTGGTCGGCGGCCTCGGCACCGGCCTCGCCATCTACCTGCTGGCCTGGCGCCAGGGCGTGCACGGCTACCGACTCGTCCTGGTCGGCATCGGTGTCTCCGCCTTCCTCACGGCCGTCAACGGGTATCTGCTCACCAAGGCCGACTTCGTCGACGCCGCCCGCTCCGTCGTCTGGATGACCGGCTCCCTCAACGGCCGCGACTGGGACCAGGTCTGGCCGCTGCTCGTGCTGTGCGCCGTCCTCGTACCGCTGGTGCTCGTGTACGGGCGTCCCCTGCGGATGCTGGAGATGGGCGACGACGTCGCGAGCGCCCTCGGCGTGCCCGTCGAACGCACCCGCTTCGTGCTGCTCACCGCCTCCGTGCTGCTCGTCGCGGCCGCCACCGCCGCCGCGGGACCGGTCAGCTTCGTCGCGCTCACCGCGCCGCAGCTGGCCCGCCGCCTCACCCGCTCGCCGGGGCCCAACCTGATGCCCGCGATGTGCATGGGCGCCGCGCTCCTGATCGTCGCGGACTGGGCCTCGCAGCGCGCCTTCGGCGCCGACCAGCTGCCCGTCGGCGTGGTGACCGGCGTGCTCGGCGGCGTCTATCTGCTGTGGCTGCTCATCACCCAGCGCAAGGCGGGGCGGATATGACCGACAACCACCTTCAGGACCAGGAGCGTGCTGCTGTGAACCGGCTCATCGCCGACGACGTCACCCTCGGCTACGACCAGCGCGTCATCGCGGAGAAGCTGTCCGTCGAGATCCCCGACCGCTCCTTCACCGTGATCGTGGGCCCCAACGCCTGCGGCAAGTCCACGCTGCTGCGGGCCCTGTCCCGGATGCTCAAGCCCTCCGAGGGCCGGGTGCTGCTCGACGGGAACGTCATCCAGTCGATGCCGGCCAAGAAGGTCGCGAGGATGCTCGGCCTGCTGCCCCAGTCGTCCATCGCCCCCGACGGCATCACCGTCGGCGACCTCGTCGCCCGCGGCCGCTACCCCCACCAGGGGCTGCTGCGCCAGTGGTCGCCACAGGACGAGCGGATCGTGAACGAGTCCATGGCGTCGACCGGCGTACAGGACCTCTCCGAGCGGTACGTGGACGAGCTCTCCGGCGGCCAGCGCCAGCGCGTCTGGATCGCCATGGCGCTCGCCCAGCAGACCCCGCTGCTGCTCCTCGACGAGCCGACGACCTTCCTCGACATCCAGCACCAGCTCGACGTCCTCGACCTGTGCGCGGAGCTCCACGAGGAGCAGGGCCGCACGCTCGTCGCCGTCCTGCACGACCTCAACCACGCGGCCCGCTACGCCACGCACCTCATCGCCCTGCGCGACGGCGCGGTGCTCGCCGAGGGGCCGCCGTCCGAGATCGTCACGGCGGAGCTGGTCAAGCAGGCCTTCGGCATCGACTGCCAGATCATCGAGGACCCGGAGACGGGCACCCCGCTGGTGGTCCCCGCGGCCCGCGCGGGCCGCAGGACGCCGGCTAGAGCAGCGTCCTGAGCCGCAGCAGGTCGCGGAAGCCCGCCTCCAGCTTGACCCGGCCGGAGGCCCAGGCCTTCGCGAAGTTGAGCTCACCCGCCACCATCGCGACCAGGTCGTCGCCGGTCATCGCGAGGCGGATCTCCGCCTTCTCGCGCGGCGGCCCCGGGTGGTCGTCGAGCACCGTGATCCGGCCGCTCTCGAGACGGCCCGTGAAGGTGACGTCGAGATCGGTGACGCGGCAGCTCAGGGAGCGGTTCAGGGCAGCGGCGGCCCGCACGTCGCCGTCGGCCGACGCGAGATTGCCGGAGAGTCTTTCGAGTGCCGCGCGGCACTCCGCCATGGTCGCCATCGCGGTCGACCGTACCGCAGGCCTTCGCGGTAGCGTCGTGCCATGAGCGACTCATACGCGGGCCCCGAAGCGCACGAAGGGGAGCCGGCTCCTCCGCAGGACCGGGCCCCGGAGGAGCCGTCGTACGACCCCGCCGCCCCCGCGCCCCTCGGCGTCGAACGCGCCGCCACCGGCGACGCCGACGTGGACGCGGCCCTCGCCCGGCTCGGCGACGCCGACCACCTCGCCACGGACGGCCACATCGAGGTGTACGAGGATGTACACCGGGGCCTGCGCGACGCGCTGACCGCGCTCGACGCGCGCCCCGGCCCGCCGGCGCCCTCCGGGGCGACCACACCGTCGTACGACAACAGGAGCTGAACCGAACGTGGCAGGAGTGGCACGACGCCGCCTCGACGCCGAGCTCGTCCGCAGGAAGCTCGCGCGCTCGCGCGAGCACGCGAGCCAGCTGATCGCCGCAGGCCGGGTCGCGGTCGGCAAGACCGTCGCGACCAAGGCGGCGACGCAGGTGGAGACGGCCGCCCCGATCGTGGTCTCGCAGGACGACGACGACCCCGACTACGTCTCGCGCGGCGGGCACAAGCTCGCCGGCGCCCTCGCCGCCTTCGGGCCGCGGGGGCTGGTCGTCGAGGGACGGCGCGCGCTGGACGCGGGCGCCTCCACCGGCGGCTTCACCGACGTGCTCCTGCGGGCCGGCGCCGCGCACGTCGTCGCCGTCGACGTCGGCTACGGCCAGCTCGCGTGGTCGCTGCAGAGCGACGACCGGGTCACCGTGAAGGACCGTACGAACGTACGCGAGTTGACGCTCGAAGCCATCGACGGAATCCCCGTCGACGTGGTCGTCGGCGACCTCTCCTTCATCCCGCTCGGCCTGGTGCTGCCCGCCCTGGTGCGGTGCGCGGCGCCCGACGCGGACCTCGTCCTGATGGTCAAGCCGCAGTTCGAGGTGGGCAAGGAACGGCTCGGCAGCGGCGGTGTGGTGCGCAGCGCCGAACTGCGCGCCGAGGCCGTGCGCGGGGTGGCGCGGCAGGCGTGGGGGCTCGGCCTCGGCGTGCGCGCGGTGACCGCGAGCCCGCTGCCGGGACCGTCGGGAAACGTCGAGTACTTTCTGTGGCTGCGCGCCGGGGCCGATGAGCTGGACCCGGCGGACGTTGACCGTGCCGTGGCGGAGGGGCCCCGTTGACCCAGACCGGTAAGACCCAGACCAGAGCTCGTACCGTCTTCCTGCTCGCGCACACCGGGCGCCCCGCGGCGATCCGCAGCGCCGAACTCGTCGTCGAGGGACTGCTGCGCAGCGGTCTCGGCGTCCGGGTCCTGGAGGCGGAGGCCGTGGACCTGCCGCTGCCCCCCGAGGTCCAGACGGTCAAGGAAGCCACGGCCGAATGCATCGACGACTGCGAGCTGATCGTCGTCCTCGGCGGCGACGGGACGCTGCTGCGCGGCGCGGAGTTCGCGCGCGCCTCCGGGGTGCCGATGCTCGGCGTGAACCTCGGCCGGGTGGGCTTCCTCGCGGAGGCCGAGCGGGACGACCTGGACAAGGTCGTCGACCGGGTGGTCACCAGGACGTACGAGGTGGAGGAGCGCATGACGATCGACGTCGTCGTGCGCCGCAACGGCGACATCGTGCACCGGGACTGGGCGATGAACGAGGCGGCCGTGCAGAAGGTGTCGCCGGAGCGGATGCTGGAGGTCGTCCTGGAGATCGACGGCCGGCCCGTCACCGGGTTCGGCTGCGACGGCATCGTGTGCGCCACCCCGACCGGTTCGACGGCGTACGCGTTCTCGGCGGGCGGTCCCGTGGTGTGGCCGGAGGTCGAGGCGCTGCTCATGGTGCCGATCAGCGCGCACGCCCTGTTCGCCAAGCCGCTGGTGACCTCGCCGGACTCGGTGCTCGCCGTCGAGGTCCAGCCGCACACGCCGCACGGGGTGCTGTGGTGCGACGGGCGGCGGACCGTGGAACTGCCCTCGGGCGCGCGGGTGGAGGTGCGCAGGGGCGAGGTGCCGGTGCGGCTCGCGCGGCTGCATCACGCGTCGTTCACGGATCGGCTTGTCGCCAAGTTCGCGCTGCCGGTGCAGGGGTGGCGGGGTGCGCCGTGACGCTCCGCTGGGTTTGGCGGTGACGCTCCGTCAGGGGGCTCTCGGTGGGGTGCGCGGTGCGGGTTGGGTGTGGCTTGTCGCGCCGTTCCCCGCGCCCCTCACGGGGCTATGTCGTGCTGAGCACGGAGGTCGGGGGGCGGCGTGTTGTCGTGTGGACCGGGATGCCCGTGGCCAGGAGGGTCAGGAGCAGGGTGGCTGTTGCCAGGGCTGTTGGTACCGGCCAGGGCAGGTGGGGGAGCGGCGAGCCGTACGCCGTCGTGAGGATCGGCGCCAGCGTGCCCAGCGCGATCGCGGCGCCGAGCAGCAGCGCGGTCCCCGCGACGACCGCGGCCTCCCAGGCGGCCATCGCCCGCACCTGCCCGCGCCGGCTCCCGATGACCCGCAGCAGCGCGACGTCGCGGCGGCGCTCGAAGGAGATCATGGCCAGCGTGTTCGCCGCGGCGATGGCGGCGAAGCCCGCGTACAGCCCCGTGCCCACGTAGTCGAGCCAGACCTCACCCGTGCCGCCCGCCGAACCGGTGTGGTGCTGGGCCGTCGTGTGCATGCCGATCTTGGTGAGGCCGAACCCCACGACCAGGACGAGCGGGACGACCGCCGCGGAGAAACGGCGGGGCTGCGAGCGGACGTTGAGCATCGCGAGCCGCGCGCTCGGGCCCAACCGGCCCACGGCCGCGGAGACCAGCCAGGCCGCGGGCCCGACGATGCGGGGGCCCAGCAGCCCCGCGCCCACGCAGAACAGGATGAGGACGAGGAACGCCCCCTCGCCCGCCTCGTCGGCCGGCTGCCGGGACAGGAGTACGGCGACCGCGCACGCACCCGCCACGGCGAGCACGCCCAGGGGCGCCCGCAGGATCCCGAGGCGCCGTCGGCCCGTCGCCGCCTCGACGAGGGCGCGGGCCGGGCGGAGCAGCGAGAAGCGCAGCGCCGAGAGCAGCGCGGCGAGTGTCGTCGTCACCACGGCCACGCCGACGCAGACCGGCAGGGCGAGCCAGCTGAAGCGGAAGCCGGCCTCGGCCGGGAGCAGCCCGTGGTCGACCATGCCCGCGTGCCACCAGCGGGCGCCGAGGCCGCCGAGCGCGAAGCCCGCGAGGGCGGCGGGGACCGACGCGGTGAGGGCCTGGACGGCCACGGCGCGGCGGATCTGGCGGGGCCTGGCGCCGATGGCGCGGGCCAGCGCGAGCTCGCGGTGCTGCTGCGCGACGGCCGTCCCCATGGTCGAGACGACCACGAATATCGACATGTAGATGGATCCGATCAGGAGCACGACCGCCATGTCGGCCACGCCGTTCTCGGCGATCTGCTTGCGTGCGGACTCGGAGAGTCCGCACGGGATGTCGGAGCGCTCGACGCTCGTCGTGCCGAGCATCATCGTCGACGCGCTCACCACGGTCGACGCGAAGAGCGCGGCCACCGCGGTGCCCACGAACGCCGGTCGGTGCGCACGCAGCGCCGCCCATGCCAGTCCTGTTGCCATGGGGATCATGGTCGTGGCGGGGGCGGAGGCGGGCCATCCGGTGAGCCGGTGGATCTTGGTGGGGACAACCCCACCTCCGTGCTCGCGGGGCGGCCGAGGGAGGCCTCGCCGCGTCCCCTCCGAGGGTGACGCTCCGGCCGCGGGGCACTTCGCAACCTGCGTCTTCACGGACCGACACAGGGGTGACGTCGCGGGGCACCCGGGAAACCTCGTATGGTCAGGTGCGTGTTGGAGGAGATGCGGATACGGTCGCTCGGAGTCATCGACGACGCTGTCGTCGAGCTCTCGCCGGGCTTCACCGCCGTGACGGGTGAGACCGGCGCGGGCAAGACGATGGTGGTCACCAGCCTTGGCCTGCTGCTCGGCGGGCGCGCGGACGCCGCCCTGGTGCGGATCGGCGCCAAGTCGGCCGTGGTGGAGGGGCGCATCACCGTGCCCGCCGACGCCCCGGCCGCCGTGCGCGCGGAGGAGGCGGGGGCCGAACTGGACGAGGGGGCGCTGCTCATCAGCCGTACCGTCTCGGCGGAGGGACGCTCCCGGGCGCACCTGGGCGGGCGGTCGGTCCCGGTGGGGCTGCTGTCCGAACTCGCGGACGACCTGGTCGCCGTGCACGGCCAGACCGACCAGCAGGGGCTTCTGAAGCCGGCCAGACAGCGCGGCGCGCTCGACCGGTACGCGGGGGACGCGGTCTCCGTGCCGCTCGCCAAGTACACCGCCGCGTACCGCAGGCTGCGGGCCGTCACCGTCGAGGTCGAGGAGATCACCACCCGCGCGCGGGAGCGTGCGCAGGAGGCCGATCTGCTGCGCTTCGGACTGGAGGAGATCGGCGGGGTCGAGCCTCGCGCGGGGGAGGACGTCGAACTCGCCGCCGAGGCCGAGCGGCTCGGCCACGCGGAGGCCCTCGCCTCCGCCGCCACGTCCGCGCACGCCGCCCTCGCGGGCAACCCCGAGGACCCCGAGGGCGTCGACGCCTCGACGCTCGTCGCGGGCGCGTCCCGGGCGCTGGAGGCCGTACGGTCCCACGACCCCGTCCTGTCCGCGCTCGCCGACCGCCTGGGCGAGATCGGCATCCTCCTCGGCGACGTGGCGGGCGAGCTCGCCGGGTACGCCGACGACCTCGACGCCGATCCGCTGCGACTCGCCGCGGTCGAGGAGCGGCGGGCCGCGCTGACCCAGCTCACCCGGAAGTACGGGGCGGACATCGACGCCGTCCTCACCTGGTCGCAGGAGAGCGCGGCGCGCCTCACCGAACTGGAGGGCGACGACGACCGGTTGGGCGAGCTGGTCGCGGAGCGGGACGCGTTGCGTGCCGAACTCGCGGGGCTCGCGCAGGCGTTGACCGACGCGCGCGAGGAGGCGGCGTCGCGGTTCGCCGCCGCGGTCACCGAGGAGCTGGCCTCCCTGGCGATGCCCCACGCGCGCGTGTCGATCGCCATCAGCGCCACGGAGGTGCCGGAGGGAGGCGACGGCGTGCAGGTCGGCGGCCGCACGGTCGCGTACGGCCCCGCGGGCGTCGACGAGGTCGAACTCCTCCTCTCCCCGCATCCGGGAGCGCCGCCGCGGCCCATCGCGAAGGGCGCGTCGGGCGGTGAACTGTCCCGGGTGATGCTGGCCGTGGAGGTCGTCTTCGCGGGGACGGATCCGGTGCCGACCTACCTCTTCGACGAGGTGGACGCGGGCGTCGGCGGCAAGGCGGCCGTCGAGATCGGTCGGCGCCTCGCGCGGCTCGCGAAGTCGGCGCAGGTCGTGGTCGTCACGCACCTGCCGCAGGTCGCGGCGTTCGCGGACCGGCAGCTGCTGGTCGAGAAGACGAACGACGGGATGGTGACGCGGTCCGGGGTGCAGGTCCTGGAGGGCGAGGACCGGGTGCGGGAGCTGTCGCGGATGCTGGCGGGCCAGGAGGACTCGGAGACGGCACGGGCACACGCGGAGGAGCTGTTGGCCACGGCTCGGGGGGACGGGTAGCGGGCGGGGGCGCCTGGGGAGGGTCGTGGTGCGCGTGGGGCGCAGGGTAACCCTGCAGGGTCGTCATGAGGGTGAGGGCGTGAAGTCGGTCAACGTACGTGCCGTCCTCCTCGGCGGCGCCGCCACCCACGCGGCCACGGCCGCCCTGCGCCACCTCGCGCCCGGCGGGAGCGCGCGGTGGGAGCGGGTCAACTTCGCCGGGCGGACCGTGGAGTTGTACGCCGGGCCCGCCGCCTGCCTCGGCGTCGTCGCCGGTGTGGCCGCCCTGCCGGCCGGGCCCCGCGCCGCCGCCACCCTCGCCGTACTCGCCGCCGGGGCCTGCGGCGCGTACGACGACATGGCGGGCCGGGACGATCCGCGCCGCGGCTTCCGCGCGCATCTGCGGGCGCTGCGCCGCGGCGAGGTCACCAGCGGGGCCGTCAAGCTGTTCGGGATCTCCGCGGCCGGGCTGGCGGCCGGCGCGCTGCTCAAGGAGCGGCCCGTGGACAAGGTCCTGGTCGGCGTGGTGATCGCCGGCAGCGCGCACCTCGTCAACCTCGTCGACGTACGGCCCGGCCGGGCCGGCGCCGCCGTGCTCGCCCTCGCGGCGCCCGGCCTGCTGCGCGAGGGACCCGCCGCGGGCCTCTCCGCCGCCGCGACGGGCGCGGCCGCCGCCGTCCTGCCCGCGGACATCGGGCGGCGCGCGATGATCGGCGACACCGGCGCACACGCGCTGGGCGCGGCCCTCGGCACCGCCGTCGCCGCGGGCAACGGCCGCGCGGGTCTCGCCGCGCACGTCGCGGCGCTGGTGGCCGCGGCGGTCTTCGGGGAGAGGGTCAGTGAGGTCGCCGCCCGGGGCACCGGCTCGTGACCCCCGCGTACAAACCTCACAACTCTCACCCGTGTGGGTGATCCCGCCCATCGAGTTGCCCGGCGACATACGGAAGTGACCTTTCGGCAGTGCCGGAACGCCCGTGCGGGCTGGCATCCTTGGCGCAGCATCTGCCCGAGTACCAGTCCGAGCACCACCACCGACGCAGACCCAGGAGCCCCGGCCACGTGAGCCACGTGAGCAGCCACTCGCCGCACGGACAGACGCCGCTGCACACCGTTCAGGTCCTCGGCGGTGGCAGCGCGGGCAGCAGCGCGCACGTCAGATCGCTGGCCGCGGGCCTCGCCGCCCGCGGCGTGCGGGTCACCGTGTGCGCCCCCGACGAGGCGGCCCGCATCTACGACTTCACCGCCGCCGGCGCCCGGCACGTCTCCGTGCCCCGCAGCGGCGACCCCGCCTCCGTGGCCGCCCTCCGCGCCGCCTGCGCCGACGCCGACCTCGTCCACGCGCACGGACTGCACGCCGCCCTCCGCGCCGCCGTCGCCCTGACCGGGCGCCACACCCCGCTCGTCGTCACCTGGCACACCCGCGCGCACGCGGAGGGCGCCCGGGCCCGCGTCCTGCGCCTGCTGGAGCGGCGCGTCGCACGGGCCGCCGCCGTCGTCCTCGGCACCTCGTCCGACCTCGTCGACCGGGCCCGCAGCAGAGGCGCGCGCGACGCCCGCCTCGCCGCCGTCGCGCTGCCCGCGCCGCGCCGCCCGGCGACCGCCGAGGAGGCCGACAGCCTCCCGCACAAGGCCCGCGCCGAACTCGGCGCCGTGGAGCGCCCGTTGATCCTCGCCGTCGGCGCGCTGGAGCCGAACCGCGGCTACGACGTCCTGCTCGACGCCACCCGCGCCTGGCGCCACCTCGACCCGATGCCCCTCCTGCTGGTGGCGGGGGAGGGGCCGGAACGCGCCGTTCTGCAGCGCCGCATCGAGGACGAACGGCTCCCCGCCCGGCTCATCGGACGCCGCGACGACGTCCCCGAACTCCTCGCCGCCGCCGACGTCGCCGTACTGCCCAGCAGTTGGGAGTCCCGCTCGGTGCTCGCCCAAGAGGCGCTGCACGCGCGCGTGCCGCTCGTCGCGACCGCGGTCGGCGGCATCCCCGAACTCGTCGGCGACGCCGCCGAACTCGTCCCCTACGGCGATGTGGACGCCCTCTCCAGCGCCGTCGTACGTCTGCTCGCGAACCCCGTCCGGCGGGCCGAACTCGCGAACAAGGGCGCGGCCCAGGCCGCCACCTGGCCGACCGAGGACGAGACGGTCACCCAAGTCCTCAGCGTCTACGACGAGTTGACCCAGCCCCTGCCGTACGGCTGAGTCGCAGCCCTTCCCGTACGGCTGACTCCCCTGGCCGCGCCCCTAGGTGACGTGTCTGCGCGCCCGCAGCGCCAGGCTGAGGGCCAGGACCGTCTGGGGGTCGTCCAGGTCCGTGCCCAGCAACTCGCTGATCCGGGCGAGGCGGTTGTACAGGGTCTGCCGGTTCAGGTGCAGCTCGCGCGCCGTCTCCGCCTTGCGGCCTGCGTGCGCCAGATAGGTCTGCAGCGTCGGCAGCAGCGGCGGCTTCGAACGCTCGTCGTGGGCGCGCAGCGGGCCGATCGCGCGGTCCACGAACGCGGCGAGGACGCCGTCCTCGTCATGGCGGTGCAGCCGCCACAGCAGGAGGTCGATGTCGAGGCGCCGCGCGTCGTACCAGGGGCGGTCGGGCAGCCCCTGCGCGGCCGTCGCGGTCTCCGCCGCGTGCCGCAGCCCCGCCGAGGCCGCCGCCCAGCCGCCCGCGACCCCGACGACCACCACCGGCGGCTGCGCGCCGGGCCGCCGCATCCCGGCCCGTTCGACGCCGGCCCGCAGCGCGGCGGCGACCCGGTCGGCCACCGCCGTCCGCTCGGACTCCGAGCGCAGGCCGAGCAGCAGCGGTACGCGGCCCTCGACGGGACGCACGCCCAACAGCGCGGGCACTCCCACCGACGCCAGCTCCTCGGCGACCGCCCGCGCCAGCACCGCCCAGCCCCCGCCGGTCGGCAGCCCGTCCGCGAGCCGCATCACCACCGGAAGCAGCGGGCTGTCGGCCGGGGCCGGCTTGAAGCCGAGGACACGGGCCTGCGCCGGGGCGTCGTCGGCGGTGATCCGGCCCTCGGCGAGGTCGGTCAGGAAGTCGCCGCGGCCGCGCGCCGCGAGCTCCTCCTCCTGGCGGGCCTGCATCAGGACGACGGCCAGGCTGCCCGCCGCCCGCTCCGCCGCGATGCGGTGCACCGGCTGCGGCGCGGACTCCACGGCGAGCAGCACCAGGCGGGCCCGTACGGATCCCGCGCCGGGTCCGCCGCCCGGCACGTCGACGAGGACCGCGCTCGCGGGCGGCCCCTCCCGGTCCACGGGGCGGCCGCGCAGCCCCTCCCACACCTGGAGCGGGTCCGCGCACTCGGTGCCCGCTCCGGCCGCGTACAGGAGCTGTCCGTCCGCCGTCTCCAGGAACACCGGGTTGCCGCTGAACTCCGCGAGGATGCCGAGGACCTGTGGGATGCCGCCTCCGCCGAGCAGCGCCTCCGTACAGCGCCTGTGCACCTCCTCGGCCTGCTGCAGCAGCGCGTAGTGGCCGTTGACGATCTCGGTGTGCACCTCTTCGGTGACCGTCACGAACGGCACCTCGCGGTGCAGCTGGACCAGCGGCAGACCGGCGGCCCGCGCGGTCTCCACGAGCGCGGCGGGCAGCCGGGTGAAGCGCGGGCCCAGCTCGACGACGAGCGCCGCGATGCCGCGTTCGGCGAGCCTGCGCACGAAGGCGCGCTGTTCGGCGGGGCGCGCGCCGAGCCCGAGCCCCGTGGTGAGCAGCAGTTCGCCGCCCTTGAGCAGCGAGGCCATGTTGGGCACCTCGCCCGCGTGCACCCACCGCACCGTCCGCTGCAGCCGCTCCGCGCCCGCGACGACCTCGGGGAGCCCGCCGCGCAGCCCCGGAAGTTCCAGCGCGCGCTGGACCGTGATGCCGCCCTGAGTGCCCTGACTGTCCATGGCGCGGACGCTACCGGGGCGCACGGGACGGCAACATCCCGGCCGGGGCGCGCCGCCGCCCCACGGCCCCGACCGCCTGGTAACTCTTCGTCTCGGCGCGGCACTTGCCCGCCCCACCGCCGGCTGTGGCGTACCTCACACGCGCGGAGCGGTCGGCCACGCGCGGTCGTCCACGGTCAGGAACGGCTCGCCCGCCACGGCGGCCGGGGTCGCGCCGGTGAACGCCACGACGTCCCGGTGCAGATGCGACTGGTCGCAGTACCCGGTGTCCGCCGCGACCCCGGCCGGCCCCGCCCCGGCGACCAGGCGGTGGACGGCGTGGTCGAAGCGGACCAGCTTCGCGGCCTGCTTGGGCGGCATGCCGAGGTGGTCGCGGAAGCGGGACCACAGGCGCTTGCGGCTCCATCCGAGGTCGTCCGCCAGCCGCTCCACCCGTACGAGACCCCCGCTGTCGACGATGCGCCGCCAGGCCCAGGCCACCGCCGGATCCACCGGCGCCCGGTCCGCGCACCGGCGGGCGAGCTCGGCCTCGGTGTACGCGAAGCGCTCCGCCCAGGAGCCGAGGCCGGCCAAGCGCTCGCACACCTCCGCCGCCCGGCGGCCCCACACGTCGTCGAGACGGACCACGGCCCCGTCGAGGTCGGCCGGGGAGACGCCGAGGATCGCGCCGGCGGCCGGCGGGGAGAGCCGCACCTGTACGCAGGCGACGTCCTCGCCCCACGCCCGTACGGCCCCGCCGGAGCCGAAACCGGGCCCGGCGACCAGGCTGTCCCGGTGCCGCCGCCCGGCACCGTCGTCCACGGCGGGCCGGCCGGGACCGAACGCGAGGATCAGCATCACGGCCGGATGCGGAACGATCCGCAGCCCTCCCGCGAGCGGGCCGGACACCCGGAACCCCGCCATGTCGACACCGGCCACCCCGACACGCCGCCGCGGGCGCGCGACGTCCCACGCGGCGGGATCGTCACGCCTCTGCGCGGTGAGCCCCATCGCTCCAGGCTACGCGGGCGGCGCGGGGAACATTCGTCCAATCCGGCGACGGCCCGCGGGGGAGACAGTCGCCCCATGACCACCTCCGAGAAGCACCCCCGAAGCCACGCCGAAGCCGTCCACGAGGAGACCCTCCTGCCTCTCGAACACGGCGACCTCCACATCCGTCAGGACGGCCCGCGCGACGCCCCCGTCCTGCTGCTCCTGCACGGCTCCGCCACCACCGGCACCTCGTGGAACGCCCTGGTCCCGCTGCTGGCCGACGCCCACCGCGTCATCCGGGTCGACCTGCCGGGCCACGGCCGCTCGCCCGAACCCGTCCGTGGCTACGACACCACCGGCCTCGGACAGACGCTCGGCGCGGCCCTCGACCGGCTCGGCGTCCGGCGCGCCACCGTCGTCGGCCACTCCAGCGGGGGTTACGCCGCCACCGCGCTGGCCGAGCGGCGGCCCGACCTCGTGAGTGCCCTCGTCCTCATCAACACCGGCCCCGGCCCGCACGCCTACATCGCGCCGGAGACGGCCGCCTTCGATCCCGCCCGGTGGCCGCCGACCGACGAGCAGATCCGGCACTTCGCGAGCGGCGGCTTCCGCGAGGGGTTCGAGGTGCCCCAGGACCTCGTCGACGAACTGCGGGAGAGCCGGATCCAGGCGGTCACCGCCGCCATGCGGGCGTCCATGGCGTATCTGGGCGAACGGGCGCTCCCCGAACGGCTCACCGCCCTCGGCAAACCGCTGCAGGTGATCTTCGGCGACCGGGACCGCCGCTGGCGCCCCGCTTCCGCGGCCGACTACCGCGCCGTCCCCGGCGCCGTCGTCACGATGCTGCCCGGCGCCGGACACACCCCCATCCTGGAGGAACCGTCCCGTACCGCCGCACTGATCCTGGCCTTCGCCCGGAGCCAGGCACAGCGAGCAGCCGACGCCACGTAAGGCGGGAGCGGAGAAACACGGCGCCCCCGCCGGCATCCGACGGGGGCGCACGTGACGTGGCGTCAGGCAGCGGCCGCTATCCGCCGTACGCCCCCGAAGCCGTCAGCCGCAGCGCCGTGTCGATCAGCGGCACGTGGCTGAACGCCTGCGGGAAGTTGCCCACCTGGCGCTGGTGCACGGAGTCCCACTCCTCGGCGAGCAGGCCCAGGTCGTTGCGGAGCCCGAGCAGCTTCTCGAAGAGCTTGCGCGCCTCGTCCACCCGGCCGATCATCGCCAGGTCGTCGGCCATCCAGAACGAGCAGGCGAGGAACGCGCCCTCGTCGCCCTCCAGGCCGTCCACGCCCTCGTCGTCACCGGACGTCGGGTAGCGCAGGATGAACCCGTCCGGGGTCGACAGCTCCCGCTGGATCGCCTCGATGGTGCCGATCACGCGCTTGTCGTCCGGCGGCAGGAAGCCCATCTGCGGAATCAGCAGCAGCGAGGCGTCCAGCTCCTTGGAGCCGTACGACTGCGTGAAGGTGTTCCGCTCCGGGTCGTAGCCCCGCTCGCACACGTCCCGGTGGATGTCGTCGCGCAGGTCGCGCCACTTGTCCAGCGGGCCGTCCGCGTCGCCGGACTCGATGAGCTTGATGGTGCGGTCCACGGCGACCCAGGCCATCACCTTGGAGTGCACGAAGTGCCGACGCGGGCCGCGCACCTCCCAGATGCCCTCGTCCGGCTCGTCCCAGTGGTCCTCCAGGTACCGGATCAGCTTGAGCTGCAGGAGGGCGGCGTAGTCGTTGCGGGCCAGGCCCGTCATGTGCGCCAGGTGCAGGGCCTCGGTGACCTCGCCGTACACGTCGAGCTGCAGCTGGCCCGCGGCGCCGTTGCCCGCCCGGACCGGCGTGGAGCCCTCGTACCCCGGCAGCCAGTCCAGCTCGGTCTCGCCGAGTTCGCGCTCGCCCGCGATGCCGTACATGATCTGCAGGTTCTCCGGGTCGCCCGCCACCGAGCGGAGCAGCCACTCGCGCCAGGCACGGGCCTCCTCGCGGTAGCCGGTGCGCAGCAGCGAGGAGAGCGTGATCGCGGCGTCGCGCAGCCAGGTGAAGCGGTAGTCCCAGTTGCGCGAGCCGCCGATGTCCTCGGGCAGCGAGGTGGTGGGCGCGGCGACGATCCCGCCGGTCGGCGCGTACGTCAGCGCCTTCAGGGTGATCAGCGAGCGGATCACGGCCTCCCGGTAGGGGCCGTGGTACGTACAGTGCTCCACCCACTCCCGCCAGAACGTCTCCGTGGCGGTGAGCGCCGCCTCCGGCTCGGGCAGCGCGGGCTGGTCCTTGTGCGAGGGCTGCCACGAGATCGTGAACGCGATCCGCTCGCCCGGCGCGACCGTGAAGTCCGAGTAGGTGGTCAGGTCCTTGCCGTAGGTCTCGGCGGTCGTGTCGTGCCACACCGAGTCGGGGCCCGCGACGGCCACGGTGCGCCCGTCGACCTTGTGGACCCACGGCACCACCCGGCCGTAGCTGAACCGCATGCGCAGCGCCGAGCGCATCGGCACCCGTCCGCTGACGCCCTCGACGATGCGGATGAGCTGCGGCGCGTCGGTGTCGCGCGGCGGCATGAAATCGATCACGCGGACGGTGCCGCGCGTCGTGTCCCACTCGGATTCGAGCACCAGGGAGTCGCCCCGGTACGAGCGGCGCGTGGCAGCGGGTGGCTGCGCGTCCGGGTTGTGGGCCGGCCCCAGGCGCCAGAAGCCGTGCTCCTCGGTGCCCAGAAGGCCGGCGAATACGGCGTGGGAGTCGAAGCGGGGCAGGCACAGCCAGTCGACTGTGCCGTCCCGGCAGACCAGGGCGGCGGTCTGCATGTCTCCGATGAGTGCGTAGTCCTCGATGCGCCCGGCCACGTCTATCTCCAGTCGAACGGCCACGTTCGCCCCGCGGGGCGCTTACAGGTCAGCGGTCAAGTGATCGTTGACGAGCGCTTGTTCCGGGTGCAAGGCGGGATGGTGCCGTGTGCCGGAGGGGGCTCGGCAGCGAGTGTCCGAGCAGGATACGACGCACCCCGGTGATCTGCGCGCCCCTCCCGGCAACGAGCCTCCGCCGAACGGGTGAGCGGCAGGTGAGAGGCGGTGCGCGGGGGAAAAGTAGCAGCGTGCGCGGCTCGTGCCCCGCTCTTCGGCGTGCGTGTCTCGTGACCGATTTGTGAGTGTCCGGTGGCGGAGCGTGGCCGGAGGCGGGCCCGGTCCGGCGCTGATACCCTGGTAGCCCGTGAGCCGGTGGTCATAGAACCCCCGAACCGCAGCGACGGCGCCTCCCCGAATCCCTGGTGAGGAGGCCGGTACGCACCTCCAGACCGCGACCACGGGAGCCCCCTCTTGGCCATGCAGCCCAAATCCAAGACGACCAAGCACATCTTCGTCACCGGGGGTGTCGCCTCTTCCCTCGGCAAGGGTCTGACTGCCTCCAGCCTGGGTGCGCTCCTCAAGGCGCGTGGCCTGC
>NZ_JBVIZY010000027.1:0-22463 GCF_055591085.1 Streptomyces sp. NPDC041713
GATGTGGTCCAGCGTCCAGGACAGGGAGGTCACGCCGTCGCGGGGGATGAGGCCGTAGGTGGGTTTGAGGCCGACGATGCCGTTCAGTGCGGCCGGTACGCGGATGGAGCCGCCGGTGTCGGTGCCCAGGGCGAAGGTGGCCGCGCCCGCGGCCACCGCGACGGCCGAGCCGCCGCTGGAGCCGCCGGCGACCCGGTCCGGGTGCCAGGCGTTGCGGGTCTGGGGGGTGGTCAGCCCGTAGGCGAACTCGTGGGTGTGGGTCTTGCCCAGCAGGGCGGTGCCGGCCGTGGCCAGGCGGGCCGCGACCGTGCTGTCGCTCTGCGCCCGGTGCCCGGTGCGGACCGCCGAGCTGGCCGTGGTCGCCACTCCGGCGACGTCGATCAGGTCCTTCAGCGCCACCGGGATGCCGTGCAGCGGGCCGGTGAAGTGCCCTGCGGCGGCCCGGCGTTCGGCTTCGCGGGCCGCCTTGCGGGCCCGCTCGGCGGTGACGGTGACGTAGGCGTTGAGGGCGGGCTGGGTCTGCTCGATCCGCTCCAGTACGGAGTCCACCAGCTCCACCGGGGAGAGCCGGCGCGCCCGTATCTCCTGTGCGGCGTCGGCCAGGGTCAGCTCAAAGGGCCGCATGGGGCTGCTCCTCCGCGGTGGAGTGGGGGGCGGGCGGGGTGTCGGCGAAGTCCAGTTCCCGCAGGACGGCGACGACGGCGTGGATGTGCTCGGCGGTGGCGGCCACCGCCTGGTGCCGCTCCGGCGGCAGCAGGAGTCCGGCGCGCGCCGCCCAGCGGGCGGCCTCAGGGGGTGTCAGCTGGGGCGTGAGTGGGGGTGTGGGCTGGGGTGTGGGCTCTTCAGGGGCAGGCATGGGGTCCTCAACGGGTGGGCGGGGACGGGGTGTTGCGGGAGTGCGGTCCGCCCCACCCCCGCTAAAAGCTAAGTGTTTGCGTTAGGTCACCGTAGGACCTACGCTCACTTAACGCAAACACTTAGCTTTTAGCGTTCGTGTTCCCGGGGAGAGGACCCAGCCATGCAGAGCCCGACCACCGTCCGGAGCGGGCCGCCGCCCGCGGTCCCGTACTGGACCGTGGGCGACATCACCGTCCACCGCATCGACGAGACGCCGCTGCCGCCCGCCACCGGGCCCTGGCTGCTGCCCGGCGCCGGCCCCGAACTGGTCGCCCGCCAGCCGTGGCTGCGCCCCGACTTCGCCGACCCCGCGGGCGTCCTGCGCCTGGACAGCCACAGCTTCGCGCTCACCGTGGGGGGCCTGCGGGTGCTGGTCGACACCGGCATCGGCAACGGCAAGACGCGCGCCAACCCGGCCTGGCACCACCTGCGCACCGACTACCTGCGGCGCCTGACCGCCGCCGGGTTCCCACCGGAGAGGGTCGACCTGGTCGTCCTGACCCACCTGCACACCGACCACGTCGGCTGGAACACCCGCGCACGGCCGGGCGACGGCGCGTGGGTCCCCACCTTCCCCCACGCCCGTTACGTCACCTCCCGCGCCGAACGGGACTTCTGGGCCGGGTACGCCATGGACGAGCCGCGGCGGCAGATGTTCCGCGACTCGGTGCACCCCGTCGAGAACGCCGGGCTGCTCGACCTCCTGGACGTCCCGCCGCAGGGCACCGAGCTCGTCCCCGGCCTGAGCCTTGTGCCCACCCCCGGCCACACCCCCGGCCACCTGGCCGTCCGGCTGAGCAGCCGCGGCCGGGCAGCGCTGATCACCGGCGACCTGATCCACCACCCCGTCCAGCTCCCCCACCCCCACCTGGGAAGCTGCGTCGACACCGACCCCGGGCAGGCCGAGGCCTCGCGCCGCGCCCTGCTCGCCTCGCTCGCCGGCACCGACACCCTCCTCCTGGGCACCCACTTCCCCGCGCCCACCGCCGGCCGGGTGAGCGCCCACGGCGACGCCTACCGGCTGACCCCCCTGCCCCCGTCCGCCCCGCCCACCGCACCGTGACACCGGCGCCCCCGGCAGTGACGGTCCGTCAGACACCCCGGGGCCATCCCCTCTCCCCCGGCCCTCTCCCGTACAGGGAGATGCGCGGTGGCTGCCAGCTGTCGCGGGGCGGGCCGCCGCGGGTGAGACTGCCTGGAAAGAAGCGGCCCGCTCCCCCGAGACCGAAACGAGGTACCGGCGCACGTGAGCGACAGCGAAGAGGCCCCCCGGCCCGGCCGGCACGTCCTGGTGACCGGAGCCACCGGCTACATCGGCGGGCGCCTGGTGCCCGAACTGCTCGCGGCGGGCCACCGGGTGCGCTGCCTGGCCCGCACCCCCCAGAAGCTGCGCGACCACCCCTGGGCCGGGCAGGTGGAGATCGTCCAGGGCGATGTGACCGACCCCCGGTCGCTGGCCGAGGCCCTGCGGGGCATCGAGGTGGCCTACTACCTGGTGCACGCCCTGAACTCCGGGCCCGGCTTCGAGGAGACCGACCGGCGCGCGGCGCACACCGTCGCCGAGCAGGCCCGCGCGGCCGGCGTAGGGCGCATCGTCTACCTGGGCGGGCTCACCCCGGCCGGCGTACCCGAACAGGACCTGTCGCCGCACCTGCGCTCGCGCGCCGAGGTGGGCCACATCTTCCTCGACTCCGGCGTCCCCAGCATCGTGCTGCGCGCCGCGGTCATCATCGGCTCGGGCTCCGCCTCCTTCGAGATGCTGCGCTACCTCACCGAACGCCTGCCGGTCATGGTGACGCCCAGCTGGGTGCGCACCCGCATCCAGCCCATCGCCGTGCGCGACGTGCTGCGCTACCTCACCGCCTGTGCCCACCTGCCGGACACCCTCAACCGCGCCTTCGACATCGGCGGCCCGGACGTCATGACCTACCGGGACATGATGCGCACCTATGCCGAGGTCGCCGGATTGCGGCACCGGCTGATCGTGCCCGTCCCCCTGCTGACCCCGGCCCTGTCCAGCCACTGGGTCGGCCTGGTCACCCCCGTGCCCCGCGGCATCGCCCGCCCGCTGGCGGAGTCCCTGCGCCATGAAGTCGTCTGCCAGGAACGGGACATCGCCCGCTACGTGCCCGACGGACCCGGGCGCCCGCTGCCCTTCCGCCAGGCCCTGCGGCTGGCCCTGCAGCGCATCCAGGAGGCCCAGGTCACCACCCGCTGGTCCTCGGCCTCGCTGCCCGGCGCGCCCAGCGACCCGCTGCCCACCGACCCCGACTGGGCCGGCGGCAGCCTCTACACCGACCACCGCCAGATGGTCGTGGACGCCACCCCCGCTCAGCTGTGGCGGGTCATCGAAGGCATCGGCGGGGACAACGGCTGGTACTCCTTCCCCCTCGCCTGGGCGGTGCGCGGCTGGCTCGACCGGCTGGCCGGCGGCGTCGGCCTGCGCCGCGGCCGCCGCGACGCCCGCCACCTCAGGACCGGCGACTCCCTGGACTTCTGGCGGGTGGAGGAGATCGAGGCGGGCCGGATGCTGCGCCTGCGCGCCGAGATGCGGCTGCCGGGCCTGGCCTGGCTGGAGATGTACGTCGAACAGGACGGGCCACCGGCCAAGGACGGGACGACACCAAAGCACGGGCAACACGGGCAGCGCCCCGAGAAGACACCCGGCGGGCCGGGGCGCACCCGCTACCGCCAGCGGGCCCTGTTCCATCCGCGGGGCCTGCTCGGACATGTCTACTGGTGGTCGGTGGCGCCCTTTCACGCCGTCGTCTTCGGCGGCATGGCCCGCAACATCGCCAAGGCGGCGGGCCGGGAGAACACCTGAACCGGCAGCGGGCCGCCGGGCCGCTCACCGCACCCTGGGCAGCGGGACACCCGGCCGGGGCCTGGCGTCCCAGCCGCTGTCGCCGGAACCGCGCAACCGCACGGGGGCCTCCTTCTCGCCGGCCGCGACGCCGTCACCGTCGCGGAGTGGATGCGCCGCCTTCAGGCCGGGGCGGGTGCCAGCCGCTCGGTCAGGAAGGCGAGGATCTCGTCGCGGGCCCGCACCGTGGGATGGCCGGCCTCATCGACGAAGTGTGCCGTGACCACGCTGTGGGCGCAGCCGACGATGTCGCGGAAGAACGGTGGGGGATTGGTGAGGGCCGCCCCGGCGGGCAGGACACGGCCCTCGAAGGCGTCGCCGAGCAGCGCCCGGTAGGCCGCGAACCGCCGGCCCGTGCACCACCGGTCGCCCTCGAACCGGTGGGCGAGCACCTTCAGTTCGTCCCGGGCGACGCGTTCGGCCAGCGCGGCGGCGTCCGCCGCGCCGATCTCCAGGGCGCCGGGGTCGTCCAGCGGCAGCGAGGGATGGTTGACCACGGGGGCGATGACGGCCTCCTCCAGCGCCATGGTCAGCGCGAAGTTGCCGGTGAAGCAGAGCCCGACGGTGCCCACCCCCGGCCCACCGCGTTCGGCGTGCGCGCCGCGGGCCAGACCGCGCAACCAGCCCACGACCGGGCTCGTGCCGCCCCCGGCGAATGCCCGGAACTCCGCGCTGACACAGGCGCGCCGCACGATCGCCTCCCCCTGCCCGGCCCGTGGATAAGCGCCGTCGACGCCGAAGAGGGAGGGCACGTACACGCTGAAGCCGGCCTCGCGGATCCACCGGGCCAGGCGCGCCACGTCGGGGCTGATGCCCGGCATCTCCGGCATCAGGATGACGGCCGGGCCCGCCCCGGTGACGTACACGGTCTTGGTGACGCCCTCGACGGCGACGGCCCTGCGCTCGAAGTCCTCCAGCGGGTCGTCCTGCGCTGCGGCGGTGTCTGCTGTGGTTGTCATGGGCGAAAGGATGGCGAGAGGCTGGCGGGGGCGAGAAGCTGCGGCACCGCCGGTTTCGCGGGCGATCTCGCCACCCGCTAGCGGCCAAGGGCATCGGAGATCGTGTGAGTGCGCTGCGCGTCAATGTGCTGGCCTATCCCGGCTGTTATGCCTCGCAGGTGTTCGGGATCGTCGATCTGCTGAGCATGGCCGGGCACGTCGCCGCGGCCCGGGGCGCGCCGGAGCCCTCCTATGAGGTGGCGGTCGTCTCGCCGCGCGGGCGGGTGCGCGCCTCGGGCGGGGCGGGCATCGAGGTGGCGGCGCTGCGCCCGGCGGACGTGCTGGTCGTGCCCGGCTTCGAGGTCTCCCCCGCCCTGGGCCCCGAGGCGGCCCTGGCCCGTCTGGAGCCGGAGACGGCGGCCCTGCGCGCGCAGGCCGAGAGGGGCAACGCGCTGGTGTCGGTCTGTGTCGGCGCCTTCCTGCTCGCCGAGGCCGGCCTGCTCGACGGGCGCCGGGCGACGACGTCGTGGCTGTACGCGGAGGTGTTCGCGCGCCGCTACCGCCGGGTGCGGGTGTGCTGCGAGCAGCTGGTCGTCACCGACCGGGGTGTGACCACCACGGCGGCCTTCAGCGCGATGTACGACTTCGCGCTCGGCTTCATCCGCGAGCACGACGGCCCCAAGGTCGCCCGCGGCACCGCGCGCATCGCCCTGCTGGACGAGACGCGCTCCAGCCAGGCTCCTTACGTCGACGCCGAGTTGCTGCCCGCCCCGGGCCGGGGTTTTTCGCGCGGCGTCAAGCGCCGGCTCGAGCAGAACCTGCGCGAGCGCTACGACCTGGCCGCCCTGGCCCGGGAGTTCGGGGTCAGCACCCGCACCCTGCTGCGCCGCTTCGGCGAGGAGGCCGGGCAGAGTCCGCTGACGTATCTGCACACCGTCCGGGTGCGCCGGGCCCGGCACCTGCTGGAGATGACCGACCGCACCCTGGCGAGCATCGCCGCCGAGGTGGGCTACCGCGATACGGGCGGCTTCAGCAAGGTCTTCGCCCGCCACACCGGCCACCGCCCCGGCGCCTACCGCACAGCCGCCCGCGCCGCCGCAGACCGCCGGGACGCCTGACCCCTCCCCCGCCTCCGCCGCGCCTGACGGCACGTCAGAGGCTGTACGGGGCGGGCGGGTCCGGGCCGGGGGCGGCGGGTGCGGCGCCGCAGCGAGGTGCCGCCTTGCGCGTCCGGGACGGGGCGGGGCGGGCCGGAGCGGCTTGTCCGGGGTGGCCACGGCGCAGATGCCGCACACCCGCTCACCGCCAGGGGCGGAAGCGGGGGGGGCAGCGCCTCTTTCGCCCGTTCATCCCGGGCCGGGGCGGCTTGTCCGGGGCGGCCACCGCGGCGCGGATGCCGCGCACCTGCTCACCGTCCCGGGGGGGGCGGGTGTGGGGCTCAGCGCCTCTTGCGCCCGTTCATGTACCAGGCGAGGGCGACACCGAGGACGACGAGGACGATGAGGATCTTCATGGTGTCCGGCTTTCCCCGATCCCGGCGGACATGCCTGCCCGGCCCCGACGGGCCGTGACGCCGCGTTTTGCCGCTCGGACGGCCGGGCACCCGAGGGCCGCGCACGGCGGGCGCGGCCCGCCCCCGGGATCTTCCGGTGGTGGGCCGGCCCGCTCTTGACGAAGGTGGGCACGAGGCGCGACGGGGCCCGGCAGGGCGGCCGCGCGCCGTCCGCACGACAGCAGGAAGGCGGCAGCAGATGAAGGACACTCCCGGGAAGCAGGGCCCGCAGGACCCCACCGACAGGGGGCCGCGGCCCGACTTCCCCCAGCAGGACCAGGAGCCGCCGGGCTGGACGGGCCCCATGGACCCGCCGCCGGACCACGGTGAGGACTCCTACCGCGGCTCCGGGCTGCTGCGCGGGAAGGCCGTGCTGATCACCGGGGGCGACTCCGGCATCGGGCGGGCGGTGGCCATCGCCATGGCCCGGGAGGAAGCGGACGTGCTGTTCACCCATCTGCCCTCCGAGGCCGAAGAGGCACGGGAGACCGCGCGCTGGGTGGAGCAGGCCGGGCGCCGGGCCCTCGCGGTGGCCTGCGACATCCGCGAGGAGGAGCAGTGCCGGCGCTCGTGGAGCGCGCGGTGGCCGAGTTCGGGCGGATCGACCTGCTGGTCAACAACGCCGCGTACCAGATGTCGCAGCCCAAGGGCATCACCGACATCTCCACCGAGCAGTTCGACCGGGTGCTGCGCACCAACCTGTACGGCATGTTCTGGCTGTGCAAGATGGCGGTGCCGCACATCCCGCGGGGCGGGTCGATCATCAACACCACGTCGGTGCAGGCCTACAAGCCCAGCCCGCACCTGCTGGACTACGCCATGACCAAGGGCGCCATCGTGACCTTCACCCAGGGGCTCGCGCAGATGCTGGTGGAGGACGGGATCCGGGTCAACGCGGTGGCGCCGGGGCCGGTGTGGACGCCGCTGATCCCCGCGACGCTGCCGGACACCGCCGAGTTCGGCAAGCAGGCGCCGATGGGGCGGCCCGCGCAGCCGGCGGAGATGGCCCCGGCCTACGTCTTCCTCGCCTCCCAGCACGCGAGTTTCATCACCGCCGAGATCGTGAACGCCACGGGCGGCACACCACTGCCCTAACCGCCCCGATTGCCCATCT
This sequence comes from Streptomyces sp. NPDC041713, assembly GCF_055591085.1. Lineage (NCBI taxonomy): Bacteria > Bacillati > Actinomycetota > Actinomycetes > Kitasatosporales > Streptomycetaceae > Streptomyces > Streptomyces sp. NPDC041713. Next base: position 7,365 of record NZ_JBVIZY010000027.1, read on the forward strand.
CACATCTCCCGTCTCAACTTCAGCCCACGGAAAGGGACATCACCATGCAGGACAGCCACCGCGACAGCTCCCGCCCGCACGCCCCCGCCCAGAGCGCGGCCGATGAGGTGCTGCAGGAGGTGGAGGAGGCCGAGGAGCGGCCCGTGCCCGACGAGGAGCGCGAGCGGGCCAAGGACGGCGAGGCCGGCGACACCCTCACACCCAGCCCGGGCGCCCAGGAGGACATCCACCACGACGACGGGCAGACGTCCGGCCGGTAGCGGTGCGGGTCACCGGCTGGGCGGCTGCCACTCGATCATGAGGATGGTGGCGTCGTCGCGCAGCCGGTCGGTCTGCGCGTCCAGAATCGAGTGGATGAGCCGGCGCAGCGCCTCCGCGGCGACCTCGCCGGCGCTGGAGGCGCGGATGACGGAGTCGACGAACCGTTCGAGCCCGAACTCCGTGCCGTCCGCCAGCCGTGCCTCGGTCATGCCGTCGGTGTAGAGCAGGACGCGGTCACCCGGTTCCAGGGCGATCTCGTGCATCTGGCGCTCCCCGGCGCGCAGGTCGGCGGGAAAGCCCATGGGCGGGTCGGGTTCGCGTTCCAGGGCGCCCTCGACGAGCCGGTTGTCGCGGATCAGCAGGGGCGGCGGGTGCCCGCAGTTGCTCCAGCGCAGCTCCCCGCTGACGAGGTCGAGGCGGGTCAGGACGCCGGTGCAGAACTGGTCCGGCAGCCACTGTCCCAGCGCCGTGTCCACGGCCGCCATGAGTTCGGGCAGGTCCTGGCCGGTGCGCCGGCCGTTGCGGCAGGCGGCCAGGGCGACCGCCGTGGTCAGGCCGGAGAGCAGGTTGTGGCCCATCGCGTCGACGATGGTGGCGTGCAGGTCCGTCCGGGTGAGGCAGTGGTCGAAGGCGTCGCCGCCGATCTCGTAGGCGGGTTCCAGGACGGCGGTGGAGACCACGTGGGCGTTGCCGATGGTGCGCGGCGGCAGGAAGGCGCGCAGCATTTCGGCGGGCAGCTGCATGGGCTGGGAGCGGGTGCGCTGGACGAGGTTGTCCTTGTAGGCGCGCTTGGAGGTGATCATCATCGCGAGCAGGGAGGCCAGGGCCCGGCCGCGGCGCAGCAGGGGGCTGTCCAGGAAGGGGGCGTGGACGGCGACCACGCCCAGGCGCTCCGCGCCGTCCAGCAGGGGCAGCCAGGCGGTCATGCCGCCGGTGGCGGACTCCTCCACGCGCAGCGCCAGGGTGCGGTAGGCCCAGCCGGCCAGGGAGGCGTCCACGTCGATGGCCGGGGCGTCCTCGCTCAGCGGGACCAGCCGGCGCTGCTGGAGGTCGGCGAGGTAGACCACCGCCTGGGGCACGCCCAGGGACGCCGCGCACCGGGCGACCGCGGTGGCCAGGTCCAGTACGGCGTTGTCGGGGTCCGCGAGGAACTCCTCGAGGCCGCCGGGCGGGTCCGCTCTCGACACGTCTTCTCCCTTGTGCGGCGGGCGGCGTGACAGGAGCAGTCTCACACCGGGCCGCCGGGTCCGCTCGGGCGCCGCGAGGGGCGGCCCGGGGGGCGGGTGGCGGTGGTGGCCGGCCCGTTTCACGTGTCGCCGATCCGGCGCGGGTGGTCCACGGTGATCAGTACGAGTTGTCCTGCCCTGCGCGGGTACCTGCACCCCAGCCCCGGTACGGGCGTCCGGGCGGCAAGGGCCGGGCGCCTTGGTGGCCAAGGGCCGAGAGGAGACATCGATGAGTGAGCAGGTACCGGCCTCCCCCGGCGCGGACGGCAGCACGCCGGTCCCCCGGGACCCGCCCGACCAGCAGGCCGACGGCGGCCAGGACCCCTGGGAGGTGCAGGAGGGCGAGCAGGGCAAGGAGCGCGGCGCGGCCGGTGACGTGCCCGAGACCGACGAGGCCGGCACCGGCCGGCGCGCCGGCGGCGGCGCCCCGCAGTCCGGGCAGCAGGACGCGGAGGAGGCGGAGGAGGCGCCGAAGGAGCAGACGCCGCAGGAGCCCTCCGGGTGAGCGCGGCCCCCTTGGTGAGCGCGGCCCGCACTTCGGCCGCGGGGCCGGGGCGGTCGACGGCCCGGTACGAACACGATGGAAAGGAACGACGGTGAGCGGTGCGGGAGATCCCTCGGCGCAGGTCACGGTGGAACTGAGCGGTGCGGCGGACGACGCCGGGAGCGTCTTTTCGGTCCTGGGGGCGGCGTTCGCCTCGGACCGCAAGGACGGTGCGGCCCCGCACTCCACGTCCTCCGGCGGGCCCACGGTGTGGAGCGGCGTCTTCGACACCGCCCGCCCGGCGGGCGACGCACCCGGGCAGACACCCTCGCTGGAGGGGCCGGTGACCGCGTCGGTGCAGGGCGGCTATGTGGCGGTCGACCAGATCGTCACGGTGCTCTCGGCGGCCTTCGCCGTCAGCGAGGAGGGCTCCGCCTCGGGTGACCAGGAAAAGGATGTGACCCTGCGGCTGAGCGGCCGGTGAGCGCCGCGCGGCGCTGCCGCACAGGCACATGCCGCACAGGCACATGCCGCACAGGCGCATGCCGCGGGCCCGGCCGGCTGATCCGGCCGGGCCCGCGGCGTGTGCGGGTCTCAGAGCCTGTCGCGGCGGGTGCGGCTCTCAGCCCCGGCGCGGCGTGTGCGGGTTCTCAGCCCCGGCGGTCGCCGGGGATGCGTTCGAGCAGGCCGCGCAGGTCGTCGGCGTGCTCCTCCTCCTGGGCCAGGAGTTCCTCGAAGACGCGGCGGGTGGTGGGGTCGCCCTCCCCCAGCCACTGGGCGATCTCGGTGTAGGCGGCCACGGCGACGCGTTCGGCGACCAGGTCCTCCTTGATCATGTCGATCAGGTCGGTGCCGGCGGTGTACTCCGCGTGGGAGCGCGAGGTGAGGGTGTCGGGGTTGAAGTCGGGCTCGCCGCCCAGCTGCACGATGCGCTGCGCCAGCTTGTCGGCGTGCTCCTGCTCCTCCTGGGCGTGCTCCAGGAACTCCGCGGCCACCGGCTCGGAGTAGAGGCCGGAGGCGGTGTAGTAGTGCCGCTTGTAGCGCAGCGTGCAGACGATCTCCGTGGCGAGGGCCTCGTTGAGCACGATGAGGACGCGCTCCAGGTCCGCTCCGTAGGCCTCGGTCACCGGGCCCTTCTCGATCTGCCGGCGGGCCCGCTCGCGGATGGTCTTGATGTCGGTCAGGAACTCGGCCATGACAACTGCTCTCTTGTCGGGTGAACGAGACAGCGGGCGGACCGTCCGGCGCCCCGCTGACCTTGAACGTACCCGTTTCTCCCCATTCGTCCCGCCGGGTGGGGCGGCGGGCCGGTGGGGTCAGGGGCTGTTCAGGAAGTCCTGTAGGCCGCGGGAGACGCCGTCGTCGCCGAGCAGGTCGTTGTGGGCCAGGCAGCCGGCCGGGTGGTTGGCCGCCCCGGCCAGCTGGACGCTGGAGTCGGGGTTGATGACCTCGTCGCAGTTCGACCACCACGTCGCGTACGCGAGGGCGCCCGGTGTCTCATCGCCCTGGGCGAGCCGGCCGGTGACGTAGGAGCCCGGGGTCATGTCCCGGCAGGCCTGCGACCACAGGGCGCAGGCCCAGGCGGTGGAGGTGCCGTGGTTGGGGCCGGCCAGCGAGGCCCAGTGGGCGACCGTGGCGGTGCCGCCGCCGTACTTCACATACCAGCGGGTGACGAGGCTGCCGAAGGAGTGGGCGACCAGGTCCACGCGGTCGGCGCCGGTGGTGTGGCGCACCTGCTCGACGTAGGCGGCCAGTTGGCCGGAGAGTTCCTCGTTGACCGAGCGGCTGGTGTCGTAGCCCCAGGCGAAGAGGTCCTCGGGCGGGTAGCCGGCGGCGGTGAGGTCCTCGCGCAGGGAGCCCCACACGCCGGGGTCGGCGTTGTAGCCGTGCACGAACACCACGGGGCGGTGCGGCGCGGCGGGGGCGGGGCCCTGCGCGCGGGCGGTGGGCGCCGTCAGGGCGGCGAGCAGACACAGCAGGCCCAGCAGGCGCAGCAGGACGAGCGGGCGCGGCAGCAGGCGCGGCAGCAGGGTGAACGGGCGCGGCAGGGTGAGCGGGCGGGCCGGTCGGACCATCGGCACGTAAGGCTCCTTCGGCGGGCGCGGCAAAGGGGGGGCTCGGCGGGGCGGGCGCGGCAGGGCGCCGGCCGCACCGGCGGCCGGGGGGCGGAGGTGATTGTGGGGGCGGGCGGCGCAGATGAGAAGGGCCGGGCGCCGGTGCGTCAGGCGGGTCCGTCCAGTGCGGTGCCGCAGCGGGCGCAGTAGCGGGCGTCGTGGTCGGCGGCCGGGCGGGCGCAGGCGGGGCACAGCCGCGGCAGCAGGCAGGCCGGCTCCCCGGCGGCGGTGGGGCCGGCGGGCGGGCGGCGGCGGTGGGCGGTGGTGTAGGTCAGGCCGCCGTCGCCGGCTTGGAGGGCGCGCGGGGTGTGGACGGGCAGCCAGGCCAGGGCGCCCGGGGCGAGGGCCAGGACGGCGGCGGGCAGGCGCAGTTCGCCGCTGCCGGCCAGCACGGTGAGCAGGACGCCGAAGCCGCTCTCGGTGTGTTCCTCCAGGCCCGCGCCGGGGGCCAGACGTACGACGGCGGCGTCCAGGTCGCGGTCCCGGGCGCCCAGGGACCACACGAGGCTGATCGGTGCGGGCCGCTCGGCCAGGCTCTGGTGCGGGCCGACGAAGACGGGGGCGGCGAAGGCCGGTTCACCCGTGGACGCCGCTTCACCCGTGGATGTCGCTTCGCTCGTGGATGTCGCTTCGCTCGTGGACGCCGGTTCATCCGTGGACGCCGGTTCACTCATGGACAAGGACTCCCTCAGCGGTGCGGTGCGGTGGAGGCGGGCAACGGCAGTGTGCGCCGCGGGGGCCGTCCGCGGCGAGGCGGCCCGGCACCCCGGCCCCGGCACCCGGGCGCGCGGCGGGAGCGCGGCGCGCGGCAGGAGCGGGGCGCCGGCGCGCGGAGTGGACCCGAGTGAGCCTCTAGCCGCCCCTGGTGGACTGCGAACTGGCACCGCAGGGCTGTGCGCTGCCGCGTTGCCGCCGCGTGCGCGGGGGCCGCGGACACCGGCCGGGTGCCGTTTTTCATCCACGTACATAGGAGGGCACACCATGGTCACCCGACGCCGTCTGCTCGGCACCGGACTCGCCGCCGCGGGCGTAGGGCTCACCGGGGCGTCATTCACTCCCCTGCTCGCCGTGGACCGCGCCAAGGCCAGCCCGGCCAAGGCCGCCAAGGCGGCCAATCCGCCGCTGTTCGCCGTGCCCCTGCCCAAGATGCCGGTGCTCAGACCCACCTTCAGGACCGCGACGGCCGACCATTACGACGTCACCATGCGCCCGGCCCGCCGGGAGATCCTGCCGGGCATCCAGACCGACCTGCTGACCTTCGACGGGAACTTCCCCGGCGCGACCATCAAGGCCCGCACCGGCCGCCCGGTGATCGTGCGTCAGCGCAACAAGCTGGCCGTGCCCACCTCGGTCCACCTGCACGGCGCCTCGGTGACCCAGGCCAACGACGGCGACCCGATGGACACCCTCGCCCCCGGCGGCGAGCGGCTGTACACCTATCCCAACAAGCAGTCCCACGCCTCCCTCTGGTACCACGACCACGCCCACCACGTGGAGTCGGAGAACGTCTACCGCGGTCTGCACGGCAGCTATCTGCTGACCGACTCCCACGAGGAGAGCCTGCCGCTGCCCAAGGGCGAGTACGACGTGGTCCTCGCGATACGTGACGCGCACTTCGATGCGGCCGGGCAGCTGGTGTACGTGATGGACGACCAGGAGCGCACCACGCTGCTGGTCAACGGCGCCCCCTACCCCTACTTCCAGGTCGCCGCCCGCAAGTACCGGCTGCGTTTTGCGAACATGTCCAACCAGCGCTTCTACAGTCTGCGGCTGGCCGACGGCAGCGACATCGTCCAGGTGGGCTCGGACGGCGGCCTGCTGGAGCGCCCGCACACCACCAGCTCCTTCCTGCTCTCCCCCGGCGAGCGCGTCGATGCCGTGGTGGACTTCTCGCGTTACGCGGTGGGCGAGAAGGTGGTGCTGGAGAACACCCTGATCTTCGCCGGCACCCCCGAGCAGGTCGGCCAGGTGATGCGCTTCGATGTGGTGCGCACCGCCTCCGACCCCAGTTCCGTGCCCGGCGTGCTGCGCACCCTGCCCGCGCTGCCCGCGCCGACCAACGAGCGCACCATCACCATGCAGATGGACGAGGGCGTCGCGCACCCCAAGGGCTACATGGACGGCAAGAGCTACGACCCCGCCCGGGTGGACTCCAGCATCCGCTTCGGGGCCAGTGAGATCTGGACGGTCACCAACACCAACACCCGGGTGCCGCACAACTTCCACATGCACCTGGTGCAGTTCCGGGTGCTGGAGCGGGCCGGGAAGCCGCCGGCCCCCGGTGAGGCGGGCCTGAAGGACACCGTGATCGTCGCGGCGGGCGAGACGGTCAAGCTCCAGGCCACCTTCGACAGTTACCGGGGCACCTACCTCTACCACTGCCACATGCTCGACCACTCGGCCATGGGCATGATGGCCACCATGAAGATCAGCTGACACCCCCTTCTTCCATCCCGCCGGGGGCCCGGACAGGCCGGAGCCCCCGGCGGGCGGGCGGCTGCTGCAGGTGCTAGCCGAACTGGCCCACCCGGTAGTCGCCGGCGGGCTGGCGGACCAGGACGTTGACGCGGTTGAAGGCGTTGATGACGGCGATCAGCGCCACCAGCGCGGCGAGCTGGTCCTCGTCGTAGTGCTTGGCGGCGTTCGCCCAGGCCTCGTCGCTGACACCGCCGGCCGCATCGGCGATACGGGTGCCCTGCTCGGCCAGTTCGAGCGCGGCGCGCTCGGCGTCGGTGAAGACCGTGGCCTCCCGCCAGGCGGCGACCAGGTGCAGGCGGGTGACGCTCTCCCCGGCGTGCGTGGCCTCCTTGGTGTGCATGTCCGTGCAGAAACCGCAGCCGTTGATCTGGCTGGCGCGCAGGCGCACCAGTTCCTGTGTTGCGGCCGGCAGCGTGGTGCCCGCGCTCACCTGGCCCGCCGCGGCCAGGTGCTTGAGGAATTTGGTCGAGACCGGGTTGTCGAAGAGGTTCATGCGCGCGTCCATGTCGTGCTCCTTCGCCGTGCTTGGTACCTACACAGCTGGGACGAAATGGCCCGCCGCGATGTGACACCACCCCCGCTGACCTGCACCGGCCCGGTAACCGCACTGCTCTGGGCCGGTGCGTGCGGGGCGGGGGTCAGGCGGTCGTCCAGGGGCGCAGCTTCTCGGGGTTGCGCACCGCCCACAGGTGTTTGATGCGCTCGCCGGCGAAGTCGAAGGCGAGCACGGAGACGGTCACGCCGTCCTGCTGGACGACCAGGCCCGGCTCGCCGTTGACGGTGCGCTCCAGGATGCTCAGGTCGGGTGCCCGGCCGGTGATGGTGACCAGGTAGCGGGCGATCTGCTCGCTGCCGCCGGTGGGCGGTGCGGCGTTGACCAGGCCGCCGCCGTCGGCCAGTCCGGTGGCGTCGGGGTCCAGGAGGCTGATGAGGGCGCCGATGTCCTTGGCCTCCCAGGCCTGCTTGAAGCTGCGCACGATGTCGGCGCGCTGGGCGGTGCCGGTGGCGGGGGCCTGCTGGGCGGTGCGGATGCGGCGGCGGGCGGAGGAGGCCAGCTGGCGGCAGGCGGCCGGGGTGCGGCCGACGCTCTCGGCGACCTCGGCGAAGGAGTAGCGAAAGACGTCGTGGAGGATGAACGCGACCCGCTCGGCCGGCGTCATGGACTCCAGGACGACGAGGAAGGCCATGTTGACCGACTCGTCCAGGGTGATGCGGTCGGCCGGATCGGCCGTCGTGGAAGGCCCGCTGATCCACTCGGAGTGGTCGGGCAGCGGCTCGGGGATCCACTCCCCCACATAGCGCTCGCGCCGGGCGCGGGCCGAGCCCAGCAGGTCCAGGCAGATGCGGCTGGCGACGGTGGTCAGCCAGCCGCCCGGGGAGGCGATGGCCTCGCGCTGGGAGCGGGACATGGCATACCAGCGGGCGTAGGCCTCCTGCACGACGTCCTCGGCGTCGGCCAGGGATCCCAAAAAGCGGTAGGCGAGGTTGATGAGCTGGCGCCGCTCGCTCAGGACCGTGCTCAGGCCCGCCTCGAGCTGCTCGTCGTCCGGGCCGGTCTGCGTCCTCATCGCTCGCGTACTCCCTCTGCTCCCTTGGCCGAAACCGCTGTCCTGGATACGACGAGACAGCCCCGCCGAATGTGAGGTCGCCCCTGGCCGCCGCCGGGGTGCCGGGCCCGGGGCCGGGGGTGGGGGGTGCGTCCGCTTCTGTCGGGATTCCAGCGCCCTCCTAGGCCCGGCCCATAGTCATGGGGGCATGAGCAAACACAAAGCGATCGTGGAGCGGTACCGCGAGGGGGTCCTCAGCGGCGACCACGAGCAGGTCCTGGCCCTGGTGAGCGACGACGTGGTGTGGGAGAGCCTGGGCCAGACCCGGGTGCAGGGCAAGGAGGCCCTGCGGGCCATCGTGCAGAACAAGGACGGTGCCGCCGCGCAAGGCGTCGTGCAGCGGCCGACGATCACCGTCGACCGGCTGATCGAGGAGGGCGACACGGTGGTCGCCACCGGCCGCGCCGCGCTCGCCCTGCCCGACGGCAAGAAGGCGGAGTTCCTCTTCTGCGACGTGTTCACCTTCGCCGGGGAGGCGATCAGCCACCTGGAGAGCTACAAGGTGCCGCTGGGCGCACCGCCCCGCGGCTGAAGCCCGCACCCCTCCCGCGGCCCCTCCTGCGGTCCGGCGTGCGCTCCTGGCGGGCCGGGCCGCGCGGTGGCCGAAAACGCTGCGGGCCCCGGGAGGGGTCTCAGCCGGTCGTCCAGGGGCGCAGCTTCTCGGGGTTGCGCACCGCCCAGATGTGCGTGATGCGCTCGCCCGCCACGTCGAAGGCCAGGACGGAGACGGTGACGCCGTCCTGCTGGGCGACCAGGCCGGGCTGGCCGTTGACGGTGCGCTCCAGGATCGTCAGGTCGGGGGCCTTGCCGGCGACGTCGGCGAAGACGCGGGCGATCTGCTCGCCGCCGGTGACCGGGCGCAGTTGGGCGCTGACCAGGCCGCCGCCGTCGGCGATGGTCGTGGCGTCGGGGTCGAGCAGGCCGATGAGGGCGTCGATGTCCTTGGCCTGCCAGGCCTGCTTGAAGTCGCGGACCACGTCGGCGCGGCGTGCTGTGGCGGGCGCGGGGGCCTGCTGGGCGTCGTGGATGCGGCGGCGGGCGGAGGAGGCCAGCTGGCGGCTGGCGGCCGGGCTGCGGCCGACGATCTCGGCGATCTCGGCGAAGGAGTAGTGGAAGACGTCGTGGAGGATGAACGCGACCCGCTCGGCCGGGGTCATGGAGTCCAGGACGACGAGGAAGGCCATGTTGACCGACTCGTCCAGGGTGATGCGGTCGGCCGGGTCGCTCGTGGTGGAGGGCCCGCTGATCCACTCCATGCGGTCGGGCAGCGGCTCGGGGATCCACTCCCCCACATAGCGCTCGCGCCGAGCGCGGGCCGAGCCCAGCAGGTCCAGGCAGACGCGGCTGGCGACCCGGGTCAGCCAGCCGCCGGGCGAGGCGACGGCGTCCCGGCGCTCCTGGGACATGGCATACCAGCGGGTGTAGGTCTCCTGCACGACGTCCTCGGCGTCGGCCAGGGATCCCAGGAACCGGTACGCGAGGTTGATGAGCTGGCGCCGCTCGCTCAGGACGGCGCGCAGACCGGGTTCGAGCCGGCTCTCCTCCGGCTCGGGATGCATGCTCATGGTGTCGCCAACTCCCTTGGCCGCGCCCCGACTTCACCAGTTCGACGAGACATCGCACTGAAGGTGGCGCTCGTCACCTCACATTACAACGGCCTGTGTCGTCGGTAGAGGTGGAGATCGAATTCGGATCCGGGCTTCCCTCCCCCGGTCGCCCGGATCCGCACATCGGCTCTCCTTGCCCCGGCTTCGCCCGGCGAAGTCATTCCTCACCGTCAGGAGAATGGCCGTGTACGTGACGTCGATCCGCGGATCACCAGCCCGTATGCCGCGCCCGCACCGGGCGGTGGCCGGGCGCGGCTGAGCCGGCCCGCAAGGGCGGGCGCCTGCGGCCAACACGGGCCGCACGGGCTCCAGTTCGCAGGGGTGCCGGCAGGGCCGAGCCGGGCCGGCGGCACCCCGCGGACCGGACCGGCCGCCGCCTTCGCGGCCTCCTATTCCCCTCTTGCCTTCACCGACTTTTCTCCCCTTGTCTCCACCGGGACGTCGGCCCTTGTGCGCGAGCGGCCGTATCCCGTGACACCACCCGATAGAACACGCAAAAAGAAAAGGGAATCTGCTGTGGAATCTGTGAACGTTGCCATCATCTATTACAGCGCGACCGGCACCGTGCACACGCTGGCCAAGGCGGTCGCCGAGGGCGCGGAGAAAGCGGGCGCGCAGGTACGGCTGCGCACGGTGGCCGAGACCGCCCCCCAGGCGGCGATCGAGGCCAACCCGGCCTGGGCGGCCCACCGTGAGGCCACCGCCGACGTCGCCGAAGCGAGCCACGACGACCTTGCCTGGGCCGATGCGGTCCTGTTCGGCACACCCAGCCGGTTCGGGAACCCCGCAAGCCAGCTGCGGGCCTTCATCGACACCACCGGACCCCTGTGGTTCGCCGGGAAGATCGCCGGGAAGGTGTTCTCCGCGTTCACCGCCAGCAACACCGCCCACGGCGGACAGGAATCCACCATCCTGGCCCTGTCCAACACCTTCTACCACTGGGGCGGCATCATCGTGCCCCCCGGCTACACCGACCCCGTCCAGTTCCAGTCCGGCAACCCGTATGGCACCTCCCACGTCGCCGGCGACGGCGCCCCCGGCGACATCGCCCTCCAGGCAGCACGCCACCAGGCCCGCCGCGTCGTGGACACCACCGCCGCCCTCAAAACCGGCCGCGCCACCCTCTGAACAGACACCGAGGGACTCTCCCCTTTCTCTTCACCTTGGAAGGGCCGCCCGGCCAACTGCCGGGCGGCTCTTTCGAGTTGAGGGAGGCGCGGTTCAGGAGGGGATCCAGTCGCGGTTGATGTGGGGGGTGTCGATGCTCAGGGCGCGCATGTGCTCGATGGGGTTGGTGTATTCGCGGCTGGCGGCGATCCGTCCGTCGTGGAGGGTGAAGCCGTGGATGAAGTGGTTGCGGTAGCGGCCCTCGGGGTAGCCGGGGAAGCGGATGGTGCCTTCGCCGTCGCACTCGACCCAGATGGTGCCGGGGTCCTGGGTCTCGTAGAGGTGCACGTCCAACCATTGCCAGTCGGGCAGGACCTTCAGGGACAGCTCCCCGTGCCGCTTCAGCTTCTCCCGCCCCTGGACGACGATGGGGCGCCCAATGTCGGTGTTGAACAAGGCGGCGGTGCCATCCTCGGTGTAGAGGGTGTAGCGGCGCAGCCGGGCCTCGGGGCCGATCTCCATGTACTGCTCCACGGCGCGCCGGTTGCGGGCCCGCAGCTCCAGGTGGCTGGTGAACACCGGGCCGGTGGTGGCGGGTTGGGTGGAAGTCGGGGAGGTCATGGTGTGGGTCTCCGAACGGGTGGGGGGTTTCAGGGCTGCAGGCGGGTGGTCGTCCAGCCGCTGTCGGTGCGGTCGTAGCGCAGGCGTTCGTGGAGGCGGTCGGTGCCGTTCGCCCAGAACTCCACACTGGACGGCTCCAGCCGGTAGCCGACGAACGGCTCCGGGCAGGGCAGCGGCCGGGCCGGCTCACCCAGGGCCAGGGCGCGGGCGCGGATCTCCTCCAGGTGGTCCAGGTCGCGCAGCGGCTCGCTCTGCAGGGAAACCGTCGACATGGGATGGGTGAACACCGCCCGGGCCGCCCAGAGTTGCTCGGCCTCGGCGCGCGAAAGCTGGACGACGGGGCCGGCCAGAGTCACCTGCTGGCTCGTCTCGCGCCAGTACAGGACGCCCGAGGCGTGAGGGTTGGCGGCCAGCTCGCGGCCCTTCTGGCTGCCGTCGTGGGTGATGAACACCAGGCCGGTGTCGGTGATCTGGTTGACGGCCACGATCCGGGAGGAGGGCCGCCCCTGGCCAGCGGCGGTGGCAAGGGCCAGCGCGCGGGGCTCGCGCACCCCCAGCTCGGTGGCCGTCTTCAGCCAGGACGACAACAGCCCCAACGGCTCGGCCGGCGGCGTGCGGAACTCGGGGAAGGCCACCTCCACAGAGCCCGTCAGGGTTTCGGAACGCCGTACGTCAGACATGGATCGATCCTTCGGCGAATGCGGCCGCAGGGTGACTGCGGCCCCAGGGCGGCTTCGGGGGCAGGGCAAGGGCCGGGCCGGCGCTCGGGGGAGGGCGCCGGCCCGGCGGTCTTGGGGGGTGGTTCAGGCGGGGTCGGGGGTGCGGGCGGGGGCCAGGAGGTGGGCCAGGGTGGTGCCCACGATGCGCGGGCCCTGCCGGGTGAGGACGGATTCGGGGTGGAACTGCAGGGAGGCGAAGCCCGCGCCGCGCAGGGCGTGCACCTCCCCCGTCGCCGCGTCCCGGCTGACCTGGACGGGGGTTTCCCCGCTCACGCCGGGCACGCCGCGGGGGGTGAATTCCTCGTCCTGGCTCAGCAGCGCGAAGGTGTTGTAGTAGCCGACGTGTTCGGCGGCGCCGAAGAGGTCGATCTGCTTTTGCACGCCCTGGTTGGGCACGCTCCTGCGGCGCAGGGGCAGGCCGAGCTGCAGGCCAAGGACCTGGTGGCTGAGGCAGACGGCGAGGAAGGGCCGCTGTTCGCGCAGCAGGGTGGCGATCGCGGTGTGCAGGTGGCGCATCTTGGGGTGGGCCACCTCCTGGGGGTCTCCCGGGCCGGGCCCCATGACGATGAGGTCGTGGCCCTCGAAGGCGTAGTCCTGGTCGTAGCGGCGCACGGTGACTTCCAGGCCCAGAGAGCGCAGCTGCTGGTCGATCATCGAGGTGAAGGTGTCCTCGGCGTCGACGACCAGGACCTTGCTGCCGGCCAGTTCGGGGCGGGCGGCGGCGCGGGCGCGGGTGTCGGAGAGCCAGAAGCCGGCGATGGAGTCGTTGCGCCCTTCCAGGGCGCGGCGCACGCTGGGGTGGTCGGCGAAGCGTTCGGTGGTGTCGCCGCCCAGGGCGGCGACGAGTCCGGCGGCCTTGGCGCGGGTCTCGGCGGCCTCGGAGGCGGGGTCGGAGTGGCGCACGATGGTGGCGCCGACGCCGATGGCCAGGCGCCCTTGGTGGCTGATGTCGGCGGTGCGGATGAGGATCGCGGAGTCCATGGCGCGCTCGCCGTGTTCGTCGCGGCCGATGAGGGCGGCGGCGCCGCTGTAGTAGCCGCGGCCGCCGGGTTCGTACTGGTGGATGATGCGGCAGGCGCTCTCCAGCGGGCTGCCGGTGACGGTGGGGGCGAACATCGTCTCGCGCAGGATGTCGCGCACGTCGCGGTCGGTGCGGCCCTCGATGAAGTACTCGGTGTGGGCCAGGCGGGCCATTTCCTTGAGGTAGGGGCCCACCACGCGGCCGCCGGCCTCGCAGATGCGGGCCATCATCTTGAGTTCTTCGTCCAGCACCATGTACAGCTCGTCGGTCTCCTTGCGGTCCTCGAGGAAGGCGAGGACGCCTTCGAGGGTGGAGCCGGCGGGCGGGTAGCGGTAGGTGCCGCTGATGGGGTTCATCACGGCGGTGCCGCGCTGGAGGCTGACGTGGCGTTCGGGGGACGCGCCGACCAGGATGCGGCTGCCGGTGTGGATGAGGAAGGTCCAGTGGGCGCCGCTCTCGCGTTCCAGGAGCCGGCGGAAGAGGGCGGGGGCGCTGGCGGGGCCGTAGTCGGTGATGTCGGCGACGAAGGTGCGCTTGATGACGAAGTTGGCGCCCTCGCCGGTGCCGATCATCTCCTTGGCGATGCGGCGCACGATGTCCTCGTAGGCGCCGTCGTCGACGTCGAAGCCGCCGCCGGCCAGCGGGGTGGGGATGTCCGCGATGCGGGCCAGGGCCTGGCGCAGGGGCAGTTGCTGCTGGCCGGTGACGGTCATGGCGACCAGCGGGGTGCCGTCGTCGGCGCAGGCGAAGCCGCGTTCGGACAGCTGCCGGTAGGGCATGACGACCAGCATTTCGTGGCGGGCGCCGGTGCCGGGTGCGGGGGCGGGGGGCAGTGGGATGTCGGCCAGGGTGGCCGGCAGGGTCACCGAGCCGGTCACCACCTCCACCGTGTCGGGGCCCGTCGCGCCGGGGCGGTGCAGCAGCGCGAAGGCCTCGGCGCGGCCGGTGAGCGCCTGCTCCAGGAGGTCGTCTGCGGCCGGAGTGCGGGAGGCGTGGGGGGTGGGTGGTGTCGGTGTCATGTGAACAGCCCCTTGACGGTGGTGACCCGGGCGCACCGCTCGGCGGCGTAGGTGAGGGCCGAGCGGTGGTAGTCGTGGGTGAAGTCGGCCGTGGCGTCGGCGACGAAGAACGGCTGGATGTCGTGGGTGAAGGCGTCGACGGCGGTGGCCAGGACGCCGACGTGGGCGTAGACGCCGCACAGGATGAGCTGGTCGCGTCCGGCGGCGCGCATGCGCTCCAGCAGGTCGGTCTTGAAGAAGGCGCTGTAGCGCCACTTGGTGAGCAGCCAGTCCTCGGGGGCGGGGGTGAGGGCGTCGACGACCTGGCGGTCCTGGGGGGCGGGGCGCATGCCCGGGCCCCAGAAGTCCTTGAGCAGGCCGCGCTGTTCCTCGCTCATGCCGCCGGGCTGGGCGGTGTAGGCGACCGGGATGCCCGCCGCGGCGCACTTCTCGCGCAGGGCGGCGGCGTTGGCGGTCAGTTCCTGGCGCAGGCTGTCGGGGAAGGGCGCCAGGAAGTAGCGCTGCATGTCGTGGATGAGGAGGACCGCCCGCTCGGTGTCGGCGGTCCAGGACACGGCGGCCTGGGGCAGGTCGCCCTCGGCGGGCAGGGGGTAGGCGCTGATGGGGGGTATGCCGGTCATGGTGGCAGTCCTCGGTCGTGGGGCGGGTGCTGCTGACATACGGGCCGGGCGTACGAGTCGGGCGTAAGGGCCCTCGTACGGGCCAGGCGTACGGGCCGTGCGTACGGCCCTCGTACGGGCCGGGCGTATGGGTCAGGCGGGCCAGGCGTTGACGGCGGTCAGGGCCTGGGCGGGGTTGAGGCGGGGGTCGCAGCAGGAGGTGTAGCGCTCGCCGA
>NZ_JBVIZY010000028.1:0-12459 GCF_055591085.1 Streptomyces sp. NPDC041713
ACCTTGAAGTAGATGACGGCGTCCACCCGGACCGTGACGTTGTCGCGCGTGATGCCGTCCTGCGCCGGCACCGGCATCGTCACGATCTGCATGTTCACCTTGCGGAGCCGGTCGATGCCGGGAACCACCATGGTGAACCCGGGGCCGCGCACCGAACCGGAGAGCCGGCCGAGGCGGAAGACCACACCGCGCTCGTACTGCTTGATCACGCGGCCCGCCGCCAGCGCGTAGACCACGCAGCCCGAAGCGACCGCCGATCCTGCCGTCAGCAGTTCCTGGACCATGGCACGACCCCCTGCCGTCCGAGCCGACCACTGTCTCAACGATATGCCCGCATATGTCCTCCGGTCGAGGGGCTGCCCGGAGGGCTTTCCGGACCGGCCGGAGGACATACACGGGCTCTGGTCAGGCGGTCAGTCCGTGCGGGGCCGAGACTCGTGCAGCCGCGTGTGATAGCGACCCTCCGCTTCGTAGCCCGTGGGATCCTCACCTGCGAGGATCACCTGGCGCACGGCGTCACGGCGCTCCTCGGGGCTGGTGAAGAGCCGCTGCGCGTACGTCCGCGAGGTGTCCGTCACCGTGGTGAGGCCGTGCGCGGCGAGGGTGTCGGCGATGGACTGGTACGGCACGGTCCGCAGGACGAACGCGCTCACCCAGAGCGGGCGCCGTGCACAGCCGAGCAGGGCGTCGAAGGTGCGCTCCGATATGTAGCCGATGCCGCCCGTGACCGTGATCAGACCGGTGCGGGCGACCGCGCGACGCAGCCCTTCGCTGGGCGGGTGCCGCTCCAGGTTCTCCGCATACGCCTCGTCGAGCAGACCCGCGTCCAACGCGTAGCGAGTGGCGTTCGCCGCCATGTCGAGACCGATGACCGGCGTGGCGTCGGGGCGCCGCCGCGACGCGTAGAACTCCTTGTCGCGCTCGACGAGTTCGTGCGGCGTGAGCGCGGCGGCCTCCTCGGAGGTGTAGTGCGCGTACAGGTCGGCGAGGGTGAGGTCGTGGTTGAGCAGCGCCGCGTTGATGCCGTACGAGCAGCACACGTCGAGGACCGTCACCGGGCCCTCGTCGGCGGCCTGCCGGGCCCGCAGGTCGCGCGTGCGGCGGAACACCGCCTGGGCGTGCTGCGGGATCTCGTACGCGTAGGGCGCCAGCGTGCGGAAGTAGGCGCGCGGGTCCGGCCGGTCGTAGATGTCGTCGAACCGGGTCTTGCCCGATGCGGTCCTTGTCCTGTGCCGGTCTGTGGCCATGGGGCACCTCCGGGAGAGAGGAACGGGTCTGGGGCAGACGTGCACCTCTACCCGACCCGTCCCGGCCCCCGATAGACCTTCTGGCGCTATCCGGCCACGGCACCGCCCCGGCGCGCACCCGCCCGGCCCGCCCGCTGACTACCCTGGAGCCGATGTTCTCCTCCCAGGGTCCCACGCTGCGTGAGCTGGCCGTTCAGGCGCTCTCGTCCACCGAGCACGGGTACGACCTGCTCGCCCCGAAGTTCGACCACACTCCCTTTCGTACGCCTGGCCGGTTTCTGACCGCCACAGCCGATGTCCTGCGCCCCCTGGGCCCCTTCGACGCGGGGCTCGACGTGTGCTGCGGCACCGGCGCCGGGGCCGAGGCGCTGCTGCCGCTGTGCCGGGAGCGGGTGACCGGCGTGGACTTCAGCGAAGGGATGCTCGCCGCCGCGGCACGGTCGCTGCCGGAACCGGGGCCCGGCGGCCCCGCCGTCGACTGGGTGCGCGCCGACGCCCGCGCCCTGCCCTTCCGCGGCGGCTACCACCTGGCCGTCAGCTTCGGGGCGTTCGGCCACTTCCTGCCCGCCGAGCGGCCCGCCCTGTTCGCCGGCGTCCACCGGGCGCTGCGCCCCGGCGGCGTCTTCGCGTTCCCGATCGGCGCCCCGCAGTCCTTCGCCTCGCCCTGGTACTGGGCGCTGCTCGGCTTCGACGGCGCGATGCGGGTGCGCAACCTGCTGTGGCGTCCGCGGTTCGTCATGTACTACCGGACGTTCCCGCTCGGCGGGGTGCGCGAGGACCTCGCCGCGGCCGGGTTCGACATGCGGCTTTCTCCTCTGGAGGAGTTCGGGCGGCGCGCCGACGGCAGTCCGCGCTGGCGCCTTGTCGTGGCCCGGAAGGTGTAGGCGCCGGGGCGGGTCAGAGTTCCTTGCCGTCGGCCGCCGCCTGCAGCGCGGCGACGTCCAGCTTCTTCATGCCGAGCATCGCCTGCATCGCGCGCTGGGACCGCTCGGGGTCCGGGTCGGTGATGAGCTCGCCGAGCACGGTGGGTACGACCTGCCAGGACAGCCCGTACTTGTCCTTGAGCCACCCGCAGGGGCCTTCCTCGCCGCCCTCGGAGAGCTTCGTCCAGTAGTGGTCGACCTCCGCCTGGTCCGCGCAGTCGATCTGGAAGGAGACGGCCTCGGTGAAGGTGAAGTCCGGGCCGCCGTTGATCGCCGTGTAGGGCTGGCCGTCGAGCTCGAAGTCCACCGTCAGGACGGTGCCGGCCGGACGCGGGGCGCCCTCTCCGTAGTACGAGACGTTCTTGATCTCGGAGTTCGGGAAGACCGAGACGTAGAACTGCGCGGCTTCGTCGCTCTGCAGGTCGAACCAGAGGTTGGGCGTGATCCTGGGCATGACGCTCTCCTGTCACGTACGCGGCGGTCCTGTCCGCCCGCATGTCTTGCCTAGATGGACCGTCGCACCGCCCGGAACTCATCGCCACACGGCAGGCAATTTGCGCGCCCGGTCAGCGGGGGTCGCGCACCAGCGGTTCGCGTTCGAGCACGATGCCGAAGTGCCGCTCGTACGCCGCGAGCACCTCCGCCTGAGAGCCCAGCTCTACGGTGTGCCGCTCGCCGTCCACGGTGGTGGTCAGCGTGCGGCCGCTGAGGGTGACCCGGCCCGCGTCGGTGAGCAGGGAGCAGACCAGGGAGCGGGTGAAGTGCGAGTCGGGTGAGGTGCGGTGGTACCAGGCACCCGCCTTGAAGTCGGCCAGTGCGCGCGGGCGCAGGTCGAGCAGGTACTGCCGTGTGCCGTCGCGGGCGACCTCCAGATCGCCCTCCGCGGTCTCGGTGAGGCGGAACGTGCCCTCCGGGTCCACCTGCTCGCCCCGGTCGGCGAAGGCGAGCGGCAACCGGGTGTGGCGGCCGAAGCCGACGTCCGCAAGCAGGTCGCCGCCGTCCTCGGTGCGCACACGCAGCGCCAGGTGGTCGTACGGGATGCCGGGCCGCCCCTCGTCGTCGAACACGCGGGCCTGCAACAGCGTGACGTCGAAGCCGAGGGCGGTCAGCAGCGCGGCGAACGCGCCGTTGAGCTCGTAGCAGAAGCCTCCCCTGCGCGCGTCCACGACCTTGGACACCAAGGCCTTGTCGGTGAGCTCGATGTCCTCACCGAGGTGGATCGAGAGGTTCTCGAAGGGCACGCTGCGCAAGTGCGCGGCGTGCAGGTCGCGCAGCGCCCCGATGGTGGGGGAGGCGGGGCGTTCGGCGCCGATGCGCCGCAGGTAGGCGTCGATCTGTTCGGTGTCCATGGGCACCAGTGTGGTGGGCGACGGCGGCCAGGGACACGGCGCGCCCTTCCTCGGCATGCCCTCGCGATCGACGACCGCGAGGGCATGCCGGTAAGACCGGTGAAAGCCGTCGTCAGTGGCGGCCGTTCCTGGAGAGCGTGCAGGTGGCCTCGGCGGTCCGGTGCGGGTCGCTCACCGAACGGGCGGTCAGGGTGATCCGGCCGTGTCGGGACGAGGACTTCGCGGTGACGGCGACGTCCACGTCGACCGTGGAGCCGGCCCTGGCCGTGGCCAGCTTGCTGGGCAGCCAGGCCGACCAGCCGCGGCCCGACGCCTTGGCGGAGAGCCGGTAGACGTCGGAGTCGAGGTAACGGGCGGCGTCCTCGGGGTGGCCACCTGGCGCCTCGGCCGACGCGCGCCCCGTGTTGGTCAGCGGGAAGGTGCAGGTGGCCCGGCTCTTGCCGGGGTCGCCCGCAGCCTCGCCGCGCCCCAGCGCGGTGCCCCGGCGCTGCGGGCCCGCGCCGTCGAGGGACTTCACCGCCACGGTGTACGAGAGCACGCCCGCGCGGTTGCGCCGGATGTCGGTGACGTAGAAGTGCAGACGGTTGGCGCGGTCGACGTACTCATAGGAGCTGCCGGAGTCCGTTCCCGCGTGGAAGAGCGCGTCGCTGAGCTGACGGTAGTCGCCCATGGTGATCTTCTGCGGGGTGCCGTCGGGGCGGGTGAAGTCCACCATGTCGATGTCCTCGGGGTGGGCGTCGACCACCCAGGCGAACGGGGCCCGGTCCGCGTTCTTGGTCTTGGTGATCAGCACCCCGTTGTCCGGTGTGAAGGAGTCCATGCCCATGCGGTCGACGACCTCGACGGTGTAGTTCTGGTAGCCGCCGCCGTCGCACAGCGGGTCGGTGTCGCGGTCGCAGGCGGGGGAGAGGTCGCGGGACATGGCGATGTTGACGCCGGACAGGCCGGTGGCGCCGGGCGGCGCCGAGCGCGCGGTGACCTCGGCGACGACCACGCCGGAGTCCTTGAGCGCGTCGCGGTCCAGGCGCAGCACGTTCTTCTCGTCCACGATGCCGAGCTTCAGCTTGTCGCGCAGGATGTGCTGGGAGCCCATCGAACCGCCCTCGGCGGCGGGGATCTTCCAGCGGGTGTGCGGTCCGCCGGGCCCGTTGAACGAGCCGCGCGACAGCATGCTCCAGATGCCGGTGTAGGAGCGGCTCAGGGGGGTGCCGTACGGGTTGTTGTAGTTGTCGCCGATGCCCAGGATGTGGCTGAGCTCGTGGGCGTACACCCCCATGCCGGAGCTCTCGGCCTGGGTGGAGGAGCCGGTCACGGCATTGGGCCAGATCCTGGCCGCGGCCTGCCAGGACGTCCACGGCACATAGCGGGTGGCGGCGGAGTTGCCGCCGGCCGCGATGGGTGAGGGCGGGCCCCACGCGCCCGGCACCTGATCACCGGCGGCGAACTTCATCTGCCCGAACTCCTGCCAGGTGGAGGACTCGTCCTGGCCCGCGGTGAGGAAGAAGACGAAGTCGTACTCGGCCGCCTTCTCCGCGCCGACCTCGGCGATCCAGGCGGCCTTGCCGTCGGCGCGGATGTCCTTCCCGCAGGTGGACGCGAGCGGGCAGGCGCCCGGGTTCATGCCGGGCTCGACGCCGTACTGGAAGGACTTGAACGGCATGCGGTACACCCCGAAGGCCTTCAGGTCGACGCCTACGCGGCCGCCGGAGTCCTCCATCCAGTACTCGTTGATGGTGTGGCCGCGGTTCAGTGCGCCGGGTTGGTTGAGGAAGTCCTCGTAGAAGGTGGGCAGTCGGTCGCGGGGGACGCCGGAGGCGGTCGGCTGCGGGTTGCCGAAGACGGTCGACCCGGGCGGCTTGCTGAGGGTGAACTCCTCGTCCGGATAGTCGAGGAGCACCAGCGCGCCCTTGAAGGTCCGCTCGGTGGGTTCGCGTCCGGGATCGGCCCAGTCGGTGCCGGGCACGGAGCGGTACTCGCTCCAGGTCATGTCGTCGGGGTTGCGCCAGTTCTGCGGGTCGATCGGGCGGATGAGGGAGGGCCGGGCCGGGTCGGGGCCGTCGGGCCGAGCCTGCGCGGTGCCGACGGCGGTCGCCGCGAAGGCGGCGAGCACGGCGGCGACCACGGTGGCGCGACGGACCGGGGCGCGGCGTGGACGGGTGGCGCGCCCGCGGTCGGGGCGTCTGTGACGGAGGAACATGGCTCACCTCGTGCCTCTTGCCGGGACATGATGGACAAGTGCATGACAAGCCGTGCGGGGTGCGAGAACTGCTGTTTCACGGTAGGCGGCCGGAAGCGGTGAGAACAGTGCGCCTCGGTGACGCTCCTGGGTCAGCGGTCACGCGGCGGGTCGCGACGCGGTGTACCGCCGGAACCTGTTGCCCGCCTCGAAGGGCTCCGCACGGAATTCGCCCCGCTCCATCAGCCGCCCCGCGTCCTCCTCCGGGTAGAGGCGGAAGGGGGAGCGCTGGTGGACCAGCAAGGTGTTGCCGCGCAGGATGAAGTAGTCCTTCACGAACCGGCCCTCGCCCTTCTCCTCGATCTCCTGCGCGTAGACGAGTCCGCCAGGAAGCGTGCGCCGGTAGGGGTGGTGCGTCCGCTGGACGGCCAGGAGGAGCAGGCCGCCCGGACGCAGGGCCGCGGCGACGTTCCGCAGGCCGACGATGATGTCCTCGTCCTCGACGAGGTGGCTGCGACGGCAGGTCGTCCGGGCCCAGGTCGAGCAGGCGCTCACAGGCCAGCCCCGTCCCCACGCCGAGTTCGAGCAGGTCCGTGCGGCCCTCGGTGCTCTCCAGGAGGGAGCGGGCGTACGCGTCGTAGTCGTAGTAGCCGGACGTCATGATGAGGTCGTAGTGACGGGCGAGCTCGGCGTACGACTCGGTCACGTGCAACACACCACCTCACAGGGGGCATTCTTCACGGGGGACATTGTTGTCCGTTGCATGCCACTCCGTCCGAACGCCGTGGGCAAGGGATTTCTCGGACAGGTCGTGATCTCTCGGGCGATGGAAACCGGCCAACGGGTCCTCATTCCGCCAGGGGTTGCGGGTGTGGATGCGTGAACGATGCAGGTAAATGGGCGGAGACTGCGGCCCGAGACAAAGGGAATAGAAAATTCCGCGCCAATGACGAAGAGAGCGTTGACACGTGACTGCGCCCTGTGGCCTAGAAAAGGAGATCGGCTCTCCTCCCAGGGGATGACTCGTCGCAGGGCGCAGTACAGCGACCGTGGGCCGATAGTCCGGCTCGCAGGCGGACTTGCTCGCGCTTCTCGGCAGTGAGGATGGAGACCGATCCTGCTGGACCCGCTGACGTGCGCCGATCGCACCGGCAGAGGGTCGTCCACGCCTGCCGAACCCGACGGGAGTCCCTTCGCCGTGGCTACGTTCCTGTACAAACTAGGCCGCTTCGCCTTCCGGCGACGCCGCTACGTGGCGCTGCTGTGGGTGGTGGCGCTGGCGGGGGCGATCTTCGCCTCCGCGACAGCTCCCGCCCCGCCCGAAGACTCCTTCTCCATGCCGGGAACGGAGTCCCAGAAAGCCTTCGACCTCCTCGAGAAGCGCTTCCCCGACGCCAGCGCCGACGGTGCGAGCGCCCGTGTCGTGCTCCGGGCCCCCGACGGCGAGAAGATCAACTCCGGCAAGCCCAAGGCCGAGGTCGAGAAGCTCGTCGCCGCCATAGGCAAGGGCCCGCAGGTGTCGAGCGTCGACGACCCCTACAAGGCCCGGACCATCAGCAAGGACGGCACCACCGCCTACACCGCGGTCACCTACAAGGTGGTCGCCACCGAGCTGACCGACAAGGCGCGTGACGCGCTGACGGACGCCACCGACGCGACCCGCAAGGCGGGCCTCACGGTGGAGACCGGCGGTGACGCCGTCATGGCCGAGCAGGAGATGGGCGGCAGCGCCGAACTCATCGGCATCGCCATCTCCGCCGTCGTCCTGATCCTCACCTTCGGGTCGCTGGTCGCCGCCGGCATGCCGCTGCTCACCGCGATCATCGGCGTCAGCATCGGCATCTCCGCCATCGGAGCCCTCGGCAGCGTCCTGGACCTCTCCGCCACGACCTCCACGCTCGCGATGATGATCGGCCTCGCCGTCGGCATCGACTACGCCCTGTTCATCGTCTCCCGCTACCGAGCGGAGATAGCCGAGGGCCGCGAACCGGAGGAAGCCGCGGGCCGGGCCACCGGAACCGCCGGATCCGCCGTCGTGTTCGCCGGCCTCACCGTGGTCGTCGCCCTCTCGGGCCTCGCGATCGTCAACATCCCCATCCTCACCAAGATGGGCCTGGCCGCCGCCGGCACCGTCGTCATCGCCGTCCTCATCGCGCTCACCATGATCCCCGCGCTGCTCGGCTTCGCGGGCCGCAAGGTACTGCGCCGCAAGGACCGCAAGAAGTCCGCGAGCGAACTCGCCGACCCGAACGCCAAGCCCAAGCTCGGCACCCGCTGGGCCCGCTTCGTGCTGCGCCACCCCCTCTCCGTGCTCCTGGTCGCCGTCATCGGCCTCGGCGCCGTGGCCGTACCGGCCACCAGCCTGGAGCTCGGCCTGCCCGACGAGGGCACCTCGGCGCCGGACACCACCCAGCGCAAGGCCTACGACATGCTGTCGGAGTCCTTCGGCGCGGGCTTCAACGGCCCGCTGATGGTCACCGTCACCAAGGACTCCGGGGTGGCGGACGCCGCCAAGACCGTCGGCGAGTCCATCGGCAAGATCGACGGCGTCGTCGAGGTGAGCCCGGCGCAGGCCAACAAGGCGGGCAACACCGCCATCATGAACGTCGTCCCGAAGACCGGGCCGAGCGACCACGAGACCGAGGAACTGGTCAAGTCGATCCGCTCGATCGCCGACGGCGTCGGTACCGACACCGGCTCCGAGGTCCTGGTCACCGGCCAGACCGCGATGACCATCGACTTCTCGCAGACCCTGGACGACGCGCTCCTGCCCTACCTCGCACTGGTCGTCGGCCTCGCGTTCCTGCTCCTGATGCTGGTCTTCCGCTCGGTCCTGGTGCCCCTCAAGGCGGCGCTCGGCTTCCTGCTCTCGGTGGCCGCCGCGCTCGGCGCCGTGGTCGCGGTCTTCCAGTGGGGCTGGCTCGCGGACATCGTGGGCGTCGACCAGCCGGGCCCGATCATGAGCATGATGCCGATCTTCATGATCGGTGTGGTCTTCGGCCTGGCCATGGACTACGAGGTCTTCCTCGTGACCCGGATGCGCGAGGCGTACGTCCACGGAGCGCGCCCCGGCGAGTCGGTCGTGACCGGCTTCACCCACGGCGGACGGGTCGTGGCCGCGGCCGCGATCATCATGATCAGCGTCTTCTCCGGCTTCATCATGGAGAACGACGACATGATCAAGATGATGGGCTTCGGCCTGGCCATCGCCGTCCTCTTCGACGCCTTCGTCGTCCGCATGGCGATCGTGCCCGCGGTCCTCGCCCTGCTCGGCAAGTCCGCCTGGTGGCTGCCGCGCTGGCTGGACCGACTGCTCCCCAACGTGGACGTGGAGGGCGAGCAGCTGCACAAGAACCTCGGCGACACGGGTTCCCCCGAGGCCGAGACGGACCGGGAGCTCGCCCCCGCGGGCCGGTAGGACCCCTGCTCCACCACGGGCGGGCCGGTCGGGACATCCCTCAGGGGAGCGTCCGGGCCGGCCCGCCCGGTCTTTTGTCAGCGGCTGTCCGCGTAGACCACCCAGACCTGACCCGGGGCGAAAGGCATCGGCTCGCCGCCGGGCCGCGTGAAGGTGGTGCCCCCTGCGGCCGTGGACCGCTTCCAGCGCACGGGGTAGCTCTTGCCGTCGCGCAGCACCTGCGCCGTGCCGCTGCCGACCGTCTCGATGTACGGCGTCACCGCGCCGTTGACGTCCTTGGAGCGGGAGGGGCGCATGGACACGTACTGGATCACCACGGTAGGGGCGCCGAGCCGCGACCCCGAGGTGCCGCGGGCCGGTGCCCCGTCGAAGGAGGCGAGCCAACGGCGCTCCCGGGGCGACCAGGTGAAGGTGTGGCTGGCGGAGGCGTACCGGACCGTCGTGGCCCTGGTGGGGGTGCCGCCCTCCGGCGCGGGTCCGAAACGGAAGCCGATGTCGGTCGGGTGGTTCGCCTGCGGCGCCGAGCGCAGCAGCGTCTGCGGCCGGACGAAGAGGTTGTGCGGCGCGGGCCGGCCGCTCTCGCGGAAGTAGGCCCCCGGGACGCGCGCGTGCGGGCGGGCGTAGAGCGAGGAATCCCTGAGCGTCTTCTGCAGCGCTCTGCGCACCCCGGAGTAGGCGAGGACGGGCCGGCCGAACTGGCGCAGGAGTTCGACGTCGGACTCCCGCGCGCTGCGCACCGGACCGATCGCCTCCGGCAGCCGGCCGGAGTAGACGCCCATCAGGCGGCTCATCCCGCCCTCGACCTTCTCCACGTAGACGATGTCCGCCTGATCGAGGCCGGTGTGCGGCCGGGCCGCGCGCGCGTTGTCGAACTTCACGGCGAGGACCGGACCCTGAGGCGCCACCAGCCCGGTGAAGGGCGAGGGGGTCCGAGGCGCGCGCGTGTCCTCATGGGCGGGGCCGCTCGCGTACGAGGGGACGCCGACGACGAGCGTCGCCGTGGCGACCAGCGCGAGCAGCTTCGCCCCGAGGCGGGTGCGGCTGGTGGCCCTGAGTCTTCCTGCTGCCGTCGAGGCATGCATCGAGGCGTCTCCCTTCGTGACGGAACCGGTCGTGGCCTGAGGCCTCCGCGGGTCTTCGCGGTGCCAGTCGTGTCGGGCCCGCTCCGTCTGCCGTGGCCGCACCGTGGCTGGCGCAGTCCTACCTCCGGCCACCGCGGGCCCAACCGCCGCTGCGGCCATCCACCGTCGTCCCGTCACTCTTTCCGGGGGGCCTTCCGCGTGGCTCCGCCCGGGCGTCGGCGAGAATCATGTGCATGGCAACGCTGAGCGAGATCCTCCCCGCGGACGCCGTGCTCCTCGACGCCCCGGCGGCCGACTGGCGCGCGGCCGTGCGGCACGCCGGTGACCTGATGGTCGCGACGGGAGCCACCACCGACACGTACACGACGGAAATGATCGACAACATCCGGGCCAACGGGCCCTACGTCGTCATCGCCCCCGGACTCGCCCTCGCCCACGCCAGACCCTCGCCCGCCGTCCTGCGCACCGGCATGTCCTGGGTGCGTCTCGCGGAGCCGGTGGAGTTCGGGCACGACACCAACGACCCCGTCGACCTGGTCGTCGGCCTCGCCGCGCAGGACGCCGCCGAGCACACCGCGGCGATGGGCGCCCTCGCCCGGCTGCTCGCCGACCCGGACACGGCACGCGCCCTGCGCGAGGCGGCGACCCCGCGTGCCGTGCACGCGCTCCTCACCGGCGGGGGAGTGGGGCCGGCCGCGCGCCACGAGCCGGCGGGCGGCGGCGACCCGCACCGGATCCTGACGGTCTGTGGCAACGGCGTCGGCACGAGCATCTTCCTCAAGCAGACCGTCGAAGGCGTCCTGGACCACTGGGGATGGAGCCGGTACGTCACCGTCGAGGCGACCGACACCATCTCCGCCAAGGGCCGGGCCAAGGAGGCGGTCGCCATCCTCACCTCGCGGGAGATCGCCGCGACCCTCGGTGACGTGGGCATCCCGGTGAAGGTCGTCGAGGACTTCACCAGCGCGGCCGAGGCCGATCGCGTGCTCCGGGACACCTACGACGTCTGACGGCCCGCCCCCGGGCAAGGAGAACCCACCATGGACGTGCTCGTGCCGATCGCCGAGTTCCTCGTCGACGAGATCCTCAGCCAACCCGCCTACCTCATCGGCCTCATCACGGCCGTGGGCCTGATCGCCCTGAGGAAGACCACCGGGCAAATCGTCGGGGGAGCCATCAAGGCGACCCTCGGCTTCCTGCTGATCGGCGCGGGCGCCACCCTCGTCGTCGGCGCCCTCGCCCCGCTCGGCGAGATGATCCAGGGCTCCACCGGGGCACACGGCGTGATCCCCACCAACGAGGCGATCGTCGGCATCGCGCAGAAGGAGTACGGATCGCGCGTCGCCTGGCTGATGATCCTCGGCTTCGCCGTCAGCCTGGCCCTCGCCCGCTTCACCCCGCTGCGCTACGTCTTCCTGACCGGCCATCACATCCTTTTCATGGCGACGCTGCTGACGATGGTCCCGGCCGTCGCGGGCCGGCCGTCGTGGGCCGTGGTCCTCGTCGGCGGTGTCCTGCTCGGCATCCTGCTTGTGGCCCTGCCCGCCTTCGCGCACCCCTGGACCAAGCGCGTCACCGGCGACGACAACGTGGCGATCGGCCACTTCGGGACGGCCGGTTACATCGCGGCCGGCGCGACGGGGCAGCTGGTGGGCCGCCGCAGCCGCAGCACCGAGGAGATGAACCTCCCCGAAGGCCTGCGTTTCCTGCGCGACTCGATGGTGGCGACCGCCCTGTCGATGGTCCTGATCTACCTGATCATGTCGCTGGTCTTCCTCGGCAAGGCGGGCAAGGAGACGGCGTTCAAGGCCTTCGGCGAGGACGGCGCGCCGGGCGCGAGCGGCATCGGCGACTACGTCATGCAGTCGGTCATGCAGGGCCTGCAGTTCGGCATCGCCGTCGCCGTGATCCTCTTCGGCGTCCGTACGATCCTGGGCGAACTCGTCCCGGCCTTCCAGGGCATCGCCCGGAAACTGGTGCCCGGCGCGGTGCCCTCCCTCGACGCGCCCATTGTCTTCCCCTATGCACAGAACGCCGTCCTGATCGGCTTCGTCGCCAGCTTCACCGGCGGCCTCGCGGGGCTCGGCCTGCTCGCCTGGATCTTCCATCCGGCCTTCGGGCTCGCCCTCGTCCTGCCCGGCCTCGTCCCGCACTTCTTCACGGGCGGCGCGGCGGGCGTCTACGGCAACGCGACCGGCGGCCGGCGCGGCGCCGCCGCGGGCGCCTTCGTCAACGGCCTCCTCATCACCTTCCTGCCCGCCCTG
>NZ_JBVIZY010000029.1:0-2325 GCF_055591085.1 Streptomyces sp. NPDC041713
ACAACTCCCACAGGCTGTCCGGCGCCATTCGCTCAACAAGTGCGGCCGTCACCATCCCAGAGTGCCGCAAGATCACGCCAAACGAAATGGCGTCTTATTGATTGCCATGGGAGACAACAGCGACCGGTTGCGCGGTGAAGCGTCGTTCGCCGCGTTGTGCGGGGCGAGCCCGGTGGGGTACTCATCGGGCAGCAGGCTCCATCGGCGGCTCAGTCGTGGGGGAAACCGGCAGGCGAACGCGGCCCTACATCGCATCGTGCACTGAGCCGACTGCGCTGGGATGCGCGGACGCAGGCGTACTACGAGCGACGTGTCACCGAGGGCAAGACCTGCCGCGAGACCATTCGTTGCCTGAAACGGTACGTCGTCTGATCCAGGCCCAGCGCCAAGACCCGCACCGCGCAACAGTGCATTGACGGCTCCGGCTTGTAGCAGCGCGGCACCGAGAGGTAAGTGCGCGGCCTACCGCATCATCGACTCCACTCACACACCCGTGCCACGAAACAACTACTGCTATTAATCGGGGAGTTGAGGTGCGGCACTCCCTCGCTGGAACGTAGGTTCGAAGTGGATGATGGATGGATCGCGTGCCAGTTCGGTGTGCCGGTCGTTAGGCGGCGCACCCAAAGCATTCTGGGCTGCCGGGCGCTTCGAGGCTCACGGCAGGAGGGGCAGCGAGGAGAATGGCGCAGACGAGGGTGGCTTTATTCACGCGAGTAGCGCCGTCGGATGTTCATGGGTTTGGGAGGCACCCGGATCCAAGGTGGGTGATGTTCACGAGTTTTGGGTTCTGGCACAGATCTTGGGGACCGATTGCAGAGGGTGACAGTGTCGTTCGATTAGAGGGCGGTCACGAGCCCATCTGGCCGGCTCAATCACTCACCTCGTAGCCTCCGCGTATGACTGCCGATCCGTTCCAGTGCCGCTGCGTCCTCTGCCATGACTACGGTGACCGAGCCGAAGCGGACCGCATGGAGGTGACAATCATCGAGAACGTGCAGCGGCACGGATGGCACGTCGTGATGGTTCCCGAGGACGACATCGGTCCTGGATTCGCCTACACGATTGGCCTCGCGCACGCTCACGACGCACCTGAGCTCGCCATGTTCGGACTCGATATCCACGTCATGCACCGCATTCTCAACAGGCTCGGAGAGAAGTCCGCCGCGGGCGGTGTACTGGCCGACGGCCAGAGACATCGTGACGTTGTCGACGGTCACCAAGTCGCGCTCAGGCAGGTTGATCTGCGCTGGTACCGGACCTTCTTCGGACAGGCCATCGGGTTCTACCGGCGGCCCCCTTTCCCGGTGCTGCAAGTTGCGTGGCCCGACGCGCATGAACGGTTTCACTGGGACGAACAGGCTGAGGTGAGGCATCGGGAGTCACAGCCTCAGCTGTGGCTGCCTCCGCGTGAGCACCCTGTCGGGATCTGGACGACCGAACTCTGACCCCGTGCCGCCAGCGACGGAACAACACCGGCGCGAGAAGCTACTGCAAGAGCATTTTGCGGAGCAGTTCGAATCCCGCCCGACCGTAGATGCCGCTTGATCTTCTTGATGCGGTTCACGGCGCCCTCGATACTGCCAGAGCTCCAGTTCAGGGTGAGCCCAGCTGTCACGGCATCGAGATCTCGGAGCAGGTGGAGTGCGAAGCCAGTGAGGCCGGGTAACTGGCTGGCGTCGACCGCGTCGACCGCGTCGACCACGTCGATCGAGCTGGGGAGTGTGAAGCCGAGGCGGTCGGTGAGTATCTCGCCGAAGTCGCGGACATGTCCGGCTGCCGTGTCCAGTTCGGTGCAGCGGGCCAAGACATCCTTCAGACCGGCCCGATCCTCCTCGCTCAGGGTCGTGGGGTGACGGGTGAGCCACCCGGTCACCTGCCGCACCGTCGGCGGCCGCGGCGGCGCGCCGGCCGGAGCCCCGCGATATCCGCCCGCGTGATCGGTATCCGTGGTCGCGCCGGTTTCCGCGGTGTCTCCGTCACCTGCTGCGTGACCGTGTGCGCGGCTACTCCAGACCGTCAGCCGCGGTGACCACCTCGCCCTCGAGGACCGGCTCCGGGACTGGGCCCAGGACCTCTCCCGCCGACGCTACTGAGCCCACCTCACGCACCCGATGTCCCGGGTCCGCAGGCCCGCGAGGGAGCTGGGATGTGCAGGGCGGAGCTGCGGGCCGGGCCGACGCGGGGATGGAGGTCATGCCGGACGACGCATACATCCGGAGAGCCACCCCCTAGGTCGTGTCCGCATAGTCAGGGCAGCCAGAGCTGTAGGCAGGCGAGGGTGACCATGGCTTCGTAGTGGCGAGCCCGTTTGGCGTAGCGGGT
>NZ_JBVIZY010000030.1:0-1589 GCF_055591085.1 Streptomyces sp. NPDC041713
CCGCTACGAACGCAAGCCCGAACACTTCCTCGCCTTCACCGCCATCTCGGCAACCCTCATATGCCACCGCCGAATCGCCAAATGAAATGGCGTCTTAGTCATGAGAGAGCAATCGGTGCCACGAACAGTCGGGGAGAACCAGTTGGGAGCACAAATGTCGGGTTGATCGGCGGGTTGGGCATAGAGGTAGGTGTGACAAGTTCACACGACACCAAAGTCGGTCGAATCGGTGACATATTCAAGTGGTAGTTGGTGCGAAGTGAATCAGATTGAACTCGCCGGTCGAGCCTCGTCCGAAATGAGCGTGGGAGCGGTGATCTTCTATGCGGCAATGATCGCTATCGGAATCCTTTTCGCGCGCAACGTCGCAGATCTCTCCGATCGATTCTTCGCGTTCCTTTTGGCCTCGCTCCCTGGCCCTGGGGAGAGATCTTCGCCACGCCAACTTCGGATTTTCGGATGGGTGATGGTGGGCTTTGGGCTTGTCGGTCTACTTGTGGAAATCCGAACCGGCGTAACCTGAAATTGAGTGGCGCCTTCCGGGGTGGAAACTTCCGATTGATTCCGTCAGCGGCGTATCTCCGCTGCCGGACATCAGGGCCGTCTCGGTGGGGCGCAAGCGAATCTACTGAGCCAGCCCACCAGCGGGACCCCGTGCACGCAGAAGCCCCCGCCGGACTCGATCCGGCGGGGGCTTCTGTGAGTCACACCAGTCACGAATAAGTCACCAACCACGTAGATGCACCCGGACCGCAAGCCCCTGACCTGCACCTACGCCCCTGACCTGGACTACCTAGACCCCGCGAGACGCATTCGCCCACCTATGCCATGTGGTACCGAGGGAGGCACCCAGGATCAGCACGGGGGCGTCTTCGGGCCCGTCAAAGCGGTATTGCAGGGTGTTCTTCGGTGGCTCACTCACCCGCCAGACCCTCTCATCTGTCACGACAGCGCCTATGCGCGGGGTACTGGCTGTAGGTGTTCGACCAGGTGGAAGACCTCCCGGGCCGCGTAGCGTGAGCGGCAACGGACGATTTCGCGTCGGGTCTTGCCCTCCTTGATGCGGCGCTCGTAGTAGTCCTTGGTACGTGGGTCGACCCGCAGGCGCGTGAACACGATGCGGTGAAGGGCGGCGTTGGCTTGCCGGTCGCCGCCGTGGTTGAGGCGGCGGACCTGTCGGCGTCCCGAGGAGCGCTCGACGGGGCTGACTCCGCACAGCGCGGCGAAGGCCGCCTCGCTGTCGAGCCGTTCTGGGTTGTCCCCCACCGTGATCAGCAACGTGACCGCCGTGTCCAGACCGATCCCCACCACCTCGAGCTGACCCTGACGCAACTGCTGGGTGAGCTTCAATTCGAACTCGTCGTGCATGTTCCAGTTGTCGTCCGGTAACTGGATGAAGAAGTCGCTCGGCTTCATGAGAGAAGCGTATGGCGATGCAGTTCGGCCGCGGGGACGGTTCACGAACTGCCCGCGGCCTGCGGCAGACCCGATTTCAGACGCCATTTCATTTGGCGATTCGGCGGTGGCATATGAGGGTTGCCGAGATGGCGGTGAAGGCGAGGAAGTGTTCGGGCTTGCGTTCGTAGCGG
>NZ_JBVIZY010000032.1:0-1189 GCF_055591085.1 Streptomyces sp. NPDC041713
CGGGGCGGGGTTCGTGCTGAAGCGGACATGGCCGCCTGGTCCGCCGGGGGTCTGGCACCTACTTTGGGAAAGTTGCGAAGCGGATTGCCGCGCGCCCCCTCCTCGCGGCCCTGCGCGCCCCCAGGTGTGTCGAGCCACGGGGCGGGTCTTTGCGGCGGGCGCGGCCGGGTGCGGTCCGGCCCATCGTGGGCGATAGCCACCGTCGAGGCTGTGCCTGCCGGTCGGGTCGTCGGCTCGGGTCATCGACTTTCGTGGCCGGGTGCGGACCGGCCCATCGTGCGCGGGCGCCACGGTGCGCGATCGGCCCACGGCACGGTCTGTCCGGTCGGGACATCGCCCCTCACTGCCGGTCGCGGACCGCCCATCGTGGGCCGACGCCAAGTTACGGCTCGGCCAGCCGCCCGGCCACGCCGCTCGGGCTATCACCACCCTTCGCGGCCGGGTGCGGGGTGGCTCATCGTCAGCGGTCGTCGCGGTCGAGGCGTGCGGTGAAGGGACACGGCGGGTCCGCCGCCCGGGGGGCAGGTACCTACTTTGGGAAAGTTGCGAATGAATATGCCGCACGCCCCCCTGCCACACCCCAAGCGCCCCCGTAATCAACCAATCCACCGGAGGGGTGCGTGTGGCGGGTGGGGTCCTGTGACCCATGAGGCCTATGGGGTGGGCGAGTTTGGTGGGGTTACCGGGTCTGGTGGTGGGCCGGGGCTCTTTGATCGCTCCCCCTTCTAGGGGCGCGCGGGTGGTGGCAGGGGGGCGCGCGGCGATCCGCTTCGCAACTTTCCCAAAGTAGGTGCCAGACCCCCGAGGCAGCGGGCCGCATCTTTCAGTCCTCAGCGCACTCCGACCGTGAGGCCCGCCCACGCCCGACTGTGACGGCCGCGCGAACCGCTGACCCGGGCGGCGAGGCGGCTGGGCTGGCCGAGTACGCACCGGGGCCATCGCCCACGATGGGTCGGACCGCACCCGGCAGCGCGAGCGGATGACCCGCGCGGGGACGTCGTGCGGTGAGCCGAGTCGCACCGTGGGCCGCGCCCACCGCAAAGACCCGCCCCGTGGCTCGACACACCTGGGGGCGCGCAGGGCCGCGAGGAGGGGGCGCGCGGCACTTCCCTTCGCAACTTTCCCGAAGTAGGTGCCCCCCCCCGGCGCACCGGGCGGCCATGTCCGCTTCAGCACCAGCCCCGCCCCA